>CAVZMD010000018.1:0-111765 GCA_963776265.1 uncultured Acidobacteriaceae bacterium | reverse complement strand
CTTTGATTTGGTCGCGGAGGGTGGCGGCGCGTTCGAATTCGAATTTTTTGGCGGATTCGCGCATTTCGGTTTCTAACTTGGCGATGTAGGTGTCCAGTTCGGCCTGGGTGTTGAAGGTTAGTTCTTCGGCGGTGGGGGAGAGTTCGTCGGTGAGGTCGGCGTAGTCGGCTTTGAGGATGGTGGCGAGGGAGTCGTTGATGGCGCGGATGATGGTGCGGGGCTTGATGCCGTTTTCTTCGTTGTAGGCTTCCTGCTTTTCGCGGCGGCGATTGGTTTCGTCGATGGCGCGCTGCATGGAGTCGGTCATCTTGTCGGCGTAGAGGATGGCGCGGCCTTCGAGGTGGCGGGCGGCGCGGCCGATGGTCTGGATGAGTGAGCCCTGGGAGCGGAGGAAGCCTTCCTTGTCGGCGTCGAGGATGGCGACGAGCGAGACCTCGGGGAGGTCGAGGCCTTCGCGGAGGAGGTTGATGCCGATGAGGACGTCGTACTCGCCGCTGCGGAGGTCGCGGAGGAGGCGGATGCGCTCGAGGGTTTCGATCTCGGAGTGCATGTAGCGGCAGCGGACGCCGACCTCGGTGTAGTAGTTGGCGAGGTCTTCGGCCATGCGCTTGGTGAGGGTGGTGACGAGGACGCGCTGGTTGATGGCGGCGCGGTCGCGGATCTCGGCGAGGAGGTCGTCGATCTGGCCTTTGATGGGGCGGATTTCGACCTGCGGGTCGACGAGGCCGGTGGGGCGGATGATCTGCTCGACGACAACGCCGGCGGACTTGGTCAGCTCGTAGGGGCCGGGCGTGGCGGAGACGTAGATGGTCTGGCCGATGCGGGACTCCCACTCTTCGAAGCGGAGCGGGCGGTTGTCCATGGCGGAGGGGAGGCGGAAGCCGTAGTCGACGAGGTTTTGCTTGCGCGAGCGGTCGCCGTGCCACATGCCGTGGAGCTGCGGGACGGTGACGTGGGACTCGTCGATGAAGATCAGGAAGTCGCGGGGGAAGTAGTCGAGGAGGGTGGGGGGTGGCTCGCCGGGGAGACGGCCGGAGAAGTGGCGCGAGTAGTTTTCGATGCCGTGGCAGTAGCCGACGGACTTGATCATCTCGAGGTCGAAGCGGGTGCGCTGGTGGATGCGCTGGGACTCGACGAGGCGGCCTTCTTTTTCGAGCTGCGCTTCCCAGTCGGTGAGCTCGGCGACGATGGAGTTGATGGCGGTGGATTTGCGCTCGGGCTGGACGACGTAATGCGACTTGGGGTAGATGGGGAGGCGCGAATATTTCTGGCGGACGGTGCCGAAGAGCGGATCGATCTGCGAGAGGGAGTCGATCTCGTCGCCGAAGAGCTCGATGCGGTAGGCGTTTTCGTCGTAGGTGGGGTAGACCTCGATGATGTCGCCGCGGACGCGGAAGGTGCCGCGGCGGAAGTCGACGTCGTTGCGCTCGTAGAGGATTTCGACGAGGCGGCGGGTGATGTCTTCGCGCTTGAGCTTCTGGCCTTTTTCGAGGAGCATGAGCATGCCGTAGTAGGCTTCGGGCGAGCCGAGGCCGTAGATGCAGGAGACGGAGGAGACGATGATGACGTCGCGGCGTTCGAAGAGCGAGCGCGTGGCGGAGAGGCGGAGCTTGTCGAGCTCGTCGTTGATGGTGGATTCTTTTTCGATGTAGAGGTCGCCGGAGGGAATGTAGGCTTCGGGCTGGTAGTAGTCGTAGTAGGAGACGAAGTACTCGACGGCGTTGGTGGGGAAGAACTGCTTGAACTCGTGATAGAGCTGCGCGGCGAGGGTTTTGTTGTGGGCGAGGATGAGCGCGGGGCGGTTGAGCTCGGCGATGACCTTGGCCATGGTGAAGGTCTTGCCGGAGCCGGTGACGCCGAGCAGGATCTGATCCTTTTCGCCGGCGTGGAGGCCGGAGACGAGCTCGCGAATGGCCGTGGGCTGGTCGCCCTGCGGCTTGTAGTCCGTGTGAAGCTGGAAGTCCATATCTATTAAGGATACGGGACCCTACTGACAGGAGGTGTCAGGAGGGTTGGCAATTAGTTCTTCGGGGTTGTGTTTGCGTCCTTGTTCCAGCCATGAAACGCGGATTTGTCGCCGCGGTCCCAGGCTTGGCGGAGGCCGGGGGTGCTCAGGTCCCAGTCGGGGCGGATTTCGCTGGTGACGATGCGGAGGTCGTGCCAGAGGTCGACGACGGAGGGGCGGCCCCAGAACCAGTAGCCGTTATAGATTTTGTGGATGATGAGGCCGGGCTTGAGAACGAGCGTGTGCGGGATCATCGGGTTGTTGTCAGGGTCGGTGTACTCCTGGATGTCGAGGTCCTTCTGGACGGTTCGATCGGGATCGGAGAGAAAGGGCCACTGGGCGCCGACGGATGCGCGGAACTCCTGCAGCGTGTGATGGTCGTCGGTGGAGATGGTGGCGATCTGGGTGTAGGCTACGGCGATCCTGGGGTAGAAGGCGGCTAACTCCAGATGTTGCTGGTGCTCCTTGGGGCAGTAATGACCGCGAGCGAGCGTGAGAATGAGCGGGTCTTCTCCCTGTAGCTCGCTCAGCTTGCGCATGGTGTTGGTGTGATCGGGCAGTTGATAGTCCGGGAAGACATTTCCGGGAATGATGTCAGTACGCATCTAGTGTGCTCCTTCGGTGCTAACTATAGGTCCAACTCAATGAGTGATTCCGGTGTGGAGCAGCAGATCAAGGCGTTGCCGGAGGTGGGTGGATCGAGCGGTTGCGGGGCGTAGCGGAGACGGCCGTCGAGAATGCCGCACTCGCAGGTGTGACACACGCCTACTCTGCAAGACCATCTGACGGGAACGTCGCAGGCCTCGGCGAACTCGAGAATGTTTTTGAACCGTGGGTCCCAGGGGACAGCGAGGCCGCTTCGCGTAAATGAGACGAGCGGTCCCGTTCCGGCAGGGACGAGAGGATGCGGCGGCTTTGTTGCTGTCCTCTCGACCCCGGGTTCGATGCTGCTGAGCGAGCCGAAGATTTCCTGATGGATCGCATCTTGCGGCACGCCGAGCGAGAGGAGATCGCGGTTCATGTCCGTCAGAAAGGCGGATGGACCGCAAAGGTAAAAATCAGCTTCAAGAGGAATTGCGAGGTTCTTGAGACTCGCGAGGTCCCAGTGCCCTTGAATATCGAAATCGCCACCCGGCTTGTCGGTGGGATTTGGTTTGCTGTACGCGATTGCAGAATGACTACCGGGAATCGCGGACAATAGTTGGCGAGCTTCCTGGGCAAAGACCACTTCGGTTCCATTGCGCGCAGCATGGATCCACCACACTTGCCGTGGGTTTGCTGCGCTGCCGGATGCGAGAGCGTGCAGCATGGAAAGAACGGGCGTGATTCCAATCCCTGCGCTCAATAAAACAACTGGACGTTCGCTGGATTGCAGAATGAATTCGCCGCGAGGGGCGCTGATCTCGAGCTGGTCGCCGACTCGAGTTGCTTCGACAAGATGCTGGCTGCCTGGACCTGTCCCACGCTTCACGCTGATGCGATAGGTGCCCGAATCCGAAGCGCCTGAGATGGAATAGCTGCGGATGAAGGGCGTTGGGCTCTTATCGGTGTGCCAGCGCAGCGCGAGATATTGCCCGGGCAGCGCGGCTGGAAGAGGCGATCCCTTCGGGTCCTTGAGGACGATTGAAGTGACGTCGCTGGTTTCCGGATGCACTTCAGCGACTGTCACCGAACGGAAACCGTTCCATGCAGGCGGAGATGAAATTGGCGTGGTGAGGCCAGGGTTTCCGTCATGAATTCCTTTCTTCTCCGCTTCGAGGATGGCTTCCATGGAGCCCTTCCATCCCGGACTCAGAGCGGGAACACGGGCTGCGATCGCGACGCGATTGAGGTCAGGGTTTGGCAGATAGAGGAGGGAATCCATTTCGGCGATTGTGATCCTATCGGGTCCGTCGGCGATTTTCTGAATTTCATCTCCGGCACCGACCTCGCCTTCGGTGATGACGCGGAAATAGAATCCCGGCTTGTGATGTGAGACAAGCAGGGACGGCATCTCAGGATCGTTCATCCGAATGCCGACGCGGTAACACGTGACGCGAGGCTGCGTTACTTCGAAGACGGCGGTGCCGATTTTGTAGCGGTCGCCGATGCAGACTTGATCGTCGGCTAGACCTTCGACGGTGAAGTTTTCTCCAAACTGTCCGTACTCGAAATCGTTCCGGCCGAGTTCGCGCTGCCAGTATTCATAGGCTTCGATTTGATAGACCATGACGGCACGCTGTTCACCGCCATGCCCTGCGAGATCACCCTGACCATCGCCGTCTAAATTGAGTCGCCGAGCAGCGACGCGGCCGGACACTGGAAGTTTCCAGATTGCTGTGCGGACAACTTTGCCGTTCCACTCGATCTCGCGCGGCAGGCCGACGTTGACGGATATAAGTTTTGGCATTGGTTCCTCCAATGCTCTCGCTGTTTATTTTTTGAGGTGGGATTCGAGAACTTTTTGGAATTGGCGGAGCCACTCGGGGTGCGCGGGCCAGGCAGGGCCGGTGACGAGTTTGCCATCGGTGACGGCGCCGGTGATGTCGAGTGAGACGAATTCGGCGCCGGCGAGTTCAACTTCAGGCGCGCAGGCGGGGTAGGCGTTGACGCGCATGCCCTGGATGACGCGCGCAGCGGCGAGCAGTTGCGGGCCGTGGCAGAGGGCGGCGATGGGCTTGGCGGCTTTGTCGAAGTGACGAATGATGTCGAGGACGCGCGGGTTGAGGCGAAGGTACTCGGGTGCGCGGCCGCCGGGAATGACGAGGCCGTCGTAGCGAGTCTCGTCGATTTCGTCGAACGTGGCGTTGAGCGCGAAGTTGTGGCCGCGCTTTTCTGTGTAGGTCTGGTCGCCTTCGAAGTCGTGGATGGCAGTGCGGACGGAGTCACCCTTTTTCTTGCCGGGGCAGACAGCGTCGACGGTGTGGCCGAGGACTTGAAGCGCCTGAAAGGGAACCATGACCTCGTAGTCTTCTACGAAGTCGCCGACGAGCATCAGAAGACGAGCCTGCACCATTGTTTCTCTCCTCCAGTTTATTGTGGCGTATTCCGCCAGATGGTGGTGCGAGATTGTGTGATCGTTGAGATAGCTGCGAGGCGCTCATGGGCCTTGGCAGAGCGCAACCGTTGATGGTCGAACCCGGTCAGACGATCAGTGGCGCACAACAGATTCTGGTGACGGAGGCTGATGCCCAACATGCGCATAACTCCACGGTGTCTCCTCAGTTTGAGAATGTTTGGGAGTACCTGGGCAGGGTTGGCGAGCCGAGTGCGGCTCCCACGACGTCGATGGTGGGGCGTTAGCGGCGTCTGCGAAGTTCACCAGAGGCCTTCGGCGGTGTAAGGACGGGACCAGAGTGTGATGTGGAGGAGGACGGCGCGCGTCCATGCGGTTTCGAGGCGAGCGAGTTCTTCGTTGTTCGAGATGGAGTCGCTGAAGAATTTGCGAATGGGAAGCACGACGGGAATGAAGCCGAGGAGATAGCGGAGCGGGACGAGCGGCGGCGTTTGTTTCGAGTCGGTGAGATTCTTCTTTGCGGGCGTGTGGCGAAGGCCGATCTCTTCCTGGTAGTTGAGCCAGGCGCGGTCGTGGGGGCGGAGCGGGACGTCGACGACCCATTGCACGAAACGGCGTTTGACGCGGGCTTTGTAATCGTCGTCTGGATTGCCGTCGGGGCCGACGAACCAGTGCGAGAGGTGTGGTTGCGCGGCGATGACGGAGCGCCAGGAGTCGACCATGGCTTCGGCTTGCTGCTGGAAGAGTGCGGCGTGCCTGAGCAGGATGTCGCGGTCGTCGTTGGTCCAGCCGATGGTCTGTTCGAGGTTGCGGAGGTCTTCGTCGGTGAGTGGGGATTCGGCACTCGCGGGAGTGCCGAAGTCGTAGCCGGGGATCTGGATGCGATCTTGTGGGGGCGTGGTTGTGCTCATCGTTTTGCCTCTGCAGGATCGACGCGTTGGATGATGGCGCGGTAGACGGAGCGGATGGCGCCGGATGCCTGGAGTTTGGCGGCGTACTCTTTGTGCTTCGGGTTGGCGGCGAGTTTGGCGCGGTAGATTTCGTACTCGGCCATGGTGCCGACGTCGATGGTGGCGAAGGCTTCGGCGGTGTCGCCGGCGAACTCGGTGGGAGCGTAGTAGCCGGTGATCTCTGCCGCCGGATTCGGCGATGGGAGCGATCTCGGCTTCGGCGTAGGCCTTCCAGTCGGCGAGCTTGTTGGGATCGATGGTGTAGCGAAGGAACAATGTGTACATGAACATCCTCCTGGTGCGATTAGACAGCGAGGAAGTTCGAAAACATTTCGGGCTGCGCCGAAGTGTTTTCGAAAAAGAAGGAAGATACTGTTGGCATGAAGGATGCCATTGCTGTTGCCGCGAATCTTCTTGCCGAACCTGCCCGGGCAGCGATGCTGCTGGAGTTGATGAGCGGGCGTGCGTTGCCTGCGGGTGAGTTGGCCGAGGTTGCGAATGTGAGTCCGCAGACGGCGAGCGGACATCTGGCGAGGTTAGTTGAGGGAAGTCTTCTGCAGGTGGAGCAGCAGGGAAGGCATCGCTATTACAGGCTCGCAAATACGGCTGTGGCGGATGCGGTGGAAGCGCTCCTGGTGTTGACGAATGGAATGCACAGGGAGCGCGCGAATGTGCCGGAGGTTGGGTCGCTGGAGCATGCGCGGACTTGTTATGCGCACCTGGCGGGATGGCTGGGCGTGCAGATTGCCGATGCGTTGCAGGCGAATGGAGTTCTGCTGCCTGCAGGTGGAAGAGCGTTTGCCGTGACGGAGCGAGGGCGCGAGTGGCTTGAGCAGTTGGGCGTTGAAGTCGCGACGGAAGATGGAGCGAATCCAAAGATTGCGCGACGGTGCATCGACTGGACGGAGCGGCGGCCGCATGTGGCGGGTGCAGTGGGTGTGGGGATGTACAGGAGGTTCGTTGCGCTTAAGTGGATTGTGCCGGTGAAGAATACGCGCGCAGTGCGAGTGACGCTGGATGGCAAGCGTGAGTTGTGGAAGCGGCTGCGAATTGCGGTTCGGTAGAGCTGGTGGCGCGCCGGGTAAATCTATAGGTCGGGCCTTCAGCCCTCTATTGTTTTTCGTGGCTACCTGGGGCTGCGGGCTTCGCCCTCCGCCCCAGGCTGGTATAGAGCGCGCCGTTGGCGCTCAGCGAGTGCGGTATTCGAGTGCGTCTGGATTCACGTCTCAGCCGTTCGGCACTTTTGGTTTGCAAGTGAAATGGCACGGCCGAAGCCGTGCCATTTGTGTGTGTGTTGAATTGTGCGTCTTCAGATTAGAAGACGTACTTGAGGGAGAACTGCGCGATGCGGGGATCGCCCTGCGTTGAGGTGATGGTGCCGAAGGCAGAGTTGCTCTCGGAGGTGTTGGGATTGCCGAGCTCGGTGTGGTTGAGGACGTTGAAGTATTCGACGCGGAAGTCGAGATTGGATTCGCGCCAGATGGGGAAGGTGCGGATGACGGCGGCGTCCCAGTTGGTGAGGGACGGGCCGCGCAGGCTGCCTTTGACGACGTTGCCGAAGCCGGTTCCCGGGCCACTGTTGACAGGCGTCGAGAAGGCGGAGGGATTCAACCAGTTGACGCAGGATTTGCCGGCTCCGCAGTGACCGGCGCCGGGGACTCGGAGATAGGCGGCCTGAGTGAAGTCGCGCTGGGCGCGGTCCTGGCTGAGATTGGTGAGCGAGACGTCGCTGCCCATGTAGGCAGTGAGGACGTCGCCGGAACGGAAGCGAATGAGGCCGGTGGTGCGCCAGCCGTTGACGACTGCGCGAACTGCTGCGAAGCCGGAGTGCAGCTTCGGCAGATCGTAGACGTAGGACGCAGAGAGGACGTGGGCATGGTCGATGTCGGAGAGACCGCGATCAAGCGCCTTGATGTCCGGGACGTAGGCGGCCGCTGGGATATTCGTGGCGTTGGAGGGATAGAGCGGATAGACGTAGGACTCGCCGGGGTTGACGTCTTCGGTGTTGGAGACGCGGGTGGCCTGCGGCATGTCGTCGTAGGACTTGGAGAAGGTGTAGTTGAGCAGGATGGAGAGGCCGTGCTGCATCTGCTTTTCAAGCGTGGCCTGAAAAGAGTTGTAGTGGGAGTTGCCGATCATTGCCGTCTCGACGATCTGCGAGAACGCAGTCTGGCAGGTGCCGCTGACGCAAGGACCGACGACGGGCGGGGAGTTGTAGACGCGGCGCTGGTTGGTGCTGCCGATGCCGTTGTTGACGGCTGGATTGACTTCGAGGTTCACCATCTGGTGCCGCGAGACCGAACCAACGTAGGCGATGCGTGCGGTCCAGCTGGGAGCGAGCTGTTGCTCGACGATGAGATTGAAGTCGTCGGTGACCGGAACCTGGAAGTTGCCGGAGGGGTCGTACTCGGCGACCTGGAAGGCATTGGGGAAGACCTGGTTCTTGGGGAACGGGAGCGTGAAGGGGAAGGGGTTTGCGACAGAGCTTACAGAGCATCCGGTGCAGTACGGATTGCTGAACGGACCGCCGGGGTTGGTTCCGGGCGTGGCGCCGTACATGCCGGGATTGGTGAGCGCGAGCGAGATGGTGTTAGGGACGTAGCTGCCCTGCGTGAGATTGAAGAAGCCGGGCAGGCGGTCTTGATAGAAGAGGCCGAAACCGCCGCGTACCGACGTCTTGCCGGTGCCGAAGACATCGAGCGCGAAGCCGACGCGAGGCATCAACTGCGCGTACTTGTTGTTGACGCCGTTGTAGGGGATGCCGGGGTCGCCGCTGACGAGCAGGCCAGCGGGCAGATTGGTGTAGACCTGCGAGTGCTGGTTGGCGGTGTAGGCGGAGGGCACCATCTCGGTCATGACGTTCCGGCGATCGTGCCAGGGAGCGAAGGACTCCCAGCGCAGGCCGTAGTTAACCTGCAGGCGGCGGTTGGCCTTCCAGCTGTCCTGCGCGTAGATGCCGGGGAAGTGGTTGCGGTCGTTGACGAGTTCGTAGTTGCCCTGGCCGAAGCTGGACATGAATCCCATGAGGAAGTTGCCGTAGGCGTTGGGGTAGTAGTAGGTGTTGTTGCCGATTTTGTTGGTGACGCTGTTGAATCCGAAGGCGCCGTAGGAGGTGTAGACGTTGGTGACGTCGACCTTGGAGAGCTCGACGTGACCACCGAAGGCGAAGTTGTGACTGCCCTTGACCCAGTGGAGATCGTCATTGAAGGAGTAGTTGTTGCGTTCCCAGGCGGCGTATGCGGAGGAGGATGCACCGAAGTAGCCGGTGATGGATGCCGAGAGGAAGGGACCGGTGTCCGGCTGCCAGATGTTGGTGACGCCATAGTCGGTGATCTTGGTGCTGCCCGGAGGGCCGCCGCGTAGAGCGATTTCGCGCTGATAGTTGACGACGAGAGCGTTGAGGATGTGGTCAGTGAAGGTATGGGTCTCAGACAGCAGAGCGTTCTGGTAGCGAGTGTTGAAGTACGAGGCGTAGCTGAGCAGGTTGTTGGGATTGAAGACGCCGGACTGTGTGTACCAGTCGTAGAAGTAACGGCCGAAGAGATGGTCCTTGCTGCCGAAGTCGTGGTCGACGCGGGCGGTGTATTCGTCGAAGGACTGAAGGACGGGCTTCTGATAGTTGACGGTGTTGCCGATGAGGCCGGCGCCTGCGTCCGAGGTCGCGGTGGGGAAGTGTGACTGATAGTTGACGGATGCTGGATCAAAGGCGGAGGACGGAATGCGGTTGAACGGGTAGAGAACGTTGGTGAACGGATTGCGGACCTGCTGGCTGGCCGTGGTGCAGGTTCCACTAGCGTCAAAGCCGGTTTTGCAGAGGTTGCCGAGATCGGCGTAAGGGGCGAGGCCAGTTGCGGTTCGGCCTTCTTCCGCAAGCGTGGGGACGGTGCTGCTGGCAGTGGAGATCTGATTGGCGATGGTGTGCTGATAGCCGAAGAAGAACTGCGTGGACTTGCCGTGGTACAGGCCGGGGATGATCACCGGACCGCCGACGGTGCCGCCGAACTGATTGCGATGCAGGTTGTCGGCTTTGGTCGCGAAGTAGGGGCGCGCGTTGAAGTAGCCGTTGCGGAGGAACTCGAAGAGATCGCCGTGGAAGGCGGAGCCGCCGGCGCGGGTGACGATGTTGACGACGGCGCCGGCGCTCTGGCCGAACTGGGCGTCGTAGTTGCTGGTCTGGACGCTGAACTCCTGCACGGCGTCGGGCATGGGGAAGGGAGCGTTGATGTTGGTGAGTTCGTCGACGTTGTTGCCGCCGTCGAGGAGGAAGTTGTCCTGATTGGGCAGCGTGCCGTTGGAGGTGGCGACGACGACGGCGGGGAAGGTCTTGCCGTTACCCTGATTGACGCCGTTGCCTTCATTGGTGGCGTCCGAGACGCCGGCGACGAGGGTGAGAAGGCTGGAGGCGTTGCGGCCGTTGAGGGGGAGATCGACGACGCGCGTGTGGTCGATGACCTCAGACATGGTGCCGGTCGTGGTGTCGATCTGCGGGGGCGCGGTGGAGACCTCGACGGTCTGGCTGGCGGCGCCGACGGCGAGTTTGGGTGTGAGCGTCAGGGCCTGGTTGGCCTGCAGAACGGCGGTCTGATGAAAGACCTCGAAGCCCGGGGCGTTGACCGTAAAGCTGTACTGCGCGGGCGGCAACGTGGTGAAAACAAAGGATCCGCTCGACGTGGAGGTGACAGTGGTCGCGTGATGGGTGTCGAGTTGAGTGGCCGTGACGGTGGCGTTGGGGATCGCGGCACCGGAGGGGTCTGTGACCGTTCCCGAGACGGACCCATAGCCCTGCGCGAAGAGGCTGGGAGCGGAGAGGCCGAGGAGCACGAGGAGCGTGAGGCCTAGGAATCCCGAGGCGAAAATCCGACTGGGGAAAAATTTCGATAGGGATGTCAGCATCTGGGAAATTTAGCTGCCACAATTTGCAGCTGTCAAGCAGAAAGGAAGACGATTTCTAGCGGGGGGTGAAAACGTTCATGAAATTACAACTGATTCAGCCTCTTGAGGGCGAGAGCGCCTTTAGGGAGGCTTCAGGCTGCTTTTACGGGAGCGGGCTGTAGTGGATGCGGCCATCGAGGAGAACGTGCGCGTTCTCCTGAAGCAAGCGCTCCTTTTCCTTCTGGGCTTCGGCTGAATCCAGGCGATCAGCAAACCTCTGGTTGAACTCCTGCCAGGTTGCAATAGCGATCTGACGATTCTTGTAGATCAGAGCGTACTGAGAGGGCTGCTTCCAGGTTTGCTGGCTCTTAACAGTTGTCTTTCTGTTGACCATGGGAAATGGTTTCATCGGGCCCTTCTCGATGTCGTTGCGGATGTCGCGGGCCTGATCTTCGGAGAGTTTCTCTGTGAGCCGAGCTTCTTCAAGAAGCGCGCCGAAGCCGCTGTTTTCGAGGTATGTGAGACCGATACCGGGGGCTATGTCGCGCTCGATCTGAGGACGGGACAGGTAGCCGGCGTCGACGTCCTGCTGGAGTGTGGCGCGCTCTTTGGAGCCTTTTCCATAGAGGCCCTTGGCGATGTCGATTTCGTTCTTGCGTGTCTCCAACTCTTCTGTAACGCCGGCTTGAATGGCGGCTTCAACTTTCTCCGGTTTGTCGCTGCCAAGCAGAGGATCCTTCGGGGCGCTCTTGCCGGTGATGTAGCGAAACGCGTGAGTCGCCTCGTGCGCAATGCTGCGGATGATCTCGAGATCTGTACCACTGTCGACGTTAATCACATCGGCATCGATCCCATTGTCAGGCGAGCCGTATGGGCTGAAGCGGGCCCCGGAGGACGCGGCTTCGATATAGAGAAGCCGCCTTCCTTTAAATGACCCGGTGGTGAATACGCCGTTCACCAGGCCGGAACGGTCGCTGTCGGTGATTCTCTTGTCGCCGTTCCAGACATAGTGCTGATCGAGTGTGGAGACGATGGAAAGAAAGGCGGTGGACTTGTTAAGACGTTTCAGGACGGATTCCGAAACACTGGCGTTGTCCAGGGCCTTATCAAAGGCGCCGCCGGTGAAGTGAAAGAAGAGTGGCGGAGGAGCGGCGCCGCCGATGTTGCGCGGAGTATTTCCGTACAGCAGGGTGTTGGCAGCGTCGCGAGCAGCGAATTCGGATTGCTGAACAGGGGCGGAGAGACCTCCGCGAAGCTGCGCGATGTGCACGAGCTCGTGCGAGAGAACGAAGTCGTTCCTGCGGTACTCGGGGCGCACGACGATTGTGGAACGGTCGATGGTAGCTGCGGCGGCGTGGTTGCTGTTGAGGAAGCCGACTGCGCCGAGGTCAGAGCGTATGCGAACACTGTTGGCGGGAAAGCCGAGCCGTTCGGAAATCTGGCCGACGGATCGGTTGCCGTGCTCCGGAAGCGCCGACACAGCGCTGAAATCGAACTGGAGAGCGCGAATGGGGCTCTGCTGTTCCGGAGCGGGTTGCGCAGGTTTTGGAGGTTCGAGCTTCAGTGCTCCAGCGGAGGACCGCTGTGGTGCAGGGAGACGGCTGAACGCGGAGGTTGCCTTTGACGCGGGCTTGGAGAGCTTCGAAGAGAACATTGCCACACGCTCGGGATGAGATGAGCCGTGCCAGATTGTTCTGGAAGTATAGAGCGAATGAGCCGGCGAGCGCATGCCGGCTGATCTGCTATGTGGACGATCTCAACTGATTCCAGCGACAGCCTTGTTCTGGAGCACGCGGACGACGACGCGTCGAGCTTGCGCTTCGTCAGTGGCTGACTCGTCTTTTCCGCCGGTCTCACCCATCGCTCCGGGAGCGAGCATTCTCGACAGTGGTATATTTCCCTGCTGCAGCAGGACATTCACCACATTCTGCGCGCGAGCCTGGCTCAGCTTCTGGTTCAGAGCAGCACTGCCGGTTGTGGAGGCGTAGCCCCTGACTTCGACCATGTAGCCGTTCACCGACTCGGCCTTCTTTGCCAACGCCATCAAAGGATCGTTGTACTTGGATTCGATCGTCGACTTGCCGTTGGCGAAGTAGATCGTGACCTCGTCGTAGATGTAGTAGTCGTCGAGTTGACCGAAGCGGGCGGTGTTGGCCGCAATCTCGGCTTTGCTGGCGGCGATCTGCTGCTCATGTTCAGTCAACTGTGCCTGCTGTTGTTTCAGTTCTGCCTGGTGCGCCGCAAGCTCAGCTTGTTGCTGCTCGTTGAGTTTTTCCTGTTCGTGCATGCCGGCCTGGATGGCCTGAGCCTGCTGGAAGTCGTTGCCCTTGAAACGGATTTTTGTAGCGACGAGTTCGTTTTGGGCATTGTCGGTGCCCTCGACCTCGATGGGAAGCCCGGGAATGAGGGCGGCCATGGACATCTTCTTGTTGCGCGCCTTGAGCGCTCCCTGAAGCTGACCCACGTCTGTGGTGTCGGTGAGCAGGACAGTGACGGTGGATGCGGTGTCTGTCTTCAGGGTGAGTGTGTCCCCGCTGCGCGCCTGGATGATGCCTTTGACCTTCGTGCTCTGGGCGAGTGCGACGGCGCTGAACAAGCAGAATCCCAGGAGGGAAAGGACTACAACGCTTGAGAGTTTGTGTGAACTACGTTCGTGCATAGTGTCTCCGTTCTTGCTCATTCAGACCCGCTCACTAGAACTTGAGAATCAATCCGCCGCAATAACGAAAGTTGTTTTGACTGCTGTTGTTCGTTAGCGGATTGTGGAACCGGGTCAAGACGTAATCGAATTCACCGAGGCGGATGGCGAGTCTCTTTCCGGCGTCAACATCGAGTCCACCGCCGAGTGCCAGGGTGAACGGGTGCTGGGTCGTCACACCAGTCAAGCTCGATGACGTTCGAGAGGTTGACGTAAGCGTTGGTTTGGGAGCCGCCGAAGAGAGCTTCTCCAAATGGCCTGACCTTCGGAATAGGAATACGAATCTCCGGGCCGAAGAGGTAGGTGAACATATCCCCTTGCGCTGTATACGTTCCGCTGTGTGGCGTAACCACAGGACCCGAGTATGTCGCGGTGAAGGTCGTGTTGCCATAGGCCATGAAGTCGGCCTTGATGCCCAGAATTTTGAGGAAATAGAGGGTTGCGCCGGCACCACCGCCGTTGAAGCCCCGGGCAGGCGTACCGGCGATTGTGGGGCTGAATTGGAGGTAGGAATATCCTCCGAAGAGTTCGAATCTGTCCTCGGCGGAGGCAGAAACCGAGACGCCGACCAGCACAATTGCCGCCAACAGAATTGTTTTCGTGATCTTCATCGCGCCTCGTCTTTGCCTTCAGGGCACCCGTGGTCGTGTCGATAGGAGTTGCCTCCCGGTACGACGTACAGACGGGAAAGATTGAGTCCGATAGCTACCGTAGAGTCAGCACACCGGAGTAACAACTGTCATATCGGACAGCCAAAGGCCGGTGACTTGCAGAGCGCGGATGGAAGGGAGAGGGGTGCAGTCTCGAGGCTAGAGCGATACGGCCTTCTCGATAATCTGAGAGCCGATGTCTACGGCCTTGGTGATGGCATCGAGAACCTTGGCTACATTATTGAGGTGCTCGATGGCGGCCGCGAGTGAGAGCTGTGCGGAATTGAGTTGAGAGGTGAGATTGCGAACCTGCGGGTCGTCATCGTGCAGAATGCTGTTGGCCGCCGTCCAGTAGTTTGTTCGCGCGCGCACGATCTGGGTGCGCAGCTGATCGAGCTGATCGAGCGTAGCGCCCTGCGCCTGCAAGGTCGTGAGGCTGCTTCTGAGCAGGAAGTACAGGTTCTCCAGTGATTCGACGGACGGATTCACGGCGATCTCCTTTCGAGCATTCAGATGAGCGCTGCGGCCCTGGATTGTACCCAGTCTTCGACGAGCTTGAGCGAGAACGGAGCTTCACGGAGAGGCATGGGCTTCTCGGTCGCCAGAAGATGCACGCGGGAGCTCATCTCGCGGAGTGCATCGAGCATGGCGGCGGACGCTCTCTCTTCTTTTCGAGCGGCCGTGTCGGTTGCGGTGTCGAGCCGGGAGAGCGCGAGCGATTTCAGTTGCGCCTGGAGGGTTGGACTCGGCGGGAGCGCGGTGAGTGAGAAGGGCTTCAGTGGTGGACTAAGCATAGGGCCGAAGTCGACTGCATTGGCGTTGATCAGATCCTTTGCGACCTGGCTGGCCTGACGGACGTGCGTGCGTGCGAGTGAGTCGTAGGTGGGCTTTTCCTTCTCGAAGAGATCGCCGACAGCCTGCAGCGTTTCGTCCATAGCGCGAGCCGCCTTCTTTTCTTCGTGCTGCTGCGCGATCTGCATGAGGAGGTTGCCGGCTTTCCCGAGAATGTCTGGGATAGGAGAACCGCCGGGAAGCGCCTTGATGCTGACAAGTTCATTGCCGAGTGCGGTTGCGGACGCATCGACGTCACTGGCGGAGGAGTTTTTGGTGAGGGCTGCCATGGATGCGGCCAGCTTCGCGAGAGCGGCCGCCATGTGCCTGCGGTTCTCAAGTTCCTCGATGGTGGTCTCCTGGAGCTTGCGATCGTTGTCACCGTAGGGTATGCCGGAGAGCGCGCCATCGAGCTCATAGAGTGCGATGGTGTCGGTGACCGAGTCCGCGAGTCTGGCGTAGAAGTCGTTCAGAGTGCTCGCGGTGGAGGTCATCTGCTCTGAGGCCGCGATGGCGTCGTCGGAGACCTTGCACGCGGAGAGCCCGCAGAACAGAACAGCGGAGAGCACAACAAGAGCGGGCCGAGTCATGGTCGTATCCTCGCAGTCTGCGTTCGTTTCGAATTTCCCGTTCTGCTTCGAATCTCGCTCAGGTTGCGGCGGTTGCCGTCTGGTCTTCTGAGATGAGTGGAAGTTTAGCCGACTCCCACGCGGCGAGGCCGCCGGTCATTTCGATGAGATCGTCGATGCCGTGCTGGCGGAGGATGCTGGCGGCGGCGGAGGAACGGTAGCCGCCGGCACAATGGACAGCGATGCGGCGGTCGCGGGGAACCTCTGCGAGCCGCTCCTGCAGATGGTTGAGCGGGATGTTGATGCTACCGGGGATGTGTTTTGCGGACCACTCGCGCGGGTTGCGGATGTCGAGAATGAGCGTTGGTTGTGCAGCTGTTATTTCGTCAGAGAAGGTATTGGGATCGACGCGCTCGGTGGTGGAGATGAGGTCGGGGCGCGCGGCGAGTGCGGCGAGGCCGTTGGCGAGATAGCCGCGCACGTGGTCGAAGCCGATGCGGCCGAGGCGGAGTGCGGCTTCATGCTCACGGCCGGGCTCGGCGATGATGACGATGGGAGTTTCGCGATCGAGCAGCGTTCCGGCCCAGGTTGCATACTGGCCCCCGAGTCCGATATTGATGCTGCCGCGGAGATGACCCTTGGCGAACTCGGCGCCGTCGCGCACGTCGAGGATCTGGGCATCGCCACTTTGGATGTGAAGGACTTCTTCGAGCGTGAGAGGCTGCAGGACTTTTTCGAGATTGCGCTCGAGTGTGCCGCGCTCGCGGGTGTTTAGGATCGCGTCGTAGGTGAAGTACTGCGGTGCGTCGGGCTGGTCGGCGGTGACGAGCGCGATGAACTCGTCTTTCGACATGGGCTGGAGCGCGTAGTTGAGCTTGCGCTGGATGCCGAGCGGAGAGACGGTGTCGGATGAGAGCTGCTTGCCACAGAGCGAGCCGGCGCCGTGCGCAGGGTAGACGAGGGTTTCGTCGGGCAGAGGGAGAAGCTTGTTGTGCAGCGAATCATAGAGGTGGCCGCCGAGCTCGTTGGCGCTGTAGCCGAGCGAGGCGCGAAGGTCGGGGCGGCCGACGTCGCCGATGAACATGGTGTCGCCGGTGAGGACGGCGTAGGGCTTCGTGGCGTCGCGCGAGAGATCGAAGACGAGGATGGAGATGGACTCGATGGTGTGGCCGGGGGTTTCGAGAATCTGAAGGCGCATGCCGGGAAATTCGAGCGTGTCGCCGTCGTGCATGGGGACGAAGGCGTACTCAGCGACGGCGCGGCTGCCGAGATGGATGATGGCGCCGCAGCGATCGCGGAGCTCGAGATGGCCGGCGATGAAGTCAGCGTGGAAGTGCGTGAGGAAGACGTGGCGAATCTGGAGGCCGAGTGCGTCGGCGTCATCGAGATACTGCTGAATGTCACGCTGCGGGTCGACGATGACGGCGGTGTGGCTGGCTTCGTCGCCAAGCAGATAGGAGGCGTGGGCGAGACAGCCCAGGTAGTACTGTTTCAAGATCATGCGGGTCTCGGAGTGGTCGCTCTAACAGTATCAGGCCTAGAGATAGCGCGCGGGATGTCACCTGTGTGCAGCGCGCCGGCGATCCCGGTTCGCGAACGGATGAGCAGATCAACGTGTCGCGAGAGGACATGGCACACGCCGTTAAGATTCCTAACCCAGCCGTTGGTATGGAGGTGAAGTAAATCGTTTGATTGGGCTGCAGTAATCCGATGCTCTGGTTACGCACCCTGATTACTGTTGGGTTTGAGAGAATGAAGTATGGCAGAAAAGACCTATACGACTGGCTACACCGACGACCACGCGAAGGCGGGGTTAGACACAGAGTTTCCCGCGATTGAGACGTGGCGGAATCAGTTTCCTAAGTACGAGATTTTGATTGACGATCCGGAGTTCACGAGCGTGTGTCCGAAGACCGGGCTGCCGGACTTTGGGACGCTGCTGATCCGCTATATGCCGAAGGACAAGTGTTTGGAACTTAAGTCACTCAAGGAATACCTGTTCACGTACAGGAACCTGGGGATCTTTCAGGAGAACATTGTGAATCAGGTGCTGGATGATGTCGTGAAGGCGACCGATCCGGTGTGGGCGGAGGTGAAGGGAGACTTCCGGCCGCGAGGAGGAATTTCAACAATTGTGACGGCGCGGTATCCGCGAACGGAAGAGATGAGATAGATTTCCTGTTAGCGAGAGCGCGACGAATTCTGGTTGGCTCTGCGAGCGCGCAGCCCCGGGTGAATGGCCCGGGGTCTCCACTTAAAGAGGAGACGCAGACATGAGCTACGTCCCCGTCACGCAGAATGCGCAGTGGAAGCCGACACGACATCTGGCTCCTGCGTTCACGTTGATCTTTCTGGCGCCGTTCATCGCCGAGGTGCTGAGCGGGGCGACACGCGTCAGCTTCATCTTCGCGTTTGTGCCGGAGATGATGATGTGGGGCTGCGGCGCGCTGATCATCCGAGAACTGGTAAAGCGGTGGGACGGCGGATGGACGAGCGTGCTGCTGCTGGCGCTGGCGCTGGCGGTGTTCGAGGAGTGCGTGGTGCAGCAGACATCGCTGGCACCGTTGCCGTGGCCGGCGATTTCCGCAAACTACGGGCGCGAGTATGGCGTGAACTGGATCTACTTCCTCTACATGCTGGGCTACGAGAGCGTGTGGGTGGTCATAGTGCCCATCCAGGTAACGGAGCTGATCTTTCCGGAGTGGCGCGAGGAGCGCTGGCTACGCAGGGGCGGCATGGCCGCGAGCGGAGTGGTGTTTCTGCTGGGCGCGGGCGTGGCATGGTACGCGTGGATCAAACGCGCGCGGCCGATGGTGTTTCATGCGCCGTACTATGATGTGCCGCAATCAATGATTGACGTGTTCCTGGTGGTGATTGCGACACTGATCCTTCTGGCATATTTGACGCGCGATGTTGAGCGCGGGGATGCGACAACGCGTACGGCGCCGCCGCCGTGGTCGATGGTGGCAGCGGCGATGCTGTTCGGGTTTCCGTGGTACCGGCTGATGGTGTTGATCTTCGGCGAGAGATCGACGCAGCCGTTCTGGGTGTCAATGGCGCTGGGAGTCATGTGGGGAGGATTCGCGTACTTCTTCATCCGGTACTGGTCAGTGGGACGCGGGTGGAACGATAAACACCGTTGGGGGCTGACGTTTGGCGCGGTGCTGGTGTGCATGATTGCGGGATTTTCAGGAAGCAGCCACGTGGCCGCGTGTGGATCTGGTCGGCAAGTCAGTGTTAGATGTGTTGGCGGTGATCGGCTTTGCGGTGCTGGCGTGGTGGATATGGCAGCGGCGCGGAATCGCTGCCAGTCGATGAAGCAAGTGATATGTAACTACCGTGTGCCGGTGGGGGCGAGAGGATTGATCTGGACGAGCTCGGGGCGGGTGATCTCGCGGGGACCCAGAACGGCGATGTTGGGGAGCGGACCGCGGACCATGGCGACTTCGTCGCAGGCGTAGAGGCGCGGGCAGGTCTGGCAGTCCTTGTAGATCTTGTCGGGCATGGCGTCGCGGTCAGCGACGCGGAAGCCGAGGTGCTCGAAGTAGTCGGGGATGCGGGTGAAGAGGCAGACGGAGGCGACCTCGTGCTCGTCGGCTTCGGCGATGAGGGCTTCGAGAATGGCGTCGCCGGCGCCAAGGCCGCGGCGGTCTTCGCGCACGACGATGGAGCGGACTTCGGCGAGGTGCGGGCCGTAGAGGTGGAGCGCGCCGCAGCCGAGGAACTCGTCTTCGGGCTCGCCGGTCTCAGGGTTTTCGGGATTTTTGATAGTGCGGTAGGCGACGGTGAAGTCGCGGACGTTCTCGCAGATCTCGGCGTAGGAGCGGCGGAGGAGCGTGCCGTCGTGGGAGAAGGAGTTGACGAGGTCGAAGATGTTGCGGGCGTCCTGCAGGCGCGCCTTGTGGACGCGGATGGGCGGAGCGGAGGGCGCGAGCGCTTCGTGGGGGCCGAGGTCGAGAGTGATGAGATCGCTAGACAAGTTCTTTTTCTTTGGCCTCCTCGGGAGACGAGGTGCGAGATGCGAGGTTCGAGATGCGTGACTTTGCGGCGGCGAGGGCCTCGCGGACGCGGTGGGTGGCGGTGCCGCCGGGGACGTCGTGGCAGTCGAGCGTGGAGCGCAGGGTGATGAAGTCGAAGAAGTCTTCGGCGAACTCGGGCGAGAGGCTGCGGAGGTCTTCGAGGGGGAGCGCGTTCAGCTCAAGATTCTTGTCGAGACCGAGGCGGACCGCGTTGCCGACGATCTCGTGCGCTTTGCGGAAGGGCACGCCCTTGTTGGAGAGATAGGTGGCCGCGGCCATCGCGTTAAGGTAGCCGGTTTCTGCGGCGCGTTGCATAACACTGAAGCGGAACTTAAGAGCGCGGGTGAAGTTGGGAAGGACGCTGAGCAGGCCGAGCGTTGTGTCGATGGCGTCGAAGACCTGCTCCTGACCCTCCTGGAGATCTTTGTTGTAGGCGAGCGGGAGGCCTTTCACGAGCGTCATAAGGGCGACGGCTGCGCCGACGAGGCGGGCGGATTTGCCGCGGGCGAGTTCGGTGAGGTCGGGGTTCTTCTTCTGCGGCATCGCGGAGGAGCCGGTGGAGAAGGCCTCGGGGAGTTCGACGAAGTTGAACTCGGCGGTGGCGTAGAGAGTGATCTCTTCGGCGAAGCGCGAGATGTGCAGGCCGAGGATGGAGAGCACCTGCGTGAACTCGAGCATGAAGTCGCGGTCGGAGGTCGCGTCCATGGAGTTCGTGGTGATGGCGCCGTCGAAGAGGATCTCTGCGGCGATCGTGCGGTCGAGCGGAAGCGTTGCTCCAGCGACTGCGCCGGAGCCGAGCGGGCAGACCGCGGTGCGTTTATGGCAGTCGAGAAGGCGGTCGAAGTCGCGCTCGAGCATGGAGACGTAGGCGAGGAGCCAGTGGGCTACGAGCACGGGTTCTGCGCGCTGGAGATGCGTGTAGGCCGGCATGACGGCGTCGCCGACGCTGGTTGCCTGTTCGAGCAAGGCTTCCATCCACTGGCGGAGCAAGCGAGTGAGGGCATACATCGCGTCGCAGATGTAAAGACGCATGTCGGTGGCGATCTGTTCGTTGCGCGAGCGGCCGGTGTGGAGTTTGAGCGCGAGCGGGCCGATGAGCTTGGTGAGTTCGAGCTCGATGAAGTGGTGGACGTCTTCGGCCTGCGGGGAGCTGGCGACGATGGCAGCTCCGATCTGGTCGGTGCTGGCTTGGAAGTCAGGCGTGGGTGAGGAGACCTCGATGCGATGAGCCCAGCGGCTTTGGAGCTTGCTGATCTCGTTGAGGCCTTTCTTCATGGTCTCGGCTTCGTCGGCGGTGAGGATGCCGGCGGCTTCAAGCATGCGGGTGTGCGCGATGCTGGCGCTGATCTCGCACTCGTAGAGAGGCCAGTCGAAGGGGAAGCTTCGCTGCCATCGCTCGAAGGTGCGGTCGAGGGGCTCGCGGAAGCGGCCGGACCACATCTTGGTTGGTTGTTGCGAGTTAGACATTCGGATTGCTATGCCTCGGTTGTATTTATCTGCTTCATCGATTGGTTGAGGGTTGGTTCACCATTATTTTTGGCCCAGAGAACGTTCGGCTGCGGCGGCAGGCTCTTGCCAGGCGGTAGCAGATCGTGACAGTCATCCCCGCTGCCACCGCCTGTGGACTGAAATACAAGGACGCAGGTGAAGGTGGTAAGGCCGGCGAAGTCTGCCTGTACCAACGCGCGTCCGGTAGTGACCGCTTTGATTTGGCCGGTGGCGGGGTCAAGCTGAAGGGGCTCGTAGCCGGGGTCATTCAAAACGTGGAAGACCACATCAGTGGCTGGCAGGCGAATGGGTTTCGGAAAGCCGGAATAGTAAGCAACCGTAGGGAGCCAGTCGGTGTCGCCCAAAGTTGCGTACATCCGGTTTCTGTTCCATGAATAATTGGGCTGGTCCTGAATGAAGAAGTTTTCCGGACTACGGTCGGGCAGGACCGCTTCGACATCCTCCTCCTTCCGGGCGAGTTTCCCATCTTGAAAAAACACGAGGACGCTGAGTTTCAATTTGCCGAGAACGGAAGGGGTGAAATGGAGCACGGACGTTCCGTCCGGCCCGGGCAGGAGCTTGTAATCGGCGCCTCTGGGGTCATGGCTAAATTCGGGAATTGAACTACCCGGACGGTAGATCCCCCAATCGACGACGATGGTCTTCACGTTCGAATCGCTGATGCGGAGCGGGATGTCATTGGGCTCAGCAACTTTCAACTTTTGTGCGATCGGAAGAAGCTGCAGACGATCGTTGGCCATGAAGGGCTGTGGTGACAAGGTTTGTGCGTGGAGCCCGGGTGTAGAGAAGAATGCCAGAACTCCGAGCGGAGCGACGGTGAGGCTGAGCCATTTCGATTTGTGCCGCGCGAACACCGTTGTAAGTACCTCAGGGGCTAAAGCCCTTTCAACGTCGAATCTTTTCGGCGGGGCTGAAGCCCCGCCCTTTCAAAGCTGCCGCTATCGGCGGCGGTTGCGGGTGTTGGGGAGGCGCTTGGCGCCGCCGAGGAGCATGAGCGTGATGGCCTTTTGGGCGTGCATGCGGTTTTCGGCCTGGTCGAAGACGATGGATTGTGGGCCGTCGAGGACCGAGTCGGTGACTTCAGCGTTGCGGTGCGCGGGCAGGCAGTGCATGAAGGCGGCGCCGGATTGTGCGCGGGACATCAACTCGTCGTTGACCTGGAAGGGAACGAAGATGGGAGCGCGGCGCGCGGTCTCGTGCTCCTGCCCCATGGAGACGCAGACGTCGGTGTAGATGGCGTCGGCGCCGGTGGCGGCCTTGATGGGATCGTGGGTGAGGGTGAGCGAGCCGCCGGTGGTCTCGGCGATCTCGATGGCCTTGTGGATGATGTCGAGCTTGGGCTCGAAGCCCTTGGGTGTGGCGATGGTGACGTTCGCGCCGAGCAGAGCGCCGGCGAGCATGAGCGAATGGCAGACGTTGTTGCCGTCGCCGACGTAGGTGAAGTGCAGGCCGTCGACGGCGCCGAAGCGCTCTTCGAGGGTCATGAAGTCGGCGATGGCCTGGCAGGGGTGCTCGAGGTCCGAGAGCGCGTTGATGACGGGGATCTTCGCGTTGGCGGCCATCTCGGTGATGGTCGAGTGCGCGAAGGTGCGGAGGACGATGACGTTCATCCAGCGCTCGAGGTTGCGGGCGACATCGGGGATGGATTCGCGCTCGCCGAGCGGCTGCTTGGTCTGGTCGTAGAAGATGGCGTTGCCGCCTGAGGTATTCATCGCGGCCTCGAAGGTGAGGCGCGTGCGCAGCGATGCCTTCTCGAAGATGAGGATCATCTGCTTGGCGTCGAGGGCGTGGCGGAAGTCCTCAGGCGAGGCTTTGACGGCGTGCGCGAGCTCGAGGATGGCGGCGAGCTCCTGCGGGGAGAGATCGGCCATCGAGCAAAGGTCGCGGCCGGCGAGGCCTTTCGCGAGCTCCGTGAACGCGGTGTCGGACTGGATGCCCGACGGCTTCCGTGATTTTGGGTTCATGACAATCGTTTTGGTGTCCATGGGTTCCTACTTTGCGGTGGCCTCGGCAGTTTGCGGCTCGGGGGTGAGGTGTTGGGCGAGCAGAGTGTCGAGGGCGGCGATGGCCTGATCGACGTGCTCGCGCGTGATGAGGAACGGCGGAAGGAAGCGCAGCACAGTGTCGTGCGTGCGGTTGAGGAGGATGTGGTGCGTGTTCATCATCGCCTCCTGAATGGACTTGGCGAGGTCGGCCGAGTGGAACTCGAGGCCGATCATTAAGCCTAGTCCGCGTGCCTCTTTAATGGATGAGTGTTTCGCCGCGAGGGTGCGGAGTTGGGCGAGGAAGTAGTCGCCCAGCTCGGTGTTGTGCGCGAGGAGGTTGTCGCGCTTGATGGTGTCGATGGCGGCGATGGCGACGGCGCAGGCGAACGGATTGCCGCCAAATGTAGTGCCATGCATGCCGGGCGTGAAGGCGCGCGCGGCCTCCTCGGTCGCGAGCATGGCTCCCATGGGGATGCCGCCGGCGATGGGTTTGGCGAGCGTGGTGATGTCGGGCATTACGTCGTAATGCTGATAGGCGCACCACTTGCCGGTGCGGCCCATGCCGGATTGAATCTCGTCGAAGAGCAACAGCGCGCCGGTGGAGTCGCAGAGCGCGCGTGCGGCGCGGAGGAACTCTTCGCTGACGAAGTTGATGCCGCCTTCGCCCTGGAGGACTTCGATGCAGATGCCGCAGACGTCGGTGCTGAACGCTGCCTTGAGTGCGGCGATGTCGTTGAATGGAATGAATCCGACATCGGGCATGACGGGCTGGAAGGGCTCGCGGTAGGCGGCCTTGTGCGTGGTGGCGACGGAGCCCATGGAGCGGCCGTGGAAGCAGTGCTCGAGCGCGAGGAACTTGGTTCCGATGCGTTTACCTTCGCTGCGGAGCAGGCCGGCGTGCGCGCGGGCGAGCTTCAGCGCGGCCTCCCAGGCCTCGGTGCCGGAGTTGGTGAGGAAGACGCGGTCGAGGCCGGTGATCTCGGTGAGCCGCAGGGCGAGCTCGGCGGTGTGCGGATGGTAGAAGAGGTTGCTGGTGTGGATGAGCGTCTTCGCCTGCGCGTTGATGGCCGCAGTGATTGCGGGATGGTTGTAGCCGAGCGCGCAGACGCCGATGCCGGAGAGCAGGTCGAGGTACTCGGTGTTGTTCTCGTCGTAGAGATGCACGCCTTCGCCGCGTGTGAGCAGAAGAGGGTAGCGCGCGTAGGTGTTGAGCATCAGTTTCGATTCGGCGGATTGCAGCTCATTCAAAGTGGGGTTGTTCATGCGACCATGACCTCCGTTCCGGAGTTGATGCGAGTGCTGGTGAATTCGGGGAGAAGCGAAGCGGCCTCCGCGGGCAGAATGCGCACGCGTTTGACGCCGTGGGTGAGCGCTTCGCTTGCAGGCGTTGAGCTTGGGCAACATGCCGCCGGAGACGACCGCGGCCTTCTCAAGCGCGGGGACCTGCGCAAGCGAGAGCCAGCGCATGACGGAACCGTCGGCGCCTTTGACGCCGGGGACGTCGGTGAGGAAGACGAGCGCGTCCGCCTTTGTGGCGATGGCGGCGGCGGCGGCCATCTCGTCGGCGTTGATGTTGTAGTACTCGCCGTCGAAGCCGAGTGCGATGGAGCTGATGACGGGGATGGCGCCCATGGTCCAGATGGCGTCGAGCCACTTGGGATCGGTGGAGGCGATCTCGCCGACGAAGCCGAGATCGTGCTCGGTCTTCTTCTTGCGCGCGCGGAAGACGTGGCCGTCGCCGCCGGTGAGGCCGACGGCGGACACGCCGTGCTGCGTAAGCGCGGCGACGAGTGACTTGTTGACGCGGCCGCCGAGCACCATCAGCGCGGCGTCGCGGGTCTCGGCGTCGGTGATGCGGAGGCCGGCGACGAACTCGGACTTCTTGCCCATCTGGGCGAGGAGCTTTGTGAGCTGCACGCCGCCGCCGTGGACGAGCGCGACCTGGTGGCCGTCGCGCGCGAGATCGGCGATGGCCTGGGCACAGGATTGGAGGAGCTCGGGCTTTTCAAGGGCCGCTCCGCCGAGTTTGACGACGAATTTCATTGCGTTACTCCAAATTCAAAAAGCAGATTCCCTTCGGGAATGACAAAAAGAAAGGCAAAGGCGTGCATCACAGGAGGCCCTCCTGCTGATGGAAGCCGGCCATGAGGTTCATGTTCTCGACGGCCTGCGAGGCTGCGCCTTTGAGCAGGTTGTCGAGGCAGGAGACGACGATGAGCCTGCGGTGATCAGGTCCAAGATGGAAGCCGAGGTCGCAGAAACTGGTGCGTACGACGTGCTGAATCTGCGGCAGTTGCGGCGAACGGCGCACGCGGACCAGCGGCGCGTTCGTGTAGAAGTCGTCGAAGCAGGACTGGAGTTCGTCGACAGTGCACGCCTTAATTAGACGGACGTAGAGCGTCGAAAGAATGCCGCGCGGGATGGGCAACAGATGCGGCGTGAATGTGATCTGTTCGCGCGTGAGTTGCAGCTGCTCGCGGAGCTCGCCGGTGTGGCGATGGTTGAAGACAGCGTAGGCGGAGAGGTTATCCGCCGCGTGCATGAAGTGCGTGGTGGCCGTAGGCAGCTTGCCCGCGCCGGAGACGCCGGACTTGGAGTCGGCGATGATTCCGACCTCGAGGTCGACGAGGTTGGCGCGCACGAGCGGCGCGAGGCCGAGGATGACGGAGGTGGCGTAGCAGCCGGGATTGGCGACCAGGCGCGCGGACTTGATCTGCGCAGCGTGCAGCTCGGGCGAGCCGTAGACGGCTTCGGCCTGCAGCTTCGCGGCGCACTCGGGGTTTGCGTCATGGAGCTTGTAGATGGCGCGGTTCTCCGCGTGCTGCAGGCGCCAGGCGGCGGAGAGATCGACAACGCGAATGCCGTGCGAGAGAGCGATGGGGGCGAGCTCGCGCGACTGCTCGTGCGGCAGCGCGAGGAAGAGAATGTTCACGCCTTCTTTGGTGAGAGTGTCCCAGGAGAAGGGAACAACCTCGGCGGCGTCCGCATTGGGCGCACCGGTGAGCGCTGGATGAAGGTCGATGAGACGCGGGGTTTCTTCGGCGCCTTCGCGGCCGAGAAAAAGCGGCGGCGCGGAAAGGCGCGGATGGTGCAGCAGAATGCGCGCGAGTTCGGCGCCGGCATAGCCGGTAACGCCCGCGACCGCGACGCGAAGCGAGTTGGAGGAGGCGTTAGGCAATGAAGGTCTCGATACGCGTGCGGAGGGTTTCGGCGCGGCGGTTGTCGGGGCAGATGATGAGGACGGTGTTGTCGCCGGCAATGGTGCCGACGACCTCGGGCCACTCCTCGTAGTCGAGTGAGGCAGCGACAGGTTGCGCGCCGCCCATGGTGGTGAGGACGATGAGGAGGTTCTGGGCCTGGCGGACCTCGAGGCCGAAGTTCTGGAGAACGTCGCCGATCTCAGGCAGATCTTCTTGTTCGTCTGCGTTTGCAGGAAGCTCGTAGCCGGTAGGACCCTTGAGGAGCTTGAGCTCGCGAATGTCGCGCGAGAGGGTCGCCTGCGTGACGTGGATGCCACGGGCGGCGAGCTTGCGGCGGAGATCGTCCTGGTTATTGATGGCGCCCGCGCCGTTGGCGGCAGCGGCTTTGGCCAGGAGGTCCTTGATCGCGTTGTGGCGCTGAAGCTTCATTGCAATTCTTTTCAGTCAGACCGCTGAAAGCGCGGTTTGGGGTGGATTCTCAGCACAGGAAAAGGCGTGACGCAAAGGGCGTCACGCCTGATGCATAAAAATCCACATTTCATGTATAAATATACATAGCGCGAATGTCAAGGACGCGGACGAGTAGGTACCAGATTTCCTATGAAAGTTCCATAGTCCCTAATGCGCTAGTCAAACAACGGAAGTATAGTGAACTATGCCCCTTGTTTTCCCTCAGCGGCCGGAGTGTCTGTCGGCGGGCGAAGTGCAGCCTGCGGAAAGCCTCGTGAATGAAGTTCCGAGAAATCTTATTGACCCGCGCTTCGATCAGGACTCCTGCGGCGTAGGCTTTGTGGCTTCAGCGCTGGCGAAGGCGAACCACCGGATTCTGGAAGATGCATTGACGGCGCTGGCACGGCTGGAGCACCGCGGCGCGGTCGCGGCAGATGGCGCCTCGAGTGACGGCGTGGGTCTGATGACCAATGTGCCGCGTGCTTTGTTGCTGAAGGCGACGGGCATTCAGCTGGCGGATGATGCGACGCTGGGCGTCGGCATGGTCTTTACGCCTCAGGAGGAGACGCGCGCCGAGGCGGTGATCGAGAGTGCGCTGAAGGCCCAGGAGCTGAAGGTGCTCGCGTGGCGCGATGTGCCGATCCGGCCGGAGATCCTGGGCGAAATCGCCCGCAGCACAATGCCGAAAGTACGGCAGGTGCTGGTGGCCGACGATGCGCAGCACGAGGGCATCGACCCGATGGAGCGCCGCCTGTACCTGGCGCGCAAGCAGTTTGAGCGTGCGGTGGAGCTGGACGAGGTTGTGGGCTACATCTGTTCGCTTTCAACGCAGACGATTGTGTACAAGGCGATGTGCCTGGGCCGCCTGCTGCCCGAGTTCTATCCGGACCTGGCGTCGGCGGACTACGTGACGGCATTTGCAATCTTCCACCAGCGGTACGCGACGAATACGCTGCCGACATGGCATCGCGCGCAGCCCTCGCGGAAGCTGGCGCACAACGGGGAGATCAATACGGTGTGGGGCAATCGCGCGCGCATGGTGGCACGCGACTCCACGCTGCCGGTCGAGTGCAAGCCGGTGCTGACGCAGGGAGGCACGGACTCAGCCTCGCTGGATGAGGCGATTGAGCTGCTGAGCCACAACGGGCGGACACTTGCCGAGAGCGTGCGCATGCTGCTGCCGCCGGCAATTACGAAGCGCGTTCATCCGTTCCTCGAGTACCACAAAGAGTGTGCGGAGCCGTGGGATGGACCGGCCGCGATTGCGTTCAGCGACGGCATTGTCGTCGGCGCGGCGCTGGACCGCAACGGCCTCAGGCCTTGTCGCTACGCGATTACGAGCGAGGGAATTGTTGTGGCGGGTTCAGAGGCGGGGCTGGTGGACCTCGACCCCGGCACGATCATCGAGAGCGGACGCCTGGGGCCGGGCGAGATGCTCGGTGTGGATATGTCCGAGCGCAAGGTCTATCACAACGAAGACATGATGGACGTCTTCGACTCGCGCGAGGAGTATGCCGCGCTGACGAAGATGGAGCCGTTGCATGCAGCGGAGCCGGGACGAGATTCCTGCGAATCTGGCAGAGCTGCAGCGCGGGTTTGGGTACTCGAAGGAAGACGTCAACATGATCCTGAAGCCCATGGCCAGCACGGGCAAGGATGCCGTGTGGTCGATGGGCGACGACACCCCGCTGGCGTTTCTGGCGAAGAGCCCGCGGCCGCTGTACGCATTCTTCCGGCAGCGGTTCGCGCAGGTGACGAATCCGCCGATCGACTCGCTGCGGGAGTCGGTGGTGGTGAGCCTGCATACGAGGCTGGGCCCCTGGCCACACCTTCTGGAGAAGAATGCTCCGCTGCCAGGCATCGCACTGCTGTCGCCGTTCCTGTCGCTGGGCCAGATGACCGCGTTGCGGAACGGTGAGTATCCGCACAAGAAGGAGCTCCGTGTTGAGGAGCTGGAGTGTTTGTTTGCTCCGCAGCTGACGCTGGAGCAGGCAATTAATGAGCTGAGCCTGCGCGCAGTGGAGACGGTTCGCAACGGAGCGCGCGTGCTGGTGCTGACCGACCGTGGCGCTTCGCCAGAGCGGTTGCCGATACCTATGGCGCTGGCCACGGGCGCAGTGCATCAGGGGCTGGTGGAGGCCGGGCTGCGTACGCTGTGCGGGCTTGCGGTCGAAGCCGGCGACTGCCGCGACGTGCATCATGCGGCAGTGCTGATTGGCTACGGCGCGGGTGCGGTGTGTCCTTGGCTGGCTCTGGAGACGGCGCGGACGTACGTCGGCGAAAAGGGATTTCCGGAGGACATCGACGCAGAGAAGTTTGTGTTGAAGGCGCTGGACGCCGGCCTGGCTAAGGTGATGTCGAAGATGGGCATCAGCGTGGTAGACAGCTATCGCGGCGCGCATCTGTTCGACATCCTTGGACTGCACAAGAGCGTCGTGGACCGGTGCTTCCCGGACACGCCCGCGCCGCTATCAGGGATTGGATTCTCGGAGCTTGATCGCAGGCTGCGGCTGTCGTGGATTGGCGAAACCGCTGAACCGGCGAAGGCCGCTGATCTGCCGGACTATGGGTGGGTTCGCTTCCGCAAGGCCGACGTAGCTGAGCCGCACCAGTGGCAGCCGCCGAATGTGAAGGCTCTGCAGACAGTAGTCGGCAGCGCACGCGGTGTTCCTGCCGCCAGCGATCCGGCGCACGCCTTCCAGATCTTTACGCGCAACGTGGATACCGCCGAGCCGCGGTCGTTGCGCGACCTGCTGGAGGTTCGTCCTGCTGGTCCGGAGCTCGCGCTCGAGGATGTGGAGGCGGTTGATAGCCTGTGCCATCGCTTCATCGCAAGCGCGATGTCGCTGGGCTCGCTGAGCCCGGAGGCGCACTCGACGATCACGCAGGGCATGAACATGCTCGGCGCGCGGTCGAACACGGGCGAGGGCGGGGAGGATCCGGCGGTGTATCGGCCGCAGGGCCACACGCCGAAGTCCAGAGGACCGGACCGGCGAGTTTGCCGCGGCGTCGCATGCGAGCAGTGGTGGCACGGCCGTCGCGGAGATGGTGAGCGCACCGGCGGTACACGCGAGCCTGAACAACAAGATCAAGCAGATTGCCTCAGGACGCTTTGGAGTGACGGCGGAGTACCTCGCGCACGCGGAGGAGATCGAGATCAAAGTGGCGCAGGGAGCGAAGCCCGGTGAGGGCGGACAGCTTCCAGGGCACAAGGTCTCGGGGCTGATTGCGCGGCTGCGTCATGCGCAGCCTGGCGTAGCGCTGATCTCGCCGCCGCCGCATCATGACATCTACTCCATCGAGGACCTGGCGCAGCTGATCTACGACCTGAAGCGCGTGAACAAGCGCGCGGCGGTGGGCGTGAAGCTGGTCTCGAGCTGCGGCGTGGGCACGGTGGCCGCGGGCGTCGCGAAGGCGTACGCGGATTACGTCGTCATCGCCGGCAACACGGGCGGCACGGGAGCGGCGGCGCTTTCGAGCATCAAGTACGCGGGCAATCCGTGGGAGCTTGGGCTTTCGGAGGCGCAGCAGATTCTGCGCGCAAACGGCATGCGCGATCGCGTGCGTCTGCGCACCGATGGCGGCATTGCGACAGCGCGTGATGTGCTCGTCGCCGCGCTGCTGGGTGCGGACGAGTATGCGTTTGGCACGGCAGTGCTGGTGTCGCTGGGCTGCGATATGGCGCGGCAATGCCATCTGAACACCTGCCCAACCGGCATCGCAACGCAGAAGCCGGAGCTGCGGGCGAAGTTCCGTGGCAAGCCGGAACACGTGGTGACGTTCTTCCGCCAATTAGCCGGTGACCTTCAAAGACTGTTGGCCAAATTTGGACTGCCGAGCCTCGAGGCGGCGATTGGTCGGGTCGAGCTGCTGGAGCAGGTGCGCTTCGACGGCAACCTGAACCTGACGCCGCTGCTGGCCGATGAGAACGATGGACCGCGTCGCTGGGGCGGCGGACGCAACGACCGCCCGGAGAGCACCGAGCCTCTCGACGAGGCGTGGACCGCGCAGGCCATCGGCGCTTCGCAGAAGGGCAAGAGCTTCGAGGTCGGCGCGGAGATCTGCAACGAGCATCGTGCAGTCGGCGCTCGGCTCTCGGGTGAACTCGCGCTGCTGCGCGCGAAGGGCGAGATCGACTGCGTGGATGTGACGTTCGATCTGCACGGAACAGCAGGGCAGAGCTTCGGCGCCTTTGCGGCGGATGGCATCAAGCTGATCCTTACTGGCCAGGCGAACGATTTCGTCGGCAAAGGGCTGTCGGGCGCAGAGCTTGTACTGCGGCCGGTGGGACGTGCGGCGGAGCGCAGTGGCGACCACGTGCTGCTGGGCAATGTCGCTCTGTACGGCGCAACTGCTGGAAAGATGTTCGCCGCAGGACGCGCGGGCGAGCGGTTTGCGGTGCGAAACTCGGGTGCGATTGCGGTCGTTGAAGGAATCGGCGACCACGGCTGCGAGTACATGACCGGCGGCGTCGTGGTGATTCTCGGCGAGATCGGAATCAACTTCGGTGCGGGCATGACCGGTGGTCTGGCGTGGGTGCTGGATCGCGATGGCGAGATCGTCACGAAGACGCGCTATCACGACGACTTCCTTGAGGCTGTCGCCTTCGAGGCATGCACGGCCGAGGAGCAGGCGTCGCTTCGTGGGCTGCTGGAGGAGCATGTGCGGCTGACGGATTCTGTGCTCGCTACCGGCTTGCTCAGTGACTGGGAGAGTGCGGCGAAGGACTTCGTGCTGTTCCGGCCGAAGCCGCAGGCGTAAGTCGAAGTGCTTAGTAGTTCGCAAGATCTGAAGCGGTAGCCCGAGCGGCTGCCGCTTTTGTTTTGGCTTCGGTAGGATGACGAGTGGAGTGTGATGAATGAGTGAGAAAAAGCTGGGGTTTGCGACGCGAGCGATTCACGATGGACAGGAGCCGGATGAGCTGACGGGTGCGGTGAATGTGCCGATCTTCCTGACCTCCACGTACAAACAGGACGGCATTGGGAAGATGCGTCGCGGCTATGAGTATGCGCGGCTGACAAATCCGACACGCGATGCGCTGGAGGAGAATCTGTGTTCGCTCGAGGGCGGGACGAGCGCGCACTGCTTCGGCTCCGGCATGGCGGCCATCACGGCGCTGTGCACGATGATGAAGAGCGGCGACCATGTGATCTGCACGGACAATACGTACGGCGGGACCTCGCGGCTCTTCAACCAGGTGCTGATGAACTACGGGCTCACATTCACCTATGTCGACTCGCGTGATGTGGATGCGGTGGCGAAAGCGATCCGGCCGGAGACGAAGCTGGTGCATCTGGAGACCCCAACGAACCCGATGATGTCGGTGACAGACATTCGCGCGGTCAGCGAGGTCGCGCATGCGAAGGGCGTTGAGGTTAGCGTCGACAACACGTTCCTGTCGCCGTATCTGCAGCGGCCGATCGAACTCGGTGCGGACATCGTGATGCACTCGACAACGAAGTTTCTGAACGGGCACTCGGATGGGCTGGGCGGCGTGCTGGTGGGTACGAAGCCGGAGCACGCCGAGCGGTTCCGGTTTGTGCAGAAGTGCACGGGCGGCATTCTCTCGCCGTTTGACTCTTACCTTCTGCTGCGCGGCGTGAAGACGCTGGCCGTGCGGATGAAGCAGCATGACGCGAACGGGCGTGTTGTCGCGGATTGGCTCGTGAAGAAGCTTGGGCCGGAGCGCGTGTTCTATCCGGGTCTGAAGACGCATCCACAGCACGAACTCGCGGCGCGGCAGCAGAAGGGCTTTGGTTCGATGTTGTCGTTTGAGCTTGGTTCGCTGGAGAAGGCGAATGCGTTTGTGTCAAAGCTGAAGCTCTGCTATTTCGCAGAGTCGCTCGGCGGTGTGGAGACGCTGGTGTGTCATCCGGCAACGATGACGCATGCAGCGCTCGGCGCAGAGGGCAGGGCAAAGCTCGGCATTACCGACGGGTTGATTCGCGTCTCTGTCGGAATTGAAGACGTCGAGGACATCATTGCGGACCTGGAGCAGGCGTTGGACTGAGTTACAAGGGAGCGAGTAGAAGCGATGGCAGTGAGTTGCCATCGCTTTTTTGTTTCATTGAGAGACACGCGCACAGATCCGCGTAAAGCGGTCGTCGCACTTCGCGACACTTCCCACTTTGCGAGAGTACGCGGCGTTCCCGCTGCCGGTTACTACTCCTCTCGCCTCGAATTACCAGAGCAATCTTCACGAGCGCGCGATCTGAACATACCTTCACAGAAGTAACGACAGCAGCAAACGAGTCCTGTAGACGAGGGCTCACTGTTGCCGTCGCGAGTGCGATGGCAACAGTGAGCGTGTCTTCGGAGCAGGTGGTACGCAGAGCAAAGCGCGGGTGCACTCCCGCCTCAACCGCCGGGCAGAGTGCCTGGCAACGGAGACGATTATGCGTGTGATGTGGCGCGTCCTTGCAGGCGCGGTTTGTTTTGCAGCAATGTCCCAGGTCAGTGGAGCGACAAATCTTCAACTCACAGGCACAGGCGGTACAGCCGTCAACATCGGCAGCGAGAGTGTCTACGTCTATCCCTATGATTTCAGCGTGAACGGCTCGTCGACGACGACGCAGCTCATGTGCCTCAGCTTCAACGACGAGATCACAGTCGGCGAGAGCTGGTCGGTGAATGCGGACACAATCGCGCAGGCCGCCAATGGCAATTCGACGCTACTGACGAACTACGAGGAGGATGCGTGGCTCTACTCGCAGATCACGCCTTCGACCACGCAGGCGCAGGAGACGCTGATTCAGTTTGCGGTGTGGGACATTCTCGATCCGTCGGGCGTCGGCGTCGCCTCTGACCCGTATTGGACGGCAAACTCGAGCGGCATTCAGAACCTCATCACACAGGCTTCGAACGCAGTCGGAAGCGAGAGTCCGGACTTCTTCAACCAGTTCGTCGTCTACGTTCCCGATCACGATCCGAGCTATTACACCTCCGCGAACGGATATCCGTACGGCGTTCCGCAGACCTTTATCGGCACATCGCCCACGCCGGAGCCCGGAAGTCTGGCGCTGCTGGGAACTGGACTGTTGGGCCTGGGCGGAGCCGTTCGCCGCAAAATGCGCAAGGCTTAGATTTCAGGCAATGTTGAGGAGCCCGCGTCGATACGGCGCGGGCAATTTTTTCTGAAGTTGCGCAAGATAAGGTGACGACGATGGCAGCGCCGTTGCGATAGACTTCCGCGCATGAAGGCCGTTGAGCTTTTGGCGCTCTTGATTTTCCTGACCGCATGCAATGCGGGTCCGCACGTCGTTGTGCACGAAGAAGAGGACACGACACCCGCGCCCAAAGCCGCGCCGGTCGCAAATTGGGACTACAAGATCGAAGGCAATACTTCATGGGCGTGCACACACTCAGTGGATAACACCGCCGAGCTTTGCTTCCGCCGCGTGCAGGGGCGCCTCGACAGTTTTCTGCATTTGCCTTCGCGCGAAGGGAATCCGTTCTTCTGCTCGCGAAGACACTGCGCAACGAAGATTCAGATCGACACAGCTGCGGAGCAAACGCTCGAAGGAACCGACGATGAGGGCGGAGGCACGCGCATTCTCTTCCTTCCTTCGCCGGAGAAGCTTCTGCATGAAGTCGAACATGCGAAAGAGATTCGCGTAAGGCCGCCGATGTTCGGAGTGGATCAGCAGTTCGTCTTCCATGTTGACGGTCTGAAGTGGCCGTGAGCGCGCTCAGCGAGGCGTCGGCTTCACTTCGCCGCGCTTATAGAAGACGAGATAGGTGGCATTGTCCCAGGCATCGTGAATGCCGATGAACAGCAAGAGGAGTGCGACCGCCGCAACCTGAAAAAGCGCGGCGCGCTCATGGGTCTTCGCCGTCAAGGCGGCCGCGCCCAGCACAGCGTAGCCGATGATGGGCATGATCACGCGGAAGAGGTAGTCCTCAAAGACCGGGCTATACGCCCGTTGCTTGTTGAAGCGCCAGCCGGTGTTAGCGGTGTAGAGGACGCCGATGGCTCCCGCCACAGCCCAGATGATCGAGATAGGCGTGATGCTATGCCACGGCATCACCAGCGCTGAGGCCAGCAGGAGCACGACGCCGAAATTCACGATGCTCGGCGTTGAGAATACCGTGATGGCCTGCGACTCCTCTTCCATCGCCGGCATATCGGCAATCAGCGCCATCACGACGAACTGCAGTCCGGTCAGGCCACCGGCAGCCGAGCCCACAATCACATAGAAGTTCTGCCACTCGCTGAGAGGAATCATTTGCGCTCCGGGAAAGATCTCGGGGTCATCTTAGAGCAGAGTCTAACCCGCGATGGCGGACGCTCTGGTGAAGCGGGCTGCGGGATATCAATGAAGGGGCTAGTTCCTGCGGAAAGCGACGTTCCTTAATTGGAATTGATCGGGCGTCTGCGCTGTCCTAAGTGAGAGTTCACGTACTACCTTCGCAACACGGACAACGTACCGATGAGGCGGATTCTCGTGCAGGCTGGATACGGTGCCTCTCATCCGGCAGCGGCCAACGATACGTCGCTTGGACGCGATATCAATCAACGCGTTGACGTCAAAGTACTGGTCAACCAGGGACTTACGGAAGGCGCATCATAGGCTCGCTACCGTGAAGCAGAGAAGTTCAAAAGGGTAGGCACGGAGACGCAACTACCCTTTCCTTCTGTGCTCTGTTTACTTCCTCTGAGTACTCAGCCACCAAACTTAGAAAGCTTCACCTACACCCACGGCCCAGGTGAAGTTATCTTTGCCCCATGCGAAATCTGTGCGCAAATTGACGTGGTAGCTCTTGCTGAGCATGAAGCGGATCCCTGTTCCGCCGCCGGGTAGAAAGTGACTTGTACGAAAATTGACAACTCCAGGATCGACTCCGCCGACGCCGGCGAAGCCCACTACACCGAAGCGCCACGGTAGCTCCAGACGGTCTTCCACTTGAGTGGCAACCATGTAGCGATCCAGATAACGCCCCGCGGTGTAGCCTCGCAACTCGTTGTTCGTGCCGTAAATGCAGTTGCCGTAGAAGGGAGGTGTGCCTCCGGTAGCGCAGAAGAACCCGTTGTAAGCCAATACCTGCTTCTTGGGAAGGCGGAAGTACTTGTTGAATGTGACTTTGTAGGATTGATACGAGTATTTGCTGCCGAGAGCTTCTGCAAAGAAATCACCTGTGAAGTCCAGGACGGAGCCTTTCACGGGATAGAAACGGTTAGGCCGAGTGTCGCGCCATACCTCTACGCCAAGCGAGCGAAGTTGCGAGTGCAGACCGACTTCAGGGGGGATCGGGGGCAGCTTTCCGGAAGTCTGCTGAACGGTGATGAATGAGTTTCCGGTAGTGAAGCGGCCACCCACGTAGGTATTCCAACGGATCAGGCGAAGGCCTTTGATGAAGAATGCCTGGCCTGATTGTTCCAAAGGCAGTTTGAAGTCTGTCCCTCCGTTGATGAATCCCGTGCCGTAGAGGCTGTAATCCAGACTTCCATGAACGTATACAGCCTCGACTTCATAACGCTCCTGGTTGAAATAGAGATCTGTACCCAGAAAAAATGCATGGCTGCCGTTATTGGTGATCAGCCCGCCGGCGCCGACAACCGACGGTGTCTCCTCTCGTTCCTTCTGGGGAACCGGGGTGATGTAGCCGACGATCGGTATGAGTCCGGTGCCGATCGCCGGGCTCACAATCGGCAGCGGAGCAATCACGAATGATCCGTTGGAAGACTTTTTTTTCTTCTTCTTCTCTTTTTCCTCTTCCTTCTTGTCCGGTATCTGCTGCGATGCATTGTCGCTGGAAGGATTTGGGGCGCTCTGTGGGGTGGGTGTCTGCGCAGCTTGTTCGATGAACGGCGGCAGAATCGGCGGGACTCCTGTCAACTCAGCGGGTGATTGCGCCGAACAGATGGAAGTTACTTCGCAGATGTATGCAAGGAAAAGGCAGAGGATCCGGAATCGTCGTCTGTTCCTATGGAGATTCACGCGTGGCGAGATCCTGATGAAGCGCTTACGCCCAACAGCAGAAGCGGACGGTCGAACTTCAGTGTCCCGAGGAGGTCTGCCGCAAGCCACTGGCAAAAGGTGTCACCCGTGGCCGCCTGCATGATTGACACTTAGGCCCACGGAGCCAAATGGTGGCCCCGGCAGGAGTCCTGATGCAGAGCGTGATCCAATCAGTTTGGGTAAATGGTGGCCCCGGCAGGAGTCCAACCTGCGACCTTCGCGTTAGGAGTGCGCCGCTCTATGCATCTGAGCTACGGGGCCATCGATTCCAGTGTATCGTGAGGCGCGCCGGAACCCGGTGCGACACGGTCAGGCGACCTGCCGGACGCCCAGGCGTATCATCAAAGTCGTGCCAAAGTATTCCATCGTCGTCCCCTTCCACAACGAGGAGGAGAACGTCACGCGGCTCTATGACCGCGTGAAGGACGTAATGGAGCACGTGGAAGCTACCTTCGAGCTGGTCTTCGTCGACGACGGCTCCCGCGACCGCACATACCGGCTGCTCGAGGAGATCGCTGCGGTCGACTCGCGCGTTCTCGTCGTCAAGCTGCGCCGCAACTTCGGGCAGACTTCGGCGCTCGCCGCCGGCTTCGACCACGCCTCCGGTGAATTTATCGTGGCCATGGATGGCGACCTGCAACACGACCCCGGCGAGGTCCCGCGATTCCTCGCCAAGCTGGAAGAGGGTTACGACGTCGTCAGCGGATGGCGCGCGACGCGTGCCGACAATTTCATGCTGCGCCGGGTGCCTTCGCGTATCGCCAACTGGATGATGGCGCAGCTCTCCGGGGTCGAGATTCACGACTTCGGTACAACCTTCAAGGCGTATCGCCGCGAGGTCATCCAAAACATTCCGCTCTACGGCGAGATGCACCGCTTCATCCCGGCGCTCGCGAGCTGGTACGGTGCTTCGATTTGCGAGGTGCCGATCTCGAACCCGGCGCGCGAGAACGGCCAGAGCCACTATGGTCTCGGCCGCACTTTCCGCGTCTTCTTCGACCTCCTCACGATTCGCTTTCTGCTCAAGTACATGACGCGGCCCCTGCACTTTTTCGGCGGGCTCGGCTCCATCGGCGTGCTTACTGGCGGCGGCATCGCGATGTGGCTCCTCATTCATAAGCTGCTCTCCGGCCACAACGTCACGGGCGAGCATGCTCCGATGTTCATCATCGCCAGTGTGCTCATCGTCGCGGGCATGCAACTCATCGGCGTCGGCCTGCTCGGCGAGCTCCAGGTGCGTCACTTCTTCACCCACTCGCACCGCTCGCCGTACGCGGTTGAGCGCGTCGTGCGCATGAAGTCGTCCGAAGAGAGCCTCCTGCGATAGCCTTGTCTCTGCGAGGGTCGCAAACGGCCGTCGCAAGGACAGACGACATGAAGGCAATTCAGGTAAACAAAACCGGCGGCCCCGAGGTTCTGGAGCTCGTCGAAATTCCCCGGCCAGTGCCCAAGTCCGGCGAGGTGCTGGTCCGCATCGCGGCGTCCGGCGTCAACTTCATCGACACATACTTTCGCGAGGGCCGCTACCCCGCGCCGCTTCCATTCACTCCAGGACAGGAGGCCGCGGGCATCGTCGAGGCGGTCGGCCCTGATGTCACCGGCTTTGCCGTCGGCGATCACGTCGCCTGGAACGGCACGCGCGGCACGTACGCCGAGTTCGCCTGCGCGCCCGTGAAAGATCTTCTCCACGTCCCCGCAGGAACGAATCTCGATGATGCAGCCGCTGTTCTGCTGCAGGGCCTCACTGCGCACTACCTCGTGCATGACACCTATCGCGTGCAGCGCGGCGACACCGTCCTCGCGCACGCAGGTGCCGGCGGCGTCGGTCTGCTCATCACGCAGATGCTCAAGATGCTCGGCGCGCGTGTCATTACGACGGTGTCGACGGAGGAGAAGGCCGCGCTCTCCCGCGATGCTGGCGCCGACCACGTCATCCTCTACACGCAGGAAAGCTTCGTTGATGCCGTGAAGAAGATCGCGCCCGAAGGCCTTCCCGTCGTCTACGACTCGGTCGGCAAGACCACCTTTGAGGACTCGCTGAAGTGCCTGCGTCCGCGCGGCCTCATGGCGCTCTACGGCGGCTCCAGCGGCGCGGTCCCGCCCTTCGATCTCATCAGGCTCTCAACCATGGGCTCGCTCTACGTCACGCGCCCCACGCTCAAGGACTACGTGCAGACGCGCGCCGAGCTCGAGCGCCGCGCGCACGACGTCTTCACCTGGATCGCGACCGGCAAGCTCAAGGTTCGCATCGGCCATCGCTATTCGCTGGCTGAAGTTCAGCAGGCGCACATCGATTTGCAGGCGAGGAAGACGACCGGCAAGGTCCTCCTCATCCCCTGATTGCGAATCTCGGGTGCATCGCTTCGCCGTGTAAACTGAGGTCTCCCCTCCTGCATCGCTCCTCCGCGGTCGATGCCTGACCCATAACCGCTACCGCTCGAGAATGTTCGGGAAGCGCGGTGAAATTCCGCCACTGCCCCGCAACTGTGAAGCGCGCACCCCACCGGGTGAGGCCGTTCCGGCAGCCTCCACTGATGCTCATCGCATCGGGAAGGAGCCGCCAAAGCGTTCGGCTTTGAAATCGCGCCAGTCAGGAGACCGGTTCTCACGCGTTGCCTCTGCCACGCTTCCGAAGGGGAAGCGGAGGAGACCCCTGATGACTTTCTTGAATCGGCGCCAGCGGGCGCACGGCAAGCTTTCGCGCATCTCGCTCGCCACGCGCGTTCTTCTTTCGACATTCATATCCGGCCTGCTGGCCATTCCCGCGCACGCGGTGATCATCCGCGGCCGCGTCACTGACGCTCTCGGCAAACCGGTTCCTAATGCACGAGTGCAGCTCATCGAAAAGGGCAACGTCGTCGCCATCGGCTTTGCAGACACCGACGGCGCCTATGAGATCCGTTCTGCCGACTCCGGACGCTTCACTCTGCTGGGCTCCGCCGGCGGCTTCCTTCCCTCCATCGGTCACGACTTCTACGGCGGGGCCACAGACGTTCTCCAGCAGGACGTTGTTCTCTCTGCCGTTAGCCTGCAGCAGGCCGTCAGCGTCAGCGCGACGGATATCCCCACGCCACTCCCGCAGCTCACCGCTCCGGTCAGCGTCATTCCTGGCAGCTCGCTCAGCACGCAAGTCGGCATTATCGATAATCTGCGTCAGACGCCCAGCGTCTTCCTCTCGCAGACCGGTCAGGCTGGCAGCGTTACCTCGCTCTTTCTGCGCGGTGGCAACTCCACTGCCAACCTCGTCCTTGTTGACGGCATTCCCGCCGAGGATGTTGGCGGCACCTTCGACTACGGAACCGTCAGCTCCACCGCAATCGACCACATTGAGATTTATCGCGGCCCTGACTCCGCTATCCATGGGACCGACGCAGTCGCCGGGGTCGTCAGCATCGAGACGCCACGCGGTTACACGCTGAAGCCCGTGCTCAACTACTCCGGCGATGTGGGCACGCTGCATCAGTACCGCAATGAGGTGACTGGCGGCGGCACCTGGCGCAAGCTCGACTACTTCGGCGCGTTCTCGCGCTTTGACATATCGAACGCCCTACCCAACGATAAGTTCCACGCCGCCACCTCCGCAGCGAATATTGGCTATTCGTTCAGCGGCAACGCGGATGTTCGCTTCACCATTCGCAATACCGTCGCCGCCCAGGGTCTGCCCAACGCGTACAACTTTTACAACATCACCAACACGGCAAAGCAGGGCGACCAGGACCTCTACTCCGGCCTCACCGCGGAGTACCGCACGGACGGCAACTGGCACAACCTCGTCCGCTACGGCATCGCCCGCAAGCGCGAGCAGCAGACACAGTTCGGCAATGTCGGCAACCCCATCACGTTCAATTTCGGAACTCCCGACGATCCCTTCTACTTCACCGAGTACTTTGGCAACGTCGTCAACATCCGCGGAGCCAACGGCTACACAGCTACTGGCCAGGTGGCTTTTCTCACCGGCACTGACGACCAATCCTCCAATCGCGACCAGCTCTACTACCAGAGCGACTGGAGCCGCAGCCCGCTCTTCAACGTGCTCTTCGGCTTCCGCTATGACAACGAACGCGGCAGCTACAACAACGCCGAGTTCTTTGAGCACGAGGTCATCCAGCGCACAAATTACGAGTGGAACCTGCAGTTCCAGGGCGAGGTCAAAGGCCGCTTCTCTTACTCCCTTGGCGGGGCCATCGAGAAGAACCACCTCTACGGTATCGCCGGCACGCCGCGCATCGGCTTCACGTTCGTTCCGGTGCGGCCATCGTCGAAGCTCTTCCACGGGACGCGAATTCGCGCCAACTACGCTACCGGCGTGCAGGAGCCCACACTCGCGCTCGAGTTCAACAGCCTTTACACGCAGCTCCTTGAAGCCGGCGATCTTGAGGACATCGGCAAGTATCACATCGGCCGGCAGGGCGCGCAGCGCTCGCGAACCTACGACGCCGGTGTCGACCAGAACATCCTTGGCGAGAAGCTTGTCCTTCGCGCCGGCTACTTCCACAACATGTTCGACCACCAGCTCGAAGGCGTCAGCAGCTCGGCGCTGGCGCAGTACTTCGGCATCGGCACGCCATGTCCCCCACCCGACACAGGCATCTGCCCGCTGCCGTCAATCTTTACCGCGTACGTGAACTCGCAGGCATACCGAGCGCAGGGAGCTGAGCTCGAACTGCAGTGGCAGCCGACCTCACACATTCTCGTGCGTGGCGGTTATACCTTCCTCGACACCGTCGTTCTGCAATCCTTCGCCTCGGACGCCGTCGCCGCCAACCAGGGTATGCCCACGGAGAACCCCAACATTCCCGGCGTTCCCATCGGCGCTGAGGGCCCGCTCGTCGGCGCACGCGTCTTCCGTCGTCCGCCGAACACAGGCTTCACCACGGCGCAGTACACTCGGCCTAAGTTCTCAGTCGTGTTCCTCGGCGCATACGCCAGCCGCAGCGACGACTCCACCTTCCTCGGCGGCCTCACCCCCAGCTTCGACAACTCGATGCTGCTGCCCAACCGCGACCTCGACTCCAGCTACGCCAAGCTCGATCTGGGTGGCACCTACGCCATCTTGCCCCGGCTCACAGTCTTCGCGCAGTCTCAGAATCTGCTGAACAGTCAACACATCGGCCCCATCGGCTATCCGTCGCTCCCGCTGACCTTCCGTGCCGGGCTTAAGGTCCGTATCGGCGGAGACTGAGGCTTTTCACGCTGGGGCCGGCCCAAAAGCCGGCCTCACCGCAACTCAATCGTTGCCCGTGCGTCTTCATCTAATAGAGAGAAGGAGAAGCATCAATGTTGAGAAATATCCGTTTAGGTTTCATGCTCGCCGCGCTGGCCGCCGCTTTCGCAGGACCGGCGCTGGCCCAGGAGCTTCCGCAGGAGGGCCCGGTTCCCACGACTGCGCTGATCAACGTGGAGTCGAAAAGCGCCGTTGAGCTTGATCCGCGTGCGCTGAACCTGCAGGTAAACGGGCATGACACGCCCATCAACTCACTCACACATGCAAATTCCGGCAACATCGAGATCGCCATCCTCATCGACGAGGGCCTGCGCAGCAGCTTCTCGCAGCAGCTTCGCGAGATCAGCAGCTTCATCAACAGTCTGCCGCGCAACGCCCAGGTCCTGGTGGGCTACATGCAGAACGGAACGGTGCGCTCTTCAGGCCACTTCTCCGCGGACCACCAGGAGATTACAGACCAGCTTCGGCTCACAATGTCGGTCCCAGGCTCCAGCGCGAGCCCGTACTTCTGCCTGTCGGACTTCGCAAAGCACTGGCCCTCGCAGGAGCCTGCCGCTCGCTTCGTGCTGATGCTGACCAACGGCGTTGACCCCTATAACGGCCGGCCGTCAATCATGAATCAGGACAGTCCCTACGTCGAAACAGCGCAGAACGACGCGCAGCGGGCCGGCGTCGCTGTCTACTCCATCTATTTCCCGGATGCCGGCTTCCCGGGTGGCCGCGGCAGCTTCAGCGGACAGGGCTACCTGCAGCAGGTTGGCGATGCAACGGGCGGCACGCTCTTCAACAATGGCTCCATCCCGCCTGTCTCCATCGCGCCGTATCTTGAGCAGTTCGGCCACGCCATCAACACCAGTTATGAACTTGGCTTCATGGCCAATGTGGGTGCCAAGCGTGAAACCCTGACACGCATCCGAGTGAAGTCGAACCAGCCCGGTGTGAAGGTACGCGCGCCGTCAGCCGTTCGTCCCGGACTCAACGAGACCGCGGTTGCGTCACGCGGACGCTAACCAAGAAACAACACAAGAGAGGCTCCGCGCATGCGGAGCCTCTTCTCTTTGCGCGCCGCCTCGAGCTCTACGAAGGCACCAGGTCAAGGTCCGTTGCAATCTCAATCCTCTCAGCCGCCTGCGCTGTCACACGGTCGCGCACTGCGAGCATCCCCGCCGTAATCAGAATCGCGAGTTCCGGTTCCATCGGCTGCCTGTAGTCCATCGACGCGTGTGTCAGATAGTAGGGAATCGGAAACAGCACCACCAGCATCGCAAACGGGAGCACTGTGCCGCGGCTGTTCCGCCACCATGTCACTAACCCGCAGATAAGGAATAGTGACAGCGTCGTGCAGAACGGCACATTCGGCAGATCAAACGGTTCGTGTTCCAGGTACGCCGGCGAGAAGCTCCAGTAGCCGGTCCAGTACCGCACGAAGCGGCGCGCGCTCGCGGCCACAAACATGTGCTTGTGTTCGCGAATCGTCTCAATTGCCATCCGCTGTTTCTGTGCCATGTAGGCCGGCTCACCCATTTGCGTGTACAGCGCCATCTCCTCCGGGTTGCTGGCCGGATGCGCTGAAGGCGAGTTGCTGTTCGTCGGGTCGCCGATATTGCCCGCATACAGCTCCAGCCAGAATCCATCACGCATCGGTGCCGCAATATGGAGCACGCGTTCATTGCGAATCGTCCACGGCAGCATCGTCAGCACAAACGCCGCGAACGCAATCATCGCCCGCTTGAACGACGGCACGCCGATCTGCCGCGCACGCCATACCGCGATCATCAGAAGGAAGGGAAGTATCGAGACGATCGATGGGTTCGCCAGAGCACCCACGCCAAACACCACGCCAAACAGCACCCACGTCCTCAACCATGCGGCGCGATGCAGCCGCATGGCCCACCAGAAGCAGCATGCAAAGATCAGAGACGTAAGCGCGTAATCCCAGATGCGTGCCGCCGAGAAATACACCGCGAACGGATAGATCGCCCACCCGACCGCCGCCCACCGCGCCAGCCGCTCGCCCGAAGCCTCTTTCGCCGCACCGTAAACCGGAATGCATGTCAGCGACGAAAAGACGCTGCTCATAAGCAGCGCCATAAACGCGGCCAGTGGCGTATACAGTCCAAACAGCTTGAAGATGCCAGCCAGTAGGTACGGATACAGGGAGGCACAATCGCCGTCGGTCCCGTGATCGGCTGAAACGGCCCGCTGAAGCCGTGTCCCAGCGCAATCGACCGCGCCGTCCATCCCATCTCGAACCCAAACTCCGCGTGCGTGTTCACCGGATTCGCAACATTGCGAAACGCGCAGCACACAACGATGAATCGGATAACGAATGCGAGGAGCGTGACGCCCGCAACCCATACCCCTGCGGGCTGATCACGGGCAAAGTCGCGAATGCGCCGAGAGACTGAAGGTTTTCTCTCGAGTCCTTCCAGGACGATCAATCGACCTCCAACACTCGTGAAAAATTCCCGCAATCATACCCGTAGACGGCATGCTCACGCGCCGCGTCTACGAAAGCGGCGCAATTATTGTTGGAACCCTAGCAGGGAATTGACCATGTGGAAAAGACTCGTGCGTGGTTCCACCCCAACCCAGCGATGCCCCCTTGAGCTAAACATGACTGTTCCGTCATCGCTCTCATCCCAAAAGCAAAAGCCCCGGATCTCTCCGGAGCTCTGCTTTTGTTTCTGCTCTTGCGCGAGCGCGTCCTGCTCCATGCAATGGCCTAGTACATGCCGTCCATGCCACCGCCGTGGTTGTGGCCGCCGCCCGAAGCTTCCTTCTTCTCCGGAATCTCAGCGATCATCGCCTCGGTCGTCAGCATCAGGCCGGCGATTGAAGCCGCGTTCTGCAGCGCCGTCCGCGTCACCTTTGTCGGGTCGATGACACCAGCCTTGACCAGGTCCTCGTAGACGCCCGTTCCGGCGTTGTAGCCGAAGTTCGCCTCCTTCGAGTCGTTGATCTTGCCAATGACAACCGAGCCCTCTTCGCCTGCGTTCTGCACGATCATGCGCAGCGGCTCCTCAAGAGCGCGGCGAATGATCTGCGCACCTACGCGCTCGTCACCCTCCAGCTCCTTGATGAGCTTGTCGACGGACTTGCCCGCACGAACCAGCGCAACGCCGCCGCCCGGAACAATGCCCTCTTCGACAGCCGCGCGAGTCGCATGCATCGCATCCTCGACGCGCGCCTTCTTCTCCTTCATCTCGGTCTCGGTAGCAGCACCGACCTTGATGACGGCCACGCCGCCGACCAGCTTCGCCAGCCGCTCCTGCAGCTTCTCGCGGTCGTAGTCCGAGGTTGTCTTCTCGACCTGCGCGCGAATCTCCTTCACGCGGCCGGAGATCTTGTCATCGGTGCCGCCGCCGTCAACGATCGTCGTGTTGTCCTTGTCGATCGTCACGCGCTTCGCCGTGCCCAGGTCCTCGATCTTCACGCCTTCCAGCTTGATGCCGAGGTCCTCGGTGATCGCCTTGCCGTTCGTGAGAACAGCGATGTCCTCCAGCATGGCCTTGCGGCGGTCGCCGAAGCCCGGAGCCTTGACCGCAGCGACGTTCAGCGTGCCGCGCAGCTTGTTGACCACGAGAGTTGCCAGCGCCTCACCGTCGACGTCCTCCGCGATGATCAGCAGGGGCTTGGCGGTGCGCGCAATCTGCTCCAGCAGCGGCAGCAGGTCCTTCATCGTCGAGATCTTCTTCTCGTAGATGAGGATGTAGGGGTTCTCCAGAACCGCTTCCATGCGCTCCGCATCGGTCACGAAGTACGGCGACAGGTAGCCGCGGTCGAACTGCATGCCCTCGACCACATCCAGCTGCGTCTCCATCGTGCGCGACTCTTCCACCGTGATCACGCCATCCTTGCCGACCTTCTTCATCGCCTCGGCGATGATCGTGCCGATCGTCGAATCCGAGTTCGCCGAGATCGTGCCGACCTGCGCAATCATCTCGCCGCTCACCGGCTTCGAAAACTCGCTCAGCGAGCCGCCGACCACGTTGCCGTTCTCGTCGCGCTTGCCCACGATCGCCTCAACCGCCTTGTCGATGCCGCGCTTCAGCGCCATCGGGTTCGCGCCGGCCGCAACCGTCTTCACGCCCTCGCGGTAGATCGCCTGAGCCAGCACAGTCGCGGTGGTGGTGCCGTCGCCGGCCACGTCAGAGGTCTTCGAAGCGACCTCCTTCACCATCTGCGCGCCCATGTTCTCCAGGCCCTCGGGCAGTTCAACTTCCTTCGCCACCGTCACGCCGTCCTTGGTGATCGTGGGCGAACCAAACTTCTTCTCGATGACCACATTGCGGCCCTTCGGACCGAGCGTCACCTTCACTGCGTTCGCGAGGTGGTTCACACCGCGCAGAATCGCCTGACGCGACTCTTCTCCATGCAGAATCTGCTTTGCCATTTTTGCTTCTCCGTCTTGCCCGTAGGCGACTTGAAAAATCTTGTTCAGGGCCGAAGCCCCGGGTGAGTCACATCCGCGTGATCAGCGAAGTGCGGCGAAGCCGCGTCCCGCCGTCCGCGCAGGACTACTTGAGGATGCCGAGAACCTCTTCCTCACGCATGATGAGGTAGTCCTCGCCGTCCAGCTTGATCTCGGTGCCCGCATACTTGCCGAAGAGCACCGTGTCGTCTGCCTTGACGTCGAGCGGGAAGACCTTGCCCTCGTCATTCGACTTGCCCTTGCCCACCGATATGACCTTGCCTTGCTGGGGCTTTTCCTTGGCCGAATCGGGGATGATAATGCCACCGCGAACGGTCTCGCTCTCTTCGAGTCGCTGCACCAGAATGCGGTCGTGCAACGGCGTGAACTTATTGGATGCCATGTTCCTCTTGTCTCCTTGGTTGCGGTTTGCAGGGGCGCCAGTTAGAGCCGCTTTGGGGTCGGCCCGGAGGGTTCTGGCACTCTCTGCTGCCGACTGCTAATGTAGCTGTCGCGACTGTGGACCGTCAAGCGCGCCCGGTAAAATCTGAGTGAAACTCGCGCATATTCTTTCCTGAACGCCTGCCGTAGCCGCGCCTCTCTCTTGAGACCTCATTCGCAAGATGTCGAGCCAGCCACGCCCCCCACGCGATAGAATGCCTAGCATGCGATTCACCCGTTACACGTTGTCCGCGGCCCTGCTGGCCGTCGTGACGGCGGTCCCAAATGCTTACTCCCAGACCCAGGAGCAACATGGCCGGAAGTGGCAGCCGCCTCCGCCCACCGCCCCGATAACGATCAAGGTGGTCAAAGGTTTCAATAACAAGCCCTTTGAGAACGCCGGCGTCGTCTTCCGCGCCGTCCGCGACGGCAAGAGCGTCGGCACCCTCGAGGTCAAGAGTGACCCCGACGGAAACGCCAAGATCGACCTGCTCGAGGTCGGCAGCCACGTGCTCGTACAGGTCATCGCCAGCGGTTACGCCACGGCTGCCGCCGAGTTCGACCTGACCGCCGAGGGCAAGCAACTCACCCTGAAGCTCCAGCGGCCCCAGGCCCAGGTCTCCCAATACGTCGACAACGATGGCAAACCCTCGCAGACGCAACCTGGAGTGCAGGAGCGTGTGATCCCCAAGTCGACCCCGCAGCCCACGCCCCAGCCCAACTAGACCGCGGCAATCCCTTTACCATCGCCCGCAAAGCACCTATGCTTGCGGGCGTCTCTATCTGAAAACCGAATCTCCGGTGCAAGCCCATTGTTTGAACTCTTGCTCCTTGCCACGTTGCTGTTCGTCTCAACCAACGTTGACGACCTCTTTGTTCTCATCGCCTTCCTTTCCGATGCCACCATCAGCGCGAAAAGCGTAATCGTCGGTCAATTCCTCGGCATTGCGGCACTATTTGCCATCAGCGTCGGATGCGTCATCGCGGCGCACGCCATACCGTCGAAATACATCGGCCTGCTCGGATTTGCTCCGATCTTCTTTGGAGTAACCCGGCTGCAGCGTCTCCTGCGCCGTCGGGAGGACGGCGGCGAATCACCGGCACGAAATCTCTCAACCTCCAGCGCACTCGCCGTTGCCCTGGTCACCGTCGCTAACGGAGGCGACAACATAACAGTCTCCGTCGCCGCGTTTTCGGTTCATTCAAGAGGCCAGATCGCAATCTTCGGGTTGGTCTTCCTGGTTCTCACGGGGGTTTGGCTTGCGGCCGCTTACTTCCTCACAAGACATCCTCGCCTCGGCCCTCCGGTCCGTCGGGCGGGGAACGTGTTCGCGCCTCTCGTGCTGATCGCTCTTGGCATTGTGATCCTCGAACAATCGGGCGCATCGCGGATGCTCTTGGATATGCTGAACATATGAACCCTCTCAAAGGAAAACGTGTCCTTGTCACCGGAGGAGCGCGGCGCATTGGCCGTGGGCTCGCCATGGCCCTCGCGCGCGCCGGCGCTGACGTCGCGATCACCTACCGCGGCTCCGCTGAAGAGGCAGAGCACGTCGTCATCGACCTCGGCAGTCTCGGCGTGCAGGCAGTCGCGGTCGGCTGCGACGTACACCATGAGTGGAGCGTGGAGAACGCCATCAATGACGCCACTCTCGCGCTCGGCGGCCTCGACATCCTCATTAACAACGCCGGCCGCTTCGAGACCGAGGCGCTCGAACGAATCACGCTCGATCAATGGGACGAGATGTTCGCCACCAACACGCGCGGCCCGTTCCTCGTCGCCCGTCACTGCTATCCACACCTGAAACGCAGCCGTGGCCGCATCATCAACATTGGATCGCTCGGCGGCATTCATCCTTGGTCCACCCACGCGCACTACTGCACCTCCAAAGCCGCGCTCCATATGCTCTCGCAGACCATGGCCAAGGCCTGGGCGCCGGAGATCAGCGTCAACTGCGTCGCACCCGGCATGATCGTCACCACTGGAGATATCAGCGTCGGCTACGAGCACTTCGCCGAGAAGACCCCGATGAAGCGCAACGGAACCGTCGACGACGTTGCCGCCGCGGTCCTCTTCTTCGCTGCCGGACCGCACTTCATCACCGGCCAGATTCTCATTGTGGACGGCGGCCTCGGCCTTTAGGCCAGGCCCTCTTTCTTCCGCGCGGCCAGACCATGTCCTTTTTTGTCCGCTCCATGGCCCTCCTTCACCTTTTGTGTGGCGTCTGCCGCGCGTAGAGTTAAAGTTCGAGAGGTGTTCGATGGACCTGCAGCATCAATCGACCCGGCGGAACGGCTCTGGCCCTAAGACGATCTCACTGCTTCCTTCGCCGAAACGTGAGGTTCCGGTCATCGTCGTTCTTCCGCCGCGCGTCTCGCTTCTTGATCTCGGCGGTCCGATCGAAATACTCCGTCGCGCTAACTTCGAGCAGAGTTCAATTCACTTCCACGTCCGCTACGTTGGCGCCACGCGCTCCGTCAGCTCCTCCATCGGCATCGACGTCCATCGCGTTGAACTGCTGCCCTCGTCTCTTCCCGGCGACGCCATCGTCCTCATCGTCGGCAGTGTCGACGTCGCATCCGAGCTGGGGCCGCCCGACAGATTACGAAGCAGACGCTCAGGACGAAGCTGCAATCGTTCACTGGCTTCGAACGACCATTCGCCCCTCTCATACCCTCATTTCAGTCTGCTCTGGCGCGCTGTTCTTCGGCCGCGCTGGCTTGCTCGACGATCGGCGCTGCACCACACATCATCTCGATTGCCCCCGCCTCTCGCGTCTCGCGCCAAGGGCGAAGGTCCTGGAAGATCGTCTCTTTGTGCACGATGACAACATCTACACATCGGCCGGGGCCACCGCGGCCATCGATCTGATGCTCTATTTCGTAAGCCAGCTTGTGGGGCCGGCCCGCACCGCAGCCATCGCTCGCCATCTGGTTGTCTATCTGCGCCGCACCGGCTCAGACCCGCAATTCTCTCCGTGGCTCGAAGGACGCAATCACATTCATCCTGCCGTGCATCGCGTTCAGGACGTTATCGCTGAAGATCCTGCACGGTGCTGGACTCGGGCGCAGCTCGCGCGCGTCGCCGGCACAAGTGGCCGGCATCTTTCGCGCCTCTTCCAGCAGCAGGTGGGCATGGCCCTCGTCGACTACCGCAATCGTCTGCGCGTCGCCGTCGCCCGCGAGCTCCTGACGCAGAGCGAGCTCGATATGGAGAACATTGCCGAGCGCTCCGGTTTCTCCTCCACGCGGCAACTGCGTCGCGCCTGGGGCCGCGTCTATTGCGGCAGCCCTAGCGAGGCACGAACGGCAGTCTTTCAGCACACCTCCGCTTCGCCCTGCTGAGTGCGGTTCAAGACGTTTGCAAAGTTCATCGCACCGCCCCGGAATGCCTTCTCCTGTGCTGTGGGGCGACGAGAAGGTAGTACGTGAGAGATTCGGCAGCGTCGTCTCAGCGTTGACGATGACACGCCGTCACTACCTCTTCACCTATCCCTTCCCGCCGTCCGAGGTGGTCGAGCTCTTCCGCCAATGCTATGGGGCCGACGAATCGCGCGTTCGCCTCGCTCAAGGAAGCAGATGCGTCGAAGCTGCGTGAGGAGTTGGAGGCCTTGTGGACGTCGCACAATCGTGGCGGAGACGGACTCACGTTCGTCCCGGCTGAGTATCTCGAGGTGATCGCCGTACGGGGTTGAACGCCTCTGCCTTCTGGAAGTGATCCGTTCGGGACGGAATGGCGCTCACGGAGTTTCGTAACTCCCTCGCGCTATTCCGTCACGCCCCTGAAGACATCCTGTCACTTGTCACGTTTGCGATGCATCTCGTCACCGCTGTCCTTTTTTGTCCGCACATCGTCCGTGCGCATGCTTTTGCTATCGCGGAAGCAGACCTACCGTAGTCCTTAGCCGGACAACAGTGAGCCCTCGCACCGTTGAAACCCAGGAGCGCAGCACATCTCCGGCTGATAGGAGCATCCATGCTACACAATGCAGAGCACGCGCCAGGCCAGCCCTTCACGCACACTTTCGTTTTCAGATTGACGATGCTTCTCATCGCGCTCCTGCTGCGGCTCGTTAGCGTTGCCGAGCGCACGGACAACACCATTCATTTCACATCTCCGCACCGCTACATGGTCGTCGTCGACGTGCGTGTGAACGGCATGGGTCCATATCCGTTCCTGCTCGATACCGGGGCCACCTCGTCCGCTGTCGATCCGCAGTTGTCCACCTCGCTCGCTCTGCCAATAGCGCAGAGCGCCCGGCTCGCCAGTTGGAACGACATCACCGATGCCCGCCGCGTTCTCGTAAAGGACCTCTCGCTCGGCCCCATCGACTCAGGCCCACTGAATGTCCTCGTCCAGCCGCTGGTCCAGTTCAAAGCCTTCGATCCTCATCTGCGCGGAGTTCTCGGCCAGGACGTACTCCTCCGTTCCAACTACCTCATCGACAACCGTCACCATCTCATTCAATTCGACAACGACGGCACCCTCCTGCCGGAACTCACCGGCGATCACATCCCCATCGCGCCTGTACGCACCCGCACCGGCGAGCTCGAGCCTCGCCTGATCTCCATTCCGGTTCAGACCGGCATGAACGCGGAGCCGCTTCACCTGCTTCTCGATAGCGGCGCAGACATGGTTGTTCTCCAGCCCGCTGCCACTCATCCGGCGACAGTTCCCAAGGGTACGAAGTGGATTGCGGACGAAAACGGCAGGGTCTCGTCCGCCACTACGTTCCACACCCGGCTGTCTGTAGGCACGGAGGCGTTCAGCGCGCAGGCCTGGATCGGCGACACAGGATTAAAGCAACTCGTCATCGACGGTCTGCTTCCCACCGGCAGCTTCAATCAGCTCTACATCGCCAACCACGATTGCTTCGTCATCTTCGAACCCCGGCACGGACCGCACAAGCGCCGCACAAAAGTATTCTGAAGTGAGTTGCCCTGAAGCCAACGGTTAAGGATTCAAATAGCCTCATTGCTAAACGCCAGTCGACTTTCGCATTGTTTCCGTTACAGCATCATCACACGTTGTTCAAGTGTGACGATGCTGTAACGGTTTCGTCCTCAGCCTCTGTCCAAGGTAAGGTGAGTCGCATATTCCGAAGTCTGACGGTCGGTCACCGAATACCCAAGCCCCGGCAGATCCAATCCATGGAACAGCGCTTCACCCGCGCCCAGGAGAACGGGAGCCGACACGATGTGTAGCGAGTCGACTAATCCAGCCTGCAGATACTGTCGCACCGTCGATACCCCGCCTCCAATCTTGATGTCTTTCGTTCCGGCAGCCTTCTTCGCGCGATCCAGTGCCTCCTCGATCCCGCCAGTAACGAAGTAGAAGGTTGTTCCTCCTTCCATGACGATGGGCTCACGTTCATAATGAGTCAGGACGAACGTCGGCGCGTGATACGGCGGATTGCCGCCCCACCAGCCCTTCCATGAATCGTCCGGCCAGGGACCGCGTACGGGGCCGAACATATTGCGTCCGAGGATGAACGCACCAAAGTTTTCCATTGCCCGAGAAGCAAAGACATCGTCGATGTCCCCCACAGATCCACCCTCTTTCCCGACCATGGAACAAAAGGTCCGCGTATGAAAGAACCACTGAAAGAGATCCTTTCCTCGTTTTCCGAGCGGATCGGTCAGGCTCTGTTCCGACCCGGCGCCGAAACCGTCCAAAGAAACGCCGAATCCCGCGACTCGCACTTTCGACATGTCTATTCCTTTCTCAAGTTCATGGTTGCGTCTTCTTCTAGATAGTCGAGGAGAATAGCTGAGTGGCGACTGTCCTCGAGCTCATTGCCGATAGAGACGGTTGCGTGACTAACGTTTGCCCATGCGCAGACTCTGCCAGCTTCCGTCGGCTGTCCAGCCGCCATCGACGGCGAGAGCATGGCCATTGACGAAGCCGCTCTGGGCAGGATCTGCGAGAAAGAGAATGGCGCGGGCAATATCGTCGGGACGAGCGAAGCGGGCCATAGGGATGCGGCCGGTGATGTCGTCGTCTGTGTAAAGGCCGCCGGCCTGGTCGGCGACATCCATCTCTGTTTTGACCCAGCCTGGGCAGACTGCGTTGACGCGAACACCACGACCGCCCCACTCTGCGGCGAGCGTGCGGGTGAGCCCGATAAGGCCATGCTTGGAGGCGTTATATATGCTGCGGTCGCTGATGCCGACGAGGCCGGCGATGGAGGCGACGTTCACGATGCTGCCTTCGCGCTGCGCGAGCATCATGGAGCCGAAGGCCCGCGAGAGAACGAACGGTGCGACGAGGTTGACCTCAAGCACGCGGCGGAATGCTGAGGCTTCGATGCTCTCGGCGGGAGCGATGGAGCTGATGCCCGCGTTGTTGACGAGAACGTCGGCACGGCCCCAGCGTTGCGTGACGAGCGCGACGGCCTGCGCGATCAGACCTTCGTCGGTGACATCGCCGATGAGCGCTTCTGCTTCAGAGCCAGCCGTGCGCACAGCGGAGAGCGTGGCTTCGCAGGGGTGCATATCGAGCAGCAGAAGCGTGTAACCAGCCTCGCCGAGAATCTCGGCCGTTCTGCGGCCGATGCCCTGGGCCGCGCCTGTGACGATGGCAACTCGCATATTTCGACTCTACTTGAGTGGTGCGGCCGTGTGAGTGAGGAGTCCGATGAAAGATCAACAGATCGGCATGAGGATCGAAAAGACCGTACCCGATCGGCATGGCGCGGTGCAGCTGCGTACGCGGATCGACCAGCCGTTCTTCTTGACGATCTCAGCGCTCACCCATAAGCCAAGGCCAGTACCCGTCTCGCCCTTCGTGGTAACGAACGGCTCGAAGATCGTGTGAAGAATGTGCCTGGGAATACCGTGCCCAGTATCCGCGATGGAGAGTCGCGCCGTGGGACAGCCATTCCCTGTACCTGTCGCCTCAGAGAGGCGCAGGCGAAGGCAACCGCCATTGCGCATCGCATCCAGTGCGTTGCCCACGATGTTGGCGATCACTTGGCGCAGCTCGCCCGGGCTGGCGAGAACGTTGAGCGCAGTGGTGCGCACCTGTCTTTCAACAACGACCTTGGCCGCTACCAGTCGCGAGTGGTAAAGCGTGAGTACGGAATCCATGACGGAAACCAGGTCTACTCGAACCGCCTGATTCGGCTCGCGATAAAAGCGCAGCGTATGCTTCGTAATCTCGGCAACGCGAGCGAGCTCCTGGTCTGCCTGTCGCAGGTACTCTTGCGCCCGTTCAGACGGAGCCTCGGCGCGGAGCAGGTAAATTAAGTTCGTCACTGCTTCCAGTGGGTTATTGATTTCATGCGCGATACTGGCGGCCAGACGGCCTGTCACGGCAAGCTTTTCGGACCGGCGGAGTGCTTCCTGCGCGAGCTCGAACCGCCGCATTTGATCGCGAATCTGGTATTGGCGAGCGCGACCGCGTAGCGCCATGTCGAGCGTGCTTACAAGTGTCTCCGGACGCAGCGGGCGTTCCAGAAGAAGAACGTTGCCCAGCGGCAGACGCAGCTTTCGGAGCTGTTCGCTCTCCGCGGTCACTCGTCCACCGGCGACAAGAATGAGAAGAGGGAAGTCCGACCACGAGGGCTGCTGACTTAGGACCGGCTGCAGCAGCTCGATAGAGTTGCCGCGAAAGGCTTCCTCCGCCACAATCGCCGCCGCTGCCCCCTTGGCGATCTCTTCGCAGAGTTCGCTCACCGAGCTCACGATGTGACAAGGCTTTTCCAGCTTCTCCATGAAGCCGGCCATCAATTTGGCGTCTCTGCCCACCGGAGCAAGGATGATAGTGCGGCTCTCCAGTACCGACTTGTTACTTCCCGGACTCAGGTGAACTCTCTTTTCCGTTCTTGCCGATGTAGGTGGGAGTGCCGGTGAGGACACCCTCGAACTCGTCTAGTGGCGGACCAACACGGATGCCGCCGTCGCCGAAGACGAGCTCGCGAATCGTACGCTCGTGTGTTCCGCTACGCTTCTTCAGCACCGAAATCGCCTGGCGGATGGCGCCCGCACGCTCGAAGTAGCGGAAGAGCAGCACCGTGTCCGCCAGGTAGCTGACATCGATCGGTGAGCTGGTGGTGCCGATGAAGCCGTGCTGTGCCAGCGTGAGAAGTGTGGCGATGCCTTGCTGGGCCAGGTAGGCCAGCAGTTCATGCAGCTGCATTGCAAGAAACTGCTCGTGCGGCATGGCGTTCAGGAAGCCGTTCATACTGTCGATGACGACAAGGCGAAGGCCATCCTCGTCCACCATACGGCGAATGCGCGACACGAACTCCCCAGGGGAGAGCTCTGCCGGATCAATCTGGTGAAGTTCGAGCTTGCTGCTCGCAATGAGCTCGGTTGGGTCCATCCCAAGGTGCTTGGCTCGAGTGATCAGCGTGCTGACGGACTCGTCGAAAGTGAAGATGACGGCTTTCTCACCCCGCTGCGCCGACGTGTAAGCGTAGCGCAACGCGATGGTCGACTTCCCGCAGCCCGCGGGACCGATGAGCAGGGAACTCGTCCCGGAATCCAGGCCGCCGCGAAGGAGTTCGTCGAGTTCAGGAAGGCCGCTGAGGATTGCCTTTCGCTCGAACCCTGGCATGTGCTCCGACGCGATCAGGCGCGGGTAAGTGGCAAGGCCGCCCGTGCGTATCGTGTAGTCGTGGTAACCCTCTCGGAAGGTCGAGCCTCGGAGCTTGTGCACTTCGAGCCGGCGGCGCTTGCTCCCGAAGTCACGTTCGAGGCTCTGCATCTTAATCACGCCGTGCGCGATGCTCTGGAGCTGAAGATCGTTCGAGCTGCCCTCGGCTGTTCGGTCATCAAGCAGCAGCACTGTGCAGTTGCGGCCCGCGAAATAACGCTTGAGCGCCAGAATCTGACGCCGGTACTTCAGCGGATCACGCGCCAGCATACGAAACTCGGAGAGGGAGTCAAAGACGACCCGGTTGGGATTGACGATTTCGATCTGCTTGAGAATCGCTGTAATCGTGTCGGCGAGCTCTACGTCAGATGGGTGAAAGACCGTGTATTGCGCTTCCGGGCTGAGGTCTTCGTCCGCAGGGATCATCTCGTAGATGGTGACTGGTGCAATATCCCATCCATGCGAGCGGGCGACCTGTTCAAGCTCGATCTTGGACTCCGACAGCGTGACGTAGATGGCCTTCTCGCCAACACGTGCGCCCTCCAGAAGGAACTGCAGGGCGAGCGTCGTCTTGCCCGTGCCGGGGTCGCCTTCGACCAGATATAGATGGCCCTTCGGAATCCCACCCTTCAGAATGTCGTCCAGACCCTCAATACCTGTGGAAAGGCGAGCCTCAGCACCGTCCGGTTCCGCCGTGCCGGCTGAAGCAAAATGATCGGTTCGCGTATCCGCGTCGGATTGTTGAAACATGCAACGATTCCGTCCCATGAATTCGAAGTTGTGATGATGCGACAGTGTTTTTGACTTAATGGAAGAGGCCTCGGTTGCCCGCCCGCATACCGACCAGTGCGCTTGCGCGCCATTTGCCCACTTCTGGCACTATCGTTGACGGTAATCGATCCTCACATGCCTGGAATCGCCCTGGCTTGTCAGACCGGGCTAGACGTATTCCACAAAGCAACCCTGGATACGTTCCAGGAGCCGATCGTCGGCGTTTTTCCAAACCTCATCGTTGAATATCTCAACCTCGATAGGCCCGTCGTATCCGGTCTTGTCCACCGCCTGCCTCAGCTGTCGCAGCTCAATGACACCCTCGCCCATCATGGCGCGCCCCATCAGAATGCCGGGAAGCGGCACGGGCCAGTCAGAGACATGGAAACCCACAATCTTTCCGCGCGCGCGTTCTATTTCGTTCATGATTTCAGGGTCCCACCACACATGGTAGGCATCCACGACCACCCCGGCTGAGGCGCTTCGAAGGCTGTCTACAATGTCATTGGCCTGTTTTAAAGTCACCACCACTGAGCGTTCAGCGGCGTACATGGGATGCAGGGGTTCGATACCCAGAACCACACCCGCTTTCTCGGCATCGGGAAGAACTTCAAGCAAGCCATCGAGCACGGTGGCGCGCGCATCAGCGAGCGTCTGGCCATTGGCCGGACCTGAGACGATGACCAACACCGGCGCGCCCAGCAATGCGGCCTCTTCAATAGCGATGCGGTTGTCGGCAATGCGATTGCGGCGCTCTTCGGCCGTGGGTGCGGAGAACCATCCTCCGCGACAAAGGCTCGAGACACGAAGTCCGGCGCTGCGAATGAGTGACGATGCCTTTGCTGGGTTGCCGTCGAGCTTATGGCGCCACACGGCGATGTAAGGAATGCCGCTGCGAGAACAGCGCTCTACGGTTGTTTCAAGCGACCAGGGATCGGCGGTGATCTGATTGAAGCTGAGGCGTTGAAGAATGCTCATGCCACACCCGCCGTCAGCAGAAAGGCGTTCATGCGCCGAGCTGCAAGTTCCGGCTCGCGCAACACGCGAGCCCGATCGGCCAGTACAAAGAGCTCGCAGAGATGCATCACAGAACGCGCGTTCTCACACCCACCGACCATCCTAAAGTGAGACTGGAATCCGTTGAGATAGGCAAGGAAAACGACGCCTGTCTTGTAGTGCTGCGTGGGCGACGCGAAGATGTGGCGGGAGAGCGGTACAGTGGGCGCGAGCAGTTGCCGGTAGCCAGCAACATCGCCGGCATCCAGTGCGCTGAGAGCCAGCGATGCGGCAGGCGCGATGGCATCGAAGATCCCGAGCAAGGCGTCGCTGTGCCCATACTCGTCTCCCAGAATCAGACGCTCATAGTTGAAATCGTCGCCCGTGTACATGCGTACATTCCGTGGAAGTCGACGGCGCATAGAGATCTCGAGGTCCTCGTCCAGCAAAGAGATTTTGATTCCGTCGATCTTCTCGTTGTGCGTGCGAATGATATTGAGGCAGTTGTCGGCGGCTTCGGAGATCGCCGTCGCGCCCCAGTAGCCGTTGAGCGCGGGATCGAACATGGGGCCGAGCCAATGAAGGATGACAGGATGTTGAACCTGCGACAGCACTGCCGCATAGACCGATGCATAGTCCTCGGCGTGACGAGCGACAGCGGCCAGGGCGCGACTCGCCATCAGAATAATGCGGCCACCGACAGCTTCGATCGCTTCACATTGCTCCAGGTAGGCATCCGTGATGTCTTGCAAGCTGATCGAATGACTCGCGGACAGATGATCGGTGCCCGCGCCACTGGCCACCAAACCGCCGCAAGCATTCGCCGCCGCTGTGCTGCGCTCGATCAGTTCAAGAGCCAGCGGCCAGTCCAGCCCCATGCCGCGTTGAGCCGTGTCCATGGCTTCGGCAACACCAAATCCAAGCGACCAGAGATATTCGCGGTAGGCGATTGTCGCATCCCAGTCGATGATCGGGCTGAGTCAGGGGTTGCAGCGTGCGGAGCGGATCGACGACGACATGCGCAGCAGCGAACGCCACCCGCGTTTCAAACCGGCCACGCCGCGGCGGCGTGAGTGGCTCGTGCACCAGCGTGTAGTTGAATGCGGCGCCATCCGGCCCCACAAGCTTCAAAGATGTTGCCAAAGTTACGCTCCCAAATCCGGCACGTCGATCCAGCGGCGTTCTCGCCACGACTTCAGCCCTAACTCGGCGAGTTGGACGCCCCGCGCGCCTTCAAGAAAATCATGAGGGAACGGCACACCCTCGGCAACATGGCGAAGAAAAAGTTCCCACTGAACCTTAAATCCGTTGTCGAAAACCTGGTTGTCCGGCACTTCCAGCCAGTGCTCGCGAAATTCGAAGGGATTGGCGATGTCCGGGTTCCAAACAGGACGCGGCGAATTCACACGGTGCTGCGTCCGGCATTCACGCAGGCCGGCAATCGCGCTGCCCAACGTTCCATCCACCTGCATGCTGAAAAGTTCATCGCGGTAGACACGAAACGACCACGACGAATTGATTTGCGCAACGATGCCGCCGTCGAGTTCGAACGTCCCGTAAGCCGTATCGTCTGCCGTGCACTGGTACCGATTTCCATTCTCATCCACCCGCTCCGGAATGGAAGTGCCGCCCAGGCACTGCACCGCGCGAACCCTGCCGAATGTGTGGTCGAGAACATAGCGCCAATGGCAGAACATGTCTACGATGATGCCGCCGCCGTCTTGCTGGCGGTAGTTCCACGAAGGCCGTTGCGCAGGCTGCCAATCGCCCTCAAAGACCCAGTAGCCGAACTCGCCGCGTACCGAAAGGATCCTTCCAAAGAAGCCGCTATCCACGAGGCGCTTGAGCTTGCGCATTCCCGGCAGAAAGAGTTTGTCCTGCACCACGCCGTGCTTCACTCCCGCAGCTTTGGCCTGCGCTGCCAGGCGCAACGCCGTCTCTGAATCGGCGGCAAGCGGTTTCTCGCAATAGATATGCTTGCCGGCAGCTATCGCCCTCTCTACGCTGGGCGCGCGCAACTTGGTCAATTGCGCGTCGAAGTAGATAGAGTCGTTCGGATCGGCTAGAGCCTGAGGCAAATCCGTGGTCCAGCGTTCTACTCCATGGTCTTTGGCGATCTGCTCCAGCTTGGCCGCGTTCCGTCCCACCAGGATCGGATCCGGGATCAGGCGCGACCCGTCCGACAGTTCGACGCCTCCTTGCTTTCGAATCGCCAGAATGGAACGGACCAGGTGCTGATTCAGCCCCATGCGTCCGGTCACTCCGTTCATGATGATGCCGATCCGCTTCTCGTTCACAGGATTCTCCTGAGCTACTCCAAAAACAGCATTCAGTTTTTGCTGCAACCAGTACCGGTTACACGCAGGAAACTGCGGTCGCGTGCCTCCGGGCCAAACCAGAAAATCACGATCATCAGGACGATCGTTCCGGCCTCAAACATCGTCAGAGCCCAGGGATATCCAAAGCGGTCGCGCAACATGAATTCTACGACTGTCGCGGGTGAGGCCAGCAGCACTCCAAGTTGATAGACAAGCCCGGGAAAGAGGCTCCTCACTGCATCCGGCGAAAGCTCGTTCAGGTGTGCCGGGATTACGCCGAACGCGCCCTGCACCCCGACCTGCATCATGAATGAACCGACTACAAGCACTACGAGCGTCGCTCCGAACGCCCATGCTGGAATGAAGACGAGCGCAATCGCCAACGCCAGCATGCTGGAGTTGCGCCTGCCTATCCTTTGCGATAGATGGCCAAAGAAGACGGCCCCCGCGATCGCCCCGATGTTGTAAAGAATCGGGATTCCATAGAGCGCGTTCATCCCCAGAATGGTCTTCGCTGCGATCGCAGGCACCGACTTGAGAAAGTCAGGATAGAGATCCTGCGCACCATGAGACAGGCACAGCAGCATGCTCATCATCAGCAGCAGGTAGAGAAAGATTCCCTTGTGCTGAAGCAGCGCGTCGCGAATCTGTCCCATTGATGCCGGCCGATTCTGCTGCCACGCCTCGGATTCCGGTGCCAACAGTGTCAGCACCACAATCAACCCCGCCACGGGCGCGCCCACAAAGAACACCGACCTCCAGCCGAGAGCCGGCGTAAGCGTCTGCATCGCGACCGACGCGAGCAGATAGCCGATCGGATAGCCCGCCTGGATCAAGCCCGAAAGCACGCCTCTAAACCGGCGCGGAGAACTCTCCATGGCATACGACGCGCCGACGCCCCAGTATCCTCCCAGGCCAATGCCATACAACGCACGGCAGATGACAAAGAAAGTGAAGTTCGGAGAGAGTCCGGTCAGTACCGTGATCGATGAGAAGTACAGGACACAGAAAATCAGCGGACGCTTCCGTCCGAATCTATCCGCAAGAGCTCCAAAGAACAGGGCACCGAGCGGCCGCATCGCCAGCGTCAACGTCAGCGTATAGACCACCGACACCTTCGACACATGAAAGTGGCTTGCCAGCGCGTCGAACAAAAACACCAGGACAAAGAAGTCGAACGCGTCCAGCACCCAGCCGAGAATCCCTGAGGCTACAGCGAATTTCCAACCCTTCGTTTCCTGCCCGACGTCTGCATCCGACCCGGTTGCGAGCGCCATGTTCGTTCTACCGTTTCCGCAGACGTCTAGCGGTTTATCGAAGTAAACTCAATTGCCTATGAAGTACAGAGGATTGTATCCCGTCTCTAATAGCTGAGGCGTAACGGCCGATGTTCCTGTGGTGCAACCACGACGCTGTAACTCCAAAGGAGATTCGATGAAGAGGTTACTGCTGATTGTCCTCGCGATCATTACCTCATTGTCCGCAGCCGCGCAGCAAAAGACGCTCGACATCTACTTCATCGATGTGGAGGGCGGCCAGGCAACGCTGTTCGTCACCCCTCAGCATGAGTCGCTCCTGATCGATACGGGCTGGGCGGGGCACGGCTCGCGTGATGCGAAGCGCATCGTGGCGGCTGCGAAGCTCGCCGGCCTGAGCAAGATCGACTATGCAATCGTGACCCACTATCACGACGATCATGTCGGTGGTGTCCCTCAGTTGCTCGCACTCATTCCCGTCGGCACCTTCATCGATCACGGTGACCTTTACGAACACTGCCCTGGCTGCGTCTCAGGCTTCAATGCATATATGGAGGCGATTCACTCCGGCCAGGCAAAGCGCATGACTGTCTCTGCAGGCCAGACTCTCCCGCTGCGAGACCTCAGCGCCGAGGTGCTCAGCTCCAACGGAGAGGTCATCTCCAAACCACTAGCCGGGGCAGGCGCAACGAACAGCTTCTGCGACCAATCCGAGATTCGTCCGCCGGACACAACCGAGAACAGCCACTCCGTCGGAGTGCTTCTTCGTTTTGGACGCTTCAGCGCTACAGATCTCGGCGATCTGACGTGGGACAAGGAACGTGCCCTCATGTGCCCCGTCAATCGCATCGGCACAGTTTCGCTGCTGATCGTCTCCCACCACGGCTGGTATCAGAGCTCCAGTCCTGCCTACGTCGATGCGGTTCACCCCCAAGTGGCCATCATGGACAACGGCGCCAAAAAGGGCGGATCGCTTCCAACCGTCAAGCTGATTAACGCGGTCCCCGGACTCAGTGCCATGTGGCAGCTGCACCGCTCCGAAGAGGCTGGCCAATACAACGTGCCTGACGAGCGCATCGCGAACCTGCAGGGCGACGACGCTTCAGACGCCGGCAATTACCTGAAGGTCAGTGCAAGCAAGGACGGTTCCTTCACGGTGTTTAACTCGCGTACCGGCAAGGTCGTCGCCTATCCGGCGCGTTGAGCGCGCAACACCAGAACATCAATCCAGACACGAGCCTCCACTACACTGACGCATATATGGCTGCCGAAGCTTTGACCTCAGCAGACTCCGCCCCCGAGCCCTATCGCTGGACGATCGGCTTGTTGCTGGCTGCGGGCGTGCTGGTCAACTACTTCGACCGCGTAAACCTCTCCGTGTCGCACGACGCGCTCGTGAAGAGCTTCGCCATCACTCCGGCAGCCTTCGGACAGCTCTCTGCAGCGTATTCGTGGACCTACGCCGCCTGCCAGTTGCCCACGGGCATGGTGCTCGACAACTTCGGCGTGCGCAAGGTTTCGTTGATATCCATCTTCATCTGGGGTCTCGCCTCTATCGCCGCGGCCTTTGCTCCGAGCGTCTTGCTATTCTTTGCGGCGCGCCTTCTGCTCGGCATCGGCGAAGCCCCCACATTCCCCGCGAGTGCAAAGGCCGTGGGAGGCTGGTTCCCAGCCTACGAGCGCTCGTTTGCAACCGCCATGTTCGACAGCACAGCGAAGCTGGCCAACGCCATTGGCGTGCCCTTGTTGGGGCTGCTGTTGCTACAGTTCGGTTGGCGCTGGTCTTTCGGATTTACGGCACTCCTGTCCTTCGCCTACCTTGCCGTGTTTGCGCTCGTGTATCGCGAACCGCACCGCTTCTCCATCCGCAACATCGTCCGTCGTGACAGCGGACCCGGCGACTTCGAACTCATGCTCGCGCCTCCCATTCCTCTGGGCCGTCTGCTGCGCGAGCGCAAGGTACTGGGAGCGGCGATCGGCTCCGGCGCGTACAACTACGTGTTCTACCTTCTGCTGACATGGCTACCCACATACCTGGCTCAAACGCAACACATCACGCTACGGCAGTCGTTCCTTTTTACCGGAGCTCCCTGGCTGGTGGCCGCATGCTGCGGTCTATTAATCGGCGGCGCCTTGGTAGACCTCCTCATCAAGCGAGGCTTCGACGCCAACACAGTACGGCGAACGGTGCTGATCGCTGGAACCTGCTGTGGCCTGGGCATTGCCGGAGCCGCCTTTGCGCACAGCATCGTGTCGGCACTGATCTGGATCACCATCGCCATCGGTGGTCTTTCCGCCGCTTCGCCAGTGCTGTGGAGTCTGCCGACGCTCCTGGTCCCGAACTCAAGCAGCGGCAGGGTGGGCGGCATCATGAACTTCTCGAACCAGATTTCCGCGATCGCCGCACCCATTCTGACTGGATGGGTAGTGCAGCGGACGGGCAGCTATCTGTGGGCCTTCGTGATCCCGACCGTATACATCCTCGTGGGTATCGTGGCGTACGTGACGATGCTCAGACGCATTGAGGTGATCGATGTGCGCAAGGCGCTTGCCGGAACATTGCCTTCATAGCCGGGCCGTGTTCGTTGCATGTGCCCACGCCCGACTGCGATCGCGATGTTACTTGTTCACAACCGCGCGTGTCCGGCCCACCGTGATCCCGCCATCCACCAGCAGCGTCTGTCCGGTAACGTACCGCGAAGCCTCACTGGCAAGGAATACGATCGCGCCATCCAGATCGTCGGGCCGTCCGGGGCGATTCAGCGGGATGCGTTCCTTCAGATACTCCACCCACCCCTCATTCTGGTACATCACCTTGTTCTGCTCTGTCTCGAACCAGCCCGGCGCGAGCGCATTCACCGTGATGCCGTGCTTGCCCCAGTCGTCCGCGAGACTCATCGTCAGTTGGCGGATGCCGCCACGGCTCGCGCCATACGGTGCAAGACCGGCATAGCCAAAGACACTCGTGACTGAGCTGATATTGATGATCCGACCATAGCCGCGCTGAATCATCCCCCGCGCAATCGCCTGCGCCACAAAGAAGCTTCCCCGCAGGTTGGTGTCGAGAATGGTGTTCCAGTCCTCCCACGTCACTTCAAGCGCGGGCTTCCGGATGTTGCAGCCGGCGTTGTTCACGAGGATATCGACCTTGCCGTACGCCGCCTCCGCTTCAGGACCAAACGCTGCGATGCTGTCGCGATCGCGCACATCAAGCGCCAGCGCCTTCGCCTCAATTCCAAGGCCCGCCAGCTCCTCCAGGAACGGATCGCAATCACCCGCACTGCGGCTGGTGATGACAAGCTTCGCACCGGCGCGGCCAAGCGCGCGGGAGAAGTACTGCCCCAGGCCGCGCGATGCGCCGGTGATTACAGCCACCTGGCCGGTGAGATCGAAAAAATTGTGGCTCATGCGCGCGCCTCGGCCATGCGGTTCGGCGTGACAACCACCTTCAACAGGCCAGGCTCGCGATTATGCAGGCGGTGGAACCAATCAGACGCCTCCTCCAGCGATGACATCGCGGAGATGAGCGGCTTCACCGTGATAGCTCCAGCGTCCATCAGGCGAATCGCTTCCGTATACTCGCCCGCGGAAGCGCACGAGCCCTGCAGCCGAACCTCGCGCGTCACAACGCGCTGTAGTGGCAGCGGAACCTCCGGTTGGATATTGCCAATAAGAGTCACAGTGCCGCCACGGCGCACACACTCAATCGAGGCGATGACCGTCTCCGCACGTCCCACGGCCTCCAGCACGACATCCACGCCGCGTTCGCCGGTACGGCGGAGCACCTCGTCGATCAGTTCCTGTCCGCTGAGGTGCAGTGTGTCCGGGATGCCCACCTCCTCGGCCATCTTCAGGCGAGCAGCGTCTACATCGGCGATCATCACCGACTTGCATCCGGCGGCGCGTGCTGCTTGCGCGGTAAGCAGGCCAATCATGCCTGCCCCAATGACCAATGCCGATTCGCCACCTTTCATCTGCGTGATCCGCACGGCATGCAAGGCGACGGACACCGCTTCAAGCATCGCGGCCTCTTCGAAAGGGAACTCGTCGGGCAAGCGGTAAAGGATGCGTGCCGGAACCGCGACCAGTTCCGCAAAGGCGCCATTGCGCCGGTAGTCCCCACAGGAAACGCCGAGCACCTGCCGGTTGTCGCAGAGATTCACTTCGCCGCGTTGGCAGAACTCGCAATGACCGCAGTACACGGTCGAGTCAAAGGTCACGCGCTCGCCAGGCTTGTAGTCCTTCACCTCCGCGCCGACGCGCTCAATAACGCCCGCCCCCTCATGTCCCATCACGATGGGAGGAATGCGCCGTCCGGAGCCGCCATCGTACCCATGAACATCGCTACCGCAGATACCGCACGCCGCCACACGAATCAGCACCTCGTCGGGCGCACAGTCGGGCTCCGGTATATCCGTCACCTCTAGATGTTCGTATCTGGACAGCATCAGCGCTTTCATCACTCTGCTCCTCGCACCAGCTTAGTTCGGCACTTTGCGCATTGTCACTGAACATGGTTTACAGACCGGCAACTTCATTGCCCGATTAGGCCGTGGCTTCCTCTTTCTCCACTGGCTCTCATGACCGCTGTGGGCAGCTTACGAGACTTACATCGGTCGTGATAGGTCGGCTTTCGGACGCGATTCGCGCAGGACGGACTCACGCTGATGGAGCTTCGTAACACCCACGTGCTGTCTGTCACGCCGCTCCGGCATTTTGTCACCCCGTCACGCTCTAAAGACCTCCTGTCACCAATGTCCTTTTTTGTCCGCTCATGTCCCCGAGCATGCTTTCGTGGTTGCACAAAGCAACCCTACCGTGATGCCAGCCGGACAGTGAGCCGCAGCAAATGCAGCAGTTTTGAACCTTTCATTTAGCTCCCAGGACGTCCGCTCACATCTCCTCCGGCCGACAGGAGCACCTCATGCCCCACGGACCGCAGAACACAACAACAGGTAAGTCCGATACGCACTCTTTTCTCTTTAGAGGAGCAATCTTTCTGGCCCTCATCCTGATCCGGCTCGCCAGTGTCGCCCAGAGCACCGACAACACCGTCCACTTCAAGTCCCCGCACCGCTCCATGATCGTCGTTGAAGTACGCGTGAACGGCTTGGGTCCCTATCCCTTTCTCTTCGACACAGGTGCGACCTCATCCGCGGTTGACCCGCAGCTGTCCGTCGAGCTCGGTCTGCCGTTGGCACAAAATGCCCGGCTCGCCAGTTGGACCGACACCACCGACGTCCGCCGGGTTCACGTCGAAAACCTCTCCCTCGGTCCCGTCGCCTCCGGGCCGCTGAACGTTCTCGTTCAGCCCCTGCTCGCGTTCAAAGCTTTTGATCCTGGTCTGCGAGGGATCATCGGGGAGGACGTACTCCTGCGTTCCAACTACCTCATCGACAACCGCCACCATCTCCTGCAGTTCGACAACGACGGCACTCTTCTGCAGGAGCTCACCGGCGATCGCATCGCCATCGAACCCGTGGCTACCCGCACGGGAGACCTGGTGACTCGCCTGATCTCCGTTCCGGTGCAGACTGTCATGAATCCAGAGCCGCTTCACTTGCTCCTCGATAGCGGCGCGGACATGGTGATCCTCCAGCCCCCCTCCACACCCCCATCCGCTGCTCCCAAGAACACGAAATGGATGGCCGACCGGATCGGCAGGCTCTCCTCAGCCAGCACCTTCCACACCCGCCTTTCCGTAGGCTCCGAGGTCTTCAACGCCGAGGCCTGGATCGGCAACGCAGGCCTGAAGCAACTGGCGATCGACGGTCTGCTCCCGACCGGCAGCTTCAACCAGCTCTACATCGCCAACCGGGATGCCTTCGTCATCTTCGAGCCCAGGCATGGATCGAACAAAGCGCTGCGCAACACCTTCGAAAACGCTATGAAGGGGCTTCCCATTCCACCTGTCCCTCTTGACGCACCCGGTACAATTAACTTAAGGACGGAAAAGCCCTGACTGTCCCCAGGCTTTGCGCTGACGGCTCCTTCCGAACCACTAAGGTCCACCCTTAACCACAATGCGCTGAAGACTTTGCGCAAAAAGCTGGGGAGGGGTGGGTGGGTGCCAGCTGGTCACCGCCGAAAGATTCTCCGCAGCAATCCGCGAGGCTTCTCCCCGGCGAGGATGTCTTCCTCAGCCGAGTCAAAAATCTTCTCAGGGCGATCTTGGTGAGGCAGAGCCCCACCGTCGAACACTGCCTGTGGATTTTCGGTGCAAAGCCTCTGGGCGTACTGTTCGCCGTAGCGAGCCGCGATGTGGTCTCGCGCCTCCCGCATCTTTGGCTGACGCGTGCTGATGTTGTGGGCATCGGTCGAGAGGAAGTGGACCCAGCGGTCCGCGAGCATCCTCTCCGCCATCTTCTGCGCCTTGCGTCCCATCAACCCGGTGACCGACGAGGCCGTCAGCTGCGTCAACATCCCATCTCGTATCCAGTCCTTCAACCGTGAATCGTCCTGCTGCAGCGACGGGTTCCGCTCCGGATGCGTCAGGATCGGTGTCATCCCCGCGAGCCGCAGCGAGTAGAACGTCTCCTCGAGCGTCGGCGGCAGCGCATAATCCGGCAGCTCCACCAGAATGTACTCGCCACCGTTCACCGTGTAACGGCGCGGGTTTTGGAGCGCATCGCGCACGTTGTCGTAGCTCAGGTGGAAGTCGCAGCCGGACCCGAGGATGAGTCGGATTCCTGCATCGGCGATCGACTGCCGCACCTCGGCGAGCAGCCCCTGAATCTTCTCGGTGTCGAAGGGATACCGGGTGTTGGCGTGCGGTGTGCAGACGACGTGAGTGATCCCGTCCTCGGCGGCCATGCGCGCCATCTTGAGGGTCGTGGCGAGGTCCGGTGCCCCGTCGTCCAGCCCCGGCAGAAGATGGTGGTGAAGATCAACCACGGTTTGAGAGTAGCATCGTCTAACTGCCGGTGCGGAAGGATGTTAAACGCAGGATCCTGAGCAGCGTTGCTGTGGAAGTTCGCATCAGAGTGGGCTAGGATAAGCTGCGTCGCTGGGCCCGGTCTCCCGTATCATGACGAGAGTGGGTTGTGCTGTGGCTACGAACAAGGCAGCCCACGGAAGGAAATCTTTTCAGGGACCCACATGGCAGAAACCAACACGAACAGCTCGAAGCCCCGCGTTCTTGTCGCTGACGATGAGCAGGTGATTGCAAACACGCTTGCGATCATCCTGAACCAGGCAGGCTTTGAGGCACGTGCAGTCTATAGCGGTGAGAAGGCGATTGAGGCGTTGGACACCTTCAAGCCCGACATGCTCATCAGCGACGTCATAATGACCGGTATGACCGGGATCGAGGCCGCCATTCAAACGCGTGCCAAACTTCCAAATTGCAAGGTACTATTGTTCTCCGGACAGGCGGCAACGGCCGACCTTCTGGAGAGGGCACGAGCGCAGGGCCATGAGTTTGAAATTCTGGCCAAGCCCGTGCACCCGACGGATCTGCTCGCCAAATTGCGCGGGTAGAGAGACGAGAGCGAGATACGAACGGGTGGCCCCCGACGCTCCCTGAGCGCCTATCGGCAATGACACCTGGTATCTCGCCCTCGTCCTTCTCGTTTAAGCGCCAATCACAGAAGAACATGAAGAACAAACCTTAGATCGGCAATCCTCTGCGGCGCCGCAGAATCTCGCGGCGCTTCACCTCGATCAGGTACTCGTAGAAGCTCTGCAGGGTGGCGTACATCACACCGGCTGCACCGTCGAGCACTGCACCGCGCACGAACATCATGTAGATCCACTTGAGCACGGGGCGTGCGGGCATGCGGTAGAAGATCGCTTTCTGGGCAGCGCGGCGATGGTGGAAGTCGGACCCGAAGAGTGCGTCCTTGAGGGAGGCGTCGCGCACAGCATCGCCGGTGGCCAGCAGCTCAGCCTCCGCGGTGGAGTACTGGTTGTGCTTTGCAACCCAGTGTGCGATGCCCTTTGAGAAGGCCAGGTGGTCGAGCGGGGCGGAGAGCTGACCGGTCTCGCCTTCGACCTCGACGAATTCGTTAATGTCGCGGGTGTAGTGAACCTTCCCAATGCGTAATAGGCGCACGTAATACGGCGTGAGTTGTGCGTGCTTAAGCCACGTTCCCCAGAGAAAGTCGCGGCGGCGGATGCGGAAGGCATTGAGGTCTGCGGGAGCCTGGGCGGCAGCACGCTGCACTTCGATGGAAAGCTCCGGCGTCGCGCGCTCATCGGCGTCGAGGACAAGCACCCACGCGTGACGGAATGAAAGCTGCATTGCGGCATTGCGCTGACGAGCGTAGGTGTCGAAGGCGCGCGTAGTGATCGTGGCGCCGCGCTCGCGAGCGATCGCGGCGGTGCGATCGGTGGAGTTCGAGTCAAAGACGTGGATGTCGTCGCACCACGCGACCGAGTCGAGACAGCCCGGAAGGTCTTGCTCCTCGTTGAGCGTGAGGATGAGGACGGATACGTTGGGCGGCGGGGTGGCGTTCCCTGGGCTATTCACAGCGCCGGGGTCTCCGCAGCTGGAGTCGCTGCTTCCGAAGCGGCCGCTTCGTTCCGCTGCCGCTTGCGGATGGGCTGCGCGGGGTTGCCGGAGTAGACGGTCCAGGGCTCGAGGTCACGTGTCGCTACGGAGCCGAGGCCAAGCACGGCGCCTTCAGCGACGCGGACGCCCGGAGCGACCGAGGCGCGAGCGCAGATCCAGGCGTAGGGCTCGATGGTCATCGCATAGGCCAGCAGAGGGAACGCGGGATCGTTGTAGTCGTGGGTCGCGCCGCAGAGATAGCAGTCCTGCGAGAGAATGACGTGCGATCCGAGCTGCATGGCCGACGGATTATAGATCTCGACGCCATCGCCGGCAGCGACGTGGTCGGCGCAGTGCAGATTCCACGGGGCCCAGACGCGGGAGGCCGGATAGAAATGGCAGTCCGCACCGAGCGTCGCACCGAAGAGGCGAAGCAGCATGGCGCGCCAGGCGTGCAGGGGCCGCGGAGAGGGACGGTAGAGCAGCAGCCAGGTGATGTTCCAGAGCAGGCGCGCCGCGCGGTTGCGAGAAGGAGAAGGCAGGGCGTGTGTAGGGATCGTCGCCGGTAGTGATGTGCTCGTCGGCGCGATAGTCGGCCGGGCGCGGCATCAGCGGGCCTCCGGGAGCCGGGGCCCACTGGGGTTCAGCGGGGCAGCATGCGAAGTCTCTGCGGTGTTGGGATTCTCGAAGACCCGCAGGATGGCCTCGGCGTTGCGGCGCATGTCATAGCGGCGAAGGAAGCTTTCGCGGGCACGCGCACCCATCGCAGCTTGTTGGGATGGCGTGAGCTGGAGCCAGCGGGTGAGGAGCCGGGCGATGCCTTCCTCGGTGTCGGATTCGACGAGTGCGCAACCGTCGGCCTCGAGATCCTGCGCGATGTTGACGGGGTGAGTGAGCAGGACGGGACGGCCGGAGGCGAGGGCCTCGACGACGGCGACGCCGAAGTTCTCCTGGTGCGACGGGAAGGACGAAGGCCTCGCAGGCAGCGAAGGCGCCCCACTTGGCGTCCCCGAGGAGCAGGCCGGGCCAGTGGATTCGGTCGGTGCAGCCCGAGTTGCAGGCGAGGGCCTCGAGGCGGTGACGCCACCCAGCGGGATCGGGGCCGGCCATCACGAGGTGAAGATCGGGGTGCTCGGCGCAGAGTCCGGCGAAGGCCTGGACGAGCAGGTCGCAACCCTTCTTTTCATTGATTCGGCCCAGGAAGAGAAGAAAGCGGCGACCGGCAACCTGCGGGCAGGCGGCGCGAAAGGCTTCGAGAAGTGCCGAGGTATCGGGTGGCGGGGCTTCGGAACCGATGGGGACGACCATCGGTTTCCATCGGTGCAGCCAGAAACTCTGGGCCGCAAGATCGCGTTCGGCGTCGGTGGTGAAGAGGACGCGGCGGGCGCCACGGAGAACCCAATATTCAGCAGGAAGCCAGTAGAGCCATTTCTTCGCGTGCTTCGCAGGGTACGCCCGCTTAAAGTACGGGTCGAGCATCCCGTGTGTAAATACAACATATCCAGGATGCTTAGCTACGCTCAGCAATGCTGACAGCCCAGTAAATTCCCACAGGCCATGCACAATAACTCCATCGAAGCGCGAACGGTTTTTCCGCAGCCATTTCAGCAGGGCGGGACGGAACCATCGCTTGCGGCTGGAGCCCAGGGCGTGGACAGGAAACGGAAGATCGCGGAGGAACGGAGCGGCGGGGTCGTCCAGGGTGGCAAGCTCGCTGGAGTATCCGGGCGGAGCATAGCGGACGAGCATCCGGATGACTTCAGTCGGGCCGCCCGCTACGGGGCTGACGGTGCCGACGATGTGGAGGATTCTCATTCGCTAAAGGGTCGTGTTCTCGAGGGTAAGGATACCAAGCGGGGCGGTGTAGGAAATGCCGCAGGGTGGTGAGGCTCTGGGTTCAGGGCCGCAGCCTGCCGGTGACTGCGGCAAGGGCCTGGCGGAGCCCGCGGACGTCGGCCTCGAAGTCCCAGGAGCTGATGCGAGCCTGGGCGGCGCGGCGCATGCGTTGGGTCTGCTCGGGGCTGGAGAGGACGCGGGCCAGGGCGGAGGCGAGGGCGTCGATGTCGCCGACCGGGAAGACGAAGCCTTCGACGCCGTCGGTGACGAGATCAGCATGGGACCCGACCTCGTTGGAGACGATGACGGCGCAACCCGAGGCCATGGCTTCGTTGACGATAAGCCCCCAGGGCTCGTGCCGGGAGGGCAGGACGAAGACGTCGGTGAGTGCGAAGAAGCTGGGAAGCTCGGACTGATTGCGGAAGCCGGGAAAGCGAACGCCTTCGAGGGCGAGCTCGCGCGCGCGGGCTTCGAGGCGGTCGCGTTCTTCGCCGTCGCCGACGACGAGGAGGTAGGGAAGCGCAGCGGACGCGGTGGCGCAGAGGCGGGCGTAGGCCTCGAGCAGGTGATCGGCGTGCTTACGCGTCTGCAGCTTGGAGGCGAAGAGGATGACGGGGCGCCCAGGGGTGAGTTGCAGTTCAGCGCGGAGCTTGTGGGGGTCGGCGGCCGCGGTGCGCTGGGCGAACCAGGCGTTGTCGACCGCGTAGGGCATGAGGAACTGCGGCATGTCCGAGGCCGAAGTAGTGCGCCCAGTAATCGCGATTGCGTGAGCCGATGGGAAGCGTGGCGGCGATCGCGGGGCGAAGCAGACGGAAGAAGAGCTGCTTGGCGAGCAGCGTAGAGAGACTGCGTGGTCGGTCGGCGAGCCATGACTCGGCGCGGAGGAGGACGGGAATGCCGAGGGCGTTTGCGGCAAGGATGGCGTGGAGCGAGTTGACACTGGCGTAGCCGTGGACCCAGACAGCGTCGAATGCCGGCGAGCCGTCAGACTTGCGGAGGTGGCGGAGGATGCCGCGGCTGATGGGGCTCAGCGGGGAGACGGTGCCGGTGTCGCGGAGGCGCGGGAGGAACTGGCTGCGGTAGCCCTCGAGGAGCGGGACGTCCCAGGTGACCTCGACGCCGAAGCCCTCGTCCTTGTAGCCGCGCACGGAGAAGTCGGAGCCAAAGAGCACGGTAAGGTCGATATCGGGCTCACGCGCGATGCGGCGGAGCAGCGGCGCCTGGTACTGAATGGGGTGCGAGACTACGTAAGCGAGGCGCATGTCTGCATGCGAGCCGGCGGTGGAAGCAGGAGAGGCGGCCATGGCAATGCCGGATCACACATGAGTGACGGCGAGCAGCAGCGAGACGATGCCGAGGAGGGTCCCAAGGCTGCCGTTGCTGATGGATGCTTTGATCGCGCTGTCGGGGATGAAGACGATGTCATTGGCCTGCAGGATCGGATCGGGATCCTTGCCGTGGAGGACGCGCTGGATGTCGAGCTTGACGACGGTGCGGCGGTCGCCGACGGTGCGAATGAGGCGGACGTCGTCGAATTTGCCCTGGAAGTTGATTCCGCCGCTCATTGCAGTGGCCTCCATGAGGGTGAGCGGAGCATATTGCGTCAGGGGAATGGTCCCGGGGGTCCTGAAGGCGCCCATCATGTACACCACGCCGATGCGGCTGATGATGATGGTGTCGCCAGCGAAGATGGGGACGTTGGCAAGGCCGCTGTGCAGAGGATCTGTTCCCAGATCGACGACGATAGGCTCGGCGACGCCCGGACGGCTGATCGTGATGACATGGCTGGCGGTAGCAGGGAGGCCGCCGGCGGTCGCGAGGACATCCAGCAGCCTGCGCGAACCGACGATGGGAACCACCGAATGGACTTCGCCGACTACAGTGGCGCCCTGGTTGGGACTATCAGTGATTTCAACCGTCACCTGCGGGCTGCGGTAGATCTGTGCGTCGATGAGATGCTGCTCAATGATCCTCTCGGCCTGAGAGACGGTCTTGCCATTCAACTCCACCGGGCCGATGAGTGGCAACAGGACCCTGCCGTCAGCGCTGATGCGGACATCCGGAGCGTAATCCGGCTGCTCGAAGACGCGAATCGAGATGCGATCGCCGGGCGAGAGGATGGGGTCGCGGCCGGGAGGAAACAGCACAGCGCGGTCGGTTGTGACCGTAGCTGTTGAGGCCGGCTGGAGCGTTGGGCCGGGACCACTGAACTGGGCGTTACATGGTGTGCACGATAGGAGCACGGCCACAAAGGAGAGGACCAGCAGCCGCGCACAGTTGCGAAGCGATTGTGATAGGAACGGCGTCACTTTTCACCTCCGTTGCGTCGGTGCGGCTTCTCGTTCCCGCGCGACTCCCAACCCTTGCTGTCGACACCGCCGGACGCGTAGCCGGAATAACCGGAGTAGCCATAATAGGCGTAGTACTCAGGAGAGTTGAGGTCAACAGCGTTGAGCACAGTGCCGGTGATGCGGGTGCCGGCGCGCAGCAGAAGGTCGCGCGCGCGACGAACGGCGTGTTTGTTGGCCTTCCCCTGGCGGACGACAAGCACGACCGCGTCGGAGTCGTGCGCGAGGACGACGCTGTCGGTGATCGAAAGCAGCGGTGGCGAGTCGAGCACGATGTGGGTGTAGAGACCGCGGCACTCGGCGAGCAGCTTGTTCATCGCGTCCGACGCGAGCATCTCGGTGGGGAAGGGAGGGACCGGTCCGCTGACCAGGATGTCGAGCCGCGCAACCTCGGGAACCTGTTGAACGGCCTGCTGCAGCGGGACGCTTCCGGTGAGCACGGAACTGAGGCCAACCTTGCCGTTGATGCTGAACCGATGATGCACCGTCGGGCGGCGGAGATCGGCGTCGATCAGCAGAACGCGGACATCGCGCTGAGCAAGAACGCAGGCGAGGTTCATGGCTACCGTTGTCTTGCCTTCGCTGGGCGTCGCACTGGTCAGCAGGATTACCTGGGGTTCCCGGCCGGCGACCGAGAGGAGCAGCGAGGTGCGGAGTGCGCGGAAAGCCTCGGCGAACTGAGACATGGGGGCGCCAATGACTCCCAGATTTCGCTGCACCGGCGACTGCGCAGCGATTTCAGCGGTGGAACGGCGAATACGCGGGATAAGCGCGAGCGAAGGCAGGCCGGAGATGGCTTCGATCTGTGCGACCGTACGGATGCCTGTGTCGAGGCTCTCGAGGACGAAGGCGATGACGATGCCGAGCGACAGCATCAGAATCCCATCGACCAGCATCATGCTGGAACGCGACTGCAATGTAGGAGCGACCGGCGGAACGGCGTTGTCGATGATGTCAATCTCAGTCGACTCGAGACCAGCCTCGATGCCCGCGGTGCGGAGCCGTTGCGATAGACCCTCATACAGGGTGCGATTGGAATCAAAGTCGCGCTGACGAAGGGTGTACTCGACGAGGTCGTCGCGCAGCTTGTAGGCCTCGGCCTTCTCGGCCTCCAGCGCTCCACGGGTCTGTTGTTCGTTATCGCTGGCGGCTACATAGGCCTCATGTGCCTGATCGAGCAGCCGCTTCTGTTCGTCACCGATCTGCTTGTTGATCTCGTTGATCTGGGACGTAAGGGCTTTGAGCTGTGGATGATTCGGGAGCAGAGTTGCGCTGAGCTCCGCGTACCGGCTAAACAGCTGTTCACGCTGGCCGCGGAGGGTACTGAGGCTGGTGGAAAGGCCTCCCGCCGACTGCGCGCCGATCGTGCCATCGAGCGCGTCCGGATTCATGGTGCTCAGTGTTTTGTAGCGGGCCTGTTGCTGAATCCTGGCGATCTGCGCTGCGCTGACAGCGCGTGTGAGGTCGTCGAGCGTCGACTGAATCTGATTGTGCTGCGGATCGAAGCCGAGGACGCCAATCCGTTTTTGCAGGTCGATCAGCTGTTCCTGCTGGGTTTCGACCTCCTGCTTGAGGTCCCGGAGTTGGAGCGAGAGGAAGTCAGAGACACGCTGCGTGGCCTCGTAGCTTGATTGCAGGTCGCGCTGGATGAACTCGCGGATGAGCCGGTTGACGATGTCAGCCGAGAGTTTGGGATCCAGGGTCTGGCAGCTGATCTGAACGAGGTCCGTCTTGGGCACGACGCCGACGCTGATGTCGGCGTTCATACCATTCAACGTGCCCTGGCGAACGTTCAGATCGTCGAGGCTGAGGTGCCGGTTGGGGCCGCTGTACCCCGTGAAGGCAGCGTTGTTGGGAAGGTCGAGGTCACGGGCCACGGTCAGCAGAACCGTGTCGCTCTTAATGATGGCTACCTGCGTTTGAAGCGAAGAGCTTGCTGCTCCATAACCGGCATTTGCATTGACGCGAAACTGATTCGACGAGCCCGTGCGAATCTCGATGGTGCCGGTGGCCTGATAGAGGCGCGGTTGGGTGGTGCCCTTGTAAAACCCATAGCCAATACCGAGCAGCGCGATGACCGCGATCAGGTATTTGCGTTTCCTGATAGTGAGGAGCGCCTCCGACAAGGTCGCATCGGCGGGATTATGCCCGGCCCCAGCAGTCGGGTTCGCATCTGCTGGCAGTGGGGAGACTTCGGGCCTTCCGGAGGTCATTGGTCCTTAGTTTACTTGAAAACCCGTCCGTACCGGAGTGCGTTTGAACATGGGGAGACAACCGGGGAGCTTCGGCGAGGTTCTACAATGCGAACACATAGGAGTTTGTCGGTGAGAAGCAGGGAGCAGCGGATGGAAAATGCTTGCCACATAGCAGTTGTCGGATCCGGATACGTGGGGCTTGTGGCGGCCATCTGCTTCGCGGAGATCGGTCACCAGGTGATCTGCGTCGACAACGACGAAGCCAAGGTGGCGGCGCTGCGAGGGGGCGACAGTCTCATTCATGAGAGGCACCTCCCGGAGCTGCTGGAGCGGTACAGAAACAGCCGCGTGAGGTTTACGACCGATCTGGCTGAGGCTACACGTGAGTGTGACGCGATCTTCATCGCCGTGGGTACACCGCAGGCCGAGAATGGCGACGCTGACCTCTCCTACGTGGAGGCGGTAGCCAGCGAGATCGCCCGGCACATCACCGGGTACAAGGTCATCGTGGAAAAGAGCACGGTGCCGGTCTATACCAATGAGTGGATCCGCCGCGTGATTGAGCGCAACGGCGTCAGCCGCGAGACGTTCGATGTGGTTTCGAATCCGGAGTTTCTGCGTGAGGGCACGGCCGTTGAAGACTTTCTGCATCCGGACCGTATCGTTGTGGGTGCTGACAGCGTGCGCGCGGCCGCTCTATTGAATCAGATCTATGCTCCTCTGGTGACGGGTGCCTATTACGAAAACGCCGACGCGATTGAAGGCGATTGCTCGATGCAGTCACCACCGCCGTTGCTGATGACCTCCACGAAGAGCGCGGAGATCATCAAGCACGCGTCGAATGCGTTTCTGGCGATGAAGATCTCGTTCATCAACGCGGTCTCAAACCTGTGCGAGGCGGCCGATGCCAATGTGGAGCAGGTGGCACGCGGCATCGGACTTGATTCGCGCATCGGCCCGCGTTTTCTGCGGCCAGGCATCGGTTATGGCGGCTCGTGCTTCCCCAAGGACGTGGCGGCGTTTCGGTCCGTCGCACAGCAGATGGGCGTGGACTTCAACCTGCTGAGCGAAGTGGAGAAGATTAATGCACAGCAGAAGCGGCGCTTTCTTAGCAAGGTGCAATCGGCGCTCTGGACGCTGAGAGGAAAACGCCTGGCTGTGCTGGGGCTGTCGTTCAAGGGGGAGACCGACGATGTGCGCGAGTCGCCGGCGGTCGACCTGGTGGAGATGCTGCTGGGCGAGGGATGCTCCATCGTGGCGTATGACCCGGCGGCGATGGAACGTGCGCGGCTGGAACTTCCGCCCTCGTCGTCGATGAGTTACGCCGCGGATGCGTATGAGGCGGCGAAGGACGCCGACGCGCTGCTGATTCTCACCGACTGGCGCGAGTTTGCCGGGCTCGACCTGCGGCGGCTGCATACCGCGCTGCGCTATCCGATCGTTGTGGACGGGCGCAATCTGTTCGATCCCGCGGTGATGCAGGAGCACGGCTTCACCTATCTGAGCATAGGACGTCCGACCGCAGTGCCGGTGCGCGAAGTGGTTTCAGCTGCCATCGGCTGATCAAGAAAGCAGCAAGACCTGCGATGTTGCAAATCCGCGAGCCAGGTGTTGAACGCGCCGCGGACGTGAGGGAGTGCGAATGGGTTCGAAGAGAGTTCTGGTGACGGGTGCGGCGGGCTTCCTGGGGTCGCACCTGTGTGACGCGCTGCTGGCTGAAGGTAATGAGGTTATTGGCGTCGATAATCTTGCGACCGGAAACCTCGCGAACCTGCGGCATCTCGAGCACGAATCGAAGTTTCGTTTTGAGCAGGCCGATATCTGCGAACCGTTTGATATTGGGCCCGTGGATTATGTCTTCAACTTTGCCTCGCCGGCGAGCCCGGTCGACTACATGCGGCTGGGCATCGAGACGCTCCGGGTCGGTTCAGCCGGCACGCTGAATACGCTGGAGATCGCCAAGCAGTATGGTGCGGGCTACCTGCACGCGTCGACCTCGGAGTGCTACGGCGATCCTGAGGTGCATCCGCAGGTGGAGAGCTACTGGGGCAACGTGAATCCGATCGGACCGCGCTCGGTTTATGACGAGTCGAAGCGGTTTTCGGAGGCTGCGGTATCGGCTTATCGCCGCTATCACGGCGTGAATACGCACATGGTGCGGATCTTCAATACATACGGTCCTCGGCTGCAGGCGAATGATGGCCGCGTGATTTCGAACCTGATGATGCAGGCGCTACGCGGCGACCCGTTGACGGTCTACGGTGATGGATCGCAGACGCGAAGCTTCTGCTACGTCTCCGATCTGGTCGACGGCATTGTGCGGCTCGCGAAGTCTGACGAGCACGATCCGGTGAATATCGGGAATCCGAACGAGTGGACGATTCTCGAATGCGCGCGGGAGGTGCAGGCTCTCATCGGGTCGCAGTGTGAGATCGTCTTCAGGCCGCTGCCGCGCGACGATCCGAAGCAGCGGCAGCCGGACATCACGCGCGCAAAGACGCTGCTCGGATGGGAGCCGAAGATTCAACTGCGCGAAGGATTGACGCGGTCGCTCGATTATTTCCGTGCTGCCGTGGAGGCCGAGAAGGCGCAGCCAAAGGCGCGCACAGCAGCGGCCCAGCAGGACGAGGAGTACTTCCGTCTCGCATCGGGCCGCTGAGCCGCTGAGTTACTTCGCCGGTCGCGGGTCTGTGCGCAGCTTGGGGAAGAACTTGATCTGCGCGGCAACAACGACGTCGCTCTGCTGGCCGACCTTGTAGATCGGAGCCTTCCAGCGTTCGTATTGCAGCCAGGCATCGAGTTGGATGTCTTTGCGCAGGTTCTTCACTACATCGACCGTGAACTGATGCTGGGTTGTGCCGTCGGGGATGAAGTCCTTGGGGGTCTTCTTGTACATGTACGCTGCCTGTACCCACTCATCGCCGGAGAGATGATAGGTAAGCCACGCGTTGCCGGCCTTGGCCTCGCGTCCTACCCAGTCGCCCATGATGTAGCCCTTGTTGGTGTAGCCCTGCTTCTGGACGATCTCGTAGTAGTTGAATTGTCCGTTAAGGCTGCGCAGTGTCGAGGTGTCGGTGTTCGAGGCTTCGATACGGAAGTCGAGCTTCGGAAGATGCGGAAACTGCGAAATGTAGACGCCCGGCCGATAGGCAGCGCGGCGCGGCGCACTGGGCGGCGTCACATCGTCGTGCGCGATGGAATCCGTATAGAGCGTGACGTATTTGCGCAGGAACGGCAGCTTGTAGGAGAAGGTGAAGACGCTGAAGCGCGCTCCCGGATCATCCTTCGAGTACTTCTCATAATTTGTCGTATCGGTGAAGGAGAAAAATCCCTTCAGGAAGGTGTGAAGAGTGATGGGTTGCTTACACGGGGTGTAGACGTTCGTGACCGGATCGATGCAGCCGTGTCCAGCTCCTCCCCAGATGATGGTGCGCTGGAAGCTGAAGTCGAAATTCTTCGTCGGCTTGAACGCGAAGCCGAGGGACTCGGTCCATGGGCCGTTCGGAGCCGAGTGACCCTGTAGCGGGCCGATCAGGAAGTCATAACGCAGGGGGCCCGACCAACTTGCTCAGGTAGGGGATGTACAACGGCTCGACGCGATTGACGCGGAACGCGTACGGGTTCTCCGAGTTGTTGCTCCAGGCCATGCCGCCGCCCATGCCCGGCCCCCACCAGTTATCGGTCTTGCCGAATGAGATCTCGTGACCCCACCAGTGGTACGAGAGATAGGCTGCCTGCAGCCGAAACGTATTCACCGCATTGTTTGTGCTGCCATACGGGATGGTGTCCTGTGGATTGTTCGGGTCGGCAGACGGAAATGGGCCGACATTATCGGGCAGATCTCGTCGATGCAGGAAAGCTGGTTGGCCAGAGCGGCAGCGTACCCGTCGATAAGCGGGCGCGTGCTGGTATTCGCCGCGGACGTAGAGCGAGAAGCGACCGTACTCGTTGACGCTCTCGAAGCCGGTGACGTTGTTGAAGCCTGTGGCATAGGGCCTGCCATAGTCGTTATAGATTGTCTGGCCCAGATGATAACTATCGCGCAGTACCGGTCCACCGACGCCCATCAGACGCGTGTACGCCGACTCGACTCCGTAGACCGCGCCGCGGGTCATGTTTTTCCCGGGCGTCTCCGCAACCAGATAGTCCTGAAGATATGCAAGGATGCCGATGGCCTCATCGTTGCCGTCGTAGGTGATGTCGTCCGCGCTCTTCTGGAGCATGTGTAACAGGCTGCGACGCGTCCACGGCCGCATCATAATGAACGCATCATCGAGATAGCCCAGTGCATACAGGCGGATCGCAAGCGGATAGACGATGCTGTCGACCGGGATGTACGTGGAACCAAGCGCGTCGGTAGGCTGCTCACCGGGCATGGGACCGTAGGCCGGCATACTGGGTACCGAAGCCGCAGGTGTTGCGGGCGGTATCTCTACGGGCTTCGGATTCGGTACATTCTGCACGTGTACGGGCTGCTCGAGCTGATCGGGCGCGGAGACGGGAGGCGCCGTCGGCGCAGCAGGCTGTGGCTGTGTGCTCGGCTGCTGCTGACTCGGTGTGCTTTGAGCGCCGGGAGCCGAAGGCGCAGGAACGGACGGCAGGCTATTCGCCGGTACTGGGCTTGCGGGTGGGACGGATGCCGGCGTCTGTGCCGAAACGGTTTCTCCGCAGGTAAAGAAGGCAGCGATCAGCAACGCGAAGAGCGCTGCCGCAGAGGGCCAGTGGCGGGGGGACCGCGGAAGAAACATAGTGTCAGTGTACTGGTTCGTCGGGCGTGGAGAATGTCTTCTAAATGTCGAGTTGTTCACACAGATTACCGTTCAGAGCCTGATGCCGCGTGTGGCCATATAAGCATCGAGTCGCTTCAACGGTTGTTGACGTAGCCCAAGCGGCTCCGCGCTGAGCATCGCCCAGATCACCGAGGGTCCGCCGCCGGAACGCGCTCGTGCCGAGGTCTCCTGCATCACGCGGTACACGGCCACGGCATCTTCGCCGTCGACCGGGAAGTGCGGCAGGTGAAGACCGTGCGCCATTTTCGTCAGCTCAGGCCAGAGGAGCGGTGGCGGGTTGCGCGCGGATGCTTTGCCCGCTGTTCCAGTGCCGTTGTCGGCGACGACCAGCAGAAAGGGAAGCCGGTCACGATGCGCCCAGCGCAGTGCGTCGACCCATCCCGTCTCCGGCGCGCCGGCCTCCGTGAAGGCGACGGCGATGCGGTCCGTTCCCGCCGTCTGCATGCCGCGTGCCGCGCCCGCGCAGAGCGGGATGCGAAGGCTCTGCGGAACGTCGTGCGCGTCGTCTCCGGCATTCGACTTCGGCGCTAGTGCCTGGAGCGTCGCATCATCGGCTCTTCCGGAGACGAGGTCGCCAGCGGAGAGATGAATCAACGCGGCTGCGAGCAGCGCCTCACGCGCGGACTTTGATCTGCGGCGGTCTGTCGCGCGGACGCGCTGCATCAGCGCATGGAGTTCGCGAAGGCGGGCCTGGGGCAGCAGGGGATTGTCGGCCAAGCAGCAGACCTCTTCCTAAAAAAGTGAGTGATCGAGTCGAGCGGTGAATCAGGCCGTAGCTGCGTCCGCGGCCTCGGGATTCAGTCCGAGCTCCGCGAAGGCCTGCGTAGCCACCTTCGGTTTGATGGTGCCTTCGCGTGCAAGTTTCGAGAGCGCCGCTGCGACGACGGACTCCGCGTCGATCTCGAAGTGCCGGCGCAGGTGCTCGCGATTGTCCGAGCGTCCGAAGCCATCCGTGCCCAGTGTGACGAGGCGCGAGCCAAGCCACGGAGAGAGTGCATCCGGCAGCGATTTCATGTAATCGCTGGCTGCGACGATCGGTCCCTTCGCATTGCCGAGTGCGCTCACGATGTAGGGCACTCGCTCCTTTTCGGCGGGGTGCAGACGATTCCAGCGCTCCACCGCAATCGCGTCACGGCGCAGCTCGGTGTAGCTGGTCACAGACCACACATCCGCAGCGATGTTGTACTTCTCCGCGAGAATCTGCTGCGCGCGAACCACTTCGTTGAGGATCGGGCCGGCGCCGAAGAGCTGCAGCTTGGCCTCGCCCTTCTCTGCAGCCTTGAACTTATAAATGCCCCGCAGAATACCCTCGCGCACGCTCTCGATCTTTTCTGGCGCCGCCGGCTGCGGATAGTCTTCGTTGTACATCGTGAGGTAGTAGAAGCGGTTCTCACCTTCCTCATACATGCGGTGCAGGCCGTCCTGGATGATCACGGCCATCTCGTACACATAAGCCGGATCGTAGGTCTTGCATGTCGGAATCGTGGAAGCGAGGATGTGCGAGTGACCGTCCTGGTGCTGCAGACCTTCGCCAAGCATTGTCGTGCGGCCCGCAGTCCCGCCCATCAGGAAGCCCTTGCCGCGCGAGTCCGCGAAGGCCCACGCCATGTCGCCGATACGCTGGAAGCCGAACATCGAGTAATAGAGATAGAAGGGGACAGCCGGCACACGGTAGTTGGTGTACGCCGTGCCAGCCGCGGTGAAGCTCGCCATCGACCCCGCCTCGGTGATGCCTTCCTCGAGAATCTGCCCGTTCTTCTTCTCGTTGTACGCAAGCAGCATGTCCGCGTCGTGCGGGACATACTTCTGTCCCTCAGGCGCGTAGATGCCCACCTGCTTCATCACGGACTCGAAGCCGAAGGTGCGGCCCTCATCAGGGATAATCGGCACAATCAGCTTGCCGATGTCCGGGTTCTTCAACATGCCGTTGAGCATGTTTACAAAGCCCATCGTGGTCGAGATCGCGCGGCCGCTCGATCCGGCAAGCCACGTCTTGAAGAAGTCGAGCGGCGGAGCCTTGAAGTCGAGCTTCGGTACCGTCCGTGCCGGCAGGAAGCCGCCGAGCGTCTCGCGACGGGCAAGCATATACGCCATCGCCGGATCGGAATTCTCCGGCTTGAAGAAGTCGACGTTTCGCACTATTTCGGCAGAAAGGCCACAGTCAAAACGCTTGACGAAAGCTGTGAGCGCGTCGTCTGTCAGCTTCTTCTCCGAGTGCGTCGGGTTGCGCGACTGCGCGCTCGCGATGCCATAACCCTTCACCGTCATGGCGAGGATCACGGTCGGTCCGCCCTTGTGCTCCAGCGCGCGCTTGTACGCGTTGTAGATCTTCACCGGATCATGGCCGCCGCGGTGCAGGTTTGCCAGCTCCTCGTCCGTCTTGTCTTCAACAAGCTTCAGCAATTCCGGATACTTGCCGAAGAACTCCTTGCGGATGTACGCGCCGTCCTTCGCCTTGAAGCGCTGCAGATCGCCGTCGACGCACTCCTCCATCCGCTTCAGCAGCAGACCCTGGTGGTCGCGTGCAAAGAGCTCATCCCAATCCGAGCCCCAAATAACCTTCAGGACGTTCCATCCCGCGCCGCGGAAGACCGCCTCCAGTTCGTCGATGATGCGGGCGTTGCCCCGCACCGGGCCATCCAGCCGCTGCAGGTTGCAGTTCACGACGAAGATCAGGTTGTCGAGCTTCTCGCGCGTGCCCAGCGAGATCGCGCCCAGCGTGTCGACCTCATCCGTCTCGCCGTCACCCACGAACGCCCACACCTTGCGGTCGGTGTGCGGAATCAGGCCGCGGTTCTCCAGATACTTCATGAAGCGCGCCTGGTAGATCGCGTTCAGCGGGCCGATGCCCATCGAGACCGTGGGGAACTGCCAGAAGTCCTGCATCAGCCAGGGATGCGGGTACGAGCTGAGGCCCGGTGTCTCACGCAGCTCATGGCGGAAGTTCTTCAGGCGGCCGGCCTCGAGACGTCCCTCAAGAAACGCGCGCCCGTAGACGCCCGGCGAGGCGTGTCCCTGGAAGTAAACGAAGTCGCCCGGCTGCTCACCCTTATCGCTCGCATAGGAGGCGCGGAAGAAGTGGTTGAAGCCCACCTCCAACAGCGTGGCCTGCGAGGCGTACGTGGAGATATGGCCGCCGATTCCCGCATCATGCTTGTTCTGCTTGTGCACCATCGCCATCGCGTTCCAGCGAATCAGCGCCTCGATGCGGCGTTCCAGCGCACGGTCACCGGGGTAGGGAACCTCATCATGCTTCGGAATCGTGTTCTGGAAGGGAGTGACAACGTCACCGGGCGCAGGCACGCCGGCCTCGCGCGCCCGAGTACGCAGCGCAGACAGCAGCGCCGCGCCCTGCTCCCAGTCCTTCGCGACGACCTCGTCAAACGCCTCGATCCACTCGGCGACCTCCGCGGTCATGTCCTGCTTGACGGCTTCTTCAACGTTCGTCGCCATCCCACCCTCCATTACGCACACTTATAGCTCTATAGCCACTTTCTACGATAATTCGGCTCGCGAATTTGTGCACGGTTACCAGGGGGACGGATGTGCCGCTAATCGACGACGAAGGGTACCCCGGTGGGAAGGATTGTCCGCCGGGCCATCGCGTTCATCAGGTCCGCAAAGCCGAGAACAATGGCCACCGCGCCCGTGAGCAGGCCGAGCCAACCTCCTGATTTGCCTGTGTGGAAGCCGAAATGCGCTGCCGCCAGCAGAAAGAACGTAACCGCTAGCAGGAAAAACAGCAGGCACAGCATCTTGCTGGCGCGAAGCGTCGCCACCCAAAGAAGCGCGGTGAAAATACCCCAGAGGAGAAGAATGGTCCCCGTCATGGGCGTCGCAGCTGCGGCGTCCACCTTGATCAGGCCGGTGCCAACGGTCCACTGCGTGATTGCGAACCACAGCCAGAAGCAGCCGTACGAGGTGAAAGCCGTCGCCCCGAAGGTAGCGCCGTTGCGGAACTCGACGATGCCGGCGATGATCTGCGCGAGACCTCCGAAAACCAGCGCCATCGGAAGAAGCACCGGGAGACCGGCCCCTGCGAGCAGGCCAGCATTGACTGCTGAAAGGGCACAGGTTGTCATTCCAAAGGCAAACAGTCCGAGAGGCGCAGGCGTAGCCTGTGGCACGGCGACAACGACTTCAGCCATAAGACTGAACTCCTGACGTTGGTGGGAATGGAAGCGAGAGCCATCCTACACGCGCCGCGAAGCCGGGAAGATTTAATTTCGATGACTCGCCGGATCCTACGTGCTGTAGTCCGCGTTGATCGACACGTACTCGTGCGTCAGGTCGCAGGTGACGAACCGCGCCTGGCCGTGCCCGCGGCCCAGGTCCAATGGCAATCGTGTACTCACGCGCCTGCATCGCTGCATGGGTCGCGGCCTCGTCGTACGCGGCGTCGCGGACGCCGTGCGCAAACACCGGAAGCCCGCCGATCGTAATCGTGACGCGCGCCGGATCGAACTTCACGCCGGCCTTGCCGGCCGCCGCCAGCAGTCTCCCCCAATTGGGGTCAGCCGAAGACCAAGCCGTTTTACATAGCGGCGAATTGGCGATCGAGCGCGCAATCTGCTGCGCATCCGAATCGCCTTCCGCGCCCGTGATCGTCAGCGTAATCACGTGCGTCACACCCTCGCCGTCATCGACAATCTGGTGCGCCAGCGAGTCGCAGACCTGCTGCAGCGCAGCCTCGAAAGCAGGCACCGCATCGCCCTCCGCGGCGACCTCGCTCTTGCCGCTCGCCATCAGCAGCACCGTGTCGTTCGTGGACATGTCGCCATCGATCGAGATGCAGTTGAAGCTCGCGTCCACAGCCTTCGTCAGCATCGCTTGCAGGTGCTCAGGGCATGCGGCGAGGTCGGTAAACAGATAGACCAGCATCGTCGCGTGCGGCACTACTTGCGGACCGATCATCCCCGCGCCCTTGCAGCAGCCGAAGAGCGAGACCGTGCGCCCGCCGATCTCGAAGCTCGCACGCGCAACCTTCAGCTTCGTGTCCGTCGTGAGAATCGCAGTGGCAAACGCCTCCGCATGCTGCTCGGTGTCGCCCAGCCCAGACTTTGCCGGCGGAACGGCCGCGACCAGCTTCTCAACCGGCAACGGCACGCCGATAATGCCGGTCGAGGAAGGGAAGACCTCGTCAAACACGCAATGAAACTGCTCGGCCACCGCGACGCAGCTCTGCTTGCAGGCGTCGATGCCCGGCTGTCCCGTCGCGCAGTTCGCATTGCCCGCGTTCACCAGCAGCGCCGTCACGCGATTGCTCGTCGCGATCAGATGACGTCGCCCGACGATCACCGGCGCTGCAACCACCTGATTGCTCGTAAACATTGCCGCGACGTTCGCTCCGCCATCGCATACGGCGAGCGCAACGTCAGGCTTACCCGATGTCTTGATGCCAGCGGTTACCGCAGACCAGCGAAAGCCGAGCGGGAGGACGGAAGGAATGGTACTCACAGATTCACTCTATCAATCCCCATCCTTATCGCCGACATGCCGAGCCCGGGGCACTGCCTAAGAGGTATGAAGAGATGTTTGTGCTGGGCGCGGCGAGATCTCTAAAGGGGGCGCGTAAAGATGTCCGTACGCCAAACGCCGTTAGAGGTCTGCTGGATATCGAACTTACAGAGCGGCCCGAAATCGTAGCCGCTCTCTGCGTTATCGACGACGATCAAACCTCCGGCCCGCACTTTCGTAGCCGCGGCTCGCACACAATCGTCTCGATCCTCTCCATCGATGAGGATGAAGTCGAAGTGCTCATCCGGAAACTCCTCGATCTGACCGGCATATTGTTGTTCTGTGTTCTGCGGCACCAAGCGATAGTCCACGTTGTGGAGACCATTAGCGATGAGGAGTTTCGTCGTTTCCGCGTACCAGCCTGCATCGTGCTCAACACTCACCAGATTCCCCAGCCGATTCGCAAACCAGACTGTACTGCGACCGCTTCCCCACTCAAATCCCAGCATGTCGGGCTTTAGATAGTGGTTCAGCTGATTAACGGCGGTGCGCGTCAACCAAGGATCCTTTGGATTAACCGCCTGATCAGCCATCACAACAACGCGGTCGCGAAAATATCGCGGGTTCCGCAGAAGCGTCTTTGAGTGAGTCAGAACGTTATGCGGCGAAAACATGTGAACGTTTAAGGGCGTGCCAGTTCCGACCGGCCGTTTGCCAAAGAAACTCATCTTACGGAGTCCTTTCGCGGAATCGATAGTTCAGATTCCAGTCGCAGGCCCGATTACTTTCCCTTATCCACAACCCGTGGCGGCAGGTGTGAACTGGCTGTAGAGGGATTTCTGATATCGCAGTTTGCCACCATGACTCCCGCGAATCAATGCTTGATTAGGTCGGTTGACGAGGCATCAAAAACCAGGGAATGGTTTGTCGATCGGAGTCTGTTGCGGATGTTGAACACACGAGCCGGAGCCGTCGCTGGCCGAGCAAACTCATCCCAGTCAGCGATGTTGCTGGTCATGATGACTGCAGTGGTTGTCGCGAGGTCAGTCCACGGCGCCAGCATCCACAACCATTGCGGCACTTAGGCGCGGCGTATACTCATTCGATAACAGCGGCGCGGTGGGCGCCTCTTCAGGAGTTCAGGCCAATGAGCACAAACGGAAATGGTCACACGAACGGCAACGGATTACGTACGCCGTGCCCAAGCCGCGGGCCGAGTGGATCGTGAAACGCAAGGAAGAGGCCGCGCGCACCGGCGACAGCAACATGAGCCAGATGCACTTCGCGCGCAAAGGCCTCATCACCGAAGAGATGGCCTTCGTCGCGCACCGCGAGAAGGTGGCGCCCGAGTTCATCCGCGACGAGATCGCCCGCGGCACGATGATCATCCCCGCGAACATCAACCACCCCGAGCTCGAGCCGATGTGCATCGGCGTCAACTCGCTCTGCAAGATCAACGCAAACATCGGTAACTCCGCGATTGTGTCGAACGTCGACGAGGAGTTGCGCAAGCTTCACACCGCTGTCCACTTCGGCGCCGACACCGTGATGGACCTCTCCACCGGCGGCGACATCCCGATGATCCGCGAGGCCATCCTGCGTCACTCGCCGGTCCCCATCGGCACCGTCCCGCTGTACGAGGCGCTCAGCCGCGTGAAGAAGGTCGAAGACCTGAACATCGACCTGTACCTCGAGGTCATCGAGGAGCAGGCGCAGCAGGGCGTCGACTACTTCACCATCCACGCCGGCGTGCTCATCCAGTACGTTCCGATGGTCTCCAAGCGTATCACCGGCATCGTCAGCCGCGGCGGCGCCATCATGGCGCAGTGGATGACCGCGCACCACAAGCAGAACTTCCTCTACGAGAACTTCGACCGCATCACCAAGCTGATGGCCAGGTACGACGTCAGCTACTCACTCGGCGACGGCCTCCGCCCCGGCTGCGTTGCCGACGCCTCCGACGAGGCGCAGTTCGCCGAGCTCAAGACGCTCGGCGAACTCACCCGCCAGGCCTGGAAGGACGACGTGCAGGTCATGATCGAAGGCCCCGGCCACGTGCCGATGGACAAGATCAAGGAGCAGGTCGACAAGGAAGTGGAGATGTGCGACGGCGCGCCGTTCTACGTGCTCGGCCCGCTCGTCACCGACATCGCTCCCGGCTACGACCACATCACCTCAGCCATCGGCGCCGCGATGATCGGCTGGCACGGCGCGGCGATGCTCTGCTACGTCACGCCCAAGGAGCACCTCGGCCTGCCGAACGAGAAGGATGTGAAGGACGGCATCATCGCCTACAAGATCGCCGCGCACGCAGCGGACATCGCGCGCCATCGTCCCGGCGCACGCGACCGCGACGATGCGATCTCGCACGCCCGCTACACCTTCGATTGGGAGAAGCAGTTCGCGCTCTCGCTCGACCCGGACACAGCGCGCGGCATGCACGACGAGACGCTGCCCGACGACTACTACAAAGAGGCTGCGTTCTGCTCGATGTGCGGACCCAAATTCTGCTCAATGAACTGGTCCAGCAAGGTCGACAAATTTAACGAGGAGGTCCACGGCCTCAAGAAGCCGGACCTCACGCAGATTGTTACCGAGCAGATGGCGCTGCGGAGCTAACCGCCGGCGCCGATGCATCCGAGGTCCACGCGCTGCGTGGGCCTTTCTTTTTCGCTGGCTCATTGCCGGGGTTTAGGGCCTCGCGTCGCATCGCGATGCGCTCAGCCAGATTGAGCCCCACGTGGATCATGAGGGGCGACAAGACGACGAAGAAGAACAGCAAAGCAAGAAGCATGTCGTACACCTGAGATCCCTCCGGCAGCTCACGTCTATTGACATGCTGGCAGCAGCTCTCTCGCCCCGCCATTCAACAGCACGGGTACGGGAGCCCTTATTTCCGCCAGGTCTGTTGCACAATGCAACAAACAGGGCATACCAAAAGGATTTCCGCAGAGTATTTGAGCAGTTACTTCTTGGCAAGAAAAATCTGTGATAGCTATTTCGCAGCCTGTTCCAAAATGGCACTCGACCGGTTCAGGGCCTCCGAAAGCGCTGAAAGCTGGGCAGATGTGCGCGCGGCATCCTTCGCGTCGATCCCCTCGTTTACTCCTGGGATAACAACTGCGGCATAACCGGTGTACTCGCCTGGCGCATAAATTGTGTGCCGATACCATGGCCGGTGCGGCAGCCCGGCATCGTTCAACAGCGCCTCTTCCGCCTTGCGAAGTGCATCATTCAAGTGTGCTTCAGCCGCGGCGTCCAGCGATCCCGGCGCTGACTGTATCGTTCCGATACGCGCACCCGCCGCCGCAAACCTCGCCGCAGCCGCGTTGGCCGGCGAAAAGTCCACCTGCAGATGATCCGCCGTCGCCCGCTGCTGCGCATCCTTCAGGTAGCCGACGACGTCATTGCCATAGGTCTTGTAGTCGTACGGCAGCACGTCCGCGTCCGCCATGTGCAGAATCTCCAGCCCGAAGACCCGCGCCTGCTGCTGCTCGTACACAAAGGTCGGGTCTGCGTTCTTGATGAACCAGTTGTAGTCGTCGAAGGTCGAGTGATACACGCCGTACGGCCCATCCGAGCCGATGTCGGTTGAAGGCACGCCAAGGTGTTGGATGAAGGGCGTGTAGTCCGAGCCCGAGCCCAGATCGCCCACACGCACGCCCTCTGCATTTGTCGCCGTGTTCGTCGCAGCGGTCGGATTCGCCGCCGTACCTCGCCTCCGCGGATTCTCCGCCTGTGACTTCAGCCACTCTTCATAGACCGTTCCGCCCTTTGGACTCTGCACCTGCCGCGTCACATCGCGCACAAACTCTTTCAGCGAAGGCACCGCCGACGCGTTGAAGTCCGGCCCCGACACGCCCACATCCGTGTTGAAGTACGCCACCGCATGCACCAGGTGGTCGGCATGGCCCTCGGCCCATTCCGTCGAGCCGATCAACCCCTCCTCTTCCGCGTCCCACGAGCAGATCACAATGCGCCGCTTCGGCTTCCATCCCTGCTTCAGCAGCTCGCCCAGCCCATGCACCGTCTCCAGCATTGCCGCCGTGCCGCTGTTCGGGTCGACCGCTCCATACACCCAGGCATCGCGATGATTGCCCGCGACAACCCAGTCTTCCTTCTGCTCCGGATCGGTCCCGTCGATCGTGCCCACAACGTCCCAGATCGTGCGCAGCTTGTAGTCCTGCTCCAGGTGCATGTGCACCTTCACCGCGCCCGTGCCGCCCAGGTGATAGGTGAACGGCAAGCCGCCCTGCCACTCGCGCGGCGTTGCCGGCCCATCCAGCGCCTCCAGAATCGGCGCCGCGTCCTTGTAGCTCAGCGGATTCGACGGAATCGACGGCTGATTCATCTTCGCCGGGTCCATCACGCGTTTCGACTCCGGCAGATCCGGCGTAGCGGCGACGCCCGGCGTCGTTGGATCACCCGCATAGATCGGCAGGAACTGCACCGATCCACGCTGCACACCGGAGTCCGGCCGAAACGCCCCGCGCGGATACTTGTCGCCGCGCATGTAACCGTCGTCGGCCGGGTCGGAGTAGATGATCACGCCCGGCAGCTCCGCGCTGCTGTGCGATGTACACCTTCACGCCGCGGAAGTTCTGCCCGTAGCGCACGATGACGATCTTGCCCTTCACGTCGACGCCCAGCTGCTTCAGCCGGTCGAAGTCTGCCAGCGTTCCATAGTTCGCGTAGACAACATCCGCCGTCACATCGCCCGACGGCGAGGAGCCGTTGAACGCCGGCAGAATGCGCGGGTCATCCTGGAACGGATCGCCGCCATAGGCCTTCGGGTCGACATGCTCCGGCGTCGGCCCTGCCATCAGTTGCTTCCCGCTCGCGTCCGTCGCGGTGATCTCAATCTTCACCGGCTTGTTCAGCCACACGCGAAACTCGTCGATACGCGTGTCGAGCCCCGCCGCCTTGAACTTCGCCGCAACGTAGTCCGCCGTCTTCTTATCCTCTGGCGAGCTCGCCCAGTGCGGCTCCGCCGTCAGAATGCGCAGGTGCTCGCCCGCGAGCTTCGCATCCGGCACGGCCATGAAACGCCGAGTCCCACTTCGCCTGCTGGCTGAAGTCGGCATAGCCGAAGACCTTTGTCGAAGGAGCGTTCTGAGCAGGGACAGGCAGAGAGAAGGCAGGCCATGCATAGACCGGCCACGCAGGTCAGACGAGCGTGAGTCACCAGGGAAATCTCCTCTTTGGTGCAGTGTTCTTCGAGATGTGGCGATGTTACTAGACAGGTTGTGTGCAGAACTTGCAGCGCCGTGCGGCGTCCGGAATATCGCTGAGGCACTGTGGGCAGGCCTTGGTCGGAGGCGGTGCTGCCTCCTGGGGCTTGAACTTCGCTAGCAGATATTGCGTCGGCAGACACAAGCAGGAAGTAGACGACCGCCGCAAGGATCAGAAAGTCGATAACCGCGGTCAGGAACGTTCCGTACTGCACCTTGCCGCCGTGAACGTTCCAGATACAGGTAATCAAAGTTCGGCTCGCCAACCATGGCCGCGATCAGCGGGCTGATGATGTTCTTCGTCAGGGCTGTGACGATATTCGTGAACGCGGCGCCGATAATCACGGCCACCGCCAGGTCCATCACATTGCCGCGCAGAATGAAGTCGCGAAATCCTTTGAACACTTTGACCTCCGTCTCGTGCAGTTTCTTTGTGTCCACTGAAAACGCCATGGCCCAACCTCTGTCCCGACCTCTGATTTGCACGCGAGTATATCGCACGCAAGGTCATGCGTTTCTGATGCCCGCTGGCGCGCTGCCGTATGCTTGCTCCATGCGTGTTCGGCTCCTCTCCTTCGGCCCTCTGAAAGCGGCTCTCCCACCGGATGGCGCGTGGATTGAGCTCGGCGGGGATCGTCGCGTGGCCGACCTGGTTCGCGCTCTCGTGGACCAGGGCACGTTCAGCGATGCGGCCATTCGCACGGCGGCCGTGGCGGTCAATTATGAGTACGCCAGGCCCGGACTACCTGCTCAGCGACGGCGATGAGGTCGCCATCCTTCCGCCTGTAAGCGGCGGCGCGTCGCCTGTAAGCGGGAACCATGACGATCCCGTCCAAATCGTCAAGGAGCCGATCAACGGTCAGATGACGGAGAGGATCGTCAACGCGGTCAAGAGCGGCGGCGACGGTGCAGTGTGTGTCTTCGACGGAATCGTGCGTGACAACACGCGCGGCCGTGCTACGCTGCACCTCGACTACGAGGCCTATGAAGAGATGGCACTGAAACAGATGCGCGCACTCCGCGCAGACGCGATCGCGCGCTTCGGCGTACGCGAGATTGCGATTGTGCACCGGCTGGGACGGCTTTTCGTCGGAGAGACGAGCGTACTGATTGCAGTCTCCTCCACGCATCGCGCAGCGGCCTTCGACGCCTGCCGCTATGTCATCGACACCCTGAAGAAGACGGTTCCCATCTGGAAGCGCGAGCAGTTTGCGGACGGCGCAGTCTGGGCCGACGGTGAACCCTTTCCAGAGGACCTGGGCGGAGTCCCTCGATGAGTCAGGGGCAATTGCTTCCGAGATGTTGGGCCGGGGCGCTGGGACTGCTGATGACCGTAGTTCCAGCGACGGCTACGGTGCCGCAGCAACAATCGCCGCAGCAACAGCCGCCCGCTCCCATCGAACGAAAAGAAGGGCAGACACCGACGATCCACGTCGAGAGCCGTCTCGTGAACGTCGCGCTGAACGTGGTCGACGAGACCGGAGCTCCGGTCGGCGGCCTTACCCGGGACGACTTCGAGATCGCCGAGGACGGCGAGCCGCAGAAGATCGCCATCTTCGACAGGGAGTCGACGACACCGCTCGAGATCGTGCTGGCGATCGACGCCAGCGAAAGCGTGCTTGGCGACGAGCGTCTTGAAGTGCAGGCGGCGAAGAAGTTTGTGCAGTCGATCCTGCGCCCGCAGGACAGTATCGATCTGATGGTCTTCGCAGACGATGTGACGGAACTGGTGCCGTTCACCAACGACGCGCGGCGCATCGACGCCGGCCTCAGTCGTATCGTGCGTGGCGATGCGACCGCGCTCTACGATGCGATTTATCTTGCCAGCCAGCGCCTCAATGAAACCCCGGTGAAGGAGGGGCAGCGGCGCGTGGTGGTGCTCATCACGGATGGCGAGAACACCACTCGCCACGGCGGCTATGACACGGCGCTCGAGCAGGCAGAGCAGGCGGGCGCGATGGTGTACTCGTTGATCATTGTGCCCATCGAGGCTGACGCCGGACGCAACACCGGCGGCGAGCACGCTCTCATTCAGATGGCGCGCGATACCGGCGGAAAGTATTACTACGTCGAGGACAAGCGCGATCTCGCTCCCGCCTTCGCGCACGTCTCCGAGGACCTGCGCACGCAATACACGCTGGGCTACTACGCTCCGCAGAACGGCGGAGATGTGAAGGGGCTGCGGCGGATCGAAATTCGCATGAAGGACCCGGCACTTCGCGCCAGGTACAAGCTACGCTATCGCACGGCGTACTACGGCAATCGCTAGCTCTTCGTACTCGGCGTGAGCTCGTCGGCAAGCTGCACGTTGTCGAAGATCGATGGCGGCTTGGTCGTGTGCGCCGCGGTCCCCGTGATGTCTGTGAGGCCGACCGCATTGCAGTTGTGAAGTTCGAGCGCGGAACCGTAGTAGTCCGGGCGCTGCGCTCCCCAGCCGACGTGAACATCGCTGAGAGTCAGCCCGTTCACATCAGCAGCGAAAACCCCGGCAATTGCGCGTTTGTCCAGGCCAACCGCTCCCGGTGTGTCATCTGGGCGAACGTCATAGAACCCACCCGCAATCTGCGAGGTCTTCTCGATGAGGAGATCGATGCCACGGAGACTGATATCGCGCAGCGGCGCCTCGCGCGTACCGCGCAGATAGATGCCGCTCTCGCTATGGCAGGCGAGATTCGCGAACTGAATACCGCGGAACTGGCCGACGGCGGCTCCGGTGGAGCGCGGCGCCGCCGAGACGAAGACCGGCTCGCCGGAACCCCACCACATCATCGTCCGCATGCGCGTCTCGATGGTCATGTCGGTAAAGAGCAGGTCCTCGACGACCTCGCCGTCGCGGTTGGTGAGCGAAATGCCGCGATTGGTACGCACGATCGTGCAGTTCGAGACCGTAGCGGAGCGCAGCGGATACGGTCCTTCGTTTCCAATCTTGATCCCTGCTGACGACGACTCCAGCGTGCAGTTGGTGATGGTGATGCCTTCGCACGGACCGTAGTCGCCGAAGTTGCGCGAGGCCTTCAGAACGAGGCAGTCGTCACCGGCGATGATGTTGCAGCCCTCGATGCGAACGTTGCGGCAGTGGTCGATGTCGATACCGTCGCAGTTGGGAATCTCGAGGCTATTGAGGATCGAAATCCCGTTGATGTGCAGACCATCGCAACCGATAGGGTGAATGGTCCACGTCGGGCTGTCGCGGATGGTGAAGTCTGCCAGCTGCGTGTTGCGGCAATTGACCAGCAGGATCATGCGCGGTCGGCCGTCAGCCGGGTTCAGCGCGGCGGCCGGATAGAGCGGATCGTAGGGCCCGAGAAACGGTGACGGAATCGCGTACCCATTCGGTCCTTTGGGCGGAAAGAACGCAGCGAAGTTGCCGTCGATCGTTCCTGTGCCGCTGATGCGGATGTCGCGCGCGTCTCTGGCGAAGAGCAGCGAACCGAGCTTGCGGAAGTGGTCGCGGTGCGGGCTGGCGAGCAGTGTCGAGCCGCCGGCGAGATGGAACTCCACGTTGCTCGAGAGCGAGAGTGTTCCGCTCAGGAAGATATGGTGTGGCGGAAGGACGACGGTGCCTCCGCCCGCCCCGGCGCAGGCGTTGATGGTGTGTTGGAGCGCGGCCGTGTCGTTGGCCACACCGTTTCCGCGGGCCCCAAAGGCGAGCGGATTCCACAAGCCGAACTCGCCGCGGCCTGCGTGAGGCGCTGCGGCGGAGAGCTGCGCGAGCGCGTGCAGCGGAGGGCAGGCGAGCACCGAGGCCGAGGCTGCCAGACGCGCCAGCAGGTCACGGCGGTTCAGCGCAATGCGCTTGTGGTCCGGAGACATGGCCGAGATTGTACGTGTGCTCGCCGTTGGAGCCGTACAATCGTGTGCATGGCGACGAAAAGACGCAAGGGCGCACCTTCGAACGAGACCGGGCAGGAGGCGCTCTACCTGAAGTCGTTGAGCGACCGGCAGGTCAACGTGTCGATCAAGCTGCGCGATGGCGAGGTTGTGAGCGGATGGATCGAGTACTTCGACGACATGATGGTGCGGCTGACGCGTGACGGAAGGCCGAACCTGTTCATCTACAAGTCGCAGATACGGACGATTACGGAAAGCGCAGCGAGTTCGCGGCGTGCCTCGCGCGAGACTGCGGCGCAGGAACGATAGGAAGATCAGCAAAACGTAGTTAAAGGGAATCTCAAGTGGCTGAGTTTTTATCCAAAGCTGAGGCGATTGCGCGCGAAGCAGGAGCGCTGCTGCGCGAGTACTTTCATCGCGGAGTGCACACGGAGTATAAGGGCGACGTCGACCTTGTCACCGAGGCCGATCGCGCCAGCGAGAAGCTCATCTCCGAGCGATTGCGCGCTGTGTTTCCGGAGCATGGGATCTACGGCGAAGAGGGAACGCGAACTGGGCTGGATAGCGAGTACCGCTGGTACATCGACCCGCTGGATGGGACGACGAACTTCGCGCATGGCTTTCCGGTCTTCGGTGTGGTGCTGGGTTGCGAGCATCGCGCGCCGGGGCTGAAACAGGATGAAGACGGCGAGATGGTCGCCGGTGTGATCTACGATCCGCTGCGGGACGAGATGTTTTCTGCAGAGCGCGGTGCGGGAGCGAAGCTGAACGGAAAGCCGATTCATGTTTCGCGCACGAAGACGTTGCAGGAGTCGCTGGTGTCGACGGGGTTTCCGAGCCAGAAGCGTCACAGCAGTCCGAATGTGCACTTCTACCAGGAGTTCACGCTGCGATCGCATGGGGTGCGGCGGGCGGGCTCGGCGGCGCTGGACATGGCATATGTGGCTGCGGGAAGGTTGGAGGCCTTCTGGGAGTTCCAGCTCAATCCGTGGGATACGAGCGCGGGCTACCTGATCGTGGAAGAGGCTGGCGGCAAGGTGACGCACTTCGATGGCAGCAAGTTCACGCTGGACTCGCGCGAGGTGCTGGCAACAAACGGGCTGATCCACGACGAGATGGTGCAGTTGTTTGACGATATGTTCGCCGGCAGGAACCTCGAGCCGATTCCCACCCCGGCGGAGTTTGCGGCGCGGAGGCTGGCCGCAGAGATGAAGTAAAGGAAGCCGGCGAAGCGAATCGGGATATTCGCCCGCAGAAGTGAGGATATTTTGTTGTTAGAATTTGAGTGACACCTAACAGGGATTAGGCCGCTCGAAAGATCAGGAGATTGACGTTATGGCGTATGTAATTGCGGAACCGTGCATTGGAACCAAGGACCGGGCGTGTGTGGATGCCTGCCCGGTGGACTGCATCCATCCGAAGGCTGACGAGGCCGGTTCGGACACCGTAGACCAATTGTTTATCGATCCGGTGGAGTGCATCGACTGCGGTGCGTGTGTTCCGGTGTGTCCGGTGTCGGCCATCTTCGCCGGCGATGACCTGCCGGACAAGTGGGAGAGCTTCAAGGAGAAGAACGCGACGCACTACGGGCGGTAGACAGCTCAGAGCGTTTGCAGAGCTCAGAGGGCGTGTGGCTTCGGCCGCACGCCCTCTTGCTTGCGGATGAGACGATGGGTACATGGCTGAGGGACGGCTGATTCCGCACCACGACGAGGCGATTGTGCTGCGAACGTGGCCCTTCCATGAGGCTGACCTGCTGGTGAGCCTGTTTACGCGTGAGCGCGGCAAAGTGAAGGGCGTGGCGCGGCATGCGATGCGCTCGCGGCGGCGGTTTGGCGGGGCGCTGGAACCCGCGACCCAGGTGCTGGCGCACTACACCGAGCGCCCGCGCGAAGACCTGGTCCGGATGGACAGCTTCGAGATCGTCTGGTCTCCGTTGACGGCGCCCGTGGATGCGTTGCGCGCTGCGGGCCTGGCGCTGGTCGTCGAGGTGGTGGAGGAGGCGATGCCGGAGCTGGCGGCGGAGGACAACGTCTTCCGGCTGGCGGTGGCGGTGTTGCGCGGGATGGGGAGTGAGGAGAGACCAGACAACAGAGATCAGAAATCGGATATGGTTTCGGTCGCGGTGACGTACTTCTGCGTGTGGATGTGCCGGTTGATGGGCTGGTGGCCGGAGCTGGCGGCTTGCGCGGTGTGTGGGGTGCATTTGGCCGGTCCAGACCTGCACGTGCAGGATGCCTGGTGGTCTCCGGTGGCGGACGGGGTGACCTGCACGGATGATCGCAGGCCGCAGAGCCGGAAGGTGAGTGCGGCGGCGATTGCGGAGAGCTACAGAATGGCGAAGATGTCGCTGGAGCAGTTTGCAGCTGAGGTAGAGCAGGGGCGGGAGCTGTATCTGGACCTGGGATTGTTCGCGTTGGCCGTTCTGGAACGGCATCTGGAGCGGAGGATTCGCAGCGCGATCGCGCTTTCGGCTGGATGACTTTACGGCGTCGATGCCTCGGGACACGTACCGGCTCATGATGAGACCGTGGACGGTTTGGTCACGAGTTTGGGATCGCGGGGGAGCGTGAGCGTGGACCAGTCGTAGGGGCAGAGGGCGAGCGCGAGAATGGGGAGCGCGAGGAGGAAGATGAGGTTGTTGACGATGATCTCGATGAGCGCCGGACCGATGAGGAAGGTGCCGATGGCGCAGAAAAGAATTGAGCGGCGCTGGTTTTGAAGCCAGGAGAGGCGCGAACCTTGCGTGGGCGCGGCTGGTCGCGCTGTCGGATCGTGGAGTCTTCAGCGAAGAGGCGGTTCGAGAGAAGGCTGAGGGGCAACAGGAGCAGGGTGAGGTCGCAGGGGAAGAGATAGAGGCCTGTGCCAAGGGAGATGAGCAGGGCGAGTGGAAGTGAGGCGCGACGGAAGGCGCCCAGGCGATGAGACTGAAGGCAGCCGCGACGGCGAGGACGAGGGAGAGAGGCTGGTGTCGGGTGACGGTGGCGAAGAGGCCGTAGAGGTTGGGCATGCGGTCGACGGACACGTTCATGGTTCCGGTTGAGGTCCGCGTCGAGTGGACCGGAAGGCGCGAGGAGGAGTGCGGAGATAGACCTGACACTCGCGCAGGCCGATGAGGAGGATGGAGAGCGCGGCGAACAGCGCTGATCCGGTGAGAAAGCCGAGGAGGAATCGCCACTGGCGCCAGAGGAGAAAGAGAAGCGCGACCGGGAGAACGAGCTGGAACTTGATGAGCGCGAGAGAGAAGCACGAGGCCGGCGAGCATGGGCCGGCGCGCTCTGAATCAAGACGAAGCTAGGCAGAAAAGAGCAGCACGAGGATCGAGAGCTGCCCCATGACCAGGGTGAGGCCCGCGGGGAGGAACGTGAGAAAAAGCAGGCAGGGCAAGGGCGGCCAGCGCGCGGTGAGAGCGTCGCAGGTGAGGCCGCATGATCGCGGCGGCGAGGAGAAGCAGCGCGAGGTTGACTGCCAAGGAGCACCCAGAAGGCGTCAGTGGTAGGGGAGAAGAGAGAGAGGGCGAAGGGCAGCGCGGCGAATGGAGGAGCGAAGAAGAGCGCCGGCTCCGGGCATGGGCGCGACGAGCTGGTTCTGCAGGAGCTTCTCGGTGGGGAGATCGTAGAGGAGAGCGGCTCTGGCCGGTGCGGAGCATGTAACCGGCGGTGTAGTAGACGCGGAAGTCGATGGCCCCAGAGCGGATGGAAGAGCGGAAGCCGAGGCAGATGGCGACCTGCAGCACGAAGAGCGCCCGCAGGTAGAGCTTGAGACGTTTTGGTGTGAAATACACCGGAACTCCGCTGAGATGATGAAGTTGTCGGGAGTATAGCGCGGGGTGAATGGCGCTGATTGGCTACACTGGAGGTCATGACTTCAGTGAATGAGAAGAAGGCTCTGACGTTTCAGGAGCTGTTGTTTGTGCTGCAGGACTTCTGGGCGCGGCGCGGGTGCGTGCTGCAGCAGCCGTATGACCTGGAGGTAGGCGCGGGGACGATGAGTCCGGATACGTTTCTGCGCGTGCTTGGGCCGCGGCCGATCTGGATTGCGTACGCGCAGCCATCGCGGCGCCCTGCAGACGGACGCTATGGCGAAAATCCGAACCGGCTCTTCCGCCACACACAGCTGCAGGTGATTCTGAAACCGCCGCCGGAGAATGTGCAGGAGGTCTATCTCGACTCGCTGCGAGCGATCGGGATTGATCTGCGCCAGCACGACATCAAGTTTGAAGAGGACAACTGGGAGTGGCCGGTAGGCGGCGCGTGGGGCGTCGGCTGGCAGGTGATGCTGGACGGGCAGGAGATTACGCAGTTCACCTACTTCCAGCAGTGCGGCGGAATGGACCTCGATCCCATCTCCGGCGAGATCACATACGGCCTGGAGCGCATCGCGCAGTTCCTGCAGGACAAGGATTCGATCTACGACATCGTGTGGTCGCGCGACCCAGCGACGGGCGCGGAGCGCACGTATGGTGAGGTCCGCCTGCATGAAGAGCAGCAGTTCTCGGCGTACTCGCTTTGACTATGCGGACGTGGATTCGCTTTGGAAGCATCTCGAGCTGTATGAGGCGGAGTGTTTGAAGCTGCTGGAGCGCGCGAAGGTCGTGCTGAAGATTGAGGGCTCCGATGAGCTGAGCGTCCTGCGCTTCCCGACGATGGGAGCGTACGAGCTGGCGCTGAAATGCTCGCACACCTTCAATCTGCTGGATGCGCGAGGCGCGATCTCCGTGACGGAGCGCGTAGGTGTGATGGCGCGGATCAGGAATTTGATCGTCGGCGTGGCCAGGATTTATGCGGAGCAGGAGCAGCTGAAGCTGGAGCTGAACGAGTCGAGTTTCGTTAAGGGCACAGCTTTAGCCGTGCCGTAAGTGAGCGGTTTCGTTAACGACATGGCTTCAGCCGCGCCGTAAACATCGAAGGTTTCGTTAAGGGCACGGCTTCAGCCGTGCCGTAAGGCGTTCAACCTCCACGCGGCTTTAGCCGCTGAGGTACGAGAGAGAGTGTTGAGTAGAATGGCGAGTTTTCTTTTTGAGATCGGGTTGGAAGAGGTGCCGGCGCGCATGATCGCCGGTGCTGAGGCGGAGTTGTCGCGGCGCACTGTGGCACTGCTTGGTCGCGAAGGTTTGCTCGAAGAGGGCGTGACGCTGGATAGCGATGCAGTGAAGAGCTATTCGACGCCGCGCCGCTTGGCAGTGCTGGTGCGCGGAGTGAAGGCGCAGCAGGCGGACGTGACCGAAGAGCTGGTGGGGCCTGCGGTGAAGATCGCTTTCAAGGACGGCAAGCCCGGGCCTGCAGCGGAGGCGTTCGCGAAGAAGTGCGGCGTGAGCGTGGATGCGCTGAAGACGATCGAGACGCCGAAAGGCGAGTATGTCTCAGCGAGCGTCACAAAAAAAGGTCGCAGCGCGGCGGAGGTGATTCGCGCGGAGTTGCCGAAGGAAGTTGGCGCGATCTACTGGGCGAAGAACATGTACTGGCGCGCTGGCAAGCCGGAACGGTTTGTGAGGCCGGTGCTGTGGATGGTCTGTCTGCTGGATGGTGATGTTGTTCCGGTGGAGTTCGCGGGCAAGACGGCGGGACGTGAGACGTTTGGGCATCGCGTGTTGAGCGATGGTGCGGTTGTCGTGATCGAAAATCCGATTGAGTATTCGCAGAAGTTAGAGAAGGTGTTTGTCGTTGCCGATGTAGAAGAGCGGCGGCAGCTGGTTCGCAAGGCTCTCGACAAAGTAACGCGCACCGTTGACGGAGCGCGTTGGAGAGAAGACGAGCCGCTGGTCGATCAGGTGACGCACCTGACGGAGTGGCCGTCGGTGCTGCTGGGTGGATTCGAGCGTGCGTACCTGGAGCTTCCGGAGGAGGTTCTGGTGACGGTGATGCGCGATCACCAGAAGTACTTTGCCGTGGAAGATGCGAGCGGAAAATTGGCTCCGCATTTTCTCGCCGTGCTGAATATTGCGTTGAGCGCGGAGAATGAGCCGATCATCCGGCAGGGCAATGAGCGCGTGCTGCGGGCGCGGTTCAACGATGCGCGGTTCTTCTGGGAGTTCGATCAGCGCGTGCCGTTGATGGAGCGCTTGCCCCTGCTCGAAAAGGTGACGTTCCAGAAAGAGCTCGGCAGCTACGCGCAGAAGACGGAGCGCGTGCATGCGCTGACGGTGAGGCTCACGCAGTTGTTAGCTGTGCGCGGGACGATGCTCGATGCAGAGGCGGCGCAGGGCGCGGCGCTGCTGGCGAAGACGGACCTCACGACGGAACTGGTGAAAGAGTTCACAGAGCTGCAGGGAGTTGTGGGTGGACTGTATGCGCGTGCACAGGGATTGAAGGCGACGGTGGCGGAGGCGATCTACGACCAGTACAAGCCGGCAAGTGCAACCGATGGCCTGCCGCGGTCGCTCGAGGGTGCGCTGCTGGGGTTGGCGGATCGTGTGGACACGCTGACGGGAATGTTTGGTCTCGGGATGGAACCGACGGGGTCGAAGGATCCGTTTGCACTGCGGCGCGCAGCCAACGCAGTGGTGCGGCTGCTGGCGGAGACGGAGTTGCCGTTGACGCTGGACGAGGTACTGCAGGCCGCGGGCGGTGTGTCGGATGAGGTGATGGCGCGGCTGCGGCTCTTCTTTGCGGAGCGCGTGGAGTTTTATCTGCGCGAGGTGCGCGGGCAGGCGTATGACGTGGCCAAGGCGGTGATGGTTTCGGGGCAGGATGATCTGCGCGATTTGGTGGCGCGCGCGGAAGCAGTGACTGCGGTGCGCAGCGGTGAGAATGCGGCGACCTTTCTGGCTGTGGCAGCGGCGTTCAAGCGCATGCGCAACATTCTGGAGCAGGCGATGGACCGCGACGAGGAGGTTGCGGAGAGCGTGGATACGGCTCTGCTGAAGGACGATGCGGAGCGGCAGTTGAATGAAACCGGTGCGATCGTTGCGGGCGAGGTGCAGAAACTGGCGGCGCGGCGCGAGTATGGGAAGGCGCTGGAGTTGATCGCCGGGCTGCGGCCGGTGGTGGATGCGTTCTTCGACCGCGTGATGGTGATGGCTCCGGAGCCGGAGATCAGGGCGAACCGGCTGGCGCTGGTGGGCAGGACGGTGAAGGATTTTTCGAGGATCGCGGACTTTTCGGAGATTGTGTCGGCGGGATGACCGTTCGACAGTGGTCGAATCGTCGGCGGGAGAACATTCATCAGATGGACTGAGCGCTGTTGCGTGAGGAGGTTTGTCTGTGCCGATGTTGTTTGATCCGTTGAAGGTTGGAGACCTTGTTCTGCCGAATCGCATTGTGATGGCTCCGCTGACAAGACTGCGGGGAACGGCAGAGCATCTGCCGACGGAGTTGATGCCGAAGTATTACGCGCAGCGTGCGAGCGCGGGATTGATCGTCTCCGAGGGAATTCCAATTGATCCAATGGGCGTTGGGTATCCGCACGTGCCGGGACTCTGGAGTGAGGAGCAGGTCGAGCTCTGGAAGCCTGTGACGAAGGCCGTGCACGAGGCGGGTGGCCGCATCTTTGCGCAGATATGGCACGTGGGAAGGATCTCCGACCCGGTGTATCTGAACGGCGAGCTGCCTGTGGCTCCGAGTGCGATTGCAGCGGCTGGGACGATAAAGCTGCTGCGTCCGCAGAAGGATTTCGAGACGCCGCGAGCGCTGGCGATCGAGGAGATTCCTGAAATCATTGCGGCGTATAAGCGCGGCGCGGAGCACGCGAAGGCTGCGGGTTTTGACGGCGTGGAGCTGCATGGAGCGAATGGATATCTGCTGGATCAGTTCTTGCAGAGTGGGTCGAACCACAGGACGGATAAGTACGGCGGAAGCGTGGAGAACCGCGCGCGGCTGATGCTGGAGGCGACGGATGCCGTGGCTGAAGTGTGGGGGCCGGGCCGTGTGGGAATGCACCTGGCGCCGCGAGGCGATACTCATGGGATCTGCGATGCGAACCCGGCCGAAACGTTCGGGTATGTGGCGCGTGAGTTGGGCAAGCGCAAGATTGCATTCTTGATGGCGCGTGAGTATGAAGCTCCCGGGTGGCTGGGGCCGCGGCTGAAGGATGAGTTTGGCGGAGTGTACATCGCGAATGAGCGGTTTACGTTCGAGACGGCCAATGATGTAGTGAAGCGTGGTGACGCGGATGCCGTGGCGTTTGGCAAGTTGTGGCTCGCGAATCCGGATCTCGTGGAGCGATTCCGGCGCGAGGCGGAGTTGAATGAGCCGCAACCGGCGACGTTCTACTCGCATGGCGCAGAGGGATATTCGGACTATCCGGCGCTGGGGTAGTTTTGTCAGTTTCAGTCGCAAATTTTGATTGCCTCATTCGGGGGAGTGGAAACGTGTGTCCGGTTAGCGTTGAATGGAGATGTGTGAGGAGGTGCGATGGCGCCGAAAGAGCGGACAGCTGGGCCGGAGATGGTGAAGGAGAGCGGTGATCCGCGGGGCGTGCAGCCGCCGATTCTGTTTGAGAAGACGCAGAAGATTCTTGCCCGGCTGGAGGCGGAGCTGGGTGAGCCGATGCTCACGTACTGGAACTCGAACAAGGGATCGATCTGCCAGAACGACGTAGCGGGACTTTATGGGCTGCTGCAGCGCGTAGGCAAGGTGGACCGGCTGTCGATGTTCATCAAGTCGGATGGAGGGTCGGGGCAGGCGTCGCTCAGGATGGTGAATCTGCTGCGGCAGTACACAAAACATCTGACGGTGCTGGTGCCGTTTGAGTGCCAGAGTGCGGCGACGATGTTGGCGCTGGGCGCGGACAGAATTTTGATGGGGCCGATTGCGCATCTTTCCGCCGTCGACACTTCGCTCACGCATGATCTGTCGCCGATTGATCGCGACAATGATCGCGTGAGTGTGAGCCAGGATGAGCTGCAGCGGGTGGTGAGCTTGTGGCAGCGGCAGACGACGACGGAGACGGCGAATCCATATGAGTCGCTGTTTCGGCATGTGCATCCGCTGGTGATTGGAGCGGTGGATCGGGCGAGCGCGCTGTCGACGAAGCTGTGCCTGGAGATTCTTTCGTATCACATGGATGACTTAGAGAAGGCGACGGCGATCAGCGAGGTGCTGAACTCGGGGTATCCGTCGCACAGTTATCCAATCACGCTGCGCGAGGCGCAGAGGATTGGACTGCATACGGAGCCGATGGCGGACGTAATTAGCCATCTGCTATTTGAGCTGAACGAGATTTATGCGGAGATGGGGCAGAACGCGTATGTGGATTTCGATGAGCGGAACTCGCACGACAACAGCATCTCGAATGTGATGGAGGCGAATGGATTCCAGGTGTTCTTCCAGCTGAACAAGGATTGGCACTACAGGACGGAAGAGCGGCGGTGGGTGGCGCTGAATGATCGCAGCGGATGGAAGCGGGCGCAGATGGCGGATGGTGCGGTGTCGGTGACGGGTTTCCACGTGCGCTGAGGCGTGGAACAGGGGCGTTCCACGTGGAACGTCTATTTGTATGTCACTAAGAAATGTTGAAAACGCAGTTTTCTGTGGAAAGCGCCTCGGCCCGTTTCGATATTCGTACATAGAAGCCTAAGGACTGGTGTGACGGCCGCGGGTGTGGCCCTGGGCGTAGGCACAGGTGGGTTGCAGAGGGCAGGCGGGGCATTTGGGTTTGGAGCGTTTGCAAAGGGTTTCGCCGTGGTGCTTGAGAAGGAGAAAGGCGCGGGTGCGAGCGTCGAAGTGTGCGGAGATCTGTGAGTTGATGAGGGATTGGGCTTCGCGGTAGGTGGTGGCGTAGCTCTCGTGCTCGGCGCCTAGCTGGATGCGGACGGCAACCTGTGGGGCGTTGGATGGAACGGCAGGGAGTGGTGCGAGGCCGGCAAAGAGAAGGATGCGGTCGGCGCCGGGATCGGCGATGTTGGGGAAGGATTTCAGCAGACGGCGGGCGTCTTTAAGTGAGAGAGCGGCGAGGGCGGCGCTGAGGTCGCTACTGCATTGATTGAGGACGCGGTGAGCGATCTCGTGGAGGCGGCGGGCACGTAGTTCGGGGACCATGCCGCCGGGTTTCAGAAGGGTGCTGAGTTTGGCCTCGGAGGTGTGGAGGAGGGTGGCGGGGTCGATGCGGATGGCGGCGGTGAGGGAGTGCCAGCCGCGGGCGCAGGCGGCGTCGGAGGCAGGGTAGCCGCAGTGCCACCAGATGAGGAAGTCATAGGGGTCGGTGGGGAAGGTGGGTAGCTGAGCGCCGTAGTGCTGCTCGAGGATGTCGAGGGCTTCGGCGAGGGTTGGCATGACGGTGGAAGTGTATAGCGGGGAGGGTGGTGGTGGTGTCGCGCGACTGCTTGCCACTGCAGATTTCGTGTGCCCGTGAGCCGGGAACGGCATTACTGCCTACAAGCCTACTTATCGGGGCCAACCTGTTCTGGACAAGTGTATTGGCGATTTCGCATCAACCGAGCCAATGAAAGGGTCCTCTCCCGATGGATGGCAATTGTCAGTCGAGCTCAATGCCGGAGTGAAATCTTCACATGGCGATGGATGGACTTGTTGCTGCGGTTTGCTGCACTTCCTCGGCGCTGCGCTCTCGTAGTGGCGGGCGCATATCGTGACTGCTTTTATCACCGTTACTTTTGTCCGGGAACTGATATCCTCGCGTCAACGTAAGCTCTCCTGAGGCGTGGAACCACTATGCTTCCTTTTGCCACCGACCGCTCGATCTCGCCCGCCGACCGCTCGCTCGCCTCCACTACGCGCCGCGACACAGCCCTCCTCATGGCTATTGCCGCCTCCTTCGCCCTGATCCACATCCTCACCAACAGCCGCTACGGCTTCGATCGTGACGAACTGCAATTCCTCTCCGATGCACGTCATCTCGACTGGGGTTTCGTTGCCTATCCACCTTTCACAGCGTTCATCGAGCGCATCGGCCTCAGCCTCTTCGGCCTTTCGCTAGTCGGCCTGCGTCTCTTCTCGGTCCTCGCCCACGCAATCGTTATCGTGGTCAGCGGCCTCATGGCGCGCGATCTCGGCGGGAATCGGCTTGCCCAGGTCACCACCGCTCTTTCGGTCGGACTTTCCGGGGTCCCCATCATTGTGGCCACCGATTTCCAGTACACGTCCTTCGCTTATTTATGGTGGACACTCGTTTGCTGGTTCACCATCCGCTTGCTCAAGTCCGAGAACCCCCGCTGGTGGATCGCCATCGGCACCGCCATCGGCCTTGGCCTGCTCACCAAGTACTCGATAGCCTTCTTCATCGCCGGTCTGCTTGCCGGACTCATTCTCACCCACGCGCGCCGTTACCTGCGCAGCATGTGGTTGTGGTGCGGCGTTGCGATCGCGCTTTTGCTGTTCCTACCCAATATCGTTTGGCTCATCCGGCACGACTTTATCTCCTATCACATGCTCCAACACATCCATGCGCGTGATGTGGGCGAAGGCCGCGCCGATGGGTACTGGACGTATCAATTTCTTATGGATGTAAACCCGTTCGCCGCGCCGCTCTGGATTGCCGGCCTCATCGCCTTTTTCCGTTCCAGCCGTTATCGCATGCTCGCCTGGATGTACGTTGTCCCGGTCGTGCTCTTCTGGATTAACAAGGGACGCTTCTACTACGTCGCAGAAGCGTATCCAGCGTTGATTGCGATGGGCGCGGTCGTTGCCGTACGGTGGCTCACGGTGCGTTCCGCCTATGTGCGGTACGGAGTCGAAGCTGTCTTCTTTGCTGGCCTGGTTTTCTGCGGTGGATACTTCTTTGCCGGCTGGGTGCCTCTTGCGTCCAGTGGATCGCTGCGCGATTATGCCCTGAGCAAGAGCTCCGACCTGCGCGAGGAGTTCGGCTGGGACGAACTCGTCAAAGCCGTTGCCGGCATTCGCGATTCGCTTCCAGCGGATCAGTCGTCGAACGTCGGTATCCTTGTTGGCAATTATGGCGAAGCGGGAGCGATTGAGAATCTTGGCCCTGCTTACCATCTGCCGCCTCCCATTAGCCTGACCAATTCGTTTTATTTGCGGACCTATCCGGAGCAACAGCCCTCTACGCTGATCGTCGTCGGGTGGTCGCAAAGGCGGGTGGACGCCGAATTCACGTCGTGCCGGTTGGCGGGGCACAACGGCAACTCGCTCGGCGTCCACAACGAAGAGAGCGATGACGACCCTGACATCTTCGTCTGCGGTCCGCCTCGCAAAGGCTGGCCCGAGTTCTGGCGGACACACCAGCGCTTTGGCTGACATACAAAAGTGATTTTCGGAGCGAATTGCGCTTTTCAAAAGGGGCGGCCTCGATAGGCTGAGCTGACCTATTCAACGCATCCCAATTACTGAGATAAGGCTGAAACAGGCGATACATATGGCATATCTTGGCAGTCAACGCACGCAAACAGTTTTCGCAATGCTAGCCTGTGCAGCATTTGACTGTGATTTGACGACTTCAGGGCGAGTCACTCAGTGAGTCCTGAGTTGAGTGCATTCTTGAATGTATAGCGGGAGTAGCGATTGTTCTGCCCTACTCGACACTCAACTGCGCTAACTGACAGTACACATTTCCTCGTCAGCGTTCTACGTGTGTTGTAATGCCGCGGTTGTATGCTGCGGAGCCCAGGAGTGGGGGCCCGTTTTCGGGATGGTCAAGTCTGGCTCCGCTGTACGTTTTCCGGGTTAACGGCGCGGCCAGCAGATGAGGACCTTCGCGCTATGTACCAGCTCATCCTGCACCACAACTACACGTTTGGCTCGACGTTTGACGTCAGTACATTCGGCAACCATGGGCAGCCGCACCTGGTGACTGCGGGCACAGCGGCGTTCGCGAGTTCGCTTCACTTTCAGCAGTCGGACAGCAGGGTGACGGTTGCACCCTCGCAAAGTTTGAACAACCCTTTTGCTGTTGCTGCGATGGTGCGCTTCTACATCGATGGCGCGATGACAGCGCGGCTGAACCTGATCGAAGGGTTCATGAGCTTTTCGCTCTTCATAGAGCCGTCTGGCGCTCTGACCGGCACGATTGTTGACGCAAACAATGCCTGGACGGGCACGACAAGCCCGGTGAGCCTGGTCAAGCAGGGAGCCTGGCACGAGGCGTGGCTCACGCACGACGGGATCAGCCAATTGACATTGCAGTGCGACGGAGCGACGGTCGCCGTCGCGCGCAACGTCTATGGTCCGGTGCGCAGCGTAGGCAATCTCGGCGTGGCGATCGGCAACTGGCCAGACCGTGGCCAGTATCCGTTCGCGGGCTACATCGACGAGGTGAAGCTGTATCGCTATGACCCGAGCAAGGACTTCCAAAACCTGCTGAATCCCTATGTTTCGAGGAAAGGCGCTCGAACGCCGATTCTTGCGGAGTTGAAGGCCAACAAAGTGCTCAACGCTAGCGGCGGGTACTGGCAGCTGATGCAGCAATTGGCGCGTCTCATCGCTCTTCTGAGAGGGAACACGGTCGACGGCACGCGGAGCGTCAACCAGATCGGCCAGGGTCTGTACCGCGCGCTCAGGGCCGCGCAGCGCCTGCGCTCGCGCAACTGCAAGGCCACTCGCGAAGATGGCGCCGACGGATGCTGCCAGCGCCAGGAGATAGCGACGCTGAGAGCGGCATCAAGGGCGTGCTCGACAAGGCCGGGCTTTCGAGCGACCTGCTCACGCGACTGGCGGCTGCGATGTGCCTGCAGGTGCCGACTGCGAGTAGTACAGACGGAGGGAAGAGATGATCTCGGCAACCACCGTCAAGAACCTCGTTCAGCGTTACGTCCCGTATCTAACCTTTGCGCCGAGTGAGCGCTTCTTTCCGAGCGACGTGGATGCGTGGATCACGAACTCCATCGCAGAGAGCTGGACTGCGCACGGCAGCCACTTCAGCGGAACGGCCGTGATGAACTCTCCTGATACGGATACCTTTCCGGCGGGCTATCCACCGACCGGCGCCGTGATGGGCGGCTCGCACTTTCCCGCCGGCCAGAGGCTGCGACCGTCCGACCTGAAGGAGCTGACCGGACCCGCAAAGACGGCGCTGAACGGTGGCGAAGACGTCTTTCTTAACTTTGGAGGATGGGCGACCGAGGCCGGAGGCACAGCCGCAGCCGACTTCACGCAAGGAAATCCAGACCGCGTGTATGCGCACTTCTCGAAATTCGCGAGCTTTATTTCGGCGGGTAATCCGGCGACGCCTGACCTGCTCCAGAATCCTGACAACACGATCCCGATGGTGCCGCAGGGACTTGCACCGGTGATGTACGTGGAGATCGACTGGGCGGGGCGATTCACGCGGCTCTTCTCGACCGGGTGGAAAACGACTACGGGCCACAGAACACGCTTCGCGATCTGCTCGACCGGCTGATCGTTTTACCTACTACTTCTTTTACCCGCTGACGGACACGCCGCCCGGGCAGACCAGCGCGCCCGGGCCCTCGGTAGTGCAGCGCGAGGGGCAGTGGAGGCGGTGTCGATGTACATCAGGATCGACCCCGATGCGTCGAGCGTGAAGCCGGGCTGACGACGCTGGAGGGCATCGAGATCGACATTCCTGAATTCTGGTATCTGGGGACGACGATGGTGGCTCCGCTGCTGTTTCTCTGGCAGCTTTACGGGGCGAGCCGACGACCCGTCGCCTCTGGCGAACGTGCGCCTCGCGTAGCGACCCCGCCGTCAGCTGGCCGCAAAGACCGGTTACGAATACTGGCGGGGGCTTCGGTACCGGGGTGATCGGGCAGGTGGGACCCGTGGAGCCGTGGCGGCCAAGCGTGTACGTGACCAGCGGAACGCACAAGAACATGTTCGGCCCTACGGACACGGCCACGGATGTCGATCTGGGGCCGGACCCGAACTTGCAGGAGGGATTGAGGGATCCTCGGTCTCTTTAGCGGGGCCACCGGCCTTATCGGGCCATTGCAACTCATCACCGGGATCATCGCGATCATCCTTTACGTCTTGTCTCAGGAAAACCACGCGCACGGTACCACGTACTCTCCGACCGGGCCGGACAACGATTTCGTGCCGCCCACGGGTCCGACGACTGTTCCCGGTTGGACGACGACGGTCAGCTCCGGTGGAAAGAACGTGGATCCCGGTTTGCACTTTCAGCATGCTGCCGTCCGCTGCGGGCGATGAGAAGGACGCGATTTATGTATTTCCGCCGTGGTGGGATTTCCCCGGGCGATGGGGCGTGCGCGTTCAGCCGAGCTCGGCGGTCCGCTGGGACAACGGCATGCAGTTCCGTGACCTGCATGGGCGCTCGGCGCTCCTACTGGAACACGCTTGCGTTGTACCGTTGGCTAAACCTGCCAGAGAACATGGGAGCGACGAGCTTCTAGCACCGAGCGGGTACCCGACGAACAGATTGTGGGCTGTTGCCGGTGGTTCATTCTGCGCGGGAGTGAGTGGTCAGTCTGCGAGGAACTCCTGGGCGAGAGTGTTGGCTGCTCTGCCGGCGGAGAGGACTGCCCAGTTGGCGAGGAAGAGGTGGGGGCCGCTGTTTCTGCAGAGGGATAGTACGTGTTTGCGAGGGCTGCAGAGGCCATGTCTCCGCCGATGCCTGAGTAGTTGAATTCGATTTTTCCGTTGTCCCCGTGCGTGAGGAAGATGGCGCGCAGGGCGTGCGCGACTCGGTGTGGCGTTGTGCCTTCGCCGCTGTAGAAGTAGCGAGGCACCTGGATGCAGGAGAGAGGGAAGGATTGCGCCTCCGATGAGGATGTCGGAGATGCTGCCGGCGTAGGCAGCGCCATAACGCTGCGCGTATCCCTTGAAGCCTTGTGCAGCGGGTGTGTCTGAGGCCTGATGGATTCCTGCGAGGAGCGCGGCTCCGGTGAACGTTACGACGTCGGTCTCGGCCCGGATGGCGAGATGGAATTTCAGGGACGCAGGCATCGGGACGACGTTGCTTCTTTCATAGACGACGTAGAAGCTTGGAACGACACCGAGGACGCGCTGTGTCTCCTGCTCTTTGACCTGCTGGGCGGCGAGGTGCTCGGCGAAGACAGCGGTAACGCTGGTCTCGACTGCCGAGATCGTCATTTCGATGTCGTCGAGATCGAGGTGCTGGCCAGGCTGCAGGGCGATTTCGGGAGAGTCCCACTCGCTGAAGCCGGGAGCGGTGATTGTGACGCGGTAGGTGTTGCTGGCGTCGAGACTGTCGAGCGTGAAATGCCCGTTTGCGTCGGCAGTTGAGGAAGACTTGTACTCGCTCTTTTCTCCGACCAGGGAAACTGCTGCTCCCGGAATGCAGCCGCCATCGCGGTCGATGACGATGCCGTTGATCATGGCATTCCCCGAAGTCGATACGAGCGCCTGGCTGAGCGCGTACTGCGGCGCACAGTAAATCGCTACGCACAAGGGGAGTGTTGCAAGGAGACGCATAAGGGACACCTTCTTCGGCGTTACCGCCGCCTGATCCAGGCGGTAACGGTCTGATTCAGCAGTAGACATCCGAGACAGACGGAGGGGCATTGCATCTTCGTGTTAGGAAGGGCAGCTGATTGGTCGGCAATCCGGAGGTATGCCGGCCGAGTCTCGATGATGTGTTGTAGGACGTTATGCAGCGCGCGGTGATCCGAAATGCAGGTCTCTCCACCACTTCGGCTTCGCTATGCGAAGCCTCCGGTCGAGATGACGCATCTTTGTTTCTTCAATTTTGGCTGCTCAATTTGCTTTCCCCATTTTACTTGATCAGTTGACGCGCTGGAGGCGGGCGATGAGTTTTTCGGCGAGGGGTTCGCCGGACTCGGTCCAGAGGAGGCGGCTGGAGATGCCGCAGTTCTTTCTCGACGGAGGAGAGTGAAGGCTAGGAGTTTTTCGACGTTCTGCTGGACGTGTGGCTGGGCTTCGTCGAGGGATTCGTCTCCGAGCGTTCGAGGTCCCAGGGCGTGTCGAGGCCGAAGTCGACGAGGAGGTGGCCGTTCTGCTCGTAGCCGGCCGAGGTCGAAGTCGGGGCCGAAGCCGACGAAGCGGACGCGGACGGGCTCGAGGCGCC
>CAVZMD010000017.1:0-212220 GCA_963776265.1 uncultured Acidobacteriaceae bacterium | reverse complement strand
TCTCTCTCTCTCTCTCTCTCTCTCTCTCTCTCTCTCTCTCTCTCTCTCTCTCTCTCTCTCTCTCTCTCTCTCTCTCTCTCTCTCTCTCTCTCTCTCTCTCTCTCTCTCTCTCTCTCTCTCTCTCTCTCTCTCTCTCTCTCTCTCTCTCTCTCTCTCTCTCTCTCTCTCTCTCTCTCTCTCTCTCTCTCTCTCTCTCTCTCTCTCTCTCTCTCTCTCTCTCTCTCTCTCTCTCTCTCTCTCTCTCTCTCTCTCTCTCTCTCTCTCTCTCTCTCTCTCTCTCTCTCTCTCTCTCTCTCTCTCTCTCTCTCTCTCTCTCTCTCTCTCTCTCTCTCTCTCTCTCTCTCTCTCTCTCTCTCTCTCTCTCTCTCTCTCTCTCTCTCTCTCTCTCTCTCTCTCTCTCTCTCTCTCTCTCTCTCTCTCTCTCTCTCTCTCTCTCTCTCTCTCTCTCTCTCTCTCTCTCTCTCTCTCTCTCTCTCTCTCTCTCTCTCTCTCTCTCTCTCTCTCTCTCTCTCTCTCTCTCTCTCTCTCTCTCTCTCTCTCTCTCTCTCTCTCTCTCTCTCTCTCTCTCTCTCTCTCTCTCTCTCTCTCTCTCTCTCTCTCTCTCTCTCTCTCTCTCTCTCTCTCTCTCTCTCTCTCTCTCTCTCTCTCTCTCTCTCTCTCTCTCTCTCTCTCTCTCTCTCTCTCTCTCTCTCTCTCTCTCTCTCTCTCTCTCTCTCTCTCTCTCTCTCTCTCTCTCTCTCTCTCTCTCTCTCTCTCTCTCTCTCTCTCTCTCTCTCTCTCTCTCTCTCTCTCTCTCTCTCTCTCTCTCTCTCTCTCTCTCTCTCTCTCTCTCTCTCTCTCTCTCTCTCTCTCTCTCTCTCTCTCTCTCTCTCTCTCTCTCTCTCTCTCTCTCTCTCTCTCTCTCTCTCTCTCTCTCTCTCTCTCTCTCTCTCTCTCTCTCTCTCTCTCTCTCTCTCTCTCTCTCTCTCTCTCTCTCTCTCTCTCTCTCTCTCTCTCTCTCTCTCTCTCTCTCTCTCTCTCTCTCTCTCTCTCTCTCTCTCTCTCTCTCTCTCTCTCTCTCTCTCTCTCTCTCTCTCTCTCTCTCTCTCTCTCTCTCTCTCTCTCTCTCTCTCTCTCTCTCTCTCTCTCTCTCTCTCTCTCTCTCTCTCTCTCTCTCTCTCTCTCTCTCTCTCTCTCTCTCTCTCTCTCTCTCTCTCTCTCTCTCTCTCTCTCTCTCTCTCTCTCTCTCTCTCTCTCTCTCTCTCTCTCTCTCTCTCTCTCTCTCTCTCTCTCTTCTCTCTCTCTCTCTCTCTCTCTCTCTCTCTCTCTCTCTCTCTCTCTCTCTCTCTCTCTCTCTCTCTCTCTCTCTCTCTCTCTCTCTCTCTCTCTCTCTCTCTCTCTCTCTCTCTCTCTCTCTCTCTCTCTCTCTCTCTCTCTCTCTCTCTCTCTCTCTCTCTCTCTCTCTCTCTCTCTCTCTCTCTCTCTCTCTCTCTCTCTCTCTCTCTCTCTCTCTCTCTCTCTCTCTCTCTCTCTCTCTCTCTCTCTCTCTCTCTCTCTCTCTCTCTCTCTCTCTCTCTCTCTCTCTCTCTCTCTCTCTCTCTCTCTCTCTCTCTCTCTCTCTCTCTCTCTCTCTCTCTCTCTCTCTCTCTCTCTCTCTCTCTCTCTCTCTCTCTTGACTCGCGGAGATGGTCCAGAGTCGGGCGAGCGGGACCGGATTGATGTTCAAGGAATTCCATTCGTCGAGTCGCCGGGCATACGCCTTGATGATCTCCCCGCGATCAAGTAGGCGAGCAGGTATTTCCGGCAATTCACCGTGGTGAGGGCCTCGAGCAGGCGGAGGTTGTGCTCGATCTCCTGATCGTGCCGGCCGCCACGCATGCGCACGACGAAACAAAAATCGAGATCTTTGAAGCCCGCCGAGGAGCTAGCTCCGAATCGGCCCAGGAGGAAAGAATTGCCATTGGGGAGCGGGACGACCTTGTCCGGGTACGAGGCACTTGCTTCGTAATTGCTTTCGAAGTACCAGTTGCACCACTTCAGGAGATCCGGAAGCTGGGCACCTTTCTCGCACTGAGAATCGATGCAAACCTTGACCAGGCCACGATCCTCCATGGAAGAAATACTGGCCAACCCGGGAATGGAAGCTCCCCGATGGAGGCTGCATTGGGCCGCCGATCGCACTCCTGCGACGATCGACGCCTTTTGTAGATACCCCTGATCTTGGCCCCAGGAGTTTGCCTACTTGTGCAGGAACTGTTGACCTTCCTCAGGGTTCAGAGCAGCCAGGGTGCTCGCTGGAGGGCAACCTCCTGGAGATTGCCCCCGGTTCCACCTAAAGATGATCGCGAAGACCTGGAGGTAATACTCCCTGGTGGAGCTGATAAAAGCTAATCCAAAGGGAGCCCGGAACGCGATGCATGCGCCTGACCGAAGCAGCGATCACGCGTGTCGCCCATGAATGAATCCTTTCGCGGAAAGCACTTCGTGGTAGTGGGGTGCTTGTAAAAACTCCGGACATGACGCGGACATCAACCTTGCTCGGACCAGGACTCGCTCCTGCTGCGACTGATTCTCCGGGCGAGGTCGCGATCGGGCAATCAAGCCGCAGAGAGCCGTGGTCAAGGCGGCTTCGTCACCAGAGTCTATGCAGCAGAACCGGATGGCCTGTGGTCGATCAACTTCGGCACACCGCCGACCCGCGTGGCCACGACTGGCAGGCCCATAGCCCAGGTTCTCCAGGGAGGGCCAGGGGCATCTCCCCCTTGAGACGGGCCCGGCAACGCAAAGATATCCATCGCCTCAACACCTGGGTCGGGGTCCGATATTCCTGATGAAGTGCACGCGGCCGGCCAGGCCCAGGGCCTCGGCCATGGTGGTGCAGGCCACTGATCATGGTTCATTGCTGATGAGTAACAGGTGGGCCTCAGGGTATTGGGACCCTGCCGTGGGAATGCATGGATGAGCAGGTCCTGACACTTGATCTCGTTGAATTGGCCAACAGTGCTGACGAACCAAGCCTCAGCTGGGTCCCATGATGGTGTATCTCGAGGCACCGGCCCTGGCTCGGAACGCCTCCGTGTCGATTCCGTTGTGGACTACAAAGACCTTGCGGTGGAAGGAACCACGTGATAGGCCGAGATCTTAGCCCTTGCCATGTTGTCCGAGCACACAGAGACTCGCGGCACTGAAAGCGACCAGCCAATTCCCGAGAGCACGCGGTGAATTTGCAACCGTTCGCGTGACGTGGAACCGCTTCGCGGCCTGATTGTTATGCTCGGTATGCAAATCCCTGGCACCCTACTCGCTTTGCCGCCTGGGCCGCGTAAGCGCCCCATCTGGTACGTGTGAACGATGTCTGGGCGAAGCCGTCGTATGCTTCGAATCTGGCTGATGATCTGGGGTTCTACGCCCAGGGGGCTTGTCAATGCACAAGATCTCGGCCCCCTTAAGCCTCCACCTGAGTGGTGAGGGTGCTGAAACCGCTCCAGGCAGACTACAGACACTTTCATGCCCTCCACCCCAGCCCGCGCACCAGGTCAAGCACGACGAATTTGAGCCCCCCAACGTCAGGCAGACGACATGGGTGATCTTCAATTTACCTGACACTCTGACCTCTGCTGACCCTTGCATGCCTTCAGAGGCGATTCACCAGGGCAACGATGCCTCGGGTATTCAGGGTTGCCGTCGAAAACGATGGTCTCGACGCTTGGGGCTACAGTAGGAGGCAGTGCCGGCCACTCCGGCAACCCCGAAGACAAGCTTGTTCGGTCCCACGGACAGTTGCCAATGGAGCAGCCGCTGGCGCACACCCCAGGGGGTGTGCCCAAACTAGCTGTTCAACGGCCGATATTGACAGCCATCTTAGATTCTGCTCGATTTCCGATCGTACGTATCCTAAATAATGAAGTTGCGACTAACTTTGCCCGCATAAAGGAAGTGCAAATTTCGCTACGCCGGTAAGGAAAGGGCCAAAGCAGGAATGACTTGGCTAAACGTCTTAAGACATCGCATTGGCCTTCCCGCGGCTGCATAATCAGTTGCCGGAGACCACAGGGGGGGCCATCGCCCAAGCCTTTCGCCATTGCAACAAGCCTTTCACCGTACGCTTGCCAGCGAAGCTTTGACGCAATACCTCGAGCCTGTGGCGTGTTTCCTGCTTTTCAAAAAAACAACGGGTTCCGATTCCGGAATGTTGACGCCAGAGAGTGAAGTGTCCCGGAACATGCCAATGGGAAAGGCTCGCGCAATTCTCATCCAAGTACCGCAACCCTTGGGTATCCAACCGAGGATCGAAGCCACCAAGCGTTTCCCAGAATCGCGGCCACATCACACATAGACCAACCGCGTTGCGTGGAAACAAGGCTCGACTAGGTTCTGGCACACTTTTGTGCTTTATGAATGACCATTCTAGCTAGATTACAAGAATCACAGTAAACTAAACCTAATATTTTATTGGATTCCAAGTGATTTCTCATAAGCTCAATTGAGCTACAAGAGAATCGCTCGGCCACCTCGTCAGGTAATTCCCTTTTGCATGGCTAAATCCCGTATTAAATGCTCCAAGAGACGCCCCCATTTTCTGAGTGTCGAATGACGAACGCGACCATCTCTTCCCTATATCCCGGCAGCGATTCCCGTAGTCGTCCGGGCTGGCATCGTCGACGACGATGACCTGAATTTCACGATACGTTTGACAGAGGCAACTCTCGATGGCTTGCGACAGGTACCGGGTCCTTCATAAGACGGTAATGATGATGAAAGGTTAGTCGTCATCTTGTATCTGATCTATACTATAAGTTGCGGGCGATAGATCCACCGGTTCGCGGTTCCGGGCACCACAGCTGATGTCCGCGGTGTTCCCGCTGTTTCTTCTTCTGACTGTTCGAGTGTATAGGGAAAGCGGCTTGCCGCGCCATCCGTTCGACGGAGAAGCACTGCTCGACACGCTTCTTGCCGGTTTCGCCGAGCTGCGCCGGTAGTCTTCTTGTCCTCGAGCAGCGAAATCATGGCTCTGGCGACTCGCCGGGGTTCTCGGCAGAGACGAGCAGGCCCGACTTGCCGTCCTCGATGATTTCCGGGATGCCCCCGGCCTTCGTGCCGATGACTGGCGTTCCCCACCGCATCGCTTCCAGGTAAAACCAATCCGAACGACTCGTAGAGCGACGGTGCGCAACAAAAAATCCGCGGATTGCAAACGGCGATCGACCTCTTCGTCTGACAATTGTCCGAGCAGCGTGATTCGTGCCCGAACCGCCGAGGAGAAATCCATCCTCCAAGTACCGGGCGTGAGTCCGTCCCCCCGGACAATCGGGGCGATCAACTCCGATCAGGAAGAATCGTGCTCGGGCACCCCGCTGAAAACCTCGGGGATCGCGTTCGTAGAGATCAATCGTGCCCTTTGTGTCTCTGACCGTCCCAGGCAGACCTCAAATCACGATCGTTGTCTCGGCGCGGCCCGGCCTTTGGGTATCGGTGTAGGTCGGAATGCCGAGTGGCATCACTTCCATCCTGCTGCTATCGAGCTCAGTTCTTGACCATTCGGCTGCGTATGAGCGAAACGAAACGTGACAAGAGCATCGGCACAACGGGCAAACCATCGTTCGCGACGAGCATCCCACTGGATTGCTCGAGTGTGGGAGGTTCCGTCGATGACCCCGGCCTCCGACGAGGAGGCATACAGCCGCACGACAAGAGGAGTCTGTCTGGGGGCTACAGTACCGCAGTCCTGAAGCCTTCCCAGTTCGGGAATTCCACGACGTGCGAGTCATGCCGGGACAGCCAGTCGCTTCATTGTCCTCCCGACGTGGTAACAAGAACCCGAGCCGGGAGGGGAGCGGCTCGAGCAGTGGGAAGTATGCGGCACCGGTGAAGTGGACCGTGACGCTGCCATCGGGGACGGAGGAGCCGGGACACCGGGGAGTCAGGAGATGGCACCTCATGACCGAGCGCGGTCAGGCCGTGGGCCAAGTGGCGGGTGTATGTGCCGATCCCACCCTCACCGGTGATCTTGGGACAGCTATTCGTATAAAGTCCAATCCGCATCATGCCCCTTTTGATGTAGTGCGAGTGGCTCTTCGATACATACGACAAGGCCCCCGCGGGTGGGTCTCGGCTAAGTCTTTCGGATTACTTCGTAAGATACTCAAAGCGGTTCTTTGATTCTGAGTAGTGGTCGTCTCGACCAAATGCCAATAGTCAACGCGCAAGGCTCGACTCTTCTGTCGACCCCAAGTACAACCCCGTGGCAAATGGGTTACCAAAATGGCGACTGCGGCAAACCCGCGTGATCGAGCATCCAGTTCAGCAACACGGTCACCCTTGATGATTCTAACTATATCACTTATTTACACTAATAAAAAGGTAATAAACCCGCCTTATTTATCTTTTGGCGCCGGATTGTAAACGACTCACGGATGAGGCCACTCAAATGTGCGGCCTCCAGATATGCCGCCATCCACCTGTCGTCACGATTCCTATCCCGGAGAATGGCTTGGGGATAGGATGTAATGAACCTCCGGATCGCCCAACGTGGAACACCGAAGATTGTCTTACACGCGTCCGATCTCCTGCCGGGAGCCGCCTGCGGCCCTCGCCAACATACCTGCTCCAGATGAACGAGGTGCTGAGGCGGGATTCAGGGATGTAGTGTCTCACTCTCGCTGAAGCTATCCACATTCCGCGAAAGCCCTGTCGCTGCATGGTAAGTATGACATCACATTCGTCCCAGCCTATCGGCACATTGGCGACCGATCCAAAAATCGGGTTAAACGGGAACTTTATGAGAACATCCTTGACAAACGCCATATTCGCGCCGACGGGCAGCTCTCCTGCGTCCAGAACCCGATCGGTGTCGCCTAGATTTCTGATCGCATTGGCAGCCTCTAGTTTCTTCAGGTGTCTCACGATCCAGGGCGGCGGGGTGCATGCATACCAGGGGTCCACCCGGCCGCCGAAGTAGGACACGCCTGGGTGCTGACGGAAGGCCCTGACAGACCCACTGAGCCAGCTAGGATCGACCAGAACGTCGTCATCCGTCCACAGTATGAACTCACCTCGCGCCTGATTCACCGCAGCATTGCGAGCAATGCTTAGCCCCGGTTCAGGCTCGATGACGTGCCGCAACGGAAGTGACGAAGAATGCCGAGCAAGAACTTCATCTGTCCCGTCGGTGCAGTCTGCCCGTTACGACGATGAGTCCCATTCGACATCCGAGGGAATAATCAATGACTCCATCTCAGACAAAGTCTGATCGAGTAGGGGGACACGATTCCACGTGCAGACATGCTGAACGAGTAGATCAGACAGAAACAAGGCCATCTCCTCTGGCGATAAACGGTGAGGACATGGCGTGCAGCAGGCGTGCCTTCTTGGTGCCTGTGCCCTTGTAGAAGTAGCGCGGGTCCTGCTTGAACAGCGTGGGGAAGACTGCGCCGCCCAGAATGATGTCGACGGCGGCGCCGGTGTAGGCTGCGCCGACACGCTTCGCGTAACCGATGGCTCCCTGTTCGTAGTGCGGCGCGACGTCGGAAGCCTGATCGATGCCGGCGAGAAAGCCTGCGCCAAGGAAAGTTGCAGGGTCGATCGCGGTTCGTGCCGCGAGTTGAAATTTAAGTTTTGGCGACATTGGGACGAAGCGGGTGTCATAGGCGACGTAGAAGTTGGGCAGGATGCCGAAGAGGCGCTGGCGCTCGGCAAGCTGCACTTGCTCGACGGCGACCTTCTCGGGCGTAGCGGCGGAGACCGACGTAATCTCTGCGGCGACGATCAGCTTGATGTTCTGCAGTTCCAGCATCTGGCCCGGTGTGAGGACGATTGCCTCAGAGTTCCAGTCGCCGAAGCCTGAGGCTTTGATCGTGATACGGAGTGTCGCGCCGGCGGGCAGACCGTTGAGGGCGAAGGCTCCGACCTCGTTCGTTTTCGCAGAACGATCTTTGGCTGATTCGCCAACGACCTGAACAGTTGCACCGGGAATCAGCGCATCCTGCGGGTCTGTGACGACGCCGACGATGCTTGCGGTGCCGCCACCGGGCGTGCCGCTTTGCTGCCCAGCCGCGAGGGCAGCGGTCAGACAAACGACCAGGAGGCTTATCCATCGGCGAACACGCATGCGCGACTCACTTTGAAGTGGTTGCCGATCAGGGCGCGGCGCGGCATGACGGGCCGACCCCACTACTTGTTCAGCGTAGCCTCGATGCGCGACGACGAAGTCTGGGAATTCATACAGGTCGGCCCACAGCCGCTCTACAGTCGGGCTAGGCATTCATGTCCGGACGCGAGAGAATATCTCCTGTGCCCAACGAACCTGAACTGACGACCGCTGCTGAGCCCGAACCGCTGGAATCTGCGCCGCTTGCCTATGAGAATGCAGGCTTTCTCGATTCTCCGGATGGACGGCCGCTGCGCATTATGGCGGAGTACACCGAACCGATGGCGAGGTTCCGGCGCGAGCGCGTCCAGGATACGGTGGTGTTTTTCGGCTCCGCGCGCTTCCGCGGTCTCGATGTTGCAAACGATGAATTGGAGCTTCTGGACAACACAGGCTCAACGCAGCTCGCACCTGAAGCAGAGCAACCGGCGAAGGGCGATGAGCTTGAAAGCGGTGAGACTTCGGAGCTGAAGCGCAACCGCGCAGAGGCCGCAGTCGAGATGGCGCGCTACTACGAGGACGCGCGCCAGCTTGCGCGCCTGGTGACGGAGTGGGCGAAGGGCCTGCCTGGACGAAGGCATCGGTTCGTCGTCACCTCCGGCGGTGGCTCCGGGCATCATGGAGGCCGCGAATCGCGGCGCGTGGGAGGCCGGTGGTAAAACGATCGGCCTCAATATCAAGCTGCCGTTCGAGCAGTATCCGAACCCGTACATTACGCCGGCGCTCAATTTCAACTTCCACTACTTCTTCATGCGCAAGTACTGGTTCGCATATCTCGCGAAGGCGCTGGTTGTTTTTCCCGGCGGCTTCGGAACGCTGGACGAGATGTTCGAACTGCTGACGCTCGACCAGACGCACAAGCTCGCGAAGAAGATCACGATCGTTATTTATGGGTCGAGCTACTGGAAGCAGGTCATCAATATGGACATGCTTGTCGAGAAGGGCGCGATCTCTCCTAAGGACATGGACCTGTTTCAGTTTGCCGACACGCCGGAGGAGGCATTTCGCATTCTGAAGGAAGGGCTGACGAAGTATCACCTCGACGGCGCAGCTGTGGATCAGGTTGGAACGGGTCCGATTCCAAGCGAACCCGCGCCTTCCGCCGAAGAGCTGCTCGGTCCGGAAATTGCACGGACTCGGTAGCGGTGCGCGAATTCCCTAGCGGTGATAGAGCTCGCCGACGTAGACGCTGTGCGGAGAGAGCCGCAGATAACCCGTGGACTGTGCAATGTGGTCGACGTGTAACGAAGTGAGCAGCGGACGCAGCGTGCCGGCTGCCATGTGCAGATGTGCGAGGTCTGCGTCGAGCGAGATCTGGATCGGATGATCGGTGAGGTTGCACGCAACGATCACTGAAGCTACTGTGCGTGCTCCCGCAGGCGCTCGCCGCAACCAGACCAGTGCACCCTCGCTGTCGTGATTCATAAATGAGACGGATCCCGTGCGCAGCGTCGCGTTACTGCTGTGCAGCTCAAGGACACGGCGATAGAAGTTGAGCAGTGACTCCGGATCGTTGTCCTGAGTGGCAACGTTGATGTTTGCGCCTGCGGGATTCAACGACGTACTGAGAGTACGTGTGGTGAAGCCGGGGAGCGTGTCAGGATCGACCGGTGGCGGCGCGGACTCCGTGTTGAGCGCAACGCTGGGCAGGTGCGGCTGCCTGCCGGTTATCGTCGACGGCGCAGGCGGAACGTACGGGTGGTACGCGCCGTAGATCTCTTCCTTCGGCTTTGGTGCGGCGGCCACCTCTGGCCTGGTAATGTTCGAGGGCGTCCAGCGCATGATCGTCGCGGCGGAGGTGTCCGCAAGGCCGATCTCCTGGCCGTACGTAAGCCCGACCGCGCCGCGCGAACTAAGGAAGAGCGCCGCGAGAATCTTGTCGCGACCCCGCTGCTGTTCATCATGCGGAGCGATCTGCAGCAGAGGCTCGCCGGCGGCAGGTGAGTTGGCGAGCACGAGCTTGGTGCGCAGAGTTGCCGCATCCCACGCCGCAGAGTTCACGGTACCGTCGACGATCTCCGGCCCGCTGCGAGGCGAATTGGACACCGCAGCACTGACTGCGGGTGAATCCCCGGAGATGACGATGCGCTCGCCCGGGAAGCTGTCGGCCAGTGTGCGAAGCTCTTGCAGCAGGAAGACGGCCTCGTGGAAGTTGGAATGCGATGCGATCGTATTGAGCAGCTGGGTTGGAACATAGACGCCTGCGACGCCGCGCTTCAACCAGGTGCGCGCTTCACTCATCGCTTGCTCGGCAGTCAGCGACTGCGCGGGCGTCTCCTGACCGAGTTGCACGAGGATGCGAATGTGACGGCGGCTGGCATCGCTGAGCAGGTCGTCGAAGCCGGGATCGTTGGTGTGCGACTCAACAAGCACCGCATCGACGCCGATGGACTGCAGGTAGTCGAGCCGTTGTGCGAGGCCGCGCAGATCGCCCACTCCGTCGCCGTCGGAGTCCTGGAACGACTGCGGTTGCACGCGATAGATGACTGCAGACTGCCACCACGCCTGCGAGCTGAGGCCGGAGCCAACCCAGCCCGGACGCGCGAGTGTCTGCGCAGAGGCGCAGGCCGAGAGCAGCAGCGCAGCGGTGAGCGCGTTAGCGAAGCGAAGCCGAGTTACTGGTCGAATGCTTGTGATGGGCTGTGGGCCGGGAGAAGATCTGCATAGATAAAAAGACTGGCCAAAACCGGCGCGTTCGACGACGTCGCCTAACCGTACTTCGATGCTACGCGAGCGGCCGCCGCCCGCAAACATCGGTCCTGCACTGACGAAGGTGTGGAACTCGCCGCGCTCGCCGCAGGGGTCGACGGTAGCGGGCAATTCATTGAGCAAGCGCTTCGTCGAAGAGCCGTCCGGCAAAGCGGGCGTCGAGCTGGCGCGGATCGACGCAGACGAGATGTGCCTGCAGCCCGGCGGCGATCATCTCGCGCGCAAGTTGATCCGTAGGAATCTGCCAGCAGGGAAAGAGCGGTTCGAGGCCTGTACCTGCGAGCTTAGCCTCGCGATAAGCGCGGATGTCTTCGAGAAACAGGTCGCCGAAGGCGATGGCGTCGATCCCCTCGGCGACCGCGCGAGCGCACGCTGCACCCATCGCTGCCTCGTACTGCTCGTTCGAGCATGGCCACGGCAGCGGAACAGGCCACAGCGGAAGTCCCAGCGGCCTCGGCCTGCTGCTGCAGCAACTCCTGCCGGAAGCCGTGCATGGCGACGCGCCCGAACTGCGTGTTGATGGTCGTGAGCAGGCCGACGACCTCGTACTCGGGCCGCTGCTGCAGCAGGTGCAGCGCCCAGGCGCTGTCCTTGCCGCCGCTCCAGCTCACGAGAACGCGCTTGCGCATTCGGAATCAGAGCCCCGACATGATTTCCGCAGCGCGCGTGCCGCGGCGAACGATCTCATCATTGTTCGGCGTCAGGTCATAGCCGATCTCGAGCATGCCGATGGGCTTGGACTTCAGCGCGGCGATGTGCGCGTCGACGGCTTTGAAGTCGAGCGTGCCGTCACCGGGCCACAGGTGCTCGTCCTTGCCGCTGCCGGAGTCGCCGCCGTGGTTGTCGTGCACGTGCAACTCGAGCAGGCGGTCAGGAATGCGACGTGAACGCCTCGAAAGCAAGGTCGACACCGGTCTTCGCAGGCGCGCTGCTTGTAGCAGGCACGCCTTCGGCGAGATGCGCGTGGCCGAGGTCGAGGCAGAAGCCGACGGTCGAAAAGTGGCCGACCTTCACGATCTCGACGAGATGCTCCGGTGTGGCGACCGCGTTCGTGAGATTCTCGAGCAGCAGTTTCACGCCGAGCGGCCCGGCGAAAGCCTTCAGGTGCTCAATCGCGGTCAGCGAGTCGTCGAGCGCACGCGTGTCCCAGCGGTCGTCTTTGCTGCCGAGGTGCAGCACGCAGGACTTGATGGGAATCTGCTCGGCGGCCTCGAGAGCGCGTTTTACCTCGTCCATCGCGGCGATGCGCGCGGCCTTCTGTGCGTCGATCAGGTTCAGCGTAGCGGCGGTATGGCGGCTCCACGCAGTCTCGTCGTCCGCGGTGAAGAGGGGCATGTGCAGCGTGGGCGTCACGGGATTCGACCGGAACCACGTTGCCAGTTCGCGCGCGGCAGCGCGATCGGTGTAATCGAAGTGATGGCGCGAGGCGAAGAGTTCGATGGCCTGCGCGCCGGCGGAGCGAAGTGTGTCGAGCAGCGACGTCGTGAGTTGCTGCGGCAGAAAGATGTGCGTTGAGATTCCGGGTTGCATCGCCTCTTGAGGGTATCGCGGAGAGGCGTGGATGCGGGAGAGGATTGTGACAAAGCTAAAACACCTCGAGCAGAAAGCTAAAACTGGCCTGCGCGGATAAAATGCGGGCGGAGGTCAGAATGCGTGTTTGGATGAGGCTAATGGTGGTGTCTCTTGTGGCGACACCAGTGATGGCGCAAGTGCAATCGCCCGCGCCAGGAGTTGCGCCGGCACCGTCAGCGGCGCAGGTTGCTCCGAAGCCGGCGACCGACGCCTGCGAGGTGATGCGAAAGACGCTGGACGACTGGCCGCAGCTTGGCCGCTATGCCGACGCGAATGCCGCGTTGCCGGCATCCCAGCCCGGCCGCGTGGTCTTCTACGGCGATTCCATCACCGATGCCTGGACGCGCAACGGCGGCACCTTCTTCCCGGCCAAACCCTATGTCAACCGCGGCATCAGCGGCCAGACCACCGAGCAGATGGTGGTGCGCTTCCGCCAGGATGTGATCAACCTGCATCCACAGACGGTCGTGATTCTCGCCGGCACGAACGACATCGCCGGCAACACCGGACCGGAGACGCAGTCGATGATCGAGGATAACTTTCGCTCGATGGTGGACCTCGCACGAGCCAACAACATTCGCGTCGTGCTTGCCTCGGTGCTGCCCGCCGCGGCATATCCGTGGAAGCCTTCGGCGGGCAATCCCGCGGAGAAGATTCGCGCGCTCAACGACTGGCTGAAGAGTTATGCGGCGTCGCAGAACATCACGTATCTCGACTATTACTCTGCGATGGCCGGCCCTGAGGGCGGGATGAAGCCGGGCATCAGCATCGACGGCGTGCACCCCAACGCCGCGGGCTACGCCATCATGGAGCCATTGGCCGAGAAGGCCCTCGCGCAATAGCCCTCAATGAACCAGAAACAAAAAGACCGGCGAGGCATTCACCTCACCGGTCCCGGTCTTTGACGCGACAAATGCTTAGTTGCTGCGCCGACGCTTCCGGCGTCCCGCGCTGCGTCCGCCGCCGGCTGATGATCCGCTCGAGCGGCCATCGCGCTGCTGCTTGCCGGCATGCGAGCGTCCGGTGTCCGAACTGCTATGGGCATGATGCGACCCATGCTGGCGAGCATGATGCGGATGCGCTGCACCCTCCGCCTTCCAGGAGCGTGTCTCCATCGCCAGCAGCGCCGAGATGTCGTCGATCGGCTGATTCATATCGATCGGCTTGTTGCGCTCTTCCTTGGCGAGATCCTTATCGGCCACGCGCCAGTCGAAGCTGATCTTCAGTTCGCGCTCCAGCTTCTTCGCGTCGCCCTTTTCAAGCGGTGTGACAAAGGTCGTCGCAACGCCCTTCGCGCCCGCGCGTCCCGTGCGTCCGATGCGGTGGACAAAGTCATCCGAGCCGTTCGGCAAGTCGAAGTTCACGACGTGCGCAATGTGCGAGATATCGATGCCGCGCGCCGCAACGTCGGTCGCGACCAGCACGCGGGCGTGGCTTTCGGAAAACTTCTTCAGTGCTGAACTCCGCTGCGCCTGCGTGCGGTCACCGTGAATCGTCGCGGTCTTGTGGCCAAGCTTCTCCAGCTTGCGCCCAATGCGCTCCGCTCCATGTTTGGTGCGCGAGAAGACGAGGAACGATCCCTCCTCCTCGTTCAGCATGCGATCCAGTTGCGCAAGCTTCTGGTCCTGCATCACCGTGTACACGCGCAACGTCACGCGGTCGCTCGGCTTCGAGGTCTGGCCGATCTCTACGCGCACCGGCTTCTGCACGTAGTCCTTCACGATCTCGCGAATGTTCGCGTCGAGCGTGGCGGAGTAGCACATCGTCTGGCGGTCCTTGGGAAGCGCTCCAACGATGCGCCGGATCGCCGGCAGGAAGCCCATGTCGAGCATGCGGTCGACTTCGTCGAGCACCAGAATGTCGACGTCGCGAAGGCTAATCAGCTTGCGCTTCAGGTAGTCCTCGAGCCGGCCCGGCGTCGCGACAACGACGCGCGGTCCGCGCTGAATCGCCTCGACCTGCGGGTTCTCGCTCAGGCCGCCGCACACCAGCACGGCGTCGTTCTTGTTGACCGGCGAGATCTTGAAGTAGTGCTCCAGCACCTGCATCGCCAGCTCGCGCGTGGGCAGCAGGATCAGCGCCAGGATAGGCGACTTCTTCGCCTTGGTCGAAGGCTGTGAGATCGACTCGAGGCGGTCGATCATCGGCACCAGGAAGCTCAGTGTCTTGCCTGTGCCGGTCGAAGCCGTAGCAAGGATGTCATCGCCTTCGAGCGCCGGCGGAATTGCGCCCGCCTGCACCGGCGTCGGCTTGATGAAGCCTGCTGCGGTCAGGCGGTCCTTCAGCGACTGCGTGATGCTGAAGTCCGTAAAGTGAAGGGCCGAAGCCTCGGTCTGTGTAATGTGCCGCGCAACCTGCATGGGCGCGGGATTCAAAATTGATTCAAGAGTCAATGAGTTCGACAAGTATTCCTCTGTTCGTAGCTGGAAGAGAGAGTGTCGGCAGAGACGCAGGGATGTGCAAGCGCACGATCGGCGTCGTGGATTCCGGGTTTCAGCAAGGCTTTGGTTCTCTTCAGGTCCAAAGGGTCTCTATCAAGCTGCTGCTGCACGGCGAGGCCTGTCCGATGACGGCCTCCAAGCCAGAGCAACCAACACGCTAAGCCCTTACGATGCTTGGCGGAAGGAGGAAGCGCTCGCGGTCTCTGGCCAGACTCGAATCCATCGGGAGTCCTTCCCGCGGCGCCTGCGTAGTTTTGTACGCAGTTTTAGTATAGCACAGTCCTTGCACCATCTCCGGTGCACCATCGCAGCGCGGCGGGCAACAACAGGCAACGTCTCGAATCCAACAACATATGGAACTCGATCCCCAGCTCCAGAAGGCTCTCGACAAGCTCGCCAAAGGCGGCAAAAAGATCGGTGAACCCACCACGCTCGGCGGCGAAATGGTCATCCCGGTCAACGGCGTGCTGCTGACGCCGGAGAAGATCTTCGCCACAGCCCAGATCGATCCGCACCCAAAGCCCAAGCCCTGAAGTCTCTGATTTCGCTCGCCGGCCCGCGACCCCGCACGTAGAATGTGCGCCCGGAGGCTGGTAATGATTTGGCGTGTTGTCAGCTTGGCAAGTGCAGTATGTTTCCTATGCGTTAGTCCTCGACTCACTGCCCAGGCACACGGCTATCACCTGGAACTCTCCGACGGTGCAAGTGGCTTCGTTACGCTGGTCAACGACTCCTCCAAAACAATTGAAGCATTTCATATGAAGGCCAGCTGCGAAGATGAGCGCACGTCAAGGCTTGGCGCCAGCACGTCGCTTGACTACGACATGCTTTGGACGCCTTCCAGGTTCGCAGGTGCCGCACGGGGACACGATGGACGTCCGGTCGGCCCACCTCAACCAGACGTTATTGGCCCGGGCCAACGCATGCAGTCGTCGGCAAACATCCCGCAGTCGAGCGGCTGCGTTTGGCATCCGGAGGTCGACGCGGTGATCTATTCCGACGGCAGCTATGACGGATCGAACGACGGCGTGCGCTCGCTGCAGGTCTGGCGAGACGGTCTCGCAGACGAACTGGAGTACTGGTCGACGAAGTTACATCAACCGAATGCAAACCCATCTGACCCATACGCCATCACCAGCGAGGCTCAACGGCGGGCTGACTCATATATGGGACGGCCTGAAGGCTTCCTGAATGATTACGAATCCGGCAAGCGTCAGGTAGCCCTGAACCTTGCGCTGTCGGGCGCCGGGAGTCCCTCGCCGGAAGAGCTTCAGCGCCGTCAGGTGGATTTGATTGACAGGTGGAAGAAGAAGCTGGCCGACGATGTGGCGTTCAAGAAGATGCAACCAATCTTTCCTTTGCCCGCTGAGGTCCTCACCTCAACTCCACGCGGGTCTGCCGAGAGCGCTGCGCGGCAATGACGCCGCTGCTACTCTGGATCCATCACCTTGAATCCAGCCTCCCGGAGCCCGTATGCGCCTCCTCCGCGCCAGTGTCTTCATCGCATTCCTCTTCACGATCTGCGCCGCGCGTGCGGAGAAGCCCTGGCCCATCCGCGCCGTCATCGTCACTACGTTCGAGGTCGGCAATGACACCGGCGACGCTCCCGGCGAGTTCCAGTTCTGGGTCGAGCGCGAGCATCTCGATCAGGTCCTCGAGTTTCCCGGCGGCGTGCATCCGCTGCGCACGAACAAGGAGCACACCATCCTCGGCATGGTCTCCGGCACGACGCTCGTCAATGCCACGGCGAGCATGATGGCGCTCGGCCTCGACCCGCGCTTCGACCTCACGCACGCCTACATCCTCATCAACGGCATCGCGGGGATCGATCCACGCATCGGGTCGATCGGTTCAGCGGCCTGGGCGCGTTACGTCATCGGCGACGTCGCCCGCGAGATCGACCCGCGCGAGGCCCCTAAGGATTGGCCTTACGGCATCTTCCCGACGAGCGCGAAGCAGCCCAACCCGCCGTCACTCGATGATGCTGTCTGGCATCGATCAAATCTCTTCACGCTCAATCAAAGCCTCGTGCAGTGGGCCTACGACCAGACGCGCTCGCTCAAGCTGCCCGACGACCCTGCCGTCGCGGCCTTTCGCGCCGAGTACACCAACATGCCCGTCGCGCAGCGCCCGCCGTTCGTTCTGCTCGGCGACACCTTCGCCTCCGACTACTACTGGCACGGCACCATCATGACCACCTATGCCGAGGACTGGGTGAAGCTGTGGACGCACGGCAAAGGTGTCTTCGCGACGACCGAGATGGAGGACTCCGGCTTCCTCAACGCCATCGACCGCCTCGATGAGATGCATCGCGTTGATCGCAACCGCGTGCTCGTGCTGCGCACGGGCAGCAATTACTCGATGGAGCGCCCTGGCCACGACGCCGTTGAGTCGGTCAGTGCGCCGTATGTCGGCAAGAACCTCGCGCTGGAATCGGCGTATCTCGTCGGCTCAACGGTGATCAATAACCTTGTCACCAACTGGTCCACGACACGCGACCGCATCCCCGGCCACTAGGCTTCTGACAACAACTGCTCATAAATCTTCGCTGTGCCTTCATCGAAGCAGCAGAACTCTACGCGCTCCACGCCGCACGCATCCGCCATCTCGCGACAAACCCGCACGGCAATCTCCGCTGCGGGCTCTCGCGGATAACCGTAGATTCCCGTCGAGATCGCCGGAAACGCAATCGACTTTGCGCCGTGTTCGTGCGCCAGCTCGAGCGCACGGCGATAACATCCTGCAAGCTTCTCTGGCTCGCCATGCGTTCCTCCGCTCCAATACGGCCCGACGGCGTGAAATACCCATTTTGCAAGTAGCTGGAATCCAGGTGTCGCCTTTGCATCACCGGTCGCGCATCCCTGCAGCATCCGGCAAGCATAATCAAGCTCGGGCCCTGCTGCCCGATGGATCGCTCCATCCACGCCACCGCCGCCCAGCAGCGAGGTGTTCGCCGCGTTCACAATCGCGTCGACTTGAAGCCTTGTAATGTCTCCCCGCGTGACCTTCAGCACCGCCATCACCAGCTCCTCTCTCAGTTGGAAGCTAACAGCGAGCAGCCAGAGGCTCAGTACGCCAGTGACACCGCATCGCAGCGCATCTCGCTCGCTGCTGTATACACGCGATCGCTGTGGCCATCGTAGTGTGATTCGCTCACCTCGATGCACTCATAGCGTCCAAAGCCGCCATCGCTCGCGCCCATCGGCCATCCCAGAGCGATGAGCTTGTCGCGTGTCGCCTTCGGCACACCTGCCTCGAGTCGCACAACGCCCTTTGGCCCGTATCCGGCGCGGTCCTCACCCATGGACTGCGACGATCCCTCATGGTGCCACCGAGGACTGTCGCTCGCCGCCTGCGCATCCAGCCCGTAGTCCACGCGGTTCACGATGATCTGCGTCTGTCCCTGCGGCTGCATATCGCCGCCCATCACGCCGAAGCTGATCCACGGCTTGCCGTTCTTCGCCGCGAACCCTGGGATGATTGTCTGGAACGGCCGCTTGCCCGGCGCGTAGATGTTCGGGTGTCCGGGCTGCAGGCTGAACAGCTCGCCGCGATCCTGGAACATGAACCCCAGCCCGTCCGGTACAAGCCCCGACCCCATGCCGCGGAAATTGGACTGGATGATCGACACCATCATCCCGTCCTTGTCCGCGGTCGTGAAGTACGTGGTGTCTCCGTGGCTCGGCGCCTGCCCCGGATAGACTGGCGTCAAAATCGAATCCAGCTTGATCTGCTTCGCGCGCTCCTTCGCATACTCCTTCGAGTTCAGCCACTCAATCGGCACCTTCGAGAAGCGCGGGTCAGCATAGAAGCGCGCGCGGTCCTCATACGCGAGCCGCTTTGCCTCGATCATCACCTGTAGCGCTTCGGCCGACTGGAAGCCATACCCGCGCATATCGAACTGCTCGATGATGTTCAACATCTGCAGCGTAGCCAGCCCCTGCGTGTTCTCGCCCATCGCATACACCGTCACGCCGCGATAATCCGATTGGAGCGGCGTCGGCCACACAGCCTTATGCGCTGCAAGATCCTCCTTCGTCATCCATCCGCCGATACGCTTGAAGTACGCCTGAATCGTGTCCGCAATCGGGCCATCGTAGAACGCGTCGCGCCCGCCCTCGGCAATCATGCGATACGTCTTCGCGAGATCAGGATTGCGCCGCACCTCGCCCTCGTTCGGAGCACGCCCGCCGGGAGCATAGGTGTGCAGCATGTTCTGCGTCTCTTCCACGCCTGCGCCGGGCCGCAGAAACGCCGCCACATTGCGCTTGATATACGCGCCGATAATCTGCGGCACCGGCGACCCCTTCTCGCACGCCTGAATCGCCGGCTCGAACAACTCTGCCCACTTCAGTTTGCCGTAGCGCTCATGCAGAGCCCACCATCCAGCCAGCGCTCCGGGCACCGAGACCGACACCGCGCCATTCGGCGGAATCACATGCTTGCCATCAACAACAACGGAGCGTTGCTGCACTGTCTCCAGGCTCAGCCCCTTCGGCGAGGCACCCGAGCTCGCCATGCCCTCGAGCTTCTGCGTCTTCGGGTCCCACACAAACGCATAGCAGTCGCCGCCCAGCCCCGAGCTCACAGGCTCCACAAACCCCAGCACCGCATTGGCGGCGACCGCTGCATCGGCCGCACTTCCGCCGCGCTTCAAAATGTCGATCGCCGTCTGCGTCGCCAGCGGATGCGCCGTTCCCGCTGCTCCGTTCAGCCCCATCGCCGCCGACCGGGTCGCGAAGCTTGCGCCCGCCGGGCGATCGCCCGCATGCACATCCGGCCGGACGAACTTCTCCTGTCCCTCCGCTTGAAACTTCGGCAGTTCCGTCTCGGCCTGCGCGCCGTTCGCGCTCTGCGCATCCACATTCAGACCCGGCAGAATCGCCGCTCCTGCGGCAGCGGCGGGCAACGTTGTAAGAAACTGGCGGCGGCGCATTTCGGTCGCGATCTCCTCAGACAAGATTTGCTGTCCAAACTAACATCCCGCCCCCGTTGATACACTCAAGCCTGTCTCGCATGAGTCTCAAAGCCAAGATCGAAGCCGTCATCTACGCGTCCGAAGAGCCCGTCACGCTCGCCCAGCTCGTCAGCCTGCTCGGTGAAGAGGCGCAGGCTGAGCTCGACGCCCTCGCCAGCCAGCAGGAGTCGCTGCCGCTCGACGAAAGCCCGACCGACACCGCCGCCGACGCCGAAGCGCTCAACGCCGAAACTCTCGGCGAGCCCGTTGAGCCAGAACCTCAGCCCGAGGCGCCGAACGTCGACGCGCAGGCCGCCGAGCCTTCAGCCGAAGCTGTCGAAGGCGCCGCCGAACCGTCTGCGACAAGTCCTGAAGCCGACGCCAAGGCCGATGCCGCCGCCACCGCGCGCAAGCAGAGTCAGGACGCGCGCCGTCTCCGCGACTACTTCCGCTCGATCCTCGACCAGCTCACCGCAGACTACGCCTCCGACGAGCGCGGCCTCGAAGTTCGCGAGGTCGCCGGTGGCTTCCGCTTCGCCACCAAGCCCGAGTACCACGACGCCGTGCGCGGCTTCGTCAAGTCGCTCAAGCCGCCGCTGAAGCTCTCGCTCCAGGCGCTCGAAACCCTCGCCGTTATCGCCTACAAACAGCCCATCACCGCGCCCGAAATCTCCGAGATCCGCGGCGTCGACTCCGGCGGCGTGCTCGGCTCGCTCATGGCGCGCAAGCTCATTAACACCGCCGGCCGCAAACAGGTCATCGGCCGCCCCATCCTCTACAAGACGACGAAGGACTTCCTCGTCCGTTTCGGCCTCAAAGACATCAATGAGCTTCCCAGCATCGAAGAGTTTGAGAAGATGTCCGCCGAATTCGCGGAAGCTATTCAGGAGGAGATCCCCATGCCATCCGCCGAGGGAACCATCCGCCGCTCCGAAGAGGATGCAGGCACCAACGTGCACGAGTCGCAGGCCGACGGCACGCCGTACAGCGAAGAGAACCTCAACGAAGGTCCTCCCGGCGCTGTCCCGGACGACGCCGCCGACGAAGTTCTCACCGACGGCCGCATCTCCGGTCTTCCGCCCAACTATGCAGCCGAAGACGCCCCGCTCGACGAAGCCGAGGACAGCCCCGCGCTCGACGCCGAAGTTCAGTCCCGCGAAGAAGACAACGGCGCATAAGGCTCGAACGCCCTCGAAGGTTCCCTGGATTTCCCAGGCTGGGTATGCCTTTTCGGGTCGCTCGGCCTATACTTTCTCCCATCCGCAACCCGGGCCTCGCGCATCCCACGACCGATGACGCCCAAATCTGACATCCCGCCGACCGACCCGCCCGACTTCGTGCCGGACGACGAGCCTGATGTTCCCCTCGCCACACCCGAAGGCGATGCTGAATATCCTCCCGACCAGCCGCTCCAACCTGACGCCGTTCCGCCCATCGAACGCCCGCGCGGCAACGAGCCGCATTACACTCTTCCCCTCCGCAAGGCGCTCGACTAACATCTGCAAGATTCCAAATCTTGCGGTGTCCAGGCTGAAATGAAAACCAGGTTACCGTTGCTGATTGTCCTGACGTCGTGTTTCGCGGCCTCATCCGCGGCGCAACAGTCGCCCAAGCGACAGATCTCGGCGAATCCCGTTGTTGACGCGGATAGTCTCGCCATCTATCGAGACTTCCTGAAGTCCCGCAACAACGGAGGGGGACCGCCGCTCAACTATATTGCCGAGTGGACCGTGCCCTTTGAGCCCGACGCTCTTGACTACAAGGGCTGCCTCCGCGACTTTCAGGCGTCGGACTTCAGCTCCAGGACGACTCACCGGTTTGCGGTGGACACGTTCCCGCCTCCCCGCAAGGTGGTCGATCCCGCCAGGCAGAAACAGTGGCTGGAAGATGCCGCAAAAGAGGGCGCAGCTACTTGCTTCTTCGTCTTTTCGGAGATCGTCTTCGACTCGTCACGTACACATGGGGCTTTGTCCTTGTCCGTCTACTGCGGCTCGCAAGGCAGCGGCGAGAGAGTGGTCTACGAAAAACAGAACGGCGTCTGGAACCTGGCCAAACCCTGTGGGAGCTGGAACTGACTTGCCAGACTCAGCGTTCGGTCACCCGCTCGCCATTAGCTAGAAAGTCGACACCAGCCTCGCCAACACACGAAAGGCGCAGCCAAAGAGGCTGCGCCTTCGAGTTCTTTCGCCTGCTCCGTTAGCTTCTATCGGGGGACTGGAGGCGGGGGAGGCGTCGGGTTGGACTCCGTGTGGGTCTGGGTCTCAGTGTGAGTCTGGGTCTGCCCGTCCGGGCTTACCGTGTCCTGAGAGTTGGTTGTGGTGCGCTGCCCGGCGACCGGGTTGCCGTTGGCGTCATAGCCGCTGGCATTGGTGCGGTGTTGCGTCGTCACGGTCGTTCCGTCCGGCAGCGTAGTCTGCTCCGTCTTCTTCGCCTTGTGCTGTGTCTGGGTCTGGGTCTGTCCATAAGCGTCCGTCGTCGTCGTGCTCTGGGTGGTCGACTGGGTGCTCTGTTGGTTCTGGGCCAGGGCGCCCGCCGTCAGAAAGGCGAACGAGAGGGCGGTTGTTGCAATGGGCTTCAGCAATCGCATACGGGTCTTCTCCTGTGCTGCTTCCGGGGGCCCGGCTGTGATTCGAGTCTGCTTCCGGAAACGGCTACCGGAGCCCCGTTCTTTCCTGCGGCTGTCCGTCAGCCACCAAACCTTGGATGGCAGGCGGCTCGCGGATGAGGCCCGTCAAATCGGCTATTTTGCGTTCATCGCAGAGCGATGCACTTCGGATTGGTTGCTTTGGCGCTCAGTCCACGGCAAGTGCAATGCCTGTAGACACCCCGGCCCTTTGTTTTCAATACTTTGCCCACAAAGTCCACCCGCAAGTTATTTCTTTTGAAGACTTTGCGCAAAAAACGGCAGGGTGGGGGGTTGCAGAGAGAATCACATCGACAGTAAGGCCGCATAATGATGTCTATGAAGCGGGAAATAAATGGCACGAACGAGCCTGCGCGGGCGGGCGAGCGCTTGCAAAAGATATTGGCGCAGGCCGGGCATCGCCAGCCGCCGCGCCGCCGAGCAAATCATCCTCGAGGGCCGCGTCCAGGTGAACGGCCAGACGGTCACCGAACTCGGAACAAAGGCCGACCTCAGCCGCGACCACATCCGCGTCGACGGCAAGCTGCTCCACGGCCGCGAGGCGGAGCGTTACTTCCTCCTGAACAAGCCCCGCGGCTATGTAACGACCATGGAAGACCCCGAAGGCCGGCCCACCGTCGCCAGCCTGCTGGCGGAATCCGCGCAGAAGAAGGTTACGGGCGAGCACAAGAAGCTTCCCCGCCTCTATCCGGTGGGAAGACTCGACTACCTCAGCGAAGGTCTGCTGCTGATGACCAACGACGGCGGCCTTGCGAACCGGCTGTCGAAGGCCAGCAATGCGGTGCAGAAGACCTACCTGGTGAAGGTCGCCGGCAAGCCGACGGGGGAAGCGCTGGAGCAGCTTCGCCAAGGCATCATGATCGACCGCGGGCGGCTGAATGAGGTTCGCGCCGGACGTCGTGACCGCATCATGACGCAGCCCGCAAAGATCGAGCAGGTGCGCAGCGGCGACAATCCCTGGTTCGAGGTGACCCTGACCGAGGGCCGCAACCGGCAGCTCAGGAAGATGTTCGAAGAGGTGGGCCACCACGTGGAGAAGATTCGCCGCATCGGCTACGGTGCGCTGACGCTGGACGTGCCGCCGGGAGGCTTTCGGGAGCTGACGCAAGGCGAAGTGCAGGCGCTGAATCGGGCGGCTGCGGGCAAGTCCGTCGAGCGGAAGAAGACGCTGCCCGAAGCCGCGCAGCTCAAGAAGCCGGTTCCACCGAAGAGGAAGAGATTGGGTGGCGCTGGCAGTGGGTCCGTTCGTTCTGGTTCGGGACGGGGGCGGCGGTAGTAATCCGAACCCAAAGGGCATACCCCAGGGGCTAAAGCCCCTTCTTGTACGCCCCTCAAGAGACCCGAGGCTAAAGCCTCGGGCTACCTGGAAGCGACGGCTCGCGAAGCTGGTTCACGAGCCGGGCACCCGAGAGATTCTTGCTGATTAGTGGGCCCACTCGATGTGGCTGACGACCAGCGTGGACGGGCACTTGCCGGTCTCGGCGCCGAACTGCGTGGCACCGCCGGTCTGGCGGCCGGGCTTCAACGGCTCCATGAGCAGATCGCGTCCGGTGGCCTGGCCCTGCTGCACAGCCTGCGTGTAGGTGTAGGTGAACTCCAGCGACCGCAGCGTGGTGCTGCCGTTGTTGCGGATCATCCACGTGCACATGTTGTCGTTGACCTGGCTGAAGCTGACCTCAACGCCATTGGCGTTGGGAAGGGCCATCCAGGGGCTCCAGGTGGCCCGTGTCGCGGCGTTCGCGAGCGAGGGCACAAGGACAGAGACGGCGAGAGCGATGAGAGCAATTTTCACGAGTTTGAGCATAAGAGCCTCTCTTTTTACAGCGAATGGCGACGTTCTGAATCCGGCGGTCCTGCAACGAGGGGCTGGGAATTCCGTCCGACCTCAGAAGCCTGCCTGTGAACCAGGATTTGTTCCTGGCATTGGCGAGTGTGCTTCAAAAGGCCAGCGAATACGAGTAACCCTCGTGAGCCTTGGACCTTAGTGGTACGTGCTAGTCCGAATTGGGGGTTGCCAAATTCGTTTGTTCGTGCTTCTTGTGATTCTGAGTATAGAGAGGCTTTGCGAACTCGCAAGCTGTCTTTTGGTCACACTTTGGTACCGTCACCGGAAAGTGACCTCAAAGGGCAACCTTTTTCGTGTCATCGCTGCGGAATGTTGTGCCCATGACCGATCACTGGAACAACCGACAGGTCGTATTGCCCTTCCAATTTTGTCGAGGTGACATTATGCGCAAGTTGAACGTGTTGGTACCAGCAATTGCCGCAGCTGCCCTGGCTTTTGGCACAGCGGCTCCCAGTTCGGCCCAGGTGTCCTTTGGGGTGAATATCGGCCCACAGCCGGTCTGCCCGTACGGCTACTATGAGGTGCCGCCGTATAACTGCGCACCCTATGGGTATTACGGTCCGGAGTGGTTTACGAATGGCGTGTTCGTCGGAGCAGGCCCTTGGTTCCATGGCGGTCATGACTTCTACGGCCATGTCGACAATCACTATGGCCCGAATTACTACCACGGACCGTATCCGAATCGCGGGGAGCACTTTGACTCGCACCGCGACTTCCACGAGTTCCACGGAAACGAGATGCGTGACGGCCGCGGGCACGAGCGCGGGCACGACGATCACGGCGGTCACGGCCACTAGGAGCCGGGAGGAAATCGCTGCGAAGCACGGCAGGGTGACCTGAGGGTCACCCTGTTTTCTGCCGACCTGCGATTAGCTCCAGTCGTCGCGGACGGTGGCGTCGTCGGCCATGATCTGGTCGAAGTGGTCGGCCTTTTTGATGAGGATGTCGCCGAGGGATTCGGCCTGGCGGAGCAGGATCGCCTGTAGCCGGACGAGTTCGAGCATGGCGAGGAAGGTGCAGATCAGCGCGCGCTCGGAGCGAGTGTTCTGCAGCAGCTTGCGCAGGCTGATCGGGCCGGTCCTCCATGGTGAGGCGGCGCTTGACGAAGTCGATCATCTGGCCGACGGTGACGGTGTCCTCGTCGATGTTGTGGACGGGGCGGTCGCGAAGGCGCTGAAGAATGTCCTGGAAGACGCGGACGAGGTCGACGGTGTCGGCGGCGATCTCGCGCTCTTCGTCGGTGGACTCGATGCCCTGATCTTTGAGGAACTGCTTGAGGCCGGGCTGCGTCCAGGTAGCCTCTTCGATCTGCTGCTTCTGACTGAGCATCTGCGCGGCGGCCTTGAAGCGCTCGTGCTCGAGGAGACGCTCGACGAGCTCGCGGCGCGGGTCTTCGGCGTTGCCCAGGTCGCCGAGCTCCTTGGGGTCGCGCGGGAGGAGCATGCGGGACTTGATGTGGATGAGCAGCGAGGCGGTGTAGACGAACTCGCCGGCGGCGTCGACGTCGGTTTGTTGGAGGTGGCGCGTGTACTCGAGGAACTGCGCGGTGATGCGCGCCATGGGGATGTCGTAGATGTCGATGTTCTGCTTGCGGATGAGGTCGAGCAGGAGATCGAAGGGACCGTCGTAGACCAGGCCAACGGTGACGGTGAAGGGCGATTGCGAGGCCTCTTCGGGGGTCGGTTTTGAGGCGGGCTTCTTGGGCTCTTCGGGTGGAGGTGGCGGGGATTCGAGGCGGAAGGCCTCTGCGGCGCGAGGGTTCAGGGCCAAGGGCCAAGGGCCCAGAGGGCGAGGGCTCGGCGTTCAGCTGTGAGCTGTCAGCTTCGGGCTGTGAGTTTTGTTCCTGCGGAACTGCCGGGTTTTGATCTTCTGCGGCCATGCTTATGCGAGTCCCATGGCGTGTTCGACTTCGGCGAGCGTCTCGGCGGCGCGTTTGGCGGCGCGTTCCTTGCCGTTGGCGAGCACGTCTTTGACGACGGAGGGACGGCGCTCGAGATCGCGGCGGTGCTCCTGGATGGGAGCGATGGTGCGGACGATCGCGTCCGCGGCCCAGCTCTTGCATTCGATGCAGCCGATGCCGGCGCTCGTACAGCCATCGTAGACCTTGGCGATGGTCTCGGCGTCGGAGAAGACCTTGTGAAGATCGCCGACGGGGCAGAGGTCGGGGTTGCCGGGGTCGTCGCGGCGGACGCGCGCGGGGTCGGTGACCATGGTCTTGAGCTTGGCGCGGAGGCTGTCCTCGGGCTCGGAGAGCGAGATGGTGTTGTTGTAGCTCTTGGACATCTTGCGGCCGTCGAGCCCGGGGAGCTTGGGCGAGGGCGTGAGCAGGACGTTGGGCTCGGGGAGGATCTCGCGGCGGCCGAAGGGAGAGAGCTTCTTGGTCTGCTGCGCGGCGGTGAAGAGCTGGTGGGGCGTGAAGTCGGTGCGCGTGGAGTCCGGGGGCTCGCCGGCGAGCTTGCGGGCCTTCTCGAGGATGGCGGGCAGCTCCCAGGGCGCGGCCTCGGGCGACATGTAGAACTCGCCGGGGTAGAGGCCGTTGAAGCGGCGGGCGACCTCGCGGGTGAGCTCGACGTGCGCGACCTGGTCGGCGCCGACGGGGACGAAGTCGGGCTTGTAGAGCAGGATGTCGGCGGCCTGGAGGAGCGGGTAGCCGAGGAAGCCGTAGGTGTTCAGGTCCTTCTCGGTGAGCTGCGCCTGCTGGTCCTTGTAGGAGGGCACGCGCTCGAGCCAGCCGAGGGGCGTGAACATGCCGAAGAGCAGCGCGAGTTCGGCGTGCTCGGCGACGTCCGACTGCTTGAAGATGACGGAGCGGCCGGGGTCGAGGCCGGCGGCGAGGAAGTCGAGCGCGATCTCGAAGATGTTCTGCTGCACGCGGCAGGGGTCGGCGTAGTCGGTGGTGAGGGCGTGCAGGTCGGCGATGAAGAAGAAGCAGTCGTAGTCGTGCTGGAGGTGGACCCAGTTGTGCAGCGCACCCATGTAGTTGCCGAGGTGAAGGCTGCCGGTGGGACGCATGCCGGAGAGTACACGGGGGCGTGGTGCTGTGCGGGAAGAGGTGCGGAGAGCTCATGGATTCAGAAGCCTTAGGATAGCAGCGGCCGGCGCGCGATTGCGGCGCGTCAAAGCGTGAAGAGGAGGCGGTTGAAGATCGTCATCAACGGGGCAAAGAAGAGCATGATGACGTAGAAGCCCAGGAAGAAGAAGCCGATCATCATCCACATGCTCAGGCTCTCGTAGGTTTTGGCGGCGTTGTAGGGCAGGTAATGGATGAGGATCTTGCCGCCGTCGAGGAATGGGAGCGGCAGGAGGTTGAAGACGAAGAGCAGCAGGTTGACGAGGATGCAGAAGTAGAGAAAGAGGTAGAGCGGGAAGATTGGGGGGAGATTGGCGGTGGGCACGGCGAGGTTGCGCATCGCCAGCTGCGAGGCGATGACGAGCGAGATGCGTGGAGTCGTGCTGCACGTAGCGCAGGATGACGAGGATGATCAGAGCGACGATGGCAGCGAGCAGTTGCACGCCGGGGCCGGCGAGGGTGGCGACCATCTCATCGCGCGAAGGGCGGCGGAAGTTGCGGGGCGTCATGGGGACGGGCTTGCCCCAGCCGAGCACGAGCGGTGAGCGAAAGATGAAGAGGATCGGCCAGATCGCCATGCCGAACAGGTCGAAGTGCTTGACCGGGTTCATGGAGATGCGGCCCATCATGCGGCCGGTGGGGTCGCCGAGGCGGTTGGCCATCCAGGCCTGGGCGGAGTCGTGCAGGGAGATGGACAGGACCATCACGACGAGCTCGAAGAGGACCAGAGCAAAGGTAAGAGGCATCGTCTTCTAGAGTACCGGAGGGCTTTGGCGTAATTGGGCGTGCGGGGTTGAACTATTTTGTTGTGAACGATATTCAGGGGGCGTTAGCATCCGCCCATGACCTCAAATTCTCTGCAGGTTTTTGAAAGCTACGCAGACGCGTGGAATCGGCACGACGCGGACGGGATTGTCGCGACGTTTGCCGAAGGCGGAACGTACTGCGATCCCACTACGCCGGGTCCGCTGACAGGAGCGGCGATTGGCGAGTACGCGGCCGGGCTGTGGAGCGCGTTTCCGGACCTCTCGTTCGAGATGGGACGGGCGATGGAGGGCGAAGACGGCGCGCTGTCGGCGGAGTGGGTGATGCGCGGCGTCAACTCTGGGTCGATGATGGGCCTGCCGCCGACGGGGCGCGCCGTCGAAGTGCGCGGAGTGGACATTGCCGTGGTCGAGGGTGGGAAGCTGCGGTCGGTGCAGGGGTATTTCGATTCGGGGGCTGTGCCGCGGGCGCTGGGGCTGGACGTGATCGTGCAGCCGCACGCGATTGGGCCGTTTGAGTTCGGCACCGGACTTCGCGTGAGCAATGGAAGCAAGGCGGTGCCGGGAGCGTTCGGCATCACGTTCATCTCCGCGCGCGACAAGCAGGACGAGCTTGCGATCCGTGAGAGCAGCCAGAAGATTTTGCAGGAGGTGCTCGCGATTCCGGGGTTCATCAGCGCCGTGACGGTGACGGCCGGAGACCGGATGATGACGATCACTGCATGGGAGTCGCCGGAGTCGATGAAGCCGCTGATGCAGATGGGCGAGCACCGCGCGGCGGTCGGGCGGTACTTCGGGTCGGCCGACTATGGCTATGGTGGCATGACGGGCGTGTGGACACCGCATCATCTCGGAGCGCGGCGCGTGCGGTGCCTGGAGTGCGACAAGATGGCGTCGGTGGAAGTGCCGGATGGGAAGTGCACGTGTGGGTCGGTGCTGCCGGAGCCGCTGGCGTATTGGTAGAAGCAGTGCGCGCTACTTCGTGAGTTTGGGCTTGGCGGGGATGCCGAGGGCAACGGTGTGGGCGGGGATGTCGCGGGTCGCCAATCCTAAAGCGCCGAGCATGGCGTCGGGGCCGACCTTTGTGCCGGCGAGCACGGTGGCGTGGTAGGTGATGCGGGCGCGGGGGCCGATCTCGGTGCGGAGGTTGGAGACGTTGCGCTGGTCGACGAGATCGTGCGTGTGGGAGTAGATGTTGGCGTAGTCGCTGATGCTGGTGCCGTCGTGGAGGGTGATGCCGCCGCGGTCGTCGAGCAGGACGTGGCGGTGAATCCAGCAGTCGTCGCCGATCTCGAGGTTGTAGCCGTAGCTGAATTGCACGTGCTGGAAGATGCGGACGCGCTGGCCGATGCGCGCGAAGAGGTGGCGGCCGAGCATCGCGCGGAGGCGCTCGCCGAGCCACTGGTTGGCGCCGAGCGGGCTGGCGTCGAACTGCAGCCAGAGCCAGATGAGCGGCTTGCGCGGGTAGTAGCGCGCGGGGTCCATGTCGCCGTAGTACTCGGGCTCGAGGGTGATGTTGCGCGGGTCGAGCGCGGCGAGGGCGGTCTGGGAACTGAGCGATATGGCGGTCAGGACGTTGGGGTGCAGCAGGTGTTGAAGGGCGTCGCGAACGATCTCGCTGCGGGCTTCGTAGGTGGTTTCGCGGGTGAACCCGTCGTCAAGCGCATCGAGCCACGCCGTGTAGAGTTGCTCAGCTTCGGGAGTGGGGTGTGGATCGCGATAGTCGAAGACGGGCATGAAGTGGGTTACTCGATGGCGAAGACGGCGTAGACGGTGGCGGAGGTCTCGATCTGGCGGGCGTTGATGGCGAGGGGGGGCGGAGCTGCTACTTTGGCGTAGGTGGCCATCATGGGTGCGGGCCGAATGGGTTCGGCCTGGACCTCGTTGCTGGCGTAGAGCAGCTGGCCGAGCTTGACGTTGAGCCCGCTGGCCATGGCCTGGGCCTGCGCCCGGGCGCGCTGAAGGGCCTTGGCGGCGGCCTCGGCGGAGGCGGCGTTCGGATCCTTGAGGCTCCAGTCGATCTGGCCGGATTTGTTGGCGCCTGCCTTGCCGGCGATGTCGAGAATCCGCGCGGCGTCGTCTGCCGCGGTGCGGACGATCCAGCTCTGCTGGGCAACGAAGGCGTGGCTGGAGCGCTCGGAGACAGGCAGCTGGTTGAGCTGAAAGGATTCCATCGGGGCGACGGTCTGCTGCTCGCTCTCGATCATGTCCCTGGGCACGCCGGCAGAACGGATTGCGTCGATGATGGCGTTGGAGGCCTTTGATGCGGAGGCATAGGCGGTCGGCTGGTCAGGGCCGTAGAGCTCGTAGCCGATGTGGACGGTCGCGACATCGGCCTGCTGGAGCACACGGTCGGTCGCGGTGATGGCGATAGAGCGGACACCCTTGGCGATGATGGACGCCGAGTCGTCCTGCGCGCGGGCTGACGCGGGAATAGCGAGAGACGTGAAGGCGAACAGCGCGAGGGTGAGGGGCGCGAGAGCTCTGGTCATTGGTCTGCTGGTCATTGGTCCTCCTGGCGATCGAGAAGGTCGGCAAAGGTTTCTTTGTGCCTGGGTTTGGCGGTGGCCTTTTGCTTGGGGTCGGGCAGAGGGCGAGAGGGCGGCGGAGTGCCGAGGCGCTCGCGGGCGTTGGCCTTGACGGCCTTGGTGGCCGAGAATGTTGCTTTCTTCGCCTTCGCCATTTACCAGTCGACCTCCCCGAAGTTTCAGCGTACCCCAGAGTTGCATCGGCGATGTAGCATACTTCGCGGAACTTACGGCGGGTGGAAGCGTAGCATCCAACCGCTTTATACGAGACGCTCGGAGGTGGAGGATGGAAGAGCGCGACTTCTTTGATGAGAGGACCGAGCAGCGGAATCATACGATGACGTGTCCTCATTGCGGTCAGTCGGCTGAATATCAGCTGAGCTGGCTGATCCGCAGCAAACGGGCCCAGTTACCGCGAGGGGCCGACGAACGCGATAAAGCCCGCTTTGCGAAGGCGCAGAGCTATATGGTCCGGCGGGACGACATGGTGGGCTGCAAGAACATCCGTTGTCGCAAGCGGTTTGATGTGGCGGGGATTCAGTCGGTGGCGTTCCTGTAATCGGCCAGCGCTGACCGGCGATAGGGGCCTGTGTTGTAATAGAAGGCGTTAACGATGCCTGCTGCGTGAGCGCGCGGCGGGCGATGAGAGTGCTTCGAAGGAGTCGTAACCGAATGGCGAACACCGTCCTGCCCGCAGAAGAGCGCGACCTTAGCCCGGCACAGACCGATCAACTGGACCGCCGCCGGCGGCGTGGGCAGCTGTTGCTGGTGATGGGCACGCAGTTTCTGCTGATTGCGATCCTGGTGACGCTCTGGGCGGGACAGGATGCGACGTACTCGCCGGGGTGGGCGCACCCGATGCTGTATTGGGACATCCTGCTGTTCGTGCTGGCGGCCATCTGCTACGTGGCGGGAATTAAGCTGCGAGCGGGGATTAATGAGTTCTTCAGCTATTGAGATAAGCAGAACGGTTCTAAGAATTGCAGTGCGGCGAGCTTCGGCTCGCCGATTGCTTTTGCGGAAAGAATGCGGTGAATGGAGGGGCTGCGCGTTCTGTTGCGGGCCTGCTATTGTGGCTGCGTTGAGCGGAGGAGTACGTGGTCGTTGAGATTGCGCGAGTGGGCGCGCTGGCGTCGATAGAACTGGCGGAGCCGCTTTCCTTTTCACTCGCCGAGATGGTGCTGCTGGTTGGGTTATGCGGAGCTTCGCTGGGGATCTTTCTTTGGCGGTTCTGGCCAATCGGGAAAAATATTCTGCATGCGAAGAAGGATGTTGGATTTTCGCTGACGCATGTTGGCCGGCGAGTGTGGGAGTTCGTCTCCGAGGTGGTGTGCCAGAGCAAGGTGATCAGGCAGCGGCCGCTGCCGGGGCTGGCGCACGCGTTTGTGTTCTGGGGATTTCTGGCGTTCGCACTGGTGACGATCAACCATGTGCTGACCGGCCTGCGAGTCGGCGTCCTGCAGCACACCGGGATCGTCGGAGAGTTTTACTTCGACTTCGTGGCGCTGTGGGCATTGCTGGTCGCGGTGTCGATTGCGGGACTGTTTGTACGGCGGTTTTTCGTGCGGCCGCGGTGGCTGGGCAAGAAGGTATCGATTGAGTCCGGCGTGATTGCGGGGCTGATCTTTTTGCTGATGGTGAGCTACCTGGCGGCGTTTACGCTGCCTGCCGACAGCGCATCCCTGAAAGCCTGGTGGTGGGTGCACACGCTGACGCTGCTGGCGTTTCTGCCGATCATTCCGGGCACGAAGCATCTGCATCTTGTGCTGAGTCCGCTGACGGTGTTTTTGAAGCGCGATGGGTTCTCGGATATCCCGAAGCTGAATGAGTCAGAGACAGAGGAAGACTTCGGATTGCTCGCAGGCAAGGACCTGACGCAGATCATCGCGCTGCAGGCGTACAGCTGCGTGGAGTGCGGACGATGCACGGAACATTGTCCAGCGGCGAACACGGGAAAGGTTCTGAACCCGAAGGAGATTGCGCTGGGAGTGCGCGAGTATCTGAAAGAGTTTGGGCCGGCGAGCGACAGGCCGCTGCTGAATGAGCTGCGCGAGGGTGAGGCCCTTCCCTCGAATCCTTCGCCGGATAATCCTGCGGCGAACTGGCTCTCGATGGAAGCGGCGTTTGAGTGCACGACGTGCGGAGCGTGCGAGTTTCAGTGCCCTGTGGGTGTGCAGCATCTGCCGATCATCGTTGGGCTGCGGCGCGGCGCGGTGAACACGGGAGCGTGGGAGGACAAGTACGGCACGAAGCTGTTTCTGGCGCTGGAGAAGCAGGGCAATGCGCTGGGCATGAGTGCGATGGAGCGCGACAAGTTTGTCGAGCGTGAGCAGTTGCCGATTTTTGATGGCACACAGGAGTACTGCCTGTGGCTGGGATGCATGGGTGGCTACGATCCGAAGGGGCGCGAGATCATCGCGGACTTCGCGCGCGTGATGCGGCACCTCGGCACGAGCTTCGGTGTGCTGCGCAAGGAGAAGTGCACGGGAGATCCGGCGCGGAGACTGGGGAACGATCTTGTGTTTGGATCGCTTGCCGAGCAGGGATTGAAAGCCTTCGCGCAGGCGAAAGTCCAGAAGATTGTGGCGATCTGTCCGCACTGCGTGCGCACGATTGCGACCGACTGGCGCGAGTATGGTGTTGCGCCGGAGATTGAGCACCACTCTGAGTTCATGGCGCGGCATGCGTCTTTGTTGCCGCAGAGTGACAGCGGAGCGATCGTGTATCACGATCCGTGCTATCTCGGGCGATATCGCGATGTTTATGACGAGCCGCGCGCCGTCGTGAAGAAGAGTGGAGAGTTGGTTGAGGCGGAACGAAATCGCGAGCGGAGCTTCTGCTGCGGCGCCGGCGGTGGACTCGCGTTTCTGGGAGAGGAACCCGGCGAGCGTGTGAGCAATGTCCGCGCGAAGGAGTTGATGGCGACGGGAGCGAAGACTATCGGCACAGCTTGCCCGTTCTGCAACACGATGTTCCGTGATGCGACGGCGGCAGTTGCGGGGGATGCTCCGACGGCTGTGCTGGACATTGCACAACTCACGGCGCGCGCACTTCCGGCAAAGCCGAGCGCGCAGAGTACATCGACTAACGCGTCGTCTTCGCTGTAGAGGCCGTCGCATGCTCTTCGTGGGCGGCGGTCCAGACCTGACGGGCGGCATCAAGATTCAGGACGGCGATTCCGACACCGACGATGAGGTCAGGCCAGAACGACCGGAAGTGAACCGTAACCCATGCGGCCAAGAGGATGGCGACGTTGGCCAGCACGTCGTTTCGGGCGGAGAGGAACGCAGCACGTGTGAGGCTGCCAGCCTTGTTTCGGTATCTCGCGAGCAGAAGAGCGCAGGAGAGATTGACCGCCATGGCACCGGCTGCGGCGAGTGAGAGGGGCATCGGGCCTGGAATCGTGGGCGTGTGAATCTTGGAGATTGCGGTCCACAGGGTTGCCGCACCGGGCACAAGCAGCAGACCGGCCAACACCATGCCGAGCCGGGCCCGGGCGAGCGCTCCCCAGTTGAAGGCTGCGGCGATGAGCAGGTTGAGTGACGTGTCCTCGAGGAAGTCAACACTGTCGGCGAAAAGCGAGACGGAGTGGATGGAGAGTGCGACTGCGAACTCGATCCCAAAGTAGGCAAGATTCAGCAGCGCGGCTATCCAGATGATCCTGCGAAGCCTCGTGTTCACGTACCTGACGGTAGCATGGGCGTTCGATTTTCGGCGTCGAGACATGACTTTACCGTGCGCCAGCCGCTAAGCTTCCGTGAGCGTCTGCAAGGTGAACGGGAGTACAGATGAAGATTGTTGTTGCGGTGAAGCAGGTGCCTGAGCGCGATGCTCCGGTGCGTGTGGCAGCGGATGGGCGCGGCGTGGATGACGGTGATGCGTGGACGATGAATGAGCCGGACGCGTACGCGCTCGAAGAGGCGCTGCAGTTGAAGGAGCGCGTCGGCGAGGGCGAAGTCGTGGTGCTTTCGGCAGGGCCGGAGCGGGTGGAGTCGACGCTGCGCGAGGCGCTGGCGAAGGGAGCGGATCGAGCGCTGCACATCGTGACGCCGGAGGAAGGTGCGGGATCGCTGGCGGAGCGCGACACGCTGGGTGTGGCGCAGATGCTTGCAGAGGCTGTGCGCGGAGAGTCTCCGGATCTCGTGCTGACGGGTTTGCAGTCGGATGATCTGGGCGCGGGACAGACAGGCGTGGTGCTGGCGGAGTTGCTTGGACTTCCGCACGTGACGCTGGTGCTGAGCGTGGAGGCGAGCGCGGGTGCGAAGCAGATTCGCGTGAAACGCGAGCTCGAAGATGGGTGGTTTCAGCAGATCGAGATGCCATTGCCGGCGCTGCTGACGATTCAGTCGGGCGGCAACCGGTTACGCTACGCGACGCTGATGGGCATCAAGCGCGCGCGCTCGAAGGAGACGAAGCAGGTGGAGGCTGCAGCAGCGAGTGCGCGGCACGATGAGGTCGTGCGCGTGGCGATTCCGGAGCGCACGCGGCAGACGGAGATGCTGACCGGAGCTGCCGACCAGATTGCGGCGAAGCTCGTGGAGCGGTTGAAGGCGGAGGTGGGGATCTGATGAGCAGCGTTCTTGTGGTGATGGAGCAGGCGAGTGGCGGAGGGTGGCACCGCATCAGCCGTGAGGCGCTGGCTGCGGGCAAGCGATTAGCAGCGGAGATGAAGGTGCCGTGCGCGGCGGCTGTGCTGGGGACGACAGATGCGCTCGCGACACAGACGGCACAACTCGCGGGCGAGGGCGTGGCGACTGTGTGGGCGATAGAGCATCCGCTGCTGGAGCGCTACACGGCCGATGCGTTTGTGGCTGCGCTGCAACAGCTCGTAAGCGAGGTGAAGCCGGCGTTCGTGGTGTTTCCGCATACGTACCAGGTGCGCGATTATGCGCCGGCGCTGGCGACGCGGATGAACGATGTGCTGGTGAGCGACGTCGTCGCGATGGACGTGAGCGATAGTGGCGCGACCTTCACACGGCAGTGGATGGGCGGCAAGTTGAATGCGCAGTATCGGCATGTGGGCAGTGGGCCGTGTTTTGTGTCGGTGCAGGCCGGCAGCTTCAAGGCGGAAACGAGTGAGGCTGGTGCAACGGCAGGAGAGGTGCGAAAGTTCGCGCCACAGCTGGATGCCGCGCAGATTCGCACGAAGCCTGGAGAGCCCTTCCGAGAAGCGGCGCGCACGGTCGACCTCGGATCGGCGCAGGTAATTGTGAGTGTGGGACGCGGCATCGGCGAGCAGGACAACCTGAAGATTGTGGAGGAGTTGGCGAGCGCGCTGGGTGCGGAACTCGCGGCATCGCGGCCGATCTGCGACGCCGGCTGGCTGCCGATGGAGCGGCAGGTGGGAAGCTCCGGACAAACGGTGGCGCCGAAGGTGTATGTCGCTGTGGGGATTTCGGGCGCGATTCAACATCTTGTGGGCATGAAGGGCGCTCGCACGGTGATTGCCATCAACAAGGACCCGGATGCGCCGATCTTCGAAGTGGCTGACGTTGCGGCGGTGGGCGATCTGTTTGAGATTGTTCCGGCGGTGACGCGCGCGCTGAAGAAGTGACGGGGCGTACGGGCTCGCACGTGGCGCGACTCAAATGTCGCAATTTTGCGGCATTTATGGCAATTGCGTCCGTTCGTGGGAAAAACGCGTCATACTTGAAGTAGCGTGCAACGCATGACCCAACGCGAGCTTGGCGCTGGACCGCGGCCTATATGGCTGCGTGTCGCTGCATTGATTTGCGTTTTGCTGGTTGGGGTTGCGGGAATCGCGCAGGCTGCGCATATTCACGGCGAGTGGCTTCCCAGCTCGGCAATCCAGGCGGCGGCGCATACATCGCTCTCGCCGTCGTTGGCCGAAGATGCCTGCCCGCTGTGCGTGGCAATGCACTCGGCGCTGCCGGTAACAGGTTTCGCCGCGCTGCTGGTGGCGCTGGTGCTCGAATGCAACCTGCTGCTGGTATCGACGCATAAGCCGAGAACTCTCTGGTACTTCGCCGCATTCAGCCGGCCGCCGCCCTTCCCTACTTTCTAGAGCCTTTCCTGTGACGCCGACGCCGCTCGTGATTGAGCGTTGCGTCGGCAGCACCGTCCGCTCTTCCGACGCTCGCGAAAAGACGCGACGTGCTCGGCGCCGGTAAGTGATTGAAAGCTGTCCGGCTTCTGCCTGAACTGAGAGACAGAGGACCATCCATGAAGAGATTTCGAATTTTCCAGTGGCTTGGCACTATCGCCAGCACCCTGCTGATTGCGGCAGGGATCGGCGGCCCATGCGCAGAGCAACTCCGGGTCTGTGACGGGGACCGTTGCCGACTCGACCGGCGCGGTGATTCCCGGCGCAACGGTCACAATCGCAAATGCTGTCAGCGGCTATACGCGCACGCAAAAGAGCGACAGTGCGGGGCACTTTCAGTTTGTGAATGTGCCTTTTAATCCGTATCAGCTAAGTGTTTCAAGTACGGGGTTTCAGAGCTTCACGAAGCGTGTCGATGTGAATTCAATGGTTGCGCAATCCGTCCCCGTGACACTGGCAGTTGCGAGCGCCTCCCAGACAGTGACCGTGGAAGCGCCGGTGGATTTGACGGAGCAGGATCCGAATGCGCACACCGACATCGACCGCTCCACTATCAGTCAACTTCCAATGGCGAACCTCTCGTCGCAGCTTAGCGCTATCGTCACAGCGCTTTCGCCGGGCGTCTCGGCGGACTCGGACGGACAGATCCACGGGATGGGCGACCATGCCGAGGTCTCATTCTCGGTGGATGGACAGCCGATCACAGATCAGCAGAGCAAGGTGTTTTCGAATCAGGTGCCGGCTTCGGCAGTGCAGTCGATGCAGGTGATCGCGGGTGCGCCGCCGGCAGAGTACGGCGATAAGACGAGCCTGGTCGTCGTCGCAACGACGCGCTCCGGGCAGGGCGTAACAACGCCGACGGGAGAGGTCACGCTCTCCTACGGCAACTTCGGAACCAGCAACCTGTCCGCAGACCTGGCGTACGGCAGCCAGAATTGGGGAAACTTCATCTCTGCGAGCGGGCTGCAGTCTGGCCGCTTTCTCGATGCTCCTGAGTTTGACGTTTATCACGACAAGGGCAACGAGGAGAATTTGTTCGATCGCGTCGACTTTCAGTTGAGTCAGGCGGATTCGCTGCACACAAACCTGCAGTTCACGCGCTCGTGGTTTCAAACGCCGAACAGCTATGACACGCAATACAGCTACCAGCAGCAAGGTTTGACGTCAGGGGCGACCGATCAGCGCTCGAAGATTCAGACCGTCGACGTGGCGCCGACGTACACACGGACGATCAGCGACACGGCCGTGCTGAACTTCGCGCCGTACTTCCGTCGCGATGGATACACCTACTATCCGAGCAACAATCTCTTGAATGATCTTGGGCCGATCCAGCAGGAGAGTGTGATGCAGGATCGCTCGCTCACGAATGTGGGCGTTCATTCAGATATCTCTTATGTGAGCGGCCACAACAATGTGAAGGTCGGCGGCATGTATCAGCAGACGTTCCTGCGCGAGAACGACACTCTCGGGATTGTCGACCCCACCTTGAACGCGCCGGATAGTCCCAGCTACAACCCTGTGCTCGTGCCGTACGATTTGACTCGCGGTGGAACGACGTACACCTGGCACGGACGGACAGACATAAAGCAACTCGCGCTGTACGGCGAGGACCAGATCACCGCCGGCCGCTGGCTGATCAATGCCGGCATACGCGGAGATATCTACAACGGCCTCGCGATTCAGCGCGTCGCCGAGCCGCGGCTGGGCCTGGCCTACAACATGCCCAAGGGTGGAACCGTGCTGCGCGCATCCTACGCGCGCACGCAGGAGACGCCGTTCAACGAGAATCTCGTGCTCTCAAGCCAGGGCTGCTATGACCCGGTGCTCAATGCGATTCTGAGCAACCTTGGACCATGCAATCCGGCGCCGTTCAATCCGGGCTTCCGCAATGAGTTCCACACCGGCGTGCAGCAGAGCGTCGGTCGCCACTTCGTGCTTGACGCCGAGTACATCTGGAAGTACACACACAGCGGATTCGACTTCAGTGTGCTCGGTGCAACCCCCATCACCTTTCCTATCGCGTGGCATAACTCGAAGATTCCTGGCTGGACGCTGAGCGGAACCCTCACGCCCATCAAGGGACTGTCGGCGCGCGTGACGATGTCGTCCGTGGCGGCGCGATTCTTCAACCCGCAGATCGGTGGTGTTGGCGCATCCGTTGGTGCGCCCGGCGGATATCCTTTCCGCATCGATCATGATGAAAAGTTCAATCAAACAACGCACTTTGAGTACAAGATGCCCTTCAAGAAGAGCCTCTACTACTCGTTCAACTGGCGGTATGACTCGGGCATGGTTGCGGGTTCGGTTCCCTGCTATGGAACGACCGACCCGAACAGCTCATGCGGCCCGTACTCCATCGCGGTGAACGGACAGCCAGCGATTGATCTGAGCAGCCTGACGGCGGATGAGCAGTTCCAGTCCGGCCTTACGTGCAACGGCGTGAAGGCCACGCAGACGACGGCGATACCCGGCGGCTACTGCCTGGCATCGCAGCTTACGTCGAACCTGGTGAAGATTCCTGCGCCAGGGACCGAGAACGACGACCACAATCCGCAACGCATTCAGCCGCGGAATCTGTTCGATATGGAGATGGGCGATGACAACATCGTGCACTTCGGGCCGAACGAACGCTACAAATTCGGCGCGAAGCTGACGGCGATTAATGTGACGGATAAGTATTCGCTGTACAACTTCCTCTCAACCTTCTCGGGCACGCACTATGTCACTCCGCGTGCGGTGACGGGCGAGTTGGATTTCCGGTTCTGAGCTTGACGTTGCCGTGAGACCATACAGTCTTAATGGGTAAGCAGATCCCGGAAAAAGAAAAGTCAGTGAGGCTGCGCCTGCTCAGCATGGCAGGCGTAGCCAGTTGCAGTTTCGTTGTTACTGCTCGCCTGCTACGGACAAAAACCTGACACGGCCACGCTGAGTATTCTGGGCAACGCAATTGTTTCGCCTGCGGGGACGGACTCCACTCTCTACATGCAGATGGGGGAGTCTGCCTTCCGCTCAGGGCATCGGATCTATCCCCAGCTCTTCTTCACCGATCACCAGAAGTTCATCTACCCGCCGACGTCGCTCTTCCTTATCGAAGGGCTCAATCTGCTAGGGGCTCATGGGCTGTCGTTAGAACTGGTGTGGAAGATCATCCTCTTGCTTGCGTGGGCCGGCTGCACAATACTCGGCGTGCTGTTCTATCGGCAACAACGTCCGCAAGCCACGGCTCTTGAACTTGCCGCTATCGCAATGCTTGGGATTCTGTTTCTTCCGTTTGTGGAGGCTTTCTATCGGGGGCAGGTCCAGATTGTGCTGACGTTCCTGTGGGAACTGAGTGCTTTGCTTTGGGCGTTACGTAAGAGAGGCTCAGCAGGTTTTGTGCTCGCACTGACCTGCATGTTCAAGCCTCAGCTAGCCATCTTTCTTTTGTGGGGAGCTCTGCGTCGCGAATGGCGGTTTACGGCTGCATTCGTGATCACCTGCGGCGTCTTACTCGCGTGCTCCATCGCGCACTTCGGAATAACAAATCATCTGGATTACATCCCAGTGCTGAGTTATCTCAGCCGCCATGGGGAGTCGCTTTGGGCAAATCAAAGTATGAATGGTCTCCTCAACCGGCTGCTGCGAAATGGCGATCCTGTCTCGTGGAGTTACACGGTCTATCCACCCTATCGGCCGGCTATCTACATCGCGAGTAGCTGTTTTTCGGCTCTTCTGGTTGTTGCAGGATTGTTCCTGCCATGGTTCCTTGGCTGGGCCCGAACGATTGCAGATTTCCTGCTCTTCGGGTGCGTGGCAGTCCTTATGTCACCCATCTCATGGGAGCATCACTACGGATATTTTTTCCTCCCCGTAGTACTCCTGCTGGCTGCGGCAGATCGCCTGCCGAAGCCAGCGTGGCTCGTCCTGTGTGCGTGTGTCCTTGCGACCGCGAATCGCTGGCCGCCCCTTGATCATCGTCAGCGTGGAGCCGTCAGCCTCGCGGGAGACTATCTGTTTTTTGCGGGCATCCTGATCTGCTGTCTGCTGTGTGCGTATGCATCACAATGGATAGCACGGACCCGACGCGATGCAAGCGTCTAACTTCTCTTCCAGCGAACGCCGTCCTTGGAGTCCTCGAGCAGAATGCCCTTGGCGAGCAGCTCGTTGCGGATGGCATCCGCACGCGCGAAGTTGCGCTGACGCTTGGCCTGGGTGCGCTCGTTAACCAGCGCTTCGATCTCCGTGTCGGTGAGGCCTTCGCTGCCGAACTTCGCGATGACTTCAGGATCGGCGTCGCTGAGCCGGCCTTCGGCCTCTGCCCAGGCGAGTGCCTGGCGAGTTAAGTCCGCGTCGCGGTCCTCGAGGACGGCGAAGATGGAGTCGAACTTCGCGAGGAGTGCGAGTGTGGCTTCGGCATCCGCACGTGTAAGGCGGCTCTGATCTGCCGCGGCGTTTACGGCGCGGAGGACGTCGAAGATGGCCGCCCGTGCTTCGGCTGTGTTCAGGTCGTTGGCAAGAGCCAGCAGGAACTTTTCGTCGCCGGTGCGAATTGCGTCGGCGACTGTGGGATCGCCTGGGGCTTCCGGCCAGCGACCGTCGCGGATACGAGTGTGAAAGGTGCGCAGGCGTTCGATCGCGTTGGTTGATTCGCGCAGACCATCAAAGGTGAAGTTGAGTTGGTGGCGGTAGGGAACGCTGAGCAGAAGGAAGCGGATGGCCGACGCGCGATAGCCCTTCAACAGCAGGTCGCGAAGGGTGTAGAAGTTTCCTTCCGACTTCGACATCTTGCGGCCTTCGACCAGCAGAAAGCGCACGTGGAACCAGTGGCGAGCGAACGGTTTGTGTGTGGCGGACTCGCTTTGCGCGATCTCATTCTCGTGGTGCGGGAACATGAGGTCCTCGCCGCCGGCGTGAAGATCGAAGGAGTCGCCGAGAAACTTCATCGCCATCGCGGAGCACTCGATATGCCAGCCCGGCCGGCCGTCGCCGAGCGCCGTCTGCCATGAGGTTTCGCCGGGCTTGGTGGCCTTCCAGAGCGCGAAATCGCGGGCCGCATCCTTGTCGTACTCATCGACGTCGACGCGCGCGCCGTCCTCGATGCCTTCAAAATCTTTCTTGGAGAGCTTGCCGTACTCGGGAAAGCGAGCGATGCGGAAGTACCAGGAGCCGTCCTCAGCGCGGTAGGCGATGTCCTCCGCGGCGAGGCGCTGGATGAGGCTCACCATGTCGTCGATGTTTTCGGTAGCGCGGGCGATGGCTTCCGGGTGCTCGATGCCCAGCGCGTCGAGGTCCTCGAAGAACGCCTTCTCGAACTTGGCGGTGTACTCGCCGATGGGCAGGTGCGCGGCCGCCGCGTTGCGGATGATCTTGTCGTCAACGTCGGTGACGTTCATCACGTGATGCAGCCTCAGTCCATCGAGCCGGGCGGCGCGGCGAAGCACATCGACGTGCAGAAACGTCCGGAAGTTCCCGATGTGCCCGTAGTCGTAGACAGTAGGTCCGCAGCAATAGAAGCGGAGCGCGTTGCCGTCGGCGGCGTAGAGAGGCTCGATCTGTCCGGTGAGAGTGTTGAAGAGTTGAAGGGCCACGCGCGAGTCAGGGTGCCTCAGGGGTGCGTCTTCACGGCACTGCACCCGTTGGCTGCTTTCGATGTATGTTGCTCTGTCGATTCTAGCTGAGCGGAGGCGCGGCGGTCTCAGCCGAGGCGCAACTGCGGTGTTGGCTCGAGCGTGTCCTCGGCGAATTGGCGCGTCAGGAGCTTCGGCCAGGCAGCGGCGGCGATCATGGCAGCGTTGTCCGTCGAGAGAGCAATGGACGGAAAAGAGACCGCCAGGGAGCTCCGCGCCGCTGCCTCTGCGAGTCGGTGCCGCAGCTCGCGATTGGCAGCTACGCCCCCGCTGACGACCAGACCCTGCGCGCCGAAGTGCTCCGCTGCGGTCATCGTGGTTCGGGTCAGGTAGCCGGTCACGCTTGCCTGGAAGCTGGCGATAAGACTCAGTGTCCCCGGGTCGAGACGGCGCAGGGCTTCGGTTCGTGCAGTCTCGTCGCTCGGCTTGGCGGTGAATACTCCGGTGGCACGCAACGCCGCCTCACGTTCGGCGATGCGTGGGCGCATGTCGTGCAGCTCCACATAGCGCCGGACGGCCGTCTTGATCCCGCTGAAGGAGAGGTCGAAGCGCTGGCTGTCATTGTGGGGCGAGGCTAGCTCGCGCGCGAGCTTTACCGGAGTGCGTCCGCTGGCCTTTTGCTTGATCTGCGCGAAGGAGAACGGTACGGCAGTCGGGTCACCATGCGCTGCGAGCGTGTCCATCCACGGCCCGCCGGGATAGGGCAGGCCGAGGAGTTTTGCGACCTTGTCGTAGGCCTCGCCCGCCGCGTCGTCGAGTGTCTTGCCGACGTTGCGATAGCGCCAGCTCCCATCGGCATTGCGGTTCGCGAGATAAAGATGGCGTGTGGCCGCCGGAGACGACGAGCGCGAGGAGCGGGTCGGCGGCTGCAAGAGAAGCCTCGGCCTCCATCAGCACGGCATGGATGTGGCCTTCAAGATGATTGACCGCGATCAGCGGGCGGTCCGCTGCCAGGGCTACTGCCTTCGCGAAAGTGATGCCGACCAGCAGCGCGCCGGCGAGACCGGGGCCCTCGGTCACCGCGACGGCATCAAGCTGCTCATAGCTGATGTTGGCGCGGTGCATCGCTTCACGGACGACAGGCACAATAGCGCGGAGATGTTCGCGGCTGGCGAGCTCCGGAACGACGCCGCCATAGTCCGCGTGCACAAGTTGCGACGCGACAACATTCGCAAGCACCTCGCGGCCGTTGCGCACAACCGCCGCCGAGGTCTCGTCGCACGAGCTCTCGATTCCGAGTATCAGTCCGTCGCGCACCCTTTCCATCGTACAAGCGGGCCGCGGCGGTGATACGTTGTCTCTGGTTGCGCATCAAAATCATATGTCTCGCCTGCACAGTTCGGAGTACCGCGCCGCACTCGCGATTGCACAACGTTTGCACGAGCTGGGCCACGCCGCGTACTTCGCCGGCGGCTGCGTCCGCGATCTTCTCCTCGGACGCACGCCGCAGGACTTCGACGTTGCGACCTCTGCGACTCCGGACGTGGTCCAACAGACGTTTCCGCGCACGGAGGCAGTCGGCGCGCACTTCGGCGTGATCCTGGTGATCGATGACATCGACGGGCGCCGTATTGCAACCGAAGTCGCGACGTTTCGCAGCGACGGCGCCTACTCGGACGGCCGGCGCCCCGATGCCGTTCGGTTCTCGACCGATCCAGCCGAAGATGTACAGCGCCGCGATTTCACGATCAATGGCCTGCTGCTCGATCCCATCGCGTTCGAGCGTGGCGATCCGCTGCCAGCTTGCATCTTCGATGTCGTCGGTGGGCAGGAGGATCTCAAGGCCGGAATCATCCGCGCGATTCGCGAGCCTTCGCTGCGCTTTGCCGAGGACAAGCTGCGCATGTTGCGAGCGGTACGCTTTGCTGCGCGACTCGGCTTCACCATCGAACCAAAGACCGTTCGCCGCGATTCAGGCGCAAGCGGCATCGATCCATCAGGTGTCGTGCGAGAGGACGCGGGATGAGCTGACGAAGATTCTGACGGAGGGCGCTGCGCGCCGAGGCTTCGAGTTGCTGGATGAGACGGGATTGCTGGTGCAGGTTCTGCCGGAGGTCGCACGCTTGAAGGGAGTCGAACAGCCGCCACAGTTTCATCCGGAAGGTGACGTGTGGGTCCACACGCTGATGCTGCTGGAGCACCTGCCAGTCGGTGCGAGCACAACACTGGCGTGGGGAATGCTGCTGCACGATATCGGCAAGCCCGCCACGTTTACGCCGCCTGATCCGAAGCGGCCCGGCGATCGCATTCGCTTCAACGGGCACGTTGAGGTCGGTGTCGCGATCGCACGGTCCATCCTGAATCGTCTGCGCTTCTCGAATGAAGAGTGCACGCAGATTCTTGCGCTCATCAAACATCACATGCAGTTTGGCGATGTCCAGAAGATGAAGCAATCTACGCTGAAGAGATTCCTTCGACTGCCGCAGTTCGATGAGCACCTTGCTTTGCACTATGCCGACGTGATGAGTTCGCACAGCATGCTGGACATGTATGAGTACGCAAAGGAGAACTATGAGCGGCTCGGCAAGGATGAGATCAAGCCGCGGCTGCTCGTCACCGGTGAAGATCTCATTCGCGTGGGTTACAGTCCGGGGCCCCGCTTCCGCGAGATGCTGACCGTCGCTGAAGACGCGCAGCTCGAGGGGACGGTGACTACGCGCGAAGCCGCGCTGAGCCTGGTGCGCGAACGCTTCGGTGAGCCGGAGCCGCAGCAGGTGAGATCCTGATGACTATGGTGGATGGGACATCTTCTGAGAAAACATCTGAGCAAGCAGCGGATGTGCTCGTGCTTGGTGCGGGGATCGCGGGGCTGGCGGCAGCGCGTGCGCTGGCCGAGCGCGGGATGCGTCCGCTGGTGCTCGAAGCACGGGACCGCGTGGGCGGACGGATCCATTCGCTGCAGACGAGCGAAGGCGTGGTGGAGCTTGGCGCCGAGTTTGTTCACGGAAAAGATGCTCAGCTCTGGGCACTGATCGACGAGGCCAAAGCGGAGACGGTCGAACGTGATGGCGCCATGTTGCGCGAGACCGCGTCCGGCGAACTAATGCAGGATGAGGACGTCGAAGAAAGATTTGTTCGATCCTCTCGATCAGCTCGCTGATCTGCCGAAGGATATGACGTTTGCGGAGTGGCTTGCCTCAAGCGATGTGCCGAAAGAGCAACATGCTGCACTGCGCAGCTACGTTGAGGGGTTCAACGCTGCAGACGCAAACCGCATCAGTGCGCTGTCGCTCGGGTTGCAGCAGAAGGCCGAGGACATCATCGAAGGTGACCGCGCGTGGCATCTGCGTGGCGGCTACTCGCAGTTGGCAATCTATCTCGCGAATCGTGTGCGGAAACTCGGTGGTGAGATCCGGCTCGGTACTGTTGTGCAGTCGGTGCATTGGAGCGCGGGAGAAGTCGTTGTTGAGACGAACAGCGGAGCGTTTCGTGCTTCGCGATGTGTCGTGACGTTGCCGCTGGGCGTTCTGCAATGCGTCAACGCGAGAGAGGGATACGGTTTGAGCCCGAACCTGCAGCAATAGCGCATGCGCGGCGGCTCGCGATGGGTTCAGCCGAGCGGCTGACGATGATCTTTCGCGAGCCATGGTGGGAGCGGTCGAAGCGTGTGAATGAAAAAGCTCTGCAGACAATGAGTTTTCTGTTCACCTTCCGCCGTTCACCGCCGGTCTGGTGGACGCCGCATCCGGAGCCTCAGGCCCTGCCAACGCTGACGGGATGGGCGGGGGGTCCGCGTGCAGCCAAGCTGATTGGTCGCGATGCAGAGGAATTTGGTGCGCAAGCCTGCTCGCGAGCTGGCTGAGGTCTTCGGCCTTCCGGAGCAGCAGGTTCGCGACGCACTGATCGCGACGCACAAGCACGATTGGGAACTCGATCCGTTTTCGCGTGGGGCCTACAGCTACGTGCCCGCAGGCGCGCTGGATGCTCCTGCGGCGATGGCAGAGCCGGAGTGCGACACGTTGTTTTTCGCCGGCGAGCATACCGACACCACCGGGCATTGGGGGACGGTGCATGCGGCACTGGGCACCGGGCTGCGCGCTGCACGGCAGGTTTTCGATTCATTGACATCTGCGCGCTAGACTCATTTTTGCGTCCGTTCGTCGGGCCTCCGAATCCAAAGGCGCAAAGGAGAACCATCGCATGGCGTTTCTTACCGTTGGCAAAGAGAACAGCGCAGACATTCAGCTTTACTACGAGGACCGCGGCTCCGGGCAAACCGGTCGTCCTGATTCACGGCTGGCCGTTGAACGGCGGCTCATGGGAGCGCCAGACCGCCGCGTTGCTCGCGCGGGATATCGCGTGATCACATACGATCGCCGCGGCTTCGGCAAGAGCTCGCAGCCCGCCGAGGGCTACGACTACGACACGCTGGCCAAGGACACGTATCACCTGCTCGAAAGCTGGACCTGAAGGATGCGACGCTGGTCGGCTTCTCGATGGGCGGCGGCGAAGTCGCCCGCTACATGGGCAAGTACGACAATGGCCGCGTCAGCAAGGTGGCGTTCACGGCGTCCATCGCACCCGCGCTGCGCAAGAGCGGAAGCAATCCGGAGGGTGTTGATCCCGGCGCTCTTCGAGAAGATCAAAGGACAAATCGAGAAGGACCGCTTTGCCTTCCTCGAATGGTTCCTCGCGAACTTCTTCAATACGGACAAGCTCGGAGATCGCATCTCCGCTGCGGCGGTGCATGCGAACTTCAACGTAGCTGCAGGGTCCTCCTATCATGCGTTTCTGAACTGCGTCGATGCGTGGCTGGAAGACTTCCGCGACGACGTGAAGGAGATCAAGGTGCCGACCCTGGTCATCCACGGCGACGCCGACCGGATTCTGCCGATCGAAGCTACGGGCGCGCGAACCGCGAAGCTGATTCCAGGCGCGAAGCTGCATGTCATCAAGGACGGACCGCATGGACTGAACTGGACGCATGCGACGGAATTCAACGAGGCGCTACTGAAATTCCTCGAAGGCAAGTAAATCTGAACCGTAGACGAGCAGAAGCCCGGACTTATCCGGGCTTCTGGCGTTTCGGAGCTGCGAAGCTAGCTTGTGGCTGCGGCGATTCCGGTGAATACGAGAATGTAGACGGCCCACCAGCCGAGAATGACCATCGTGGCTTGCCCCTTCGTCTTGCGAGCGATGATCGAGGTGCCGATGATCATCAGGATGATCGACCAGATGCGAAGACGTCGAAGAAGCTGCCGAAGGTCTTGAGCCAGTTGGGGAGCGTCGGTGCAGGAAGTAACCGATGTTAGTGCCGACTGGTGTTCTTGATGGTCGAAGTTGTCGGTGTTCACACCGGTGAAGAGCAGGATGATGTTGAGGATGCAGAAGAACTGGGCAGACCGGCGTACAGAACCAACGCCAACATCTGGCGTAGGTGGCTTCGCGCCGAAGGCGAAGTTGACGCTTTCCCAGAAGATCCAGCGCCTCGAGGCGACGAAGACAGGATGAGAACGGGAAAGCCGTAGGTGAAGATGCGGAATCTGCCTCTCATCTGGAGCGAATCTGCGGCCTGGTCAGGGGGCGCGTTGCGCGATCTGTTCGGACGCCCGCGCATTCTTTTCGGTGTGGTGCTGCGCGACCACGGTGAAGCCGACCTTGTGCAGCACGGTGTAGGCGAACACGAAGACGAAGACGAGCAGGAACGGAAGCAGCCAAAGCCATGGGCTGGCGATTGCGGACGGATGTCATTGAAAGTCTTTGACGGTGCGACGAAGATATCGACTACGCGGGCCACCGGGGAGAGAGGTGCGAGCTTCGGTGCGGCTACATGTCCGGCATAGACAGAAATCTCCTCATTGCTGGCTGAATGAAAGTCGTCTGGCAGTGTACGCGAGGGACCCCTACCCCGTCACTTTTTGCGCAAAGTCTTCAAAACAAGGACTTAGTGGTGGACCTTACAATTTCGGTCCTGACCCAAATTCTTTATTTTCTGCTAGATTGCAAATACGTCGTCCGTGCAAAGTATAGATAACATTAGTAGTTATCCGCACCAGGGGATGCACTCTTAAATGAACCCGGGCAGCCGACGAGGCTAAGGTTCGCGAGTGGCGGCGCCCAGGACGGCGAGGAGATCGAGACCGTAGGCGAGGCCGCGGCGGGTGTCTTCGGCGCGGAACTGGCGGAAGAGCGATAGCAGGCTGGGGGGCTTCTCCTCGGCGGTGCGGACTCTGGGCGGGTTGCGGTCGAGGGCGCGGCTGACCTTGTAGAGCATCTCCGGGTCGATGGACGCGATGATCCGGCTGAGCGCGATCAGATTGCGAATGGCGTTGATGCCGTCGGGCGAGTTGGCGGCTTCGGCCAGCTTGCCGGCGATGATGTCGCGTCCGCCGATGGCGCCCTGGGCGAGGTCGAGGATGCCTTTCCGGTGCGAGGTTTCGAGGAGGTCCCAGGCGGCGAGGAGGGCTTCGGCGTGTTCGCGAGGAGCGCTTTCCACGCGTTGCATCAGTTCCTTTTGCGGATCGACGGGTTGTGGCTGGAAGGTGATGGGGTGGGCCATGGTTGGGCTCCTTGGTTTAGCGAATGAAGTGAATTGAGAGTGAATAGTGAATAAGGCAAAGGCAAAACGACAAAAGCAACGGCAAGAACGGTCCGGTACCAGTTTCGAGCTGCGAGTTTTCGAGTTGCGAGTTAACCGCAGATCCCGCTGGCTCAGGATGACGGTTGCGTTTTATTCACTATTCACTTCTCACTATTCACTCCTTCAGGTGGGGCGCATGGTTTCGATCTGCACGAGTTTGTCCTGGGGGCGGGTACCGGGGACGTGGTAGTCGGCGCGGGAGCGGCGGGCGGCGACGTCGACACCGTCCTGCGGCGTGCGCGTGCCGAAGCGGAAGTTTTCGCGCGGCAGAGGAGACGGGCCCTTCTCGGGCAGCACGGTCATCTTCACCGAGAGCTCTTTGTAGGCCGGCGTGTGCGTGGCGCGGTCCAGGTGCGAGCTGGTGAGCTTGTTGACCGGCTCAGTGGTGGAGTTGAGCGGCATGTACATCTGCTTGCCCTGGACGCGATGCGTCACGAGCACCTTCACGCGCACGAAGCCGTACGGGCTTTCAAGCTGCACGAACTGTCCGGACTCGAGGCCGCGTTCGGCTGCGAGTTCCGGCGAGACCTCGACGAAGACCTCAGGTGTGATCTCGCGAATGCCGGGAACGCGGTAGCTGAGATTGCCCTGCTCGAAGTGTTCGAGCAGACGGCCGTTGTTTACGTGCAGATCGTAGGTTTCGGTTTGCTCTTCGCTGGGCGGCACGTACACGAGCGGATGGAAGCTGGCTTTGCCGTCCGGGAACGGGAAGGTGGTTTCGCCGGCGTAGAGTAGCGGTTCGTCGGTGCCGTCTTTGGCGACGGGCCACTGCAGGCTCTTGTAGCCTTCGAGGCGATCGTAGCTGACGCCGGCGAGCGTGGGCGTGAGGCTGGCGATCTCGTCCATGATCTCGGACGGATGTTTGTAATCCCATCCGCCGGCGCCGCCGAGCTTCTGTGCGATGAGCTGGATGATCTCCCAGTCGGGCTTGGAATGACCGAGCGGCTCAAAGACCTGGTAGAAGCGCTGGATGCGGCGCTCGGTGTTGACGAAGGTGCCTTCCTTTTCGAGCGAAGGTGCGGCAGGAAGAATGAGGTCGGCGAAGCGGCAGGTCTCGGAGAAGAGGATGTCCTGCACGACCATGAAGTCGATTTTGGCGAAGGCTTCGGCGACGTCGTTGGCGTTGGCGTCGGAGGTGATGGTGTCTTCGCCTTCGATGTAAAGCGCCTTGAGCTTGCCCTGATGAATGGCCTCGATCATCATGCGGTTGTCGAGGCCGGTCGTGGTGGGCAGCGTGACGCCCCAGTGCGGCTTCGAACTTCGCGCGGATGTCGGCGTTGTCGACCTTCTGGTAGCCGGAGAAGACGTCGGGCATGGAACCGAAGTCGCTGCAGCCCTGCACGTTGTTGTGGCCGCGCAGAGGATAGGCGCCGGTGCCTGGACGCTTGAAGTTGCCGGTGGCAAGCAGCAGGTTGCAGATGGCGGTGGAGGTGTCCGAGCCTCCGCAGTGCTGCGTGACGCCCATCGCCCAGAGAAAGCAGACGCGCTCGGCGGCGGCGATTTCGTCGGCGACCTGCATGAGCGTGGGGACGGAGATGCCGGTGACTTTCTCGGCGTACTCGAGCGTGTATGGCTCGAGTGACGTGCGGAACTCGTCCCACTTGTTCACCCAGCGGTCGATGAAGGGCTGATTGTGGCGGCCGGTGTCGACGAGGTGTTTTGTTACGGCCTGAATCCAGACCTCGTCGGTGGAAGGATTGGGGTGGAGAAAGATGTCGGCGCGTTCGGCCATCTCGTGCTTGCGGAGGTCAGAGACGATGAGCCGCTGGCCGCGATGCTTGTGCGAGCGCTTGACGCGGGTGGCGAGCACGGGATGGCTCTCTGCGGTGTTGGAGCCGCAGATGATGACGAGGTCGGCGATCTCGATGTCGGCGATAGAGCCGGAGTCGCCGCCGTAGCCGACGGTGCGCGAGAGGCCTTTGCTGGCGGGCGTCTGGCAGTAGCGCGAGCAGTTGTCGACGTTGTTGGTGCCGATGACGGCGCGCGCGAGCTTCTGCATGAGATAGCTCTCTTCATTCGAACATTTTGAAGAGGCGATGAAACCGAGAGCGTCGGGGCCGTGCTCGTTTTTGATTTTGGTGAAGTTGTCGGCGACGAGTTGAATCGCCTCGTCCCACTCGATGGGAACGAAGGTCTCTTTGCCTTCGGAGCGGACGCGCTTGAGTGGCTTGTGGATGCGGTCGGGCGCGTTGACGAAGTCCCAGGCGAATTTGCCTTTGATGCAGGTGGAGATGCCGTTGGCGGGACCGTGCGCGGGTTCGACCTTGAGGATGTTGCGGTCGCGTGTCCAGATGTCGAAGGAGCAGCCGACGCCGCAGTAAGTGCAGACGGTCTTGGTGCGCTTGACGCGCTGATGGCGCATCTCGGCTTCGATCTCGGAGAGCGCGAGGATCGGACCGTAGCCGGTGGAGGGCTCGACGCCTTTGACCGCTTCGATCATCTCGTCGAGAACTTTTGGAGGCAGTGAGGTGAGATAGCCGGCCTTGCCGAGCATGCCTTTTTCCATGAGCGCGTTGCAGGGGCAGACGGTGATGCAGTGGCCGCAGGAGACGCAACTGGAGCCGGCGATCTGTTCGCCGCCGTCCCACATCACGCGCGGGACTTCGCGATTCCAGTCGATGGTGAGGGTCTCGTTGACCTGCACGTTCTGGCAGGCCTCGACGCAGCGGCCGCAGAGGATGCACTGGTCTGGGTCGTAGCGGTAGAAGGGGTTGGAGTGGTCCTGCGGGTAGGGCTTGTGCTCGAACTTGCGGACCTGGTGCTTTACGTCGATCTCTTTGGTGGTGTTGTGGACGGTGCAGTTCTGGTTGTTGTTGTCGCAGACGGTGCAGTAGAGATCGTGGTTGTGGAGGATGCGGTCGAAGGCGTCGCGCTGCGCGACGTCGGCGCGGTCGGAACGGGTGAACACCACCTGTCCTGCAGCGACGCGGGTTTCGCAGGCGCGCACGAGCTCGCCGTTGAGTTCGACCATGCAGGTGTCGCAGGAGCCGATGGCGCCCATGGGGTGCAGGTAGCAGACCTGGGGGACGCTGACGCGGCCGTGCGCGGCGGCGGTGCGATTGACGGCCTCGATAAGGGGCTCGCCCGTCTCGGCGGCAACCGCTTGGCCGTCGATCTCGATCGTAGTATCCGGAGCCAGGACGATCGGAGTATTCAGCAGTGGCTTCGCGTGATATTTAGCGTGGTCCATAGTCGCTAGGATGCTGGGGCGAGAAGGAGCGGTTGCGGTGAATGAGCGATGAGAGCGGGGCGCGTGCGCATCGGAATCTCAGGCTGGCGGTATGCCGGCTGGCGCGGTGTTTTCTACCCGCCGAAGCTGGCGCAGCGGCGCGAGTTGGAGTTTGCGGCTTCGCGGTTTGAGACGGTGGAGATCAATGGCACGTTCTACTCGCTGCAGAAGCCGCAGTATTTTCGTGACTGGAGCGCGCAGACGCCGGAGGATTTCGTCTTCGGTGTGAAGGGCTCGCGCTACCTGACCCACATGCTGAAACTGAGAAACGCGGAGAAGCCGCTGGCGAACTTCTTCGCCAGTGGGCTGCTGGAGCTCGGGAAAAAGCTGGGGCCGATTCTGTGGCAGTTTCCGCCGCAGTTGCGATTTGATTCTGCGCGTTTTGGGGACTTCTTTGCAAAGCTGCCTCGAACGCATGGGGAGGCGGCGGTGCTGGCGAGAGAGCATGATGAGCGGCTGACCGGGCGCGCGGCGACCGAGGTTGTGGCGGGGGTTCCGGGGAAGACGCCGATCCGGCACGCGATTGAGATTCGCGATGAGAGCTTTGCGTGCGAGGAGTTTATTCAGCTATTGCGGGAGCACGATGTTGCGCTGGTGGTGGCGGATACGGTGGAGTGGCCGCTGCTGTTCGATGTGACCGCGGACTTTGTGTACTGCAGGCTGCATGGGTCGGAGGAGCTGTACGCGAGCGGCTATGAGGAGGAGGCGCTGGAGGTCTGGGCGGATCGCGTGGCGGCGTGGGCGACTGGAGCGACCGCCGAGGGTCGCAGGGCGTGCTCGGAAGAGGCGCGCGGGTGTCCGCGGGATGTTTATGTGTACTTCGATAATGATGCGAAGGTGCGGGCGCCGTTCGACGCGATGGCACTGGAGGAGAAAGTGCGGGAGCGGATGGGGACGCGCCGGGGCTACTCAGCGCCCCAGCGCTTGAAGACGAGCGAGCCGTTGGTTCCGCCGAAGCCGAAGCTGTTGGAGAGGGCGTAGTCGATTTTGGCGGATTGTGGCTTGTTGGCGACGTAGTTCAGGCGGCACTGCGGGTCGACGTTCTCGAGGTTCATCGTCGGAGGAGCAATCTGCTTCTGCATCGCGAGGATGGTGATGACTGCCTCCAGTCCGCCGGCGCCGCCGAGAAGGTGGCCGGTCATGGACTTGGTGGAGCTGACGAGGAGGGTGTGGTTGAGAGCGCGCTCGCCGAAGACGTTCTCAATGGCTTTGGACTCGAGCGCGTCGCCAAGCGGTGTGGAGGTCGCGTGGGCGTTCACGTAGTCGATCTTGTCGGGCTCGATGCCTGCGACCTTGAGCGCATGCCTCATGGAGCGGGAACAGCCTTCTCCTTCAGGGGCCATGCCGGTCATGTGGAAGGCGTCGGCGGACATGCCGTACCCGATAATTTCGGCGAGGATGTTGGCTCCGCGGGCCTTGGCGAACTCGAGCTCTTCGAGGATGAGGATGCCGGCACCCTCGCCGACGACGAAGCCGTCACGGTCCTGATCGAATGGCCGTGAGGCGTGCGTGGGGTCGTCGTTGCGGGTGGAGAGCGCCTTCATGGCAGCGAAACCGCCGACGCCCATGGGGGTGATGGCTCCTTCGGCGCCGCCGGCGATCATGGCGTTGGCGTCGCCGCGCTGGATGATGCGGAAGGCGTCACCGATGGAGTGCGCGGAGGTGGTGCAGGCCGTCGCGGTGGCTTCGTTCGGTCCCTTGGCGCCATAGCGAATGGAGACGTGCCCGGCGGCAAGGTTGACGATGGAGGCGGGGATGAAGAACGGCGAGATCTTGCGCGGCCCGCCGTTCATCAGGTTGGTGTGTTCGCGCTCGATGACATCGAAGCCGCCGATGCCGGAGCCGATGTGCACACCGACGCCGTCGGCGATCTCAGGCGTGACCTGAAGACCGGAGTGCTTCATGGCCTCGTCTGAGGCGGCCAGCGCGAAGTGGATGAAGCGGCCCATCTTACGGGCTTCCTTCTTGTCCACAAACTGGTGAGGATCGAAATTCTTCACCTCGGCCGCAAACCGGACGGGATGTCCGGTGAGGTCGAAGGCCTGAATTTCGGCCATACCGCTGCGGCCGGCCATTAGGCCTTCCCACACCTCGGCAGCGGTGTTACCGATCCCGCAGAGTGCGCCGAGGCCGGTGACGACAACGCGTCGCTGGTCCATTCGTGCTTTCCTTCTGGAATTACGTTCCGTCTGGGCGTAACTCTCCCTGTGGGGGCGCTACTTTTCTTTCTGATGCTTCTCGATGTATTCGGTCGCGTCCTTGACGGTCTTGATCTTCTCCGCGTCCTCATCCGGAATCTGAATGTCGAAGGCCTCTTCGAACTGCATCACGAGTTCGACAACGTCGAGCGAATCGGCGCCAAGGTCTTCCTGGAAGCTTGCACCGGGCGTCACTTCAGCTTCATCCACCTGAAGCTGCTCGACGATAATCTGTTTCACCTTCTCATCTACTGCTGCCATTGTTTCAATCTCCTATGGATTCCTTGTGAGTCACGCGGACCTGCGTATGTGTCCTGAAACGACCGTCCCGGCAACTGCCTCAGTGTGCAAGGATACTGAGGCTCCCTCAAGGTGTAAAGAACGACACCCCTTGGCACTGTGAAAGCGGCAGGCGCTGGCGCCGATTCACCCGGCAGGAGTGCCTGCTGCAACTTCCTGTGATGATGGCCTCCCGTCGTGGGATGGAAGCCGGCCGGGTGCAGACGCACAATCTGCAATGTACCAAAGGCGGAGCTATCAAACCGGGTTCTCCGCTTTGCAATCTTCTATCCCATTTCGATCGGCTCCACCTAGCATGGGGCCACAAAAATGGCACCCCTTCGTGGGGTGCCAATCGTACGAGGAGGTCAATCCGTTGAGTACTAGAGTCTGCAAGCACTGCGGCTCGGGCCTGCGCCGTCTGAACCGCCGGGGTTGGACCCAGCTTCGACTGCTGACAACCCTTGGATTCTTCCCCTGGGAATGCACTCTTTGCCGTGCGCGAATCTTCTGCCGGGATGACGGCCATCGCGCGCGATGCGAAGCGGTTCTGCACCAGACGATGTAGGTTAACCGATTCCGCGGGCCGCGGATCCCTCCCCAGGCGACCGTCAGCCCCACACGATCCAATTACTCGTCGTCCTCTGCTGCCAGCAAGGGCAGCATCCCCGTGAGAGCTCCGCGTCCGGGGAGCGAAGTTCCGTTTGGCTCGACGCTGACGTCGCGCAGCGTGCGATTGATGGCGCGTGTGCGCGTTGCCACGTCGCCGAGCGTGTTCTGGACCTTCTCGACGTCCTTGCTCATCTTTCCCATCAGATCTTCGAACTTGCCGAACTGCGTACGCGCTGCAGCGAGCACCTTCCAGACCTCGTCGCCCTTCTCCTGCATCTGCAGCATGTGGAAACCCATCTGGAAGCTGTTGAGGATTGCCGACAGCGTGCTCGGACCGGCGATGGTCACTCGACAGTTCTGCTGCAGATCCGACTGGAGGCCGTCGCGGCGCATGACCTCGGCATAGAGGCCTTCTGTGGGCAGGAACATGATGGCAAAAGAGGTTGTTGTGGGTGGCGCGATGTACTTGTCGCAGATGCGCTTACCCTCGACGCGGATGGCCGACTCAAATGCCTTGCCCGCGGCAGCGATCTCCGCGGCTGAGCCGGTTTCGTAGGCTGTCTCCAGCCGCTCCCAGGCCTCGCGCGGGAACTTGGCGTCGATGGGCAGAAGCGTTTCGCCCTGCGGCGTGGGGAACTTCACCGCGTATTCGACGGCCTCCTGGGTGTTCGGCTTGACGCGGACGTTCTGCTGGAACTGGCTCGGCGCAAGCATCTGCTGCAGCAGCATGCCGAGTTGGACCTCAGCGAAACCACCGCGCGATTTCACGTTGGTGAAGATGCGCGAGAGGTCATCGACACCGGCGGAGAGCTTGGTCATCTCGCCCAGCCCGGCGTGGACCTTGGTGAGCTGATCGGTGACCTGGCCGAAGCTTTCCGTGAGGCGCGTCTGCAGTGTGGCGTGGAGTTTCTCGTCGACCGTCTGGCGCATCTCCTCGAGCTTCGCGGCGTTGGCCTGATTCAGTTTCTCGAGACGCTCTTCCACCGAGCCGCGGAGCTTCTCCTGATGCGCGGCGTGCAGGTTGCCGAGTTCCGTCAGGCGTGCGTCCAGGGCGTCGCGGTTTTCGCCGTGCTGCCTGGCCATGTCGCTGGCGAAGCCCATGAAACGCTGGTTCATTCCGCCCATCTGGGCGTCGACGGCAGACCGCAGCGCATCGGCCCCGCGTGCGTTGTCATTGCGGAAGCTTTCGAGGCCCGTTCGCAGCGTTTCGCCAAGCGCCTGAACGGTGCCCAGCACCTCACCGCGTAGTGCGCTGGCCGAGCGCTCGGCAGCTTCACGGCCCGCCTGTGCCTCCGCGGAGGTGTCTGCCCGCAATTGGGCGACATTGCTGCGCAGGTGCTCATCGACGGCAGTCAGCCGGGCCTCAAGACGGGCAAATTGCGCAGGCAGATCGGTTGCGAGGGCTGCTACCCGGGGGTCGTCCTTTCCCTCGCGACGACGAAGCAGCAAGGCGGCGACCGCGAGGAGCGTCAGAATCTGCAGAACCGCAAGAGCAAGCGTCATTTCGATTTTCCTTCGCTTCAGAGGATAGCATCGGAGGACCCGGAAAACGCGCCCGAATTGGCGCGGGATGAGCCTTGGTGATTGAATAGAAGGAGAGCAACACTTTGCTCAAAAGGTTCAACCGAGTGCGTTCTTCCGGTCTTCGCCGTCTCCTCGCCATTGCCTTGTTTGGGTCCTTCGCCTCGGTAGCCGCCGTCGCCCAGACCTCGATGCCGCCGAACCAGGTGGACCACTTCACGGACACTTCGATGTTCAAGCCCCCGGCGGGCACAAAGCTGGCGATCATCGAATGGGAAGACCTTGAGTGCCCGGCCTGCGCGCATGCGTTTCCGTTCGTGCACATGGCCGTGAACCAGTACAAGATCCCATTGCTGGAGTATGACTTTCTGATCCCGGGCCACATCTGGAGCCACCAGGCGGCGCTGTATTCGCGCTACATGAAGGACAAGATCTCGCCGCAGCTTGCGGAGGATTACCGCCGGCAGGTCTTTGCGGCGCAGTACAGGATTGCCTCGCAGGACGACCTCCTCAACTTCACCAAGCAGTTCATGGCAGCGCACGGCAAGCAGATGCCCTTTGTGGTGGACCCCACAGGACAGCTTCAACGCGAGATAGACGCGGAGGTCGACCTCGGCAAAAAGATGGGCCTGCAATTCACGCCGACAATCATCATTGCGACGCCGCATCGGTGGATTCAAGTCAAAGACGTATCGCAGCTGGATGCGGCCATCGACCAGGCGAAGACATGGGTGGCTGAGCCTACGACGGCGTCGACGCACCACACTGCTACTGCTGCGCACAAGACTAGTCTGTCGGAAAACAAAGGCCGCCCGTTGCGGGGGCCTTTGTCATTTGCGCCGATTGCGACAGTTGGCTAGGGAAGTTGAATCATTCTGCCAGGTGCGGACTGTGTGTTCACCGTAAACGTTCCTGTCTGGTTGACGGCCACGGGTGCGCCGGCCAACCGGAACGGGACGAATGTGACCTTTCTCATGGCCTTCGCGAGGACTCCGCCGAAATCTCTTGGACCTTCTACCAACTGAACATCCGTTACGCGCCCGGCGTTGTCGATCGCGACCTTGAGCGTGACCTTCGTTGTTGCGTTCTGTGGAAGCAGTGCAACCGCATGACCGAAGGTTTCCCGGAAGTCGGCTTCTCCCTTTGCTATCGTCATCCACCCGTTGGGAAGATCGATGGGGCCTTGAAGCGGCCCCTGGCTACCTGGTTCGGCTGCCGGCGGTCGACTTCCATCTGGAAGCTCCTCCAATGTCACGATCTTGAGATCGAGTGAAAGCTTGCCCTGCGCGGCGCGCTGCACGTGATGCGCGACAAACTGACCACCGAATTCAGTGACCTGATTGAACACTGTGTTGATCCGGTTTGGTCCCCCGGACTGTGTCCGTAAGGCGCCCGTGTCGGGATCGAGACAGAATGACGGTGCGAGTGTGAAGTCCGTCCCGTCATTGGTTTGCGGTGCGATTGTCTGCCTGCCGAGAGCGTGAGGCGGCGTGAGGAGAATGCAGTGCAGTTTATCTCCCGCATAGGCATGGTCTTCATCGAGGAGCCAATACGCTTCGGGATCAAAGGAACCACTCTGCGGGGAGAGCAAAAGTTGCGGAATCTGTTCCTCTTCCATGGTGGCCCATCGCTGATCCCCCGCGCGGAAGAGACCCTGCGGAGTTGCGACGTCGGTCTGGTGGAGGGTTTCGCCGGTGTAGACCGACTTGTAGCTTGTGGGGCTGAACCACCACTCTTCAAAGGTTCCGCTGTTGGAGTGCTTACCGTCCTTGTCGAAGGTCTCGAACTTGGCAAGGACATGCCAGGGCCTGGTCGCGCCCGCGAGGCCGTTCTTCGTGCCCGCGAGCTCGGCCTGCTTCTGGGGCGACAGTTTTGAAGAGCAGTGCGCAGGTGAAAGCGTAACGACGCTAAGCAGGGCGGCGCCCACGCAGGACAAGGAAAAGGATCCCAAACGCATGCCGCTCATTTTCCGTGAAGCAGCGCTGGCTGCCAAGTAGTTAGTTGAGACGCTACTGAATCTGTACGAGGCCGGATTCGCCTGCGCCGCCCGGCGTGGTGCTGGAGGTCTGCGGGGCGCGCCAGTGGTCGATGTAGCTGACCTGGTGCACGCAGGAGATGGTGCAGTTGGGAGCGCAGCTCTTCTCGGTGAGGAACTCGCGCTTCACGCGCTCGGTGGTGTAGTCGGCGATGGGGATCGCGGGATAGCCGCGCTGCTGGCTGCAGTAGTGCACCAGGCCGTTCTCGCAGACGTACAGGTAGCGCGAGCCGGCGCGGCAACGCCAGTCGTTCGGCTGGCCGTTGGCGATGGCTTCCTGAAAGTGATTGAAGCGGGAGTAGCTGCGGCGTGTGAGGCGGCGGACTTCGTCCCAGACCTTGCGCTCGCGCTCGCCGAGCGGCTTGAGCTGGCCGGTGCCGTCGTGGATGATCCCGATGGTGGAACTGAAGCCGAGCTCCAGCGCGCGCTTGGAGACCGTGAGCGCGTCCTCAGGATGAGGGATGCCGCCGCCGACCACGGAGTTGATGTTCACGTGAAAGTCGGCGTGCTCGGCGAGCATGCGCAGCTTGGCGTCGAGGACCTTCAGCGATTTCTTCGAGACCTCGTCGGGCATGACGTTGTCGATCGAGATCTGCATGTGATCGAGGCCGGCCTTGTTGAGGCGGTGGATGCGATCGGGCATCAGCAGATAGCCGTTGGTGATCATGCCGGCGATGGCGCCGGTCTTGCGGATCGCGCGAATGACGTCGTCGAGCTCGGGGTGCAGCAGCGGCTCGCCGCCGGAGATGGTGATGACGGAGGTGCCGAGACGTCCGAGCTCGCCGATGCGTCGGCGCATCTCGTCGATGTCGACGGGCTTGGAAAAATCGTCGAACTCGTTGCAGTAGGTGCAGGCCAGATTGCAGCGCCGCATCGGCACAATATGCGCCATGTACGGATGCGCGGTGTCTGTCAGAGCCGAGCCGATGCTGCGCAGCTCGCGGAACCTGCGCGACGCGGCAATGAGGCGCCGTTGCGCTGTCATGCGCCGGCGGGCAGGCTTCGCTCCGGGAGTACTCTTCTGTGGGGGCTGTGCAATCATTCCTGTCTTTATTTTACCGTGAATGGCACTCCAGCCGCGCATTCAGGCCTTCCCGCTCGAATAGTTTCAGGCCTTCCCGCTCGAATAGACTGAACCTCAGACGAAGGAGCGACACGATGCCACGCGAGATCAACTGGAGCGACACACTCGAGATAGCCATTCAGCTGCAGGAAAAGTTTCCGGACCTCGATCCTTACACCGTGCGCTTCACGGACATGCACAAATGGATTACGGAGTTGCCTGGGTTCGTTGGAGATCCTCAAAAATCCAGCGAGGGTCTGTTGGAAGCGATCCAGATGAAGTGGCATGAAGAGTATGAAGATGCAAAGGATGCGTGATTTGAACGCGCGATGAGACCACGCGGCTTCCTCGTCTGCCGTCTAAGGTCGAGGAGGATGAGTTCCTATGAAATTTTTGAAACCAGAAGGTCTAACAATTTTGGTAACAGCCTTCGCAATCAGTGCGGCCCCGGCCCTTGCGCAAGAAGCGACGCAGCATCAGACAACGACGCAGACAACGACCACAACCAGCGCGACATCATCCGCGCCCGTTGAGCCGATGACCCATCATCAGCTGAAGAAAGAAGAAAAGGCCGACAAGGCGCAGGCGAAGGCCGACCACGCAGAAGCCAAGGCAGCCAACAGTGACAAGGTGCGCAAGGCCAACGAGAAGCAGGACGAAGCTGATCGCGCTGCGGCGAAGGCCAACAGCCCGTACTAAAGCGACCGACTAACCGCGCAACAAGACAATTTGGGAAGTGAAAACGCCGCGCGTGGAGCTATGCTCTCGCGCGGCGCATCAGTTCAGCGGGAAGCTGAGCTTTGGTGAGCCGCAGAACGATCCAGCAAATGCCCGCCCAGACAGAGGCGCCCACGGCAAGTAAGAGTGCATTCCAAAGGTGCCCGTGGCGTTCCGGCATGAAGCGCAGCAGCTCGATGACGACGACGACGGAGACGACGGCAGCAGCGAGAGACTTTGTGAGCTCGCGGCGGTCCACTCTTGCGAGCGGCATCAGTTTGCGCACGTGCAACAGAACAGCGAGCGTCACGGTGTGCGTGAGAATTGCCAGGTTCGAAGCCCACGCGAGCCCCATTGCTCCGAAGCGCGCATGCAGACCCCAGTACACCGGCAGCGACACAACGGTGATGATCGTTCCAGCCACCATGGGCGGCAGTGTCTGCCCCGCGGCATAAAACGCGCGAATGTAAATTGCCTGCGAGCTCCACAGGGCGAGCGACAACGAAAAGATCGCGAGGAACATCGCGGTGCGCAACGAGTCCGCGCGTGTGTAGTGGCCGCCGCGCAGCACGAGGTCGCAGATGGGAGCGGCTAAAGCGACCATCGCCGATGCCAGAAGCAGTGCAACGGAGGCGATGCGCGTTACCGATCGTCCGACGGCGCCGCGAAACTCCTCCATCCTGTTCGCCGAAAAGAGCGAAGCAAAGAAGGGAAGGGATGCGGCCCCTGCAGCCTGGCCGATGATGGCCATCGGCGCCGTGAAGAGCTTCTTCGCGTTCATCAGGCGCGTGATGTCGCCGGTTTCATGTTTGGCAAAGAACTGCAGGATCTGCGTGTCCATGAAGACGATGGTTACGCCGAACATCATCGGGATCGACATCTTCACCCAGTCGCGCAGACCTTCATTGTGACGATCGAGCACCGGCAGCCAGCGTACGCCCGCGCGCCGCGCTGCCAGGGCATTCACGAGAAACGGACCGCAGATCGCACCCGCCAGCGCACCCCACGCGAGGGAAGGAATTCCGAGCCAACGTGCGCCGATAACACCGCCGAAGATGATGCCCGCGGAATACACCAGCGGCGATATCGCCTGATAGCCGAACTGTTTCCGCACCAGCGCGACCGACGCAAGCACGCCACCCGCGAAGAAGAAGAGTTGTCCCGGCAGGAGAATGCGCGTCATGTGGACGGCGAGCGCATCCTGTGCAGGATCGCCCTTTGAGTAGATCCGGATATAGAAGGGCGTGAGGAACTCTGCGAGGAACAGCGCAGACCCGAGCACGAGCGCCATCGTGTTCAGAATCACGGACAGCGCAACCTCGCCCTCTTCGTCGCGGCCCTGCTCGCGATAGCGGCTCAGGATGGTGACAAAGCTGATCGAGGCGGCTCCGCCGATGAGCAGATAGTTCACCAAATCCGGCAGGTTGAACGCGATGTTGTATGCGTCCGTCTGCGGGCCGGCGCCGAAGGTGTAGGCGATGTACTTGTCGCGGATGAGCCCGATGACACGCGAAAGTAGCGCGAAGAGGCTGAGCAGCAGCGTCGCCGACGCTGCCGTGTGCTTGTGAGAGAGCCCCAGACACCCGAAGCGTGATTTCCGAGCGGGTTCAGCGGCCTCGCAGCAGAGGGCGGAAGCTCGCTCAGGCCGGCCATCTCCTGGGCCGGAATCTCCGCTGCGGGTGGAATCTCAGATGGGGGAATAGGTGGTTCCAACGGGTTCATTCAATCGGGAACAGGTCACCCTGCCGCCGCTCGACAATCTTCGGTTCAGGCCTCATCGCCGGCTTGGGTTCGGGCTTTGCGGCCTTCAGTTCAGGCTTCGCGGCCAGGGGCCGGGAGTCGCTTACGAGACGCGGCCGCAGCGGTTTGGGCCGAGCCAGCGGAGCATCAGCCGTCGCGGCAGGACCGCCCAGCATCGCGATCAATTCCTGCATCTCTTTCCGGAGAGCCTTCAGGCGCGCCTCGATCCGCACGGACTTGTCGGCTGTAGTTGCGCCTGCGCCCGCGTCCATGGGGACAAGAGCCGGTGCGGGCGCTGTTGCCGGAGTGACTTCGAACGGTGTAGCGGCTTCACGGGCCTTCGCTTCGACTTTGAAGACCTGCCGTGCGCCGGGAATCGTGTAGCCCTGGTCATAGAGCAGGCTCTTGATGCGGAGGGCCATCTCCACGTCACGCTTGCGATAGAGCCGCTGCCCGGTGCCGCCCTTGTTGGGCTTCAGCTGCGGGAACTCGGTCTCCCAGAACCTGAGGACATAGGCTGGAACTTCGCAGAGCCGCGCTACGTCGCCGATGCGGAAGTAGAGCTTGTCCGGGATCTCAGGCGTTACGGTCTTCCGAATTGGCTGATGGGTTCCCATGCGATTAAAGAAGCCTGCCGCTCAGAGGCGAACTTCCGAGCTTGAGCCAAAGTATAGGTCCGTCAGACGGAAGGAGAAAGTAGTTTCCGGGATTCCCTTGACGCTTCTGATACTTACGCGGAAGTCTAATGAGCCGGAACCACGGGAGTTAACACCCTGTTCAAGGACTGCTTTAGGTTTTTGAGCCCAGGTCACTTGAAGGCGGGAGGGAGCCCGGGTCTGTCAGCCAGTACTGGAGGAAGTTCAGGTGAAGGTAGCGACCGAATTTGTATCCGACCTCCTTCAATTGGCCGGCTGGTAGAAATCCTTCGCGCTGAAGGAAGCGCAGCGACGCCTGATTTTCGGAGTCCACGCCGGCGACGATGACGTGTTTGCCCATCGCCCGCGCACGAGCGATCAACTCAGCGAGCAGCAACCTGCCGATGCCATGTCCGCGCACGTCCTCGCGAATGTGCACCGTGCCTTCTACGGTGAAGCGGTAGCCGGGCCAGGATCGGAACTCGCCGAAGGACCCATAGCCTAAGACTGAGGCTCCTTCGACGGCGACGATGACGGGAAAGCCTTGTTCCACGCGGCGGACCCACCAGTCCGCCCGCTCCTCGGCGGTGGCACAGCGATCGTTGTAGATTGCGGTCGAGGTCAGCACGATCGAGTTGTAGAGCTCGGTGATCTGCGCGATGTCGGAGAGTGCCGCGTCACGTATCTCCATGGCTCACCTTGCTTGATCTCATGCCACCTTGACCGAGCCTCGCGCCGCGGAGATAAAACTGCGCAGTCGTTGCGGGTCTTTGCGGCCGGGCTCCGCCTCGACTCCGCTGGCCACATCGACGCCCCAGGGTTCGAGCACATCGATGGCCGCGGTGACGTTGCGGGAGTGCAGCCCACCGGCCACGATGAGAGGCGGCAACTCTTGCCCGGAAGCAGCAGCGGCGGTGTTGCAGGCGAGACGGATCTCCTGCGCGGCGAGTTCCCAGTCGAACGCCATACCCAGGCCTCCTGACTTTCCTCGGCGAGCGGCATCCACCAGCACGGCCCACAGACCCGGTGTGGTCAGCGTGCGAGCCAGGGCAGCAGAGAAGCCAGCGTTGTCGCCTGAGTGCACGTTGAAGGGAACAGTCTGGATGAGACGCACATGTCCTTCGAACGCATCGTTCAATTTCGCGATGAGGTCGGGGTTCGTCTCGTTGTGAAGCTGTGCAGCCTGCAGATGGGCTTCACGAACGTCGCGGATAATCTCGTCGGCGTCCGTCGTGGCGAAGACGCCGACGGTGAGCACGCTGCCGGGAAGATGCGGTGTGATCTCGGCGACCTGCGCCGCGTTCATGCGACGGCGGCTGGGCGCGAAGACGAAGCCGACTGCATCCGCACCCAACTCAGCGGCGAGCTGCGCATCGGCGAGATTCGTGTTCGCACAGATCTTGATGAACATGAGCGTTAGCCCTCTCCGTGAAGCAAGCGCTTCAGCGCCTCGCCGGGTCGCGGTTGTTTCATCAAGGACTCGCCGATCAGAAACGCCTCGTAGCCTGCATCGCGCAGCCGCTGCATGTCCTCGCGCGTGTGGATTCCGCTCTCTGCAACGTGGACCGCCGACCGCGGCAAGTGTGCCGCAAGTTCGCAGGCGCGTTCGAGAGAGACCTCGAAGGTGCGCAGGTCGCGGCTGTTTACGCCTACGCATTCGCACTCGAGCGGCAGGGCCCGCTCCAACTCTGCCGCGTCGTGGACTTCGCAGAGCACGTCCAACTCCCACCGCCGTGCTTCCTCGCGGAGCGTGCGCAGCTCCGCGTCCGTCAGTGCTGCGACGATCAGCAGAATCGCGTCTGCTCCGTTTGCGCGCGCCTCTACGACCTGGAATGGATCGACCATGAAGTCTTTGCGCAGGCAGGGAATTGTGGTCGCCGCTGACGCGAGCCGCAGATTTTCAAGCGAGCCCTGGAAGAACTTTTCGTCGGTGAGGACGGAGAGCACTGCAGCGCCCGCGTCCTGCATCTCGGCAGCCAGTGCGGCGGGATCAAAGTCGGCGCGGATGAGGCCCTTTGAGGGAGAGGCCTTCTTCAGCTCGGCGATGATTGCAGGACCGCGCAGGGCCTTCGCGCGCAACGCCAAGGCAAAGCCGCGCGGGGTGTGCGCTGTTGCCGCGCGTTCCAGCGACGGCAGATCGGCAGTCTTCTTGCGCTCGGCAACGACCGTCCGCGTGTGCGCCAGAATCTCGGGAAGATACATTGTGCGTTCGCCGGTCACAGCCATGCTTCTATGCTATCGAACGCCGCCACCGACGAGTAGTGGCCTACGCGAGCGCGCTTCTCGGCTGCGCCAGCACCAGTCCACGCGGCGTGGGCAACAGCAGCACGGAGATCAGGCCTTCGCGTTCCAGCTTCTTCGCGGCGTCGCGCACTGTCTTCAGGTGTGAGCTCGCATCATGGATGACGATCAGACCGTTGGGATTCATCTGCGGCAGAAAGCGCTTCACTTCCGCCTCGCGCAGATCGGGGTCGGAGTCGGAGAAGAGCAGATCGATCGTGCCATCGATCTTCATCTCGAGCGAGCTCTCGTTGCGAAGATCGATGAATCTCGACAGCGGATTCCCAGCAAAGCGCTCCTTCGCTCGCTCGAAGACAACAGGATCGTATTCGCAGCTGATGACCTTGCCCGCAGGAGCTCCGCCTTCTGCATTGCGCTGAAGCCCGCGCGCAATCCATTCGGTGGACACTCCGAGAAAGCTTCCCGTCTCGACGATGAGCTGTGGCTTCAGCGTCGTGACCAATGTTGCCAGCAACTCCAGCACCTCGACTTCTGCAGTCATCGAGTCGAACATCGACCACTGCTCAGGGTGCGGGCACTCGGGTGTCGCGCGGTGATATTCGTGCTGCAGCACGCCGCCGGAGCGGTCGTGCTGCAGCATCACCTTGTGTTCCTGCTTCAGCTTCTTGCGGAAAAGACCCATTGTTACGCCTTGCCCGCAAGCTGCCGCAGCACATACTGCAGAATGCCGCCGTGCTGGTAGTAGAGGATCTCCTGCGGCGTGTCGATGCGCACCGCGACCTGGAACTCCGTTGTCCTGCCCTGGTCCGACTCCGCAATGATTGTGAGCAGCTTGCCGTTGGCGAACTTGCTGTCGAGCATGGCTCGCAGTTGTCCCGGCTGATCGCCGACGCGGTATACCTCTTCGCCGGTCAGTTGCAGCGTCTCGGCGCTCTGCCCCGCGAGGAACTGCAGCGGAAGGATGCCCATGCCGACAAGGTTCGAGCGGTGAATACGCTCGTAGCTTTCGGCGATGACGAAGCGGATGCCGAGCAGCCTGGGCCCTTTAGCGGCCCAGTCCCTGCGACGAACCAGAGCCGTACTCCTTGCCGGCAAGAATGCAGAGCGGCGTCCCGCGCTTCGCGTACTCGACCGAGGCGTCGTAGATGCTCATGCCGGTTCCTTCGGGCAGCAGACGCGTGACGCCGCCTTCGGTTCCGGGCGCGAGCTTGTTGCGCAGACGCACGTTGGCAAAAGTCCCGCGCACCATCACCTCGTGGTTGCCACGCCGCGAGCCATACGAATTGAACTCGAACGGCTTCACGCCATGCTCGGTGAGGTACTTGCCCGCGGGGCCGTTCTGCTTGATGGAGCCCGCCGGCGAGATGTGATCCGTCGTCACCGAATCACCCAGCACCGCGAGCACGCGAGCGTTCGTGATGTCTTCGACAGCAGCGGGCGTAGCCGACATGCCGTCGAAGTACGGCGCCTTGCGGATGTAGGTCGAGTCGCCCTCCCATCCGTAGGTGTCTCCGCTGGGGAACTTGAGGTTCTGCCAGTTGGCATCGCCGTCGCTCACAGTGCTGTATTGCTTGCGGAACATCTCGGAGTCAATGGATGCAGCAACCGCATCGGCAACCTCCTTCTGGCTCGGCCAGATGTCGCGCAGGAAGACCTGCTTGCCATCTTTGCTCTTGCCCAGCGGTTCGGTGTCGAAGTTGTGCTCGATGTGTCCCGCGAGCGCGTACGCCACGACAAGCGGCGGCGACATCAGGTAGTTCGCGCGCACCTCCGGCGAGATACGGCCCTCGAAGTTACGATTGCCGCTGAGCACGCTGACAGCAACGAGGCCGTGCTCCTCGATGGACTTCGAAACGTCTTCGGGCAGCGGGCCGGAGTTGCCGATGCACGTCGTGCAACCGTAGCCGACGACCTGGAAGCGCAGCTTGTCGAGATACGGCAGCAGACCGGCGCGCGTGTAGTAGTCGGTGACGACGCGCGAGCCCGGCGCGAGCGAGGTCTTCACCCATGGCGGCGTGCTCAGTCCGGCTTCGACTGCCTTCTTCGCGAGCAGGCCGGCAGCAACCATCACGTAGGGATTCGATCGTGTTCGTGCACGAGGTGATCGCCGCGATGACGATCGAACCATTGCTGAGATAGCGGTCCGGATCGACGCCGAAGCGCGCGCGGACGGTGTGCTCCGTGGAAACATCCTCCTGCTTTCCGCCCGTCGGTTTTTCGTGCGATGTCGCCGTCACCGTCACGCTCACCGGAACCTCCGGTGCGGGAGAGCCGACGGAACTTGCGAGGTTTCCGTCTGCGGATGTATGGCCGCCTTCGCCCTCCCAGCGGACCATCTGTCGCACCTCGTTCTTGTTTGCGTTCGGCCCCAGCAGAGTTGGCAGCACCTTGGCGAAGCTCTCCGGTGTTTCGCGCAGCAGCACGCGATCCTGCGGCCGCTTCGGTCCGGCAACGCTCGGCTCGACCTTGCTCAGATCGAGCTCCAGCGTGCCCGAGTACTCTGCCTCCGGTGCATTGGGCGTGTGGAAGAGGCCCTGCGCTTTGTAGTATGCCTCGGTGAGCGCGATCTGTTCTTCGCTGCGGCCGGTGAGTCGAAGATACTTCAGCGTCTCTGCATCCACCGGGAAGATGCCGCACGTCGCGCCATACTCAGGCGCCATGTTCGCAATGGTCGCGCGGTCGGCGAGCGGCAACTCGCTGATGCCGGGGCCGTAGAACTCGACGAACTTACCGACAACGCCGAACTTGCGCAGCATCTCGGTCACGGTGAGCACCAGGTCTGTCGCGGTCGCGCCCTCGCGCAGCTTGCCGGTCAGCCTGAAGCCGACAACCTGCGGAACCAGCATGCTCACCGGCTGGCCGAGCATCGCAGCCTCGGCCTCAATGCCGCCCACGCCCCAGCCGAGCACGCCGAGTCCATTGATCATCGTGGTGTGTGAGTCCGTGCCGACGAGCGTGTCCGGATAGGCGACGATGGAGCCGTCGCTCTCCGTCGTAGTGAAGACGACGCGCGCGAGGTACTCGAGGTTCACCTGGTGGCAGATGCCCATTCCCGGTGGCACTGCGGAGAAGTTGCGGAAGGCAGTCTGTCCCCACTTGAGGAAGGCGTAGCGCTCGCGGTTGCGCTGAAACTCGAGCGCAGCATTCAGATCGTAGGCCTGGGCGCTTCCATACTCATCCACCTGCACGGAGTGATCGATCACCAGCTCTGCCGGCACCAGCGGATTGATCTTCTCGGCATCGCCACCCAGCTGCTTCATCGCGTCGCGCATCGCAGCGAGGTCCACGACGGCCGGCACGCCGGTGAAGTCCTGCATCAGCACGCGCGCGGGCATGAAGGCGATCTCGCGCGAGGGCTCAGCCTTCGCGTCCCACCTGGCGAGGAAGCGAATGTCATCGGCCGTCACGGTCACGCCATCTTCGCGGCGCAGCAGGTTTTCGAGCAGGATGCGCAGCGAATAGGGCAGACGCTCCAGCTTCGCGCCGCTTGACTCCAGCGCGTTCAGGCGGAAGTAGCGCACTGTCTTGTTGCCGGACTTCAGTTCGCCGGCTGCGTGAAAGCTATCAGGATGAGCATTTGAGGTAGCCATAACAAGATCTCCTTGAAGCTCCTTACGGAGCGCTGCACTTCACGTCGTTCTTCGGGACGCTGGCAGTGGATGAGGCCCGCATCGGCACGCGGCTCATCGGAGAGCACCTCGGGCGAATGACAGGCAGAACAATTCTGGATGATAGCGAGAAAGAAGCGCGGCGTTTTAGCAGAGGAAACGCCCGCGGTCGTGACGTCCGCGGCGGAAGCGCTTGATGGGGGAGCGCAACATGCTCACAGTGTAGCTCTTTTGCCACATCCGCTCCATCCTCCAACCCCTGTCCTTCCCGCAGATAAGAATTCGTTCGTGATACGCTTCACGATTGCCGGGCGCACCGCATCTTATACAAAGCTGACGGGTTTGTACTTATCAGCAGGGGACCTGCCCGGAGACAGTCAGAGGGCAGGCCAGGAGCTAAGGTGATGCAAGTCGAAACCAAAACAATTCGTCGCGCGTTTGGCGCGTTCGCTTTATCGGGCGCGATGGCGCTCGCGGCCGGGTGCCACAGCAGCCCGGCGAACTCCGGACCCGATCCGGCGCAGGCGAATCTCGCGCCGGCCAACGGGCAGGCCCAGGTCCTCGCAGAGAACGCCTCCTACAATCCGCAACAGCAGGGCGAGTCCTACCCGCAGCAGGCGCCCGCGCCGGTCGAGCAGGCGTACCCGCAACAGCCCGGCGGCTACTATCCCAGCGACACCGAGCAGGCTGGTGAAGAGGCCCTTGAGGAGACAACCCAGGCCCCGCCCGAGTTACCTGTGTACGACCAGCCACCCGCGCCCGGTCCTGACTACATCTGGACCCCGGGCTATTGGGCGTGGGGACCGTATGGCTACTACTGGGTTCCGGGCGCGTGGGTTGAAGCGCCCTACTATGGCGCCCTTTGGACGCCGCCTTACTGGGGCTGGTACAACGGCCGCTACCGGCTCCACCACGGCTACTGGGGACGTCACGTCGGCTATTACGGTGGCATCGACTACGGCTTCGGCTATATCGGCATCGGTTACTTTGGCGGCTACTGGAGCGGCAACAGCTTCTACTACAACCGCGCTGTGACCCGCGTGGGCGGCGGAATTCGCACCGTTTATGAGCGCCCGGTGGTTTACAACAACGTCCGTTACGGAGTTCATCCGGTCAATCGCGTGAGCTACAACGGCGGTCGTGGCGGTCTCAATGTGCAGCCTCGCCCGGCGGAGGTTGCAGCGATGCATGAACGTCACGACGCCCCGATGGCGGTGCAGCGGCAGGCGCGCGTCGAAGCCTCGCAGAATCGTGGGCAGACCTTCGCCGTAAATCATGGCCGTCCGTCGGAGGCCTATGCGCAGCATGGCTTCGCGAATACCCACGGCGTCGCGCCTGCTCCCCGTGGCGTTGAAGCTGCTCGTCCGACGCCCGATGTTCGGCCGGGACAGCCAAACGCTGCCTATATGAACGAGCGCGGGTCGCACGGCCAGCCCTACGCCAATGAGCCGCGCGTAGAGAATCGCGCGATGCAGCCGCAGCCGAATGCGAACCCGAGGTTCGAGAATCATTCACAACCTCAGCCCCAACCGAACGCTGCAAATCCTCACTATGACAATCGTTCGCAGCCGCGGGTAGAGGCGCCGTATGGCGAGAACCGCGCGATGCAGCCTCAACCGAATGCGAACCCGCGGTTTGAAAATCATTCGCAGCCTCAGCCCCAACCGAACGCCGCAAATCCTCACTATGACAATCGTTCGCAGCCGCGGGTAGAGGCGCCGCATGGCGAGAACCGCGCGATGCAGCCGCAGCCGAACGCTGTACAGCCTCGCTTCGAGAATCATTCACAACCACAGCCTCGCGCTGAAAATCGAGCGATGCCGCAACCGCAGCCTCAGCCGCAACCTCGAGCAGAGGCTCCGCATGCCGAGTATCGTCCTCAGCCTCAGCCGCAACCGCAGCCGCGGATGGAGAACCGTCCGATGCCGCAACCGCAACAGCACATGGAAGTCCCCCGCCCTGAAAGCCGTCCGGCCCCACAGCCTCACCCGCAGGGCCCGCCGCCGCAGGCTCACCCTGCACCGCAGCAACAGCAGCCCCACGGTGGAGGCGAACATGGTGGCGGCAACAACGGACACCAGGGTGGCGGCGACCACGGCCATCGCTAATCACTGCAAGTCACAAACGCAGAGTGCCCGGTTCTCCGGGCACTCTTTTTTGTGAGCCAGCTTCAGCAGTCCTGATCGAACTGGAGGCGTTCTGCTTCGAGCACCAGCTCTCCCATCCACTGCACGCGAATGGTTCCCGCGGTGACGCGAGCGATCGCCTCCGCTGTGAACATCCCGCCACGCTCCACCATGTTCGCGAGCGGCATATGAGCCTTCGGCCGCGCGCTCACCAGCGCGCAACCACGGCGTTCGCGCAACAGTGCGTCTGCTGCCGTTGCGCCTTCGTTCTCGGTGAGCCCTGCATGAAAGCCGAATCCTCGCGACGCACAGCCGCCGACAATCGCCGTCCACAGACCGCCTTCAGCAATGGCCTGCGTTCCCGTGACAAAGTTTTTCTCCGCAAGCCGCCACAGCGTCGACTCCAGCGCACTTTGATCTTCGTCTGCCGGAACCAATCGCAAGGGTTGGACCAGCACGATCACATCATCGACCTGCCCAAAGCCCGCTGGCAGGCCATCGGCGGCGGCTTTTGCAGAGCGATCGCAATGCCCGGCGATCGAAAGCAGCTTCGCCGCCAGATCAGCATCGCCTGCGTCGTCGCGGACCCCCACAGCTACACTCCCGTAGAGCCGAAGCCGCCCTGTCCGCGTGTCGTCTCCGCGAGCATGTCTGTCTCCTCGAAGCTCGCCTGGATACGCTCCACTACGCGCAGTTGCGCGATCCTGTGGCCCGGCGCAATCGTCTGCGGCTCCGGCGACAGATTTGTGATGATGACCTTCAACTCGCCGCGATATCCAGGATCGATGACTCCGGCGAGTGTTGTCACACCGCGCAACGCAAGACCGGAGCGGTCCTCCACCAGCGCGCCGTGCGACGAGGGCAGCTCCAACGCGAGCCCTGTGCGTACTGCAGCGGTGCTTCCCGGTTCACCAACTGGAGCCAGCGTCATCGACTCCGCCGCGAACAGGTCCGCCGCCAGGTCGCCGTATGGCCCGGTATGCGCATAGCGTGGCAGTTGCGCCGCAGGCAGTAAGCGCTGCACAAGAATCCTCGGAGAAGTCTTCGCTTCGCTCATCCCAGTCAGTCTCTCATCTCACGAGATCGGCTCCAGCAGCCGGATCACGCAGCTTTCGCGGCTCTGTCGAGCGGAAGAGGTACACGCCCAGCACCGTAATCAGCGGCTCCAGCGGATGACGAAAGCGTGCCTGCACGGTAACCAGATAGTACGGCAACGGCAGCAGCAGAAACATCCATCCCATCAGCGTCGCTCCCGGCACGCGCCGCCGCAGCGCGACCGCCAGGCCCATCAATCCTGCGAGACTCAGGAACGCATAGTTCAGCCGCCGTCCATACTCCCGCATCGGATGATTCTCCAGCGGATGCGGAACGTTGTCCCAGAAGAAGAAAAAGCGGTCGACCGTCCATTTCGCGATCTGCTTTGGGTTCTCGCGAATCCGCTCCATCGCCTGCTGCTTTCTCATCGCGGAGTAAGGCAACTCACCCATGCGTACATAGAGCTGAAACTTTGGATCGCCCGGCCACATCGGAAGCGTCGGCCCCCATGGATATCCGTCATGCGATGGCAGCGTCGACTCATACAGTTCCGCGCCGAAGTTCGAGCGCGTTGCGACGAACGTGTGCAGCGTGCGCTCATTGCGGACCCACCACGGCATCATCACGACGATCAGCGCAATCGCCGCCACCATCGGCCCAGCCCACACCCGCGACAGCCGCAACGACCGCAGCTTCGGCCAGATTACCCACAACCCCATTGCCGGCAGGCCAATGAGCAGCGATGCATTCGAAAGCGCCGTCAGGCCCCACAACGCGCCGAACGCAGCCCATCGTCCCCACTGCGCTGCACCATCCCGCTCCTCTTCACCCGTCCCGCGAAGCCGCAGCGCCAGCACAACCGTCCACGCAAACAGGAATGCCGACAGCGATGTATCCCACAGCCAGTGCACCGCGAACTGCAGCGCAGCGGGATACAACGCCCAGAGCCATCCCGCCCACAGCGCCACCGGCGCGACTTTCGTCGAAGCTCTTCGTGCGATCCCGTTTGCATCGAAACAACGGGCCGCAATCTCATACACCGCCGGCGCAATCAGAGCGGAGAAGAGGCTGTCCACGGTCATCACGAAGAACGCCGCCGCATTCGTGTAAACGCCGAACAGCTTGAACGCCAGCGCCAGCAGCAGCGGATACAGTGGCGGAATCCATGCAGTGGGTCCGCTCACTCCATTGAAGGGATTCGCATAGCCGTGCCCCTCAACCAGCGATTGCGCGATGCGTCCGCCTTCAAATCCAAAATCAAAGTGATTGCCGATAACGCGGATCCGGTACGTGTGCCCGATCGCAATACACGCAACGCGCAGCGCAAAGGCCACCCAGAAGAGGCTGCGTGGAGCGCGAAAGGATCTTGATGTGGCGGAGGGTGTCGACACTAGAACGGATGACAACGCTTCACCAGTCTAATTGTCACGTTCCTGCGGCTGCACGGAGGTCGCACCGGGCAACTGCACTGGCTGGCGCAGCTCGAGCGAATACGCGCCGCGCGCCTTGCATCAGCCAGTGTGTCAGAAGGACGATCGCCAGCAGCGCCGCCACCACAATGGTCGCAGCGATGTACGGATGTACCGTCGCGATCCATGTGATCCCCGCCGCAGCAACGTCCTCCCCGGTGCTCAGCGCTGCATTGGTGAACGGCTCCGGCGTCGCGGAAACCGCAACGCGCGCCGAGGTCTTCGCCGTATGCGCGACGGCGGCAATCGCAGCCGCAACCACAGTGACGAGCGCGTGCTCAGCCGGTGAAAGTCCGTTCCCCGCCTGAAAGGCCAGGATCGCCGCCGCAGGCACTCGGATGAACGTGTGCACCGCGTTCCAGACCAGGTCAACGTATGGAATCTTGTCCGCGAATGCCTCGATCACGCTGAGCACGATCGCCAGCGCAATCACCCAGGTCTGATCCAGCGCCGACAGCCCCGGCGGCAGCTGCAACACATGAAATCGACCCAGTAGGCCCAGCACTGCGACCGTCACATACAGGTTCAACCCGGCCGCAAAACTGACGGCCACGAGCAGCGCGGTTAGCCGGCCTGGATCGAGCATCACGTTCTCCCCGCGGTGTCAGAATTGTAGTCCCCATCCGGCGCATCGGCGGTAACTCGTCGGGCTATTTCCAAAGAGCGGTCACCTCGGCTAGCCTGCAGACACGCTCCATCTTTCTCGCTGGCCGCTCGCGGCTCAACGGGTGTCACTCTCTCGCTGCGTTTCAGGAGCTCCGCCTGTTCCGGAGCAGGGTCCGTTTGTCGCTGGTCTGCTTCATTCCTCTCAAAGCGTCACCGCGCTGGTTGGCAGCACGGTCCGCTGCGCTTGTGCTTGCGCCGCTTGTTCTCGGGTTCTGGCTCGTCTCGCAGGCCTTTGCACAGAGCCCGGTTGACGGCACTCTGCGCGGCCGAATTCTCATGCCGCCGCGAGTCTCTCCTGTCCCGTTGAGCCTGCAACTTCGCCGCGAGGACAACACCTGGCAGAAGACAGTGGACGCCACACACGGCGGGTCCTTCACCGTGCTCGATCTGGCGCCGGGAGACTACACACTCCAGGCCGGTCGCTGCTCTCTGCAGCACATCTCCATCTCTCCCGGAACAATCACCGAAGTTGAGCTCGATCTGGCTTCCTGCCCTCCAGGCCAGCCGCAAGCGCCGCAACCTTCTCCGCCTCCACTTCCCACACTGGATCCGGCCGAGCTCCTGGAGCTCGATTCCGCCGCGCACAATGCCACACTCGCAGCCGCTCCGTCCGACGAAACCGCCGGCGATGAGCCTGCCACACCCGAGGCTGCCCGCGAAACCAGCGAACTCGCCGCCGCCGGGCCGAGCGTCAATGGCCTCTCGCCGACCTCCAACTCCACTCTCGTCGACGGTCTTATCACCACCCAGAACTTCCACTCCAGTCCTCGCGGCTCCGCCGGAAGCCCACGCACCTCGGCCACCTTCGGCGAATCCGCCACGCGTTCCTTCCAACTGCAGCCGCGCTCCTTCTCCGCGCAGAATGGAAGTGCCGGAGGTCTTATCGCCGTCACGTCGCGCGGGCAGGCGACGCGCCTTCACGGCAGCGCCTTCGCACTGACTCGACAGAGCGTCCTGGCCGCAACCAATCCGTTCTCGGTCGTCACCCGCTACAACAACGGTGCGATCACCTCACAAATCCTCAAGCCTGACGACACTGTTGTTCAGGCGGGCGCCGCCGCGGGCTTTCCCCTTGCGGGCGCGCCCTGGCTGCGACACGCCTCGCTCTTTCTCTCGCTCGAAGGCCAGATCCGTTCCAGCCAGGTATTCTCCACGCCCGCGACGGCCAGCTTCTATACGCTCAGCGCCGAACAGCTTGCGCTCCTCGCGAACCGCGGAGTCTCCGCCGCGGCGGCCAATCACGCGCTCAACTTTCTCGACAGCCTCAGCGGGACGCAGTCGCGCGACACCACCCGCCTTCTCAGCTTTGTTCGCCTTGACCTCGTGCCCACCGTGAAGCAGCAGCTGACACTCGGCTACATCGGCAATCGATTCAACTCGCCGACCGGCTCGAGTTCCGGCGCGTCCGCAGCCGTTGTACCTCGTGGCCGCGCCAGCCTCGCCTCCAGCATCCTGCACGTCGACGCGCTCACCGGCCGCTGGCTCTACCGTCTGTCTCCTCTCATGACCAACGAACTCCGCGGCCAGTTCGCTCGCGACCTTGAGTTCGAGACCCCGCACACGCCGCTCCCGCAGGAGCCCGCCATCAGCGTCGGCGGCTTCGCCCCGCAGGTCTCCATCGCACCCAACGGCTTCAGCTACGGCACGCCCTCGAGCATCGGCCGCATCGCCTACCCCGACGAACACCGCCTGCAGCTCGCCGACACCTTCATGCTCGCGCGCGGCCGCCACCTCTTCACCCTGGGCGCCGACTGGAGCCGCATCACCGACCGCATCGCCGCGGCCACCAACGCCGAAGGCACCTTCCTCTACGACAGCGGCACCACCAACGGACGCGATGGCGGCCTCGTCGACTGGATCACCGACTACACCTTCAACGTCCACGCCTATCCCAACGGCGCCTGCCCCAGCATCAACGCCGCGGTTCATCTCTTCTGCTTCCGCAGCTACACACAGGGCTTCAGCGCCGCCTCCACTCAGTTCGCCACGCACGTGCTCGCCTTCTTCGCCGAAGACGCTCTGCGCCTGCCGCATTCACTTTCGCTCACGCTCGGCGCGCGCTATGACTACACGCTTCTTCCGCCGCCGCAAAATCCCAACCCCGCACTCGACCAGGTCCTCAGCACCATCGGCTCACCCATCGCCGGCGCAACCTCCGTCATTCCCGAAGACCGCAACAACGTCGGCCCGCGCGTCTCGCTCGCCTGGTCGCCCGCACGCGGCCGAATCCTCACCGTGCATCTCGGCTACGGCGTCTTCTATGGCCGCATCGCCGGCGCCACCGTCAACGCAGCGCTCACCGACACCGCGCTCGCCTCCACCACGCGCCGCATCCGCATCTCGCCCTCGACCATCACCGCCTGCCCGCAGGTCGAAAACCAGGGCTTCGGTTATCCCTGCGCTTACACGACGATGCCTCCGAGCGCCGTCGCCCAGACAACCTCCGCGCTCGTCTTCTCCAACCGCTTCCGCCTTCCCGCCGTACAGCGCGCTACGTTTTCCCTCGAGCGCTCCACCCATGTTCTCGATCTACGCGCCGGCTATGCCATGTCCATCGCCACGCAACTCCCGCAGAGCATCGACCTCAACATCGCGCCCTCAACCACCACCGCCAGCTTCATCCTGCAGGGCGGCGATGGCATGCGCGGCCTCTACTCTGGCCAGACCTTCGCGGTGCCGCTGTACACGTCACGCCGAAGTACAGCCTTCGGTCCCATCAGCGCGCTCGTCTCAAACGCCAACGCCACCTATCACTCCTTCAACACTGAAGCTCGGTTCCACACCCGCGGCCTCCAGCTTCGCGGAAGCTACACCTTCGCCCGCGCCATCGACTACGGCCCGCAGCTCTCCGCCACGCCGCGCGAAAACGGTCAGTTCGATCCGTTCACCAACGCGTACGACAAATCTCTTTCGAGCCTCGATTTCCGCCATCACTTCAGCGGCGATCTCCTCCTTCGTTCCTCACTGCACTCCCGCTCCGAATTCCTGCGCCGCTCACTCTCCGGCTGGCAACTCGCCGCCATCGCCACCGCCGGCAGCGGCGCGCCCTACAGCTATGCCATCTTCGGAGGCACCGCGCTCTCCGGCGGCCGCGACACCATCAACGGCTCCGGCGGCGCTACCTATCTCCCAACGCTCGGCCGCAACACCCTCCGCCTCCCCATGCGGAGCCGCGTCGATCTCCGTGCCGGCCGCGGCTTCGCGCTTCACGAGCACGTCCGCCTCAACGCCTTCGCCGAAGCATTCAATCTGCTCAACACTCAGAGCCTCTCCCGCATCGAGACACGCGCCTTCCTCGTCGGCACTCCCGCAACCATCGGCGCACCCACGCCGCTCATCTTTCAGGACGCCGCGACCGTCGCCGCTGAAGGCGTCACCACGGCTCCATTCGGCACGCCGACTTCGTCCACCGCCGGCCTCAGTCGCGAACGCCAGATCCAGTTCGGTCTTCGTCTCGAGTTCTAGCGGTTTCCATGTGACCGCACGGCTCCCATCCGCATCCAACCGCAAGGACTCATTTTCGGGGAGACTGAACGGCCATGAACGTGCTCGCCGCAGTGCAGAACCATGGGTATGCGGCGACGGCGATTATCCTTTTCCTCTCCGCCTGCGGTCTGCCCCTGCCTCTTTCAATCGTTCTGCTTACGGCCGGTGCCGCTGCGCACTCGGGCGGTCTGAACCTTGCACTCGTCATCCTCTGTGCCGCGGGCGCCGCCCTCCTCGGAGACACCATCATGTACCTCGGCGGCAGGTTCACCGGATGGTGGCTGCTCGCCGGGCTCTGCCGCCTCAGCCTCAATCCGGAGACCTGCATCTTTGGCTCCGCGCGGTCGTTCTATCGTCGCGGCCCGCGCACGCTGCTCTTCGCCAAGTTCATCCCCGGCCTGGGCACCGTCGCCGCTCCGCTGGCCGGCAGCCTCAACATGCGTCTCACACGCTTCCTCAAGCTCGACGCCTGCGGCGTCCTTCTCTACACCGCAACCTGGAGCACGGTCGGCTTCCTCTTCGCGCCATTTCTGCGCATCATCGTCGGCTGGGTCGAGCGCCTCGGCCACCTCACCGCCGCAACCATCTTCGCCGCGTTGCTTCTGTACATCGTCTGGGTGCTCGGCAGCTCTCTGCATGACAACCGCTTCGGTACGATTGAGCGCGTTGCCGCCGAAGAACTCCACGAGCGCATGAAGGAGCCCTCGCATGACAAGGTTGTCGTCATCGCCGATGTCCGCTCCCACGGCTACTACGACCCTGCCGCGCAGCGGATCAAGAACTCCATTCGCGTCGAGCCCAACCGGCTGCGCGAAGAACTCGAAGCCCTCCGCGAGTTCATGGCGCCCGAGTGTGAGATCTATCTCTATTGCTCCTGCGCCCGCGACGCCACCAGTGTTCGGGTCGCCCGCGAGCTGGAAAAAGAGAACTGTGCCACCAAGGTAATCACCGGCGGCCTCAAAGCCTGGATCAAGGCCGGAGGCCCTCTGGAGCCTGTCCCGCCCGCAGACGTCGAACACCTTCCCAAATTCAATTAGCGATCTATTGACATCAATAGATATCGCCTTCTTCAACTCGGAACTCCTCAACTCGCGACTCGAAACTGAACGGAACCCACATCCCGGAGACATGCTCCATGATCCTCAATTCAGCGCAGCGAGGTTCCCTGACTTTCTAATTCCCTGACTCCTACCCCACTTGCTTCGCCGCCACCCGTATCCCCGCCAGCAGCTTCGCATACGGCAGTCCATCCGCATACGTCTTCAGCATCAGCTGCCGAAGCAGCGGCTTTCTCACCACACGGAACCCGCGCCCCGGCTCCCGATAGAAGCTCTTTGCCGCGTCGTGGGAAAATGCCAGCATCGCCTGCAACTCGCTCAGCCTCTTCGCATACTCTCCGCTGAGCGCCACTGCATCGGCCTCTGCAGCCGCTAGCACCGCGCCCGCCGCCGCCTGTCCGCTCACAATTGCCGAATGGATCCCCTCGCCGGTCAGCGGATCCACCATCCCCGCCGCATCTCCGGCCAGCAGCACGCGTCCGCGCGGCACGTATGCGTACCCGCCCAGCCCAAGATGCTGCCCTGAGACATGCGCCCGCACTGCATTCAGCTCCACGCCCAGCTTCTCTCGCGTATAGCTCTCGAGCAGGCTGCGCGTGACACTCTCGCACACCAGCTCGTCCGAACCCGCAGCCCCATCCTTCGGCACGAATCCACCGACGCCGACATTGATGTGGTCACCCTTCGGAAACATCCATCCATAGCCGCCGGCTATCGGCGCAAAATCAAATACCAGGTCCTTCGATCCATCTCCGGCAGGCAACGTCTTTGGCAGAACTTCAAAGGGAACCATCGCCTCCAGCGCGAACCCGCGCGCATACCACGCAGGTTCCTCCGGCAGTTCCGCCGTCCTGCTCTCGATCAACGCGCCATCCCGCAAGGACTCACGCTGCGAATCGATCCCCGCCGCCAGCCGCCGCATCTGCCCATTCGATCCATCTGCGCCGATCAGCACCGGCGCCCGCAGCGTCTCGTTCACTCCGTCGACAGTGACCTCGATCTCCACCCACTCTGCCGATTCGCGCACTGCCACGACACTGTCAATCTTCTTCAGCTCCGCGCCCGCGGCCAGCGTCTGCTGAAGGCAGAACGCATCAAACTTTTCGCGCACGGCCATCGCGCAGATGACCTTGCGCGTCTGCAGCCGAACCTCACAGCTCTTGTCGGCCACACGCGCACCCTCGGCAAACCGCGGCCCAGCCTCCTGCAGCACCACCTCGCGGCACTCCCGCTCCAGCACAGGCTCCACCGAGTACCGCAGCGCCCGCAGCGTCTTCCGAGTCAGCCCGCACGCACACGCCTTATGCCGCGGAAACGTCCGCCGGTCCAGCATCAGCACACGCTTGCCTGCGCGCGCCAGATCGTACGCCGCAGCACATCCAGCCGGCCCCGCGCCGGCAATCAGAACGTCGTAGTCGTTGGACATCTCTTCTAGATTATGCGGCAGTGGACCCGACTATGCGTTGCAACCCCATCTGCCTCGGCCAGCAGCGTATAACTCCGCTTCCTCGCCTCATGCGAATGCGTGATCGTGTTCACAATCAGCTCGCCGATCTCCAGCTCCCGCGCAATTCTCGTCAGCTCTTCCGCCACACGCTCAGGCGTCCCGACTACATACCGTGGAAACTCTGCCTCCGGCTGATCCATCGACCCCACCGTGAACGGCATCAGCGGATTCGGCACCGCCGGCTCCGCCGCCAACTCCCGCAGCGCATCTTCCGGAGCCGCCACCGGCCGCCGGTCATCCATACGAATCCGCCGCTGCAGCAGCCGCACCGAAGCATGCAAGAACTCTGCTTCCTCCTGCGTCGGCGCGCAGATCGCCCCAATCGCAATCGTCGCCTCAGGCTCTGCGCGATCCGGCCCCGGCACAAAGTTCCGCTGATAGTACTCAATCGCCTGCCTCGTCCCCAGCGCCGAGAAGAAGTGCGCAAACGCATACGGCAGCCCCTCCTGCGCCGCCGTCACGCTCGACCACATGCTCGACCCCAGCAGCCACACATCCGGCGCGCCCTCCGCATCCGGCGCCACTCGCAGCCTCGCAAACGGATGATCCGCCGGAAACCGCTCGCGATGAAGAAACGCCCGCAGCTCCGCAAGCTGCTGCGGAAAGTCATCGACCATCGGCCCCTGCCTTGTCCGCCGCAGCGCCTGCATCTCCAGCTGCCCTCCGCCGGGCGCGCGCCCAATCCCCAGGTCGATCCGCCCCGGAAACATCGCATACAGCGTGCGAAACACCTCCGCCACCTTGTACGGCGAATAATGCGGCAGCATCACGCCGCCCGACCCCACACGAATTCGCTCCGTCGCCGCCGCCGCCCGCGCCACCAGGATCTCCGGCGCCGTACACGCCAGCAAATCCATCGCATGATGCTCCGAGTACCACAGCCGCGTATATCCCAGCGCATCCACATGCCGCGCCAGGTCCAGCGAGTTCGCCAGAGCCTGCGCCGGCGTCGCGCCCGCAGGCACCGGCGACTGGTCCAGCACCGACAGCCTCAATCCTCCACCCATGCCCATTGGATGTCGCAACTCTCCCGCAGGCTCCACGCAAGCGCTGCACATCCGCTATCCTCGCCTCAATGGCTCCTGCGTCCCCTGCCTCACCGGCCCCTCTGCTCGCCGCGCGCGATCTCCACATCGCATTCTCCGGGCGCGAGGCCGTGCATGGCATCTCCTTCGACATCCCGCCCGGCGAAACCGTAGGCCTCGTCGGCGAGTCCGGCTCCGGCAAGTCGGCAACATCCCTCGCCCTGCTGCGACTCCTTCCACCCACCGCGACCATCACCGGCAGCCTTCAACTCACCTGCGAGCCGAACCCCCAAACCGAAGACCTCCTCACCCTCAGCGAAGATCAAATGCGCGCCCACCGCGGCCGCTCCATCGCCATGATCTTTCAGGAGCCCATGACCGCGCTCAACCCGGTCATGCGCATCGGCCACCAGATCGCCGAAGCTGTCCTCGCGCACACACCGCGCATCTCGCACACCCAACTCAACGCACGCGTCCTCGCCGCTCTGCATGAAGTCGCGCTCCCCGACCCCGAACGCCGGCTCAACGACTACCCGCATCAGTTCTCCGGCGGTCAGCGCCAGCGCATCATGATCGCCATGGCGCTCATCAATCGCCCGCGCCTGCTCATCGCAGACGAGCCCACCACCGCACTCGACGTCACCGTGCAGGCGCAGATCATCGCTCTGCTCAAGCGCCTCCGCCGCGAGCACGGCCTCTCCATGCTCTTCATCTCGCACGACCTCGCCGTCGTCGGCCAGATCGCCGACCGCATCCTCGTCATGCGCCACGGCCGCATCGTCGAGCAGGGGGCCACGCAACAGGTCCTCACCGCGCCGCAACACGACTACACGCGCCAGCTTCTCGCCTCCGTCCCCTCCCTGCGCACGTCACGCGACACTCCACTCGCCACACTCGCAACCGTGAAGTAGACTGACCCTTCGCCCATGCGTGCTCTCGTCGTCTCCGATGTTCACGGAAATCTGCAGGCCCTTCAGGCTGTGCTCTCCGCCGCAGGCTCGTTCGACGAGCTCTGGAATCTCGGCGACATCGTCGGCTACGGCGCGAATCCCAACGAGGTCATCAACACCATCCGTGCTCTCGCTCGCATCAACGTGCGTGGCAACCACGATCGCGTCTGCAGCGGACTCTCGCAGCTCGGCGGGCTTCAATCCTGTCGCTGCAGAAGCCGCTGCCTGGACGCTTCGTCACCTTACTCCCGGACAACCTCGAATGGTTGCGCGCCGTTCCGCAAGGCCCCATTCTCGCGTCGGAGCGCGCTCTCTGCGCCCACGGCTCGCCGCTGAACGAAGACCACTACATCATCTCCATGCGCGACGCCTGGTCGCCCCTGCAACGCATGTCTACCGAGATCACCTTCTTCGGCCACACTCATGTGCAGGGAGCCTTCTCGCAGCAGGCGCCGGAGTGGCAGGAGATTCGCCCGGTCTACAACTCACTGACCGAGCCGGAAGAAGTCTCCATCGACGTGCCCGCAGGATCGCGGCACCTCATCAATCCCGGCTCCGTCGGCCAGCCCCGCGACGCAGACTGGCGTGCGGCCTTCGCGATCTACGACACCGCCGACGACCGCGTGACCTTCCATCGCATCCCCTACGACGTCGCCTCCGCCCAACACGCCATTCGCAGCGCGCACCTGCCCGAGCGCCTCGCCTCCCGCCTCAGCACGGGAAGATAAGTAGTTAGTGGCCACTTAGCCGCGAGCGAAGTAGTCTGCTGATCTCTAGATGTCTCAGGCTGCTGATACACGGCTGTTCCGAGCTGCTTCGCCATCGACCATCTGCCGGCTAACCACTAACCACTAACCACTAACCACTAACCACTAACCACTAACCACTAACCACTAACCACTAACCACTAACCACTGCCTCAGAAGAACTTCCCAATCGTGAACACAAACTTATGATCTCCATTGAAGCCGATCGCCGGCGCGAGCGTAATCACGCCCAGCGGCGTCTCCGCGACAAGACCGAAGTAGACGTCCTCACGGGTGACTGTGGGCGCGTCCGGCGCGCGCATCTGTCCAGCCTCGAACGTCCCGCCCAGGTAAATGCCTCCGCCCAGCGGCGGATGCATCGAGTAGATCCTCCTCAGGTATCCCGGCGTCACCAGCCAGTAGTCGGTACCGCGCAACTGGTCGACCGACAGCGAAGCCAGCCGCAACGGCCCGCCCAACGTATACCGGAAGGGCTGCGCGACATTGCGGTCGAGCATCGTTGCGCCTTCAGCCTTCCAAAGAAAGACGTTCTTGTCGCTCCATGTGTGCGCGCCCTCGAGCTGTGTTCGGAATTGCGGCGCTGACGGACTGCTCGCCGTGTCGTACAGGTATCCCCAGCTTGTTGTCACCCTCACTCCACGGTGAGGTATCAGCGCCCGATTCTGCGAATCAAAGACATACTGAAGTCTCACGATCTGCGAATTGCCGTTGTAGTCCGGCAGGCCATCGGCGCCCGTGTTCAACTTCCACTGCACGTTCTGGAACGTCCATCCAAAACGCAGCTCCTGGGTCTTGGTATCAGTCCATCCCACGTCGCCCGCAAATCCCCCAAACTGCGACTGCCGCTCTGCGACCCTCGTATTCGAATCCGGGGACGCGTAGATGTAGAAAGGCTCGCGTAACAGGTTTGCTCTCGGTGCAACGAAGTATCCCTTTTGCGAAAAACGATAGACGTATTCGCCATCGAGATTCGTCAGGAATCCCAGGTCGAACTTTCCTCTTAGCTCCGATCCATATCCGCCCAGATCCTGGTACAGAAAGATGCTGTCGATCGTCGCACGCGTCACACCTCCTGACTGCGCCTGTACGTTGAAGCCGATATTCAGGAAGGGAGGCCCGGTCTTCTTGTCCTCTACATTCACCAGCAGAATGGGCCGGTTTGATCCTGCTGAGTCATATCCCACCGTGTAGTCCGCGTTGTACCGTCCGTCTGCGCGAACGTCTGCCAGCAGCGTCTGCACTTTATTGGTATCCACCGGCTTGTTCACCAACGGATCGAACTTGCGGTGCACGACCTCTGCGACCTGAGGCGTCGGTGCCTTCACCTTTACCTCCAGCACGGTACCCACCGGTGGCCGCTCCTTGGCGCGCCGCTTCGCCATGTACGCCTCCCATTGGTCGGCGGGCAGCGCATACTTCATCAGTTCGGCCTTATGCGCCTCTGTAGCTGCATAACCCCTTTCCGCCAGATCCGCGGTCCGGGAGTAGTCCGTCGCAGTGAACCCTTTAATGTCCGGCATAATCACCACGTCTGCCAGCTCGCGCTCGCGCGCCTCGTTCACCTCAATGCCCACTGAAAACGCTCGGCTCAGCACGCCCAGGATCGAGTCCAAATCGCCCTTGCCTACCGGGCTAAGCGGCAGACTGAAGGCGATGACCACATCCGCCTTCATCGCCTTCACATCGGCGGTGGGAAGATTGTTCAGGATGGCGCCGTCGACGTACTCGTGTCCGTTCATCTCAAACGGCTGGAAGACTCCCGGCAGAGACGCTGAGGCGCGCACCGCATCCTGCAACGAACCCCGCGCAAACACAACACTCTTTGGATCGGTCAGATCCGTCGACCGGCAACGGAAGGGAACCGGCAGATTGTTGAACTCAATCTGATCGTTGTAGCGGATGAACTCCTTATCCAGTAGTTCATTCAGTCCGATATCCGTCAGAAGCGCGTTTCGCAGCGAAACACCCTTCTTCAGTCCAATGCCCACTCCATTGGGAAGTTCCCGCGCGTCCTCGCGCCGGCGAAAACTCTTTGTTGAGTATGCCGACGCAATGCGAAAGATCCGGCTCACTTCGTCCGGGTTGAGGACCTCCTTCATCTGATCTGGAGTCACACCCGTCGAGTACAGCGCTGCCAGGATCGAGCCCATGCTCGTCCCTGCAATCACGTCCACTGGAATGTGGTGCTCATCCAGCCACTGGAGGGCGCCAACCTCTGTAAGCGCCAGCGCCGCTCCACCGCCCAGCGCGACCCCGATCACAGGCCGGTTCGTCGGCAACCCGGTCGGCGGGGGGGCCGGATCCAGTGGCCCCAGCTTCAGCTTGCTTGTGCTCGCCGCTTCCTCCGCGGCGCTCGCCGGCTTCGTGGCCGAAGTCTGGTCCTGTCCAGTCTTCTGATCCTTGGAGGTCGAGGGCGCCGTCTTTTGCCCCAGCCCTGTCTGCGTGTCCGAGCTCTGCTTGTCCTTTCCCCCAATCTGGTCCACCGTCTGCTGCCCCATCACGATGGGCTGCGCGGCCGTCGATTGTGCGCCAATCCACTGTGGTCCCACAAGGATTTCCACAGCACAAAAAGCGCACAAAACCGCCCTAAAACCCCTTCGGCGCCGCATAAAATGCATCATTGCTCGTCCTCGCTCTCGAGTCGCACACAGACCCTTTGGGCGCGAAGCCTCTGATTCTGTTGGCGATTCATCGCGATTAGACGCAAAGGCGCCAGCGCCCTGATGCTTTTTCCAGTTCACTCATCCCCACCACCCTATCCCACTGACAGAAGTGACAGTTAGGGTCAGTAGTCCGGGTTAGGGTCGGTAGTCCTGGAAGAGCGAAGGGAACTGGCGCTCCAGTTCCGCGATCTTGGGGATGTCGCAGACCTGGATGTACGGGTTATGCGGGTTCTTGATTGCGTAATCCTGGTGGTATTCCTCACCGGCGAAGAAGTGCTCCAGCGGCACAATCTGAGTCACGATCGGTCCGGGAAAGATGTGAGCCTCGTTCAGTTGCTTCACATAAGCCTCGGCCACCTCGCGCTGCTCATCGTCCGTGTAAAATATCGCAGAGCGATATTGCGTACCGATGTCATTCCCCTGACGATTCATCTGCGTTGGGTCGTGAACCACCGAAAAAAAGATCCTCAAAAGTGTTCCAAAACTCACCTTTTCGGGGTCAAAAACGATCTCAATCGCCTCTGCGTGCCCGGTCTTACCTGAAGCACACCGTCTGGTAGTCGGCTGTATATTGTGCTCCACCCGAATAGCCAACCGTAGTATTTTCAACGCCTTTCACCCGCTGAAAGACCGACTGCACACCCCAGAAACATCCCCCGGCGAAGACCGCCGACTCCCGTTGATCCGCGTCCCAGCCGCTCTCCGGCATTGTCACGTCGTGTAATGGGGCGGGGATTGGGTCTCTATGTGTTCCTGCAATTGCCATATGTACCTCCCAAACGCTCTGCTATTCGATGGCCGCCGCTGACTGGTCGAAGTGTTCCACGTGGAACCTTCGGAGTTAACAGCCGGTTCAACTGTCACTTCAGGTGTTACTAAATGGTTAACATCTTTGGGTGAACCATGGGAGTTAACACCTGCCTCAAGCCTTACTTTAGCTGTTACTGCCGAGGTATTAGCGTTCCTAAAACGGACAGGCTATCCGGGGGGCCAATGCATTGTCCGGCCACCGAGCAGGTGCAGATGCAGGTGATCAACCGTCTGCCCGCCGTCGGGGCCGGTATTAACGACCAGCCGGTATCCGCGGTCGAGATTTTTTGCGCGAGCCACCTCACCGACTGCCCAGAGCAGATGTCCCAGCAGGTCGGTGTCGCCGGCTGCGGCCTCGGCATGGGAGCTGATGTGCTGCTTCGGAATCACCAGCACGTGCGTGGGCGCCTGCGGATTGATGTCCGGGAAGGCCAGCACGCGCTCATCCTCATACAGCCGTTCGACCGGAATTGTGCCCGAAGCAATCTTGCAGAAGAGGCAGTCCATAGATAGTGAATAGTGGAGGGTGCGAGGGAAAGCAAGTCGGGAATGTTAGTGGTTAGTAGTTAGTGAAAAACAGGAGTCGCGAGAATCTCCGGCCCTGGCTGATACTTATCACTAACCACTAACCACTAACGACTAACTACTTCTTGAAATACTTCGGCTCCATTCCTTCCGCCCACGGGTCGTAGGCTTTTGCGAAGGCTGCGCGCCGTCCGTTTGCCGGGTGGTCATACATCCAGAACTCGATGAACCGGCTTGGGTTTGGATCGGAGAGGCCGGTTTCGCCCAGCACATCGAAGGCTCCCTTCGCTGCGGTTTGCGGGTCAGGCACGATGCCGTGAATCGCCTCCTGTCCATAGACATCGGCGGCATGCTCCTGGTTGCGGCTGATTGCAGATTGCACCGGCTCCAGGAAGAGGCTGAAGACACTGAAAGCCAGGAGGAGCACCGCCAGCGCGCCCCAGTCTTCCTGTGACGGAATTCGCCAGCGCGGACCGAAGCGCGCAATCGCCCACTGCACAAAACGGAAGCCCAGGTAGAGCAGGATGAAGCTGCCTACGAAGCTGATCACAAGTCCACGCACGATGTGCTTGAGCACGTAGTGGCCGCTCTCGTGTCCGAAGATGAAGAGAATCTCGTCGGGGCTGGCCTTGGCGATTGAGGTGTCCCACACCACGACGCGTTTCGAGTGTCCGAATCCCTCGACGTCGGCATTCAGCGTGGTGGTCTTTGCGGAGGCCTGCATCAGGAACATCCGCTCCGGCGGAATGTCCATGTGGCCCTTCTGCGCCACCTGTTCAAGCTTCGCCACCAGGTCCGGATGCGTCTTCGCGAGCGGCTCGTAGTGATTGAAGATCGGCTCAACATAGGGCATCGCGAAGATGCCGAAGATCGTGATGGGGATGGTGAAGGCCCAGAACAGCAGCCACCAGCGGCGCGGCAGTTTGCGAATCACCCGGAACAACAGCATCAGCAGCAGACCGCCGATGGCCCACTCGAGCAGAAACTCCTTGCCCATATCGCCGAACCAGCTTGCCCAGCTCTGCACGGAGAGGCCGTACTTCAGCGAGAGATGATGCGAGTACAGGTCGAGCGGAAGCTCCAGCAGCGTTGTCAGGACGAGAAAGAGCAGGAGAAACGTATAGCCTTGCAGCCACCGGTTGCGTCCTGCACGAACCGCGCGATCGCGTATCCACGCGATGACGCCCAGCCACAACAACAGCAAGAGCTGCACGATGCCCCAGATCTCGTCCGCAAAGTGCATCGTGACATGCACGCTGGCGAGATGCTCTGCCTTCGCCAGTTTGTCGGGCGGCAGCGAGTAGTCGGGCAGATTGCCGTGAACGGGTGCCGCGGCAATCTCCTGCGCAGCGTACGCATTCGCCGCGTGCTCGGCCGTCGTTTCACGAGCGCAGCCGGCGACCGGCAGCAGACATATGAAGCAAATCACCACCAGCCAACGTCTCAGCAGCATGCAACTCCTTCCACGGCAACCCGATGCGGCCGCTCCAATCGTGCTCCGAGTGTCCCGCAGCGGCTGGCTGCTTGCAAGGCATTTGTAGTCGGCACTTTTACAGCCGAGTACCTCAGGGGCTAAAGCCCCTTTGTTTTATGTGCGCTTTACGGCACGGCTGAAGCCGTGCCCTTAACGAAACTCTTTACGGCAGGCTGAGCCGTCCCTTAACCAAACTCTTTACGGCACGGCTGAAGCCGTGCCCTTAACGAAACTCATAGATACGACCCATCACTTACGGTATGACCCACCATTTATGGGTATGACCAATCGCCAAGGCGTTTGTGCTCACGCCAGCCTCTTGCCTCGTCGAGTACACTTGAAGCCACCTCTGCTTCAGATCGGTCCCCGTTGAACTCCGCTTCGTTGAACGTCCCCGTCTCTGCCGCATCCGGCCGCACAGTTAAGGCTCTTCGCGGCTCAACAGCCATGCTCGCGTTTCTGCTGGCGACGTCTCCTCTGCTGGCCGCCACCTCCGGCAAGGAGGTCAAGCTGCCGGTAAGAGATCCTTCCGCACCGGCGGCTGACACGGTTCTGCTGGCCGCGATGCAGACCGAGATGCAGCGGGCTATGGACTCGCTGGGCTCCGTAGCTGCGGCCAACTCCAAGGTGCCGGCGATCAAGCCTTACTTCGTCAGCTACTCGGTTGCCGACAATCAGAATGTCACCATCACCGCGCAGTTCGGCGCTCTCACGAACTCGACGGCCACACACAACCGCGTGGCGGATGTGCAGGTTCGCCTGGGCACGCCGGGGCTGGACAATACACACGGCGACCATCGCACGAGCGCGCTCACGACGCTGCCTCTGCCGCTGGGCGACAATCGTGCCGCCATCGAACGCACGCTCTGGTTCGCGACCAATCGCGGCTACGGCAAGGCGCTGGACGCACTGGAGAAGGTAAAGACGGAGCAGCAGATTCGCGCGAAGGAGGAGGATACCTCCGCGGACTTCTCGGCGCAGAAGCCGATTGATGATGTGCTGGCTTCGGCTACACCGCTCGAGATCGATCGCGCAGCGTGGGCCAATCGCCTGCGTGCCATCAGCGCCGTCTTTCGCGATCACGAGAACATCCTCTACGACATGGTGATTCTGCAGGTCGCGCACGAGACCGATTATTTCGTTTCGAGCGAAGGCTCGAAGATCGCCGCTCCGGCGCAGATGGCGCGTCTCATCGTGCTTGCGCGGACGCGCGCGACGGATGGCATGGACCTGTTCCGCGCAGAGACGTTTGAATCCGACGCCGACGGCAAGCTGCCCGATCAGGCGACGGTGCTCGCCAAGACGGAGGCGATGGCGAAGAACCTTGACGACCTGCGCACGGCGCCGATCACCGAGCCTTACAACGGGCCGGCAATTCTCTCCGGTCGCGCCGCGGCCGTGTTCTTCCATGAGGTGCTTGGACATCGCCTCGAAGGCCAGCGCCAGCGCGGCGATGAAGAGGGCCAGACGTTCACGAAGATGCTCGGCAAGCCGATACTGCCCAGCTTTCTGTCGGTCGTTGACGATCCAACGATGGCCTCGCTCAACGGCTCGGCGCTCAGCGGTCACTATCTTTTCGACGACGAAGGTCAGCCGGCCGAGCGTGTGGACCTTGTCGATAATGGCGTGCTGAAGGACTTCCTCATGTCGCGCGAGCCGATTGCGAGCTTTGCGGAGTCGAACGGTCACGGCCGAGCGCAGACGGGAAGAATGCCGACCGGCCGGCAGGGCAACCTGATTGTGACATCGACCAAGACGGTGCCGGACTCGGAACTGCGCGAGATGCTGAAGGCCGAAGCGAAGAAGCAGGGCAGGGCGTATGGGCTTTTCTTCGAGGACATCAGCTCGGGCTTCGCGGTGACGACGCGGCGCTCGCCGCAGGCGTTCCAGGTGATTCCGCTGGTTGTGTATCGCGTGTACGTCGATGGCCGGCCTGATGAACTGGTGCGCGGCGTTTCGATTGTGGGCACGCCGCTGGCGGCGCTGAGCCGCATCATCGCGACCGGCGACAAGCAGGACATCTTCAACGGGGAGTGCGGCGCAGAGTCGGGCACGATCCCGGTGAGTGCGGTTGCTCCGGCGATGCTGGTGAGCGAGATTGAGACGCAGCGCCAGGCGCAGGGCACAGCGCGGCCTCCAATCGTTCCGCCGCCGCCTATCGACGACAAGCCTGCGGTTACGCAGAAAGGCGGCAACTGATGCGCACTTCATCGCTGCTTCTCGCCGCTGTTTTTGTCGCTACGTCATTGGGCGCGCAGTCCGCTCCTGCGAAGCACGTCGATCGCGGCGCTGGTGTTGGTGCGGCGGCCTCTGACACGCTGCTGAATGCGATGAAGGAGGAGCTCTCGCGCGAGCAGCAGCTTCTCGTACTGCCTGGGATGCAGCGGCCGTACTTCATTCAGTATCGGCTGGAGGATGTTCAGACTTATGAGGCGGTGGCGAACTATGGCGCGCTTACCCGCGAGAACGAGACCCATCAGCGCGCGGTGCGTGTCGAGGTTCGTGTCGGCGACTACACGACGGACTCGAGTTCTTCACGCGGCGATGGCACAGTGGAACTTGCGCCCACCGATAACGATCCGAACGCGCTGCGGTTCGCACTGTGGAGCGCAACGGATGAGGCCTACAAGAACGCTCTGCGCGCCTATGCTGCCAAGCAGGCTGCGCTGAAGCAATATCAGACGCCGCCCACGGCCAACGATTTCTCGCCGGCCAAGCCCGTCACGCGGATTGAGCCGATTGTCGCGATTGATCTCGACCGCACGGAGTGGAAGCGCCGCATCGTGGAAGCCAGCGGCCTCTTCACGAGCGATCCCGCGGTGAAGTCGTTCGCTGCGGATGTGCAGGTGTCGAGTGCAAATATCTCGGCGATCGTCGTCAATCGCTACCTCGTCAATACCGATGGCACGATGTTGCGTCACGGCTACGCAGGCTATCAGGAGACGGTCAGCGTCGGCGGCCAGGCAGCCGACGGCATGCAACTCGGCCGGGACAACGGCACAAGCGCGACGACGGCAGCGGGTCTCGAGGGCTGGCCGGCGATGCGTCAGCGTGTCATCAACAATCTGCTCAGCTACAACGAGCTGCGTCATGCGCCGGTGGTTGCCGCGGAGGACTATCACGGCCCGGTGCTGTTTTCAGGCGATGCCGCAGCCGACGTTATCAATCGTCTGTTCGTTCCGAACATTGAGGCCGACCGCCCGGAGATGGGTACGACGGCGCGCACGCAGGGAGCGTACCAGTCCAGCCTGCACAGTCTGGTGCTGCCGAACTACATCTCCGTTATCGACGACCCCACGCTGCGAACGTTCGCAGGGCAGTCGCTACTTGGCGCTTACAGCGTGGATGACGAAGGAACACCCGTCGCTCCGGTCACGCTCGTCAAGGACGGCGAGCTGATTAATTACGACATCGGCCGCGAGCCCGTAAAAGACTTTCCGGTCTCTGACGGTCATGGCCGTGCGGTTCCTGCCCAGGCTGCGCATTCGCGTGCCGGTGTGGTGATCGTCAAGTCGACGCAGAACCTCACCACGGAGCAGTTGCGCGCCAAGCTTGTGGAACTCGCCAAAGAGAAGAACAAGAACGTGTATGAGGTCGAGACTCTGGGCGGCGGCGAACTCATGCCGCGCATGCTCTACCGCATCTCGCCGGACGGCAAGCGCACGCTGGTGCGCGGCGCCGCGTTCGACGATCTCGATCAGCGCGCTCTTCGCGCCGACATCATCGCGGCGGGCGGCAAGCCGTGGGTCGCGCAGTCGATCGCGCCGGTGCCGCAGACGGCGATCGTTCCGTCGATTCTCTTCGACGACATCACCGTAAAGCGCGCGAGCCAGGAGCAGCAGAAGCTTCCCTACTATCCGCCTCCGGCGCTCACAACAAACTCTGCGGGGCTTGCAACAAACTAGAGCGATCTTCTGTGGAGTCCATGTACGATGACTCGCACAGGAGATTTGCATGCTGATGAAGACCTTCGCCGCTGTCGCGGCCGCAGTGCTCTCTGTTGCTCCACTCGCTTTCGCACAGCAGGCTGTGCCCGCGCCGTCTGTCCAGCCACTCCAGCAGATGCCGTACTCTCCCTCACTCGATATCTCGAGCATGGACCGTTCCGTCGACCCGTGCGTCGACTTCTACAAGTTCACCTGCGGCGGCTGGATGAAGAACAATCCCATTCCTGCCGATCAGGCTTCGTGGAGCGTCTACGCCAAGCTAGCCAATGAGAACCAGCAATTTCTCTGGGGCATCCTGGAGGCAGACGCGAAGGCCACGGATCGCACGCCCGTGCAGCAGAAGGTCGGCGACTACTTTGAAGCCTGCATGAACACTGCGGCGATTGACGCCGCGGGCCTCAAGCCCATCGAGCCGGGTTTCGCACACATCGACTCGCTCAAGACCCGCGAAGAGCTTGTCGCCGCCATCACGCCGCTGCACCATCTCGAGCCCGGCAGCTTCTTCTTCGGCTCTTCGACGGGTCAGGATGCGGTCGATTCGTCGCTGATGATCGTCGAGCTCCGCGCCGGCGGCCTCGGCCTTCCCGGATCGCGACTACTATCTGAAGACCGATGAGCGCAGCGTCAAGCTTCGCGATCAGTACCTCGCCTACGTGCAGCACATGCTCGTGCTCTCCGGCGAATCCGAGGATAAAGCGAAGTCTGACGCCGATGCCATCATGCGCATCGAGACAGCGCTCGCCAAAGCATCACTGACGCGCGTTGAACGCCGCGATCCGCACAAGACGTATCACTTCATGACGATCGCAGAGCTCTCGCAGCTCACGCCATCCATCGACTGGCCGCACTACTTCACCGTGCAGGGTGCCCCCAACGTTGCGAAGCTCAACGTCTCGCAGCCGGAGTTCATGAAGGCTGTACAAGCAGAGCTGACCAATGAACCGGTCGATGTACTCAAGGCCTACCTGCGTTTTCATCTCATCTCCGCTACCGCACCGTTCCTCGCGCACAACATCGAGCAGGTGAACTTTGACTTTTACTCGAAGACGCTTCGCGGTGTCGCCGTCGAACCGCCGCGCTGGAAGACCTGCGTGCGCGCCGTTGACCGCTCGCTCGGTGAAGCGCTTGGCCAGGAGTTCGTCGCGCGCACCTTTTCACCGCAGATGAAGGCGCAGACGCAGCTGATGACTGAGCAGATTGAGACGGCGATGGGTGACGAGATCAAGGGTCTCGACTGGATGAGCCCTGAGACCAAGACCGAAGCGCTGCGCAAACTCCACGCCATCCGCAACAAGATCGGCTATCCGGCGACGTGGCGCGACTACTCCACACTTGAGGTGAAGCGCGACGACTACTTCGGCAATGTTATCCGCGCCTACCGCTTTGAAGATGCGCGGGAGTGGCACAAGCTGGGCAAGCCGGTCGATCTGAACGAGTGGGGCATGACGCCGCCGACGGTGAACGCCTACTTCAACCCGCAGATGAACGACATCAACTTCCCCGCGGGCGTTCTGCAGCCGCCACTCTACGACCCCAAGATGGACGACGCGCCCAACTATGGCAACACCGGTTCAACGATTGGCCATGAGCTCACGCACGCCTTCGACGACGAGGGCCGGCAGTTCGACGCCAAGGGCAACCTGCGCGACTGGTGGACGGCCGCCGACGCGAAGGGCTTCGAGGAGCGGATCAATTGCATTCGCGATCAGTATGCCGGCTACGTCGTCGTCGACGACCAGCACATCAACTCCAAGCTGACGAGCGGCGAAGACGTCGCCGATCTCGGCGGCACACTGCTCGCGTACATCGCGTGGAAGAAGCAAGTTGAAGGGAAGCCGCTCCAGAACATGGAAGGCTTCACGCCCGATCAGCGGTACTTCATCGGCATGGCGCAGTGGGCGTGCGAGAACTCCCGGCCTGAGGATCTGCGCGTCCGAACGGCGACCGACCCGCACTCGCCCGGCTTCGCGCGCGTCAATGGAGTCGTCTCCAATATGCCCGAGTTCCAGAAGGCGTTCAGCTGCAAAGCCGGCCAGCCGATGGTGCATTCTCCTACGTGCAAAGTCTGGTAGTGCAGCTCTGCCGTTGAAGACAGACGTATGGGTGCGGTTGGGCCGAGATCGGGCCTCGCGGACCCATGGCCCTTTTGCGCGGCATTCATCTGCTGGACAGGGATCACTGACGGCGCGCCGTTTCGGCGGGAGCGCCCGCAATCCAGCGGCCAAATAACCCTTGGAAATTCACCAGATATTCGCCTTTGGAGGTGCCGTCGGAGAGCCCTTGCGGGGGCGGCCCAAAGCCACCCGGAAAGGCCCTGCGCGTGGTATACTTTGAGTACGGGAGAGATTGCAAAATCCCCTGTATTCACAGGGGTTTGCGAGTGCTCAGAGCATCTCTGCTCCCGGCCCTGACTGGAGCTCTATTTCGTGCCTGAAAACGTTGCCCCCGCGACCTCCTCGACGACTCCTCCCCCGCCAACCGGCAACTACACCGGCGAAAACATTACGGTGCTGGAGGGCCTCACGGCCGTCCGCCTGCGCCCGGCCATGTATATCGGTTCCACGGGCGATATGGGTCTGCATCATCTCGTCTATGAGGTCGTCGACAACTCGGTCGACGAGGCCCTCGCCGGCTACGCCACGCGCATCGACTGCACCATCCACGCCGACAACTCCATTACCGTCGTCGACGATGGCCGCGGCATTCCGGTCGACAACAAGACGCTGCCCACGGGCGAGACGATGCCTGCGGTGCAGGTGGTGCTCACCAAGCTTCACGCCGGCGGCAAGTTCGACGCGAGCAACTACAAGGTCTCGGGCGGTCTGCACGGCGTCGGCGTCTCGTGCGTCAATGCGCTGAGTGAAGAGTTCGATGTTGAGATCTGGCGCGACGGTTACGCCTGGGAGCAGGACTATTCCAAGGGCGACCCCATCAGCGAACTCCGCAAGATGGGTCCGTCCAAGCGCCTCGGCACCAAGGTTCACTTCCTTCCCGACCGCTCCATCTTCACCGTCACCGAGTACAACTACGACACGCTCGCCGGCCGCCTGCGCCAGCTCGCGTTCCTCAACAAGGGCATCGAGATCACGCTCACCGACGAGCGCGCCACCGACGCCAAGACGGGCGAGTTCAAGTCGCAGAGCTTCAAGTACAACGACGGCATCGCCGGCTTCATCAAGCACCTCAACAAGGGCAAGCAGGTGCTGCACGACAAGCCGATCTACATGGAGGCCGAGAAGGGCTCGCTCGTGATGGAGATCGCGCTGCAGTACAACGACTCCTACTCCGAGACCGTCTTCAGCTTCGCCAACAACATCAACACGGTCGACGGCGGCACGCATCTTTCGGGCTTCCGCACGTCGCTTACGCGCACCATCAATGCGATCGGGCAGTCGATGGGGCTCTTCAAGGACGTCAAGGAGAACCTCTCCGGCGACGACGTTCGCGAAGGCCTCGTTGCGGTGATCAGCGTGAAGCTGCCGCAGCCGCAGTTCGAAGGCCAGACCAAGGGCAAGCTCAACTCCGACGTCGCCGGTGATGTGCAGGCGTTCGTCAACGAACGACTGGGCGCCTTCCTCGAGCAGAACCCTCCGGTTGCGCGCAAGATCATCTCGAAGGCGATCGACGCTGCCCGCGCCCGCGAGGCCGCGCGCAAGGCCCGCGACCTCACTCGCCGCAAGGGCGCACTCGATGGCGGCGGACTGCCGGGCAAGCTCGCTGACTGCTCCGAGCGCCGCCCGGAGATGTGCGAACTCTACCTCGTCGAGGGTGAGTCGGCCGGCGGCACCGCCAAGCAGGGCCGCGATCGCAAGTTCCAGGCCATCCTTCCGCTCAAGGGCAAGATCCTCAACGTCGAGAAGGCACGCTACGACAAGATGCTGGGCCACGAGGAAATCCGCGCCATGATCACGGCGCTGGGCACCGGCATCGGCAAGGACGACTTCGACATCGCCAAGCTGCGCTACGGCAAGACCATTCTCATGACCGACGCCGACGTCGACGGCTCGCACATCCGCACGCTGCTGCTCACCTTCTTCTTCCGCCACATGGGCGAGCTCATCAAGCGCGGCAACGTCTACATCGCGCAGCCGCCGCTCTACCGCATCAAGAAGGGCAAGTTCGAGCAGTACATCAAGGACGACCGCGAGTATGTGCAGGTCATGGTCAAGCGCGCCAGCGACGGCATGGTCATCCGCTACGGCGACGCCGGCGCACGGCTCGAGGGCAAGGAGCTGACGAAGTACATGTCGCAGCTCAACGACTACCTCGGTTTCTTCGACAAGGTCTCCAAGAAGCTTCGCAACGAGGATGTTGTGCAGGCGTTCGCCGAGATCTTCGCCAACGAGGGCAAGGACTCCGTGCGCCGCACCGACTTCGAGTCGCCGGACAAGCTGAAGAAGATGCGCGCGAAGCTGCAGGAGCTGGTGAAGCCGTATCAGTTCAAGGCCGTCTCGGACGTTGAGAAGGACCCGGAGCACAATATGTACTTCGTCTCCTTCACGGACGCGCAGGGCGCCACGCGCACGATCGACTGGACGCTTGCCGCCGCGCCCGAATCCCGCCAGCTCCTCGCGAAGCAGGCGCAGCTCGGCGAAGCGCTGCATGGTCCGTTCCTCATCGAATACGCCGGCAAAGACGCGGTTGCGGCCTCGAAGACTGCTGAAGAGCAGGCCGAGCAGGATCTCGAGAACACCGAAGAGGTCGAGCTCGAAGGCGCAGTCGACGTTGGCGCCGCACCGGCACCTGCCAAGCCCGCAAAGCGCAACGCAAAGGCCTCGCAGGATCCCGTCGAGAAGAAGTCGCCGCGCGAGGTCTTCGAGTACGTCATCGAGCAGGGCCGCAAGGAGTACCAGGTCCAGCGCTACAAGGGCCTCGGCGAGATGACCGCGCCGCAGCTCTGGGAGACCACGATGGACCCGGCCCGCCGCACGCTGCTCCAGGTCAAGCTCGAAGACATCGCCGCCACCGAGGAGATCTTCACGACGCTCATGGGCGAAGACGTCGAAGCCCGCCGCAAGTTCATCGAAGAGAACGCCCTCGACGTAAAGAACCTCGACATCTAACTTCCCGTAGCGGTATCAGCTCCCCAAGCGTCCGTGCCAATCAGCACGGACGCTTTTCTGTTTTCCCCTCAGATGCGCAAACTCTTCCGCATGTTTGGGTACAGGATTCTGGGGATTTATCTCGTCTTGCCACGGATACGCCTCACGGCGGTCCTCGATGAAGCCACGCTCTTCGGCCTTTCATCGATTCCGTTACATCAAAGGAACAGCGGCTCATTCCTTTCGGCTTGCCTGCATCATATGAGGCGACTATGCAAGTAGCTGACTGACCTCGGACGGCTGCAAAGACCGATCGAGCCGTCAGCGGACCAGCCCGGAGAACGGTCATGAGATCGGCAGGGACGCATCGCAGGAAGAGGCCATCCTGGAGCCTGGCGTTCCTTTCTGTCCTGACCCTCGCGGTGCTCTGGGTACTGTTCGTCGGTGGAACCCGGCTTCACGAGATGCTCGTAGGATTCGTCGTCCTCGTCCTTTCGGGCGCGTTCTTATTCCGAGTCGGCCAGATGAACTCGCTCGAGCTTGATTTCCAAATGCGTGATCTTCTCACGTGCTGGCGCATTCCCTGGTATCTCCTTAGCGACGGTTACACGATCCTCGCCGTCCTGGTGAAGGACCTCACTGGCGCACAGAGCGCAGGTTCTTTTTATCGTTACTGCGGATTCAAGACGAGTGGTCATGATCCTCGCCTCGGTGCGCGACGAGTCCTGGCAACCGCGTATACGACGGCCACACCAAACTCCATTGTGATCGGCATTGATGTCAGCCAGAGCCGGATGCTGTTTCATCAACTGAAGCGGAGCAAGGTTTCGCTGATGACCAAAGAACTCGGAGCGCAACCCGGAGTGGAGCGGACATGAACATCTGGCTCGCTGCAGCTTCGGGAGTATGCGTCACTCTGATTCCATGCGCTGACATGTGTCTTCGAGGCACGCCTGAACGCAGGCTCGTCGGCCTCGAAATGACCGGCATCCTTGTGACGATTGCTCTCGTGCTCTTTACCGTGGGCTTCGGCCGTCTGCCCTTCATGGATCTGCCGCTGGCGCTTGCCATCATGTCGTTCGGCGGAGGCTTGGTATTCGCGCGCTTCCTGGAGAAGCATCTATGACACACGCGATTCTCGACGTCCTCTTAATCGGTGTCGTGCTGTTTTGCTGCCTGGGGGCACTGGGAATGTGGCGCATGAAAGAGCCCACCCAGGCGCTCCATTACCTTTCGCTGCCCGCGACAGGCGGCGCCATCCTTCTCACCATCGCAGTCTTCCTGTCGCAGGGCAGCAGCCAGGCCGCGTGGAAGGTTCTCCTGATTGCGTTCATTCTGTTGCTCAGCAATTCCGTCGTGACGCATGCCACTGCACGCGCATTTCGCGCACGCGAGCTCGGCCACTGGCAGCCCATCGATGGCGACCCAATAGAGATTGTTCGTGAGGAGCGGTCATGATCTGGGTGGGAGCTGGACTTCTTCTTCTCGTGGCGATCTCCGGCTTCGCCGTCGTCTGCACGCGCGATGTCACCAGTCAGATTCTTGCGCTGGGTTTTTACGGAGTACTGATGGCGCTGGTGTTCTTCGTGTTTCAAGCGCCCGATGTTGCTCTTTCGCAGATCACCGTCGGAGCGTTAGTGCTCCCGCTGATGGTGATGCTCGCTATCTCGCGAATGAAGTATCGTACAGCCACGAAGCGAGGTTCGGAGGAGCGCGATGCGTGAACGAACCCGCAAGCGTGTCTTCCTTTTCTTCGGTGGCGTTTTCCTTCTGCTGTTCTGCTACGCGACCGTGAACCTCCCGCCATGGGGAAGCTATCGTGGGCCTTATGGCGATGTCATCTCACGCGTGAGTGTCTATGAGCGGCATGCAACAGATTCGGTGAATGCGATCAACTATGACTATCGCGCATTCGACACGCTGGGCGAGGAGTTCATTCTCTTTACCGCCGTACTCGGTGTCATGATGCTGCTTCGCCGCGAGCAAGGCGAAACGACTCGCGATGTCGGCAAAGTCGCAGACAGAACGCATCTCAGCACGACGGTACGAGCGACTTCGATGCCTGCGATTCTTCTCACCGTCGTCTTCGGTTTCTATATCGGCCTGCACGGTCAGCTGACACCGGGAGGAGGCTTTCAAGCGGGAGTCATTCTCGCGTCTGCGCTCTTCCTGCTCTACGTCTGTGAGAACACGGAATCGTTTCGCCGCATCACCTCGCACACCGCCATCGAATCGATAGAAGCGATCGGAGCGGCATCCTACGCGCTCATCGGCCTCTCTCCGCTGATTGTGGGGCTTCCTTTCCTCACGAATTTCCTTCCGCTCGGCACTACGGGAGATGTGTTTTCTTCAGGCACCATCGGCCTCATCAGCGCGTGCGTCGGCGTTGAAGTAACGGCGGCCTTCCTCGTTGTCGGATACACCTATCTCGAAGAGATCATCACAGGTCAGGTCCCGGAAGAATAAAACGATGCCCGGAATTCTCCATCTACTGCCGTACTTTGTTGCCGCATGGCTATTCTTCTGCGGCCTGTACGGACTCGTCACCAGCAGACATCTCGTGCATTCGGTCATCTGTCTTGCCATCCTGCAGAGCTCCACGTACATGCTGCTGCTCGGCATCGGATATCGTATCGGCGGCGCCGCTCCTATCTTTGCGGACATCGCCCCCGGCAAGCTCACTGTCGACCCTGTAGTTCAGGCGCTGATGCTCACGGATGTGGTCGTGGAAGCCGTCGTTGTAGCGCTCCTGCTGGCGATGGTCGTCAAGGCTCACGAGAGATCGGGAAGTGTCTCGCCTGATGAACTGCGCACACTTCGAGGCTGACGATGAGCGTGCCTTCCTCTCTCACACCGCTGCCCATCGCTGTCCCCCTCGTGGGCGCAGCTCTCATGGCATGCCTGAGGAAGTGGCTTTCGAGAGCGCTCGCCGACCTTCTCGGCATTCTATTTTCCGGCGCGACACTCACGATCTCTTCGCTTCTTCTATGGCGAGCCATCCATGCGCCGAGTGTGTATTGGTTCGGCTACTGGTTTCCCCGCGGCAGCATGGCCCTTGGCATCGGCTTCATCGCGGACCCCATCAGCACCGGACTAGCCGTCCTTGCCGCGACGCTGACGCTGCTCGCTCTCGTGTTCTCGTGGAGGCTCGTTGATTCGGGCTCCAACCATTTCCAGCCGCTGATGCTGATCTTTCTCGCCGCGATGTCAGGATTCAGCCTCACGGTCGACATCTTCAATTTGTTTGTCTTCTTCGAGCTCATGAGCACAGCCGCCTTCGCTCTCTGCGGACTCAAGACTGCGGAGCCAGCGCCGCTTCAAGGCTCTTTCAACTTCGCAGTCACCAACACCATCGCAGCATTCCTGATACTGACGGGCATCGGCCTGCTCTATGCCGTCACCGGCGCGCTCAACATGGCGCAGATTGGCCTGGCTCTCGGTTCGCGCCATGATCCTCTGATCCTCTTCGCGTTCACGCTGCTGACCTGCGGATTCTTCATCAAGGCTGCGATCGTGCCCTTTCACTTGTGGCTTCCTGATGCGCATGCTGTCGCGCCCACTCCTGTGTGCGTTCTGTTCTCAGGGCTCATGGTGCAGCTCGGCCTGTTTGCGGTGGCGCGATTGAGATTTGTCGTCTTTGGTCAGACGTTCGTTCATCACGAATCGCAACTGCGCGCGATCCTTCTAGCTCTGGGAATCCTGACGGTCACCGTGGGCGGTTTGATGTGCTACGCCGAACATCACCTCAAGCGCATGCTCGCCTTTTCGACCATCAGCCACGCGGGAATCATGCTCCTGGCTCTTTCAATGGGCAACGCCCTCGGCTTCGCGGCGATGATGACCTACCTGATCGCGCACGCCTTCATTAAGTCGAGCCTCTTCTTCTGCGCCGGCATCCTGCTGCACCGTCTGCGCGGTGTCGGGGAGCGGACCTTGTTTGCGAAAGGAAGAGAGCTGCGCTGGACCGCGGTCCCTTGGTTTCTCGGGGCCCTCGGACTCGCTGCCGCGCCACCATTTCTCACGATGACCGGTGAGGCCGGCATCTCGAAGGCGGCAGAAGATCTCGGACTCTCGTGGATCTCGTGGATATGCTTCCTCGGTGGGGTGTTGACCTCGGCCGCTGTGCTTCGCGTTGGCATGCACACGTTTTTCGGGTGGGGCACAGAGCCCATCACGGATGAGGCAGCAGAGGTCGACGAACTCCCCGAAACCGGCGGCGAAGATCAGCGCATCTTCTGGTACCAATATGCGCCGGCGGCCATCACGATAGTGGTTCCGATTTTTCTCCTGGCAGAACCACGTTGGCTCGCGGTGCTTCGGGACGCATGCTTCAGCTTCACGCAGCAGCCCGCTGTGCTGCACCTGGTCTACACAGGGATGCCCGTCGCGGGACACTTGCCGGCATGGACATCAGCTCTATTCGGTTCCGCGATTCGAGGGACCTCAGCGTTTGTTGTCGCAGCATGCTTAGCGTGCACCTCCGTGTTTCGCTCACGACTCAGCCGGTGGCTTCGCCTGGGTGCGTTTCTGGAATCGGGTATTCGCCCGTTGCGGCAGATACAGTCGGGCCACCCAGGCGACTACGTGCTGTGGCTAACGATCGGTCTGGCCTGTGTTTCGAGCGCGGCCATGGTGTTGCTTCGTTCCTGATCTTTGCCTGTCCGGGTTCGCCGCCGCATCTGGCGAGGATTCTTGCTCTCACCGCGGGCACTTCGCGTTATGCTCGGAGGCACCGTTCTCTCTGACATCTCACGCGAGGAGACCACGCCTTGGTCCGTCCGTCGATCGCCCTATTCGCTCTCGTCTTCGCATCTTTGACACACGCGCAGACCCCGCAGCATCCGCCCGCAGCGCACGTCACCGTCATCCATGCCGCGCACATGTTCGACGGCGCCTCCGGTGAACTCACGGGCCCCATGACGATCACGGTGACCAACGGCCGCATCACTGCTGTCGCTCCCGGCACAACAACGGCGTCCGGCGCCGAGCTCATTGAACTTGGCAATCAGACCTTGATGCCCGGCCTCATCGACGTGCACAAGCACATGGGCGGCGCACCGTCGCTCGGCATGAATCCGTTTCAGTCGCGCCTTACCATCTCCGAATTCGAAACAGCCATCGGTGCGGCCGCCATGGCTCGCAAGCTGTTGCTCGAAGGATTCACCACCGTGCGCAACATGGGCTCGACCGGCGGCGTCGACCTCGCGCTCAAGCGCGATATCGATCGCGGTTGGATCCCGGGCCCGCGCATCGTCGTCTCGCTCGAACCCCTCTCGGTCAGCGGCGGCCACAGCGATCCGCGCAACGGCATCGACGCTGCGTGGACCGACCGCGCCTGGGGCAATTCTGTTGCTGACGGTCCCGGAGGAGTTCGCGAAACAAGTGCGCGAGCATCGCCGCCGAGGCGCCGAGATCATCAAGATCATGCCCTCCGGTGGCGTGCTCTCCATCGGCGACGATCCCAAGGTGCAGACCATGACCGACGCCGAGATCAAGTCCGCCATCGACACTGCGCATAACCTCGGTCTCAAGGTCGCCGCGCATGCGCACGGCAAGGCTGCGATTGATTCCGCAGTGCGCAACGGCGTCGACTCCATCGAGCACGGCACCTACGCTGACGCCGAAAGCTTCCAGCTCATGAAGCAGCACGGAACCTATCTCGTACCCACTCTCCTCGTTGCCGATCAGGTCCACGAGCTCGCGCTGCATCACCCTGACCAGCTCAACCCCTCCGCCGCGCAGAAGGCACTCGAAGTCACTCCGTTGATGAAGGGCATGTTGGGGAGTGCTTACAAAGCGGGCGTCAAAATCGCGTTCGGCACCGACACGTCCCGCGGCACCAATGCGCATGAATTCGCTCTCCTGGTCTCCGCCGGCATGACGCCCGCCGACGCGCTCTTCGCCGCCACGCGCAACGCCGCTGACCTGCTCAGCATGACCGGCTCCGCAGGCTGCCTGCGCGTCGGCTGCTACGCGGACATGATCGCCGTCAACGGCAATCCGCTGGACGACATTACGACAATGGAGCACGTGCAGTGGGTGATGAAGGGTGGCACCGTCTACAAACGCGACGGCCAGCCTGTCGCCCAGCCCGTTCCTGCCGGCGCAAATATCGACGCAGCAGAAATGGACGACGAGTAACTGCGGTGCTGCTTCACGCCAAGCCGTTAGCATAGGCATCATGGCTGCTCATCAGAAGCGCGCGCTCGTCACCGGAGGCGCGGGCCTCATCGGCTCGCACATCGTGGACCTCCTTATTCGTGAAGGCTGGCGCGTCCGCATCCTCGATAACCTCGAGCCCAATACCCACAAGCTCGGACGCCCCGCCTGGATTAATCCTGCCGCCGAGTTCGTACAGGGCAACGTACAGGACGCCGCGACGATGCTGGCCGCGCTGCAGGACATAGACGTCGTGTTCCACGAGGCAGCCTATGGCGGCTACATGCCGGAGATGGCGAAGTACGTCCTCGTCAACAGCTTCGGCACCGCGCAGATGCTGGAGCTCATCCGCGACCACAACCTCCCGATCAAAAAGGTTCTCGTCGCCAGTTCACAGGCGGTCTACAGCGAGGGCGCCGCACTCTGCCCGGCACATGGCGTGCGTCGTCCCGCAGATTCGTCCTGTCGACCAACTCCGCCGTGGCGATTTCGCCGTCCACTGTCCCATCTGCGGCGAAGCCACCACATCCATCCCGACACCCGAATCCACACCCGGCGGCGGCGAAACCGTCTACGCGCTGACGAAGGTCGATCAGGAACGTCTCGTCCTTCTCTGGGGCAAGCAGACCGGCATTCCCACCGTCGCGCTGCGCTACTCCTGCACCTATGGCCCGCGCCAGTCGCTCTTCAATCCATACACCGGCGTCATTGCGATCTTCTGCACGCGCCTGCTTAACAACCAGCCGCCCATTCTCTACGAAGACGGCAACCAGACCCGCGATCTCTGCTTCGTCGAGGACATCGCGCGCGCGAACCTGCTGGCCGCGGAATCGGACAAGCTGGACGGCCTCCCCGTGAACGTCGGCTCTGGCCGTGCTACCACCGTCCGCGACCTCGCGCGCATCATCGCCAACCAGCTCAACATCCGCATCGAGCCACTCGCACGCGGCGAATTCCGTCCCGGCGAAATCCGCTCCCTGATCTCCGACATCACGCGCGCCCGCACCATCGGCTACGAGCCCTGCGTCACCATCGAGCAGGGAATCGCCCGCTACATCGACTGGATTCGCACACCAGGGCGCCGTCAAAGACTACTTTGCCGAGATCGAAGCCGGTCTCCGCGCGAAGGGCATCGTGCAGAGCGTCGCAACAACCTGACAGTGCGCCGCCACTCTTACCTGTGCAGGAAGACGCGCATCGGCATGACGTCAAACTTGTTCATGCCTGACTTCACCGTCGGGTCGCCGTCCGCCATCGCCTGCGCCTCTGCCTGAGTGCACTCCACGACGACAAATCCGAACGCTCCCTTCGGATCGTCGACCGGTCCAAGGAGCAACACCTTTCCCGTCTTGAACTGCTCCGCCCAGTACGCCCCGTGCTGCAGCATCTGCGCATGCTCACTGGGAGTCATGTCCTTAGCAAACGTGGGCCGCGGAAAGTTCAACCGCAGATAGAACTGCTGCGGCGGCACTCCCGTCACCGGAGCAGAAGGAGCCGGCACACCAACCTGTGCATGCATTACCGTTACGCCGCAGAGCGCCACTACACCCAGCGCTGCGCACACGAACCACACGCGAAGTCGAGAGCTGATCATGCTCAGCAATCTATCACCTCTACCGCGCGCAGCGACTATCATCAGCCCATGGCCGACAACATCATCTCCGCCAACTTCCTCGCCTTCTCCGCCGACAAGATGCAATCCCTTCACGGCGACATCGCCACCTGCCTGGGCAAGCTGACCGAAGATCAGATCTGGCAGCGCGGCGGCCCGCACGAAAACTCCATCGGCAATCTGCTTCTGCATCTCGAAGGCAACATCCGCCAGTGGATCCTTCACGGCATCGCCGGTCAGCCCGATGTCCGCCGCCGCGACGACGAGTTCACGCTCACTCCGTCGATGGACTCGAGCGCCGCCTTCGGGAACCTGACGGCCACACTCAGCGAGGGCCGCCAGGTCATCGCCACCTTGCCGCCCGCGCGCCTCACTGAAATCATCGATCCGCAGCCCAACGGCACCTGGCGTCACACCACGATCCTCGTCGCGATCTACAAGGTCGTCAGCCACCTCGAATACCACGTCGGTCAGATTGTTCTTCTCACCAAGCAGCTTTACGGCACCGATCTCGACCTCTCCATGCCGCGTAAGCGCTAATCTGCCAAACATCGCAAGCTGCGGTAAAATCAAGCATGGGCGTGCGTTCCTCAACGCGCGAACCCATCCTTCTGAGAGCACAATCCTCGTGAACAAAAAGCAGTCCGCCGTCATTCTCGGAGCCCAGTGGGGCGACGAAGGCAAAGGCAAGATCGTCGACGTCCTCAGCGAAAAGTTCGACATCGTCGCCCGCTACGCCGGTGGTCACAACGCCGGCCACACCGTCATCATCGGCGGCCGGAAGTTCGTTCTGCAGCTCATCCCCTGCGGCGTTCTGCGCCCCGGCTGCAAAGGCGTCATCGGCAACGGCGTTGTGCTCGACCCCGCGGCCTTCCTGAACGAGGTCAAGAAGCTCAAGGACGCCGGCCTTCCCGCCTACCGTCCTGAAGAGAAGCAGCTCTTCGTCTCCAACCGCGCGCAGGTCATCCTCCCGTATCACCGCATGATCGAGCTCGCCGCCGAGACCGCGCCCGGCCGCCAGACCATCGGCACCACGCGCCGCGGCATCGGCCCCGCGTACGAGGACAAGATCCACCGCAACGGCCTCCGCGTCGCCGACCTGCTCAACTCCTCGCTCCTGCGCACGCACATCAACAACGCCTGCCACGAGAAGAACACCATCGCGCACGCGCTCTTCGGCACCGAGCCCCTCGACCCCAAGCAGATGTACGAGGACTACGTTCGTTTCGCGGAGCAGATTGCGCCCTTCGTCACTGATACCGCCGTCCTGCTCAACAAGGCCATCGATGAAGGCCAGAACGTCATGTTCGAGGGCGCCCAGGGCGCTCTGCTCGATATCGACCACGGGACGTATCCATTCGTCACCAGCTCCAACTGCACCGCTGGCGGAGCCGTCACCGGAACCGGCGTCGGTCCCACGCGCATCGGCACGGTCATCGGAGTCACCAAGGCCTACGTCACCCGAGTCGGCGAAGGCCCATTCCCCACCGAAATCTCCGACAGCCAGGGCGACCTGCTCCGCGCCCGCGGACAGGAGTACGGTGCCGTCACCGGCCGTCCACGCCGCACCGGCTGGCTCGACCTGCCGCTGCTTCGCTACTCCAACATGATCAACTCCACCGAGTGGCTCGTCGTCACCAAGATGGACGTCATGGACGAGTGCGCCGAGATTCCCGTCTGCACGCACTACAAGATCGACGGCAAGCTCACCGACGTCATCCCCGCCGACATCCGCGGCTTCAAATCCATCCAGCCCATCTACACGACGCTGCCCGGCTGGAACTCGACCACTGCCGGTATCACCGAGTACGACAAGCTGCCCAAGGCCGCGCAGGACTATCTGACCTTTATCGCCAAGGAATCCGGCGCTCGCATTGGGATGATCTCCACTGGCCCCGACCGCGCGGAGACCATGATGGTCAACGGCTTCGACCAGGCGCTCGGCTAGCGCCCAGAGATCAGAGATCAGAAATCGGAGAACGCTGGCTCCGGCCCATTCTTCTCGGGGTACACTTCTGTTCTCTGATCTCTGTTCTCTCGGATCACCCTATGGTTTCCTTCACCGTCCGCATGACCTTCCGCCCTGAAGACCGCGAGGAGATCGCGACGATCCTCCGTGAGCTCGCCGTTGCCTCCCGCGCCGAACCCGGCTGCATCAGCTACGTCCCGCACCGCGTCGAGTCGGATCCTGACACGATCGTCATCTACGAGCAGTACCGCGACATGGCTGCGCTGGACGCCCACCGCGCCGCGCCCCATTTTGCTCTCTATGCCATTGGAGGCCTTTACCAGCGCATGCTGGCCCGCTCCCTGGAAATGCTCGACGCTCTTGCCTGAACGGCGTCTCAGAAAGTAAATGTCTTGTCACCCCGTGCAGATACCGGCTGGCGCAGTGCAGCCAAACCCCCGGCCCCGCTCGTCCAATCCCTGTAACCCTCGCGGACCGTCGCCTCCCACCAACGGTCTTTGACTCCCCGCGCGGGTCGTTCTACTATCCGGTACGCGAATGCGGCTCCTTTCTCGATCAACGCGCGTTCTTTTGCTGGGGCTTACCGTTGCGCTCATCGCGCTGCCGATACACGCCGGCCCGCACCGTGGTGCGCGCACCATGCGCGATCAGATTGAGGCGCTCGAGACGCAGTGGAAGAAGGCCATTCTCGCCAACGACACCGAGACCATGGACCATCTGCTCTCCGACGACTACTTGGGCATCACCGCCAGCGGTCAGGTCGTTACGAAGCCACAGCAGCTCGATCGCATGCGCACGCGCAACTTCTCCATCAAGTCGCTCGATGTCTCTGACGTCAAGATCAAGCTCATCAGCCAGCACGCCGCCATCGTCACCTCGCTTGCGCAGGTCGAAGGCACAAACGACGGCCGCCCGTTGCACGGCAGCTTCCGTTACACACGCGTCTATCAGCGCATTCCCAACGATGGATGGAAGATCACCAGCTTTGAAGCGACGCACGTCCCCAAGCACCTGGAGGCAGACGCAAGGCCGCCGCAGACGCAGGACCGCTAGCCCGTCATCTCTTCCTTTTGCATTTGAGTGCTGCCTGAAAAGGAAAGCTCTAGGCTACTTGCGCATGCGGCTTTGAGGCCACAGGTCGCGGCTGGGCCTTGCGCGTTTCGGCCAGGGCCGTCACGTTCAGTCCCATCACGCGCCGCATCAGCGAGCGAGTGCCGCCGGTCAGTCGAGCATCTTCAGGTTCGCGGAGCGCCATGCGTGTCCGCGCTGTCAACAGAGTCCCGGTTTCCTGGGCCCCGTCCTGAGGTTGGTGAAGAGTGACGCCCTTTGCAGTGGCGGTCCACGCAGATCCGCCGTGTCCATTCCGCTTCCAGCCAACTGCTTCCCGCAAACGATCGCGCACAGGGAGTTCGTTAGCCGCAGAACCAACGAGTGATTTCTCTACTCTCATTGGGACTCCTTCTTGGGGGGTTGGGAGTCGTGCAGCCCCTACGTCAGGTGAGATGACATTACTTTCGTAAGGGTTGTTCTTTTGTAATGTTCACGCGTCAATATCACGCAAATTGCGTGCACAAAAAATCCACCGTTGACCCACAACAAACCCGGGCGGGACACGACAAATGTCTTGAAAACCGTCTCTACTCTTCGAGACTCGGCACTGCGATGCCGCCCACTTCGGCCGGCTTGTCTTTCTCATCAGCGGCCAGCGCCTCGCGCAATCGGCGCCAGCTCTCAGCCAGCATCTCCGGCAGCACGCGCGTCTCGCCCACAACCGTCATAAAATTCGTGTCGCCTACCCAGCGCGGAACCGCATGAAGGTGCAGATGTTCTGCAATTCCTGCGCCGGCCGACTCGCCCAGGTTCAGTCCCAGGTTCAGTCCGCCCGGCCGGTACACCATGCGCAACGCCCGCTCTGCCCGCCGGGCCGCAATCATCAGCTCCAGCGCATCCTGCTCCGGCAATCCGCTCAAGGTTGCCTCATGCCTGTAGGGCACCACCATCAGGTGACCGTTGTTATACGGAAACGCATTCAGCATCAGGAACGTTCGCGGCCCGCGCTCCAGGATCCCGCTCGCCTTCTCCGCTTCCGCGCGCGCCATTCCATGCTCAATCGCATAATCCGTCGATGCCAGCAGGTTGCAGAAGACGCATCCATGGTCGCCGGGCCACGCCGCCAGGGCTTCGGGAACTCCTCGCCGTGCGCCCTCCGCCTTATCTGTTACATACGCATAGCGCCATGGCGTCCACAGCTGATCCATAACGTCAAGTATAGGTCTGGCATAGATGGCTTATGGGTGCAGCGCAGGGAAAGCAGTCTCTTCAGAACGCGCTTTCCTCAACGTTCCACAGGACAATCCACCGTTTCTTTCGCCTCACGATATTTGACCCAGCAGACTTGCGCTGTTACACTTGATATTGCACCGCTGCGTGCGGGATCCAGTCGCAGACGGTTGTTCGAAATCCACTCCCGCCGAAATCCTCGAGTAGTGTCTTCTGCAGGCCGCAACGACGGCGATGCCCCGTTGCCCCCGAAAAAAGATGCAACTCGATTCGGACCTGAGCCGTATCGAACAGTAGGGCATTCCACTGGATTCCGGAGCAGTTTTAATGGCCTATAACGACCAGAATTCAGTCCAAACCGAGAGCACACCCCTGAACACCACACTTGACCCAACCACGACCGACGAAGTGACGACCACCGAGACAACGCCGACCGAAGTCTCCACCAACCCCGAGACAGCTCAAGCCACGCCTCAGGCGCAGAACCATGCCGCCGAGACAGTGTCGCCGCAGCCCGTCTCCGTCTCGCATGACGAGCACGAGCCCGAGTATGACGCCGATGACTTTGCCAAGGCGCTCGAGAGCTTTGACCGCGAGCAGGCCGCCGAGAAGGACGCCGCCCAGTCGCTGACCGCCGAAGAGGCTGTCGTGACCGGAACCGTCGTCAAGATCACGGACAAGCACGTCGTCATCGACATCGGTCTCAAGTCCGAGGGTCTCATTCCTCTCGATCAGGTCGTCGACCACACCGGCACGCCGAAGTTCAGTGTCGGCGACACCGTTGAGGTTGTGGTCGAGCGCGAGGAGCAGGAAGGTGGCTACCTCGTCTCGTACGAGAAGGCGCTGCGCCACAAGGTGTGGGACAAGCTCGAAGAGGCAGCCAACACCAAGACTCCGGTGAAGGGCATCGTGGTTTCGCGCGTCAAGGGCGGCCTCACGGTCGACATCGGCATCAAGGCATTCCTGCCGGGCTCGCAGGTTGAGGTTCGCCCCGTGCGCAATCTCGACGGGTACATCGGCCAGGAGCTCGAAGTCCGCGTCATCAAACTCAACAAGAAGCGCGGCAACGTCGTCGTCTCCCGCAAGGAGATCCTCGAGGAAGAGCAGAACGTCCGTAAGTCCGTCACCCTCGAGCACCTCGAGGAGGGCGCGGTCTTCACCGGCGTCGTCAAGAACCTCACCGACTACGGCGCGTTCGTTGACATGGGTGGTCTCGATGGGCTGCTCCACATTACCGACATGAGCTGGGGGCGCCTCACGCATCCGCGCGACCTCGTCAACGTCGGCGATGAGATTCAGGTCAAGGTCCTCAAGTTCGACAAGGAGAAGCAGCGCGTCTCGCTCGGCTTCAAGCAGCTCACGCCTGATCCGTGGCTCGATGCCACCGAGCGTTACCCCATCGGTGCGCAGGTTCGTGGTCGCGTCCTCTCCGTCACCGACTACGGCGCGTTCGTTGAGCTCGAGCAGGGCATCGAGGGTCTGGTCCACGTCAGCGAAATGACCTGGTCCAAGCGCATGAAGCACCCCTCGAAGATGGTTCACCCCGGCGACGAGGTCGACACCATCATCCTCTCGGTCAACCCGAACGACCGCCGCATCTCGCTCGGCATGAAGCAGCTCCAGGAAAATCCCTGGGAGCATCTCGAGAACAAGTACCCCACCGGTGCTATCGTCGAGGGCCGCGTCCGCAACCTTACGGACTTCGGCGCCTTCATCGAGATCGAGGACGGCATCGACGGTCTCGTCCACGTCAGCAATCTCTCGTGGACCAAGCGCATCAAGCACCCCTCGGAAGTTCTCAAGAAGGGTGAGAAGGTCAAGGCTGTCGTTCTGGGCGTCGAGCCCGAGAACCGCCGCCTCTCCCTCGGCATCAAGCAGCTTCAGCCGGATGTGTGGGACACCTTCTTCGAGCAGCACCGTAGCGGCGACATCGTCCACGGCAAGGTTCTGCGCACCGCGCAGTTCGGCGCCTTCATCGAGATCGCTGAGGGCATCGAGGGTCTCTGCCATGTCTCCGAGGCAGTTGACGAGAGCGGCCACCAGGTCACGCTCAACGTCGGCGACGAGCACGACTTCAAGATCGTCAAGATGAGCCACGACGAGAAGAAGGTCGGCCTCAGCCTCAAGGCCATCGGGGAAGAAGCCTCCCGCGCGGAAGTGGAAAGCTACAAGGAGACCAAGACGAAGAGCCAGTCAAGCTCCTCATCCTCCAGCTCCACCACGCTCGGCGACCTCATCAACTGGAAGCGTGAGAACCAGTAACAAACTCACAGCTCAGAGCCCACAGCTCGAAGCTGATAAGCCAAACAAAAGGCCGCCCACCCGGGCGGCCTTTGCACTTGCTCTTCTTTCTGTCATCCCGCAGGTGCTTTGCTTCTAGGTATCCCGAGGCTTCAGCCTCGGGTCTCTCATGGTCCCAATGAAAGCAAGGGGCTTTAGCCCCTGGGGTATGTCCTCACCGTTGGAACGCAAAACTCTCGATCGCCACCTCAGGCGCGCCCAGCGAACGCGATATCTCCGGCTTTACCTTCACCGTGATCTCGTCGAACTTCATCCCTTTCGCTCCGCGCGGAATCTGAAACTCCAGCGTCTCCGGCACAGGCCCACGGTGCAGCGGCATCGGCGACACGGTGCTCGACGCCAGCACCTTGCTTCCCAGCAACACGCTGGATGCCGTCTTTCCATTCCTCTCCCTCAACTGCACCTCCAGCGTGATCTTTCCCGGAACCGCATCGGCGTTCACAACATTCAGTTGCAGCGTGCGGCAGCAGTTCGCCTCCAGCGGATTCGCCAGCCTCTGGTGCGCCTCCATCATGATCGGATAGTTGTCCGTCGACTTGACGCGGTTCTTCGTCGGGTCTCCATGCACAACATGCGCATCGGGCCCCGGCCGCGAGTCCGGCCACTGGAAGTACCAGTACTGCCCATCGAACGGAATCTTGTCTTGCTTCTTGAATCCTTCCGGATTCACCGTCAACACCGGCGTCACCATCTCATGAGGATTCCTCGGCCTTGTCAGGATGATCCCCGTGTACCCTCGCATCGCCCGAGCCATCGCGTTCGCCACATGATGCGCCGCCTTCACCGCCGGCATTCCCATCACTCCGCGCATGGCCACGCCCATACCGGCGAGGAACGGAAGCAGCGCCACCACCGTCAGCATCCACACCGCCACCGAGTTCCCCGCAGCCCCGCGCCGCACCGAACCCTCACGCACCTTCACCTGCGCCGCCGTTCTGCTCAGCAACCGTTCGGCGAAGAACGCCGCAGCCACCGCGAACAGCACTCCTGCCATCCACGCATGATTCGCCGCATACAGCGCCGTTCCGCCATCGATCACCACAGCGACGAGCAACGAAGGCAGCAACACCTTCCACAACCGCGGCGACTCATCCATCCACAACACGCTATGTCCCTCTGGCCGCGCAGGAACAACCGCAAGCTCCTCGTCCTCATCCCGGCGCCGCGACACCACAAACAGCGTCAGAAACACAGCCGCCAGCGGCACAATCGCCGCCACCCAGCGCGAGCGCTCATACGTCAGCAGCGCCACCAGCGGCAGCCACACGACGGCAATCCACGCGCCCCACACCACCGGCCACACCATCGCCCACTCGCGCACTTCCTCACTCTGAATGCGATAGACGCTCCACACCGCCAGCGCATGCACACACGCCGCAATCAGTATGTACAGACACGCCAGCCAAACAAGATGTCCCCACGAATGCAGCCCAGGGAACGGCGGCACACAAACAATCGCAACTACGATGCCGGTCAGAATCAGGCTGCCAATCAGCGGCCATGTTACGGGCGCTGAACTCTGCGAAGAAGCGCTCCTCTTATCCATGCGTGCCTCCAGAGACGACGCACTACCGTGCCCGCATCCTTCCACACCTCGGATGTCAACGCAAGACTGCAGCGGCCGCTACTTGAACCAATCCAGCGGAATTGCATCGCCCATCGCTTTATATCCCGGTGCCCCCGGATGCAGATGATCCCCCGAGTCATAGGCCGGATTCAACTGCAGCGGATTCGCCGGATCCTGCGTGACTTTGTCCAGATCGACAACGCCATCGAAGTGTCCCGGTGCAACAATCCACGCATTCACCTGCTGCCGGGCAGCATTCGCCATCGCATCCGGGTTGTAATACTTCCCGCCGCCGTCCGGCATAATCGTGCATCCGTAAACAAAAATTCCATGCGCATGCGCGCGCACAACAATCTGCTCCAAAGCCCCAATCATGCGCTTCGCCAGATCATCCCAATCCTGCTGCGTCGCGCCCGGCCTGCGCCCCAATCCTCCAAGATCGTTGATGCCTTCGAGCACAATCACATACTTCACTCCACTCACTGCCAGCACATCGCGATCGAACCGCTGCAGCACGCTCTGACCCAGGCCGTTGGTCAGCAGATGATTTCCGCCGATGCCCTCATTCACCACGGCGACATTCTTCAGCTTCTTGTCTCCCGCTACGCGCGCCGCCAGCACGTCCGGCCAGCGGTCATTTCCATCCGGCGTCGAGGCGTGGCCGTTGGTGATCGAATCGCCCAGCGCGAGGATCGTGCGCGCATCGTCGCTCGCGGTCACATCTACTTCTGCAAGACCCAGCCAGCGCTCTGTCTTCTCCGCACCCGTCAACTCCGCATCCGTCGAGTGCTCGCCATGTAGAAAGTACGAATTCGCCCGCGATCCCGGATGACTCGTTTGCACGCTCGGCGGCTCCGCGTAGTGGAAGCTGATCGCAAGATCGCTCAACGCATCCATCGGCATCGCAATCGGGTCCGATACATACACCGCGCCCGTCGGAACCACCACGCTCGCCTCGCCGTTGAACGTCACCGCATGATCCGTGCTCACATCAATCGCGCTCGACGCCGGCGACTTAGCCTTCGCCACATGCACTGAATCGAACCTCAGCGGCCGCGTCCCGAACGCATTCGAGATCTGCACCCGCAGCGTCGCTCCACCCATCGAGAAGTGCACAATTTGCCGCACTGTCGTGTCGGTCAGCTGTTCATCCGTCAACTGCGGCTGACTCGGCTCCGGTCCCACTTGCGAAGTCGCCCACGTCGCCACCCAATGCGGCTCAATCTTCTTTGCCTTTTCCGCCCGTACACTCAACACGCAAAACGCCAACACAGCCGCCACGCTTACGACCCGCATCCGCATCCATCTCCTCCACTGGCAGAATGCTATCCTCCGGCATGCGCAAATTCGCCGTCGCAGCTTTATTTCTTTCCGCATCGCTAACTGCCGCCGCGCAACTCTCTCCGCAAGCCGAGCAAGCCGTCGCCGATCTCGCCACAAAAACTCTCCACGACACCGGCGTCCCCTCTGCCTCCATCGCCGTCGTGCAGAACAACCGCGTCGTCTATGCGCACGCCTTCGGCCTCGCCAACGTCACGCCGCCAAAGCCTGCGACGGCCGACATGGCCTATCCCATCGGCTAGCATCTCCAAGCAATTCACCGCGCACGCCATCCTTCTCCTGCAGCAGCGCGGCAAGCTCTCCATCGACGACCCCGTCGCCAAATACTTCCCCAACTTCACGCGTGCGAATGAAGTCACCCTGCGCAACCTCATGACCATGACCTCCGGCTACGAAGACTTCGCGCCGCAGGACTACATCATCCCAGCCTGGCGCAGCGCTACCGATCCGCTCGAGAACGCCACGCGCTGGGCCACCAAGCCGCTCGACTTCACCCCCGGCACCGAGTGGCAATATTCCAACACCAACTACGTCATCCTCGGCCTCATCGTGCAGAAGGTCTCGGGCCAGCCGCTCATGCAATTCATCCGTGAAAACGTTCTCGACCCGCTGCACCTCGAAGGCGTCTTCAACACCTACACCGAACGCGTCAAGCTTCAGGTCACCGGCTACGTCTCCAACGCACTCGCACCCGTGCGCGTCCTTCCGCTCGAAGGCAACGGCTGGTACTTCGGCGACGGCGATCTCGCCATGCCCGCGGCCACACTCGCCGCCTGGGACATCGGCATCATCCAGCGGAAGCTCCTCTCACCCGCGAGCTACAAGCTCTTCGAGACACCCTTCGTCTTCGTCAACGGCGACGTCTCCGACTACGGCCTCGGCACCCACGTCTACGACCGCAACGGCCACCGCGAGCTCGAACACTCCGGCGAAGTCGGCGGCTACGTCTCTGAAAACATCGTCTTTCCCGACGACGGCATCGCCATCGTCGTCCTCACCAACCAGGTCGCCTCCGGCGCAGCATCCACCATCGGCAACGGCATCGCGCGCGAACTTCTCCCATCCACGACATCAGTAGCCGCCGCACCTGACACCTTCGCGCCCACGCTGAAGACCATCCTCACCGGCCTCCAGCAGGGAAAGATCGACCGCTCGCTCTTCACCGCCGACACCAACGACTACTTCAACTCCGACACCCTCGCCGACTTCAAATCCACTCTCGCTCCGCTCGGCACCATCACCAACATCACGCGCGCCTACACGCATCTTCGCGGCGGCATGACCGGCAGCTCTTACCGTGTCACCTACTCCAGCGGCACCACCATCTCTGTCAGCATCTACACCCAACCCGACGGCAAGATCGAACAATTCCTCATCACTGGAAAATCGTGAAGAAGTAGTTAGTGGTTAGTAGTTAGTCCTTAGTGTCGCAAGCGTGCATATCCGTCACCAACCTTCGCTTTCACCAACCACCAACCACCAACCACTAACCACTAACCACTGACACCTACCGCATCTCCGCCGTCCAGCTCCCACTGGGCTTACAACTCCCGCCTGACGTTCCATTCGTCACCCGCCCGCGCACCAGCTTGCCTGTCCGATAACATCCGCCCTCACTCGGCACGATCAGCACAGTCGAATCATTCGCGACCATAATCTTTGCCTCATTGCCTGCGTCATCGGTGAATATCGTCACTCCCGGATCCGCATTCGGCTTCAGCTTGTACTTCATCGTTCCGCCGTCTGCAAAGTGCAGCGTCCACTCATTGCCAGAGCGCGCCATAAACTGTGCCGCCTTCTCTCTGTCCGCTGATCTGTCCGCCGAATTTACCTGCGCCTGCTCCTCATCCGTCAGCCCCACCTCCACCCAGGTCGAAGCACTCCCTGCCGTATTCTTCACATGCAGATTGCAGTAGCCATCGCGGTCCGTCACCGCGCGATCCGCCGCCAACTCCATCACAATCTGCTGCTCACTCGCCTCGTACGATACCAGCGAACACGCGCCATCCACCGTCAGCGTCGCGCCCGCCAGATGAAATCCCGGCAGCACCACCTTCGTCGTTTTGTGGTTCTCCAGAAGCGACGGCTGCGCTCCACCCGCATGCAGATCCGGCTTCTGCGCCGCTGCAACACAACTCATCATCAGTCCCACACTCATCAGCGCACACCGCGCAAACATAAGATCCGTATCTCGCACGCGCAAAATCCTCCGCGACAAAAATTGAGACTCCGTTCTCAGCAAGAAGTTGCCTCCTTTGTAGTTAGCTCTCGCCCCAAAGTCCAGTCCCCCTCGTCACAAGCGCATACGACGACGGACTGAAAAATCGTGCTCCGCCACATTTACCAAAGAAGTTGCGAGGCGCTTACAATCGCGTGACACCGTACCGGCTCCCGACTCGCTACGCTTCTCCTGTCTCGACATTCTTCACCTTCGGGCCCCTGAGCCTCTGCCCAGCCCCCAGATTGGAAAGTGAGGCATCATGCGACGCATCATTCTTCTCCTGCTTGCATCCCTCGGCATCCTGACCCTTGGTTCGGCGCCCGCCTTGCAAGCGCAGGCCTACAAGGTTACGAATCTTTTCTCCGACGGCTCAGTGACGGCCACCACGATGGACCCCAACTTCCAGAATCCATGGGGTATCTCCGTCAGCCCCACCTGGTGGGTTAACACTGCCAACACGGGCTTCAGCTACGTCATTTCCCCCGCGACGAACACCAGCCCCTTCAAGGTCGTCGTTCCTTCCGCCGCCGGTACGTCCAGTGGCTCGCCTGCAGGTGTGGTCACCACAGGCGGAGCCAGCGGCATGCTTCTATCCAACAACGCCAAGGCCTCGTTCCTCTTCTCCACGCTTGATGGAGCCATCTACGGTTGGAACAACGGGCTCGGTCAGAATGGTGCCGTTACTCTCGTCGCGATCAACAACGCCTCCGCCGGAGCCTCCTATCCCGGCCTTGCTCTCCTCAACGCCAACGCGACCACCAGCTATCTCCTCGTGCCCAACTTCGGCACCGCCAACAAGATTGAGGTCTACGACCAGACCTTCAAGCCCGCGAAGCTCTCCGGCTCCTTCACCGATCCCAACCTTCCCGCCGGCTACGGTCCGTGGTCCATTCACATCCTCAACAATCAGATCTGGGTCGCCTACGCGCTCCGTCCTGCGGCCGCGCCCTTCTTTCCCATCACCGGCGCCGGCAACGGCCTCGTCGACATCTTCGATCTCAACGGAAACTTCGTCGCCCGCGCCGTCACCGGCGGCGATCTCAACGCTCCCTGGGGCGTCGCCTTCGCTCCCTCAACTGGCTTCGGCATCTTCTCCGGCGATCTCCTCATCGGCAACTTCGGCGACGGCAAGATCAACGTCTACGACCCCAAGAGCTACGCCTATCTCGGCCAGCTCATGGACTCCACCGGCAAGTCCATCGTCAACCTCTCTCTCTGGGATCTCCTCACCGGCGGCACGCCCGTCCTTAACACCACTCCTGTCAGCGGCGGCAGCAATACCACCGTCTACTTCACCGCCGGCCTCGCCAATGAAGCTCACGGTCTCTTCGCCGCCATCACCAGCGCAACCACCACCGGCGCCACGCCCACCTTCGCCTTCAGCGGCGCTACCGGTACTATGACTGTCGCCAGCGGAAACTCCGGTCAGGCCACGCTCGTCGTCGCTCCGGTCAACGGCTTCAGCGGCAACGTCACCTTCTATTGCACCGGCCTTCCCTCCGGAGCTATCTGCAGCTTCTCGCCCTCCAGCGTCAACGTCGCCTCCAACGCCGTCGCCACTACACAGGTCACCATTGACACCTCCGGAATGGCGCAGAAGATGGGCAGCCTCAGAGACTATCCACGTCATCTGTATCCAGGCTTCGTCCTCACACTGGCGTCGCTGCTTCCATTTTCTCTGTTCCTTCTGCGTCGCCGGCTCAGCTTCGGCGAGAGAATCTCACTTTTGATCCCTCTTATTCTGCTCAGCCTCGGCTCAGCCGCATTCATGCTCGGCTGCAGCAGCAACAGCACACCGCCGGCGGTCCCGACACCCACCGGCCTCTCCCAGGTCACCGTCGTCGCGATGAGTGCAAACACCGGACAACAGCAGTCCACCAACATCGCCCTCACCGTGCAGTGAGCCCTTAGATCCGGGACGCAGTTCCGGACTGTGCTCGAACACTGGTCCGAACGGGTACAGCGGTTGCAACCGCGAATCTGAATTCGGTGACAGGGGTGATGTGGAATTCATGAGCTACTTCCTTTCAGTTGCGACTCGCCCTCGGCTTGGAAACGAAGTTCAAGCGTTTCGCGTAGCGGCGATGACTCAGTCTCAGAAGCTATGGAAGGGCGGGGCTTCAGCCCCGCCCTTCAGTCTCAAATAGGGAACGTGGCGTTCAGCCACTGACGCTGGACGGTCCGCGGCGGCAGACCATCACTTCCTCACGCAAGCCGCGAACCCGACCGGCGTCGTCTCAATCCGCACCTCCTTCCATCCAGCCTCCGCCGCCATCCGCTCGATCTCCTCCAGCGGATACGCGCGCTTGATCAGCATGCCGCGAAACGTCAGCATCATGAACTTGCGGCTGAACCAGCTCACACCCAGCCCATCGACGTACTTCTGCAGCTCTTCAATCGACACATCTCTACGCATGTCGATCAGCATCGCCGTCCCGCCCGGCTTCAGCACGCGCAGCATCTCACGCATCGCCTTCACCGGTTCTGTAAAGTTCTTGAACGCCGCGCGGCACACCACAAAGTCCACGCACCCCTTCCGCACCGGCAACTCGGCCGCGTTCCCGTGCATAAACACTGCACCCACGCCCGCCTCAGCCGCATTCTTCCGCGCAAGCTCGATGAACGTTTTGCTGATGTCGACTGCCTGCACATCAAGCCCGCGCTTCGCCAGCTCGATTGAAAGAAACCCTGGCCCCGGCGCCACCTCCAGCACCGTGCCGCCCGCGGGCGTCATGCCGGCAATCTTCGCCGCCAGTTCCCGGACTGCAGGCATATCCTTGCGCGTCGTCTTGTCGTACCAGCGCGCAATGCCGCCTTCCATGCCCATTCCCTTGTAAGCCTTTGCCATCGTCGTCATATCTTATTCTCCATATATCTTAGTAACTAAGATATATGTACACTAAACCAGAAGAGTTCATCCATGTCCAGCCCCTCCAAACCGAATTTCGTCACAAAAAAATCGCCTCGTACCTCTACACGGGTAAAACGAGACTCGAATCTCCTTCATGTGCCCAACGAAACCACCGAGGACCGCATCCTGCTTGAGATCCGCAAGTTCATTGCCGCCGCGATCTTCTTCAACTCGCAGGCAGCCGAGAAGGTCGGCCTCAGTCTCACCGACTCACAGATGATTCACACGCTGCAGCTCTACGGCCCATCAACGCCCACCCGTCTCGCCGCCGCCACAGGCCTGTCCAGCGGCGGCGTCACGGTCGCGCTCGACCGGCTCGAGAAGGGAGGCTACATCCGGCGCGAGCCCAACCCCGCCGACCGCCGCAGCCTCCTCATCCACATCAACCCTGCACGCCTGGTCAAGCTCAAGGGCATCTACGAAAACGTCGAAGCCGAAACCCGCCGCTGTCTGTCTACCCTCCCCAAGGGCGATCTCACCGCCGTCATCCGCTTCTTCGAGGCCCTCTCCGTCGTTCGGACTAACCGGACTCCTTAAACTGAGGCAAAGAACAGACGCCGCTCATGATCGCAGTGCATGATGAATCCCCGGCCCTTTAGAATCAGGACTTTGCCATTGAAAGTCCACCCGTAAAGTCTCTGTTTTGAAGACTTTGCGCAAAAAGTGGCAGGGTGGGGGGTCCCTACCGGCGCCGCTTCTTCGATTTCGCCTTCGTCCGCTTCTCTTCGCGCGGAGCTTTCCGAACCGCTCCCGACGCAACCGGCTCCGTCCCCGGAACCAGCGCAAACTGCAGCCGCCTTTGCTGCCGGTCGATCCGGTCCAGGATCACCTCGACCCGCTCTCCCACCCGGAAGCAATGCCCCGTCCGCGCCCCGCAGATCGTCCTGTCGGTATCCCGGAAGCTGTAGTAATCGCCGGTGAGCGAAGCAATCGGCACCATTCCCTCGATGAACAGCTCATCGAGCTCCACAAAAAATCCATACTTCGTGACGGAGAGGATGATCGCCTTGAAGTCATCGCCGACCTTATCGGCCATGAACCTCATCTTCTTCCACTCCATCAGCTCGCGCTCCGCGTCTGCAGCCCTGCGCTCCGCCTGCGAGCTCTCCACCGCAATATCACTCAACTCCTGCGCAGAGAGAGGACCATCGCTCGCCACTCGCCGAGTCGATCTCTGATCTCTGTTCTCTGATCTCTCGACCTTCCAAGGTTGCGGATCATCACTCCGAATCGCTCCACCTCTTGCATCCGCTCCATCGCGCAGCATCGACCGTAGCAGCCGATGCACAATCAGATCCGGATAGCGCCGAATCGGCGACGTGAAGTGCGTGTAGCAAGGGCTCGCCAGCGCGAAGTGTCCCTCATTCTGCTCGGCGTACCTCGCCTGCTTCAGCGACCGCAGCATCAGGTATGCCAGAATCCGCTCCTCCGGATGCCCGCTGATCCGCCGCACCAGCCGCTGATACATCTGCGGAGTCACCGGAATGCTCTCCGGAACCTCATGCTGCTTCACATCCCGCGATCCTCGCCCACGCGCCGAAGACCGCAGCGACGTTCTGCGGTCGGCCTTCATCGTCACGCGCTTCACCGGCAGCGACCCGATGCCCAGGGTCTGCCCGAATGCTGCCGCTGTCTCCTCGAACTCCACGATCCGCTTCGGATCCGGCATCTCGTGGATGCGATAGATCGACGCAATCCCCTGATCCCGCAGCCACGTCGCAACGCACTCGTTCGCGCTCAGCATGAACTCTTCGATGAGGCGATGCGACCAGCCGCGTTCCGACCGCACGATCGCCTTCATGTTCCCATCGGGATCGAACTCCACGACAGGCTCCGGAAGATCGAAGTCGATGGATCCTCTGCGCTGGCGCTTGGCGTTCAGCCGCAACGCGAGCTCCAGCATGGCGTCGAACGCCTCGACGATCTCCGGCTGTTCCGCCGCAACGCGTTCGCGTTCGGCGATGTCCTCTGCGCTCGGCTCCGACAGAACATCCGATCTCTGATCTCTGTTCTCTGATCTCTTGGGCGAGGCATTCAGGCAATGCTGCACGCTGGTGTACGTGCAACGCCGCACGCTGCGGATAATTCCCTCGCACACGCGATAGCCGACGATCTCGCCGCGCGGGTCGATCTCCATCACGCAGCTCTGCACCAGTCGATCCTCGTTCGGCAGCAGCGAACACATGCCGCTCGAGAGCGCATGCGGAAGCATCGGCACAGCGCGATCCGGGAAGTACACGCTGGTCCCGCGCACGCGCGCCTCAGTGTCGAGCGCGGTCTCCGCCTCCACATACCAGCTCACATCCGCGATGTGCACCTGCAGCTCCGTGTTGCCGTTGTCGAGTGATCGCACCAGCACGGCATCGTCAAAGTCCCTCGCCGTCTCGCCGTCGATGGTCACGATGGGAAGGCCCCGGAAGTCTTCGCGCCGCTCCAACTCGTCCGCGCCGAGCCGCGCAACAGACTCCTTCGACCGCTCGTGTGCCTCCGCAATCACCTTCGTCGGGAATGTGTGCGGCAGATGATGCTTGCGGATGACGATCTCCACGTCCACACCGAACGCGTCGGGTGGTCCGAGCACCTCGATGATCCGCCCGCGCGCTGGTCGTCCTTGCGCAGGGAACTGTGTCAGCTCCACATCGACCGCCAGACCCTCAAGCGGCCAGCGCGGGTCCTTTGGCTCCCACTGGGCGCGCTGCACGCGAGCTTCGTCGCCCAGCATTCTGTGCTCGGACTCCATGGCTGCGGCCACGACCTCCGCTCCCTCCGGAATCTCGATCCACCCCGCAACCCGCTCGTCGAAGGGCCTGACGAAGTTGCCACGCGGCTCGTTGAGACCGAAGTCCCGAAGGTCGCGGGCGCCACGACGACCGCCTTGGTTCCTCGCGTAGTGGAAGGTCCCCACGACCGTCGGATTTCGGCGCGTGAGGACCCGCACGATCCGCCCGGATCTGCGCCCGTCGCGTCCCAGCGGAGCCTCGTCCACCAGCACCAGGTCGCCCTGCATTGCCCCGCTGATCTCGTTCGGCGGAATGAAAATGTCCTCTCCGCCCTCTGGCCGGACGAACCCGAAGCCGTCGCGGTGCAGGTCCAGCCTCCCGCTCACCAGGCGGTCCCGCCCCGATCGTCCCGGACCCCCGGCTGCAGTGTCCGCTCCTGGAACACTGGGCTTCGCCGGACGAACCGCTTCAGGTACGGCCCACGCCTCTCCCTCAACCCGAACCAGTTCCCCCCTGCCTACCATCCGGGTCAATTGTTCCAAAAGGAGACGGCGTTCCCGGCCTCCGCCAACTCCCAATTCACGAATCAATTGCTTGTATCCGGCCCGGCCGTTGGCCGAACGGCGGATTCGCGCCAACAGTTCCCGGTCTGACCGACTGTAGGGGCCACGACTCATCTGCTTGAGAATACCCGTCTTTGGGCCAGCGCGCAGGGGCAACGACTCGATTGCCACGGTGGAGAACTGCGCCGTAGGGCCCTAATTACCTTAGTAACGATAACTAAGTAATACCTGTGTATGCAACTCAATCTAATGGACTTAGTGTCGTGATGCCGCTAAGGTTGTAGGCGTCTGGCAAAGCCAGAATTTCACTTTACTCACTCACCAGCGTTGATTTCGGTACTACCAGGAGACCCCATGAAGAGCTCATTCGTCCGCGCCATCGTTCTGACCCTCACTGTTGCCGGCCTCGCGGCACCCTCGATGACATCCGCGAAGACGGTTGCTCCGGCCAAGACCGCTTCGAGCAGCTTCAGCGGCTACCCTTCGCCCCTTTGCCTGCCGGGCAGCGGCAACTACTGCGGAATGCAGTAATTACTCTTAAGACGTACACGGAAGTGCTTGTGAGAACGACCCTCGCGGGGTAGCATATCCCTCGCGAGGGAGTTCTATGAGCAATGTCCTGTGGCTACGGGATCTAAACATCGCCGAATGCGCCTTTTGTTTTGGCGTGTTCGGCATCATGCTTTACAAGCGACAGTTACGCGCGTTTGGTGCGCTGATGGGCCTCCTCGCGGTCCGCGCGCTGACTGGGTCCATTCTGATTCCTCTGCTGTTCTTCCGCAAGGCCACCGGCCTCAGCATCGAAACTGCCTACGACATTTACTTCTTCACTAACTGGATATCTGCCGGCCTGCAGGCCATTCTGCTCGTTGCAACGATCTACGACGTATACAGAAAGGCAATGAGGCCGCTCCAGGGCCTGCAGAGGATCGGGAAGGTCATCTTCCGGTGGGTCGCGGTCGTATCAATCGCGGTTTCTATCGCCATTGCCGCTGGACCCCACCTCGGCACAGCCAGCTTTGCCGGAAGCATTGCCACAACCGTAAGTCAGATTCAGCAGGGCACCTTTGTTCTTACTCTCTGCCTGCTTTTGTTTGTGTGCTTCGCTATCCGACCGCTCGGACTTACGTTCAGCAGCCGGATCTTTGGCGTGACGCTGGGACTCGGTGTGACGGCGACGGCCTTCCTCGTTCAGGCTGCATGGATTTCAACCATGGGTGCTGGGTCCATGTACTCGCCGATCTATCTCGTCAGCACCATCGGCTCGCTTGTTTCGGTCTGCGTCTGGGGAACGTACTTTATCGTGCCGGAGCCGGAGCGCAAGATGATCCTGCTGCCGACGACGTCGCCGTTCTTCACCTGGAACCGCATCTCCGAAGCGCTGGGTGATGAGCCGGGTTATGTTGCCATTGCCGGGTTCAAACCGCAGATGCTGGCTGCTGCTGAGTTGAAGGTTCTGAGCTCGACAGCGCATAAGACGGACCGGCTGCCTGCATCGACGCAGACTTCCGACGACGCGCTCTCGCGGGCCGCGATGCAGCAACGGATTGCCGTCTCTCAGTAGCTGAACGATGGAGCCGGTGACGCATGTCCTGACCGGCGCCTGTCTCGCCAGAGCCGGCTTCAATCGGCGTGCGGCCTATGCGACGTTCGCGATGGCGGCAGCGGCCGAACTCCCTGACATCGATTCGCTGTGGGCGTTTCGCGGGCCTGTCGAAGCCTTTCAGCATCATCGTGGGATTACGCATACGTTTCTTGGCATTCCGTTCGAGGCCGCGTTCATTGTGCTGGTCCTGTACGGAGTGCATCGTTGGCGCGCGGCGCGTCACGCGAAGCGGGCGAGACCGGCTCCGGTCGGAGATCATGTCGCGATAGAACGGCCGCTGACGGCGGCGCCGGTCCGGTGGGGACTGCTGTATGGCTTCTGCATCGTGGCATTGCTGAGCCATCTGCTGCTGGACTACACGAACAACTACGGTCTGAGGCCGTTCTATCCGTTCAATCCGCACTGGTATGCAGCGTCGATCGTCTTCATCTTTGATCCGCTGATCTTTGCGCTGCTGCTGATGGGCCTGATCATGCCTCCGATCTTCCGGCTGATCGGTGCCGAAGTGGGAGCGCGGCGGCAGCCTTTTGCCGGCACGGGGTGGCCACGGGTTGCGCTGTTTCTGATCGTTGTCTTATGGGGCGTTCGGTGGATTGAGCATGACCGCGCAATGCAACTGGCGATGGCGCAGAGCATGGAGGCTCCGCCGCCGCCAGAAAGTGCGCAGCAGGAAGCTGCGCCTGACTCTGCCTCGCAGCAAAATGCGCAGCCGTTGCCGAGGTATCTGTCGGCACAGCGCGCGCTTGCGAACCCTGATCCTCTGAGCATCTTCCGCTGGTACACGGTGACTGACTTCGGTCCGGTCTACCAATTGGAGAGAGTTGATACGCGGCAGCAGACGATTGAGGCGACCGAGGGAACCTACAGCGTGCCGCAGCGAAGCCCAGCGCTGATTGCGGCCGAGGCAAGCGCACTGGGGCGGGCGTATCTTGACTGGTCACCGATGCCGATTCTGTCAGTGGACAACTCGCGCGCAGCAGTGGAGCAGGCGTTGGGAGACGCGGATGAGCCGTCGGTAGCGGGTGGAACGGTGGTGACCTTCCGGGATCCGCGGTTTATGGGTGTTCTGCCATGGCAGTCGAGCGGAGGATCGAGTCCACTCACAGGAGAGGTGGTGCTTGATCAACAGAACCGGGTGGTGCTGGAGAGCATGAGCGGACATGTGGAACCGGAGCGCTAGAGCTCACGCTGAAGCTCTGTTGCCACTTGGATTTTCAGTCAATGATGTCGCGAACGACGCTGCGGACGCGTTCGGCGACGACACCAAAGATGAGATGGGTGGCGGCCTCGCTGGTCTGCTCGCGTTCGGTCTGCTGCTCGACCGGCGCGCTGAGGCCCATTGCGGGGAGCGCGCTCTGGTGCGTGAGTGCCATGAGAACGAGGCCGAAGTTTGCGCCCTCTTTTGAGGTGGCTGCGGGGTAGAACTCGGCCAGCGCTCCGTAGAACGCACCGGCAGCTGCACCAAAGCCCCAGTGGATGCTTTCGGCGGCGATGAATTCTGTTGTGGGCTCGAGAGGATGGCCCGCGATGCGCTCGCTGAGGAGCTCGGGCGGTTCGGGCTCGCCATGAACGCGTGGAGGATAGAACTTCTCCGCGAGGGTTTTGGCTGCGGTAGCTGCGACTCCCGCTACGAGGCCCGCGACAAGGCCCTTCCAAAGGGAGGGAACTCCATTCGGTGATTTGCTGCTCAACGAAACCTCCGGTGTAGAGGACGCGATCGGGCTCGTACGGAAACGAGTCCGCGAACCTAATTATGCGGCGCGCTTGAGGATGAAACGGGAGGGGTCCGAGGAGCCGACCTCTTCCTCGTCGTCTTCATCTATATCGTCTTCGTCATCATCCTCGAACTCGTCGTCGTCGTCCTCGTCTTCGTCATCAATCTCAGCCTCGGGGTCTACGTCTTCCTCGTCTTCCTCGTCGTCCTCGAACTCGTCGTCGTCGTCCTCATCTTCGAGTTCGTCATCGCTTTCCTCTTCGTCGTCGGTATCGCGGAGGGCAGCGAGGTTTTCGCTGGAGGCGTTGGCGACGGGGTTGCCGTCGATAAACTTCGGATCGGTTTCGAAGTCGGCGGTGACGTCATCGCGGACCATGTCGTGAAGGTCTCGGGCGCTGTCGGTTGCAGGCATAAGGTTCTTGTCGGGCATGGGAAAGGCTCTCCTCGGGCGGCAGCTTGCCTGCCCGTTGGATGCAGGTTGCCGGAAAGAGGAGCGCGCCCGAAGAGATTTTTACTCGGTAAACGGCCGCAGCTTCGCCTCGGCGGGCCGGGGGGTGAGGAAGCTCACCAGGCAAAGGCAAATCAGGGAGGCAATCAGCGCAGGAAGAATCGCATCACGTGCCGCAATGGACGGGGGCAGGTGCCGGCTGACAAATGGCTTATCCCAGAGGATGGTGATCAGGGTTCCGGCGGCGATGCTGGTTACCGCACCGGCTGCCGTCGCACGACGCCAGAAGAATGCAGCGAGAATGACGGGCGTGAGGGCGGCGGAGTAAATCGTGTACGCGTAGAGCGACTGTTTCAGCACCGAGGTGGTGCCGAGCGATTGCCAGAGAGCCCAGGCACCGAGCCCAACGACGATGAGCCGCGAGACGACCAGGATTTCGGCGTTTGGGGCGGAGGGTCGAACGTAACGCACGTAGACATCGTTGATGAGGTTTGTGGCGGGAGAGAAGAGATAGTTATTCGCGGTGGAGACGACCTTGGCGAAGATGGCGCCGACGAGCAGAGCTCCAAGAACCATCAGGGGTTTTGAGGCGCCGAAGGAGTGGATGGCGGTGTAGGCGAGGATTTCGCGCGGGCGCTGGCTGACCTCGCCAGAACGATAGAGTGCCGAGCCGACGACGGCGAGCCCCACGATGACCGATTCCAGAATGACGGTGCCGATGACCCAGCCGACGGTGGCGCGGGTGGCGTCCTTCTCGGATTTTGCAGAGAAGAACTTCTGGTACATCGACTGGTTGCCGAGCATGAGGAGGCAGGTGGGCAGGAAGATCTCGAGCGCCGATTGAACGACCTGCTTCGAGCCGTCGGGCATCGTCATCATGTACTGATCGAACGGATGAATGTCGCCGAAGAACTGGAAGTGCGTGGCGGGGAGCACCGCGCGAACGCCGCTCCAACCGCCGGCGAAGTGCACGAGCACCGGAAGCGCAACGAGCATGGTGATAGTTGCCAGCAGGCCGATGAAGACGTCCATGTAGGCGACGGAGCCCATGCCGGCGATCATCGTGAACAGGGTTACGAAGCCGGCGAGAATGCATTGGCCCTGGACGGCGGAGATTGTTGACGGAAAGATGAGGTGCAGGATGTCGCCGCCGCCGATGAATTGATAACTCGTGATCGCCGTGTAGGCGAAGAGGACGGCGATGACGCCGAGCACGCGTGCGATCTGGTTGTAGCGGGCTTCGAGAAGGTCGGGGATGGTGAACTGCGCGAACTTGCGGGCGCGCGGAGCGATGAAGTAGATGAGCGCGAGACCAGCCCATCCGCCGGCGGACTGCCATAGAGCAGCGAAGCCGTGCTTGTAGGCGTTCTCCGCGCCACCGAGCAGCGAGCCGGAGCCGATCCAGCTGGAAAGCAGAGTAAAGACGAGGACGAACGCCGGAAGCGAGCGACCGGCGACGAGGTAGTCGGCCTTGGTCTTCACTTTGCCGAGACGCGCAACCGACACGCCGAGCAGCGCCAGGACGATCAGGCCAAGAACGATAACGTAGAGGTTCATTATGTGTGGGTCATTCTAGCGGAGACGCGGCTCAAGCGGCTCACACCGGTGCCGGTTTTCGCATCACCGGACGTGAGGAGTCGCTAGTGCGCTTCAACCTTGACCCATTCGTCGGTGGTCTCCCAACGGACATGCAGCTCGGTCGAGTTCTTTGTGGTGTGCTCGAAGCTGATGCTCATGTCCTCCTGCGGGGAGGGCAGCGTGGAGTGTTGCATCGGCGTGCGGCCGAGATCCTGGCCCTCGTTGTATTCGGTGCCCCACTGGCCGGTCTGCTTGTTGATGATGAGCTGCCATGGAGTGCCGGGAGCCGCAGGCAGCGTGTAGAGCGTGTACTTACCGGCCGGCACATGCAGGTTCCCGACCATGAGATCGACATCGGTGACGAAGCTGGTGGCAGGGTTTGCACCGGTGCGCCAGACCTTGCCGTAGGGCACGAGCTCACCCATAATTTTGCGTCCGCGCATGCGCGGCGAGTTGTAGTGGATGGTGACCGCTTTGCCGTTCAGTGTGACCTCGGCTTGCGCGGGTGGGCTGGGCATGGGCTTCTCAACCTGCGCCGAACGCGGAGCAGTTGCATTCATCTCCGGCTTCGAGGCCGGTTCGCCCTGGGCAGAGGCATGCTTAACGTGGAGGAGCATAGCTGCGGAGCCCGCAACCAGGATTGCTGCGAGTGCTGAACGGAGGGAGGTCTTCATGGCCCACCATGCTACCCTAGAAGCGAGGGTTGCGGCTCCCCGCCGGCCCATTTATCAAGCGCCCGTAGCTCAGCTGGATAGAGCAACAGCCTCCGAAGCTGTAGGTCAGACGTTCGAATCGTCTCGGGCGCACCACTTCCCCAAATCCATTCAAATTGCCAGGCAAAGAAGGGCTGCTGACAGTTGTTACGCAGGCTTGACGGCGTAGCCCATGTACAGAATGTTCAGGTCGTCGCTCTCCACAAGTTTGAATTTCTGGCCGAGCTCCTTGTAGCCAATCCTGCCGCTGGCCCTTTGTCGCAGCAGGCCGATCATTTTCGGGATGCTCACGTCCGGCGATGTACCCCGGAACTCCTTGAACTCGAATCCTGACCTGGTGAGTAGCCCTTTCAGCTCTTCAGGCTTGATAAACATTCTCCACTCATGGAGACGGGGCGGCATGAAGGCTGTGCTCTTCCATTGCTGCCAGATCTTGATGGCGACCAGCTTGCTGAGGAATGTGCGATTGAGTGTGTCGAAGAAGAAACAGCCGCCCGGTGTTGTGACGCGGTAGATTTCGCTGATTACCCTGGGCAGGTCGCGGACGTGTTCGAGCACATCGCAGCAGTAGACGACCGGGAAGGTATTGTCGGCGTAGGGGATGGATTCGCCGGTTCCCTGGTGATAATCGATCGTCAAGCCCATGGACTGCGCATGTTGCGATCGCTGTGGCGAGCGATTGTTCGGACGGATCGATGCCCGCCACATGGAAGCCCATCGCGGCGAACTCCTCCGCGAGGATACCGCCGCCGCAGCCTACATCGAGGGCCGGTGTGTCGTGGCAATCGACGTGAAGCGCTTCATTAAGGAGCCGTCGGAAGTAGCCGACGCGCGCCGGATTCACTGAGGATTTAAGCAGGTGCAGGACCTGATTTTCATCCCACCAGATGTTGGCCTGGTCGTTGTAGAGAGCGTTGTTGATCTGGCTGTAGATCTCGTCCGAAGTTGCTTGCATATGGCTCCGTGCGTCTTGCCAGCAAGCTCCGCAAATTCTGGCCAATTGGAATTCGTGGCAAATTCTATACGAACGTCGGACGTGGGCTATACGTTACCGAAGGCAACATCGGTGCGCAGAGTCAGGACCATGCGTCGACGGTGACGATGCGGCTGCCGCCTGCCATGAGCTGCGTCAACAGCTGGTCTGTGGCGTGCACAGTGGCGGAACGGTCGGCGCCCATGCGCTGGTCGTAGCCGTCGTGGAGAAGGATGTTCGCGCTGCGCCCGCGCTCGCGCACGGTTTCGAGGCCACGCTGCACCTTGCGGAGCACGCCGTCGGTGCCAATGGGTGCCCAGTCATTGCCCATGACGTTCCACTGTACGAGGGTGAGCCCGAGTTCGCGGGCTATATGGAGCACCGCGGGACGGCGGGCACCGTGCGGTGGGCGCATGTACCGGACGGGCGCGCCGAGCACGTCCTCAAGCGCCTGATTGCATCCGCGCAGCTCCTCGCGGATGATGCGCTCGGACTGCCAGGCGAGCCATGGGTGAGTCATGGTGTGGTTGCCGAGGAGGTGTCCCGCGGCATGCACGGCGCGGACGATCTCGGGCCGCTGGCGGACGAAGCGGCCGATCATGAAAAAGCTGGCGCGAACGTTGTGGCGTGCGAGAACCTCGAGAAGTTGCATCGTGGCGGCGTCGTTGGGCCCGTCGTCGTAGGTGAGGGCGACCTCGGCGGGGTCACGGCCGGCTATGACAGTGCGGCCGAAGAGCTGCGATTGCGGGGAAAGAGCGGCCCAGGCCAGGGTCCCCCCGGCAGCTATGGCTGAGGCAGCGGCGGTCGCCAGGACAACGCTGGAGGTGTGCGGCATCCTGCTCAGGATAAGTTTCGCGACGGAGCGGAGCAAACGGGATGGCCGGTTGAGCAGGCTAAACCTTGCGAATGATGCAACATGGAGGCACCCGCCCACGTCCAAGACAGTGGCGTGGCGCGGTCCGCCAAGGGAGAGCTGTGCGTGATGCGAACGGTGACATTCCGGCTCTCCAGCGCGTGGTCGGTGGCGGTTGCAGCAGTGCTGGGCGTCGGTGTTGCAGCGACGGCCCAGAAGACGCAGGCAGCTCCGCCGACGGACTCCGCGGCACAGTCCAGCCCGGTGCAGCCGACGCCGCGCGCGCCTGTTACCGATTCGGCCGGGCAGGCGAGCCCGATTCCGTCCAATAACGGCCACAGTGTTTCGATCGCGCCGCACACGGAGATCGACCTGAAGCTTGCGCGGAGCATTGATTCAGGCCATTTGAAGAATGGCCAGACGGTGGCGGCGACGCTGGTGAAACCGGTTCCTCTTTCTCCCACCGGAACGCTCAATGCGGGGAGCACGGCTGAACTTACGGTGGTTGAGACTCTGCCTGCGGGGCGCATCTATGCGGCCGGCGAGTTTTCACTGCAGGTGGAGCGGGTGGGATCTGTTCCGGTGTACACGGACACGCTGACCTATCGCGGCCAGCCGGGTCATAAGGATTTGCCGGACAGTGCACCGGCTGTAGGGACGGATGCGGGTTTGGCAGCGGGCGCTCAGCTTGTCTTCCATGTGCTTCCACCACCGACGGCCGCAAATGGCCCTCCGAAGGCAAGCAACAGGGGGCCGGGCTCGGTGGATGGGGTGGCGAGTGGAGCGCTGCCTCCGTCCGGATCGTCGACGAAGGCGAGCACTGGCGCAGCGAAGACGAACGGCGCGCCGCAGAGCGGGGCTAGCTCGACAGAGACGACTCAGCCTCACCCATGATGCTGGCCTGCAGGCCTGGTTGTGGGGAGCGCCCGCCTTCGCCGAGCCAAAGGCACAGACCAGCAAACAGCACCGCGCCGACGCCGAACTTCAGCGCGTTGGGCGCGTGTGTCGGCGAGAGGAAGGCTTCAAGCGTGCCCGCGATGGTCAAGAGTGGGATTGTGCCGGCGACGAGCTGGACGGCTTCAAGGCCGGCGAGCGCGAGGGCGTCCTTGCGGCGCAGCATGCCGGGGAAGAGCATGCCAGCGCCAAGCCGCAGACCCGGCGGCTCCGGCGAGCATGATGCTCGGCAAGCTCAAGCGCACCGTGTGCGGCGATGAAGCTCCAGAGGCTGAGAGAGAGATGGTACTTTGCGCAAACAGTGGCGATGGTGCCAAGCATCAGGCCGTTGAAGAAAAGCAGGTAGATGGTGCCGAGACCCGCGGTGATGCCCATCGCAAAGGCGGCGAAGCACACGCCGATGTTGTTCGTCATGATGGCGGACGACGCCTGGGGCTTGACGCTGAGAATGCTGTCCATCCAGAGATGATGGTGGCGGATGCCCTCCATCTTTTCTGCGCCGAGAAAGATCTCGCCGAACTGCGGATGCACAAGGGTGATGAAGACTCCCAGCGCCGCGGCGCTGAGCGTGATTGCGGTCGCGAGCCAGACGTAGCCGGAGAGCCGCCGAAGCAGCCGCGGATAGCCGTGGACCATGAACCGCCAGAGACCGGCGAATGAGGTACGCGGACCGGAGTAGACGAAGTTGTGTGCGCGCGCGACGAGCTTGTTCAGGTATTGTTCGAGCGTGCGAGAGGATCGGTCGGCGCGCACCGCGCTGAGGTCGGCGGCGGCCTGGCGGTAGAGCAGGCCGAGATCGCGTAGTTCCGGCTGGCTCAGGGAGCGCAGGCCGTGGCTCTCCACCTGCCGGAGGAGCGCATCGAGCCGGTTCCAGTTATCCTTGCGAAGATCAATCCAGAGGTTCGAGATCATGGCTGCAGCTGAACAACGCGGGTTCGCCGACCAGCTTAACATCGATACGCCCGAACAGGTCGAGCTTGAGTTCGCGGTGGCGGGCCTCGGTAGCCGGTTTGTCGCGGTGCTGCTCGACCACCTGATCCAGGCTGGCTTCTATTTTGTGTTCATTCTGTTTGGGGCGATTGTCTTTGGCGCAGTCGCGAACAGAATCAACCTGTTGGGTAAGTGGGTTCTGGCGATCTTCATCGCGATCAACTTTCTGCTCATCTGGGGTTACTACACGCTGTTTGAAGCCTTCTGGCGCGGACAGACGCCGGGAAAGCACATTATGAAGCTGCGCGTGATCAAGGACTCGGGCCGCCAGATCACGCTGTTTGAGGCAATGTCACGCAATTTGCTGCGCATCGTCGATTATCTGCCGGCGTTCTATCTTGTCGGTGTCATCGCTATGTTATGCACGAAGCGGCACCAGCGGCTCGGGGATCTTGCCGCCGGGACGATCGTGGTTCACGAGCGCAGCGATGAACAACCGCTGCTGGTTGAACGCGGGACGAGCATCATGCCTGCGCAACATGCGCCCGGATACGATTCGCTGGCCTCCGCTGCGGCTGCGCAGGATGCAAGCAGCCTGCCGGCGGATGCTGTTGCAAGGCTGGGTGCGGATGATCTGCTGCTGATTGAATCGTTCTTCGCACGCGCACTCGATCTCAGTCTGGCGACGCGCGCTGAGATTGCAGCCCGTATAGCTACGCAGATGGCGTCCAAGATGAATATCGCCGCTCCGCCGGGCAATCCTGAGCGCTTCCTCGAGGCGATTGCCTATGCGATGCGGTCGAGCGCTCGCTCGCGGAGATGAGGCTTAGTCGGCGGCGTCGCGGTCCGAAAGACCTGGATTGCAACTGGAATCAGTGAAGCTGGCGGGCACGAGCCAGCTCTCGCCTTCAGCGAGCGGATGCACGCAATCTTCGACGCCCGCAGCTTCCGCCGCTCGCATCAGACGAGGCAGTGGTTCGTCCATCGGTTCGCGGCCTAGCCGGAACGTGTTGTAGTGCATCGGCACCATCGTGTCGGCGCCAAGATCAAGGAACGCCTGCAGTGCCTCCTCAGGGCAGGTGTGCACAGCGCGATAGCTATCAGGGAAGTAGGCACCGATGGGCAACAGGGCGATCTCCGGCTTCAGCTTTCGTCCGATCTCCGCGAAGCCCTGGAAGTAAGCGGTATCGCCCGAGTGATAGATGCGTGGGGAGCCGGGCGATTCGAGCAGATAACCTCCGAACCCGCGATGCGTGTCGTTGAACATACGAGCGCCCCAGTGCTTTGCCGGAGTCATCGTGATTCGGAGAGGGGTGGTGTCGCCGAGTTGCGTCGACTGCCACCAGCGCAAGGTCTCGACGGCACTGAAACCCAGATCGGCAACGAGGTCTTCGACGCCATGGGGAACGATTGCAACGGGCGCAGGAATCTTGCGACGTTGCATCTCGCGTGTGACAGCGCGAAGTGACGGACGATTGAGGTGGTCCATGTGCGCGTGGGTGAGAAGCACGGCGTCGATGCGGGGAAGATCACCTACGCGTACACCGGCGACACGCTTGCGGCGCAGCAGGATCAGCCGCGTTGCGAAGACGGGGTCGATGAGCACATTGTGGCCGCCGAGCTGCAGAAGGAAGGAAGAGTGGCCGATGAAGGTGATAGCTGCCTCGTGTTCGGCGACCACAAGCGGCAGGCGCGGTTCACCTTCCAGAGGGTCTGCATGGCTTTCGCGGACGAGCCGCCAGAGCTGTCCCAACTTGCGCATCCAGAAGGGGATTCCTCGTGCGCTGCGTGGGACCCTGCTTCTACGGCGTCTCATGTGTATTCTTGTACTCCTTTAACTCAGATGCGCGAGCGGTTCTGGCGATGCCTGTCATCATAGTGCCGTAAGTTACCGTCCAATCCAGAGCAGCATCTGAGCAAGCAGACGTCCTGCTGAGGCTCCACGCTACTCGCAGAGGAATAGTTGCGCATGCTGCAGAACGTACCCCCCACGCCAACCGCCCAGGCTCCAGACCGCAAGGACCATCGGGTGAGCGATCCGCTCGCGCAGCGGGTATGGGATTATGTCTCGCGCTCGCAACTGGGTAGCCTCTGGAACTTCGAGGGCACACCGGTGATGGTCGTGCTGAAGCGGACTGCCAAGGCGTTCGTCGAGGACGACCTCCTTTCGCGTGCCGCTGAATTGGGCTTCTATTTCCTTTTCGCGCTGTTTCCGCTGCTCATCTGCGCAAGCTCCATTGTCGGACTCACCGCGCGAAGTGCCTCCACGTTCTATGACAGGCTGCTGCAGCATCTTGCGATGGTTGTTCCGCCATCGGCCTACACGCTTGTGATCGATACCTTCAACCAGACAGCTGCGGCCTCGACCAGCGGCAAGGCAACGTTTGGACTGATCGTGGCACTGTGGTCTGCGTCGATGGGCTTCTCGGCAATTCAGGACACGATGAATCTTGTGTACAAGGTGCGAGAAACGCGCCCGTACTGGAAGTCGCACGGCTCAGCCATTCTGGTCACTATGCTGCTCGCGGTGATCGCTACGGTCAACCTGGCGGTGCTGCTGGGCGGCGATGTGCTGGCGCATCGCGCTTATGTACATATCTGGCATCGACCTTTGAGTGTGAGCGTCGCAATTGCGGTTCATCTGGTTACGTGGCTGATTGCGACGGCTCTGCTGATGCTGATCTTCAGCACGATCTATTACTACGCGCCGAACGTCGAGAAGAAGTGCTGGCACTGGCTCACGCCGGGCGCGGCCTTCGGCATCATCACGTGGATGCTTGCCTCATTTGGCTTTCGTGCTTACCTGCACTTCTTCAACACCTACTCGGTGACCTACGGTTCGCTCGGTGCAGTTGTGATTCTGCTGATGTGGTTTTACATCACTGGCCTGACTCTGCTGATTGGCGCAGAGATCAACTCCGAGATCCAGGCATCCGTCGCTGAGAAGCGTTTGAAGCAAGCCGGCACGCTGCCGCCCGAGGCAAGCGCCGATCCTGACAATCCGGTTCCGCTACGTACAAGCTGACGGTGCGCGTTCGATGCGCATCAAAGAGTGAGGACGCGCCACCTGGACGATGACGCGTCCTCTTTCTCTTTTCGTCTCTGCTACTTGACCATCGGCTGCAGGATGTCATCCAACCGAGCGGGCGTTCCCTCGACGCGCTGCAGTTGCGGGTAGCGCTCGCCTCCGTGGTAGTCCATGCGGATCATCTTGTAATAGTTGGTGTTCTCCACGATGAACTCGATCGCTGGGCCATTGCCCTGCGCATGCTGTACAGCCGCGCGCAGGAGAAGCGGCGTAAATCCGCGTCCATTCACTGCGATGATTTGCATGTCCGGACCGAATCCCGCCTTGTCCGCAAGTCCGCCGACGATAACATCTTTCACCTTGCCATCGGTTCCGACGGACATTCCGAGCGAGTAACGCACGTCAATGTAGTTGTGCTGGCTTTCAAGAAGCTGCGACCAGTAGTCGGGCTTGTCGGTATAGATGAGCTTGTAGCCCGAGAGAGCGTTGATGCCTTCCATCTCGGGCGCGTGGACGTCGTTTGAATCGAGCCGCGTGCGCAGGAAGGTGGCCCAGTCGTTCGGCACGACCGCGTTCAATCCGTTGACAATGTCATCGAATGTGTACGGCACGACCTTCGGTGCGGTGTTGCCACCCAGACCCTCGAAGGCCGCAGCAAAGTCGTTCAAACTTTTCTTGCCGTTTGTCTTCTCGCGTATCGTGAGGTCGACCTCGAGCCACAGTAGTTCGCCCTCGTCGTAGTAGTCGACGTCACGACGCCAGTTGTCATAGCCTGCGGCTGCGGCGTAGAGCAGCTGCGCGGACGTCGCTGTGTCCTGGAGATCGCGCCATGTGCGACCGGGCCGCAGATCGTTCAGATATCCGGCAATCGTTGCGAGACGGTCGCGATAGACAGCCGCAGGCCAGACGCCGCAACGTGAAGCGAGGACATCGCCGAGGTATTCCGTGAGACCTTCGTACACCCAGAGCAGGTCGCCCTTCATCGGCTCCTGGTAATTCGGCGTCGCCAGCCCTGCAGGGCGTCGATACTTGCCGTTCCACGAATGCGTGAACTCGTGCGGCAGAAGCAAACCGTTCTCGATGAAGGTGTTGTCGTCGATAAATGTCTTCTCGCCTACGCGGTCATCCGAGGACTGATGATGTTCGAGGCCGAAGTGCGCGACTTGATCGCTGAGCGTTACGAGGAAGTGATACGAGTGGTAGTGCCGCGACTTGTAGAGCGCACCGGTCTCGCGTACGAGACGCGAGAAATCGTCGATATGCTCTTGGGAGAGATCGAGGTCTTCGGGACCGTCACCGGCGATGTCGAGGAAGTGCTTCGGCGTTACGTCGGTTGCGAGCGGGATCTCCTTGAACCAGCGGCCAGCAAGCACCGGCGAGTCGACGAGCTGCTCGAGCGAGACTGTCTTGAAGTTCGCGTTCTGCGCATTAGGCGCCGACGTGCCTTCTCGAGCGCGGTACCGAACTTCCAGCCCGCAGGAACCTTCACTGACGGCGTCACCATGACGTCAGCGGCCTTCGTGCCCGCCGGATAGACGACCAGCTCGTTCCAACTCATCAGCGCAAGGTTTGCGCTCGTCGAGGCGCCGGCCGAAAATCCCTCTGCGCTGGCTGTAGCGAGAAAGTCCATCTTGATGTTGAGCTGCGTTGCGCCCTGCGGCACTGTGATGTGATACGCGTACATATTCACCGGGTCGCGCTCCCACTTCACACGCTCTCCGGATTGCGTCGTAATGATGAAACCCGCCTGATCGACTACGGGTCCGGTGGGCCCGTGTTCGCCGGGAATCCACTCCGGGTACACCAACGTAAGAGGTCCGGGCTGAACGGCCATAGTCTCCTGCGAATGCAGGATCTTACGCGCAGCGTCAGTCAAGTCAACCGCAAGGGTGAGCGGTGTCTGTGCGCTCGCAAGGCGTGGCAAGAGAAGCGCAGCGCTCGCGAGCGCCGCGCACGAGAGGCGCGAAAGATACATGTTCGAGAGAACTCCTGGACGGGTTTTCAAGTGCGTCCAGTGTACGCGCAGGCAGCGATTTTCAGCCGTTTGTCTTCAGGCTGCGCAGGTGATCCATTGCGCCCGCGACCAGCTCTTTCGCCCCGCCAATTCCAGCCAGTACTGCCTGCAAATCAAGCTTGGGAACCGCTGGGTTTCGGTTACTCGTGCAGTAGACGCCGTGCTGGCCGACCAGGACGAGTGCATCTGTCAGTGCGTCGAGTGCAACGGCCAGCCGCCCGTCTGCCTCACCGCGCATGAAGATTTCGCGTTCCAGTTCCTCAGCGCGTGTGTGCAGAATGTCACCCTGCCGGTAGAACGGCGTGACGACCTTCACCTGATCGGACACAATCTACCACTCCTTCGCAGCAGAGTCCGGCGTTAGCGGAGTAGAAGCAGCGGGAGCCTTCCAGCGCAGGATTGGCTTGCGCGCAGCTGTTGTCTCGTCGAGCCGTCGCATCCGCGTTGTGTGCGGCGCCGTCTGCACCAATTCCGGATTCTCTTCGGCCTCGCGCGCAATCTGTTTCAATGCGTCCACGAGCAGATCCAGCTCCTCGCGGCTCTCGCTCTCCGTCGGCTCGATCATCATCGCGCCCTGTACCACGAGCGGGAAGCTGACAGTGTAGGCGTGGAAGCCATAATCGATGAGCCGCTTGCCCATGTCCCCGGTCTTCACGCCGTTTCGCGCCTGCAGCTTGTCAGAGAAGACAACCTCATGCAGTGACGGCGACTTATACGGAAGCTCGAAGGTGCTCTCAAGTTGCGATCTAAGATAGTTCGCGTTCAGCACCGCATCTTCGGTGGTCTGGCGCAGGCCGTCAGGCCCATTCGCGAGGATGTACGCGAGCGCGCGGATGAACATGCCGAAGTTGCCATACCACGCGCGCACACGACCCACGCTCTGCGGTCGGTTGTAGTCGAGCCCGAGCTTGCCGTCCGCTTTGGTTACGACAACCGGCGTCGGAAGGAACGGCTCAAGAATCTTCTTGCAGGCCACCGGACCGCTGCCTGGACCGCCGCCGCCGTGTGGCGTCGAAAAGGTCTTGTGCAGGTTCAGGTGCATGACGTCGGCGCCGAAGTCACCCGGCCGCGTCTTGCCGCACAGCGCGTTCATGTTCGCGCCATCCATGTAGAGCAGCGCGCCCTTCGCATGCAGGATGTCGGCAATCTTATGAATCTCGCTTTCGAAGACACCGATCGTCGATGGATTCGTCAGCATCAGTGCCGCGATCTCGTCGGTCACCAGCTTCTCAAGCTCGACGAGATCAACCATGCCCTGTGCATTCGACTTCAGGTTTGCCACCTGGTATCCGCAGACGGCCGCCGTCGCGGGATTCGTTCCGTGCGCTGAATCGGGAATCAAAATCTTCTTGCGTGGATTGCCCTGCGCCGTGTGATACGCCTTTGCCAGCAGGATGCCGGTGAACTCGCCGTGTGCGCCAGCCGCCGGCTGCAGCGTGATCGCGTCCATGCCCGTTATCTCGATCAGGCACTCGCTCAGAATCTTCATGATGCCGAGAGCGCCCTGGCTCAGCGATTCCGGCTGATACGGATGTGCTTCGGCCAGCCCTTCCAGCCGTGCGACCGCTTCGTTAATGCGTGCGTTGTACTTCATCGTGCAGCTGCCGAGCGGATACATGCCGAGGTCGATGGCGTAGTTCCACGTGGAGAGGCGCGTGAAGTGGCGGATGATCTCGATCTCGCTCAGCTCCGGCATCACGCCGAGGTCTTCGCGTGCCGCATCGCCAAGCAGCCGTCCCGCGTCAACCGCAGGCACATCCAGCTGTGCAAGCCGGTAGCCCTTCTTGCCGGGCGAGCTCTTCTCGAAGATGAGGTTCTCATCCTGATTGACGTGCGTCGTCGCCTTGCGCGGCGTCCCAACAAATCGATCATCTGCCATGAGTATTCTCGTCGCTAGCGCCGCTAGGCCGCGCTTGAAGTATGTTGGCGGAGAGCCGCCTATTCAGGTTCTCATATTCTGTATGGCGCGGTCGCGCTTGGCTGTTCGCCTATCGCACCCATGTCGCAGGTTGTCCGCGGTAGATGTTCCTGCCGTGGTTCGGGCTTTTCCTCGTCTTCCGGTGCAAAACGTGCCGAAGCCCCGCCTCGGACGTCCAAACTTGGATTAGGCAAAAATGCCTCCTCCGCAGAGGAACTCCCTCGGGCTGCACCCGCTGCCTCTGCGATCGATCTCTGGGACATGGAGCGTACCGATGCAACTCTGGACCGAATACGAAGGAAGGAAGATCGCGGGAACTTACACTCTCGGTAAGCTGCTGCGCTCCGAAGGCCGCAACGGCTTCTTCGCCACCGCCGACACCACTGGAAACGCGGCGGTTATCCGCCTCACCGAGGCCCACTACGACGAGGACGAACTCCTCAAACGCTGGCGACAAGTCGCAGACTTGCGTGAGGCCAACCTCATCGGCATCGAGCGCTTCGGGCAGACCGACTTCGACGGCGTTGCCATCACCTATGCGCTGATGGAGGCCAACGACGCCAATCTCAGCGACGTGCTGCGTGAGCGTCCGCTCACGCTCGCGGAGACCATGCAAGTCGCCCGCGCTGTTCACGCCGCGCTTTCAGCGCTCCATGCAAGCGGACTCATCCACGAGCACATTGAGCCGGTCAACGTTCTCGCTGTCGGCGAGACGGTCAAACTGCGCAGCGACTGCGTTCGGGAGTGCGTTGCTGACATCGAGTTCAATACTCCCGAGGGTTGCGCCGAGCTCCGCCGCCGGGATGTCCGCGATTTCGGCATGCTGCTTCTCGAATGCCTGACGCTGGAGAAACGCTACAATCCCGGGCTTAACCTGCCAGACGTCTTCCGCCGAATGATTCCCCACATGCTCGACGGCACGTGGACGCTGGAGCAGGTGGGCCAGCTTGCGAACCCTCCGGCTGCGCCAGCGCCTTCTAATCCGAAGCCTGGGACGAGCTCGACTCAGGCGGCGACGACCAAGCTGCAAGCGCCGCCGACCCGGTCGAAGGCCGGGAAGGCCGGCGAGGCGGAACAAGGGACACTTCCGCTCGAGGTGCCGCAGACTGCAGGAGAATCCGCTGTGGATCCTGCGCTCCGCTACCGGCGCGAAATTGCCCACGAGTCAAGTGGTTTCAATCTGCGTCCATGGGTTCTCGGCGGCGTGGCTGCGGTTATTGTTTGCCTCATCGTCATCTGGCATTTCGTTTCGACGAAGCCGTCACAGCTCAAGAGCCAGCCTGCAGTGCAGCCCGCTCGCCTCTCGACGGCCACTTCACAGCCACTGAGTCAGCCGGCCGGGCAGCCGATGATCAACCCTGCACCGGCTGCTGCGATCCCGTCCTCTTCAGTCGCACCACATGCTCCCGGCTGGTACGTCATCGCCTGGACTTACAACCATCAATCGCAAGCAAAAGGGAAGGCAGATCGCATCAATGCGCGCGATCGAGGGTTCCATGCCGAGGTCTTCAGTCCGCACGGTGCAGCGCCGTACCTCGTCAGCCTCGGCGGTCCGATGAGCGAGTCCGAGGCCAAGGCACTTCAGCAGCGCGCGCGCCGCTCCGGTCTGCCGCACGATACGTACATTCGCAACTATCGGTAGCGAACTCGCTGCAGCACGAGAGGCGTCCCTGGGGACGCCTCTTTGCTTGAACAACCGGAGGCACGCTCGCTAAAACTCTTCCTCATCCTCGCCGTCGCCGGTCGCTGAGTAGCTTCCAGCTTCCGGACCGTCCATGTCCTCTTCGCGCAGGCTTAGTGCAATCACTGTGCCTGATTCAAATTCAATCGTCAGAGAGTCAAGCTCCTTCAACTCGGCCTTCGCGACCATCTCGCCGATCTGCGCGCACAGCGCATTCCGATACTCCGGCTGCCCGAACGCAAGCGAAAAGTCCTCGAGCAGAATATGCGGCCACGCGTACAACGTCAGCAACGGACCGTCGAAACGCAGTCGCAGGTAATCGCTGACGAACTCGATCGCCGTGAGCTCCTGCCCTTCGATGGCGGTGATATCCATTGCTGCCTCCGCTCAATTTTGCTGCTGCTTCGACCTTTCGTCGTCGTACATCAACCTTCCAACGCCGTAACCGATCAGGCCATAGAGAAAGGCATTCGCAAAGAATCCAAGCGTGCCGAAGGTCATCATCCACAGCGTGCCTCTTGCCGTGTTCGCGAGGAAATGCGTCGGCCACAAGACGTTGACGATCAGCGACGAGTGCACATGGAAGAGCAGGATGCAGACCATCACGAAGAAGCCGACAGCGGCTCCAAACGCGCCCGCCTTCATGACCCGGCTCACTGCACCTCAGCGTTCTCCTACCGCAGCAGCAGCTGCATCGATCTGACCCTTCGTCGTCAGCTCTGTCGCGCACCACAGCGACGCGCCCTCACCCAATTCCGGGTACCACTTGCTCGAGCGCCAGCCCGCCGACGATTTCCTTCGACAGCAACCTCGCGTTCATGCTTTCAGATGAGGACGGCAGCACGACAGCGAACTCGTTGAAGATCGGGGCGGAGAACAAAGCCTTGGCTCCGGCCTTTGTCAGCGCATCGCGAAGGTACGCGGCCTTCGCGAGGTTCTGCTCCGCCAGCTCGCGCAGACCCTGTTTGCCGTAGACCGTGAGAAAGATCGTCACCATCATTGCGACTAGCGCCTGGTTGGTACAGATGTTACTGGTCGCCTTCTCGCGTCGGATGTGCTGTTCGCGCGTGGAGAGCGTCAGCACGAAGCCCCGCTTGCCGTTCATGTCCTTTGTCTCGCCGACCAGCCGTCCCGGCATCTGCCGCAGGAAGCGCTCCTTGCAGGCGATGACACCGCAATATGGGCCACCGAAGCCGACCGGCACGCCGAAGCTCTGTGCCTCCATCGCAACGATGTCCGCTTCCTGCGGAGGCTTCACGATGCCGAGCGATACAGCTTCTGCAATCGCCACGATGAGCAGTGCGCCTTTGGAGTGCACCAACTCGGCAATGGCGGCAACGTCTTCGATCGTGCCGAAAAAATTCGGCGACTGGATTAGAACGCAGGCCGTGTTGTCGGTGATCGCGCGCTCAAGCTCCGCGAGATCGATACGCCCGGTCTTCGCGTCGTAGCCGCATTCGGCGACGGGAATTTCCTGGTGCTGCACGGTCGTCTTCAGCACCTCTCGATACTCCGGATGCACGGTGCGCGCGACCACACAGTCATCGCGTCCGGTCACACGCACTGCCATCATGACCGCCTCAGCGCAACCCGTAGACCCGTCATACATAGAGGCGTTCGCGATCTCCATGCCGGTCAGCTCACAGATCATCGTCTGGAACTCGAACATCGCCTGCAGCGTGCCCTGCGAGATCTCCGGCTGATACGGCGTGTAGCTGGTCAGGAACTCACCGCGCTGCACCAGCGAATCGATGATCACCGGACGATAGTGCCGATAGGCTCCCGCGCCCAGAAAGCTAGAAGGCAACTTCGTCGCCGGTTGTTTCGCAAGCTCCGCCGCATCGCCGCTGGCGAGGTTCGCCGCAAACGCGCGGAAGCGGTCCAGCACCTCGGACTCGCCGTGCTGTCGCGGAATCTTCAGGTCACGCTGCAGCCGGTATTCACCCGGGATGGTTTCGAACAACTCGTCAATGGATGCAACGCCGATCGCGTCGAGCATCTCTTTGCGATCGGCAGGTGACTTAGGAAGATAGCGCATGGCAGCTTTCTGTTTAGGGAACTCAACTCGCGCTCACGCCCTTCAAGGAGCGAGCTCGCGGCGGACAGAGTCTTTAGTGACCTGTCTCTTCGCTCACAAACTTCTCGTAGTCCGCGGCGGAGAGCAGAGCATTCGCCTCATCCGGATTTGTGACCGTCATCTTGATCAGCCAAGTGTCATTTGCCGCGCTGTTGATCGTTTCGGGCGCGGAGTTGAGACTCTCATTGACCTCGGTCACCGTGCCGGTCACGGGCGCGTACAGGTCGCTGACGGCCTTGACGCTCTCCACGGAGCCGAACGTGGATCCGGCCTCAATCTGCTGGCCCACCTTGGGAAGTTCCACAAACACAATGTCGCCCAGCGACTCCTGCGCGTAGTCGGTGATTCCGACCGACGCTGTTTCGCCATTCATGGCCAGCCACTCATGTGACTTGGCGTACCGATAGCTCTCCGGATAGCTCATTCCGCAATTGTAAGGGCTTTCCCTCGACTCGTTTTCAGAGCCTTTTCGTTCCATCCAAAGGGGTTCGCCATGCCATGACGGTCAGGGCGGTATGGATGAATCTTTTACTTCGATATCGAATCTTATGATGTAGAAGTAAACGGCACCCCGGAAAGGAGCCACCCAACATGCTTGAACCCATTGTCGGCCTTCACCACGTTACCGCCATCGCGTCGGACCCGCAGCGCAACCTCGACTTCTACACAGAGGTCCTCGGCCTGCGCTTCGTCAAGCGCACCATCAACTTCGACGACCCCGGCACCTATCACTTCTACTTCGGCGATGACGCCGGAACCCCCGGCACCATCCTGACCTTCTTCCCCTGGCCTCACGCCCATCGCGGACATGCCGGCGCCGGCGAGGTAACACATACTGCGTTCAGCGTCCCACAAGGTTCACTGGACTATTGGGAGCAGCGTCTGCGCGACAAAGGCGTGCTCGTCGAGCGCACCGGAACGCGCTTCAACGGAACTGAGGAGGTTCTCACCCTCGCCGATCCCGACGGGATGAAGATCGAGCTTGTCGCCCACGCTGACACACCGGCCATCACACCGTCGCGTTACGCGGACGTTCCACCCATGTACGCGCTACGCGGTTTCTTCGGCGTCACGCTGCTGGAGCGCACTCTCGACAGCACGGCGAAGACGATGCAACTGCTCGGCTTCGAGCCGGTTGCCACGGACGGCAGTCGTACTCGGTTTGTCTCGTCTGCCGGCAGTTCGCTGGGCAATCACATCGATGTCGTCGTTGACGCAAAGGCCGGCTATGGGCGGCCAGGTGCGGGTTCCGTGCACCACATTGCCTATCGCGCCAAGGACGACGCGGCGCAGATTGCGTGGCTGGATGAGATTGGCAAGCATTTGCAGGTCACGCCTGTGCAGGACCGCACGTACTTCCACTCGATTTACTTCCGCGAGCCCGGCGGCGTCCTCTTTGAGCTCGCGACGGATCCTCCCGGATTCCAGTTGGACGAACCTGCCGAGACGCTGGGCGAAGCTCTTAGGATCCCGGCCTGGTTCGAACAGCACCGTGCATCGATTGAGGCTCGTCTGGCGCCAATCGAACTCCACCGGAACTCACAATCGGTTAAGAAAGAGGTGATCGCATGACGAATCATCTTGATCCACACGCCAATCAGCCGGTGCGCCACTTCGGCGCACCGCTGCCAGAAGCCAAGGGAGCGGTCATTCTGCTGCACGGACGCGGCGGCTCTGCCGAGGACATTCTGTCTCTCGCGCAACCGCTCTACCGCGAAGGCCTCGCGTACCTTGCGCCGCAGGCGGCTGGGCATACCTGGTATCCGAACTCCTTTCTCGCGCCACGCGAGTCCAATGAGCCCTATCTCAGCTCTGCCCTCGCGAAGATAGCTTCTGTCGTGGCGAGTATTGAGTCTGCTGGTGTCACGCGCGATCGCATCCTCATCGCTGGGTTCTCTCAGGGAGCGTGTCTCGCGACCGAGTTCGTCGCCTCGAACCCCGCGCGCTACGCCGGCCTCATCGCCTTCACCGGTGGGCTCATTGGGCCTCTGGATGCGAACCTGCATCATGAGGGCTCGCTCGCCGGTACGCCTGCGCTCTTGCTGAGCGGTGACCCCGATCCGCACGTGCCCTGGCAGCGTGTGCAGGCGTCGGCCGCTGAACTCGAACGCATGGGAGCCATGATCACTGCCCGCCGCTATCCCGGGCGTCCGCACACCATCGCGTCGGAAGAGATCGAGCTCGCCCGCGCCCTCGTCCACGAGGCCTTCCCGGTTAGAAATGAGGCTCATACACAATGAAACGATCGAATGAAACGGCCATGCCGAAGACCGCGCCAACCCACGAGACGTCGAGCGCCGCCCTCTGGGTGGTGCTCGCGCGCGCCTATCGCTCCATGGCCGCCTTGTCGAGCGCTCCATCTCTGCGCTCGATATCGGCCTCTCGGATTTCATGATCCTCGAAGCACTGCTGCACAAAGGTCCGCTGACGATGTCGGAGCTCTGCGAAGCCGCGCTGATCACCAATGCCTCCATGACCGCCGCGATTGATCGTCTCGAAGAGCGTGCTTTTCTAGAGCGAGCCGCAGACAAACAAGATCGCCGCGTGCGTCGCGTGCAGCTCACCGCGCAGGGAACCGCGTTGATCAAGCGTCTCTATGCTCGACACGAACGCGATCTGGATGAGGTCATGTCCGGCATTTCACCCGCAGAGCGCGCCGAACTCCGCCGCGGCCTCAAGGCCATCGGCCTCGCGGCGCAGGCCAAGTTGTCCTAGCTGACCGGTACGTGCAACTCCGCCACTTTTTGCTGCTGCGGCTTCGGCCGCTTGTAGAACGGCGTCGGCACGACCTTCGCCTTTACCGACTGTCCACGAATCTCCACGCCGACTTCGGTCCCGATTTCTGCGTACGCCGCAGGCACGTACGCCAACGCGATATTCTTCTTCAGAAACGGCGCGGGCGAGCCCGACGTAATCTCGCCGATTTTTTCGCCCTCGAGCGACAGCACCGGATAGCCGTCGCGCCCAATCCCTCGTTCTATCATTTCGAGCCCTACCAACTTGCGCTTCGGACCGCCGCTCTTCTCAACCTCCACGAGTGCCTCGCGCCCAACGAAGTCCGAGCCCTTATCCAGCTTGCAGTAGCGTCCGAGCCCTGCTTCAAAGACGTTGATGGTGTCGGAGATCTCGTGCCCGTAAAGCGCCATCGCAGCCTCAAGGCGTAGTGTGTTGCGCGCGCCCAGACCGCACGGCATGATCCCGAACTCCGCCCCGGCGTCCAACACCTCGCCCCACACGCGCGCGCTCGTCGGCTCGTCAGCAGGAATGTAGATCTCGAACCCGTCCTCGCCCGTATAGCCCGTGCGCGCGATCAGCACATTGTGGCAGCCCGCAACTGTGCCCCACGTGAACCAGTAGTTCTTGATTGGCGTCAGGTCCACCTTGGTCAGCTTCTGCAGCGTGTCTTTTGCCTTCGGTCCCTGGATCGCGAGCTGCGTGTAGTAGTCGCTCACGTCCGTGATGTGCAGGCCGCTCATTCCGCCGATCGTCTTCCGCACCCACTGCACGTCCTTCTCGCGCGTGCCGGCGTTGATCACGATCAGGAAGTCGTTCTCGCCCAGCTTGTGCAGCACCACGTCGTCGACAAAGGTTCCATTCGGGTACAGCATCGCCGAGTAGTGAGCCTGTCCCGTCTGCAGTTTGCTGGCATCGTTCATCAGCAGCCGCTGCACCGCGGCGAGCGAGTTTGGTCCACGCAGCTGAATGTCGCCCATGTGCGAGACATCGAAGAGCCCCACCGCCGTACGCACGGCCATGTGCTCGTCGATCAGACCTTTGTACTGCACCGGCATGTCCCACCCGCCGAAGTCGACCATGCGCGCCTTGTGCGCTTGATGGGTTGCGTGAAGGGCAGTGCGGCGAAGGGGAGTATGTTCGGTCATGGATTCCATGGTGTCTGCAAAGCCTCGCGCTTCCAGAGAGTAAATGGCTGCAGCCTGCCGCGGCCGCCGGTCACTTCCTCGCGGCGCGCACGAAGCTGCTCACCGTGAAGTAAGTAAACAGCGCGCAAACAGCGACGTAGGTGTACACCCTCATAGAGTCGCTCGAGTTCGCCGCTGCATGAAACCCCGCCCGCGCCTTCCATGCAGCCGTTCCCGTTGTGAAGGCGACAAGCGCAAAGAATACTCCTGTCACTTGCAGCCACACGACGCTCGAAAATCGCACAACCGGCGCGAGCAGCGAACTCTTCGCCTGTTTTCCTGCCGCCTTCACCGTCCCAATATCGGGGACGCGTCGGGCTCCGGCCGAAGCCTGCCCTCTCGTCGGCATGGTCACCCCGCGTGGCGGATTCGTCGGACTACCGTGGGTCGGATTCGGGACACTCGCGGCCTCCGCCGCCTGCATCAGCGTCTTCGCAGCGTGCCGAGCGCCGTATCCCAAGGCCCGTCCGAACTTCACCCGATCCATGCCAACAGTTTACGTGCAGGTACCCTTCTCTGGTCGCAAAACGAATTGGCGACACCTGACATCCAAGGTCCTGTGAGGGAGATATCAAAGAGAATGAAGACAATGTTTTGGGTGGCAGGAGCAGTGTGCGGCGCGGTAGCAGGCCTCATGATTTGGAACCGTCAACGCGATGAACCCGTGGAGGATCTCGCCCACCGTTTGGAGTCGGCATGGGCCGACCACCACACCGTGGTCTGACCGTCTGGTCTTTCATCTTGGCGGAGTTGCTGCCGCGGCGTAGTCTGTATTCTGAATTACCTCGCAATTGCCGTTCCCGCTGTTTGGGAATACCCGATGCGTGGTTCAGGGGCATTCCAACAGATGACCGGGAGGTGGCGTTGAATCAACAGGTCAAGGACCTCATTCAGAAGCTCGGCGAAGCCATTCACGAGTCCGTATCTGAGAGCGAGCAGATTGCGGGCGTTGTCCGCGAGATAAGGGAGCAGGGGTTCGATGTGCTCCTGATGCTTGAGGCGACCATTGGTCTGAACGAAGTCGAGGACGATCCGGCCGCTAAAGACGGCGACGAGCCAGCGCACGGGCCTTTTACGCGCAACGATCTGACGTTCCTCAAATCGCTGCGGATCACCACCGAAGAGCACGACGCCGGTTCGTCTTCCTAAAGACCGGTGTTCTTTGCGCTCTTCCAGCCGCCGTCCATTGCGGCTCTACATTTTCCGTGCGTTGCGTGCTAGACTCGTGCGTCCCGGCCCTTGAAATTTGCGTCTGACGGGAATGGCTAGCGAGAGGTATCTGCACGATGAGAGACACGCTCGGTGTTTTACTCGCCGGAGGTGCCGGCGAACGACTCTTTCCCCTCACGCGCGATCGCGCAAAACCTGCGGTTCCGTTCGCGGGTCAATATCGCATCATCGACATCACCCTCTCCAACTGCATCAACTCTGACCTTCGGCACGTCTACATCCTCACGCAGTACAAGGCACTGTCGCTCAACCGACATATCCGCGAGGGCTGGGGCACTGTCGTGGCCGGTGAGCTAGGCGAGTTCATTGAGATTCTTCCGCCGATGCAGCGCGTTTCGAAGTCCTGGTATCAGGGCACCGCCGACGCCGTCTTTCAGAACATCTATTCCATCGGCTCCGAAGAACCGCAGCATGTCCTCATCCTCTCCGGCGACCACATCTACAAGATGAACTATGCGCTGATGAAAGAGCATCACTGCAACTCCGGCGCAGATGTCACGCTCGCTACCCTTCCCGTAACGCCTGACCAGGTCTCCGCGTTCGGAGTTGTCGAAGTCGCAAAGAACGGCGAGGTCACAGGCTTCGTCGAAAAGCCCAAAGAGACCAACATTCGTTCCCCCTTCAACCCCGAGATGGTCGACGTCTCGATGGGTATCTACCTCTTCAATACGGACGTGCTCATCCCCGAGCTGCTTCGCGACGCCGATGATCCCGACTCGCGGCACGATTTCGGTCACGACATCCTGCCCAAGCTTCTCGGACGTTTCAAAATGTGCGCCTATAACTTCGTCGACGAGAACAAGCAGCGCGCGCTCTACTGGCGGGATGTTGGCACGCTTGAGGCGTACTACGAGGCCAACATGGACATCGCCTCTGTGACGCCGACTTTCAATCTCTATGACAAGGCGTGGCCGATGCGCACACGCGCCTACCAGTACCCGCCCGCCAAATTCGTCTTCGGGGAACCGGGCCGCACGGGCATGGCGATCAATTCCATCGTCTCTGCGGGCTCTATCGTCTCGGGCTCGGTGGTGCGCAACTCTGTGCTCTCGCATGACGTCCGCGTCAACAGCTACGCCGATGTCGACTCGAGCGTTATCTTCTCCCACAGCAACATCGGTCGCCATTGCCGCATTCGTCACGCCATTATTGACCGTGACGTCCATATCCCCGACGGCACGGTAATCGGCTACGACCCGGCCGAGGACAAAAAGAACTACTTTGTCACCGGATCCGGCCTCACGGTCGTGACTCGCGACTACTCTCAGTTCGAAAACCCCGTCTCCCAGGAGTTTTTGCAGGTAATGTAGCCGCTTTCCACAGGCACGGACGCAGGCCGCCTGCGTCCAAACACCAATGTTCCGCCTACACTTGCCGGAATCCTGCGCGGTTCCTCCCCTCAATTCCGCTGTAGGCAAGTTTCCGGCCAAATGGAGTATGGTGGACTGAGCACGGGGCCAGAGGCTGTGTTACGCGCATCGGCGTGGGCGGCTCGAAACCTGCGAGAGAACCCCTCCTGACGAGGAAAGGAAAAGCAAACTATGTGGAAACCGAACCAGCCTGGCAGTCAAACGCCTCCCACCCCTGAGCCGGCGCGTCCTCAGCCCCCCGCTGGTACGCCCGCCTTTGATGCCGCTGCCCGCGCGGGCAGCACGGCCAGCGCTACCGGCGAGCAGGCGACGATCGGCAAGAGCCTCGTCGTCAAAGGCGAGCTCTCAGGCTCCGAGTCGCTGTACGTCGACGGCAAGGTGGAAGGCGCTATCAACCTGCCTGGTAATCGTGTGACCGTCGGCCGCAACGGCCAGGTCGCCGCAAACATCATGGCACGCGAGATCGTCGTGCTCGGCAAGGTCCGCGGCAACTGCCAGGCCTCCGATCGCGTCGACATTCGCAGTGAAGGCTCGCTCACCGGCGACGTCGTCGCGGCCCGCATCTCCATCGAGGACGGCGCCTTCTTCAAGGGTGGCATCGACATCCGTAAGCCCGGAGCCGATGCCAAGGGCGGCAGCACCTCCACGGCAAGCACGTCGAGCACCAGCACCCCGGAGCCGGCAGCGGCAGCCTCACACAGCTAAGCTCCACGACCGGACAGGCAAAGGCCGCGCTCGCAGCGCGGCCTTTGTGTCTTTGCGCCGCCGCGAGCTAAACCGCCGGCATACTCGTCCGCAACATCCGCTTCTGCTCGTTGATGCGGTTGAAGTGAAACTGAAAGTACAGGCCGCCGAACAGCAGCGTCCAAAAAGCATTCAGCCGCAGCCCCAGCGGCTCCGGGCCGTTGAAGTGCCGTAGCAGCTCGTTGCGAAAGACGAAGCGCGCCGCAATCGCCAGCGCCAATCCTGCCAGTCCGAGGCTTTCCCCCAGCGGAGTCGCCACCACCAGCGGCCCGTTGAAGGCGTTGTAGGACACGATGTGCCACGCCTGCGGCAGCCGTAATACGTAAAGAATCGCGACCACGACGTACAGCCCCAGTGCCGCGCTCCTTTCCGACACCCTGCGCATCCATGCTGCCTCGACGATGTCCCAGATAACGAAGAACAGGCCGCCCGTCACAATTCCCAGCAGCAGCGCCACCCACCAGGGCAGGTCAGGAGGGTCGGGAAACAGCAATGCCGCGCCGATCAGCGGAGCAGGGAACAATTCGCCGACCGGGCGCCACTCCTGCGCACCCTCGCCCTGCGCGAGATCTGTCGACACAATATTGCCGGCCGCCAGCAGCCTGTACACCTCTTCGGCCGCGTACGGCCCGAAGACCTCCGCACCCCGCGCAATCCTGTAGGTCATTCCCTTATGTTAGCTTTCCTTTGCCGCTGCCTTCAGAGCTGCAATATCCAGCTTTGTCATAGTCATCATGGAGCGTATCCCGCCCGGAGTGCCAACCAGCTCTGCGATATTCTCAGGCACCACCTGCCATCGCAATCCGAATCGGTCCTTCAGCCAGCCGCAGGCGATTGGACTTCCACCTCCTTCGAGCAGCTTGGACCAGTAGCGGTCGATCTCTGCCTGGTCCTTGCACGAAATGTAAAAAGAAACCGCGTTGTTGAACTGGTTGTCAGCTCCAGGCCCGCCGTTCAGCGCGATGAAAGCTTCGCCATCCAACTCGAACTCAATCGTCAGGATGCTGCCCTTCGGTCCGGGTCCGGCCTCGGTCGCGCGCAATTCATGCGTGCGTCGCGAGTTCGGAAACACACTCATGTAGAACTCAACGGCCTGCTCAGCATTGTTGTCGAACCACAAGAACGGTCTGATCGTCGGCATTCTTCACCTCGAAAATCTACGCTACACCACCTGATCGCTCGCATTCGCCAGCGTCGTGTCCTTCGTCGCCCGCGACCAGAAAATTCGCAGATCCTTCACGTTATGCAACGAGAAGTTCGGCTGCGGAGGGGCCGTGATCGCGAAGAAGTCGGCGCGATTCACATCTTCAAGCCAGAACGCCGGCCGCGCATCAGCGGCTTGTGGTGCAACTTCGACGTGGCTCATCTCCAGGTTCTTCAGATGCCGAATGTAGAATCCGTTGCACGGCGTCGGCCCGAAGCGCAGCAGCTCCGGATACGCGTCTTCAATCTCCGGAACCTTGATCGTGTGCCAATCCGGCATCGGCTTGGACGTCTCACCCCATCCGATGCGCATATCCTTCGGCAGTCCGCGATGCCCGAAGTAGCAGTTCGAGAGCTTCACATCCTCGATTAGGTTTTCGGGGATCCCCGAGAAAAGCGACGATGTGGACGACGCCGAGTCATGGCTCACCAGGTTTGAGATCACCACGCGCCGCAGCGTTCCCGGCCGCATCGTCTCCTTGGGCCCGCGATTACGCCGGTTCAGCCGCAGAAACAGCGGTGCATCGATAATCTCGCGCATCGTGTTGCCCGTAATCGCAATGTCTTCGAGGAACGCTCCGTCGCTCGTCTCCAGCGAGATTCCCTTGCATCCCTCCAGCACATTGCCCGTGATGGTGATGTTGCGGAATCCACCGTTCGACTCCGTTCCGCACTTGATGCGTCCATTACGCGACACGCGTGCATCATCAGGGAAGCGCTTCCACGTCCCCGCATACACCGAGCCGAGTTCGTAAGTGCCTGTCACGAAGTTGTTCGCGATCGTCACGTTGTCCGTCGACCGCGCATACCCCAGCGCATAGCTCGACTTCGGGCAGATGCCGTCGTCCCACGGCGAGTTCACTGTGCAGTTCGACACACGCACATTGCGGCAGCAGTCAATGTCGAACCCATCACGGTCCGTATCGATCAGCAAATTGTCGAGCGTCATGTTATCCACGCCCGTTGCCAGCAGCGCAAAGTGCCCGCCCTTCAGGATCGAAAAGTCGCGCAGCGTCACGTTGTGGCAGTTCTTCAGCGCAATCGCCTTGTTGCCCACGCCCGCCTGCTCGGCCTTGAACGTCGTATAGGTGCCGCGCTCCCGCCTGATCCAAACGACAGTCCCTTGCCGTAGATCAGTCCCGTGCCATAAATCCCGAAGTCGTGTTCGTTCTCCGCCCACAGCAGCGAGTTGTGCCAGTGGTTATGCCCGTAATCCTGGTACGGCGTCCACGGATCGTTCGGCTCTGCTGGATCGTACGTCCCGCCGTTGTACCCGGTCGTGTCTCCGGGCTTCGGCGAATCCGCCGCGAGAATCGTGCACCCACGGTCCAACCAAAGATCCACGTGGCTCTTCAGGTGAATCGAAAAGCACACATACGTTCCCGCCGGAAATACCAGCACTCCGCCGCCCGCCGCCGCAACGGCTTCAATCGCCTTATTGATCGCCGGCGAATCGACCGTCTTGCCGTCGCCGGTCGCACCGAACTTGCGCACATCGTAGATCGCCTCTGCCGCACGCGGCTCAGGAGTCGACTGGGCCAGCGCAACATGACCCACAGTGGAGGCAAGGACGAGAGGAGAGGCCTTCAGCAAATCGCGACGCAGCATAGACGCCCATCGTACCAGTCAGACAGCTTTCTGTAGAAGTTAAGAGTCCCGGAGCGACTTCAGTGCAAAGCCAGCGACCACACAAACGACTGAACCGCCTATCCCAAGTATCTCGGCGAGAACCCAATCCATATGCGCAAACTCCCGCAACGCGCGGTCCGCAAACCAGAAGCCCAGCGCCCCAATTGTCATCAGAAGCCACGAGAGACCCTGAAGTCCCGCGCCAAGCAATACCGCAAATCGCTCACGCCACACGCTGCGAAGTCTATCAGCCGATTATTCCAACGCAATCAACAATCCCTCACCCGCCTCGAGCGTCACCTCGCCCTCCACGTGCGCGCCCGCTCCATCCAGCAACGTCGTCAACACGATGGTTCCTGGAGCGCATCGCACTGTTGCGACTTCCGTCCCCAGATTCAACAACACCTGAAAGTCCGTACTGTCTCCCTCCGGCAGGGCCACGCGCCTATAGCGCAGCACATCGCCCTCTGCCGCCACCTCCGCAATCGCTCCTGCATGCAGCGTGTCATGCTGCCGCCGAAGCGCCAGCAACTTCCGATACAGCGTCAGCATCGACTTCGAATCGCTCCGCTGCGCCGCGGCGTTCTTCGTCGGCCAGTCGCTCTCGATCGGCAGCCACGGTGTGGCATCCGGCGCCGTAAAGCCGGCATTCGGTGCACTCACCCACATCATCGGAGCCCGCTCTGGATCACGCCCGCGCCCCTTGCCCGGCTCATTCTTCTCCGCTGGATCCTGCACCTGGTCCGGAGTGATCGGTACATCCTCCATGCCGAGTTCATCGCCGTAGTACATCGTCGGTGTCCCGCGCAGTGTCAGCAGCAGCATCGCCGCCGCGCGCGCCTGCTTCGCCCCAATGCGCGACGCCAGCCGCTGCTGGTCGTGGTTTCCCAGCACATAGTTCGGCCATCCTCCCGGCGGCAGCAACCGCTCGTACGTGCGAACGATCTCCGCAATCGCGCTCGCCTTCCACTCTGTCAGAATCAGGTGAAAGTTGAACGGCAAGTTCGCTCCGTTCAACTCCGGCGTCTCCGGAGCCGGTGTCTCCGCGGGCCCGCGCTTCTCCGGCAACCCGTAGTACGTCACCAGCTCTGGGAGCGGCAGATAGATCTCTCCGATCAGCACGCGATGCGACTGCGCAGACCTCCTTTCCATCGTCGATTCCGCAGCCTTTACGTCGACGTGTTCCGGCAATGTCGGCCCGTAGCTGTCCATCAGCCCGCGCATCTCTGCGACGATTTCATGGGTCTCCGGCCGGTTCGCGTTGTATACCGGCAGCGTCGACGCAAGGTCACGCATCCCATCGTGATACTCGGGGTTCGGCGGATTGTTCCTGAACTCCTGGTCCTTGATCAGAAGCCACAGCACATCCATGCGAAATCCGTCGACACCCTTCTCCAACCAGAAGCACATCGCTCCATACATCGCCGCGCGCACGTCAGGATTGCGCCAGTTCAAATCCGGCTGCTCCTTCAAAAACGAGTGCAGATAAAACTGCTGCGTCCTCTCGTCCCACTCCCACGCTGGCCCGCCAAAGTGCGACATCCAGTTATTCGGCAGCCGCTCCTGCGCAGGCTCAGACGCATCGCCCGCGGTCAGAGGGTTGTGCCACAGATACCAGTCGCGCTTCGTATTCTCGAGAGACGATCTCGACTCCACAAACCACGGATGCTTATCCGAGCTGTGGTTCGGGACAAAGTCGAGGATCACTCTCAGCCCGCGCGCATGTGCTGCTGCCAACAGTGCATCGAAGTCCTCCATCGTCCCGAATAGCGGATCGACGCCTGTGTAATCCGCAACGTCATATCCGAAGTCCTTCATCGGCGACGGATAAAACGGCGAAATCCAGATCGCGTCCACACCCAACCCCGTCAGGTAGTCCAGCCGCGCTGTAATGCCCGGCAGATCGCCGACGCCATTGCCATTCGTGTCCTGAAAGCTCCGCGGATAGATCTGGTAGATAACTCCGGTCTGCCACCACTGCAATGCTGCCATCGCTCTCCTCACCAGTCTCAACTTGGATGCAATAACAGGCGTAGCATCGAACTCATGAGCGCCGCAACCTCCATCGAGACCGCGCCTCCTAGAGACCAGCTCGACGAACTTCTCCGCGAAGCCGAGATTGCGCACGGCCATCTCTGTGCAGGCCAGATCCTGGGTGTGCGCATGGCGATGCTCGCCATGCAACGGCTCGGCATCCGCTCCCCTCGCAAGCGCACGCTCGCGAACGGCGAACTCAACCCCGACCGCAAGCGTCCTGTTGTCTTCGTCGAGATCGACCGTTGCGCCACCGATGCCATCGGTGTCGTCACAGGCGCGCGCATTGGCAAGCGCGCTCTCAAGCTCCGAGACTGGGGGAAAATGGCCGCCACCTTCATCGACCTTGACGCGAAGTTAGAACCCGACGAGTACAAGGGCATCCGCATCGTTGCACTCGAAGGATCCAAACAGCGCGCTCGCGACCTCTATCCCGAACTCGAAAAGAATGAAGCACAGATGCGCGCCTATCGTGAACTCCCCGATGTGGAGCTCTTCAGCGAGCAGTGGGTCCGAGTCCCGCTGCCACCCAGCGAATTTCCCGGCTACAAAGGCGAGCGCCTTGCCTGCGCCCGCTGCGGCGAGGGCATCAACTTCGACCGCTTCGTCGAACTCGACGGCGAACGCCTCTGCCTTGCCTGCGCGAATCCATCCTCGCTCTACTACCATCCGCTCTAACGCTCAGACGCAGTAAAGCCGCTCCAACGGAGCGGCCTTCTGCATCCCACCCGGGGATCATTTAGCGGCGGTCGAAGCGTCCGTCGCGATCATGGTCGCGGTCAAAGTGGCGGTCCCGGTCGAAGTCTCGGCGGTCGCGATCGAAGCGCTGCTGACGCTCCCAAACGTCACGCGCGTGCCACGCGTTGTAATCGCGGAAGTAGACGCCGTTGTAGTAGCCGGGTCCTCTGAACACTACCTGGGGCGCGGGAGCCACATATACTGGCGCACCAATGGTCAGTCCGAACGCCACGTGTTGTGCCTGCGCCGCTGGGGCGGCCAACATCAATGCAGCGCCCGCAACTACGGTCCCTGCCAGTACCTTCGCCTTCATGCCTGCAAGTTTCGCGCTCAAAGTAGTGAACATCATGGTGTTACCTCCTGTTGGCGACCTTCATCGCCTTACAAACAGGTAAACGCCGGCTCACATGGCGAGTTGCGCGCAACCTTCCCGCGCAACCTGGGTTTCACCAGAGCTGCTTCCGCGGATATTCGATTTGGCCTTTATCGCTCGAACGTAAATCTCATCCCTGCCTGCACCAGTCGCGGCGCCGCCAGCGTCAGAATCGGTGTCATCCCCGCATCGATCTGCCGATTCAACAGATTCTGCGCACTGGCGAACACACTCAACCCCCAGCGCAGCCCCCGCTCCGCCGACACATCAAACCGCGCATACGGATGCAGCCTGAACTGATTCTGCGCATCGTCAAACTCCTGTCCTGCGTAGCTCGCGATCAGGTGAAAGTTCGCCACATGCTCCGCCGTGTAGTTTGCCGTTACCACCACGGACTGCCGCGGCACCTCCGGAATCCACTTGCCCGTCAGGTTGCTCTGCGCCGGACTGCTCGAGTTGAACGCCGTCACCGTCGCCACTGCGAACTGATATCCAAGGCTTGCATCGAAGCCTCGCCAGCCTGCGCTCTGCGCCTCTACCATCAAGCCGCGGCTGCGAATCTGCCCCAGGTTCTGTCGCTGCAGCAGCTGGCTCGTCGCGGTCTGCGACAGCAGCACCGCTGAGATTGGCCGGTTCACCTCCGTCCAGAAGTACGCCGCACGCATCCGTCCCAGTTCATGGTCCTTAACTCGCATCTGCGCAAATTCCGCACCGAACTCAAACCCCGTCGCACGCTCCGCCAGCAGCGAGTTGTTCGCAATCGTGGTCTGCTGCCCCACCTGGCTCGTCCGGTACAACTCATTCATCGTCGGCCCGCGGAACGCGCGAAACGCCGTGCCGGTCAGTGCGACACCATGCGGCAGATAGCGCACCAACCCCACCCGCGGGCTCACCATGACCTCGTCGATCTCTGGCAGCATCTTCGGGCGCGCTCCGGCAATCGTCTGCCGCGCATCGAACGTCCGAAAGCTGTCCACGCGCACCGACCCTGACACCGACCAATCCTTCGGCTGCCAGATTGCATCGGTATATCCGCCCAACTCGCGCTGCCTCGCGCTCACAATCGTGGGCGCCAACACCACACCGCTCACCACCGGCGACTCATTATCGGTAGCACGCACGTCGCGCATGTCCGCTCCCAGCGCGGCGGTTATTGCATGCGCAAACCCGCGCGTCACTTGGAGGACGAACCCGAATTCATCCGACGGCACGTGTTGCAGCCTCGTCAGACTCTCGCTGTTGCGGTTTGCCGCAACAGAGGAAAAGCTCTGCCTGTATCCTTCCCTCGATCCGAATAACCGCAGTACTCCATGCGTCTCCGCAACGTCGGCGTCGCCTCCGCCCACATATCGCCAGAGACGCGTCGCATTCGTCTGCAGCGGAGTTCCGTTCTGTCTCGACTCGTTCAATACATTCCCGCGCAGAAACGCCGTCCATCCACTGATCGCCGGTGGTGTCCGCAGCTCCAGCCTTCCACTCTGCGCATTCACATTCGTCGGCACATCGACCGACCCTCGCAGCGCAGGCGCGGTCGTTATGTATCCATCCGTCTTCAACTCGCTCGCCGCCGCCAGCGCCGCGATCCATCGCGATGCAGACTCCGCCATGCCATCGGCGAGCACCGTATTCTCCGTCGCTCCGCTCGCATCCGCTGCAATCTGAATCGTTTTCGCCTCGCGCGGTTCTATGGGCGCGACATCAATCATGCCGCCCATCGCGCTCGATCCGTACAACTCCGCCGAACCGCCGCGTACCAACTCGACGTCACTGATCGCCGGCTCCGGAATCTCAGTCCAGTGCACCCATCCGCCAAACGGATCATTCATCGGAACCTGGTCGCTCACTACCAGCGTCCGGCTCGCAGCCGTCGACCCCAGCGCACGCAGGCTTACGCCGCTACTCGTCGGGTTTGCCGTCCAGGAACTCGTCCTTCGAAACAACTGAAACCCTGCGATCTGGTGCAGCCGATCATCAAGTGCAAGACCAGGCGCAGCCTTCAGCGTCTCGGGCGTCAGCACAGCCACGCTTGAGGCCGCATCATTGATCCCCGCGAGCCCGCGGTCCGCAGTTACCGTCACGGTCTCCTGCGCCGCAATCGGCCGCATCACCGCGCGCTCGGTCGCACCCGCAATCAGCCTCGTCACCGTCACCGTCGCGAAGCCCTTCATCGTCACAGCCACGGCCGAGCCCGCCGGCACATTCACGCACGCACTCGCATCCATCGTCGCTGGCGATCCACTCTGCGCGGTCTGGGTGCGCACTGTAACTGTCGCGCCTGGCAGAGGGTTCCCCATCGCATCGACAACACACACGCGCGCCTGCTGTGCATTCGCCGCCGCGGCGAACAGAGGCCAGACCATCCAGCGCGAAAACCGCATGCCTTCAGGCTCTCATACAGCAGAAACACAATGACAGGCAGCCACCATCCCTCTACCGCACTCCTACAACACGAGGAGTCTTCCATGCCCAGCTCAAAAGCTTCTTCCGTTGACGGTCTCGCAAATCCCACAACGCTCGACTCCTACCATCGCAAGTCCAAAGAGACGACCTCTGGCACTGCCAGACCCGGCGAAGAGCTCTTGCAGGTTGTCATCGAAACACCCCGCGGCAGCCGCAACAAATTCAGCTTCGATACGGAGCAGCGCATCTTTCATCTCAAATCACAACTGCCTGCCGGCATGGTCTTTCCATGGGATTTCGGGTTCGTTCCGCAGACTATCGGTGGCGACGGCGATCCGCTCGACGCTCTCGTCCTCATGGATGAGCCCGCCTTCCCCGGTTGCGCTCTTCTCGTTCGCCTTCTCGGGGCAATGGAAGTGGAGCAGACCGAGCGGGGCAAGTCCAGGCGCAACGATCGGCTCATCGTCGTAGCGGAAGTATCGCAACTCTTCGCAAATCTAAAAACCCTCGATGATCTCCCGCGCAAAGTCCTCACCGAGATCGATGAGTTCTTCACCACCTACCATCGTCTGCAGGGCAAACAGTCGCGCACGCTCGGCTGGAAGAGAGCGACTGCAGCCCAGCGCCTCATCGACGAGGCAGGCCGCCGCCACGCTGCTCAGTGATACGCAGTCCGCGAAAGAACTCGGTCTCTGATTTAACTTTTCTGCGCCGCCTCAATCGCCGCGCCCACGCGCAGCACCGTCGACTCATCAAAGTGCCGTCCCAGAACCTGCACTCCAATCGGCAACCCGGCCGCAGTTTCACCCGCCGGCACACTCATGCCGCAGATTCCCGCCAGCGACGCGGCCACAGAGTAGATGTCCTCGAGATACATCTGTAGCGGATCATCTGTCTTCTCGCCCAGCTTGAACGCGGGCGATGGCGTCACCGGGCACACAATTGCATCCACCTTCGCGAACGCCGTCAGAAAGTCTCGAGCGAGCAAGGTGCGCACCTGCTGCGCCTTCCGGTAGTACGCGTCGTAGTATCCCGCCGAGAGCGCATACGTCCCCAGCAGAATCCTCCGCTTCACCTCTGCGCCGAAGCCCTCGTCACGTGTCTTCCGATACATCGCCGCCAGTGTGTTCGCATCCTCAGCGCGCAATCCATAACGCACGCCATCGAACCGCGACAAATTCGCACTCGCCTCGGCCGTCGCGATTACGTAATACGTTGGCACCGCGTACTTCGTATGCGGCAGCGACACGCCTTCAATCGTGCATCCCGCCGCCCGCAGATCATCGAGCGCGCGTTCCACTGCTGCCCGAATCTCCGCATTCAATCCCTCGCCGAAATACTCCTCCGGCACGCCAATCTTCAATCCGCTCACCGGCTTCTTAAGTTCACTCACATAGCCGCCAACCGGCAACTCCGAGCTCGTCGCATCGCATGGGTCTTTGCCTGCGATCACCTCCAGCACCGTTGCCGCGTCTTCCACGGAGCGCGCCAGCGGTCCCACTCGATCCAGCGATGACGCAAACGCAATCAGCCCATAGCGCGACACACGGCCGTAGGTCGGCAGCACCCCGACCACACCGCAGAACGCCGCCGGCTGACGAATCGATCCGCCCGTGTCGGTGCCCAGCGACGCCACGCACAACCCCGCTGCAACAGACGCCGCCGATCCGCCCGAACTCCCACCCGGCACACGATCAAGCGCGCGAGGATTATGCACCGGCCCGTAGGCCGAGTTCTCGTTCGACGAGCCCATCGCAAACTCATCGCAGTTCAGCTTGCCCAGCACCACGGCACCCGCGGCCTCCATCCTCGCCACAGCCGTTGCATCGTATGGCGGATGGTACCCCTTCAAAATCTTCGAGCCTGCCGTCGTCTCCACACCGCGCGTGGTCAGCACATCCTTGATCGCGACCGGCACACCTGCCAGCGGACCAAGCGGTCCGCCCGCCTTGACCGCAGCATCCACGCGTGCCGCCTGCTCCAGAGCCCGCTCCTTCGTTAGCGCGAGATAGCTGTGAATCTGACCATCAGCCGAGGCAATGCGCTCAAAGTGCTGCTCGGCCAGGCTCACGGCCGAAACGTCGCCCGTCCGCACCTTCTCCAGCGCCGCCCTCAGCGACAAAGACTCTAACTCAATGTGAGGTGCCTCAATCATTTCGTTTCTGAACTCCGGACTAAAACTGATAGCTGAGAGCTCACAGCTATCTGCTGAAAAGCAGACCTGCAGTCTGCAAATTGTCTCTACCGCTCAATCACCTTCGGAACCTTGAAGAACCGTCCATCCGTCTCCGGAGCCTCGCGCATCACCTCTGCACGGTCGGTCGCCGGCCTCACATCATCCGGCCGCAGCGTCTCGCCGTGCTCCGCTTTCGCCAGTCCCAGCACTTCGCTCGCCTGCGCCATCGCCGGCACGTCGCGCGTATCCAGCTCATTCAGTTGCGCAATGTATCCAAGGACGGCATTCAAATTCTTCGCCATATGCGGCAGCTCCTCCGGCGTCAGCTCCAGGCTGGCCAGGTCCGCCACATGCTTCACATCTTCAATCGTTACCGTCGCCGCTCCACTCATCAACTCTTTCGCCGCTCCTTCCGCCGCGTCGCCGTCGGCCCGCCCGCCGAGTCCCTTGCTCCTGGCCCCGCCGCCCCGCCTCGCCGCTCTCTCGATGAACCCTGTCCTTCAAAGTGTATCGTCTGCACCTTGACGCCCGAGATCTTCCGCAGATCCTCCGTCAGCATCGAGCGCATCTGCGCAAATTGATCACGCCATCCCGCCTGCAGCACGCGTACATGCAGTACGAGGTCCTCATCCAGCCCCAACACCTCAGCACGCTCAGCCAGCGCCGGACCACAGGCTACCGTCCACGCAGCCGCCAGACGGTCCTCATCCGTCAGAGTTCGCAGGCTGCGCCCTAACGCCCCGCGCAGCACATCACGCATCGCTTGCATAGGCTGATTGTAAGCTGCGTTCGCGCGCGATCCTGACCCTCAGTGCTGGACGGTCGCGAGAGTCTCATGAAGGAGGCTGACTGCCGGCTGCGTCTTACTTCTTATCTCAGCACCCATTCGCGATATCGCCCGAGGTACAGCGGCGTTGCGAACTGTGATACCGGCTCTTAGTAGGCTCCGTCGCGGTTCACTACAGAGGACCACGTGCGCAACAAGATCTTCGCATCTGTGCCGAGCGACCAGTTCTGTGCATAGTGCCGGTCCAGTTCCACACGCTGTGTGTAGCTCAATTCACTGCGTCCCGAGACCTGCCAAAGCCCTGTAATTCCCGGTTTCACCGCGCAGTAGTCCCAGAATTGCTCGCCGTACTTCTCCACCTCTGCTGCCACGATCGGCCGCGGGCCAACCAGGCTCATCGTCCCGTTCAGTACATTCCAAAGTTGCGGCAGCTCGTCCAGGCTGCTCTTGCGCAGGAACCGGCCCACTCGAGTAACTCGCGGATCACACTTCAGCTTGTGCGTCGCCCGCCACTCCGCGCGCGCCGCAGGATGTGCCATCAGGTATCGCTCCAGCACGTCGCCGGAGTTGATGCACATCGTCCGGAACTTCCACATCGTGAAGAACTCGCCATGCCGGCGGATGCGCCGATGCGAGAAAAGAACCGGACCAGGTGAGCTGAGCCACACCGCCGCCGCGATCAAAAGCAAAACCGGCAAGAGCAGGATGCACAGGCAAACCACCAGCGCAACATCGGCGCTGCGCTTCACAACCCGGTAGCGGAAGAGGTGCTCAAGGCTGACAATCTGCGGCCGCATCCTCAATGTGGTTGCCGAACCGCTTACGTCAGGAAGATCAAAGGTGCTTGAGCTAAACGCAGTTGCGTTCGGTTCGTGACTTTGCAGATCTAACGACATCCAGTCCTCGTCTGCCCCCGGGCCGCTCCGAGCTCTGCGCCGTTTCCGCAGACCGGAGATTGTTCATGACTGGAGAACACATTCATCTCCCAGTCCGTGCAACCCCAGAGCACGCGCCGACGATTGGGGGCTTCGTCCGCGGTTTAATCCAGGGCTCGCGTACTTTCCGTACAGGGCAATCAAAACGTAAGGATTGGTTGCCCCGTCAGTCTATCGTTTAGGTCCGTAAATTGTGAAACTTAAATCCTTAGACGCAAAGCTGTTTTAAGAGTTGCGGTTCCAAAATGGGAAACGTTGGCGGCCGTTGTTCCCCTGATCCCTCGGGGTGCCCTATCCTCGTCTCATGACCTTACGTGACACCTCCCTGCGCGATGTAAAGATTCTGCAACCCACCCGCCGCGGCGACGCTCGTGGCTGGTTCGCTGAAGTCTTCAATGCGGACACCTTTGCTTCGCTTGGTCTTCCCTCGATCTTCGCCCAGGACAATCAGTCGTTTTCCGCGCGCGGCGTCCTTCGCGGTCTCCACTACCAACTCGGTCATCCCCAGGGAAAGCTCGTCCGCGTCCTCTCCGGACACATCTGGGACGTCGCCGTCGATCTTCGCCGTGATTCGCCCGACTTCGGGCGTTGGGCCGCATTCGATCTCAAGCCCCGCAACGATGATGGTGAACTCGAACTTCTCTGGATTCCCGAAGGCTTTGCTCATGGCTTCCTCGTGCTCTCCGATACTGCCGACGTGCTCTACAAGACCACTCGTGGCTACTATCCTCCGGGCGAGCGCTGCGTGCTTTGGAACGATCCCGAACTCAGCATCCCCTGGCCTCTCGATCTACTCTCCGGCACCGAAGTCTCCGTTTCTGCCAAGGACGCGAAGGGCGCGCTCCTTCGCGATGCCGAACTACCTTGATGCACGGTATGCAAAGCATCAAGGGACGAGGAACTGGTAAATGAGGAAATCCCCTAGCCGGTCTATCGCATCCCGGGGCGACCTTTACCCGACCTCACGAATCCACCACTCTGCCTCGGCCAGCGAGCCGATCGCCATATACTCACCGGGGCAGGGAACCGTCTCGTCTTCAGCCGGTGCAGCGCCGCGCAGCAGAAACGTCTTTCGCACTCCCGCAGCATTCGCGGCCGCCACATCGGAGCACCGGTCGCCCACCATCACTGACTGCGCCAGGTCCAATCCATGCTCTCGCGCCGCGCGCAGCAGCATACCTGGCCCTGGCTTTCGGTCCTCGTGGTCGCGCCGGTACTCGCCCACGCCATGCTCCGGGTGATAAGGACAGAAGTAAACACCATCTATCCTCACCTGCTCTCGTTCGAGCTCCGCGCCCATCCACTCCATCAGCGAATGAAAGTCCGCCTCGCTGTACATTCCTCGCGCAATGCCTGACTGGTTTGTCACGACGATCAGCTTGTACCCAAGCTCCATCGCCGTTCGGCACAGCGAGAATGCGCCCTTAACCCAGCGCACATCCTCTGGCCGGTACAAATATCCAACCTCTTCGTTCAGCACCCCGTCGCGATCCAGAAACAGCGCCCGTGTCGCGCTCACTGAAACCTCTCCCCGTTCCACTGAATCACGCCGCCCGCAGCAGCACCCACCTAATACACCTTCTCGGCCACGATCCGCCGCAGATATTCCGCGTAGCTGCTCTTGCCGAGTTTGGCCGCAAGCGCCTCCAGTTGCGGCGCGTCGATGTATCCCAGCCGGAACGCAATCTCCTCCGGCGACGCCACCTTCAGCCCCTGCCTGTGCTCAATCGTCTGGATGAAGTTACTCGCGTCTAAGAGCGAGTCGTGGGTTCCGGTGTCCAGCCATGCCATGCCGCGCCCCAGCACCTCTGTGCGCAGTTGTCCGCGCTCCAGGTACCACCGGTTCACATCCGTAATCTCCAACTCGCCACGCGGCGAAGGCTTCAGCTGCTCCGCCACCCCAACCACCTGGTTGTCGTAGAAGTAGATTCCCGTAACGGCGTAGCGCGACTTCGGCTTCGTCGGCTTCTCCTCGAGCGAGATCGCCCTCCGCTGCGTATCGAACTCAACGACGCCGTACCGCTCCGGATCATGCACCGGATACGCGAACACCGTCGCTCCCGTCGTATGCTCCGCCGCGCTGCGAAGAATGTCCGCGAACTCGTGCCCGTAAAAAAGATTGTCGCCCAGCACCAGGCAGCAGCTATCGTTCCCGATGAATTCCCGCCCGATCAGAAACGCCTGCGCCAGCCCGTCCGGCGAAGGCTGCACCGCATAGCTGAACCTCACGCCCCACTGCTCACCCGTGCCCAGCAGCGCCTCAAACCGCGGCGTGTCCTGCGGCGTCGAGATCACCAGGATCTCCCGAATGCCCGCCAGCAGCAGCGCCGACAGCGGGTAGTAGATCATCGGCTTGTCGTATACCGGCAGCAACTGCTTACTCACTGTCTGCGTCACCGGATACAGCCGCGTGCCCGACCCACCCGCGAGAATAATTCCCTTCATCAGCGAGCCTCCGCCGCCACGCCCGCACTCTTCGCCTCACCGCGCGCGCTGTAATTCTGCTCCATCCAGTGCTGATACGCTCCGCTGGTCACATCCTTCACCCATGCGGCATTGGTCAGATACCACTCGACCGTCTTGCGCAGCCCAGTCTCAAACGTCTCCGCCGGCGTCCACCCCAACTCGCCCGAGATCTTCCGCGCGTCAATGGCATAGCGCCGGTCGTGCCCCGGACGGTCCTGCACAAACTTGATCTGCTCCGCGTACGGCCGAGCACCTGGGCTCAACTCATCCAGCAGGGCGCAGATCGTCCGCACTACATCCAGGTTTGCGCGCTGATTATTCCCGCCGACGTTATACGTCTCCCCCAGCCGTCCCTTGCGCAACACCGTGCGAATTGCCGTGCAGTGATCGACCACATACAGCCAGTCGCGCACCTGCTGCCCGTCGCCGTACACCGGCAGCGGCTTACCCGCCAGCGCATTGCTGATCGTCAGCGGAATCAGCTTCTCCGGAAACTGAAACGGCCCATAGTTGTTCGAGCAGTTCGTCACCACCGTCGGCAGCTTGTACGTATGCGTCCACGCGCGCACCAGCATGTCGCTCGAAGCCTTCGACGCAGCATACGGCGAGTTCGGCGCAAACGGTGTCGTCTCGCTGAACGCCGGATCATCCGGCTCCAGCGTCCCATACACCTCATCGGTCGACACATGCAGAAACCTGAAGTTCTCGCGCTCCTCATCCGTCAGCGTCTCGTAAAATTTGCGAGCCGCCTGCAACAGCCGAAACGTCCCGTCGACATTCGTCTTCAGAAAAGCATCCGGTCCAAGAATCGATCGGTCCACATGGCTCTCTGCCGCAAAGTGCACCACCGCCCGCGGCCGGTGCTCGCGGAAGATCTTCTCCAGCAACTCCGCATCGCAGATATTGCCATGCACGAACGTGTACCGCGGATCATCAATCACCGATGCCAGGTTCTCTGGATTTCCCGCATAGGTCAGCGCATCCAGATTCACCACCGGCGCGCTCTCATTCGCCAGCCAGTCCAGCACAAAGTTCGAACCGATGAAGCCGCAGCCACCGGTCACCAGAATGGAATTGGAACAAGGATGATTGTTTGGATCCTCTTTGGAATCAATCATGTCCAAAGGCACTCTCGCTACTAGGGAACTTGTAGACTTCTAAGGAACGCTTCAGCGCTGAGGCTGGTTCAGAGTTTCACTCGCGCACTGGGAGCCAACGACTGTTTCGACACTAGCTGAACCCGATCGGTCTGTCGCGAAGAGAAGCAAAGACATAGCCCAACGTGGTACGGCTAAGTACATAAGCACAGCCTAGTATGAGGCCGAGGAAGAGGCCACCCAGAATAATAAATAATCGTTTGGGCTCAGACTTCGAATCGGGGTATGAGGCTGGATCTAGTACCTGAAGGACGGGAGCATCGCGTGCCTCATCCAGGCGAGCCGCTTCATACTGCTTGGCGAGGATTTCGAATAGAGCTTCGTGATATTTGACTTCCCGTTCCTTGCGGACGTAGTCCAATTTGAGTTGGGGGACCTTTGCGGTGGGAATTGCGGCGGCGTTTCCGCGGCCTTTCCCGTTTTGCAGATCAGCCAGTTGAGACTGCAGGTCCTGAATCTCGCTATTTAGGCGGATCACGCTTGGGTTCTGCTCTGTTGAAGACTGACGAAGAGCTGCGAGTTCAACCTGCCGGGCAGCAAGCTGAGCCTGGGTTTCAGCTATGGTTCTGATTTCCGACTCTGTCTGTCCAGCGGGCGCGATCAGACCCGTCTGTTCCTCGGTTTTCTTGAGTTCAACCTCGGCATCTTCGAGGTTGTCTTTTTCTTTCGCAAGCTGCTCTTGGAAGAAAAGGCGGCGCTGCGAGGACTGGCCGAGAGCCAGCCGGCCATTGGTGGAACGGAGTACATCCAGATAGGCATTGGCGATATCGCGGGCTCGCGCAGGACTCTTGTCAGTGACGCTGATTGTGACGATGCTTGACTTTGCGTCGACCTTAACCGACGTATTGTCATCGAGCTTTTTTTCGGCCTTGCTCTTCTTGCTTACATCGTAAACGCGCATCAGGTCGAAGCGCTGCACGATGTCATCGGTGACAGAACGGCTCTTGAGCACGCCCGCGTACAAATCCCCCGAAGCTTTCCCTGCACCCAGCAAATCTCCCGCCCCGAAAAGCGAGAGCTGGCCCGCGAGAGCGGCGGCCATTGATCCTCCGGCACTCGAGTTTGTGGGAGGGATAAATGAAGCCGTCGACGTATAGCGCACCGGAAGAACAAAGGCCGTAATGATAGACAGGATCGTGACTGCACCTGTCACCTTGGCCACAACACGCCGGCTGGCCCATAAGGTCCGCAGCACTTCGAGCAGATCGACTGACCTATTGCCATCCGAGTCCATTACATCCCAAGCCGCTGTATAGGGTTCTGTAAGGGTTCGGCCATCGTTTTCAGCCATTGTGCCTCTGGTTCTCTAACGCGATTTACGTCACCATTTTACTGAAATCTGCAATCGAGTGTTGAGGCGTGTCTGGGGCGGCCCGCACCCCAGCCGAACCGTGAACTAAGATAAAGGAGGTGTTACCGAACGGAATCGAAGGAATCGCGACAGCAGATGCGGGGATAGGCACGGTCAGACCTGATCGAACCCGCCGCCTCGTTCATGGGCCAGAGAATCGGCAATGATCAGCAAGGTCGTCACTATGGTGAGCAATGCGATCTCCGTTCCTGAATCAACGTGAGATACGGGACAGCGCTCCCCCCTTTTGCGCGACTCACACGAATGCCAGCCCAGGCACGAGATACATAGAATGGAGTTTCATGCAAAGTCGCTGGCGATTTGCCAAAAATGTGATTGCCAACCTGGGGCGAGGGGGAGCTGCCGCCTTAGTCGCTCTACTGATGCCGCCCATACTGGTGCGCCACATGACGCCCGCCTTATATTCTGTGTGGGTTTTAATTCTTCAGGTTGTTGCCTATATGGCTTACCTGGATTTCGGGTTGCAAACGGCCGTAGGGCGCTATGTCGCTTTCGCGAATGAAAAGAAGGATCCGGACAGCCGCGATGGGATTTTCAGCACTGCCCTCGCAGGGCTGATCGCCGCTGGAACAATTGGCGTGATCCTGATCGTCGTCGCCGCCATCGCAGTGCAATTCATCTTTCCCAACATCCCGGCCGGCTTGCTCCCCTCCATGCGGGCGGCGATTCTTATTCTGGGAGTCTCTGTCGCGCTGGGGCTACCTGCCTCGGCATGGAGCGGTGTTGCCATCGGGCTTCAGCGATACGAGATTCCAGCTGTTGCAACTGGACTTACCAGACTGCTTTCGGCCGCGGGCATTGTGTGGGCAGCTATTGCCGGCAAGTCTTTGGTGTTCATGGCCACGATCATGGCCCTCGCCAACCTGCTGTCGTACATGTTGCAATTCGCCATGCTGCGCCGCGTTGCCGCGGAAATCCGGTTTAGATTCGACCTAATCACGAGGCCCTTGGTCCGGGAGTTGTCTGGATACTGCCTGAGCCTTACTGTGTGGTCTTTTTCCATGCTGCTCGTGAGTGGTTTCGACCTTATACTGGTCGGCCGCTTTCAGTTCAACGCGATTACGCCCTATTCCGTCGCCGTGACGCTGATTACTTTCATGGCGGGTATTCAAAACGCGATATTTGGTGTCGTGATGCCGCATGCCGCCGAACTGCAGGCGCGCAACAACCCACGTGTCCTCGGTGAGCTGCTGGTCTCTACAACGAAGATAGGTGTCCTTCTCATACTCTTGATGGGCCTCCCGTTGATCGTGTTTGCAAGGCCAATCATTGGCCACTGGATCGGATTACGGTACGCGCAATCTGGAGGTAGCATCCTCGCGATTCTGGTTCTGGCAAATATGGTGCGATTGACCGGTACGCCATATGCCTCAATTCTCATCGGAACCGGACAGCAAAGGCTGGTTATCATCAGCCCGCTGATGGAGGGCCTAACCAATTTGATCGCAAGCATTTTGTTGGGTCTGAGGTACGGCGCGATCGGAGTCGCGTGGGGCACCCTGATCGGAGCCGTTGCCGCAGTGGCGGCAAACGTTTTCTACAACTTGCCCCGAACCCAAGGCAATATCGGCTGCTCGAAGGTTCGTTACCTCCGGGAGGGAATGATAATCCCCGGATTGTGCGGAATTCCGGTTTGCGTAGCCTTGTCCCTGGCTGGGTCGCTCAGATCGATTGCGAATCAGATTGACACGCTGGGCTGGTTCCTGTCGACCTTCGCTTGTACGCTTGTGATCATTAGATCCAGCGTAAAAGTCGGTCGAGCCGCTGTCCCTTTCGGGGTAGGGCAATCATGAACGTTGATCAGTCCTGTAGTTTGCGAACCGGCCGCAGAACCTTGGCTGGCGCTCCCGCGGCCACAGAGTAATCGGGTATGTCGTGTGTAACGACCGAGAGAGCGCCGATCACGCACCCCCTGCCGATGCGGACGTTGGGAAGGACAATAGAGCCGAAGCCCAGAAAGGTCCCGTCCCCGATCTCAACGAAGGCGTCATCGTTCTTGATCAAACTCCCAACCTTAACGTCCCTTGGGATGTCGTCGAACGGATGAGTCGTGTCAACGACGGCACAATTGGCGGTGATGGAGACGTCGTTACCGATCGTAACGCGGTGATGGCAAACTATATGTACGTTTTGCTCGATTCCGGTGTTATTACCGATCCGTAGCTTTGGGGATCTGCCTGTGGAATCTTGCACGACCTCAAGCCGCGCGCCTGGGCGAATCACCACATCGTCCCCTATGTAGATGTGCCTTGGAAGTACAAGCAGGGTAGGTTTCGCGAGGATGCTGCGGGCGCCGAATTCGCCAAAAATGGCAGGATAGTAGAATTTTGACTTGAGAAGGCTTGGTATGGATGCCACCAGGGAAACCCACTCGTGCACGCCTTTATCGCGGATCCGGAGAAGGAAAGATTGTTCTTTAGATCGACTCACTCGTGCCCTTCGAGGTGGATTGTATCGGAACTATCCTTTGATGTTTAGGTCGAATGATACATGTTGTTAATTTTTGAGAGAGGGAAACGAATCTTCGTGATTTGCGGAACTGACTGAGATCGCGTCAGATTCCAATTGCGGTATCCGATAAACTCTAATCTGCACAATGATCACTCGTCATTTTCCATTGCCACGTCGGATCCGGGGAAAACTATCCATTATTAAGCGACGCTTGATATGGATGGTGAAGCACTACTCGACCTCGAACACAAATTTGATCAGGTTCCAATGTAACGTTTGCGGATTCAGGACCAGTTTTCCGGTGAAGGAGTTACGCCGTGACGAGTGGAGTTGTTGGCGCTGTGGGTCAACCGTTCGGTTCCGGGCGATCATCCATACTCTCTCAGTCGAACTCTTTGGGAGGAGCATGCCAATCTGTGACTTCCCTCATCGCACCGACATCAAGGGGATAGGGCTGAGCGACGACGAAGGATACGCTAGCCGATTAGCGACGAAATTGGGGTACGTGAACACGTTTTACCACCAGGAGCCATTTTTGGACATTACGTCCGTGGACCCTGCACGTTTCGAAGAGTGCGACTTCATTATCTCGACAGATGTGTACGAACACATTTGCCCTCCCATTTCGACCGCATTCGAGAATGCGTACCGGTTACTAAAACCTGGCGGCGCTATGATCTTCAGTGTGCCCTATGTGGAAGGAAAAACTAGGGAGCACTTTCCGAACGTACGCAAGTTCGCTGTTCAACTCGAAGGGGAAGACTGGGTGCTGACGGGCACCTCTGCGGAGGGAGTGGTCGAGAAGTTTAGTAACCTGACCTTCCATGGTGGGCCAGGCACTGTGGTGGAGTTTAGACTGTTCGGGCGGGAATCTTTGGAACAGGATTGTAGAGCCGCAGGGTTCAATTTGGGCCGGATATACCGTGAAGAGATGCCACAGTACGGAATCATCTGGAATCCCTACGTGCCGGAAGATGCTCCATATCGGCCCTACATATATGGGTTGGATACTCCTCCTTGGGTTCTTAGGAAAGACGGGACATCAATATCCCGTCAAAATCCACAGACCAAATCATCCGCACAGGCCTTGATTCATGACGAGTAATGTTCTGATTTCCGGCGGAGCAGGGTTTATCGGCACAAAGGCAACTCGCTCGCTTCTGGCCGAAAGTCATTGCGTAACAGTGCTCGATAACTTTAGCCGTCAGGTGTACGGAGAGGATACGGCTCTCCCTGAGGATCTCGCGCCACATATACGCCCGGTCCGCAGTGATGTGCGCGATCCCAATGCCTGGGCCAAAGCACTGTCTGGCCATGACACAGTAGCCAATCTGGCTGCGGAGATTGGCAATGGACAATCCATGTATGAGGTCTCGAAGTACGAGCGGGTTAATCTCGCGGGAACCCCTTTGCAGTATGACCAGGTCGGGAGGAATGCCAGCCTCCCAAGGGAACGAGGCTTGTCGCATGCCAAAAGCTAGCCGGTTGAAGTATCGAGAAGAGACCGTAAAGCTGCCTGAACTCACCCAACCTGGCAAAATTGGTGTGGTGACGGTGACGTTTGGGAGCGGGTCCGTATTACCAGATTTCCTGAAATCTCTTAATGCGCAGACTTACCAGAACTTCGTTTTGATCGCTGTCGACAATGATTCCAAGGACTCGACGTTAGAGCAGCTGCGGGCGTTCAACGGCTGTGAACTGGTTTTGATTGCTAACCAGAAGAACGTCGGGGTGGCGGCTGGAAATAACCAGGGGATACGCGCGGCGCTGAACTCCGGCTGCGAGTATGTTCTCCTTCTCAACAATGACGTTATCTTCGGACCAGAGCTTTTTCAACAACTGCTGGACGGAATGGCCGAGCACGCGTGCCAGATGACGACACCGGTCATCTATTTCCATGATCGGCCCAATGTCATTTGGTCGGCAGGCGGGGATTTTCAGCCCTGGTATGGATACCGCTGCGTCATGATCGATGACACTAAACGTAGTGAAGCCCTCAAAACATCACGCAGGGTTCAACATACCCCAACGTGCTGTGTCTTGATTAAACGCAACGTGTTCGAAAAGGTCGGTTTAATGGACGAACGTTATTTCGTCTATCACGATGACACAGATTGGATGCTCCGTGCCTATCGAGCAGATGAGCCACTCTACTGCTTGTCGCACGTGTCGCTATGGCACAAGGTGAGCAGTCTTTCTGGAGCAAATTCTCCGTTCCAAATTCGATACGGGACAAGAAATCGCGCTTTAATGCGGGTGAAGTTTTTGGGGCGTGTACTGGCTTTACCCTACACCTTGGCGTATCGCTGCCTTTATGTTCTGCGTTTCATGTTTGGCGCTGACGACCTGCAGACGTTCCGGTTGAAGCAGAACTCTCTCTCTGAAGGCACGACAATTCCTGGCAATTGGTGGCCTTCTTACCGGAGATCTCGCGGAGATTAACGGGAGATAATCTTGCCGTCGCGGAGCCTACAGAAGTTTCTGATCAGTCGAAGAGCACTTCTCGAGCTGGTGCTTAGAGTCGCTCTGATTATATGTCTGCTCCTGATCGTTTTCCTCCCGGGTGATCTGGAACCGCGAATCCCGTTCGCAATCGTGTCGGTCGTACTCTATGTCGCGGCAGGCAGGCGGTTCGATTATCTCGATCCTTTGGTGGGCTATCTTTGTCCTTGGCTCCTGATCTTATTTTTTTCTGTCACAAAGCTAAGCCGATTCGCGATCACAATTCATCGTTCAACATACAGCTTAGTCCTTCTTTCAATGGTATGCGCTCTTCTTGGAGGAGGCCTGACCAGGCAGACGAAAATCTCGAAGGAACGGAAATGGATCTCACCCCAACGAGTGCGTTGGAACCCTCGAACCTTTTTCAGAGCAATCGATCTAGTCTTCGTGGCTTTCACCATTTTCAATATCGTCCAGGCGGGGTTTATTCCGCTGGTCCGAGGCCTCGTCACCAATGACACTGGCTACCTTGATTTCGGAATCCATGGGGTCTACGGCTTTTACCTCGCGATGGCCAATGCCCTGGCGATTATCTATTTTATTTTGTATTTGAGAACAGGCCATCGAGGCTATCTTTATCGGTACCTCGCAATCTTGTTCGTCTTTCTTTTATTTGTTACGCGGCAAAACGTGATATCGGCCGCTGTGGAGAGCCTTATTGCCGTACTCGCTTATGCGAGGAAAGATTTCCTTAAGAAAGATAGCAACAGGTCTAGCGGTAAGTGGGGTCCTTTTTTCGATCGTTGGCAACTTCCGAACGGGAAGCATCCGTCAGATCGCTGGAATCGATGAAGATTGGGTGCCAGATCCGGTGGTATGGCTGTACTCGTATTCGTACTTTAATATTGCCAACGTAGACAACCTCATTGCCCGCTCCAACGCCCCATATTACGACGGCTCTTCCTTCAATCGGTTGCTCCCTTCTTTCCTGCGTCCCGAAAGTGACCAAGAGAACCCATATCTACTGCTCATAAACTTCAATGTGTCGTCGTACATGTTCCCTATATACAACGACATCGGAGAAGCCGGGGTTCTGGTGCTTACACTGATCGCGATTTACATGACCTCGAAGAGATATTCGAGGATTGATCGACCGTCGTCGATTTCGCAAGTCGGCACCTTTTGCGTCCTGTACTTTTGCGCCTCGTTCTCGTTCTTTTTTAATTTCTGGTTTTTTCTTCCTGTGATTTTCCAGTTATTTTTCTTTTATGTGTTTGGGAATTCGGCGGAAATCCTTTGTCTCACCGAGCGGAAGCGCAACAGATGGACCATTAACCGCAAAAAGCTACCATAAAGGGATGCGCGCTTCAAAGCTTTCAAAACCCTTAAGATCGAACAAACTCACCGCTGCTTATTTAGCAAGCGGCAAAAAGGACAAGGGTGAACGGTTCTGCCTTCGGGGCCGACTGAGAACCACCGCCTTCAGGAACATCGCGAGGATCTCGTGCGAGGCGTCCTCCAATAGGTCAGGTCAAAAAACCTCTCGGCGGAGAACAGACCGCCCAGGCTGACCACGATCAGGTCCAGATTCAAGCCGGTTGAGCGAGGCTAAGAAATCGGAAGAGCGCTCGTGCTATTGGATAGGGCGCTAATAACATCCTTGTATGGTTGCGTGAAATCTATATCCAAGTCATGGTCGGCCTCAGGCGATCGCCTTGCCTGCGACTCTAGACATTGAAAAGCCCGACAAGTACGTACTTCAAGAGGCCTACCAGGATGAATGGGGAGCGGTTCTTGAAGCACATCTTAATTTCGTTGCGGGCAGTAAGAAGGCGAGCCTTTCGGGAGACGCTCTTTCGATCTTGCCAGCCACGGCAGTGACAGCCAAGGAGGTCAGGATGGTGGATAATTTTCCACCCTGCCCGCCGAACGCGCCAGGAAAGATCAGTATCGTCCTTGTACATGAAGAAGTTTTCGTCGAAAAGCTGCTCCCCTGGCTCGACCACAGCTTCCATGGCCTGACAACGGCCCACGGCAACAGCAGTGCATAGCCAGGGAATGACGTTGGGACCGGAAAAGCGGCTGAGGACGGCGCTCGGGGCACCTTGGTCGCGTTCGACAAGAAAGCCCAACCGATTTCGCACAACTCCCGTTGTATCAACGATATCAAGCGCGCGCTTTTGTCTGATGTCATAGCGCAGAAGAGAGGGGGTAACCATGCCAACATCGGGCGCGGTTTCCATGTAAGCGATCGCCTTCTCCAAGAAATCAGGAGCGAGGAAAGCGTCAGGATTCAAAAAGACGACGTAATCGAAGTCCCGAACCCGTCGCCAGCCTATGTTATTACCAACGCAGACGCCGACATTTGTCTCCCGGATGACCTCCACATCAACCGCGAAGTCCCGAACTCGATCAAGGAAGCCAGGTTGGGAAGAACCTGAATCGACCAGCACGACAAGGTCGGGTGGGAAGGTCTGCTCTGCGAGCGACTCCATGTATGTTATGAAGAACTCGTCGCTATTGTAGGTCACGGTTACCACGCCTACGGTCGGTCGGCGAATCGTAGGCGTTGCACCAGATCGACTCCTGGCCTTATGCCCGGGCATGGAGGAGGCCTCGCTGCTTCATTTCATCGAGCGAACGTTCATAGGCGTCGGCTTCGGGCTCAGACTCTTGTGCCCACGTAAGGAATCTCTTGAGGCCTTCTTCGAAAGACACCTTAGGAAGATAACCGAGGACAGCTTGCGCACGGGTCAGGTCAGCAAGACCGTGGCGGATATCTCCTTCGCGGAATGCGCCATTTACGGAGACTCTTGATTTCCCTCCAAAGAAACGATTGACGGCCTTGGCGACCTCCATGACCGAGTTCCGCTCGCCGGAGCCCACATTGATGGCGTAAGGTGTGGTTGCAGAGCTTTCAAGGCAGGCAGTTGTCGCTCGGACGACATCGTCAATGTAGACGAAGTCGCGGCTCTCATCTCCGTCTTCAAACACATTGATCGCAGCGCCCACACGAGCGAGGTTGGAGAAGATCGCAAGGATGCCCGTGTAGGGATTCTTAAAGAGACTGTCCGGGCCCATAGACATTCTGGTAGCGGAGGGCAAAAGAGGGGATTCCAAGAACCGGGCCAAAGAGCAGCGTCATTTGCTCCTGAACCTGCTTGGTGAGTCCATAAAAAGAAGAGGGTTGTAAAGGTGCGGATTCGGGGGTGGGAACTGAACTGCATGGCCCATCACAGAGGTTGCAGAGTGGATCGAAAAGTCCCCTCCTCTTGTCGGCACTGGAACGCGGCAGGGGATAAATAAGCCCATGGGCTGGGCACTCGTAGGCTCCCTCCCCATATACGGCTCGAGAGGAGGCAACGACGATCCGTTCCACATCGAATCCCGCATTCTTGGCCAGAAGATCGTAAAGGAGGGCCGTTCCGCCGAGATTCACCTGTTCGTACTGAGCCACCTCGTACATAGACTGGCCGGTACCAGTTTCAGCGGCGAGGTTGACCACGGCCTGATGACCGGGGAGCGTCGTCTCCCAGACGGCGCGTTCACGAACGTCGCCGCGAACGAGACAAACCTCATGCTGAAGATCTGCAGGCAGGTCGCCATTTTCGCCGTGTATCTGGGGACTAAAATTGTCAATTACGGTCACCGTGTGGCCGGCTGAGAGCAGCACCCGAGCTAAGCGCGTACCGATGAAACCGGCTCCGCCGGCAATGAGTACCTTCAAATCCTTTACCGCCTAAGTTGATAGAGTCTCCCCCGAGGGCCTAATTAAGATTAAACCACTTAAAGCCGTTTGAAGCCGGGTACGAAATGGTCCACGCGGTAAGGTGAGTACCGATCGTTTGTTCCGGAAGGCAACCCACTCACGGACTCGTAGATCCACACATGGTTGGTATGCTGCGGCCTTGGCCGAACGCACGAGTCATCATTGAGCCACAAGTGCCCGCGTAGCTTCTGCCGCTGCGGAACATTTAAGCCCGCGTCGCCAGATGCACTCAACTCGGTCTTTGCCGCCGATCCAGCCATTATGCTTCAACAGCGCGGGGATCCGGCGGTAGCTATAGTGGCATAATGGACAGGAAGGGCGATAATCGCCTGGCTTAGTTTTCTCGTCTCGCCTTTGGTAGGCCGTTAGCGCTCCAGCCGTAAGTATGCTCTACCGCCCAACGCCGGTGCTCAGGCCTTAGAGTCTCGGCTGGCGATGTTCCTCAGCATCAGCTTCTCCGGCTCCCTCGCCGAGCAGCTGCTTCAGCTTCGCGTCCTCTTGCTCTAGATCCTTCAGCTGACGAGCCTGGTCCACCTGTAGGCACCCTATTCCTCACCCAGCCGTACTACGTCTGCCCCGCAATCAGCGCTTCTTTACCCCCTGCCCTGTCGTCTTCCCCTTCGCAACGCTACTTCGATCTGCCGCAATAGGTTCACCACCTGCCCAGCCGTATGCTTTCTTCTCTCGCCATATCCGATTTCTCTTGATCCAGTGCCTATCATTGCAAATGGTTCAGAAAATGCCGGGCACTCCAACTGTATTCACTCTCCGTGGCGGCCTAGCAACGCGCTTGCGAGAACGGGCCGAATTTCGTCCGAGGCCAATGATTCCAGTCGAGAATCATCCCATTCTTTGGCATATCATAAGGTCTTATAGTCACTGTCAGTTGATGGTCGTTGTGTTAGAGCGAGAGACACTATCACAGCTTGCTAAGGACGGGCAGTTGCAGATATCTCGGCATGAAGGCTTTAGGCATCGCATAGATACTCAGAGATGTTGTGGCTGTCTGAATGAACTTCTGGAAAAATGGCAATGCTGGATGGAAGCTGAATTCGTAGGAGTGCCCGGGAGGTACTGTGAAAGGCATACAGCGGACAGATGGCAACCATTGGAAGCCACCTGCAGAGATGATGTAGAAAGAACATTTTAGCTATGGCACCAGGGGGCCTAATGTCGGTTTCGACAGCATTCGATCGTCATCTCACACGTGACGCGAATGAAATCATTCAAAATCTAGGAAACACGAACCTGCGCTTCGCAGGCAAAACAATTCTCCTTACAGGAGCCACAGGTTTTTTGGGATCTCAGTTTGTGCACTACTTCCTGTTGCTCAATAGCTCCGGACTCTTAAAGCAGCCATGTCGGCTTATCGCCTGGGACAACTTCAGTCGTGGCGTGCCTGATTGGCTGAAACAAATTCCGGCAACTCCGTGGCTTCAAATCGAGAAAAGGAACGTTGTCGAGCGGGAACCGTTTGAGCGCGTGGATTTTGTGATTCACGCGGCCTCGATTGCGTCTCCGACGTACTATCGAGCTCATCCTATCGAAACGATGGACGCGAATGTCCAGGGACTTCGCAACCTGCTGGATGATGCTGTATCGCGGCCTGTTGAAAGCTTTCTCTATTTCTCGACGAGCGAGATCTATGGCGATCCTGATCCCTCACAGATTCCAACGCCCGAAACATACCGCGGCAATGTGAGTTGCACCGGACCGAGAGCTTGCTATGACGAGTCGAAGCGTTATGGAGAGACCCTTAGCGTCAACTTCTTCCGGGAGCATAAGGTTCCGGTCAAGATTGCCCGGCCGTTTAACAACTACGGCCCGGGGTTGAAGATTACCGATAAACGCGTCCTTCCCGACTTCTTCCGCGATATTTTGGCGGGGCGCAATATTACTCTTCTGTCAAAAGGCAATGCGACGCGCACATTCTGTTACGTCTCCGATGCGGTTACTGGATACCTGCTGATGCTTCTCTCGGAACACAATGGCGAAGCATTTAACATTGGGACCGAGAAGCCTGAAATTTCGGTGGAGGATCTTGCACGAGCGGTGATTGCCGTTTCGGGTAAGGACCTGTCGATTGAGTTGAAGCAGAGCGGTGATCCCGAATACCTGACGGACAATCCGCAAAGGAGATGCCCTACGATTGCCAAGGCGCGGCAGCTGCTGGGATACGCGCCCCGTGTTTCCCTCGAAGAGGGGCTTCACCGGACCTACGAATACTACAAAGATCATTGCGCAGCTGAGGAGGCCTAAATGTCGCTACGCATTGCAATCATTGGATCGGGTTATGTGGGGCTCGTGAGCGGCGCATGCTTGGCCGCCCGCGGTCACTCCGTCCTTTGTGTTGACATGAAAGCAGAGATTGTTGAGAGCCTCAATCGTGGAATCCCGCACTTCCACGAGCCGGGCCTCGGCGAATTACTGACTTCGGTGAGGAACCAGGGGACATTTAAGGCCACCAGTTCGTTGCGGGATGCGGTTAGAGCTTCCGACCTTGTGATGATCGCGGTCGGAACGCCTTCGGAACACGGCAAGATTGATCTGGCGCAGGTGCGTGTGGCCACCGAAGCTGTCGGGAGAGAGCTCGCTGGGTGTAATCGTTTTGTCTCTGTGGTTGTGAAGAGCACAGTGCTCCCTGGCACTACTGATACTCCGGTGAGAGAGTGGCTTGAGAAGAGCTCTGGCTTGAGACTGGGACAATTTGGACTGGGCATGAATCCCGAGTTCCTGAGGGAAGGCCGAGCGATCGAAGACTTCATGAATGCTGACCGGATCGTGATTGGTTCGGAGGAACCAGAAACCAGGCGGTTGCTGGAGTCGCTCTATGCTTCGTGGCAATGCGATAAGCTCTTCGTCAACTCGCGGAGTGCCGAGATGATCAAGTACGCGAACAATTGCCTCCTTGCAATTCAGATTTCAGCAATGAACGAACTGGCAAACTTCGCCGGAACTCTCGGCGGGATCGACATGCTGGATGTTGTGGAAGGCATTTCGCTCGATCGCCGCTGGAGCCCAATTGGAATAGACGGGCAACGGATTCGGCCAGATATCTTGAGCTACCTGGTTCCTGGATGTGGATTTGGTGGGAGCTGCTTCCCGAAGGATGTTCAGGCGATTCGTAGCAGAGGCGAGGAACTCGGTTGCGAAATGAGGCTCCTCAATGCAGTTCTGGATATCAATTCCAAGCAGCCGAACGAGTTGGCCTCTCTTTGGGCACGTGAAGATCAGCAACTTCGTGGGAAGCGTGCGCTCGTTCTTGGCCTTTCTTTCAAGGAAGATACGGATGATGTGCGGGAATCACCGGCCCGTCCGATCATTCACTCGCTCCAGCAGATGGGAGTTTCGGTAAAAGTCCACGATCCCCTGGCAATGCCCAACGCCATGAAATCATGGCCTGAATTGGATCTGGATTGTACTTCAGACTGGCGAAGTGAACTGGAAGCAGCGGATGCCGTGGTTGTCACGAACAGATGGCCGGAATATCGGGACCTCGCGGAGTTTGGAGCGGAGCCAGCGCTGAAAGGCAAGGTAATTCTGGATGCGAGGAGATTGTTGTCACCCGATGCCTTCCCGAACTCTAAATATGTGACGATCGGCAGGCGGCTGCGACGCTGCATTGAGCCGGCCGCACCACTAAACGATGCCATGCAGATGCACGGCGAGTCCTGAGGTTAGGCTGGATCCGTGCATCTCGCGGAAGTTCAGATATGGAAGGAAATCAGTGCGAGTTACGCGGACCCCGTTGGAAGGCGCTTATCTCATCGATTTGGAACCTCGCCAGGATGATCGCGGCTTTTTCGCGCGTCTCTACTGCAAGGATGAGTTCGCTCAGAAGGGACTGCAATCAGAGTTCGTTCAGATCAACACGGCATTTAGCTCGAAGCGCGGGACCTTGAGAGGGATGCATTACCAACTTCCGCCGGCGGGTGAGGTCAAGGTGGTTCGCTGCCTGCGGGGCTCCATTGTGGACGCGATTGTTGATCTGCGTCCGCAGTCTCCTACTTTCCTCCAGTCGTTTACTGTGGAGTTGACAGACGAGAACCGCACAATGTTGTATGTGCCCGTTGGATTCGGTCATGGGTATCTGACGACCTCAGACAACGCCGAACTCCTGTATCTCGTGAGCGCCTTCTATGCTCCTGATTTCGAGCGCGGGCTGCGCTATGACGACCCGGCACTCAAAATTGACTGGCCTTTTGCTCCTACTGTCATTTCGGTGAAAGATAGGTCGCAGCCTGACTTCTCGCTTGAACACCACACCAATGATGAACTCAGGAATTTGGCCCTATGAAGATACTTTTTGCCGGTGCGAGCTAAGAGATCGTGGCGCCTATGCAGTTATATATCAGATGACTTCGGCCGACTCGGCCCGCTAGACAATGCATCTTATCACTTGGAAGAAGGGTAAAGTGACACCGGAATTCGGCGAGTTAGACCTATCACGGATAGCAGTGATTATCCCTACATGGAACGCAGAGCGTTTATTTCACTCTTTCCCTGGCCCTCTACTTCAACAAGGGATTAAGCCGCATCAGGTGCTGGTCATAGACTCATCATCTAAGGACAAGACGGTAGAACGTGCGAAATCTATTGGTTTTCAAGTTCATATAACTCCGAGAAGCAAGTTTAATCATGGAACTTCCCGCGCCCTCGCAGCTACCCTGGTGCCTTGGGCGGATATTCTTGTCTACACTACTCCAGATGCGATGATGGCCACCCCCGAGACACTCAGAGTGCTAATCCAAGCATTTCGAGATCCAAGTGTGGGAGCTGCTTTTGGCAGGCAACTACCTCACTCAGATGCGGATTACTTTGCACAGCATGCCTGTGCCCTAAATTATCCAGAGGCCTCGGTCGTACGCGACCTGGAAACTCGGAAGATCCTTGGATTTAAGGCGATTTTCTTCTCGAATAATCTGGGCGCCTACAGGCGGATCGCTTTAGAAGAGGTCGGAAGCTTTCCGCTCGGCATTATCACCTCCGAAGATTCGTATGTGGCGGCAAAAATGATGCTAAAGGGTTGGAAAACTGCTTATATCGCCGATGCGACGATATACCATTCACACAACCTATCCCTAAGACAACTATTTCAACGCTATTTTGATACGGGCGTACTGCATATTCGAGAAAGCTGGATGCGTACCGAATATGGTGAACCGGGTGGCGAGGGTGCTCGCTTCGTTCGCACTGAAATTGCTTATCTGTGGAAGCACTCGCCGATATCAATTCCTAAAGCTCTGTTACGTACAATCGTCAAATACGTGGCATATCAGCTTGGAAAGCGGGAAGGGCACCTGCCAATCAGTCTCAAGCGGCGGCTAGGGAATGTGCGGGAATATTGGTCAAGCTAACCGATTGCGCCAAGAGCGTATCTTCCCGGGCGCTCTAATTCCCTTCATACTTCAAAATCTCTATCGGGTGCGTAGGATCTATTCCCGCTCCCCGGTTACAAGAATGCGCATTCATTCCTCTATTTGGTCGATCATTCGCACATTCGCGAATTTATACTTCACGGCATGAGCACAGAAGTCCGCCACTCAGGGAGCAGCGTTGAACCCGGATCATTTGGCCCATGGAGCCCGGCCGATCTTCCACAGATCGTTCAAGTGATCGCAATCCCGCTGCGTGTCCATGCACTGCCAGAATCCATCGTGTCTGTACAACTGTAGCTGGTGATCGTTGGCGAGGCGCGACAGCGGAGCTTGCTCAAGTACGCAGTTAACGTCCTCTGAAATGTATGGCAGAAAACTGCTGCGGAAGAAGAAGTAACCGCCATTAATCCAATTGGATTTGAATTCCGGCTTTTCTGCGAATTCCGTCACTAGGTTTCCATTCAGTTTGAACTCCCCGAATCGGGAGGGCGGATTTACGCCGAGGACCGTGCCAATGGATTCATGCGAAAGATGAAATTTCAACTCGTCCTCCAACGGCGCATTGGTGAGACCATCACCATAAGTGACGGCGAAGTGTTTCGCAGATCCGAGATACTTCTTGGCGGCGCGCGCAATACGGCCACCAGTCATCGTCTCTTCGCCCGTATACGCAATCGTGACTTTCCAGTCATCGTCGTGATCAACGGAATGCACTTCCACGCTATTTGAGCGAAGGTCGACGGTAAAGTCCGAATTCAGGGAAGAGTAATTGAGGAAGTAGGACTTTATAACATCGCTGCGATACCCGGTGCACAGGATAAATCTCTTGAATCCATGAGCGCTGTAGCTACGCATGATGTGCCAGAGAATAGGGTGGTTCCCGACCATCACCATCGGTTTCGGTCGAAACTCCGTTTGCTCTCTGAGCCGAGTCCCCAGGCCACCGCAAAGAATAAACACCGGAATGTCTTCCGGATCGCACCGCTCTGTCAGATCCACGTCCCTCTTCCCGCCGGAGTTCAAATTATGCGACCGATAGACTCGTAGTGTGTTGGTCTCTGGAAGCCTCCGGAAGGCTATTCCCTGGTTCCACTTTCATCATCGCTCGCGGCATCACCGGGCGTCCCTGAGACATCGAAAAAGCTTTCCGCGGCTTGATTTTACACTAGTCATCCCACAGTTGAGGGGGCGGGGAGTGCGAGGCGCGAGAGAGCAACCGCGCATCGCCCTTCATCCACGTTCGTTCGTCTTTTGAGATCCTGCATTTTTTGATCGCGCAGGTTATGGCTTCGCAATAACCGCAATCGAGGCTGCACTCAGCGCAAGATTTCCGACAATCTGAGCAATGCTCAGCGTACGCAACAGCGTGTTCTTGGGAAGGGCCTGAGGCACGACGATGGTGTCGCCGGGATAAACCGTCGTCTTCTTGACGTCGGTGTACTGCTGGCTCACCACGGATCCATCGGCGCGCAGAATGAACATGCGTTTGTGGTCTGCCTGCCGGTCCGGCCCGCCGGCCTCGTGGAGATACACCCCAGCGCGCTTGTCTGGCCGGTAAATGAACGCGTTGGCGCTGTACACCTGCCCTTCTACCGTTACGTTCGACGGAACCCGCGGCACAATAAAACGGTCGCCGTCCTCCAGCGCAATATCCGGCACGCTGTCGATTCCCGTATCGTTCGGCTTCAGGCTCAGCACGATTCTTCCAACCGGCTGAATCTGCCGAAGCCTTTGCACGGTCGACCGAATCGCCGCTTGCGCCGCAAGCTGCGCAGCTTGGTCCTGTGCACTGACTGCCTGGTTCGACACTGTCGCCAGCGTCAACTGAGATTCCAGTTCGTCGGCATACTCACTTAGCCGTTGCCGCTGCAGCCTTCGCGTCGACTGACGCGTGAACTCAGACGCATACAGGTACGCGTCCGGCGTCAGCCCTCCGGCACGACGCAGCAGACTGCGCAGCGTCTCTCCCGGCTGCACGCTGTACACGCCAGCCTGCTCGACCTCGCCCTCCAGCCGCACATACCGCGTCTGCTGTTCGCTCGGCACGCGAATATCCGCCTTCGAGAAGATCGTCACCACATCACCCGGCAGCAGTTGCACATCCTGCGACGCGTCGCCGTCCAGCACAATCTTGCCCAGGTTGAACGGGATCAGCGACGTCGTCAGCGTCTTGTCGTCCTGCCGCTCGATCACCGCATATCCCCAGTCGATGTCCGGCGCACTCAGCACAACTTCGTTCTTCGGTGGGAAGCGTTCCGAGCCTCCCGTCAGAGCCGCGGCCACCGAGTTTCCACCGCCGCTCGACGAGCCCACCGCGCCGTTCCCCGGCTGCTCAGAACCTCTTGCTCCCAATTGCAGCGAACCCTCGTTCTGCAGAGCCGCCGCCTCTGCCGCCCCATTGCTCGTTCCCGTTCCCGGTATCGGCCGGCCCTGTTCGTCATACAACGGCGCACCCTGAAGCGGCTGGTTCTCCTTGCTTTGTCCGTTCTGCGTCTGCGTCTGCGCCTGCGTCCCCGAAATCTGCCCAGGTGTCTGCGGCGGTCCCACCTGCCGCAGTTCCTCCAACTGCTGTTGGCGCAAAATCTCATTCTGCAGCACGCGCTCTGTCCGCGCCTCAGCCGGCTCTTCGCTCTGATCCAGAACAAACTGTCCCTGCTGGTTGCGCTTGCGCCAGTAGTCGCGTGTCACCAGCGACTCCCGGTTCGGGATCAGATCGCTCACGCGCATGCCCGGCTTCCATGAATACCGCCCCGGGTTCGCCACGTTGCCGCGCAGCGTCACCGCATTGCGAAAGCGGTCCACTACCGCGCGCACCGACAGGATGTCGCCACCCTGCATCATCTCCGTCTTGCTCGTGTCCAGGCTGATGTTTTCTACGTTACGATTCGCATGCTCATACACGCGCTCCAGCAGAACATCAGCGCCCGACGCCAGCGAACTCTCGCCGCCCGCAAATCCCAGCGCCTGCTCCACGCTCGTCTGGCCCTTCAGCTCATAGATCGCCGGATGGTTCACACTGCCCAGCACCGCCACCTGCGGGCCTGCGTAAGGGATGAAGATCACATCGCCAGTCGCCAGCGCAATGTCCTTCGACTTATCGCCACGCAGCAACAGGTCATACAAATCGAAGTGGTCGATCGTCTCTCCGTTGCGCTTCACCTGGATGTCGCGCAGCGAGCCTGTCGTCAGCGGCCCCCCCGAAGCAAACAGCGCATTCACCAGCGTGCTCAGCGAGCTGATCGCGAAGCTGCCCGGCCGCCGCGCCTGTCCCACCACAAACACCTGGATCGTCCGCAGAGCGCCCATCGACACGTTCAACGTAAAGTTGCGGTAGATCCGTCCAATCTGCTTGTTCAGGAATCCCGGCAGTTCGCCATATGTCAATCCCGCAACATGCACCGCGCCCAGCTCCGGAATCTGGATCTCTCCCTCGCGGTCTACCGTCACACGCATCTGCCGGTTCACCTGTCCGGACAGTTGCATCACGATCTCGTCGCCCGGTCCCAGCACATAGCTTGGCCCCACCGGCACGTTTTGCACCGGGGCGAAGGTCGTCGGCACACGCCGGAACAGGGAAGCGCCGTAAACTTCCAGCCTCTCTCCCGTCGTAGCCTGCACCATCTCCTGGAAGGGGCTCGCGCGGCTCCGGCGGCAGCGGCGGCTGGTTCTGGCTCGCTCTCAGCTGCCGCTCTTCCTCGTTGCGCATCATCTGTCCCTGCGCGTCATTCTGCGTAGCGCCCGCCGTCTGCGAGTTGTACTGGTTCAGCAGGCTGGCAACGCTCGCGCCCGACGGAATTTGAATCGGTGCCTGCGCAGGGATTGTCGCTGCCGACGGCTGGTCGAAGATCTGTCCGTGCAGTCCTGTGCCGCCAAGGAAGCCGACAGCAGTAAACCCGCACAGCAAAAGTCGAAAACGAAACGGTTGCAGCCTCAATCGGAACTGATTCACGCCTGGCGTCGTCCCCTTCACGAACCCTTCACGAAGTCAGCTCGCAATGCGGCGGGCCGGCATCCTTCTGCCTACCCTTCCTTCGTCTGGTTACAGTTGCCAGTCTATCTGAAGCCAATACGCGGTTGTCACAACCGATACACACGGTTGTCACCGAATTATCGCGACCGCCACCGTACATAAAGCGCTGCGCCGGCAGCTCCAACCACACCCAGAATCGCCGTCGGGCACTCCGGCGAGTCGACGCAGGAGTCCTGCGCATGCAAAAGGGCGGGAACCAGAAAGAGCGAGCCGAAAAACGCGATTTTGGTAAGAGTCTTCATGCTGGAGAAGAGGAGCCGCGTTGCTGTTCCAAAACGGGACAGCCGCGAACTTGAGCAAGCATACCAGCCACCCCTGTCGCCAGCAATAAAACTCACGCACCCTCACCCTCCTCGGTACCTGCCAGGAATCCGGGTGCCCCATCTTCGCGCTAAGGTGGGCATCGCGCGCCACCAAATCTGGGTGCCCCATCTTCGCGCGCAGTCTCATCGCGCGCTAAGGTGGGCTTGCGCGAAGCGCGTGCTTTTCTAAGCAGGGACCCATCCGCGAAATTAATGGGCTCCCAGGACCCCTTGGGGCGATTAGCGATCAAGCGACAACCGCTATCCACAGAAAACGTCGTTTCCCACATTTCTTAGCGACATACAAATGAATGTTCCACGGGGAACATCGCTGTTCCACGCCCCAGAACCGACCGGGTGCCCCATTCATCGCGCGTCGTCTGCGCGATGAGTGGGGTGCCAACGACGAAGCGGATCACGACCGCCGCATCCTCCGCCTCAACTCCGCCGTCGCCTCCCGGTGACACATCAGGCACAGCGTCCGCAGGTTCTCCAGGTCGCACTCACCCCCGCCCTCCGCGACCGGCAGAATATGGTCCGCGTCCCACAACGACCGCCGCGCCGTCACGCTGCGCATTCCCCACATCTCCAGCGCCTCGGCTCTCATCTCTCCACGGCTGCGTTTCAGCTCGCGATAGGCCTTCACCGTGTCCACCCCACACTCCGCGCACACGCCGCTGTCTCGCAGAAACACCTGGTCGCGCAGATATCCGGGGTCTGACCGCAGCCGCCACTGGTGAACGCAATAATCCGAGCAGAACGTCCGCCGCCGCTTCGCCAGGATCTCCAGCTGGCACCACCGGCACAGCGGCCGCCCGTGCGGCCCCAGCGGAAGCGCCTCGCGCTCCGCTATGCCCGCATCGGCCAGTCTGCGTCCCGGTCTTGTCGCCGTTCCAGCTTCGACCTTTCGCCGTTTCACCTCTCCAGCGTAGCCGCCCTACCGCAGCGTCACACCGAAGCTGGTGCTCTGTGTGATACTCCCGCTCTTACCCGTGACGGTCACCACATAGCCGCCCGCAGTCGTTGCCGCCTGCGCCTGCACCGCGCAGTTCGGCGTTCCCGCCGCGCCTGTCGCACCGCCGCCGCAGCCGGTGATCGCGCTCATCCCAGCGGCCACCGCAACGATCATCAGCAACCCGCGCAACTCGCGCCTCAGCCCGCGTACCCGGGCCACCGGCAACAGCAGAACGCACAACCCCGCCAGCGCCAATCCGCTCACGCGCACATTCGCCGCGCTGCCCGTCGACCCGCATGTCGTTCCCGTGCTGTTCGCTCCAGCCTGCGATGACACCGTCACCACACCACTCGCGCTCGGAGCAGCCGCACTCAGCACAATCGTCGACGGGCTCACCGCACAACTCGGCAGCAGCACCGCCGTCCCGGTCGCCGACACCGTGCAGCTCAGCGACACCATGCCCGTAAACCCATTGGCCGCCGTCGCAAATACTGTCACCGTGTTGCCCGTCGTCGCGCCCGCCGTCAGGTTCAGCGACCCCGCGCTCGTCCCCATCGTGAAGCTTCCCGCGCTCGCCGATGAGCCAGAGTTTCCGCCCGCCGCCATGCCGGCTGCAATCAGCTTCGCCGCATCCACCGACCCCCAGCCCGTCGACTGATCGAACCCCGCCGCAACCTCAAACCCTGCCAGACCTCCCGTCAACCCAGCCGACGACGGCGTGCTGTTGTTGCACATCGAGGGCACGCTCACCGAGCAGCCCACAATCCCCGCCGTCGCCTCCGTCACATCGTGAAATACATCCGATGAACTCGCCGCCAGCCGGTACAGCAGCGGATTTACATTTCCCGCCGCGCTCCCTGTCGCCGTATTCATCAGCGCGACGATCCCCGCCATCCCGGGTGCCGCCGCCGACGTTCCGCCAAACACCTCAAACTTCTGCTGGCTGCAATCGCCGCCTGCATACGCCAGGCACGCCAGGTAGCCATCGTGCGTCGCCGAGCTCAGCGCAACATCCGGCACATCGCGCATCCCGTCCGCCGGCACACCCGTTCCCGTCTGCCAGCTTGGCTTCGCAATGTACGCACTGGCTCCGCCACCCGTCCCCGCTGCCACATACGTCGTCTTTCCACCCGAAGTCGACGTCGGCTCATTCCATGCGCCCTCCGGAATGTAGCTCACCGCCGAGCTCTCGCCACTCCCGTTCTGCGTGCTCCAGTAGCTTCCGCCACTGCTCGTGTCCGCAAACTCCGTCCCACCCACACACGTCACATAACTGCTCGCGCAGATGTAGTTGATGCTCGCCTTCTGCGTCACCGGCAGCGTCGAGCTATCCCCGTCGCACCCCGCAGCCCCCGAGTCTCCACTCGACACCATGACGCTGATGCCTTCCGCCGCCGCCGCCGAAAACAGCGTGTCCCACACACTCACGCCCTGCTGGCCCACATTCGCCTCGCAGTCGCCGAACGAAATGCTCATCACCGGATCCACCAGCGTATTCACCTCATACGCCGCGGCCGTATAAATGCCGCTCACGGTCTTCGAGTCCCCGCTCACCACCAGGTCCACACCCGCGCCCGGAGCCGTGCCCATCACGCGATCGACATCAAGCGTCGCCTCGTCCTGATCGCCGCCGTTCGTCGTCCCCGGGTCGATCCCGCCCGTCGGAATCACCACATTCGGCTGCGCGCTCGGCAGACCCGTCATGCTCTCAAACTGGCTGATGTCCGTCGCCGCCACCCGCGAACGCCCCACAATCGCGATCCGCTGCGCCTTGCCCGCCACCGTCGCGCCCGTGTTCCCGCCGCTGTACACGGAACTCAGGTCATAGATCGTCGCAAAATCACTCGGCGTGAGGTAATGCCCTCCACTGGTCGACGTCATCATCGGCTTGGCCGTAAGTCCGCCATCAGCGGCCCGCGTCGTCAGCTTGCCCTGCACCACCGTCGCTATGCTCTGCGGATGCAGCGTGCTCTGCGACAACCCATGAACGCCCGCAATCACCGCCTGCAGCGCCGTCGGCACGCTCGGCTCCTCAGTCGCGGAGAGCCTCGTCTCCCGGCCCACATGAAATTCCGCAAAGTTCGTCCGGAACGCCCCACCCATCGCAGCCACGCTGCCCGTCACATCCAGCAGCAGACCGTTCGGCTCCACGCGGGTCACCTTCAGACCCCTGCGACTCCAGCCAGGTCTCCACCGCCTGCAGGTCCGCCGGAGCGACCCCGAACATGCTGCCCAACTCCGCCGGCGTCAGCCACTGGCGATACAGCGCCGACCCGGGCGTCTGTTGCTCCGCCAGCAATTGCTCGAACGCCGCCTGCGTCGCTGCATCGCGCTTCAGCACCACCGTCACATTCAGCGAGGCGCTCGTCGACACCGCCGCCGCGGCGGTATTCTCCGCCCGCACCCAGCCCGGCAGATGCCCGCCCAGCCGGACCTTCGCACTGAAATCTGGGTTCGCCGCCACACGACGCGCCGGCGTCGGTCGCAGCTGCGCGAGTGCCGCCGATGCCGAAGCAGATTGTGCCTGAGAGGGGACTACTACCAGAGCGGCGGCTAGAACCAAAAGCACGCCATAGGGGCCGAAAAGATTAGGTCGCAAGCGGGGGTCTCGACTTCAGATGTAATGAGTGGGCGTGGACGGCGCTCAGGAAGCTTAGACGTGACTCCCACTTAAAGGTTACGCTATGCGACCTTTGGGTCAAAGGCCACGTTACTTGGGGGAGGAACAAGGTTACTTTCAGGTGAGAGCCGAATCGCAGCTGCTTCGGTTGCCTTCTCCTGATCTCCTCCATCACCGTGCCCAGCGTCATCTCGACCCGATCCATCAAGCCGTCATCCTGAGCGAAGCGCTGAGCGCGAAGTCGAAGGACCCCTGTATTTTTGTCTTTAGGCTGCCGATCGACCGCGCCGCTTCAAACGCCTGCCCCGGAGGCACTTTATGTCGCGAACCGAATCCACCATGGTGCAACTCGGCACCATCGCCCCTGCCTTCGAGCTCACCGACGTCCTCACCGGCCGCGCCATGTCCCGCGACGACGTCTTCGCCCTCTCCTGGGACGACAACCTCTCCGACGCCGCCAACAGCGCGGTCACCGGAGGCCCCGCACAGAAACACGGCCTCCTCGTCATGTTCCTCTGCGTCCACTGCCCCTTCGTCATCCACGTCGAGAAGGAGATCGCCAACATCGCCCGCGACTACGTCGGCAAGATCGCCTTCTGCGCCATCAACTCCAACGACGTCGCCGCCTACCCCCAGGACTCCCCCGACAACATGCGCGCGCAGGCCAAACGCCTCGGCTGGAACTTCCCCTATCTCTACGACGAGACCCAGGAGGTCGCCCGCAGTTACTCCGCCGCCTGCACCCCGGACATCTTCCTATTCAACGGCGCCATGGAGCTCGTCTACCGCGGCCAGCTCGACGACTCCCGCCCTCGCCGCTCGGACGGCTTCGGCAACGACACGCCCGTCACCGGCAAAGATCTCCGCGCCGCCCTCGACGCCGTCATCGCCGGCAAGCGCCCCGACCCCGGCAGCCAGCGCGCCTCCATCGGCTGCAACATCAAATGGCGCGAAGCCTGAACCACAACTCTGGGTGGCCCATCCTTTCACGGTCTCATCGTGAAAGGGTGGGGGTATCGCGCGTGGTATCGCGCGAGGAAACACTGCTTCGGTCGCGACCCACTAACCACTACCCACTAACCACTAACCACTCGCCTCTCTCCACTCCGCTATCCTGAACACAACATGGACCCTGTCCTCGAACAACTGAAAAACGGCGTGCGCCGCTTCCGCAGCGAAATCTACCCCGCGCAGGCCGAAGTCTTCGCGCAGGCCGCCGCCGAGCCGCAGCGCCCGCACACCCTCTTCATCACCTGCGCCGACTCCCGCATCGACCCCAACGCCATCACCGCCACCGGCCCCGGCGAGGTCTTCGTCACCCGCAACATCGGCAACATGGTGCCCGCCTACGGTGAAATGCTCGGCGGCGTCTCCGCCGTCATCGAGTACGCCGTCGCCGCCCTCGGTGTCCGCCACGTCGCCCTCTGCGGCCACACCGACTGCGGTGCCATGAAGGCCCTTCTCGATCCGTCCTCGACCGCGAAGATGCCCAGCGTCCGCAACTGGCTCAAGAATGCGCAGACCGCACTCGCCGTGGCCAATACCCTTCACGAGAACGAAATTGACGCGCACCACCAGCGCCCGCTGATCGACGTCCTCACCGAGCAGAACGTCCTGCTTCAAATTCAGCACCTCAAGACGCACCCCTCGGTCGCCACGGCCATCACCCTCGGCAACCTCACCATCTCCGGCTGGATCTACGACATCGCCAATGGCAACGTCCGCATCGCCGAAAACAACGACCTCACCTTTACGTCCCTCACCTGAGGTCAGGCCACCGGGACCGCCGGTCATCGTCGGTTCGCCCTGCCGTCATCCTGAGCCGTAGGCGAAGGACCTCTGTATTTCTGTTGTCCCCGCGATCGACGCGTTAAGACGCGCGAGAAGAAACAGCACTTCCGTAACTGAATTTTTCTGAGGCGACAACGCGATCCTCCATTACTCTGGCTCGCGTGAATCCCAGTCGAGTTTCCTTTGCGCGAACGCTGCCGATCCTCGCCCTTCTGCTCTCCTACATCATCATCGCCGTCGCAGCCATGATGACCTGCATCCGTTTCCTGCACATCTCACGTCACGGACGTGTCCTCCCCTTTTGGGCTCTCGGACTCGGGTTCGTTCTCTTCAGCGTCTTCCCAGCCACATGGGTCAAGCGACGGCTCAGGTGGCATCGAACCAGAGCCAGCCTCCAGGCCCGTCTCACCGCAGAGGTGCAATGACGAACCCGACCTTCCGGCAGAACGGGTCTCTTTATCGCTTCGCCGCATCCGATCCATGCTGCTTCACCATTTTGTTGTAGATTCCCAGCAGCAGAAAGGGCGCCACCCACTGCCCCACAAACAGCGCCGCATGGTCCTTCTTCATCGCCTTGCAAGCCAGCGACGCGCCGACCGCCCCAATTGCCAGCGCGAGAAACGCACTGGACGGCGCCTTCGACGTGTACTGCTCGATCGCTGCGGTTACCTGATCTTCCTGCGACTCACCTGCGGCTACGCGATAATCCGTCATTCTTATCTCCCAGGGCGTCCTGCCCTCTCCTTCAGAGATGCGAACTTCACCCTCTTCCTGTTCGTCGCGCCAACGTGCAACCAGTTTCTTCCCGTCCCACCACTGCGCATTTATCAAACTTGGGTGCCTGCCCTAACTCCATGAAAATGAGTACATTCCGTCGCCCCAGGATGCCAGTCTTAGTCAAACCGTGGGCAACTCTATAGAGAATCCCAACCCTATGATTCCAGATACTTTACAAGCAAAGCGTTTAGAATCAATACTTTGTCATTGAAGTCCACCCTCAACTTCAATCTTATGAAGACTTTGCGCAAATTTACCCAGGGGAGGGGTGCTCCAGAATTGACATCTGGAAAACTCACCCTTAGCCTAAGAACTCAGTGAGCCTTCGCCAGCATCATCACGGACACCACCATCACGCGCATTGCGCGACGGCGGCTGTCTCTGGTGCGGCGAAGTAATAAGCCCAACAGGATTCGGAACCCAGCCCGCCACCGCGCTCCGCGAGCGGGCTTTTTGCTGCGCGGGCGCCAACTCCCTCACAATCAGCTAAGGACTTTATGACTACCGCAGCACTCCCCACACTCGACTTCGCCAAGGCCGGCGGCCTCATCGCCGGCATCGTCCAGGACGCCAAAACCGGCCAGGTCCTCATGCTCGGCTTCCTCAACGACGTCAGCTATCAAAAAACACTCGAGACCGGCTTCGTCACCTTCTGGTCGCGCTCCCGCAACAAGCTCTGGATGAAGGGCGAGACCAGCGGCAATCGCCTCCGCGTGGTATCTGCTTCGACCGACTGCGACAACGACGCTCTGCTCTTCCGCGTCGAGGTGGAAGGCGACGGCCTCGTCTGCCACGAAGGCACTGTAAGCTGCTTCACTAAGCCCATCATAGAGAACAGAAATTAGAGATCAGAGATCATGAACAGGCCGATCTCTGATCTCTGTTCTCCGATCTCTTCCGCAAAGGACCCATGACCAACAAGCTCAAGCTCGGAATCCCCAAAGGCAGCCTGCAGGACGCCACGATCGCCCTCTTTGGCCGCGCCGGCTGGAACATCTACGCCAGCGGTCGCAGCTACTTCCCCTCGATCGACGACGCGGAGATCGAGTGCATGCTCGTCCGCGCGCAGGAGATGGCCCGCTACGTCGAGCATGGCGCCCTCGACGCCGGCCTCACCGGCAACGACTGGGTCCTCGAGAACCAGTCCGACGTCGAGCGCGTAACGTCACTCACTTACTCCAAGCAATCCCGCACCCCCGTCCGCTGGGTGCTCGCCGTCCCCGAAGACTCGCCCTTCCAGAAGCCCGAAGACCTCGCCGGCAAGACCATCGCCACGGAGCTCGTCGAGTTCACCAAGCGCTACTTCGCCGAGCGCAAGATCCCCGTCACCGTCGAGTTCTCCTGGGGTGCCACCGAGGTGAAGCCGCCCATGCTCTGCGACGCCATCGTCGAGGTGACTGAGACCGGCAGCTCGCTGCGCGCGAATCGCCTGCGTATCATCGAAACCCTCATGGAGTCCGAGACGCAGCTGATCGCCAACAAGAAGGCGTGGTCGGACCCGTGGAAGCGTTCTAAGATTGAGACCCTTGCGCTGATGCTCAAGGGCGCGATGGCGGCGCAGAATCAGGTCGGCCTCATGCTCAACGTCGAGAAGAAGAACCTCGACTCCATCCTCAACGTCTTGCCGGCTCTCAACTCGCCCACGGTCTCGCATCTGCGCGATGAGAACTGGGTCGCGGTGAACACCATCCTCGAGCAGTCCGTCGTCCGCGACGTCATTCCCCGTCTCAAGGCCGCCGGCGGCACCGGCATCGTCGAGTATCCGCTCAGCAAAGTTGTCCTGTAGCAAGTTGTAAGGAGTAGCTCCATGAAGATCTCCAGCATCGTCATCATCGCGCTCTCGGTCGCGTTCATCGCCTGGCGCATCACGGCGTTCCTGATCGAGCGCAGCCGCCAGAAGAAGCTCGACCGCGAAGGCGTCGTCGTCTACGCCACATTCCTGTCGTCCGAGCCCATCAAGTTCTTCGGCCGGCCGCAGACTGACGTTGAGAAGGTCACGCTTCGCGTGCAGGAGCCCGGCAGCACCGAGACGCGCGAAGTGGTCATCAAGACACGCACGCAACCCGGCCAGCGCATGAGTCCCGGCATGCGCGTGCCTGTTGTTCTCGACGCCAAGAATCCGAAGCGCGTCTATCCCGCGTCCGAAGAGGCTGCCAAGCGCGCGGTTGTTACCGGCTCGCGTCTCGAGCGCCGCGTGATGCAGCAGCAGATACGCAAGCCCGGCCGCGGCGTTCCGCAACAACCCTCCGGCTACCAGCCACCGCAGTCGACGCTTCGTCCTCGCCGCTAACCTCAACGCTTCGCCACAAGGAACTGCATTGAAGATTCTGAAGACATTCGGCGAGAACGCGAAGGCGACAGAGGCCGTCATTCGGCAGCTGGAGGCGCGCGGCGCAACGAACACCGCCAAGGTGGATGCGATCGTGCGCGAGATTCTCGCCGCAGTTCGTGAGCGCGGAGACGCTGCGCTCCGCGAGTACGCCGCACGCTTCGACGGCCTCGCTGAAGATCAGGCATTGCTCGTCTCCAAGCAGGAGATGCAGCGCGCGTGGGAGTCGACGAGCGAAGAGCTGCGTGCCGCGATGCGTCTCGCGCAGGCCAATATCCGCACCTTCGCCGAGCGCCAGCTTCCGCACGCGTGGAGCTTTCGTCCCACTGAGGGAATGGAGGTTGGGCAGATCGTTCGTCCGCTGGGCTCGGTAGGTTGCTACGTTCCCGGCGGTCGATATCCGCTGCCTTCAACGCTGCTGATGACCGTCACCCCCGCGCAGGTTGCGGGCGTCGAACGCATCGTCGTCTGCTCGCCAAAGCCCGCGCAGGAGACGCTCGCGGCAGCGTATCTCTGCGGCGTCACGTGCTTCTATCGCATCGGCGGAGCGCAGGCGATCGCCGCTCTCGCTTACGGCACGGAGACGATTGAACCTGTCGATAAGATCGTCGGGCCCGGCAATCTCTACGTCACGGCAGCAAAGGCCATTGTCTCTGCCGAGACCGGCATCGACATGCCCGCGGGTCCGACGGAGATTGTGGTTACGAGTGAAGCCGGTGACCCGTTCGGCATTGCTGCGGACCTCGTCGCGCAGGCCGAACACGACCCCGAGGCACTCGCGATCCTCATCACGTCGAAGCCTGACCTGGCGGAAGAGGTTGTGCTCGAGGCCAAGCGACTTGCGGAGGACAATGAGATCGCCCATCAATCGCTCAGTGCACACGCTGTAGCGTTTGTTACAGCCAACGTCGAAGAAGCGCATGCGCTCACGAATCGACTCGCGCCGGAGCACCTGACGATCGATACCGGCGCCGACCTGCGATGGGTGAAGAATGCGGGCTCAGTCTTCGTCGGCCACCACACGCCGCAGTCGATGGGCGACTACATTTCCGGCCCGAATCACGTGCTGCCCACCGGCCGCAATGGACGCGTCCGCGGTGGCCTTAGCGTGTTGGACTTTGTAAAGGTCATCACCGTGCAGCAGTACACCCGCGAGGCACTTCTGCGAAGTCGGCCCCCACACGATTGCGCTCGCCGAAGCGGAAGGGTTGAAGGCTCACGCGGAAAGTGTGCGCGTGAGGATGCGCGAACGTCAGTGAATAGTGAGTAGTGAATAGTGAATAAGACAGCAACACTTTCGAACGAACTCGACAGCGACGTTGCAGGCGCTGTGCCGCAGCCGCGCGCGCGTGTGCTGGCGATGCCCGAGTATCATCCGCCGCTTGCCGGGCGCAGTGCGCTGCGGCTGGACTTCAACGAGAACACGCTTGCGCCGAGTCCCGCGTGTGTTTGCGAAGCTGCAGCAACTCGACGCGGAAGGGCTGACGGTCTATCCGGAGCGCGAGCCTGTTGAGCGCATCGTCGCACAGCATCTTGGTGTCGAGTCGAATCAGGTGATCCTCACGAACGGTGTCGACGAGGCGATTCACCTGATGGCTTGCGCGTTTCTGGATGAAGGTGACGAGGCGCTGATCTGCACGCCGACCTTCTTCATGTACGACGTCTCGATCGGCATGATGACCTCCGGCCTCATCAAGGTGCAGACCGACGACTCGCTGGAGTTTCCGTTCGAGCGCTTTCTCGCTGCGATTACGCCGCGCACGAAGCTCATTATCATTGCCTCGCCGAACAATCCCACCGGTGCAACGGTCAGCCGCGAGCATCTGCTGGCGATCGCGGCCGCTGCTCCGCAGGCGGTGCTGATGGTTGATGAGGCGTACTTTCATTTCTTCGGCGACACGGTTCTGCCGGACATCGCGAGCGTGCCGAACCTCATCGTCGCGCGCACGTTTTCGAAGGCTTATGGACTCGCGAGTCTGCGCATCGGCGCGCTGTTCGCGAACGCGAGGCTCATCGGCTTTCTGCGCAAGGTCAGCTCGCCGTACAACGTCAACGGCGTTGCGCTCGCTGTGCTGCCGGAAGCACTGGCCGACACCGAATACCTGAACTGGTACACCACGCAGGTTCACCAGGGGCGCGAGCGCGTCTTTGCGGCGCTACGCGAACTCAATGTGCGCACGTGGCCGAGTGCGGCGAACTTTGTGCTGATGGACATCGGCTCGCGCCACAAGGAGCTGTGCGCTCGCATGCGGGAGCGCGGCGTGCTGCTGCGTGATCGCTCGGCGGATCCTGGGTGCGATGGGCTACGTGCGCATTACCGTTGGCGTGGAAGAGCACGTCACTCGCGGAATTGAGGCGCTGCGTGCGGTGCTCGGCGAGATGAAGTGGACGCCGGCTGAGTCACGCCGCCCGGCGACAACATCGACTGACGAACGAGAGTTCGAATAAGATGCCACGCCGCAGCAAAGCTCTGGTGGTCGCGCCGCTGATCCCGCTGCTTGGGATCATCGGATTTTTCGGCGTCGACCGTTTGCAGCGCACGCCGTATCTCATTCCGTTTGTCGTGGTATGGTGCGTGCTCTTCGCCGCACTGTTTGTCTATATCGCTGTGCGGACGCTAGAAGCCCGGCGCGTGCGCGGACGATAGGAGGAAGTATGAGTGACATCGTTCAGGAGGTCGGCGTTTCGCCGCAGCCCGCGGGTGTCGCGAGGGTCGCGACGATCGAGCGCAACACGCTGGAGACGAAGATTTCGCTGCGGCTGAATGTTGACGGCACGGGACAGTACAACGTTTCGACGGGCATTCGATTCTTCGACCACATGCTGGAGAGCTTTGCGCGTCACGGCGGGTTCGATCTCGAACTGAAGTGCGCTGGCGATCTCGATGTCGACCAGCACCATACGGTGGAGGATGTCGGCATTGCGCTGGGTGAGGCGTTTGCGGAGGCGCTGGGCGATAAGCGCGGCATTCTGCGGGCCGGCTACTTCGTGATGGCGATGGATGAGACGCTCGCGGTGTGCGCGGTCGATCTTTCGGGTCGTGTGGCGTGTGTGGTCGACGACCAGGTGAATGTGCCGGTGGTTGGCGATCTGCAGAGCGAGCTGGTGACGGATTTCTTCGACGGGTTTGCGCGTGGGTCGAAGGCGAACGTGCATGTGAAGACGATGTATGGGCGCTCGAATCATCACAAGATTGAGGCGATCTTCAAGGCGTTTGCGAGGGCGATGCGGGGAGCGTGCTCGCGCGATGAGCGCATGCGCGATCTGCTGCCGAGCACGAAGGGGCTGCTATGAGCATCGAGCTCTCGAAGGAAGCGCGCGCAGACGCGGTTGTGTCGATTCAGCAGTACTTCGAGCGCAACATGCCTGAGCCAATTGGCGAATTGCCTGCCGGTTTGCTGCTGAATTTTTTCCTCGAGGAGATCGGCCCTGCTATCTACAACAAGGCGATTGCGGATGCGCAGGCGCGGCTGGCGGTGCGCGTCGCGGATCTTTCGGGCGAGCTCTACGAGGACGAGTTTCAATACTGGCCGCGGGTTGAAGCGAAGCGAGCGCGCCGATGATTGCGGTGATTGATTACAAAGCGGGGAATTTGACCAGCGTCGTGAAGGCGCTGCGGTATCTGGGTGCGCAGGACGTTGTGGTTACGCAGTCGCCGCAGGATGTGCTGCGTGCGGACAAGATTGTGCTGCCGGGGGTTGGGCATTTTCAGGCGACGCAGTTGCTGCAGGATCTGTGTTTGACGAAGGCGACGCGCGAAGCGGTGGCAAAGGGCACGCCGTTTCTCGGGATTTGCGTCGGGTTGCAGTGGCTGTATGAGGGTTCGACAGAGGCGCCGGAGACGGCGGGGCTAGCGCACTTTGCGGGCGCGTGCGAGCGGTTTCCTGCGGTGTTCAATGGCGAGGAGCTGAAGTCGCCGCACGTGGGGTGGAATTCGCTGGAGAATATTCGGCCGGATTCGCGGCTGCTGCGCGGCGTGTCGCCCGGGAAGTTTTGTGTACTACACGCACTCATGGCGCGCGCCGGTGTCGGCAGACAGCGCCGCGACGACGGACTACGGTGGCGCCTTCACCGCTGCTGTTGAGCGCGGAAACGTGATGGGCGTGCAGTTTCATCCGGAGAAGTCGGCGGAGACGGGGTTGCGCGTGCTGAAGAATTTTCTGGAGCTCTGATGCTGACGAAACGGATTATTGCCTGCCTGGATGTGCGCGCGGGGCGTGTGGTCAAGGGAATTCAGTTCGTGGATATTGTGGATGCGGGCGATCCGGCGGAGCTGGCGCATCGTCATGCGGCGGCGGGCGCGGATGAGATTGTGCTGCTCGACATTACGGCGACGCATGAGGGGCGCGGAACGCTGCTGGATACAGTGAAGCGCACGGCGGCGAATCTGTTTGTGCCGTTCACTGTTGGAGGGGGAATTCGCTCGGCGGAGGAGGCGGCGGCGGTCTTCGATGCGGGCGCGGATAAGGTCTCGATCAACTCGGCGGCAATTGCGCGGCCTGAGTTGATTGGTGAGATCGGGTCGAGCTTTGGAGCGCAGGCGGTAATTGTGGCGATTGATGCGCGGCGCGCGAAGGGTGCGAATGATCCGGTTGGCGACGCCGAGGTTTATGTTTCGGGCGGCCGGAAGCCGACGGGGCGGCGCGTGGTTGAGTGGGCGCGTGAAGCGGAGCAGCGCGGGGCGGGTGAGATTTTATTGACGTCAATGGATTGCGACGGCACTCGCGATGGGTTTGATTGCGAGCTGACGCGGCGCGTCTCCGAGGCTGTGCAGATTCCGGTGATTGCCTCGGGCGGTGCGGGGAATGCGCGGCACTTTGCTGAGGTCTTCAAGGCGGGTAAGGCTGACGCCGCGCTGGCAGCCTCAATCTTTCATTTCGGCATCACGGACTCGCGAGCGCTGAAGGCTGAGGTTGCGGCGGCCGGTGTGCCGATGCGGTTACCTTGCTAGACACCTCCACGAGCAAAGAATGCTCCCGGGCGGCAGGCGGCAACTTTTGCACAGTTTCGTTTGCATCCAATCATGCGGAGCGAACGGCATGGCGACACGGAAGAAGCCCTGTACTGAAGCAATAGCGACCGCCCAACGCGGACTTCCGCCTGCGTACTACCAGATGCATGCGCTGCTCGAGACTATCCGGGCGCTGCAGTGTTATGAGGACGACCTCTGCACGCTGGTCGGCGAGATTCGACGCAGCGGCAAGATGGGAGCGGGTCTTCGACGCGAGCTGCTCAAGACACTGCATGGCATGCCCGCGATGAGTCTTCATGCTGAGCTGAACGCGTGCTTTGCCGCGCTCGAAGAAGCTGCCGCCTGAGACGTCCGCTTACGGCAGCCGCAGTGAACATACCTGCGAAAATAGCTTCATGCTGATTCCATCGATTGACCTTATGGGCGGAAAGATCGTCCAGCTTGTTCAGGGCGAGAAGCTCAAGCTCTCGTTCGACGACTTTGACTATTGGATCGAGCGGTTCTCAAAGTATCCGCTCGTGCAGCTGATTGATCTCGACGCGGCGATGCGGCAGGGATCAAATCGCGATCTGATCACGATGATCTGCAAGCGGCTGCCGTGCCAGGTTGGCGGTGGAATCCGTACGGCGGCCGATGGTAAGCGGTTGCTGGATGCGGGCGCGAAGCGCGTCATCTATGGTTCGTCGTTGTTTGGCGAAGAGCCGGCGGGTGACCCGAACGCACTCGAGTTCGCGGATGGCGCGGAGGAGTTTGCGCCGATCACGCAGCGGAGGCACAGGCTGATTCGGCTCGAGTTTGCCGCTCATCTGAAGAAGCAGTTGGGCGAAGACGCGCTCTGCTTCTCGGTGGATACGAAGGACGGGCGCGTTGCGGTGCGCGGGTGGAAGGACTCGGTCGACCTGACGCCGGAGGAAGCGATTACGTGGCTCGAGGACTTCTGCGCGGCGTTCCTCTATACGCACGTGGACACCGAAGGCACGATGCAGGGCTTCCCGATGCACGTGGCGGCGACGCTGCGCTCGACAACGGCGAAGCAGCTGATCGTTGCCGGCGGAATCAAGGAGCGCGGGGAGATCGATGAGCTCGACGCGATGGGGGTGGATGCGGTGGCTGGGATGGCCGTGTACTCGGGTGCGATCGAGGTGTAGCGATTAATCGCAAGCGGATGGTACGGGTGCCAGTTGTATCTGGCTCTGGCTGTGCTCGACTGTCAACGCGTTGATGGTCCACGCACCACTCGTCTTCTTCGCTTCCACGTGGAGGTTGCCGGCCGCCTTGGGCCCGTGGACGGGGATATCGAGATCCGCATCGCCGCCGTCGTTCTGTGTATTCAGATTGCCGCTGATGAAGCCCTTCGCCACCAAGGGCTGCCCTAAGGTTCTGACGACGCAAGGTGATCCCTGTGCACGTTCCAGCGCCATCGCATACACGGTCGATGATCTGAATGACTTTTCGATCGAGGCGAAAAGACCGACTACAAAGACAGACACGCCGACGACAAATGCCGTGGCAACGAACGTCACAATCTTCCATGTCGGAATAGCGCTCGCTGGCGGCTGTGGTGGGATTGGCTGACCTTTGGCGATCGCGGTTGCTGCGTCGAAGGGCCATCGTACGCGTGGTCGTCGAAGGTAATAGAGAATCCCGCCAACCCAAAGCAAACAGAATGCACTAATCGAAACAGACAACATCCAATCAAATCTGCGCCAGGACTGCAATCGCTATCAGCGTCAACGCCAGCGTGACCCAATGGGTTGCGACCGCCGCCTTGAGAGACCACCTGCGAAGCCTCAACATTCCATAGCCGATCAAGGCGTAGAGAACGTAGCCTCCAGCCCAGATGGTCATGATGATGCATGTCACCAGTATGCTGAGCACGCGTGGGTGGATCACCTGAGAAACGAGTTCGTGTATCCCAGGTGGGGCGATCCAAAGAAGAAGAGGGAGAAACAGCGTGCCGAAGCAGCCGATCAACAGGTAGTTCACCGCAAGAAGGATCACGCCCACGGGACGAGCCAGTTGTGATTGCATGGATGGCGGAAGATTACATCCTCCGGCCTCGTGTGCCTAGATTGAATGTTGTGGCCGAGCCGCTACTCGATCGTCCCGCCTTCGCCACCGCCGGGGACGGCGTAGTAGCCTTTGCGGGCCGTGACTTTCAGACCCTTGCCGCAGTCAAGCTGGATCTTGCGGAAGGTGCCGTCGGCGTTCCTGTTGGTGGGCGTGTAGCTGAGCAGGTACTGCGTCCGTAGCTCATCCTGAATCTGGTCGAAGGCGTCCTCGAGTTTTCGTCCGCTGTTGCCGACGTTGATGACACGGCCGCCTGTCTGCGAGGCGAGCTGGTCCATTGCGCTGGAGCCCATGTAAATCTCGCCGTAGGCGAGATACTGCTCGCGGTCGGCGATGAGGATGGGATAGACGATCACGTTGGCCTTCTGCGCGGCCTCGATCGCTTCCTTGATCTTCACCTGCGAGCCCTGGTCCTGGCCGTCGGTGAGGATGACCATGATCTTGCGGCCGGTCTGCGACTGCAGTTTGTCGTGTGCGGCGAGGTAGACAGCGTCATAGAGAAGCGTGCCGCGCGGATTGCTCGTGGGGAAGGGGCCGCCGCCGATACCGGGCACTCCTGCGGAGGAGCTGGCGCTGTTGATGGTGGCTTTATTGATGGCGCGTGCAAGCTCGCGCGGCGAGTCAGTGAAGTCGGAGAGCAGGTCGACGTTGACGTCGAAGGAGATGAGGAAGGCCTCGTCCTTCGGGGTGAGGACCTCACGCAGGAAGCGTCCACCCGAGTCCTGCTCGAGGGGAAGGACGTTGGTCTGGCTTCCGCTGGTGTCCAGCAGGATGCCGATCGTGAGAGGAAGGTTCTTCTCCTGGGTCAGGCGCTTGATGACCTGCGGATTGTGGTCCTCGGCGACCTGGCAATCGTCCTTGCGCAGGCTTGTAATGAAGCCGTTCTTGTCGCGCGCGGAGAAGTAGACGTTGACGAGGTTGACATTCACCTTCAGCGTGGGAGCGTCGGGGCCCATGGGCTCAGGGGCAGCGGCTGCTTTGCTGGGCGGCGGCGGCGCGTCGGGCGTAGGGGCATCCTGGGCGCAGAGTCGCGCCGCGGGCAACAGGAGCACGAACGACAGGACTGCAAGACGGCGCAGAAAGACGGAGGGCATACACACTATTAGACGCCCAAGTCGTGCCGTTCGGCGACATGGATCTCTGACTTGACGCCAGCGATCGGTCGCAAGCCAGTGCAACAACCGGTGTTAGCCGAGCGTCTGAGGGAGCAGAGCGCCGGAGTGCACCCAAACGGCCGCGACTGATAGTCTCAATAGGCAGCATCCGCGCCAAGGAACCGGCTGATAGAAGGCCGGGTGACGTGCGCGAGAGAAGGGAAGAGCAACGGATGGTGTTCGGAAGACAGAGTATCGGGGCAGGTGTGCTGGCAGTGGCGCTGGCGGGAGCAGGTTCCGCCGGCGGTGGGCAGCAGACGCCTCAGCAGAACACTACCCAGACGGCTCAGCAGCAGAGCATCCCGAATGCGCCCTCGGCCTCGATTCCCAACGCGCCTACGCCGCAAGGCCTGCAGAATCTGAACACGATCACGCCGCCCGCCCCGATGGCTCCTGAGCCCCCACGTTCCGGGGAGGCAAATCCGGACGCGGCTGATGCGAAGGACAACGGCGGGGTGACGCCGACGAACAAGCTGCCATCGTCCGCGGCTGGTCAGCAGACCGGCGGGCAGGAGCAGGCACCGATGATTCCCACTCCCGGGCAGGCGGCGCAGGCTGCCTACACGATGGGGACGGTGCACGTGGATTTCGTACAGATTCCGTTCACGGTGAAGGACTCCAAGGGCAACTTTGTGCCGGACCTGACCTGGCGGGACGTTCGCATCTACGAAAACGGGCTGCGCCAGCAGATGCGCTACTGGAGTCCCGATCCGTTTCCTCTGTCGGTGGCGTTTGTCATCGACCAGAGCGTGACGCAGGACACGATGGATAAGATCAACGCCTCGCTGAGCGCCTTACAGGGGGCGTTTGCGCCGTATGACGAGGTGGCGGTCTACACCTACAACAACGGCGTCACAGAGCAGACCACCTTTACTGCCGCACAGAGCAACCGGCTGGGCGTGATCCTCCAGCGCTCGAAGAGCGAGGGCCGCGAACCGCTGATGGGCTGGGGCGGTCCGATGTCGCAGACGACGACGAAGAACAATCAGCAGGTTGATCCGAACACGGCACCGGTGCGAAACCAGCAGAGCATGAACCCGACGCTCCCCAAGGAGTATCACCTGCTCTACGACGCTCTGTTTACCGCTGCGCAGTCGCTCGCGAAGGTGGACTCCAAGCGCCGCCGGGTGTTGTACGTGGTGTCGGACGGCAAGGAGTACGGTTCCAAGGTCAAGGAGAAGGAGCTGGTCAAATACCTGCAGACGAACAAGATCTCGGTGTATGCGACTCTGGTTGGCGATTCGAGTCTTCCAGGGATGGGCTTCCTCGACCGCATTCATCTTCCGCTGACGATGCGCGATGACGCGCTGCCACGTATCGCTGCGGCGACTGGCGGACAGTGCGATCCGGAGTTTCGTCCCCGCGGCATCGAGAATAGCTTTGCAGAGATCACCAGAACCGTTCGCACGCTCTATACCGTGGGTTACTACACGCATGAAAGCCCGCTGGACGGCAGGTTCCGCCACGTGGAGATTCGCGTGATGCGGCCGAACCTCACGGTTGTGGCTCCGGACGGCTACTATCCGACTCCGCGGAACGTGCACCAGGCGCAGCCCGTGGCCGGGTCTGACCAGACGCCGCCGCCGGACAATGAGCCCGCGCCGGCGCAGCCACCCTCTGCCGCAAAGCCGTGACCGCTGCGTTCGCGATGACGCCGGTTCTGTCGGCGAACATTCTGCTTGCACTCGCCGCCGCCGCCTCCTGGGGCGGCGGCGATTTCTCTGGCGGCATGGGGGTGAAGGCCGCGGGAGGGACGACGGCCGGCGCGCTGCGCGTTGTGCTGATCGCGCATGCTTCGAGCCTTGCGGTTCTGGTGGCGATTCTCTCGTTTCAGCATGCGGCCTTGCCGCGCGGGGCACCGCTTGTGTGGGGACTCGTTGCCGGAGTGACGGCTGGGGTTTCGCTGACCGCGTTTTACATTGCGCTCGCGCGCGGAGCGATGGGCGGATCGGCGGCACTCAGCGGGCTGCTGGCTGCGGCGATTCCGGCGGCTGTCTCGAGCGTCATCGAGGGTCTGCCCACGCTATTGCGAATTGTGGGTTTTGCTCTGGCGCTGGCGGCGATCTGGCTGATCGCAGCGGGGCCATCACCGGAGTCCGAGCACGCAGTCGACGGCTCGGAGCCGAGCGAGAGCAGCCGCACGACGCTGGTGCTCGCACTCGTTGGAGGCATCGGCTTCGGGATCTACTTCGTCGCTCTGCGGCTGGCGAATCCGCTGGGCATCGTAGAGCCGGTGGCGCTTGCCCGTGCGGCGAGTCTGGTCACCTGTGCGCTGCTGTTGGTTGCGGTGACGCTGCGGTCGAAGCGCGCTGCAGTTCGAGAGCCGGCGAGCAAGCTGACCCGCATGGCGGTCCTTTGGGCGCTCGGCGTCGCGGTGCTCGATACCGGCGGCAATTTGCTGCTGATCGCCGCGACGCGCACCGGCAGACTGGACATCGCAGCGGTGCTGGCATCGCTCTATCCGGCGGGCACGATCCTGCTGGCAGCCTGGCACCTGCATGAACGGCCGACGCGACGGCAGCTTACGGGGATGGCGATCGCAGCCGCGGCCGTGGTCATGATTACAATCTGATGCGACTCATCTGAGGTGCTCATGACGAACAGGCAAGCGGCGGTTATCGCCAGCCGGGTACTGTGCTTCTGGTTTATCTATGAGGCTGTTGCTGAATTGATGTATCTGCCTGGTCTCATGCGACCTGTGGGAGGCGCATTCCCGCTTATCGGCTACATTGACTCGATTGAATTCTCACGCGCCTGCCATGGCGCAAGGCCTTTTCTGGCCTACTCTCGAGCCATTGATTCACATTGTGCTGAACGTCGCTTTGGCGATCTTCTTCTACCGGTCGAGTTCCGGGCTGATTCGGTTTCTGACTGCCAGCGAAGCGGATGCGGAGCCTGCCGAGAGCGGAGCAGTGCTTTAGCAGCTACTTGCGCCCCGAGTCCGACGGAATCTCGTTGGCGCTCACGACGCCGCGATTCACCTTTTTCTCGATCTCTTTCGCGGCTTCCTCCGGGGTCTCGTCTTCGAGATGGATGCCGCTCGGGTCGAAGGTCGGCTTCGGATACTGGAGCTTCATGCGTTCCATCGCCTCGACGAGGATGCCGGAGATGACCACGTTGCGATACGGCTTGTGGTCGGAAGGAATCACGAACCAGGGCGCATACTTCTTGCTCGTGTTGCTCAGGATGTCCTGGTAGACGCGCATGTAATTGGGCCAGAACTGCCGCTCTTCAAAGTCTGCGGGCGAGAGCTTCCATTGCTTCTTCTTCTCGTCGATGCGCTCCTGCAGGCGGCGCGTCTGCTCCTCGCGCGAGATGTGCAGAAAGAACTTGAGGATGACGATGTCGTTGTCGGAGAGCATGCGCTCAAAGTCGTTGATCTCCTCCATATGCCGTGCCGCTTCCTTTGCGCTCATGTGTCCGTGCACCACCGGCGACAGCACGTCCTCATAGTGCGAGCGGTTGAAGATGCCGATCATGCCCTTCGGGGGCACCTGCGCGTGGCAGCGCCAGAGGAAGTCGTGCCGCTGCTCGAGTTGCGTCGGCACCTTGAACGACGCCACCTGGCAGCCCTGAGGATTCACGCCGGAGAAGATGTGCCGGATCGTGCCGTCCTTGCCTGCCGTATCCATGCCCTGCAGCACGATCAGCAGCGCCTTGGATTGCGACGCGTAGAGGAGTTCCTGCAACTCGCCGAGCTTCTTCGCACGCACTGCCGTGATCGCATCCATCGCCGCCTTGTCGTCGAACTCGCCCTTATCCTCGGTCGGAAGCTGTGCCAGCCGGACCTTCGTGTGCGGTTTCACCAGATACGGCGACTTCAGCTTCATCGGCGGCGGACCTCCTAAATGCGAAGACGACGGCTGTCATCGCAGGCCGTCGTCCTTAGCGTTTGCGCGAGAGAGTCTCGCGCCGTGAGTTCGTTCGTCTAGACCGAAGCCGGCGGCTTCGGTGCCTCATCTGCCTTCGGCGTCACCGTGTGCGCGGTCTCGCCCGGCTTGGTGTTGGAGGTCGGCTCGTCGCTAATGCCCTTCATGCCTTCCTTGAAGCCGCGCAGACCCTCGCCCAGACCCTTGCCGAGCTCCGGCAGCTTCTTGGCGCCAAACAGGATCACCGCCAGAACGCCGAGAATGATGAGGTGAGACGGTTGGAAAAGATCGCCCATTGAAAATGCTCCCTGATAGCGCCCTCCACTTGTCAGAGGCCGCAGCTATCATTGTCGCACGTTCAGGCCCCCTCGAAGGCGTCTCGACCTCGTCCAGAAAGACAGCCTGCGCCTCTGCCGGTATATCCTTGAAAACGACGCACCGTTTCGGCGCGCACCTGAGGGAAACCACGCGCGCACAAGCGCCCCAAACGAGGAAGATGCTCTTTACGAATCTGACGCCTGTTTCTTCTCCCCGGCGATGTGCCGGACGTTTTGCTACCTTCGCTCTCGTGGCGCTTTTCGCTGGCGTAACTGCCACTGCCCAGAGCTCCAGTCCTGCGCCTGCTCAGAGCACTCCGGCTCCCGGCACGGCGCCCATGAAGCAACAGCCCTCGAGTTCGAGCAGCCAGTCTTCCAGCAGCTCTTCGCGCAGTCAGTCGACCGGGACAGACAGGCTCCCGGCACGGCTCCGATGCAGAGCCACGGCACTGCCGCCGCGCTCGCACCCGGCAAGGGCCCCAGCTATGAGAACCGCTGGGACGCCTACGGTGGGCTCGCGTTCATGAATGGACAGGCCGGGCAGAATCTCCCGAAGCGCTTCAACATGGGCGGCGGCGAAGGGCAGTTCACCTACTGGATCCCCGGTCATCTCGACAATCGTCTCGGCCTCTCAGCCGATGTCCGGTATGGCGCCGGCACCACGCCCGTCCTGCCGAATCCGACCTATAACCGTCCGCTCGTTGTTGAGACCATCTACGCTGGTGGCGCGCAGTGGCGCGGACCGCGCAACCGTTATGTGGCCATCAACTATCACGGCTTCTTCGGCGCGGTGTACGGCAACTTCGACAGGACTATCAAGGCGTATCCCTTTGGCCCCAGTCCGATCGCCGCCTGCCCGGATCCCACGGGACTTCAGGGCAATATCGGGACTCTACTGCAACCACGCGGCTCCATGGGGCGCCATCGGCGGCAGCATCGACTTCAACCAGGGACCGAAGTTTGCGATCCGCCTTGCGCCCGACTTGACCTTCGAGCACCTCGGGACGGAAACCCGCGAGTTCTTCGGCATCTCGCTCGGTCTGCTTTACCGCGGCGGACGTTAGTCGATCACGGCAGCTTAGTCGTCGCCGGACTCGCCTTCTTCAACCAGTGAACTGACACCCACCACGTCAAAGGTCATGGGCTGGCCACCCGTCTGCTGGATGGTCGCGCGCATCGGCGTTCGTTGCCACTTCGCGGTAGTGCAGACGGGATGCGGGGCGTTCGGCTGCGGCCACGCGCTGAGCTTCTGCTGCACCACAGCCTTGCGCGCGCCTAACTCGGCGACCACCGCCATGAGTCCACCCTTCACCGTTGTCGCAATCCCGCAATAGGCTGCGTAGTCGCGAAACCAGACGACGTCGGAGACCTGCGGATCGAAGTCCGGCAGGTGCAGCGCTGCGATGTGTCCCGTCACGCGATCGACCATCAGCCATGGCCCCGGCTGCCACGTCCAGTGCACCGCCTCGCCAGGCAGGCCGTCGTTCAGGCGCAGCGCACGCTGCACGACGAAGGTCCTGTCGGTGACCTCGTGAATCGGTCCCACAGTCCATTCGCGCTGTTTGTCGTCCACCATCAGCGGACGCACGCGCAAGCTGGTTGAGTCGTCGGATTTGCTCTCGGGAGTAGCTTCGGGTGGAGTGTAGGGAACCTTGTGGATCGGCCCTAGAAAAACTGTATGAGTCTTGACCGCTGTCGCGACCGAAGGGCAGAGGACAGCAATCAGCAGCGGCGCCATAACTCTGCAAAGGCGCGCCGAACGAAAAGTCTGCATGGCGTGAGGCTAGCAGAGGCTGCTCTGGAAGCGCGCTCACACGATGGCGGCATGTGCTCAAGGAAATGCCCCTGCCGTTCACCGTTGCAGGCAAACGACAGAGGCCAGGGCCGCGCTCTCGATTAAGTGCGCGGGCAATTCAATGGCGACTCTTACGCCTTCAGGCGGCGACGCAGCGCGCCAGCGACGCCGAGCACTCCGGTGCCCAGCAGAGCAAGACTGCCCGGCTCCGGCGTTGTTGGCGTCAGCGTAACGTCCTCGGTGTAGACGTCAGTATTGCGCCCGTTCAGGGGGCTTCCCGACGTGCCGTAGAGAGCCTTGATGTTCGCGGCGCCGGGCTTCGTCGTCAGATCGCTGGGGTCCGTCACGCCAATCTGAAAGATGAAGGTATAGGTATCGTCCTTGCCGTCTGACCCCGCGACGGGAACACCGGTTCCCGCGCCGACGTAGGCGAGACATAGGTACGCTGAGCTGTTGTCGTTGCAGCCGCTCGCGCCTAGGCCGCCGTTTTGCAGTGAGCTGTCATATCCGGTCGGCGCCTGGATGACCTCGAAGCTTGTATAGTCCGACGCATTCTTCGCTACGTTGATCGCCACGGCGTTCAGCACGTTCGTCGTGTCCGTTCCCCCGGGGGCGTAACCATTCGTGTTGATCTGAAGCACGAAGTCGTAGACGTTCGGCGTGCCCGTTGGAGAATAAGTGAGGGTATAGACCGAACCGGTGTCAGTGACCGTGTCGGCAAAGGCGGCTGGGGCGAATCCCAGGAAAGCAAGACTGGCGAGAACGAAACTCTGCTTTAGCATCTTCGAAAAACCTCTCAACGGAATTCAGCAGTTATGCCAAACAAGGAAGCTCGCAGGCGGAAGCGTGAACGGGCGGACGCCTCTCCACTTGAATGACAGACTTGTCTGCAGGACGGAATTGTCATTGCAATTCGTCAGCCAGTCAGAAGTGGCGAATTGCCGCGAAGAAGTCGATCTGCTGTGGAAATCAGGGTTTACCGCATGCAGCCTTTTGCAGGGGATTGCGGTAGCGATTTCTCCACCGTGAAGGCGCGGAACCCGGCCGAGCCAGGGGCGAGTGTATGTCGTTGAACGATATTAGCGACTGCCAAGGCCTTCTGGGCGAATCATCGTGGGGGTGGGCTTCCCTTGAGGCCGTATTTTCGAGTAAACTTACAAATGGTGTCTGTGTCTTGCGCCCGCCCTCCTGAACTTTGAATGGAACGGGCCCACCAAGTCAGCAAAAAAACAGGTCATTCGGCGAGGGGTTGGTACGAAATCCGGCCCCTTCGAGGAGAGCGTTTGTCGAAGGAAGATGCGATTGAGGTAATGGCAACGGTCGTCGAGACCCTGCCCAACGCGTTGTTCAAAGTGGAGCTCGAGAACAAGCATCAGGTTCTCGCGCACATTTCGGGCCGCATGCGCAAGAACTTCATCCGTATCCTCCCCGGCGATCGGGTCGCCATCGAGCTCAGCCCGTATGACCTGAATCGCGGCCGTATCGTCTACCGCTACAGGTAAGCTGCTAGCTTTTAGCCGCTAGCTTTTAGCAGAACCAAATAAAACAGCAGCTCCCGTTTTTAGCTAGAGGCTAGAAGCTAAGAGCTGGAACTGAGGATTTCCATGAAGGTCCGTGCATCCGTAAAGCCGATCTGCGACAAGTGCAAGGTGATTCACCGTCGCGGTGTCGTTCGCGTCATCTGCGAGAACGCCAAGCACAAGCAGCGCCAAGGGTAAGAGATTAGAGATCAGAAAGCAGAGAACAGATGATCTCTGATTTCTGAAACCTGATCTCTCCCGCAAATGTGGCCCCACCGGGCGAGTTCGCCGAAGTCAAGGCGTGCGATGAACCCGGAGGAGACAGCAACAAGGTCAGCCGCAAAAACATCCACCCCGCCCTCCGATGACCGGAGTGAGCCCCAACCGAAAGGCACACCATGGCACGTATTGCCGGCGTCGACCTGCCACCGAACAAGCAGGCTCGCATCGCGCTCACGTACATCTATGGCATCGGCCAGCCCCGCGCCCTGAAGATTCTCGACAAGGCCGGCGTTGACCCCCACGCCAAGATGACCACGCTGGACGAAGATCAGCTCAACAAGATTCGTACCGTCATCGAGCAGGAAGGCGAGATCGAGGGCGACCTCCGCAAGGAGATCGGCCTGAACATCAAGCGCCTGATCGAGATTCAGTCCTACCGTGGCCTGCGCCACCGCCGCAGCCTTCCGGTCCGCGGCCAGCGCACCCACACCAACGCTCGTACCCGCAAGGGCCCCCGCAAGGGCACCGTTGCCGGTAAGAAGAAAGCGACGAAGTAACCCATGGCGAAATCACAGAACAAGGGTACCGGCGCGAAGGTTGGCAAGAACAAGAAGTTCAAGAAGCGCGAGCGGAAGAACGTTCCATTTGGGCTCGTCTACATCCAGGCGAGCTTCAACAACACCATCGTCACCATCACCGACCAGCAGGGCAACACCATCAGCTGGAAGAGCTCCGGCTCGCTCGGCTTCCGCGGCTCCCGCAAGGGAACCCCGTTTGCCGCGCAGCAGGCGGCGATCAACGCAGCCAACGCCGCGCGCGATCACGGTCTGCGTTCGGTCGATGTCCGCGTTGCCGGCCCCGGCTCCGGCCGTGAGAGCGCGATTCGCGCCCTCGCCGCTGCGGGTATCGAGGTCCGCTCGATCCGCGACGTCACGCCGATGCCGCACAACGGCTGCCGTCCGCCGAAGCGTCGCAGAGTGTAAGGGCAAGGGAATAGTGAGCAGCGAATAGTGAATACGACACACTGTTCGCTGCTCGGAGTTCGCGTGATTCCGGACGGCTGATGCTTGATCCCTATGCCTTATGCCCTAGTTCCTCGAAAACCGGATCGTGACGAAGGGCCAGCCAGCCTGTAAAGCGATCGACAACCGAAGTCAGGAGATAGAAAGAAATGGCACGTTATACCGGACCCGTCTGCCGCATGTGTCGCCGCGACGGTCAAAAGCTGTTCCTCAAGGGCGCGAAGTGCTTCACCGACAAGTGCCCCGTCGAAAAGCGCAACTTCCCTCCGGGCCAGCACGGCCAGTCGAAGAAGGTCAAGAAGCTCATCGGCTACGGTCTGCAGCTCCGTGAGAAGCAGAAGACCAAGCGCATGTACTTCACCCTCGAGACGCAGTTCCGCGCCTACTACGAGAAGGCCTCGAACAAGACCGGCGTCACCGGCGAACTGCTGCTGCA
>CAVZMD010000016.1:0-101385 GCA_963776265.1 uncultured Acidobacteriaceae bacterium | reverse complement strand
GAAAAAAATACTCTCCTGAGGTCTTCCAAACCAATTTCTCTTCCTTGAAAATGGCAGAGATTTCCTCATCGTTTCTTTTCTCTTTGGAAGTCATGAGGACAATGGGAGTTCTTACCTGCTTTCCCGTGAGCTGGTAGTAAAGGTATTCACGAGCTTCGAGATCTCGAACTAATCCCTCAAGAAGTGTCCGGCCGCAAAATTGCAGCCGAGCCACTGGAAGCGGCACTTTTGTTTTTTCATCCACAAGGCCAAGCCTATCTCCCCAGCCCCTCCTACAGCATACAGCTCAGAGGCCGATTCCATAGCATAAAGGCCGCTGTTGATTATGCCATCAAGGTCGGGAAGAGGGTTCTTATATCAACACATGGGGGTGGAGCCATCGTGGATGTATCCGCATCACTGCGGTTATTCATTGCATCGTCAATGAGCTATTGTCATGACATGGTAGCCAATAATGCCTCCCATCTGCCGGTAAAAGGATTCTGTTGTTAACAGTACGTCAACTAAATTGGAAAATGATTGTGAATCTTTTGTCTCCCATCCTTCGGAAACAGTAGGCCCCTCACCAATGGCAATCAATGCTTTAACAGCACAGGCCTTTTGCATCGGTAAGTCTTGGATCTTCCTTTGTATCTCCGGATGTTTTTCAAAAACATCTTGACTTCCGTAAGAGATGAAAGATAGGCATCTCGTTCTTCTAATGAATGGGCACCTTCACTTGTTGTAGCAAGTCAGAGAGCGGAGCAATTTTACTGCCAAGGTCTTTTTCAGAGCCTCTACAAGGGCTCACAACTATGAAGATTGTAAGGAGCCATGTAAAAGCAACCAATTTCTTAACCTGTCCAATCATGATGCGCATGCAAACCTCTGTAATATATTTGCGGGAAATCATACATATCAGCAGTTTTTTAATCTCGAAAAAAGGAAAAGAGGTCTAAGGACCCGAGTTTTGGGAGGCATAATAGGATTTGTGATTTTTCTTTGCTTGAAGATGACGAGCACACGATTCTTTATCATCATTGGTAGGGATACGGTGGGTCTCAATGCCTATACAGCCCCAAGCCAACGACCTACCCCGTCAAACTAACCCTCACGGTCGATGACCGCTCCGGCCTCCTCAAGGAGTTCGCAGCCATCATCTCCGAAGACGGCACTAATATCCGCAGCGTCGAAACGCGCCCTGCCTCCGACGGCTCCGTCCACGTCGACTTCGTCATCGAAACCGTCGACCTGCGCCATCTCACACGCCTCCAGCAGAACCTCCGCAAGGTTCCAGGTGTCCGCGACGTTCACCGCGTGCAGAAGATTTAGCACCGCGGTGCTACTCATTCTCCGCTGAAGATTGCATACTGTTGAGGCCGAATACGGCACACCTTCTACCGAGGCCAAACCCCTGATGAGTCGAACCAGCCGCATGCTTTGCCTGACTGCACTCGCAGTTTCCGCTTCAACCCTTTTCGCGCAGTGCAAGGTGCCGGCGAACAAGCAGTGGATCGCTCCATCGCTCGACGCGAAACAGCAGGCGACTGTCAACTGCCTCGTGCAGCTTAATATGCTGCCTGAAGGCGAGTGGCGCCTGCACGAAGGCGACATCCCCCATGGCGAATCTCCGTCGCTCGATGATCACTCCTGGCCCGTTGCGAAGATTCGCTCAAAAGCCAGCAAGGAGGCTGTCTGGTTTCGCCAGCGCATCACTATTCCCAAAACTCTCGACGGCTACGACCTTACTGGCGCAGATATCAGCTTTGAGTTCATCGCGACGGCCAACGGTCCCATGCCCGAGATCATCTACTTCGACGGCCGTCGGGTTGCGCTGGGCGAAGACCTCGAACAGATTCCACTCTTCGATCACGCGAAACCTGGCCAGTCGATCCTCGTCGCAGTGAAACTGTTGCCTACGGTTGACGACAAAGAGTTCCGCGGCGCGCAGATGCGCATCACTTTCTCGATCAACCGTCCCAACCCGCTTGACGTCGCCACAGAAATCGTCTCCGCCGCCAACCTGCTTCCCGCCCTCGCTCCAAACTCCTCCGCGGACAAGGACACGCTCGGCAAAGCGATCGCGCAGATCGACCTCCACGCACTCACTACGGCGCAACAAGCTCCCTTCGACGCCTCGCTTCGCACCGCGCAGTCGACTCTGCGCAGCTTGAATCCTGTGCTCAGGCAGGCGAATTATCACCTGACCGGCAATTCACATATCGACGCGGCGTGGCTCTGGCCATGGACCGAAACGGTCGACACTGCAAAGCGCACCTTCTCCAGCGCTGTGCAGCTCATGAACGAATATCCCACCTACACCTACACGCAATCGGCCGCAGCCTATAGCCAGTGGGTCGCAGACAAGTATCCCGCGCTCAATGCTGAAATCGCGAAGCGTGTGAACGAAGGCCGCTGGGAGCTCGTCGGCGGCATGTGGGTGGAGCCCGACCTGAACATGCCCGATGGCGAGTCGCTCGTTCGCCAACTGCTCGTAGGTCAAGCCGCTTTCCAGAAGATCTACGGCCACACCGCGATGATTGGCTGGAACCCTGACTCCTTCGGTTACAACTGGCAGCTTCCGCAGATCTACAAGCGCTCCGGCATCGACTACTTTGTCACGCAAAAGATGGCTTGGAACGACACCAACAAGCTCCCGTTCAAACTCTTCTGGTGGGAGTCGCCCGACGGCAGCAAGGTCCTCACGTACTTCCCGCACGACTACGCGAATCAGAATGTCGACCCCGTCCGCCTCTCCGGTGACCTCGCCACCGCTGCACAGCAGGCCCCTGGCATGCACGACATCATGGACCTCTTCGGCGTCGGTGATCACGGCGGCGGCCCCACGCGCACCATGCTCGATCAAGGCCTCCACTGGATGGAGCCCGATAAGGTTGGCGCGAAGGAGGAGTTCGGAACCGCGCTCCCTTACCTCCAGCGCGTCCGCAAAAGAAGTAGCGCCCGATTCACCGACGTGGAACTACACCTTGCTCGCAGCTGGCAACACCGCACTTCCCGCACCACCTGCCGGCGAGATCAGCGTGCCCACCTGGAAGGACGAGCTCTATCTCGAATACCACCGCGGCGTGTTCACCACTCAGGCCGGCCACAAGCGCAATATGCGTGACAGCGAAGAGCAGATGCTCAACGCCGAAAAGCTCGCCTCACTCGCATGGCTTGACGGCCGCACCTATCCTGCCGATGAGCTTAACGACGCATGGAAGCATGTGTTGTTCAACCAATTCCACGATCTAGCCGCCGGTTCCGGCATCGGCACGATCTACAAGGAAGCCCAGAAGGACTACGACCAGGTTCGTTGGGCCACCAATGAAATCTCCTCCAACTCTATGAAGACACTGGCCTCGCACGTCAACACCGACGGCAAGGGAGAACCAGTTCTCGTCTTCAACCCACTTGCATGGGAGCGCGGCGGAATCGCCGAGGTCAGCGTGCAGATGCCACGCGGCATCGATACTATCTCACTGGAAGATGAGCACGGTAACGTGATCCCCTCACAAATTCTCTCCAGCGATCTTCCCACTCACACCTTCCACCTGCTCTTCAAAGTCGGCAGCGTCCCCTCAATGGGTTACACCGTTCTCCGCGCTGTCGACGGCCAACACGAGTTCCACACCGACCTCACCAGCGCCGGCTACAGGCTCGAGAACTCGGCACTTCGCATCACCGTCGATCCCAAGACCGGCTGCATCACCTCACTCTTCGATAAGCGCGGCGGCTTCGAATCACTCGCTCCCAACTCCTGCGGCAACGAACTTCAGGCCTTCGCCGACAACCCGAAGAACTACGATGCCTGGAACATCGATCCTGGGACACTTGACGCAGCTCCAACCCTTCTGCACGAAGCCGATGAAGTGAAGATGGTGGAAACCGGTCCACTGCGCTCCGTACTTCGCGTCACGCGCACCTGGAACAAGTCGAAGTTTGTGCAGGACCTGATCCTTTACGCCGACTCCAACGAACTCATCGTCCACAACAACTTCGACTGGCACGAACAGCACATCCTCCTCAAGGCCGCCTTTCCGCTTGCCGCCACAAACAAATCGGCAACCTATGAAATTCCCTACGGCACAATTCAGCGTCCGACCACGCGCAACAACAGCTTCGAGAAGGCACGCTTCGAAGTCCCCGCTCTACGCTGGGCTGACGAAGGCGATAACGCCCATGGCCTGAGCCTGCTTAACAGCTCCAAGTATGGCTATGATGCCGTCGGCAACGTCCTCCGTCTCTCGTTGCTGCGTGGCGCCACATGGCCTGATCCCGTTGCCGATCAGGGCACGCAGATCTTCGACTATGCCATCTATCCGCATACCGGCACGTGGCAGGCGGCCAACACCATGGCACGAGGATGGGAGTTCAATTACAAACTCCACGCGATGCAGGTCTCGTCACACGAAGGCTCCATCCCGTCCACTCACTCCTTCCTCAGCATCGACGGAACTCACGTTACCCTCACCGCCTTGAAGAAGGCCGAGGACAGCAATGCTCTCATAGCGCGCTTCTTTGAGTGGGGTGGCGAGCCTGACAAGGTCACTCTCACCGTTCCCGCGGGCGCCAAGTCAGCAAGCCTCGTCAACCTGATGGAGAAACCCGACGGCGATCCACTCACCGTCACCGACGGCAAGATCACCGTGCCGGTCGCGCCCTATGAGATTCAAACCGTGCGCATCAACTACTGATCGCCCACAACCAAATAGAAAGGACCGCATGCAGCGGTCCTTTTCTTTTGTCCTCAAGAATCCACTATTCAAGTGGCGGCACATTAATCTGCTGCCCACTTGAATGCGATCTGGATTCGCGATGTCTGTGGGAATTGGAGATCAGTTGAGCACGCCTGTTTTCTTTGCAATGGCTGTCATGGTCTCCAGCGCACGATCTATCTGCTCACGCGTGTGCTCACTCGTCATAATGCAGCGAACACGCGCTTTGCCCTCCGGCACAGTCGGGAATGCTATGCCCGTCGCCATCACACCAGCGTCAAACAGCTCGCGACTGAACTCCATCGTCCTCCTGCCATCGCCGATAATGATCGGTGTAATCGGCGTCTCGCTCGCCGGCGTCGCCCTTCCTCCAATATCAAATCCTGCCGAGCGCAACTGCTCCTGGAAGTACCGTGTATTCGCCCACAGCCGTTCGATCCGCTCCGGTTCCTGCTCCAGAATGTTGAACGCTGCAATGCATGCGGCTGCAACCGCTGGCGGATGCGACGTCGAAAACAGAAATGGCCGCGCACGATGATAAAGGTAGTCAATCAAATCGCGCGATCCGCACACATAGCCTCCCAACACGCCAATCGCCTTCGACAGCGTTCCCACCTGCACATCCACTCGCTGAGTGCAGCCGAAGTGATCCACGCTTCCGCGTCCGTTGCGCCCGAGTACACCCGACGCGTGGGCATCGTCCACCATCATGATCGCTCCATACTTGTCGCACAGATCGCACAGCGCATCCACAGGCCCGATATCGCCATCCATCGAAAACACACCGTCCGTGATGACCAGCTTGCGCCCCGGCTCGTTCGCAATCTCTTTCAACAGTTCTTCGCAGTGCGCAACATCCTTATGCCGAAATACCTTGATCTTCGCTCGTGACAAGCGCGCGCCGTCGATGATGCTCGCGTGATTCAATTCGTCAGAGAGAATGAAATCTTCCTTGCCCAGAATCGACGACACCGTCCCCGCGTTCGCCGTGAATCCCGACTGAAAGACGACACACGCTTCGACGCCTTTGAACACGGCAATCTTCTCCTCAAGCTCCATGTGGATCTTCATCGTGCCCGCAATAGTCCGCACCGCGCCTGATCCAACGCCATACTTCTTCGTCGCCGCGATCGCCGCCTCGCGCAGCCGCGGATCATTGCACAATCCGAGGTAGTTATTCGAGGCAAGATTGATTACCTCGCGCCCGTCATAGTGGCACACTGGTGCCTGTTGATCATCCAGCACTCGCAGGCGGAAGTACGTCCCTTGCGCACGCAGTGCGTCCAGTTGAGCAGTCAGGTGAGCAAGTTGAGGACGCTTCGAGGTCGCTTCCGTTGTCGAGGAAAAAGTAGCCATAACTCCCTGATCCTAAACCTTTCTTCGCTCACTCAGGCAGCGGAACGACGTCTCACATGCATCACAACTTCGGCGAAGTCGCACATACATTGCAGGATTTTGACTTCGGACGCGGCGTGATCGCTGCCGCACTCTCAAAACGAACGATGTTCGAAAGGAGAAACATCGATGACCCAGGGACTCCGGGCTCAACTTACCGCGGCAGGCCTTTTCGCCGCACTCGTGTTCACAGCAGGTTGCAGAAGCGACCCACAGAAGGCGATCGATCAGGCGAAAGCGCAAGCCGCCTCCACACAAACCCCTCAGCAGGTCCAGTACGTCGACAAGAACGGCGACACGGTGACAACGACAGTGCAGCCTCCGGTCGCGGGCCAACCGCAACAGGTTGCAACAACCATCACCCCGCCGGCTCCGGGACCAAAGCCGCATTCAACGAATCCGGTGGTCACCCCACTCGGAGCCGCGCCCGGCACATCCGCAGCGCCCGCAGACAATCAGGCCGCGTATGACGCAAATGGTCAGCCCCAGCCGGCTGTTGCACAGCCTTCGCCTAACGGCGCTCCTGCGCAACCGGGCGCTGCGCCAGCGTACAACCTCACGGTCCCGGCCGGGACCGAGCTCGCGGTCCGCGTCAATCAGCGTATCGACGTCAAGCACGCTGTCCCCGGCGAGCACTTCACAGGCGAAATCGTCGAGCCCGTCACGCGCGATGGAGCTGTAGTGATTCCGCGGGGTACTCCGGTGCGCGGACGCATCGACGAAGCGCACAAGCGCGGCCATTTCAAAGGTGCCTCTGTGCTCGAACTGCGTCTCGTCTCCATGCGGCTGAACGGCTATGACTACGATATCGGCACGCACGACACCGTCCGCTCGAAAAAGGGCAAGGGGAAACGCACCGCAGGCTTCATTGGCGGTCTCACCGGCGCCGGCATGTTGATCGGTGGCCTCGCCGGAGGGGGCACTGGACTCGCGATCGGCGCAGCATCCGGCGCCGGGGCTGGAACAGTGCTGGCGGGTACGACGGGCAACCACGACGTTGTCATTCCTGCTGAAAGCATCGTCCATTTCCGGCTGTCCGAGCCGCTCGTCGTGCAGAATCCCTAGGGATCTTGCAGTCCACGAATGAAGGGCCTGCGAGATGTAGGCCCTTTTTGCCTCATCTGCCGTTTGCAACCTGCAGCAGAATCTTGCTCGCCTCGCCCGACTCCAGCAACTTCATCGCCTCATCAAACTTCGCAAGTGGCAACCGATGTGTAATCACGGGACTCAGATCCGACCCGCGAATCTCTCATCAGTGCCTCAGCCTGAAACCATGTCTCGTACATCTTGCGGCCGTTGATCCCGTGCACTGTCGCGCCTTTGAAGATGATGGCGTTCGCGATATCCAATTCAAACGGCTTCGACGGCAAACCCAGGAGCGACGCGCGCCCACCGTTACGCAGCAGGCTAAAGCCCTGCCGAATCGCCGCGGGATGTCCCGACATCTCCAGCAGCACATCTACGCCGTTTCCATCCGTCTCCGCCTTCACCATCGCCTCGACGTCGTGCGCTGAAGGATCAAGCAGAACATCCGCGCCCATCTGCCTAGCCAACTCACGCCGGTTCGCATTCGGTTCAATCGCAAACACTCGCGACGCGCCGCAGGCCTTTGCAATCGCGATCGAGAAAAGTCCGATCGGCCCACAGCCAGTCACCGCAACCGTCTGCGATGCAATCGGTCCCGACAGCGCTGTGTGCACCGCATTCCCGAACGGATCGAACAGCGAGCCAAACTCCCGCGGAATCTCATGCGAAAGCTTCCACACATTTGCCGCCGGAATCTTCACATAATCGGCGAATGCGCCGTCGCCATCGACACCCAGAATCTTCACGAACTGACACACGTGCGCCTGACCCGTACGACACTGCAAACAATGCCCGCAAGCGATGTGCATCTCCGCAGAAACAAAATCACCAATTACAAGCCCCTGCACCAACTCGCCTAGCGCTGCAATCGTCCCGCAGAATTCATGCCCTGGCGTATACGGTGGCTTGATTCGGTTCTGCGCCCACTCATCCCAGTGGTAAATGTGCAAATCCGTTCCGCAGACTGAAGCAGTCTCCACCGCAATTAGCACATCCGTCGGTCCAATCGCCGGGACCGGAACCTCGCGCATCTCCATACCGGGTGCGGCGTTCGTTTTCACAAGGGCTCGCATTGCGCGCGGTAGCGTATTGATGGCGTCTCTCCTGGGGCCGCGTTCTGGACGCAAACACCTTATCGTAGCGCGTTCAGACGGCCCGCAGCCTCTCAGGCGTTGCTAATATCGGCCACGTAATCGCGACAGCGTCTTCCGGTCACGCTTGTCCGGGCGGCTGTCAGGCAGGCGCTCCCACGCCGTCATTGCCTTGCGCTCCTCCGCAGCCTTCGCCCTCGCCGACTTACTCTCCTCCGACTCGCGATACAGCGCCTGAGCCGCCGCTGCCGGCCCGCGCATCTCACTCAGTCCTAGTACCTCTACCTGGAATCGTCCGCCTTCCGTCGTAACCTCCAGATGGCTTCCGATATGGATCATTCGCGCCGGTTTCACAGGCTGACCATTGCTCGCAATGCGCCCCAGCTCACATGCCCGTGCAGCCAGCGCCCGAGTCTTGAAGAACCGGGCAGCCCAGAGCCACTTGTCCAACCGAACTCCGTCCATGTCCCATTCTCTCCCGAACTACCGTTCGGAACGCGCAACGAAATCCCCGCCCCACACGTCTGGATACACTGAGACTCATGACGCGATTCCTCGCGATTCTCGCGTTGCTCCTTACACCTGCCGCGATTGCCCAATCGCCCGCGCAGTCACCTGCCCAATCGAAGACAGCGCAAACCCCTTCGATCTCTGACACGAACCCAAGCGCCACAATCAGCGTTCGATCCTCGCTCGTCGTCGTTCCCGCACTCGTCAAAACCAAATCCGGCCAGCTCGTCTTCACCCTCAAGGCCGACGACTTCACCATCAAAGACGACGGCGTTCCGCAAAAACTCCAACTCGAAGAGGACACCGACTCACAGCCTCTCGCTCTCGTGATCGTCGTCGAGGTTGGTGGTGACGGCATCCGCTATCTCGACGAATACAGTGACCTCGGCCCTCTCCTTGACGCCATCATCGGCAACGTCCCGCATCGCGTCGCCCTGGTCGATTTCGACAGCGACCCCGAGCTGCTCCATGGATTCACCTCCGACCTCAACAAGATCGTCACGGAGCTCAACCGCATTGAGTCCGGCAACAACGGCGCCTCCGTGCTCGACGCAATGTCCTTCGCCGTAAAGTTGCTCCGCGAACAGCCGCCCAACTATCGCCGCGCCATTCTTCTGCTCAGCGAAACACTCGACCAGGGCAGCCACATCGATCTCACCGAAGCTCTCCACGAGCTCAGCGACACCAACACCTCCATCTACGCGCTCTCGTTCCCCAGCACCAAAACTGAGATTAAAAGTGAGGCGCGTAAATTCGGATACGAAGGGCAACCTCCACTTCCGCCCGGCCCCGAGCACGGTTGCTTCAGCCGCGATCCCAACGCCCCTCCCCACACCACCGAGAGCCGCGGCCAGCAGGACTTCGACTGCCTCGCCGAGTTGCTTCCTCCTCTTCGCCTGGCGAGGATGGTCGAGATCGCCACGCGCAACAGCCTCCGCAAAAACGTCCCCGAAACCTGCGCTCGTCTCAGTGGCGGCGAGTACTTCAGCTTCAAGGACCCGAAGTCTCTCCGTCGCGATCTCTTCACCATCAGCAACGACGTCCCCAACCGTTACGTGCTGACCTTCCGTCCGCAGTCACCGCATCCCGGTCTTCACGCGATCAGCGTCGAACTCAACGGCCGCCCCAACCTTCGCCTCGACGCGCGCACTGAATACTGGGTCGACGAGCTCTCAAATACTTCCTCCGACACACCTTCTTCCAAGTAAGCTGTTCCCTGCAGGCGGGCTCGCCGGAGACCCTACATGAACAACGGCATTCGCAGCCTCATATCACCCCACGCAGTCGACGAACTCGTCGGGCGTCTCACTTCGCTTCTCGCCGAAAAGAACATCAAGCTCTTCGCCCTCGTCGATCACTCGGGCGAAGCCGACAGCGTCGGTCTCCACATGCCCGCAACGAAGCTGCTCATCTTCGGCAGCCCGAAAGCCGGCACACCCTTGATGCTCTCCGCGCCGAGCGCCGCGCTCGATCTTCCGCTGAAGATTCTTCTCACTCAGGAACCCGACGGCACAACGCTCGTCTCCTGGAACGACGCCGCATGGCTGCAGCAGCGCCACGACTTCGCGCCCGAACTCGTCGCAAACCTGGCCACGGTTGAAGCGCTCGCACGTAAAGTCGCCGAATAGCAATCAGCGAGCGATGTGCTGCTTCACCCTCTCCTCAGCGCGCACCTGCACATCCGCGTCGTCGCCAAATCCCGCCAGCCACTCAATCTGCTTCTCGCGACGGAACCACGTCATCTGCCGTTTCGCATAGTTGCGGTGCCCTTGCTGCGCCGCCGCAATCGCCTCCCCGCGCGTCATCTTTCCGCGCAACATCGCAACAGCCTGCGCGTAACCCAGCGACCCGAGAGCTCTGCATGCATCCCCGTAATGCTCACGTGCCGTCTGCGTCTCTTCCAGCAATCCCTCATCAAACATCCGCGCCGCGCGTTCATTAATCCGCTCATAGAGCGCCATCCGCGGAGGATCCAATCCCATCTGCAGCACGCAAAATCCCTGAAGCCGATCGCGGCCCGCTTGCCACTGCTCACTCTGGGGCCGCCGCGCTGCAAGCGTCACCTCCACGCTGCGAATCATCTTCGGCACATCGTTCGGATGAATCGCTGCGGCTGCCGCCGGATCTACACGCTTCAGCAGTCGATGCAGATACTCTGATCCACGCTGCGCCGCTCGATTACGCAGTCGCTCGCGCAGTTCTTCATCGCGAGGCGGCGCAGGTGCGAGCCCCTCCAACAGCGCGCGCAGATACAGACCGGTTCCACCCGTCACAATCGGCAGTCGTCCACGCGCTTTGATCTGTGCCAGTGCGGCGCGAGCCACACGCGCATAATCTCCCGCGGTCGAAGACTCATTCGCATTCAGCATGTCGAGCGCATGATGCGGCACACGCGCTCGTTCCGCAGCGGTTGGTTTCGCCGAGCCAACATCCAGTCCGCGATACACCGCAACCGCATCACAGCTCACAATCTCGCCGTCGAACTGCTCTGCAAGTCTCAGGGCCAGCGAAGTCTTGCCACTAGCTGTCGGTCCCACGATGACGACGAGCGGATGAGCGGCTTCTACCACTGCGTCCACCATCTCGGAACAAACAGCCGGCCGAAGCCCGCTCTCGCCAGACTCGCTATCAGGATCACCACAGCCAGCAAAATAAGTCCGCGCAGCAGGCTCCGCTGTTCCAGAGCCGTACGCTTCTTCAGCCTGTCGAGACGCTCACGCTCACCCCGCTGCTCGCGCTCTGTGAACGCAGGCGGCCGCGGCGGCTCTGCACGCTGGCCCGAGCTTCGCATCAGCCCTTACTCCGGGTGCTTGTTGACGTAGTAATGGATCCGCAGCTCCAGATTCGGTCCGTGGAACTGTGAGGGCAGTGGAGGAAACTGACCTTCGCTCGTAATCGAGCCCCACGCCGATCGGTTGATCGCATCGTCATGCGTCGAACCATCGAGCCACATCCCTCCAATTCGGCCATCCGGCAAAATCATAAACCGGACCAGCGTCTCGCCGTCCTTCGACAATGGTGGCTTAGCCTCCTCCGGAATCAGCGGCAGCCAGTTGCGGTAGATATCCGAAAGGATGCGGCGCAGGTAAGGCTGAAAGTCGACGCCCTGCGTGTCCGAAAGAATCTCGGCTCCGCCCATATTCAACGGAGAAGCTCCGCTTCCGCGCGCGCCGTACCCGCCACCACCCGGATTCCGTGCTGCATTGCGCACCGCATCGTCGATCGAACTTTCAGCGGATCTACTGGCATTGAAGTTCGGCTTCGCGCTCGGCTGCGGCGTCGGCGCCTCTGCAACCACAGGCGGAGTCGTCCTCGGCGTCGGCTGCGGCGCGTTTGGAAGCGGCAGAGCCGGCGAAGGCACTGGCGGAGCCGCATTCGTAATCGAAGGCGCCGGCGTCGGCGCAACCTTCGGGGTCTCCGCTGGCGCAGAGGGTCGCGGCGGAGGCTCCATCGATCGCAGATGCTCGAGCGTGCGATTGTCCACCTTAGGCTGCGGCCGCGGCACGGACGGCGGCGGCGCATGAAGCTGCGGCAGGTTCAACTGCGTTAGTTCGCGCTGGTGCAAAACCTCGAACGGCGTGACCAGCTTTGGCGCGTGCCAGAGATACTTTGGTCCATAAAGCACCACCCACGCAATCGCGATCCAGATGAATAGCGAGATATAGATCGACTCGCGGAAGCGGCTGCGCGCACGTTCATCTTCAATCGAGTCCAGCAGATGGATCAGCTCGTGCTCATCCATCTCGCCATATCGGCTCGTGCGGATGCGCACAGGCTGGTTCGCAGACGCACCGTCGCTGTCGTGTGGCACGAAGCTCAGTGGGGCATCAGGCGCCGGTTTCGGCGCGGATTCGCTACGCTCCGCTTCTGAGCGCGGCTTTTCCGGGTCGGTAGGTGTAATCAAACGCATCGTTGAGGCACTTCGTCTGTGACGGACAGGCAGGCACGAATGTTGCGGTCCAGTGCTACCGCCGGTGAAAAACCGTCGCCAGACCGAGCCGATGCTGGCTCCTCTATTCTCTCATCTTTCGCCTGCCACACATGGCGCAGACTGAAGCTTTCGGCGGCCTCGGCTATCCTCGGGTAATGCAGGAAGCAGCCTCTTCTCTGACGGGTCGGACAGCTGTGGTGATTACGGCCAGTGATCGTTGCGCGGCCGGAACTCAAACCGATGTATCCGGTCCGCTACTTGTGCGGATGCTGCTTGAAGCAGGCGCGCAAGTCGTTGATTCAAGGGTGACCCCTGACGACCTTGATCTAGTCGTCGCCGCGCTGCGAAACGCCGCTCAGTATGCGGACCTGATACTAACGACAGGTGGCACCGGCCTCGCGGAACGCGACATGACACCCGAGGCCACCCTGCAGGTCTGTGATCGTCTAGTTCCCGGCATAGCCGAGCAGATTCGCCTTCGTGGCGTTGAGCAGACGCCATTTGCGGCCCTCGGTCGCGGCGTCTGCGGCATCGCAGGCCATGCGCTCATCGTCAACCTCCCCGGAAGCCCTGCGGGCGCCGAGAGCGGCCTGCGGGCCATCCTGTCACTGCTGCCGCACGCTCTCGAGTTGCTGGCCGGCCACACAGAGCATCGAAACTAATCGATATCGCGTGGCTGCTCGGGGTGCATCACCTCCGAACAGTAGAATGAGTATTTGTGAAACTTGGACCGATAGCGCTGCTGCATAAGTTCTCGGGGATGCTCTTCGCCCTGATGAAGCCTCTGGGGATCTGGGGGGTGGGCGGCCTGGCGCTAATCGACTCTGCCCTGATTCCAATCCCCGTCTCGATGGACGGCGTCGTCATTGGCTACGTTGCGACAAACCATCACAGGTTCCTCATCTACTGCCTGATTGCAGCAGCAGCCTCAGCGATCGGCTCGCTGGTTCCGTTCTTCATCGGGCGCGCGGGCGGTGAGCTCTTCCTGCTCAAACGGATCAACCGCGAACGTTACGAGCGCATGCGGGACCGCTTCGAGAACCAGGAGTTTCTGGCGATGATGATCCCGGCGATGTGCCCGCCGCCGTTCCCGCTCAAGCTCTTCGAGTTCGCCGCAGGCGTCTTCGAAATGAAGCCCGTCGCCTTTGTTCTGGCCATCTTCTGCGGCAAGATGGTTCAGTTCGTCATCGCCTCGGTGCTCTACATCTTCTTCGGTCCTGCGCTCTTTCACTCTGCGCGCCGGCTCTTTCACGACCACATCGCGATCGCCATCGGACTCATCTCCGGCGCTCTGTTCCTGATCGCGCTTTACATGATCCGTAAAGTGTTCGACCGGCGCCGTGGAGTTCGGCTGCCGGTCGAAGAAGAGGCGTAAGGCTAAAAATCTGTTAGCAGAGCATCTGAAAACCTTGCCTAGGTGAGCGGCTGATTGCTGTGCGCGTGCATCGCTTCGCTCAACTTCGCAGCAAGAACCGGAAGGCCAAAGAGTGCGGCAGACAGCACCCCGGTCGAAATCAGGTCATTCGCGTAGAACGGAAGCGCGGCGGCGTAGCAGGAAGTCAGACCTGACGCACTGTGCGGATACATTCCGCTTCCAAACCACACCGCCAAATTGCTGAGCAGGAAGAAGCTGGTCGCAGACGCAACCACACCGGCCGCGACACGCAGCACCGTCACCTTGCGCAGCAGACCGCTGGCCAGCAGGCAGACCGCGGCATACCAGGCCCAGGTGACGAGGTAACCCTTGGCCTCGAACGGGTAACCGTAGACGAAGCGCGTCAGGTAGAAGTCGGTAGCGGCGAGGATGGCGACGGCGGCTGCGGCCTGCCAGCGGGGGCGGCGGGATCCGAAGAAGAGCAGGCCAGCGCCGACGGCGGTGAAGTTCATGCCGGTGCCATGCAGCGCGTGCGGGACGAGGCGGCTGAGTGCGGCCAGGATGAGGATGATGTAGGCGATCATGAGCAGGGCCTTGTGAGCGAGATTGCGGGCAGAAGTGCCCTGAGGTGGATTGTAAGCCCAGCGGCTACTCGTAGTAGCGGGCGTAGCTGGTGTCGGTTTCCCAGATGGTGCAGTCCTTCACGCGGACGCGGCCGTTCGTCATCTGGAGGAGCTGCGCCGAGGTGCAGTCGAAGAAGTACTTTGCGATGTTCTCGGCCGAGGGATTCAAGGTGGTGAACGGCTCAAGGTCGTTGATCATGTTGTGATCGAGGTACTTGATCGTGGGCTGGAGGATTCGCTTGAGGAGCTTGAAATCGAGGAGAAGGCCGTTGGTCTCCAGCTCTTCGCCAATCAGGGTGACGAGGACGCGGTAGTTGTGCCCGTGCGGGTTCTCGCACTTGCCGTAGTAGTCGCGGAGGTAGTGACCTGAGGAAAAAGTGTCCTGCACCGTCACTTCGTACATTGGCTAACTCCAATCACAACTGCTCGCGGCTATGCTTCTGATTCTAACGGGGAAGCCCGCCCCCCTCCCCGCCAATATTGCGCAAAGTCTTCGGAGTAGAGACTTTAGGTCCGGACCTAAGGTGACCAAAGGCTTAAACTTGTGGGCCCGGCGAGGATGCCGGGCCGAATCTTTCCCCTACTTCCACTATATCGTGCCCGTCAAGAAGGACTTGTGGATTACGGGCGGCGATGACGGCGGTGGCGGCGTTGTTCGGTAGCGCGGCGTTCGGCCTGCTCGAAGAGCTGCGAGAGGACGCCGCCGAGGGCGATAACCAAGCCGATGAAGACCAGGGCGACGGACGTCGTGCGCCACAGGCGCACGTCGCCGGGCGAGCCAGGCACCTGCGCGATGTTGGTGAAGGAAAGCGCGAAGGAGAGGAGGGCGAGGATGCCGATGGTGGCGGCGAGGATGTAGAGATTGCGTCCCATGCTGCTGTCTTCAGGATATCGCGGCGCTGAGGTTATTGCGGTTTGAAGGAGAGGTTTGCAGGCGGTTGCGGTGGCTCCTCCGGCTTCGGGAGGGGCGTCCGCTGGTCGTTTTGGTTTGGAGTGTCGACGACCTCAGCGGTCGAAGGACCCTCCGCGGAGACTGACAACGGCTCGGGCGAAGGTGCAGCATCGGGTGCGGAGGCGTAGAGGCCGCTGGTCTTCCAGGCGCCGGCCTGCACTTCACCGGCGGAGAGGGCGCGGCGCTCTGTGGCGATCTGGTGGATGGCCTGAAACTGAGACGAGGATTTGACGGGATGCAGCAATGGAGAAAGGAGCGTGATCTCCTTGCTGACGTACCCTGTGCGGTTGCCGGGGCTGGGGTGGTCGGAGAGGAACTGTGCGCTGCCGTGGCCGTAGCTGGCCTGAATGATCTCGAAGAACTGCGGGAGGCCGCGGGGGTCATAGCCCGCGTCGTGAGCGATGTGGACGCCCAGAAGGTCGGCTTGTCTCTCGTCGCCGCGGGACATGCGAAGGAAGTCGAGGTCGGCGGCAGCGCCGATGCCCTGCGCCGCCGTGGCTCCGCCGACGCCTGAGAGGGCGATGGAGGTGCCGATCGCTCCGAGGCTGTACCAGATGCTGCGCTTGCGCTGGTGGCTGAGGTTACAGGTGGAGTGGCGGAGGATGACATGCGACATCTCATGCCCCATGACTCCGACGAGCTGGGATTCCGACTCGGCGGCCTGGATGGCGCCGAGGTTCACGAATACGGTGCCGCCGGGGAGCGCGAAGGCATTGATCTCTTCACTGGCGACGACGTGAAAATGGAAGGGCCACTGCTGTGCGAGGCCGAGGCTGAGGGGAGCGACGGCAACGAGGCGCTCGCCGAGCTGTCGGATGTAGCGCGCGACGGGGTCGGATTCCGGCAGGACCGGCGCCTGCTTGTAGAATTCGGCGGCGACGTTATCGCCTGCCTGAATCTCCTGCTGCTGGGTGAAGGAGTTCCTGCACGTGACGGGCTGGAACTGCGCGGAGGCGGGCGCAGAGATGCCGAGGGCAAGCAGAAGGGCAGCGAACACGTTGCGGGTCATGACCTGACCCCCCTTGTGGGAAGGATTTCAGCCGGTGGTCATTTTAGATACTGGAAGAAGGACCAGAGGAATGAAGGTCTAAGCCTGGCGTCGTCGTTGGCTGGCATTTGCATCCAAGATGAGGCGAAGGGCTCCGGTCAGAAAACAGGTGTCGGGCGGCGAAAGCAGGAATGCGATGAGTAACAGGCCATCGAAAGTCTCCCGACGCAAGGCGCTTGCGGAGTCAAAAAAGTACGCGACCAGCTCTCGGAACCACGATACATTCGGAGGCTTTGCCAGCATTGCATCGAATTGGCTGGGTTCGAAGTGGGCCTTCATGGGCGCCATTGTGATCATCGTAGGGTGGGGCGCCAGCGGCCCGCTCTTTCATTTTTCGGACACCTGGCAGTTGGTGATCAATACAGGCACCACGATCGTGACGTTCCTTATGGTGTTCCTGATCCAGAACACTCAGAACAGGGATGCGCGCGCCATCAACCTGAAATTGAATGAATTGATCTATGCGATCGACGCGGCGGGCGATCAAATGCTCGATATCGAGAACTTGAGCGATGAAGAGCTGGATATCATGCAAAAAAGATATGAGCGTATCCGCGAGGAATGTCTGCGACGCAATGGTAAGCAACCAAAGAGCACACATTCCAAGCAAGTTGATTCCTAGCCAGCCCCTCCTTGGGAGATCGGTTTCCAGCGCGGTCCGGTCGAAGCGCCACGGATGCATGACGCTCAGTTGCTGATGGGCTGACGGCTCTCCTTCCCTTCGGCGATGGTGATGGAGCCGATGTGCAAAGTTGTTTTTGCCTGTACGCGGGTGGGTTTGCCATTGATGAGAGGACCGCTCGGAACGACGGTGAGTGTGAGATTGCGTTTCTCACGCAGAGCGGCTGTGACGGCGCGATTGATGGGGAAGCGGAATGTTGCGGGCATGCCACCATGAGGCGGCTCATCTCGAACACCCATGCCAAAGAGCGAGAACGTGCCCACGCGATAGACGCTGTCCGGGTTGGGCGGGGTTCCGGCGGGAGACCGATGTAGACATCGTAGGTGACGCCGGGTTGAGTAGCTGCCTGGACGCCCTCAAGCACGATGAGAAGCTTTTCCGGACTGGCTGCGAGCTTTTCGATCTGGGCCAGCTTATCGCTTAGTTCGATGGGGAGAGTGACGGGATCGGAGTTGACCTGCAACTCGGGAATGGGAAGGCGAAGGAGTACGACGAGCTGAAGCAGCCATGGAGGGATCACGATGCGACGCAAGCAGTATTCGTTCACCTGGGCGGGCTCGCCCTGATAGGTGTAATTGAGTTGCAGAGCGGCGCGCAGCACGTCGCAGTCGGTCATGGTGACAGCGTGCCCATTTTCGTCGAAGAACGTGTAGGTCTTCGATCTCCAGGCAGCGTCCGTGAGAGGGTCGGTGCGGCCGCCACCTTGCGCGAGCCAGATATTCCAGAGGCGATCGACGTTGGCGTGATGGAGATAGAAGATTGGATCCTGCGCGGAGGTGGGCACGCCGCCCATCCAGCCGCCGACGCTTACATGGACATTGCCGTGCGGTCCCTGAATGTCCAGAACGGCGGAGGTGTAGTCGGTGTCACTAAGGGCTACGCTGCAGTCGACGGTACCGTTGCTGAGCGAGGCCGTGCCGTTGTTAATGTTGGCATTGCGATTGGATGTATAGAGCGAACTGCTGGTGTTCTGAAACATTGCAGGCAAGGTTCGCTCTGAGGCGAGCTGCCAGTTCCAGTACGGAAGCGCCCAGCCGTAGTCGCCCGACATGCGCCGCACGATCTTTTCAAAGTAGTAGAGATACATGCGGTGCCAGGACCAGAAGAATTCTGTGCCGTGCTCGCATGTATTCCAGGACGTGGGACACGGACAGGGAGTCTGGGTGCCGTGAATGGCAGCCTGATATGTCCAGCTGCGGGGGTCCGAGGAAGGAAGCGCCTTCATGGCAGTGACGGCCTTGGCGTAGGAAAGGATCTGAGAGCTCGAGGCCGTGAGATTACCCACATCCATGCGCGTGAAGGTGGCTGCGGAGACGCCCGGTGGATGAAACAACGAGTCGCCGAGGATCGAGGCCGAGGCGGTTGCGGTGGAGGCGAGAAGGAATTGGCGTCGATTCCATGACATGCGGCTCATAGTGTTCTCCCTCGAAGACGAGTTGGAAATTCACGGGCCGGGCAGCGGACACGATGAATTTCAGGGGAGAAGAGTGCAGGCAAAACAGAGCCGTCGTGCGGCTGCCGATGAGTAGTTGAGACGTTTTAGCGCTGAGCGGGATTTGCGTCAAGCAAAAAGGCACAATCCCCGGCGGGAATCGCGCCACGAGTCAACGCGTGTCACGAGACTTTCAGCTTTCGAAGAAGCGTTCGACGTCGGTGATGTCGTCGGTGCGGCGGTAGGGTGGGAGGGAGTCGAGGAAGATGGCGCCGTAGCGCGTGGTGCGGATGCGCGAGTCGAGGAGCATGAGGACGCCGCGGTCGGTGAGCGAACGGATGAGTCGGCCGAAGCCCTGCTTGAGCGCGATGACGGCTTGAGGGATCTGGAGGTCGTTGAAGGCGTTGCCGCCGGCGGCGGCGATGGCGTCGGTCCTGGCCTTCATGATGGGGTCGGAGGGGACGGCGAAGGGCAGCTTGTCGACGATGACGCAGGAGAGCTGCTCGCCCTGCACGTCGATTCCCTGCCAGAAGGATGACGTGCCGAAGAGGACGGCGTTGGGGGTTTCGCGGAACTGTTGCAGCGAGCAGATGGCGTGGGGCGGTGCCTTGCAGGAGCAGAGGATACGGCAGATCGCAGAGGAGGCGGTCGTGGAGCTCGCGCATCTGGGAGTAGCTGGTGAAGAGGCAGAAGGCGCGGCCGCGGGTGATCTCGAGGACGCGGCGGATCTTTTCAGCGGCGTGCGGGAGGAAGTCGGGGTGCCGCGGCGGCGGCAGGTATTTCGGCAGATAGAGCAGCGCTTGTTTGGCGTAGTCGAAGTGCGAGGGGACGACGAGCTCTTTGGGGAACGGGATGCCGAGGCGCTTTTTCAGGTGGTCGAAGGAGGGCTTGCCTTCGGAGTCGGCGACGGTGAGGGTGGCCGAGGTGAGGATGACGGAGGAGTAGTTGGCGAAGAGGGTCTCGGCGAGGAGTTGCGAGACGTCGATGGGTGTGGCCTGGAGGTGGGTGGTGAGGGATTGGAAGACGGGAGTTGTGGGTTCGGTGCGCGAGGCGCGGGCGGCGTTGCGGAGGTTGGAGGCGGCGCGGCGCTCGATCCAGAAGACGGTGTTGGGGTCGGTGGATTCGAGGAGGAACTTGAGGTGGGCGCGGATGTCGGCGGCGCGCTTGCGCAGGCCGGCGGCCTCTTCGACGTCGCGGACGCGGTCGAGCTCGCCTTCGAGGCGGGTGAGTGCGTTGATGGCGCCGAGGTAGGAGTCGCCGTGGGCTTCGAGGAAGTCGGCGCGGTCGGTGAATTCCATGCGGCCGGGCTGTGCGGCGTTTGTCTCAGGTAGTGAGCTGAAGAAGAGTCGTGAGCGCTCGCGGAGGGTGGCGGTGGAGCTTTCGATCGCGGCCGAGCTGGCGCCTTTGGCGCGGAGCATGGATTCGGTGTCGCGGGCGAGCTCGTCGAAGCGGTGGCTGGTGAGCGCGATGCCGAAGTATTGCGAGGCGACGTCTTCGAGCTCGTGGGCTTCGTCGAAGATGACGATGGCGGCTTCGGGGAGGATGCCGGCGTCGGGCGCTCCGGCCGCCTGCTGCTTGATGGAGAGGTCGGCGAAGAAGAGATGGTGGTTGACGATGACGAGGTCGGACTCGAGCGCCTTGCGGCGCATCTGCGTGATAAAACAGGGCTCCCAGTTGGGGCAGGTCTGGCCGAGGCAGACCTCGGAGCGCGCGTCGAGTTTGTGCCAGAGCGCGGAGGACTCGGGGAGTTCGTCGATCTCGGCGCGGTCGCCGGTTTCGCTCGTGCGCTCCCACTGGAGGATGGTGTGGAACTGCGAGATGTCGTCGAGGCCCGAGAGGATGGGGTTGTCGCGGAGGGCGTAGAGCTTCTGCTTGCAGAGGTAGTTAGCGCGGCCCTTCATGTAGCAGACGCGGAGAGGGCCGGCGTCGGCGAGGACGGATTCGAGGAAGGGGATGTCCTTGAAGTAGAGCTGCTCCTGGAGGTTTTTTGTGCCGGTGGAGATGATGATGCGCTGCTTCTCGTTGCGGGCGCGGCGGAGCGCGGGCAGAAGGTAAGCGAGGGTTTTGCCGGTGCCGGTGCCGGCTTCGATGATGAGATGGCGGCGGTCGGCGAAGGCCTGCTCGATCGCTTTCGCCATGGCGTACTGACCGGGGCGATGCTCGAAGGCCAGCGACGAGCGCGCGAGGATGCCGCCGGGCGAGAAGAAGTCGTGCAGGGACGGGAGCTTCGCCTCGGCGGCGGCTTCGCTGAGCGGGGTCTTGCGGTCGACTTCGATGTTGGTGAGGGGCGGCACGCGGTGTGTCTATGATAATCGCCGTTTATTCGCCCGCCCCCTTATGAGACAGATTCCCGCTTGCCCGAGTGCCAGCTTTTGAAGGCGGCGTCGAGGATGTGCTGGTTGTGGACGCCTTCGGTGCCTGGGCCGAGGAAGGCTTCTTCGCCGCGGAGGGCCTGGGCGAAGTTGTCGATCATGCGGGTGTAGGCGTCGGCGTTGTTGACGGTGTTGGTGTTGACGTGGACGCCCTTGCGGCGAAGGGTGACGTCGACGGGGTGGTCGACGGTCATGCCGTTTTCGGCGACGAGGACGCCGTCGCTGCCGACGATTTCGATCTGCGTCCGGTATTGAGCGCGGGCGGAGACATTTACGCTGGCCAGGACGTTGTTGGCGAACTCGAATTGCATGGAGGCGGAGGCTTCGACGGCGCCGGACTGGGCGTCCTGCGTGGCGATGGTGGAGACGGTAGTGGCACGAGTGTTGTCGAGGATGAAGCGGAGCGTGTCGATGCAGTGGACGCCGACGTCGCCGATGGGGCCGCCGGCGGCGAGCGTGGGGTCGGTGATCCAGGGGCGGCGGGAGAACTGCGCGGCGTAGTTGAACTCGGCGTGCGCGGTGCGGGGCTCGCCGATTTCGCCGGCGGCGACTCGGGCGCGGATCTGCTGGATGGCGTGCGCCCAGCGGTAGTGGTGCGCCACTCCGAGGAGGACGCCGGCGTTATCGGCGGCGGCGAGCATGGTGTCGGCGTCGGCGGCGTTGGAGGTGAGGGGTTTTTCGCAGAGGACGGGCTTCTTGAAGGCGAAGGCGAGCTGCGCGTCGGGCAAATGGAGCGCGTCGGGGCTGGTGATGAAGATGGCGTCGATGTCGGGTGAGGAGCAGAGAGCCTCAGGAGATGGGAAGGCGCGGATGCCGTGTGCGGCGGCGTCGCGGGCGGCCTTGTCGGGGTCTCGGCGATGGAAGCCGACGAGGGTGGCGTGCTGGCAGTTGCGGAAGGACGGGACGAGGCGGAAGGCGGCGTGGTAGCCGAAGCCGAGGATGGCGAAGCGGATGGGCTGCATGAGAGTCCTGTGATGCGACGAAGATACGAGTGCGCCGCGTGCGACCATGTTAAGGCAAAGAGATCGAGGATTTATGGCACCGAGGCGCGACCAGAAGAAGAGGATGGGCAAAAAGCACCGGCAGGCCAGCACGCGGCCGCGCAAGGGGAAGGCTCCGCGAACGGGCGCGCAGATGGCCAATGTGGCTCCCAAGAAGCGCAAGGCGATCAGCTCAAAGAAGGCCGCGGAGGCGAAGGCGGCGAGAACGCCGAAGCGGAGTCCGGAGCGGGAACGGTCAGTAAAGCTGGATGGAGCGCGGACGGAGCGGGATCGTTCGCCAAGCAAGGGACATGGTTCACAGCTGCGGCCGGAGCAGGAGCGTGAGAGGGAGCCTGTAACTGAGAGGAGAAAGTCCAAGGCAACGCTGCGGCTGGGCGGCGCCGGCAGCCGGCATGGAGAGCGCGAGGATCGCGAGCTGGAGACGCTGGCTTCGGAGTTGATCAAGGCGAGTGAAGGTGCGTCGAGGGTAGCGACGGAGATGCCGCTGGTGGCGATCTGCGGGCGGCCGAATGTCGGGAAGTCGACGTTGTTCAACCGCATTACCGGGACGCGGCGGTCGATTGTCGGCGATGAGCCGGGGATTACGCGAGACCGAATCTATGGCGAGACGGAGTGGGCAGGGCGCGTTGTTCGCGTGGTCGACACAGGCGGCGTGGTGCCGGATGATGAGGCGCTGATTCCGGCGGAGATCTTCAGGCAGGCGCGCGTGGCGCTGGATGAGGCAGACGCGATTGTGATGGTCGTCGACGGGCGTACGGAGCTGGCGGCGCCGGATGTGGAACTGGCGCGGCTGCTGATTCGGCAATGCTGGTGTGAGGCCGCTGTTTCTGGCGGTGAACAAGATGGATTCGGCGGAGTTGGAGGCGGGGGCGGAGAACTTTCGCACGCTGGGATTTCGGCACCTCGTTCCGATCTCGGCGGAGCATGGGATCGGTGTGGCAGACCTGCTGGATGAGGTGTGGGCGGCACTGCCTCCGGAGACAGTCGCGGAAGAGCCGACGGAGAACATGGAGGGATTGAGCAGGAGGCTCGAGGAGGATGAGGGCGATTTCATCGCGGATGAAGATGCGCGGGCTGCGGGTTCGGAAACGCCTGTGCGGCGGTTGCGCAGCCACGGTGAACATGTGCAGCGTGAGACGAAGATCGCGATCATCGGCAGGCCGAATGTGGGCAAGAGCACGCTGCTGAATGCGCTGACGGGGACAGAGCGCGCGATTGTGTCGCCGATCGCGGGCACTACGAGGGACGCTGTCGACGAGGTCGTGAAGCGCGATGGGCATGACTTCCGCTTCATCGACACCGCGGGGATTCGGCGCAAGGGCAAGACGAAGCTGATGGCCGAGAAGCTGAGCGTCATCATGAGCCGCAAGCATCTGGAGGCCGCGGATGTGGCGTTATTGGTGATCGATGCGACGGAGGGCGTTGCGGCGGCGGATGCGAACATCGGCGGCTATGCGCATGAGAGCGGGCGCAGCGTGATCATCGTGGTCAACAAGTGGGACCTGATGACGGAGGTTGGGCCCGATGGCAAGCGGCTGTTCGATGGCCGAGCGCCGGCGGACCGGAAGGTGTATGAGCAGCAGGTTCGCGACGCGCTGAAGTATCTGGACTACGCGCCATCTGCTGTTTGTGTCGGCCGCAGAGTCGAAGGGCGTGGAGGAGATCTTCAAGAAGGTGGAGCTGGTCGCGAGAGAACGCAGGAAGCGCATCTCGACAGGCGCGATGAACCGGTTCCTCGACCAGATTGATTTTCAGCGCGCGAGCGTGCCGATGAACCGGCGCGTGAAGATCTACTACATGACGCAGGCGGCGGTGGCTCCGCCGACGTTTGTCCTGTTCACGGATCGCGATGTGAAGCTGCACTTCAGCTATGAGCGGTTTCTGGCGAATGAGATTCGGGCGGCGTTCAAGTTCATCGGCAGCCCGATCTGGTTCAAGGTAAGGGCGAGGAATAAGAAGCGGGCGGAGTGATCGGCCTAGCTGTCCTTGCGATAGAGCATGTCGCGGATGACCTTGCGGCGCTCGGCGTTGGCTTCGGCGAGAGCCTTGCCCTGGAAAGCGTTGGTCGAGCCTTTCGAGGCTGCTTCCGCTTCAGCCTCGGGTGTGCTGCACTCGGGGCAGCGGTTGGCGTAGCCAGGTTTGTTCGGGCGCAGTTCGAACTCCTCTCCGCAGAGGACGCAGGTTTTGATCGGGAAGGCCATGGCTACATTTTAAATCGCAAACCGGCCGGCGTCGAAGTGGCTTACGCCGGCGGTGGCGTGTAAAACGCAGGCGTCCAGGGTTGCGGCTGCGCTGTCGGGACGACGGGGGCGGGCGGCTCGGTGAGGAGCTGGCCCATGAGCGGATAGCGGCCGCCGAGGAAGAAGATGGCGTACGCCTGCAAGAACGTAAAGAGATAGCCAAAGAGGCAGATGACGCCGACACCGACGACAGCGAGCAGCCCGAGGGCGAGGAGGATCCAGCCGGCGATCATGCCGGCATGCGCACCTGCACCAGCAAGGTGAAATTCTCTCCATAGGCCGTAGCCAAGGCCGCCGAGCGGCGCACCGACAATGAGCGCGAGCACCCCGAGAAGCAGGTACGAGGTAAACGTTCCCGCGATCGCGAGACAGACGCGAAGAAGCACGTAGAGCGCGACCTGGCCGGTTTCGGCTCGGACGAGCGCGATGACGCGGCGTACGGTTTCGCGCAGCGGTGTGCCTTCGAGCGCCATGGAGGGAACGGCGAAATCACGCAGAAGAATGGTGATGACCGCAAGAGTGATCACGAAGAGAAATATGACTGCGACGAACACGAACATCGTGAGGATGAAGCTGACGATGTGCGAGTGGTCGCCGTGCGACTGCAAAGAGATGGCGTGAATGAAGTAGAGGACCGCCGGTATAAGGATGGGCGTAACGCACGCTAGCGCAGCGAGGAAGAAGAGGAGCTTGAGGCCCATCCAACGCCATGTGGCCGCGGCGTAGCGGCGCCAGATAGGAGCGACTTGGGTCTCACTGCGCAGCACGACGTGGAAGATCGTGAACTGGAGCCGCGAGGAGAGATAGAAGAGCACCGCTCCGACGACGAGGCCAACGACGACGCAGCTGACAATAATCGCGAGGATCGCAGCCGTGAACACCGGGGCGTGACCGCCTCCATGGCTGGAGTGACCGGGCTTACGAGAAGGAGAAGCTGAAGCTGGTGACCTCGGCGAAGAAGGCGACGGCGGCGATCTTGAAGAAGAGACGCGGGTTGCGAGGACCGAGCAGGAGCCTGCGGGTGTGTTGCCAGGCTGGAGCGATGGCGTCGGTGGCAGAGAGCGGCTGCATGCTGCACCTCTTTTGCCCAAAAGGGTACCGCGAGCCGAGGTGCTTGGGCATTAGTTCCTACGGGATAGGTGCCCGATAAGTTCCGTTCCGACAGAAACATTGAGGCTTAGCGTTGGACCGCGAGTTCTCGGTTCCCTGCCTCGAGCCATTCATTCCACGCGGTTAACGCACGTTCGCACTGGATGCGGTGGCGTTCCTTCTTGTCACGAATCTTCTTGCGGAGATCCTCTTCGAGGGGAACCAGGAGGTCGAAGGTGATGTTGGCGGGCTGGAAGTGCTTGCCCTCGGCGTGCGTGATGTAGTGCGTCAGCGAGCCGTTGGCGGTGAGGCGGGGCGCGGGTGTGGGTGTCTCGCCGCGAGCGAGGGCGGCGGCGAAGCGTCCGGCGAGGAGGCCGGAGGCGATGGACTCGGTGTAGCCTTCGACGCCGGAGAGCTGGCCGGCGATGAGGATGTTCGGGTGCTGCTTGAGCTGTAGCGTCTCGTTGAGCAGCGAGGGTGCGTGGATGTAGGTGTTGCGGTGGATCTGGCCGTAGCGCAGGAAGGTCGCGTTTTCGAGGCCGGGAATGAGGCGGAGGACGCGCGCCTGCTCGCCGAACTTGAGGTGGTTCTGGAAGCCGACGAGGTTGTAGCTGTCGGCGCGCAGGTTTTCCTGGCGGAGCTGCACGACGGCGTACGGCCACTTGCCGGTGCGCGGGTTGGTGAGGCCGACGGGCTTCATGGGGCCGAAGCGCAGAGTGTCGCGGCCGCGGCGGGCGGTCTCTTCGATGGGGAGGCAGCCTTCGAAGTACTGCAGCTTCTCCCACTCTTTCGACTGCACTTCTTCGGCGGAGATGAGCGCGTCGAGGAAGCGATCGTACTCCTCTTTGGTGAAGGGACAGTTGATGTAGTCGGCGGTGCCTTTGTCCCAGCGCGCGGCGAAGTAGACCTTGTCCATGTCGATGCGTGGAGGCGTCGACGATGGGCGAGATGGAGTCGTAGAAGGCGAGGTGGTCGGCGCCGGTGAGGCGCTGGAGTTCGACGGCGAGCGGCGAGGAGGTGAGCGGGCCGGTGGCGAGGATGGTGATGGTGTCTGCGTCTGCTTTCGTCGAGCGAGGTAACCTCTTCGCGCTGAATGGTGATGCGCGGGTTGTGTTCGAGAGCTCGGCGACGCGGCGAGAGAACTCGACGCGGTCGACGGCGAGGGCGTGGCCGGCAGGGACGGCAGAGGCGTCGGCTGCGGAGAGAAGGAATGAATTCGCGCGGCGCATCTCCTGCTTGAGGAGCCAGGGCGCGGTGTTCTCGGACTCGGATCTTGAGCGAGTTGGAGCAGACGAGTTCGGCGAAGTCGGCGGTCTGATGCGCTTCGGTGGAGCGGAGGGGGCGCATCTCGGAGAGGGTGACGTTGCAGCCGAGCGCGGCGGCCTGGAGTGCGGCTTCGGGGCCGGCGAGTCCGCCGCCGATGATGTGGATCCTTTCATGCTGATCTCAGGATGGCCCCGGGCAGCGAGGCCTGGAGCGCGTCGCCGGAGAGGCGCATGATGCGCCAGTCGGTGAGCATGCGGCGCCGATGCATTGCGTAGACGGCGATGGCGGGTGCGTTCCAGTCGAGGACGTCCCATTCGAGGCGCGGGCAGCCTTCGTCGACGGCGATCTGCGCGAGGCGAGTGAGGAGGCGCGCCGATTCCCTTGCCGCGAAGGATGGGGTGACGTAGAGGTCTTCGAGGCGGATGCCGTGGTGGCCGAGCCATGTGGAGTAGCTGGTGAAGTAGAGCGCGAAGCCCGCGGGGCGTGCCGCTTCGTTCGGCGATTCGCTGTAGTCGGCGATGAGCGTGCGGAAGCGGATGGGTGCAGTCGAGTTCGGTGCCGTCGGGCGCGAGGGAGAAGCCGTCGCGGAGGAGGTCGGCTTCGGTGGCGATGACGGCGTCGGGCTCGCGCTCGTAGGTGGCGAGCTCGTGAATGAAGCGGAGCATGGTGGGGACGTCGGCGGGTGTGGCGGGGCGGATGTTGAGCATGGGTGAGTTAGAGAACAGAGGATCGGAGATCAGAGATCAGATATCGATGGTGATGCGGAATCAGTGGCTGCCTTGCCACTGTGAACTGGCGGGCTGGAGCGGGATCTCGAAGGTGTCCAAGGCCCTTGTTCGTCGCAGACCACCGGACTCTGCGGACTTCGATAGTGGCTCCCCTGAGAGGGGAGCGGTCGAGGTCGCGGATGTCGTAGTAGAGCCATCCGGCGGCGGTGGAGTGCGGGGCGATGGTGGAGGACTTGAAGCCGAAGTCGTTGTCGTCAGCGGCGATCTGACTATCGACGGGCTTGTCGTGATGGGTGATCGGGGGCAGCGGCCCGGGCAGCGGAGTCTTCTTTCCCTCGTTTCCGACGGAGGAGGTCCCGCGCTCGAGCTCGTCCTGCGAGGCCGCGTTCTCGGCGGCAGCTGTTTGCGGGGACGAGGAGGATGCGGGCCTCGTCGAGCGAAAGCGGCTGGGAGGAATCATTCGTCACGATGATGCGGATGGGCACGAAGCCGTGCGACAGGTAATCGATGCGGGTGCGCGGCGCGGTGTCCTTCGTGTCGCCGGGGTCGGCGGCGATGGTGATCTGCTCGTGCGTGTCGTGCGCGGGATATTGTGCGGCAGGAAGTGGAGGCGGGACCTTGCGGGGCTTGTCGGCGTGGGCAGCGAGCGGGAGCGCGAGGGTGAGGGTGGCGAAAAGCCGCAGGTGGAAAGACATACAAGTGGATTATCCTCTGTGGGATGCAGCCCGGGCAAAGCGAATCGATTGAGGAGTGGAGATGATGGTGATTCGTGAGCGTGCGCAATGATGTGGCTATATAGCGCGTTGCTGGCGGTAGCGCTGGTGTTGAGTTCGCCATGGTGGGTGACGCGGATGCTGACGACCGAGCGTTATCGCGAGGGGCTGCGCGAGCGCCTGGGCCAGGTGCCGACGCGGCTGCGTGAGGCGGTGGGGCCGTATGCAGACCAGCGCAAAGTGCTGTGGGTGCATGCCGTGAGCGTGGGTGAGGTGCTGGCGGCTTCAAGGCTGGTGGGTGAACTGGAAATTGCGATGAGAAGGCGCGGAGAACGCTGGCGTGTGGTGGTGTCGACCACGACGCGCACGGGACAGGCGCTGGCGAGGGAGCGGTTCGGCGCGGAGAGGGTCTTCTACTATCCTCTCGATTTTGCGGGGCCGGTGCGGGCGTGGATCAAGGCGCTGAATCCGGGAGCTCTGGTGCTGATGGAGAGCGAGTTATGGCCGCGGATGCTGCACGAGTGCTACACCGCAGGAATTCCAGTGATTGTTGTGAATGCGCGGGTGAGCGACCGATCGTTTGAGCGCGCACTGAAGGTTCGGAGGTGGTGGGGGCCGGTGCTCCGGAAGGTGGAGTTGTGGCTGGCGCAGAGCGACGAGGATGCTCGCAGACTGCGGGCGATGGGAGCGAACGCGGACAGCGTCCGGGCGATCGGGAACCTGAAGTATGACGTACATGCGCCCAAGGAGAGCAAGGTCGCGGCGCTCATCAAGGAGGCCGCGGCGGGACGGCCGATTGTAGTGGCGGGCAGCACGACTGAGGATGAGAGCGGTGACCGAGCGAGTTGGGAAGAGATCGCGGTCATCCAGGGATGGCGGCGAGAAACCGGGCCAGGAGCCGATCAAGGCATTGCTGGTGATTGCTCCTCGACACCCGGAGCGGTTTGTCGCTGTCGAGTCTACGGTGATTGAGTTTCGCTACGCGGTGGTGAGCAAGTGGCTGGCAAATGAAGTCGTACGAAATGGATCCGACAAGCTACGTGAGGTTGTAATCCTGGATACCATCGGCGATCTCGCGGCGGTGTACGGGGTGGCTGATGTTGCCTTCGTGGGAGGAAGCCTCGTGAAGCGTGGAGGGCATAATCCGCTGGAGCCGGCGCAGTTCGGCGTTCCGGTGGTGATTGGACCGTCGTACGAAAATTTTCGGGACATCGTCTTGTCGATGCAGAAGGCGAACGCAATTCGTGTAGTGCAGGACAGCAACGAGCTTCAATCCACGATTGCCGAGCTGCTGGCGAACCCCAAAGCCGCGCGCGCGATGGGAGAGCGGGGACGCAGCGTCTTTGAAAAGCAGCAGGGAGCGACAGGCCGCGCGATTGAGGCAATTCTCGCAACGTTGCACGTCGGAGCCAAGGCGTGAGTGTACGCAGGCCGTGGGCCTTGCCGCTGGTACCGCTTTATCGAGCGGTGATTGCGATGAGGGATCGGCTTCGAGGTACGCCAAAGAGGCTGCGATGCCCGGTGGTGAGCGTGGGGTCGATCTCAGCAGGCGGCGCGGGGAAGACACCGGTGGTGATTGCGCTGGCGAAGATGCTGCGCGCGCGTGGATGGGATGTGGATGTCCTCTCAAGGGGGTATGGGCGTAAAAGCAAGGAGCCGGAACAGAGTGCAGATCGACTCCGTAGATGCTGCGGCATCCTTCGGAGATGAACCTGTGCTGATCGCGCAACGGACGGGTGCGCCTGTCTGGGTCTACGGCGACCGATACATTGCCGGCTCTCATGCCGAATCAAGTACGCCCTCCGGCCGCGGTGTGCATCTGCTGGATGATGGGTTTCAGCACCGGCAACTTGCGCGGAATTTTGATGTAGCGCTGGTGACAGCGGAGGACCTGGACGATACGCTGTTGCCCGCAGGGCAATCTGCGTGAGGGCTTCGACGCACTGCGGCGGGCTGATGCCGTGGTGGTTCGTGAAGATGAACTGGACGATGTGAAGGCTCGCGCGTGGAAGCTGATGCGTGAGGGAGCGCAGATGTGGGTGGTGCGGCGGAGGCTCATCTTCCCTGCTCCTCTGTTCGTCTTTAGTGCAGGACTTCGACCGGTTGCGTTCTGCGCGATTGCGAGGCCGGAGGGTTTTCAGACGATGCTGAGAGAAGCGGGTTGTGGTGTTGTCGAGACGATTGCCTTTGCGGATCACCACGCGTACGAGATGCGGGACATGGAACGCATCCTTGAGGTTGGCCGACAGTTGAATGCGACAGGATTTGTGACCACGGAGAAGGATCGTGTGAAGCTGACGGCGATGATGAGTGAGCGACTGGAGACGCTGGGACCGCTGATGGTGGTGAAGCTCGAGGCGGAGTTCGCTGATGCGGACGCGGTGGTAAGTGTGTTGGAGACGCGGCTGGGAGCGCAGACCGCGTGAAGCTATCGGGAGAGCAGCAGGCGTGAAACTATTGATAGTCCGCGTTGGAGCGCTGGGAGATGTCCTGCATGCGCTGCCGGCAGCAGCGGCACTGCGCGCGGCGAGGCCCGATTGGACGATCGATTGGGTGGTGGATCCGCGGTGGGCTCCGCTGCTGGTGAACGACGATGGGCACGGCGAGATTGTGAACCGTGTGCACCTGGCGGAGACGAAGATGTGGAGCGCGGCGCCGTTCTCGTGGAAGACGCTGCGGTCGGTGGCTGCACTGCGGAAGGAATTGCGTGACGAGCACTACGACGTGGCCGTGGACATGCAAGGCACAATGCGGTCGGCGGTGATTGGACGGTTTGCGCGCGCACGCGAGTTTGCGGGGTATGAGAATCCGCGCGAGGCGGCGGCGGCGAGGTTCTATCGCAGCACGCGGAGGCGGATCGGCACGCACGTTGTCGATCAGGGCGCGGCGCTGCTGGGTGCGGCGTGCAGTATCGCCCTGGAACCCGCACCAGTAAGGTTGCCACACGAGCCGTGGGCAGATAACTGGGCTGCGGAGCTTGTGGGAGACCGCAGAGTCTGCTTGTTGGCAGCCTCAGCTGGCTGGGGAGCGAAGCAATGGCCGGCGGAGAGATATGGCGCACTGGCGCGCGAGTTGCGTGCCATGGGATTTGTGCCGCTGGTGAACGCGCCGAAGAAGGATGACGCGGTCGCAGCGAGCGTGGTGGCTGCTAGCGGAGGTGCAGCGGAGACGGTGGTGTGTAACGTTGCTGGATTGATTGCGCTGATGCGGAAGACATCTTTGTTGGTGGGCGGCGATTCGGGGCCGACGCATCTCGCGGCGGCGCTGGGAATTCCGCTGGTGGCTCTGTATGGACCGACGGACCCGGCGAGGAATGGACCATGGGGTCAAGGGCCGATGCGAGTGGTGCGTGGCGTCGGTTCCGTGACAAGCCACAAGCGCGTGGCGGAGATCGACGCGGGGCTGGCGCGCATTACGGTGGACGAGGTTTGCGCGCGAGGTCAAGGAGTTAGTGGGTTACGCCTGAAGCTGCGAGCTGTGGGTTGCGTTCCATCTGCGAAGATGGAAGGATGGCAACCGAGCGGCGAGGATGGCAGAAGATTGCGCGAAGAGCGCGCGTGCCGCTGGGGTTTGTCGTGGCCGCGGTGTTTCTCGTTTTCGCGCGGCCAACATGGACGACACTGGCGTGGGGGCTGGTGCTTGGTGATTCCCGGGCTGTGGCTGCGCGGATATGCCGCCGGCTACGTGAAGAAGAATGCTGAACTGACTCGCACCGGGCCATACGCCTACACGCGCAATCCGCTGTACCTGGGCTCGATGTCGATTGCGGCGGGGTTTGCCGTCGCAGCCGGGCGATGGTGGCTGGTGGTGCTGTTGGTCGCAATGTTCCTGGCGATCTATTTGCCGACGATTCTGTCGGAAGAGGAGTTTCTGCGCGCGACGTTTCCGCAGTTTGAGGAGTATGCGCGGCGTGTGCCCCGGCTGCTGCCGCGACTGACACCGGCGCGTTTTGCGGACGCGGGACCGGGCGCTGAAAGGGGGATAGGCAGGTTCTCGCCGGAGCGGTACCGTCATCACCGCGAGTACAATGCCAGCATTGGGGCGGCTGCCTTATATGCAGCGCTCATCCTCCGCATGTGGCTGTATAGCGCACATATCTAAAGGGCAAGGGGAGACGGTAATTTGAAGGCCTGGATGTGCTCGGCTCTGCGGACCGTCTCCGTGCTTGTTGTGATCGTGTCCCTCGGAGTCGCGGCGGCGGCGCAAGGAGTGACCAAAACGCCTGCGCCGCAGCGGCCGATTCCTCCTCTGCAGGCGCCGATTACCGGATTTGAGTATCCGCAGCACCAGGTGCTGACGTTCAACGTGGACTGGCGCGTCTTTACGGCGGGCGTTGCTGTGTTCCATCTGGACCAGGCTGGCGATTCGCTGAAGATCTCGGCGACTGCGGACACAATCGGCGCGATTAATATGCTGTTTCCGGTTGTGGACAGGTTCCAGTCAAGTTTCAACCTGCAGACGGGATGCTCGAATGGATTCAACAAGCAGACGCAGGAGGGCCGGCGGAAGATTGCCAGTGAATTGATGTTCGATTATTCCCGCGGCAAGCAGACTCAAAATGAGCGCAATCTGGTGAAAGGCACTGCGACTCATAAAGAGGCGAACGTTCCAGCCTGCGTGACGGATTCCCTTTCGGCAATTTTCTACACGCAGTCGCAGCCGCTGAATGTGGGACAGACGATGTACTTCCCGTTGGCGGACAGCATGCGGACGGTGACGGTGGGGATGAAAGTGGAGTCGAAAGAGGAGATTAAGACACCCGCCGGGACCTTTCAGACCGTCAAAGTGCAAGCGACCGCCGATGAGGGCGTAGTGAAGAACCGGGGCCAGATCTGGATCTGGTACACGGATGACACGCGTCATCTGCCCGTGCAGATGCAGGCCCGGCTGTTCTGGGGGACGATTACGTTCCACCTACAATCAATCGAGCCGAAGTAGCTGAGATTGCCGAACCGAAGTAGCGCCAGTGAGTTCTGGCGCAGAGATGAGACGAGCATGAGCGAGCAGAACGAAGAGTTGGAGCGGCTGACGGAAGAGTCGAAGGCATATCCGCCGGAGGGTTTGGTAACGGTTGCGGAGTTGCCGGACCCGTCGAGTGCGAACATGGCACGGATGGTGCTGGACTCGGCAGGCATCACCTCATTCCTGCAGGGAGAAAATGCAAATAATTTGATTCCGGGGGCATTTTCTGCGCGACTGCAGGTGCGGCCCGAGGATGAGGCGGCTGCCCGAGAGGTGCTGGCGTCCGCCGTAGAGGCCCCTGAGACAATGGAAGATGTGACGGCTGCCGAGCGAGCCGCAGAGCGAGAAGATCGCTAGTCGGGCTGCACCAAGGTTCATGCAGGGTTGAATCGAGGGCAAAGATACATGTAAGTTGGTCGTGCTGCCCGAAGGACGGCCACCCCTGGCAAGAGAGTATGTGGCATGGGCTGATTTCCAGCGTCCAAAAGAGAGTGGACAGCGGATGCAAGCGCGATGATTCGCACGAAGGAAGGAAACGGATGAGAACCTGGAGAGAGATTTTGCTGACGGCAACGGCCGTGGTGGCGATGGGTGCCGCGGCACCGGCGATTGCACAGAATGCAACCGTGCATGGAAAGGTGATCAACCCGGCCGGACAGCCTGTGACGGACGGGAAGGTGAAGTTTACAAAGGACATCTCCAAGCCCGTGAAGGAGCGGACGTATGTCAATACCACGCCGACCGACGCGCAGGGCAACTACAAGGCAACGGATGTTGCGCCTGGCGATTACATGGTGATCGTAGAGGAACAGGGCAAGGACGTCGACTTCACTTCTGCACCGGTCAGCCTCAAAGCTGGCGATGACAAGACGGTCGACTTCGACATGACGCGGGCGGAGTACGTCAACGCCATGACGCCGGAGCAGAAGAAGGCGCTCGAGGAGTACAAGAAGAACGCTTCAGCGGCGATAGATGCCAATAAGAAGATTGCGAACCTGAACGCGACGCTGGCGACGGTGCGCACCGATTTGGCTGCTGCCCGGCCAACGGCAGGCGACGTGAGCAAGGACGTCAGCGACATGAAGGCGGCCGTGGACGCGAAGCCGGATGAGAGCATCCTGTGGATCAGCTACGGCAATACGCTGGAGGCGCAAGGAGATCATTTCGCCAAGGCGGACAAAGACGCGCATAAGCCTGTGAGCGGCGACGACGAAGCGATGAAGAACTACAACGACGCCATCGACGCCTATAAGAAGGGCGCCGAGTTGAATGCGGCTTCGAAGAAGCCGGTGCCGGCCGACCAGGCTGCGGCGTGGAACGGTGTCGGCAATACGCTCGCGAAGCAGGGCAAGCCGGCCGATGCGGCTGCGGCCTTTGAGAATGCCGTCAAGGCCGAACCGGCCAACGCCGGAATGTTCTACGGCAACGAAGCGGCGGTATTGTTCAACGCGGGGCAGACCGATGCGGCCGCGGCCGCGGCGGACAAGGCAATTGCCGCCGACCCGAACCGTCCGGACCCCTACTTCATCAAGGGACAGGCGCTGATCGCGAAGTCCACCTTTGACGCCAAGACGCAGAAAATCGTGCCTCCTCCGGGCTGCGTCGATGCATATCAGCACTATCTGTCGCTGGCTCCCGATGGCCCTCATGCGGAGGCGGTGAAGGAGGTTCTCACGAGCCTGGGCGAGAAGATAGACACGAGCTACAAAGCCAGCAAAAAGAAGTAAAGGTGAGCGAATGTGCCCCGGTCGAGCGAGTTCTCGGCCGGGGCTTTCGCTTTCTGTGAGGTGACGGTGAGCGAGCGGGTGCTGGAGTTCGAGGAGGCGTTGGCGGAAGTGCTACGGCACGCGGCTGCAGTCGCGAAGCCTCCGCGGGAACGGGAGGCGCTTGCACTGGAGAATGCTTTTGGACGGGTCCTTGCAGAGCCTGTGTGGGCAAAGCGAGACCAGCCGCCATTTCCTCGGTCAACGCGTGACGGCTATGCCGTGCGGAGCACTGACATTTCGGAGACGCAACCGTTGCGGATCATTGGGGCGGTGCGAGCCGGTGAGATGTGGCGCGGGTCGCCGGTTCGCGATTGCGAAGCCATCGAGATTATGACCGGTGCTCCGTTGCCGGAAGGCGCGGACGCGGTGCTGATGGTGGAACATGCGGAATTGGGAACGGATGGGCTGCTACAGGTCCCCGGCGGACGAAGCCTGCAGTCTGGTGAGAACGTAGTGCCGCAAGGGGCGGAGGCACGCGCCGGTGCAGAGGTGATTCCTGCGGGACGGCGCGTGGGAGTCGCGGAGATTGCTCTCGCTGCGAACTGCGGGCAGGCGCAACTCGAGGTGTTTGAACGGGCAAAGGTGGCGATCGTCGCAACGGGTGACGAGTTGGTGAAGCTCGATGCGAAACCGGAGCCGTGGCAGATCTACAACTCGAACAGCTACGCGTTGGCGGCGATGGTCGCGAACGAGGGAGGGGTTGGAGGAAAGCTCGAGATAGCAAGGGACACCTTGGCGGACTTGCGCAAACGGATCGCGCAGGCCAGCACGTGGGACCTTATGCTGCTTTCGGGCGGCGTGTCGATGGGCAAGTACGACCTGGTGGAGCAGGTGCTCGCTGAGTATGGCGCGGAGTTTTTCTTTACCGGCGCAATGATTCAGCCGGGCAAGCCGATTGTGTTCGGGAGGATCAAAAGAGAACAGAGACCAGAGAACGAAGATTCGGAGTGGATCTACTTCTTCGGCCTGCCCGGCAATCCTGTTTCGACGGAGGTCTGCTTCAGGCTGTTTGTCGCACCAATGTTGCGCGCGCTAAGCGGGCAGACAGAGATTGCGCCACGCTTTGTCGAAGCGTTATTGGCAGAGAATGTGAAGGGTGGAGCGAGAGTGACACGATTTCTTCCGGCAATCGTTGAAAGCGACTGGAAGCAGGTGAGCGTGCGCGTGGTGCCGTGGCAGGGGTCGGGAGATCTGGCGGCAAATGCGCGGGCGAACGGGTTTGTGGTCCTGCCGAAAGAGATCGAGCGATTCGTGGCAGGTGAGGCTGTGCGAGTGCTGCTGCGGTAGCATCGGTGAGATGAGCGATAAGCTTTCGCATTTTGACGATGCCGGCCAGGCGCACATGGTGGATGTGAGCGCGAAGGCCGAGACGCGCCGTGAGGCGATCGCGAGCGCGTTCGTCGAACTGAATGAGGCGGTGCTCGCAGCGCTGCCGAAGAACCCGAAGGGCAATCCGCTGGAGGTTGCGCGCTTTGCGGGGATTCAGGCGGCGAAGAAGACAAGCGAACTGATTCCGATGTGCCATCCCCTGCCGCTCAGCTTCGTCGACGTAAGCGCGGAGGTGGTTGCAGGTGGTGTGGCGATTCGTGCTACCGCGGCAACCGTCGCGGGCACGGGCGTCGAGATGGAGGCGATGACCGCGGCGGCGGTTGCGGCTCTGACGGTCTATGACATGACCAAGGCGCTCGACAAGAGCATTCGCATCCGCGAGGTTGTGCTCGAATCAAAGAGCGGCGGCAAAAGTAGTGATTACAAACGGGCGGGCTAGACCGGATAAGCGAGCGCGACGGCGAAGTGGTGGTCGTTATCCTCAAACCACTGCGGTGAACTGTAACCGGAGTCGTGGAGAAGCTCGCGGAGGCCGCGCTCGGTGAACTTGTAGCTGTTCTCTGTGTGGATGCTCTCGCCGGATGCAAAGGCGATGCGCTCGCTATCAATGGTGACCGCCTGGGCGAGGTTACTCACGAGATGCATCTCGATGCGGCTGTCCTGCGGGTTCCAATAGGCGCGGTGATGGAAGGAGCTGAGGTCGAAATCGGCACTCAATTCACGATTGAGACGCGCGAGGATGTTCTTGTTGAAGGCAGCTGTAACTCCGGCAGCGTCGTCGTACGCGGCGATGAGTTGCTCGACCGTTTTATTGCGGTTGGGTGCAAGGTCAACACCGAGCAGAACGGCGTCACCGGTCTTCTTCAACTGCTTGCGGAGCTTGCGGAGGATCGCGCGCGCCTCGTCCGGGCCAAAGTTGCCGATGCTGGATCCGATGTAGAGCGCGAGGACACAGCAGTCGTCAGGACGCTCGATGGTGTAACCGTTCGTGATGTAATTGGCGATCTGGGGCCGGACGACGACGCCTGGGATAGCGGCGGGCAGTGTGGCAGCGGCCTGCTCGAGTGCGGACGGGCTGACGTCAATCGGTTGATAGAGAAGCCGCGGTTGACGGCGAGCGGCAGCAGCGAGCAGAAGGCCTGTCTTCGACGAGGAGCCGGAGCCGAGCTCAGCGATCGTCAGGGGATGGCCAACTGCGCGGATGATCTCCTCACCGCGTTCAGCGAAAATGGCGCGCTCGGCGCGCGTAAGGTAGTACTCGGGCAGTTGGGTGATTTTCTCGAAGAGCGCGGAGCCCTCTTCATCGTAGAAGAGCCAGGGGGGAAGAGTCTTAGGACGAGCCGAGAGGCCAGCGATGGCTTCGGTAAGGACGGCTTCACGCACGGCATCGGCGGTTTCAATCATCAGGAAGGACTCTGCGCTTTCATCGGATTCGACTTCCGGAATCTACTGCAACTTCCACGGTAGAACCAGTTTGATGCGGAAAACTGCGTCGGGTTCCAGCAATGTTGCCACGTCGTCCGCGCGAAGGATCCCGAAATAGCTCGAAGATCTTGCCTCAAGTTGTTTAGAATTCATTCGCATTTGCTCATTCGCTCAATCTTTACGCGAAAGGATTTTATGAATCCGAACAAAGCTCTATGGGAAAAAGGGGACTTTACGCGTATAGCCGAGAGCATGAGGGATAGCGGAGAAGCACTGGCCCGAAAATTTGGAATCATCCCAGGAATGAAGATTTTGGATCTCGGATGCGGAGATGGAACAACGGCTCTGCCAGAGGCAAGACTTGGCGCGGACGTTACAGGTGTTGATATCTCATCGAGACTAGTTGAGGCCGGGAATCGGCGGGCAAAGGAACAGGGCCTGACAAACTGCAGGTTTCAGGAGGGAGACGCCTGTGACCTGCAAGATCTGCAGGATGATTCGTTTGACCTGACGGTCAGCATCTTTGGAGCGATGTTCGCGCCAAAGCCCTACGATGTGGCGAAGGAGATGGTGCGGGTCACGAAGCCGGGAGGCCGGATCATTATGGGAAATTGGATTCCGGGCGATCCGACGCTGGTGGCGCAGATCCTGAAGATCAGCTCCGCGTACTCTCCGCCTCCGCCGGATGGTTTCGTCAGCCCGATGAAGTGGGGCGTCGAGAGCGATGTGGTCGACCGATTCGTCGCCGCGGGCATTCCGAAGGAGAACATCTCATGCACTCGAGACAGCTTTACGTTCAACTACGCTGCGGGGCCATCTGCACTGGTCGACGCCTTCCGGGACTACTACGGGCCGACCATGAATGCCTATGAGGCCGCTGAAAAGAATGGAAAAGCAGCAGAACTACACGGCGAACTGAAGACCCTTTTCGCAGAGAAAAACGAGAGCTCCGACAGGAATATCGCCTCTATTCCCGCAACTTTCATGCGGGTGACCGTGACGGTTTGAGTCAACGCAAAGAAGACGGCCACTTGGTTAACAAAGGTGGCCGTTCTCCCTGTTGAATATTGTCGCTCGAGTTAGCTGGCGGAGTCCCGGGCAAGGCGCAGGCCGCTGAACTGCCAACGTGTCGCTGGATGGAAGAAGTTGCGATAGGTAGCGCGGATATGTGACGCCGGTGTGACACAAGAGCCGCCGCGCAGAACCATCTGCGAACTCATGAACTTGCCGTTGTACTCGCCCAGCGCGCCAGGAAGCGGTTTGTAGCCGGGATAACCCGTGTATGGCGACGCAGTCCACTCCCATACATCGCCGTAGAGCTGCTGCGGCTGATGGCGGTCTTCGAGCGCGACCGGAGGTAGCGGGTGCAGCGCGCCGGACTCAAGCAGCGTTCCCTGAACGGGATGCTGCGCAGCGACGTGTTCCCACTCGAACTCCGTAGGCAGACGCGCACCGCTCCAGCGCGCAAAGGCGTCAGCCTCGAAGAAGCTGATGTGGCAGACCGGCGTTTCCGAGAGCTGCTCGAGCGAACGCGTGCCATCAAGCGTGAAGATGCTCCAGCCGGAACGTGCAGTGGGGTCGCGCTGCCAGTAGAGCGGAGCCGCCCAACCCTGTGCGCGCATGGTGTCCCAGCCTTCGGAGAGCCAGAGCTCGGGGCGTGAGTAGCCGTCTTCATCGAGGAAGGCGAGATACTCAGCGCAGGTGACAAGACGGGCGCCAAGACGAAAGGGTGCGAGATAGACGGGATGACGCGGCGTCTCGTTGTCGAAGGCAAAGCTCTCGATCGCATTGGGATCCGGCGTGATGCCGATGCCGACCAATCCTGGGCCGGGAGGCGTGAAGCTCAACCACTCAAGTGGCGGCGCGATGATCTCCGAGGAGGGCTCGAAAACGCGCTCGCGGTAGGCAGGACGCAACGGATTCGTAAAAAAGGCGTTCTTGATGTCCGTGGCGGCTAGTTCGAGGTGCTGCTGCTCGTGCTCCAGGCCGAGCGTGATGCGGCGCAGTGCCTCGTCTTCGGTGCCCTGTTCAAGCAGGCGTGTTATGCCGGCGTCAACGTGCTCGCGGTAGGCGAGGATCTGCTCCAGCGGTGGCCGCGAAAAGCTGGAGCGCAGTCTCTTCTCCGGCATATCGCCGAGCGCCTTGTAGTAGCTGTTGAAGAGCCAGCGGAAGTCCGGATGAAACGGCTGGTAGGCGGCTACGAACTCGTTGAGGATGAAGGTCTCAAAGAACCATGAGGTGTGCGCGAGGTGCCACTTGAGGGGCGAGGCCTCCGGACAGGACTGCACCATCATGTCTTCCGGAGTGAGCGATGCGCAGAACTGCATCGTAGCGGAACGAGTCGCACGAAAGCGGGCGAGCAGCGTGGGGGAGGAAGACTGCTGGATCAACATGGCGGCTGGCTCCTGCTATGCGATGCTCGAATTGATGCGGCCGTTGCTCTGAAACTCGGCACTGGCCGAGCAAGATAACGCACAGTGTACGCCTCACAGATGCCGGATTATGTCAGCAGGATTCGGCTCGCCGGCGAGTAACTTCGAACTCAATTCCTAGGCGTGTCCGTTGAGCAGCCGCGCGAGCGTAAATGCAGCTCCCGCCGCGAGTCCTCCTATGAGCATGGTCTGGACGGCGCTGCGAACAACCTGCGAGCCCAGCAGCCGACCCTTCAATCCGCCGAAGATCAGCAGTGCAATCAACGTGATGATGATGGAAATATGAAGAGCGTCCGCCATGGTGTGACTGAGCAGATAGGGCGCCAGCGGGACGGCGCCGCCGAGAATGTACGAAAATGCAATCGTTATCGCAGAACCGAGGGCGCGGCCGGGTGCCGGCTCGTCCAGACCTAACTCAAAGCGCATCATGAAGTCCACATAAGCCGGAGGATTTGCCTGCAACGAACGCAGCACGGGAGTTGCGGCATCGCGCGAGACGCCGTAAGCCGAAAAGATCTCGTAGATCTCCTCCTCCTCGTCCTTTGGGCGCTCGACGACCTCCATCTCTTCGCGGCGGCGCTCAGAGGCGTAGTGTTCGGAGTCTCCTCGGGAGGCGAGATATCCACCAAGGCCCATGGCGATGGAGCCGGCGGCAATTTCGGCCAGTCCGGCGAGCACGACGAGGCGCGTCGCCCCGACGGCGCCGGCAAGACCGGCGGCCAACGCAAAGGGAACGGTGAGGCCGTCCGAGAGGCCGATGACGACATCGCGCACCGTGTCAGAAGATTGAAAATGCTGCTCATGATGTTTGGTCTGGTGCGTCGGGGGGTGGAGATGCATGTCGGGCATAGGCAGAGTGTAAGGCAGTACAGGGAAAGAGCTTCGGTGGAGAGATTTTGTGACGGAGAGCGCGTCTTCCCTGTCGTTTCACCGTCTTAATTCCTAACGACGCAACTAGAAAAAGGGGAGCAGGGGATGAGACGGCAGGGGAAACGGGCAGCAGTCGCACTGGCGTTGCTGATACCGCTCTGTGCCGTGAACGCGAAGGCGCAGGATCCGGCCGGCCAGGGCATGGGACGCGGACAGTTTGCGGGGATGCAACGCATCGGCGGCACAATCACCGCGATCGCCGGGCCGCAGGTGACGATCAAGACCGTGGATGGCGCGGTCTACCAGGTCGTGACCACCGACAACACGCGCGTGATGCGCGGCCGCGGCAACCCGATCAAGCTCGCCGACCTGAAGACCGGTGACGGCCTGATGGCCATGGGCAATATGGATGCGCCAAACAAAACGATCCACGCGGCTGTGCTGATTTCGATCGACGCCGACCAGATGAAGAAGATGGAGGAGGCGCAGAAGCAGCAACTCGCCAACCTCGGAAAAACGCTGATCGCGGGCCGTGTGACGTCTATCGACATGGACAATGCGACCCTGACTTTGGAGCGGCCGGACGGCGTCTCGCAGACAATCGGATTTGACGAGAACACTTCGTTCCATCGTGGCCGAATGACGATGGTTGGGGGATCGGGGATGGGAGCAGGCGCCAGCACAACTGCCCCTCCGGCAGGCGAGAGCATCACGCTGGCGGATATCAAGGTTGGGGATCGGGTGGCGGGACCGGGCGAGGTGAAGAGCGGCCGCTTCGTCGCTAAGGAGCTGACGGTAATGACTCCAGGCAGCGGCCGGCGCCGCTCCACCGATACCAAAGACGGCGCGGAACCCGGAACGGCGGAGACGGCAACTCCGGCCAGCGGGAAGCCGCAGTCCACTCCGCAGTCGCCGAAGTAGCTCTGAAGACAACGGCGGCTGCAAAAGCGCGAGTTTCTCACGCGATGCACGGGTGCATTCCGAACAGTTTTGGAAGGAGGATTGGGTGAGGTCGAGGGTAAGCAGGTGGAGTGTCGTTGTATGCATGGCGAGTCTGGTCCCACTCGGAGCGCAGACGCCCACGCCTCCATCGGCAGCGACGCAGACTGGTGCGCCGTCGGCCTCGACGGCGCAAGCCTCGACATCACCTCCGGCGCAGCAGGCGCAGGGCGGGATTATTCGCGGAACGATCATCGCGGGCACTGTTGGCAAGGCCGGAGGAGTGCCGCTCCCCGGTGTTGCGGTAACAGCAACGAACACTCTTACCGGCAAGAAATACGCAGCGGCCACCAGTATCGACGGCGCGTACGCCATGACTATCCCGCGCAATGGACGTTATGTTGTCCGCGCAGAACTTGCCGGTTTCGCACCCGTGACGCAGGAGGTCGTGCTGAATGCCAGCGAAGCAATGGCCGGCATCACGCTGGTTAAGACCTCCGACTTCGGCATGCAGCTCGCGAGCCGCGTCGCGGCTGCAGAAGCAAAGCAGGAGGCCGCGGCGAGCGCAACCGCTCTGGGATCGGGCACACAGAATCTGAGCCTCACTGCAGGCAACACAGACGTCACCGACGCAAGCGCGGCGAATGGTAACAGCGATGTGGCCATGCCGACGCTGAGCAATCTTGGACAATCCGGCACCGACGAAACGGCGCAGGGCAGCGAATCGATCACTGTGAACGGGCAGATGGGCCAGACGAACGGTCTCGCGAACTTTAGCGAGGATGAGATTCGGCAACGCGTGCAGGATGCTGTCGAGCAGGCACGCGCGAACGGCCAGCTTCCGCAGGGCGCAGATCCCACCAATCAAATTGTCTCGGTGATTGGCGGAATGATGGGAGGCGGCGGCTTCGGAGGCGGAGGCGGCGGACGTGGGGGACGGGGTGGAGGCGGTGGAGGTCGCGGCGGCGGCGGTGGCTTTGGCTCCTTCCGCAACTTCAACCCGGCGCAGCCGCATGGCAACGTCTTCTACCAGGGTGGCAACAACGCGCTGAACTCAGCGCCATGGTCGCCGACAGGACCGATCATGCAGCCTGCGGGCTTCCAGAACCGCTTCGGTGCAAGCCTCGCCGGAAGCCCCTACATCCCGGGGCTGACGAAGCCGAACACGAAGCAGTTCGGATTCCTGAACATCAGCGGACAGCGCAACCTGAACTCGTTCCTTCAGGACGGTCTCGTGCCCACGGATCTCGAGCGCCGGGGTGACTTCTCGCAAACGTATCTGCCGAACAGCACAACAACGCATGTCCCGCTTTACGATCCGACAACGGGCCAGCCAATCCCCGGTAACAACCTCGCGAACGCCACTTTGCCGATTTCGCCGCAGGCCACCGCGCTGCTGGCGTACTACCCGGAGCCGAATATTTCGCTCACGAATGGATACAACTACCAGACGATCTCCAACGCCGGGAACAACAATTTCAACCTGAACGCGCGTTATGTGCGCACGCTGGGGCAGGCGGCGAACACACCCTTTGGCCGCTTCGGCGGAGGCGGGGGCGGGCGGCGCAACGGTGGTAACACCAACGCTCCGCCATCACTGCGGCAGAACATCAACATCGGCTACAACTACTCGCACGCGGCATCGGACCAGCGCAACATCTTCCTTCCGCTTGGCGGAGCGACGGAGAGCGGCGGTAACGGATTGAACGTCGGCTATACCATCGGCTATGGGCGGCTCTCGAACAACGCGAGCCTCAATTGGAACCGGTTCAACACAGAGGTTCGCAACTACTTCACCAACACCAGCACGAATCCTTCGGAAGAGGCCGGACTGAGTATCCCGAACAACTCCGGCGGCTTTGCCGATCCGAATTTTTACAACGGCCTGCCGCACTTCAGCATCGCCCCCTACACATCCCTCTCCAACACCACGCCGAGCCAACTCATCAATCAGACGATCAGCTTCTCGGACTTCGTCTCCTGGCGTCACCAGAAGCACAACCTGCGCTTCGGCTTCGACGTGCGGCGCGTGCACGCGGACTCTATCGGCGGCAACAATCCTCTCGGCAGCTTCACCTTCACGGGTTACGCAACGGCAGCTCCGGCGGATCAGGTTCTCAGCCAGGCCGGTACAAACTCAGGCAACGCCTTCGCAGACTTCCTATTGGGCCTGCCGAACAGCACGTCGCTCCAGGCCAGCCTCTATAAGACCTATCTGCGTGAGAACGTCTACGACTGGTATGTGTCCGACGACTTCCGAATCAAGTCGAACCTCACGCTCAACTACAGCCTGCGCTATGAGTACTTCGGCCCCTATAGCGAGAAGAACAATCGCCTGGTGAATCTCTATCCGAGCAGCGGTCCCCTTCCCTACCAGGTCGTGATGCCCGGCAATGGCAACGAGGCGGGCCTCGTGCATCCGGACCACACCATGTATGCGCCGCGGCTCGGCTTCGCCTACAAGCTGAAGAATTCCGGTTGGACGAAGGACACGGTCCTCCGCGGCGGCTACAGCATCATGTACAACACCGGACAGTACGCGACCTTCGCGCGCAATCTCTCGCATCAGCCGCCGTTCGCCGAGACGCAAAACAACTCTGCGCTCGCGCCGACGAAGGCCAATCCAAACCCGACGCCGACTGGATGCACCACAACACAGAGCGCCTACACGTACACCGATCAGAACGGAAACGTGCACACTCGTCCGGCAAGCAGCGCAAACTTCAATCTCGCCAACGGCTACGGATGCGCCGCGAGCACGTTCACTATTCAGAACAACTGGGCCGTCGACCCGAACTATCGCCTGGGCATGGTGCAGCTCTATAACCTGAATCTTCAGCGCACGATTCCGATGGGCATCGTCCTGAACGTCGGCTACAACGGCTCGAAGGGTAGTGGCCTCGACGTCGTAGGCGCTGCCAATGCCACGCCAAACGGCGTGACAACGCCGGGCATTGCGCCGTTCGACTGGGAGGAGTCTGCCGCCGGTTCGCACGCGAACGCACTCGTCGTGAGTGCGCAGAAGCGCCAGCAGAAAGGCATCGCGCTGGGCCTCACCTATACCTACTCGCACGCGATAGACAATGCCTCCGGTGTCGGCGGTGCGGTGGGAACGCCCGTGCAGAATCTCTATCGTCTCGATCTCGAAGAAGGCAACGCCAGCTTCGACCGGCGCCATGAGCTCACCGGCAACTGGGTCATCGAACTTCCGTTCGGCCCGAACCGCGCCTTCCTGAACAAGGGCGGCGTCTGGTCCTACGCGCTCGATGGCTTCTCGCTAAGCGGCAACTTCACCTTCGCCAGCGGCAGCTACCTCACGCCGACCTACTCCGGCAACCAGGCGGAAGCCGCCGCTGCCAACACGTTCACGCTGCGACCTGACCGAATCTTCACGCAACCGATCACGGGGCCGGGCACCGTGAAACAGTGGTTCAACACCGCGGCGTTTGCTATCCCCGCCACCGGGGCGTACGGAACGGCCTCGCAGGGATCGATCGAAGGACCGGGAATTGTTCAGGCGAACGCGTCGCTATCGCGGACCTTCGCACTCGGCGAGACACGTTCGCTCGAAGCTCGCGTGACGGCCAACAACGTCTTCAACACTGTGCAGTACAGCGGCGTGAACGTCGTGGAGAACTCCGCGAACTTCGGACGGATTACGAGCGCCGCGACAATGCGGACGCTGCTCGTGCAGGCACGCTACAGGTTCTAGAGAAGAGAGCAGAGGAAGATCGCATGAAGCACCTAATGGCTGCAGTGACAGGGTTGGCGATGATGCTGGGAGGCTCGCCGCAACAAACGAGTGCGCCGGCGCCTCCGTCTCCCGCTGCTCAGACCCCTGACACACAAGGCACAGCCGCGCAGCAGACCACGGGCGGCTACACGCTGAGCATCAATGCGAACATTGTGCTCACCAACGTGATCGTGCGCGATAAAAAAACAGGCGCACTGGTGAAGGACCTGAAGGCCAGCGACTTCCAGATTCTCGAGAACGGCAAGCCGCAGAAGATCGCCAGCTTCGACTACGAGAATGTGGACGAAGCAGCCAAGCTCTCCGAAAAGACTGTCACCGGCAAAGCTTCGGTTGCCGATCTCATCGAGCGCAGCTTTGGTTCCGACCCCGCGAGGCTGAAAGATCACCGCCTCATCGTCATGTTTTTCGACCTCAGCTCGATGCAGGATGAAGACATCGATCGCGCAGTAGACGCAGCGAAGCAGTACGTAAACGAGAAGATGCAGCCTGCCGACCTTGTCGCCATGGTGAGCATGTCGACCGGCCTCAGTCTCGACCAGGACTTCACCTCCGACAAGTCCGCCCTGCTGCGGGTGCTCGCTGCCTACAACGGCGATGACACCAGTGGCCTCGCAAACGGCGGCACCGGCTCAACCGACGGCACCTCGGACGACACAACCGCTTTCGCCGCCGACGATACCGAGTACAACAGTCTCAACACCGACCGCGAGCTGCTCGCCATTCGTTCCATCGCGAAGAGCCTCGAGCATGTCGATCAGCGCAAATCGATGCTCTACTTCTCCGGGGGCCTTACGCGCAATGGCATCGAGAACCAGGCCAGTCTGCGCTCCGCAACGAACGAAGCCGCCAAGGCAAACCTCGCTATATACAGCGTGGACTCCCGCGGTCTGCAGGCGATGCCTCCGGGCGGTGATGCGAGCAAGGGCAGCCTGCGTGGAAACTCCGCATATAGCGGCTCCGCCATTACCGCACAGTTCAATGCCAATTTCTCTTCGCAGGAGACTCTCGCGACACTCAGCTCGGACACCGGCGGCAAGGCCTTCTTCGACTCCAACGATTTCGCGCCCGCGTTCCAGCAGGTGCAGAACGACACGGAGGCTTACTACATCCTCGGTTTCAAATCGACCGACCAGCGCCAGGACGGAGCCTACCGTCACCTGACCGTAAAGGTGACCCGTCCTGATGTGAAGCTCGAATACCGTCCCGGCTACTACGCGCCCTCCGACTTCAAGCACCAGAAGACCGAGGACCGCGAGCTGGCTCTGCAGGAGCAGATGCGCAGCGATCTTCCTGCAACGGACGTCGCCCTGTACCTTCAGGCTCTCTACTTCCGCGCAAACGACAACCACAACGGCGAACTGTTTGTGCCGGTCAGCCTGATCGTGCCGGGATCGCAAATCCCGTTCGCGAAGGTGAAAGATCTCGACAAGGCGAGCCTCGACGTCATCGGACAGGTGCGCAGGCCTGTCGGTAAGAACAACGATGTGTGCGCGATCAACACCAGCGAAGACGAACACAGCTTCGTCACCGTGGGCAACGTGCGCGATACGGTCAAGCTCGCGGTCAACCAGTCGCAGCAGGTCGAGCGCAAGAATATTCAGTACTCCACCGGCTTCACGCTCGCGCCCGGCTGTTATCAGCTGAAGTTCGTCGTGCGCGAAAACCAGACGGGCGCGATGGGCAGCTTCGAAACCCTGATCAACGTGCCCGACATGAAGAAGTCGCCCATCAAGTTGAGCTCCGTGGTGCTCGCGAGCCAGCGCACGCCGTCGAAGGATAAGAACTCCACCAACCCGCTCGACCGCGACGGCGTGCAATGGGTTCCGAACGTCGCACACGTCTTCCGCCAGAACCAGCACCTCTACCTCCTCTACGAGGTCTATGACCCGACCCGCGAGAAAGACGCGCCCGCGCAGGCACCTTCGCCCGGCCTTGGCCGCCGCGCGGAAGGTCCCGTGCGCGTGCTCACCAGCATGGAATTGCTCTCCGGCGGCGTAAAAGTCTATGAGACGCCCGTCGTGACAGCGACCAGCCTCAACGAGCCGCAACGCGGAGCCGTGGCCTTCCAGTTCGACGTTCCGCTCACCGACCTGAAGCCCGGAACCTACGTCTGTCAGATCAACGTCATCGACGACGCCGGCGGCAGCTTCAGCTTTCCACGAGTGGCCGTGCGCGTGCTTCCGCCGCCGGCAGCCGCACCTGCCCCAACCGCAACTGCCTCTGTCAGCGCACCGACGACAAACACGCACTAGTCGAACGGAACGAGAGATGAGAGACTGGCTGCCATTCGTAATCACAGAGTAGAAGAAGTCTCGGAGATCTATGCGTCTGTTTCATCTCGGGTCCATCCTGGTTGCGTTGTCCATCGCCGCTCCCGCAACACTGCCCTCCCAGTCACCAGCCCATCCTGACCCTGAACAGATGACCCTCCACGTCACCGTGTCCACACGCAACGGAGAACCGGTGGAAGGCCTCACCAAGGACGATCTCACGCTCACCGACAACAAGCATCAGGAGCCCATCGCCGGCTTCCGCGCGCTCACCGGAACCGTGACCGGTATCGTCATCGTTCTCGACGCCGTAAACCTTCCCTATAACGAGGTCTCCTTCGCGCGCCAGCAGCTCGGGCAGTTCTTCTCCTCCAACCCTCATCTTTCGCAACCCGTCGCGCTCGGAGTGCTGCAGGACAGCGGCCTCAAGATGCAGCCCGGCTTCACCAACGACGGCAACAAGCTGCGCTCCGAGCTTGACCGCTACGCCATCGGCTTACGTGAACTGCCGCGATCGACCGGAGTCTATGGCGCAGAAGAACGCCTGCAGCTATCCCTCAGCATGTTCGAGGGGCTCATCGGACAGCTGCCCAGGGAGGGGGCGAAGCGCATCATCTGGATCTCGCCCGGATGGCCATTGCTTGGCGGCCCCGGGATTGAAATAAACCAATCGCAGCGCGCTCCGATCTTCGCGAGCATCGTGGGATTGGCAACCGAACTTCGCCGTTCCCAGATCGTCGTCGACGCTGTGAACCCGGGTGGCGCCTCGCAGGACGTCGGGCAGACGAACTTCTACGAAAGCTTTCTCCGCGCACCACGAAACACGCACGACGTCCAGCTCGGCCAGCTGGGCCTGCAGGTCATCGCCCAGCAGAGTGGCGGCCTGGTCCTGAATGGCAGCAATGATATCGCCGGTCTTATCGAGCGGGCGCTGGATCAGACCAAATCCAGCTACGAGCTCACCTTCGCGCCTGCGCCCGGCGAGCACGAGAACGAGTACCACGAACTGCAGGTGAAGGTGCAGCGCCCGGGCGTGGCAGTGCACACCACCGCCGGATACTACGCGAAACCGGTTTACCCTGAATTTCCGCGTCCGGCGAGCTCGCCCGGCTCCAATTGACACTCACGTTTTCAGTGCTTGACGCGTGTCATTCCGAGGCGGAAGATTGTTGCTGAAACTGGAGGTGGCGTATGCGTTCCCGCGTACTGTTGCTCGCCTTCTTCCTCGCGCCTTTGGCGGCTTATGCCGCCGAATCCACAGCAGCTCCGCCACAGCAGTCGGCCCCGCTCACATCGGCGGACGAGCGCGCGGCGCTGCACAACAGTCCCGACTGGGCGCTGATCGCGCCGCATCTTCCCAATCCGAAGACCGCTTCCGCCGCTGATCTCGAAATGGTCGGGGACGTCCTGCGCGCTCGCCGCTTCCCGGAAGATGCGCTCGATTACTATGGCTACGCTTTGCAACGCGGCGGCGATGTCAGCACGTTGCTCAACAAAATGGGTATCGTGCGCCTGGAGTTGCGGCAGGTCGACCTGGCTCGTGCGATGTTCCTGCGTACCGTGCGCGCCCACAAGAAAGATTCCACCGCGTGGAACAACCTCGGCGTGACCTATTACGCCATGCAAGACTATCGCGCCGCCATTGACGCGTACCGACACGCAGTCAAGATAAACAAGAATTCCGCCGTCTTCCACTCCAACCTCGGCCTCGCATACTTCGAGAAGGGTGATGCCGAGGAGGCTCGCACCGAGTTCGCCCGCGCACTGCAGATCGATCCTGCCATCATGAGTGGCGGCGACAACGGCGGGACAACCGCTCACATCCTCGGCGCGCACAATTATCCCGGCATGTGCCTGGAGATGGCCAAGCTCTTCGCACGCGAACACGACGTTGACCGCATGCTCTTCTGGCTCGGCAAAGGCAGCGACGCCGGCCTTGATGTGCGCGCGGCAGTCCATGAAGACGCGGCGCTTGCGCCCTACGCCAAGGACCCGCGCATCACGCTGCTCATCGCCAACGCAGCCGAATTGCACGGGCGCTCCGTTGCGACAGCAAAGCCACCGAGCCTCGGCAACTCAGCGTCTCATTGAGCGTCAGCGAATGGGCAGTGCCGGCAGCCCGAGTTGCAGCAGTAACCGCGCTTTAAGTGATAGGTCGCGGTGAACACCATAAGACCGTTCTCGTAATAGAAGTCCTCTGGCTCAAGCGGCATAGGGGTCATGTTCGTCTCCGTCCGCGGTTCAACGGTCGCCTGCTCGTTCGGAGGCGGCTTGCGCGTCGATTGGCTCATTGCGCCGCAACCTCCGCCCACAGAGAAGCGGCCGCGGGAACAGCCACAGGAATCGTCTCCACGGCCGCATCGGAGGAGGTTTCTGCTCCATCCAGATTTCCATTGCGAAGATGAACCTGACGGCCGGGAATCGCCGCGACACGCTCTCCTGGCAGAAGAATCCCAACCATGTTCAGCGGATCGGCTGCCGCGACCTGCACTACGGCATCGTTCGATCTTGCACGCGCCGAGCGCAACTCCTCAGCAGCTTCAGGCAATGCAAACTGCTCGCCGAACGGCCCGCTCACAAATCTGCCGCCGCGGATCTCTCCGCGGGCCTCCAACCGCCGCAGCATCGGCGCAAGATCCCGCCACGCAGGAGCGTTGGTCTCACGCGTCAGCAGTTCGCGAAACAGCACGCCATAACGAGCCAGCAGAATGCGCGCGTGTGCCTCAAGCGCCGCATCGGCATGCTTCGCCGCATCGATAATCAGTGCCCGCTCGTCTTCCGTCGCATTCGCCAGCCGCTTCGCAGAGACGTGTGCGTCCTGTGCCGGCGAAATAGCCGGATCCCATAGCAGCGACCAGCGACCCGCTGTGGTGCGTGCCGCAGCCCGTTTACGCAGACTCACCGCAGGTGTCTGAGCCAGCGCGACAGACTTGCGCCGCGGATCCATCATTGCGCGCAACTGATCGAAACCATCGGCCGAAGCAAGTCCCGCCGTTGCGAGCTCCCACAACGCAGTCGTCGTCTGTAGTTTGCTTAGCCCGGAGATCCGCTGCAAGTCCGCGGTGAACGCCGCGCCACGCTCAGCCAGCAACGAACGAATCTGTTGTGCCTCCACTGAGAGCGACTGCGACAGCGTCATCTCATCGATGCGCTTCGCCGAAAGCGTCGAGTGCAACCACTCTGCGGATTCACGCAGGAAGAAGGTAATCGGCGCTGCTGAAGTGGGAATCACGCGACGCGGTCCAACCGCCTTGGAGAGCGCTGCTTCACCCGCATTCTTCTGCCACGCTGGGTGCGGCGAGATTCGCCCCCAACCCACGATGCCGGCGAGGCATAAGTTATCGAGCCACCGCGGGTCGTAGTTCGGCACACGCGCTGGCAGCAGCGAACGCTCCCACTCGGCTGCAGGCGCTTCAAAGCCCTCAAGCTGCTCGATCGCCGCAAGCACGGCCTCTTCACCGGTGAGTTGGCGCGTCTCATCCTGCGCCGATGTGAGCCTGTGCCAATCGAGCAGCCACCGCATGAACACCGTTGCCGCAACCGGCTCGGTGCGTTGACGCATCGAGCGCACTGTAAGCCGATGAATCCGATGGAGAATGCGACGCTCGCACCACTCGATCTCATGCGGCTTATCGTCCGCAGGCTTCGGCCGCTCGAAGACGCCGCGCATCGCCAGCCCCTGCATCTCCATCTTCAGCAGAGCCTGGTGGATCGAACGCGGATGCAGGCTTACGATCTCCGCGAGCCGCGCTGCCGTCGTCGGACCCAGAAGCTGCAGCCACCCCTGTACCAGTTGCATCGTTGCCCGTTCCCGCGAAAGTCCCTCATCGCCGACACCCTCAACTGTCGCCGCAGCGAACGACTCCGGCCAAAGCAGCGTTGCATCACTTATTCGCTCAGCGACCGTCCAAACAGCGCATCCGCCGAGCCGGAGAACCTGCGCCCGTCCGTGCTGCTGAAGCCGCGCGAAGAACACATCCCAGTGCTGCGTCCTGCTCTCCGCGGGAGCGGCCTCACTCTCCAGATATACGACCGGTAGAGCCACCAGCGACAGCAGCAGATCGTGCAACTCGTGTTCGTCACGCACATCAGGCCACAACTGCTCGCGAACCTTCGCGATCGCCTGTGGATCAATCGTGCCTACACCATCAGTCAGTGAATCCGGAAGCGTCCTGCTCAGCGAAACAGCGCGTGTCCGACGCGCCGCAGCATCCTCCGGATCCAGGAAGCTGTACGGCATCGCATTGATGAGCTCATGCGCAAACTGCGACGGCACCGGCGTATCGACCGCGAGACACCGAATCTCACCGGAAGCGATGCCGCGCAACACCTCGTTGAGCCCATCGATATCCATCGCCTCCGAAAGCGTGTCGCGCATCACCTCGCGCACCAGAGGATGATCGGGGATCTCAATATCGCCGACCATCGTCTCCGGGACACGCCGACGCATGCGGGAACACGCTCGCCAGCAGATCGTCCGAACGCGTGCGCTGAATCTGCGGAGCCACGCGCTTGCCCTTCTGCATCCGCAGCAACTGCAGCGACCGCCCCGCCGCCCAGCGCCACCGATTCTTGAACAGCGGCGATGGAATCGACGCCTGCTCCAGCAGCTCGCGCGCCGTCTGCTCCGTAAGGAACTGAAACACATCCGCCAGCGGAAAGCTGTGTTGCTCGGCCAGCGAGATGTTGATGCCGTTATCCGTCGCCGCCGCCTGCAGCTCAAAGTTGAACCCGCGGCAGAAGCGCTTGCGCAGAGCAAGCCCCCAAGCCTTGTTGAGCCGCCCGCCAAACGGCGCATGCAGAATCAACTGCTGGCCACCGCCCTCATCGAAGAACCGCTCGGCAATGATTGTCGACTTCGTCGGCACCGCGCCAAGCACCGCTCGTCCCGTCACGATGTAGCTGACAAGTTGCCGCGCCGCGGACTCGTTCACTCCGCACTCAATCTCCAACCACGCAAGCACATCCGCGAGCTGCGCCTCGACCTCGATCGACACTGCTCCACGCAGCAAATCGCTCGGCGTCAGCAGGTTCGTACGCCGATCGATCTCCTCACGCAACTCCGCGACTCCACTCGACAACACGGTCGTGCGCTGCGGAGCCTCACCCTCCCAAAACGGAATGCTCGGCGGCGCCCCATGCGCATCCTCCACCAGCACCTTGCCCTGCGGCTCGATCCGCTGAATCCGCCAGCTCGTGTTGCCCAGCAGCACAACATCGCCCGGTGACGAATCCACCGCAAAATGCTCATCCAGCGTCGCAATCTGCACATTCTCCGGCTGCAGCATTACCGCAAACAGCGACGTATCCGGAATCGCCCCACCGTTCGAGATCGCAATCATGCGCGCCCCGCGCCGCGCATGCAGTTGGCCATTCACGCGGTCGCGCAGAAGATACGCTCCATACCGCCCGCGCGAGCTCTCAATGCCCTCGTGCAGCAGTGTGACCAGTTCATCAAACTCTGGACGCGTGAGATTGCGATACGGCCATGCGCGCCGCATCACCTCGTACAGGGCAGACTCCTCCCACGACTCCGCGCCGCACGCCGCCACGATCTGCTGCATCAGCACATCGGTGGGTTGCTCGGGAATCTCCAGCCGATCAAGCTCGCCCGAACGCATCGCACGCACCAGCGCGCAATGTTCCATCAGGTCGTCCCGCGTCAGCGCAAACAATCTGCCCTTCGGAATCGCTCCACGCCAATGCCCTGCCCTGCCCACTCGCTGCATCGCCACCGACACCGACCGCGTCGTCGCAATCTGGCAAACTAGATCGACACTGCCTATATCAATTCCCAGCTCCAGCGACGCCGTCGCAACCAGGATGCGAATTCCGCCATTCTTCAGCCGCTGCTCCGCATCCAGACGCAGCGCTCGCGACAGCGATCCATGATGCGCCGCCACGGCATCCAGCCCCAGCCGCGCCGCCAGCTCAAAGCTGATCTTCTCGACAAATTTGCGCGTGTTCACAAACACCAGCGTCGACCGATGCTCCAACGCAAGCGCCGCCAGCTTGTCGTAAATCTCTTCCCACATCGCAATCGATGTGAGCGATCCAAGTTCAGCCGAAGGAACCTCAATCGCAAGGTCGAGCGTGCGGCGCTGTCCCACCCGCACAATCGTCGCTCGCTTTCTCTCCCGCGAAGACCCCACAAGAAAATCCGCAACCAGCTCAATCGGATTCTGCGTCGCCGAAAGCCCAATGCGCTGCGGCGGCTCACTCATCCCGGTCAGCATCGCTCCAGGTGACAGCCGGTTCTCGCCACACACCAGCGCATCCAGGCGCTCCAGCGATAAAGCAAGATGCGATCCGCGCTTGTCATCCGCCAGCGCATGTATCTCATCGACGATCACCGTCGACACGCGCTCGAGGTTCTTCCGCGGCTTTCCCGCCGTCAGCAGAATGTACAGTGATTCCGGCGTCGTCACCAGAATGTGCGGCGGATGCTTCAGCATCGCAGTGCGGTCCTTCGCGAGCGTGTCCCCTGTGCGGACTCCAGCGCGAATCTCCGGACAAAGATACCCGCGCGTAAGCGCCAACTCCTGAATCTCGCGCAGCGGTCCCTCAAGGTTCTTCTGCACGTCGTTTGACAGGGCCTTGAGCGGCGAGACATAAACGACATGCGTGTGCGGCGAGAGCCCACCTTCCAGCGCCGCTCGCAGCAGCTTGTCGATGCAAACAAGGAAAGCCGCCAGCGTCTTGCCCGATCCAGTCGGCGCTGAGATCAGCGTCGGCTCGCCGCGCAGGATCGCGGGCCAGCCGGCGATCTGCGGCTCTGTCGGCGTGCCGAAGCGCGTGACGAACCACTCCTGGACCAGCGGATGCGCCCACGCCAGGTCCGGGTGAAACAACGATTCCGGCCTCTCAAGCGCGTGGGCAGAGCTCATGCCTCATTGTACTGCCGGATTCGTGCTTTCTTCGCCCGCAGGTCGCAGGTGTAGCTTGGAAGGCATGAGAACGATTCGTGGCGCAGAGATAACGACACAACGAGGACCAGCCGACTGGTTCGACGGGGAAGTGTGGATTCAACCAATGCTCGGAACTGACGAATCGCCCAGCCAGCGTAGCGCGGTCGTGTCCTTCTCTGCCGGCGCCCGCACCGCGTGGCACACCCATCCGAGGGGTCAAATGATCTTCGTCATCAGTGGCGTCTGCCATGCGCAGCGCTATGGCGGCGAGATCGAACGCCTCACCGCCGGAGACGCTGCCTGGTTCGCGCCCGGCGAGAAGCATTGGCACGGAGCCGCGCCCGGCCATCCGATGGTGCACCTCGCGGTCCAGGAGGCCGACGAGCGTGGCGAGGTCGTTACCTGGATGGAACACACCACCGTTTAACGGCGACGGCGCCGCATACAATCTCGCACATGCCGCTGCAGACTGACCCGCTCGACGCACTGACGGCCGCGCCGCGTTTTCATCGCGTCCTGCTCGAAAACGAATTCGTCCGCGTGCTGGATACTATCGTGTCGCCCGGCGAAACCGTTCCGCTGCATACCCACCGCTGGCCCGCTGTGCTCTACATCGTCAGTTGGAGCGACTGCGTGCGCCGCGATGCAGAGGGTCGCGTCATCATGGACAGCCGGAACGCAGCAGCACCGCCGCCCGGCACCGCACTCTGGTCCGATCCGCTGCCGCCCCACACGCTGGAAAACGTGGGCGACCGTCGAACTCCGCGTCATCGCTATCGAGCAGAAGCAAGCGATTGCCCAGTCTTAGCAACTACATGTTCCCGACGCCGATATCTGCCTTCTTCGCCTGGACATTCTCCGGGTCGAGATACTGCTCAATCGTCTGGCTCAGCACGCCGCGCGCGTTCAGCAGCAGATCGATCGTGTCGCGTGCCGCGCCATAACCGCCAGGGTTCGGCGTGACGTAATGCGCGATCGCCTTCACCTCGCCGCGCGCGTTCGCCGAAGCAACGGCGAGCCCGACCTTGCGCAACACCGGCAGATCGATGATGTCGTCGCCAACGTAGGCAATCTCGTCCAGCGTGCAGCCTTCCTCGGCGATTACCTGATCGAGCGCCTGCACCTTATAGTGCTGCCCCTGGTAGACGTGCTCGATGCGAAGATCGCGGGCCCGCATCGCAACTACCTGCGACACTCGCTTGGTGATCCAACCCACCTTCAGCCCGGCGACATGCGCCAGCGCGATCCCCATGCCGTCGTGTGCCGAGAAGCTCTTGACCTCGGTGCCGGAGCCGTTCGGGCCTGGAATGACGGTGATGCTGCCGTCGGTAAGAACACCATCGACGTCAAAGAGAAGAACTTTGAATGCGGCGCGCGCGCTCAGCGAGTGCGGGTTCAATCATTTGTCGATGATACAAGCGATAAAAAAACCGCAGAAATTATGGAAAAAACAGCAGAACAATAGCAAACGATGACAAAACAAACAACGGCGAGCGGGGAGGCCACTCGCCGTTGAGCTTCAAAGGACCAAACCAACTAACGTACCCAGTGGCCCTCTACCCAGATATAGCCCCGCGGCGTGTTGTCCCAATGGCCAGGAACCCAGCGGGCGTGCTCATAAGGAGGAGCGACGTAGGTTCCGGGAACCCAGAAATATGAGTGGCCGTTCCAGCGGTGGTAGCCCTCGTGCCAGACCCAGTTGGGGTGCTCATGCGGAACCGGCGGCATTACCTCGTGACGAGGTGGCGGGGGGCCGACACGAACGTAAACCTGTGCCCCCGCAGCCGTAGCAATCGCAAAGATTGACGCAAAGGCGGCAGTAAGCAGCTGCTTTTTCATGAAGTTACTCCTTCCACAGGGCCGTTGCCCGTCTTACTACCGCTCAGACGCCGGAATGCGACAGGAAGTTGTGGAGGAAATCACAGAACAGGGAAATTCATTGGTAACCGGCAGCAGTTTGCATTGCAGTCAAAGGAGAGCCGACAGCCTGCTCCCCGCGGAGGTTGCGGTACAGGTTGGCCGGGATGCCTCGTAGTCTTGCCGCTATCGCGCTGACACCGCGCTGAGGAAGTGGACAATGCTGCCAAGGTCAAGAGCATTCCATCCTGCGGAGATTAATTCTCCACGAAGATGCATCAGTGACATGCCGTGAACATTCACTGTCTTTCCCGTAGCCGGGAAGCCAAGACCCGAGCCGGTGTGCTGCATGGTTCCCGTCCAGCGGACAGCCACGCGCCCCTCCTCGGCAACCGTCTCATCGACACTCAGGTGGACGTGGGTGAAGGAGCGGCGGAACTCAAGCACGTACTCCTTATAGCCTTCGCGATCGAGGACTGATTCCGGCTGCGGAAAGCCGTAGGATTTGGCATCCGGCGTGGCCAGCTCATCCACGGCCTCAAGCCTGCCCTTGTTCCAGACCTCTTCGAACCAGCGGATCGCGACATCGTGCGGAGACAGCGACATGGCATCCTCCAGCGGTTTTCATGACGGGGTGAGTCGCCGAGGTTCCGGCTACTGTTGAACCATGGGGATCTGTGTCGCGAGCTGGATGTCGATGAGCATCACCAGCCGGCGGTCAAGTTGAAAGAAGAGTGCAGTCTTCTTGCCCGGAAGAACCTTGTTCACGATCGGAACGTACTTTTGCCGAAGCTGTGCGGCCGACTCATCGACTGCGATGATCTTCTTGGTGAGAGCTGTTGCCTGGTCGTCCGTGAGGGTGTCGTAGTTCTGAGCGTACTCCTTGATCGCAGCGTACTTCGCGTCGTTGATCGTCACCAGTTCGGCCGTGTACTGGTCATAGACTGGCCAGAACTTCTCGGCTTCCGCGTCCGTAAGCTTCAGGTTCGCCGCGATGATCTGCTTCTTCTGCGAACGGACGTCTTTGCGCAAAAGATCGACATCCTGGTCGATGGACGTTTGCTGCGCAGAGCTGCCCGCCTGCGCCTGAGCATGGGCGGTGGCGGCTGCGGGAAGGGCGAGGCTGGCGATGAGCAGAGTCGAAAGAAGGTTCATTCGAGTCACGGGCGTTTCCTCCGGCAAACTGGAAATCGTTAGTTGGGTGAGTACGAGGAGCGCGGGATTCCCTTCGGGAGGTGCTCCTATGGGCTCACCGTAGCCATCAAACGCCAGCGAAGTCCACGAGCGAAGCTGTCACAGTTGTCAGTCCGTCCGGACTTCCTTCGTCGGGTGATCCTGGCAGTTGACCAGCAGACAGAAGGCGGGCGTATTGCACTCGCCGCGGAGGATCCAGTTAAAAGTACGCCCCGGCGCGGCGTCCGAAAGAGGTCGTACGTGGACTGACAAATCTTACAGTTGTGAATCCGCGCGCGGTGCCGGAGTTTAAGCTTCGCCGTGCAACGAATGCCCGCGATCAACGCGAACTGAAAGTTACCCCATGGTGCCCAGGCGAGCATCGCGCGGCTTACGCGATTGTCGTGAATGAGAGGGCAACAACATGAAGACCCAAAAGAGTCTGCTGGCGTTGGCAAGCATCCTTTGTATGCTGCTTTGTGGCGAACACAGCGCACGTGCGCAAGGTGCCGCGGTTCCGGTTCACGTGGTGATTACCGACGCGGCGCTGCAGGGAAACTCAACGCCGCCACGACTGGATATCTCGGCCGTAAAAGTAAAGCAGGGCAAGAACTTTCTGAAGGTCACGCAACTGGTCCCGGCGCGCGGAAACGCAGCCACGCTGCAGCTGTTCATCCTGATCGACGACACGCTGGACACCTCGATTGGAAATCATCTGCAGGAACTGAAGGACTTCATCAAAGCGCAGCCAGCCACGACCGTCGTTGGCGTCGGCTATATGTCGAACGCCGGCGTGAACGTCGTACAGAACTTTACGCAGGACCACAACGCGGCCATCAATGCGATTCGGCTGCCGCGCGGCAATTTCTCAACGATGGATAGCCCCTATCTCTCCTTGATCAGCCTGGTGAAAGGCTGGCCGAAGCAGACTGTGCGGCGCGAGGTGCTGATGGTGACCGATGGGATCGACCGGCTGCGCGGTGAGACGCCGCAACCATCGATGATGGGGCCGAACTTCGGGCCGGGCGTGTATCACAGCATGCCGCAGATCAGCCCGGATGCAACCTCGGCGAGTGAGATCAGCCAGCGGTACAACGTGATCGTCTACTCGATCTACGGAGTGGGCGTAGGGCGAGCAGGGCGGAGTTCCTGGGATCTGCAGCTGGCGCTTTCAGGCCTCGACAAGATCGCCCAGGAGACCGGCGGAGAGTGCTTCTCGCTGAGCACGACGCAGCTGGTGAGCTTCAAGCCCTACTTGGAACGGCTGTCCAATCAGCTCGCCAACCAGTATTTCCTGGAGTTCGCCGCGGTGCCTAAGGGGAAGAAAGGCAGCCTGCAGCGAGTGAAGATTGAGGCAGAGATTCCGAACTCAGAGCTGCTGGCGCCGGACAACGTGTGGGTGGAAGCGCCGAACGGCAGCACAAACAAGTAGAGATTATGGGATAATTCGCTCGTTCCGCACGCGGCCCTTGTGTTTCGCCCGGAGATTCCTGATGTCTGAGGCACCTGTCCTTTGGACCGAGATAGAGCGTCCGTCGCCTGGCCTTGTTGTGGTGCGGTGCCACGGAAGACTGATCTGGGGAGTGGAGGATCAGCTGTACAAGACCGTGAAGGAGATCATCCCCACAGCACATCGGGTCGTGCTCGATCTCGCGGAGTTGAAGCATACGGACAGCATGGGGCTGGGAACGCTGGTGCGGCTCTATGTGCACGGGAAGTCCGTCGGATGCAGGGTTGAGTTGATGCACCTGAACAAGCAGATTCGGAATCTGCTGGGGCTGACAGGGCTGTTCCAGGTGTTCGCCGTAGTGGGGGAAAACGGCGTGAAGTTTATGTAGCGGCGTACCCTTCCTCTTCTCCACGTTTGCAGAGGCTCGACAGAATTTCTTGGGAACACCAGACCACGCCGTGGTATCTAACCTATTGTAGTTTGCTACATAGGAGGCAATGCGCGGGATCGTCTTCCGATTACGTTTACCAAGTTGGCGGTGGTCTGGTTTTCAGCGCTGAGTGGTGACCATCTGAGCAGCGTGTGCCTGGTTCCTAGGAACGGTGCGAGCGGGCAGCAGTCCCTTGGCGGGAGACTGGGTTGGCACTTGTCAGGATGGCCAGCCGTTTGTGCTGCTGGATCTGAGGCCGGCGGTGGGCGGCTATGGCGGAACGATCAGCCTGGGGAGTCGTGTCAAGCAGTTTACGGATGCGCCCGGCCCAGAGCGCGCCAGGAGGAACATCCGGCACATCCGTTCGCTCGGGTTCAGGAGCAGAATGAGTCCATGGAGGTGTGCGTGGATCGTCGAGAGTTAGTGGTTGGACTGACAGCAATGGCGATGGGCGTTGCGGAGGCCGGCGGAGGTGCGCAGGCGCAGAGCGTTGGCGATGAGACCGTCTATGAGCTAAGGATCTATCACCTCAACGAGGGCAAGCAGCCGCTGATCGCCGAGCGGTTTCGTACGATGGAGCGGCCGCTGCTGGAGCGGCACGGGATGTCCGCGGTCGCGTTCTGGATCCCGACCGATGAGCCGCTGGCGGGGCGCACGTTCGTCTACATCCTGCGCCACAAGAGCCGCGCGCAGGCGGACGCGAACTGGGCTGCGTTCAAGGCCGATCCGGAATGGGTCGCCCTGAAGGCGGAGAGCGAGAAGGATGGACCGTTCGTAAAACAGTACGACCTCACGTTTTTGAAGCTGACGGATTTTTCGCCGAAGGTGTAGAGGAAATGGAGAGGAGATACACAGATGGGATTGCAGGGCGCAAGTGCGGAAGAGCGGGTGCGGGAGCTTGGCCTTGACCTCGGCGCAGGCCCCACGCCTTTAGGAGCGTATGTTGAGGCGGTGCAGATGCAAAATCTGCTCTTCCTCAGCGGGATGCTGCCGGTGGCCGGACACAAGCCGGCGTTCATCGGGCGCTTGGGCAAGGAACTGGATGCCGAACAGGGACGCGAGGCAACGCGCGTCGCGGCGCTCAATGTGCTCGCAGCCGCGAGAAAGCATCTCGGGTCGCTGGACAAGGTGACGAGAGTTGTTCGGCTGAGCGTCTTCCTCGCCACCGCGGGCGACTTCTTCGATCAGCCGCGAGTTGCGGATGGAGCCTCGGAACTGTTTCGTGATGTGTTCGGCGAGAAGCGGATGTCAGTGCGGTCCGTGATTGGCGTGGCGAGTTTGCCGCTCGGCATGCCGGTGGAACTCGAGGTGACGATGGAAGTGGCGACCTAGCTGGCACGGCGCAGAAGAAAGCAATTCAGTCGTTACACCTGCCTTTCACGGCACAGTTCGAGTGAGTGGAACGTCTCAGTTCGGAAGCCCCCGCTGGACGCGGATTTTCCTCGCCTCCGGGGCCGGTCCTGAGCGCACCGTCTATCTCGGAGCTTCGGCCGCTCTTCAGGGCCTGCACATCGCTGTTCTCGCTGCCGAGATGGAGAATCTGCTGCCGGATGAGAAGGCCAGTTCCGGCTTCTGCTCCGGACGATGAAGGGCTTATAGTTGCTCTGATCCTGAAGAGGCTCTCCCGCGGGTTTTCCTCGCTTCCGGGACGGTCCTCGAGAGTTCGCGGATTCCGTCTCGAGAGCCTGCACCTTGCTGGATGTTCGTTGCTGAGACCTTGGATCTGCTGCCGGAAGGGTGGTGACAGGGTGTAGCGGGGAAAGCTCTCAAGCCAGGAGTGCGAGCACTAAGGCCCCGTGGAAGTCGTAGGTAACTCCTGCTGTGCCCACCAGCTAAGTCAACACCTACGAATGCAAACCTTCTCGAACCGGCCAAGGTGAGAGCCGTCTCAAACCACCCGAACTTAGTCGATGCGGCCGTCCTCCAGCTGCGTCTTCGATTTACCAGGCGATTTTTTCAGGAAAGAACTCCGCAAACAGATCGTCGTAGTAGGGCTTCAGTTCCTTGAGATTGGGTTTGGTGTGGCCCTTCGAGTACAGGTCGTAGGGATTGAACTTCAGCACCCACGGCAACATGGCACGATCCTGGTCGTTGCACAGGTAGTCGTAAGCTCCATGGCGATGCCACGCGTAAAACGAGTGATACCGCAGCATGTAGAGCGATTCCATCGGAAGATAGTTCTTCATCGCCTCGTAGATGTAGCCGTCATGTCCGAACGACATCTTCACCTTGTCGAGACCGCAGTTTGGCTCATAGATGCCGAACTTCGTCTTGTAAACAGGGTTGTTGTAGTCGGGATTGGCCTGGAAGTACTCCGGAAATACGACATCCTTGGAGTAGGCGCATCCTGTCGGGAAGGTGTCGCCCACCACACCCCACTGCGGTTCGCCATACAGGCAGAGGCACTTGCCTAAATCGTGGACAAAGCCTGTAGCGACCATCCAACGCGGGTGCCCGTCCCTGCGAATCGCCTCAGAGGTCTGCAAGAGGTGTTCAAGCTGGGTGAGGTCTGTGTCCGGGTCGCTGTCGTCGACCAAGGTGTTCAGAAACTCAGCCGCCTCCCAGATGCTCTTCTCGCCACGCGTTAGCCCGAAGTACTCTTTCTCTTTTGCGAGTACATATTCGTGCGTCTGGTACTTATGATTCAGGCGATAGAACTCAGCCACACCGGGGTTTGCCTCCGCATCGTACTTGCGAAACTCGTCCTGAGACTTGCCCTCTTTGTAGCGGCCCTCCAGGAATTCTTCCCACTCTTCCATGTCGGGTGACAAAGGGTTGCGTTCAACTTCCGGAAGCTGCGATGCGCTGTTCATGTGTTTGACTCCCCGGGATCCGGCGGAACCCGTCAACGTTACCGCTAACTATAAGAGAAATTTTTGAGAACTGGCAAGCACAATTCGCTAAGAATCGATCAAAAAATGAACTCCCCTGTTCTTCTTGTCCCTGCCCCCCTTCCGGCTAGACCGCGGCATTGCCGACGCTCGACTGACGGATTACCAGTCGCGGGGATAAAAGAACGGATCTGGACGGCAGATCGGGGGTCGCCATCACCTCGAGCGCGAGTTCACCCGCTCGCAACCCCAATATCTCGGGTTGCTGGTCCACGCTGGTCAACGGTATTCGCAGATATTTTGCATATCGCAGGTTGCCGGTCCCGACGAACGCAATGTCACCGGGCACAGCCAGACCAGCCGCGCGTGCCGCCTCCATCGCACCAATCGCAGTGAGGTCGTTGTAACAGAAGACTGCATCAGGCCGATTGCGCAGCTTCAGCAACTCCTGCATCGCCTGGTAACCGGCCTCGTCGCCTGACTCCTCGACCCGCTCCCGCGTGACAACTCTCTCGTCGGAAGAGTCCAGTTGATGGCGACGCAATGTATCCCGATAACCTCGCAGGCGCTCCACCGACGGACTCATCGCCCGGCCGCCAATATGCGCAATGCGGCGTTTGCCAATCGTGATGAGGTGCTCTGTCGCTATGCGACCGATCTCGTAGTCGTCCGATCCAACGAAGTGGGCTGCAAGATAGGGGAAGTTGCGATCCACAAGGAGAAACGGTGTCCTCTCATCCCCAAGCTCGTAGAAGCTCTTCAATTGCGCCTGGCAGGAGGCGATTAGCAGCACATCGACATTGCGGCCGAGCAGAGTTCTGATCTCCTGTTGTTCGAGCTCCGGGTTTTCTTCGGACGAAGCCAGCAGCAGAGCCATCTGGGCTCCCCGCAGCGTTCCGGCGAGAGACTTCGCGAACTCTGCGAAGAATGGATGGACCAGGTCAGGCACGACCAATCCCACCGTATAGGTTCGTCCACTGGCCAGGCCGCGGGCCAGCATGTTTGGCTTGTAATTGAGTTCCCGCATGCGCTTCAGCACGCGCGCACGCGTCTTCTCACTGATGTCCTTGTTTCCCCGAAGGACTTTCGAGACCGTTACCGTCGAGATTCCCAGGTCCCGCGCGATATCTTTAAGGCGAATGGCCAAGAACGCTCTCCCGTTGGACGTTCCGCGGTCAATGTTCCATTACTGGAAATGCAGTTGTGTCCGGCGGCAATAGACTAATGACGTCCACGCAGACGATATAGATTCACACCGCTACTGCGGCCGCTTAGCCTCCACTGGATGATGTTCCGGCGAAGGTGTGCCTCCGCTCTTCGCTCCCGGCTCCAGAAGATCGTCCTGGCAGCCGCGGGGCGCGTTGATGATATTGCACCGCGCAGGCAGCCCGTTCGCGAACCCGACACTGTAGCCGGTCCACTTCGATGGTTCCGAGAGCGGGTAGTCCGTACTGATCATCTGCGCGCCCGACTGCAGCAGCTCATCTCTGCGCGTGGTGTCGTTCGTTCGCGCGGCTGCGGTGTTCTCGTCGGCTCGCGCACGCACGATGTAACCTTCACGAACCAGTTGATCGATCACCTGCGGCGTGCCTTCGTTTTCCTCGACAAAAGCTGCATCCGGTTTGCCAGGATCGGAGTTCGTGAACAGTACGCGTCCTTGGAGAAGTGGATGGCCGGCCGTGTATGCCGGGCCGGCGTTCTTCTGGTCCATCAGGAAGATTACTTTCCCGCGCGACTGAGCCAACGTGGGCCAGTTTCCGGCGCGCACTGCGGCGTCCAAGGTCGGATATTTGCCGCGCACTTGATCGGGCAAAACCATCTCATCGTCGGAAAAGACGGAACGAATCTCCTTGTCCAGCGCGTCGAATGTCTCTGTTGTAAACGGCTCCGCCTCGACACTGTTCGGAATCGACGTCGTTCGGCCGTGCTTCGTCTCGATCAGCAGGAACAGGGGAACATGCTCGGGGTGAGCCTTGGACCATGTTCGGATTTCGCTTAGGCAGGCCGTGAACAAAAGACAGGAGCTCCGTTGGTTCAGGTCCGGAATGTGAATGACCTTGAATCCCGGCTTGTCCATCTCGTGATTCGGGTCGAAGTCCGGATCAGGAGGTAAACCTGCTTCCTTGGTGAGTACTACGATCTTCGGGTGTGCGAACCGGCCGCCCTTCGGATCCTGCACGATATCGATCTCGAGCTGCCGCACGCCACCGTTAAGTTGCGTCGTCAGCGATGCGTGATGGTACTCCAGACCTTCGTAGCTCTTGGGATTCCGGTTCTGCGCATACTTTTCTTCGCTGGGCGCAAATCCAAGGTTGTAGCTGTTATGAGAGCCAATCACCTGAATCTGGTTCAGGTGCACAACCTTGTCCTGGGTAGCTGCCGTCTGGGCCTCACCGGCGCCGCTCACCATCAGCAGCGCCAGGGTAATCGCAGTTCTGTTCAATCGACCTCCTCAGCTTTTTGACGACACACTAGCGCGAGGAGCCGAAACGGCTCCTCACCTGGTAGATGGCGACTCTCTAGAACAACACCTTGGCGGCGAACTGCAATTGCCTCGACGGGAATGCGGTTGTGATTGTCCCGAATGATGTGCCGTCGGAGATGTTGCTATCCGGCGTCTGCCAGTTGGTATGGTTCAGTATGTTGAACGCCTCTGCACGGAGGTCGAGCTTCACTCGTTCGGTGATGAGCGGGAACTGCTTATGTAGTCCCAGGTCGGTGTTGTAGTACCCATACGAGCGCAGGCTGTTGCGCGAGACATTTCCCCACGCTGATGTATTTCCGTAACGCGTAAATGACGGGTAGTCGTAGCTCGTATATGTTCCTCCACCCGGCAGATAGCCCTGCAGCCCACGGCTCTTCTTCACGCCATTGATATTGCTGGTGGGCAGCACAGTGATTGTCGTGCCCTTCAAAGGCGTTCCGGCAATATGCTGAGGACGGAGGTTGACCAGATCCGTGCTGAACAATTGCCCGATCGTCGATCCGCCGGTTCCATTCAACTGTGCCGTCGTCGTACTGCTCGAGGAACTGGAGTAGATGATGTTGAACGGAAGTCCGCTGGTGATGGTGTTGATGACCGTCAGCTGCCACCCTCCGAGAAGTGCATTCATCAGACCGCTCGAGTTTGCACCGAAGCGCTTTCCATGCCCATAGGGCAAGTCATAAACAATCGACGTCACGTTGGCAATCGGCTGATCGTAGCTTGATGGGCCATAGTCGCCCCGCGGATTCGCAAAGTTCACGCGCGACGTATCGCCATTGTTCTGCTCGAGGTGTCCAGAGGCCTCATCAAATGCGCGGCTCCAGGTAAACGAGTTCAGCACATAGAGAGGGCCGCTACGCTTCTCGGCCTTGAATTGCAGTGAGTTGAAGTTCGCGGGTCCGCCACCGTATGCGATCTCGATGTCACCGAAGGTAGGTACGGGACGACGGCTTTGATACGTGCCGCAGGCGCTCGATATTGCCGAGAGGCATGGAGCCGCCTGGTTGTAGTCGGCCAGAATCTGCAGGTGCGTGCTCTTGTTGCCGATAAACGCCGCATCGAGCAAAATTCCGCCGGGCAATTCCCTCTGTAATCCAAGGAAATAGCTCTGAACGTATCCCGTCTTGAAGTTCGGATCAATGTAACGAGAGGTCACATTCAGAGGATTGAAGTATGCCGGGCTGGTAAGAATGTTCGAGTACCCCTGCTGTGTCTGCCGGAAGCAGTTTGTCTGAACCTGCGTGTCATTCACGCAAAGGCTCCCGGGCGTCGGAAAGACGGAGTTGTTGTTGTTCACCGTGGCGTTCACAACATTCGGTCCGTTGTAGGTAAGGTTGTTTTCGCCGCCGGCACGGTTGAACTGCACGTAGACAATGCCGTATCCACCGCGAAGAACCGTGTTCGGAGTGAGAGTTTTGGAAAAGCCAAATCGCGGAGCCAGGTTCTTCGACGGTGTATGCACCAGCGTACGGTTGTACAAGCTTCCGTTACTGGCCTGTATCAGCGAACTCGTCGCCGGATTGAAGTTGGCCAGGCGGTTGTCGCGCTCGAACTGCGGCGTCATCACTTCGTAACGCAGGCCCATATTCAACGTCAGCGACGGCGTGACCTTCATGTCATCCTGGTAGTAGCCCGCGAAGTAGCGCTGCCGCAGATTGACGACCGTGTAGTTGGTCAGCGAATACGACGAGCGATTGCCGAACAGAAAGTCCGCAACCGCCTGCGCCTGCTGAATCTGGGTCGTCGTGGTGTTTCCCGACGCAGTATCCACGGGATTGCAGCGTGTAGTTACCGTAGCGGAACAGTTCGGGAAAAACGGCACACCTGCGATGGTCGGTCCCGCAGCATAACGGCTCGCGTAGTTGTCCTGCCCATAGCTGGGGTTGAAGTCATTGACGACCGTGTGAATCAACTGCTGCTCATACCCGAACTTCATCGAGTGCCGGCCGCGCACCCACGTGTAGTTGACCTTCGGGTTATAAAGTGTTGGATCTTGGAACTGCGGACTTGAGGGCTGATTGCCGAGCTGCGTAAACCCCGTGATGGACTGCGCATTCAGCGTGCGCACGATGCTTGGATCTGTTGGAAGGCCGTCGGTGATGCCGTACTTTGTGAGCAGCGACGGCTGTCCCTGCGTGTACGGTGTCTTCGCGCCGATATTGCGGGTCCATGCGAACCGGATATCCAGCAGCTTGTTTTGGCTGATGATCCAGGTTGCGCCTCCGGCAACCTGCCGGTTCTGAATGTTCACATGTGAGTTTGCGTTGCCGCCAGACGGTCCGCCCACCGTCGGCGGATCGAAGATCGCGGCCTGATGTTCGCTGAAGCGACCGAAGAGCTTCCATTTCGCGAAGCTCTGGTCCACCCGTATGTCTCCCTTGTCGTCGTTGATCGTTCCGCGGGGAGCATTACTGTAGTTGTTCGTAATGTTGTTGTAGGCGGGAGCCAGACTGTTGTTCAGCCCGGTCACATTGTTCGCCGGCAACGCGGCCAGAACAGCGAGAGCAAACGGGGTCGACGCAGCTGAGATGTCGCCTGAGGTGTAGGTCACACCCGTAATCGGGTTGTAGAGCGGTATCGGTTTGCCGTTGTTCGGGTCGCTCGGATTGACCGTATGCAGAACGAAGTGACCGAGGCGTTGCTCCGTGTTTGGCAGTGTGACGGCTGCCTGCTGATAGGTAAAGATCTGCCGTACACCTTCGTAGTCGCCGAAAAAGAATGTCCGATCGCGGCGAATGAATCCTCCAGTCGTTGCGCCGAACTGGTTCCGGATGAGGCCTGGCTTGTTCCCAGTGGCGGTCTGTATCGGTCCGAACGCATTCAGATCCGTGTTGCGCAGATAATCCCACGCTGCACCGTGGTATTGATTGGTTCCGCTCCGCGTCGAGACGTTGATCACCGCGCCAGGCATGCGGCCGTACTCTGCCGAGTAGTTATTCGATTCCACCCGGAACTCGCTCACGGCATCTGGCGAAGGCGGGATGTTCTCATTTTCAAAGCCCTGGTTCGAGGTGCCGTAGTTGCTGTTCTCCAGTCCATCAATCAGGAACTCGTTGAACGCCGATCGCTGGCCATTGATGTTGAAGGAGGCTTCGCGGCTCGATGCAGTCTGGTTCTCCAGCATCGACTTCCGCACACCCGGCGTGAGCAGCACCAGATCCGCATAGGACCGGCCGTTCAGCGGAAGATTCTCCACCTCTCTCTGTCCGACGATCTGGCTTCGGGAACTTGTCTCTGTCTCCAGCAGCTGAGCCGAGGCCGTGACCTCCACCACCTGCGTCACCGCGCCGGGCTTCACGTCGACGTCGACGCGCTGACGGGCATCTGTCGAAAGGTTGAAGGTGTCGGTCTTCGCCCCTTGGAAGCCGGTAACTTGGGTCGAGATCTGATAATTGCCGATCGGCACCGAGTCAAACTCGTACTTGCCTTCTTTGTCGGTCTGCGCGGTTTGCGAGACGTTCGTGCTGATGTTTGTCAGGGTAACGGTCGCTCCTGGGACCATCGCTCCTGTGTTGTCGCGCACGTAGCCGAGCACAGACGCCGAACCGAACTGTGCCAGTGCGGGGAGGATCCCGCCCACCAGGCATGCCATCAACAACAGCGCCATCCGCACGGTCGTCAGAACTGATCGTGTATCTAATCTCATGCTCGCCTCTCCGAAATCCGTCTTTGTCTTCAGCGACACTACGCTGGCCCCACTGAACGCGTAGACACTACGCGTCCCTTCTATTTACTGTCAACAATGATTTACCGGTAACGTTGGACAACCGTGTACTCCCCATAAATATATGGATAATAAACGGTTACAACCGGATGTATGGATAGACAGCGCTGTCAGCAATCAGCTCCCGCCTCCTGCGGCGAAGCCCGTTGAGCCGCCATCACCCGGGCCTCTCTCCCGGGCGTTTGGGCGAAAAAGGGACTAAGCCGATCGAGGGAACGCTTGCGGACAAGCGACTGCTCCACGCCTGCTTGTTATGCTGACGTTGTGCGGCGATCGGTCCCGGCCGCGAACTCCAGATAGAGGATAGCGATGGCGAGGATGGCTCCCGAGGAGCTTGCGAATCGAATTGGTAGCGGGCTGCTCTCGTTTCCAGTAACGCATTTTACGGAGGGCTTCGACTTCGATGAGACCCCCTATCGGGACCACATCGAATGGCTCCTCAAGTACTCTCCAGCGGGTCTGTTTGCGGCCGGGGGAACCGGCGAGTTCTTCTCGCTCACGATGCCTGAGTTCGGCGCCGTTGTTTCGGCTGCGGTACAGCAAACGGGCGGACGAGTTCCCGTCGTCGCGGGCTGTGGCTACGGCACAGCGATCGCGAAACAGTTCGCCAGGGCAGCAGAGGCTGCTGGGGCGGACGGGATTTTGTTGCTGCCGCCCTATCTGGTAAACAGCGAGCCTGCCGGTCTCATAGCGCATGTCGAGGCTGTCTGTGCGTCCACTCAACTGGGCGTCATCTTCTACAACCGCGACAACGCAATCCTGAACGAGTCTGCGATGGAGCGGCTCTGTGAACGCTGCCCGAATCTGGTTGGCTTCAAGGACGGGTATGGCGACATCGAACTGATGACCCGCATCTATGCGAGACTCGGGGATCGCCTCACGTATATCGGCGGGCTTCCCACGGCCGAGACGTTCGCCCTTCCGTACCTCGAGATGGGAGTGACCACCTATTCGTCTGCCATCTTCAACTTCCTTCCCGAATTCGCACAGGCCTTTTATGCCGCGGTGCGCAGGCGCGATCGCGAAGAGGTCTTCAAGGGTCTTCGCGAGTTTGTATTGCCATACATCGAAATCCGCAACCGACGAAAGGGTTATGCGGTTTCGATTGTGAAGGCCGGGATGCGGGCCATTGGCCGACCGGCCGGCCCCGTGCGAACTCCACTAACGGATCTGGATCAGAGCGAGATGGATACGCTCGGTCAACTCATCGCTGGGCGTTCGTGAGCGCGCTGCCATGGCCGCCGCGAAGCAGACGCATGTTCGCTATCTGATCGTCGCGATGCTGTTCCTCGCGAGCAGCTTCAGCTACGGCGATAGAGTTGCATTGTCGATTGCGGGCACGGCCATGCAGCATGAGCTCGCGCTCGATCCGGTGAAACTCGGCTTCCTGCTCTCAGGTTTCAGTTGGGCTTACGTTGCCGGCCAGCTTCCTTCAGGCGGATTGCTGGATCGCTTCGGGTCGAAGCGCGTCTACGGCATCAGTATTGTTGTCTGGACGATTTGCGCATTCCTGACCGGGTTTGCGGGCTACGTGATACCTGCGATGGCGTTCAGCACGATCTTTGCGCTGCGTCTCCTCTCCGGCCTGGCACAGTCGCCCGTGTTTCCAGGCAACGGCCGTATCGTTGCCGCGTGGTTTCCGACAGCGGAACGGGGAACAGCCTCCGCCGTTTTCAACTCGTCGCAGTATTTTGCGCTGGTGATGTTTGGGCCGCTGTTTGGCTGGCTGGTGCACAGCCATGGCTGGCGAAGCTGCTTCTGGTTCATGGGGGTCTTCGGCTTCGTGCTCGCATTCGTGTGGTGGAAGGCCGTTCACAACGTGAAGGAACATCCCCTGATTTCGCCCGCGGAAGTTGAGTACATCGAGAAGGGGGGAGGACTCGCGAACCTGGATCGCGCGAAGGGGTCGAAGGGAGCCTCGAACCCCCTGACATGGAACGGCGTAAAGCAACTTCTCCGACAAAGGATGCTGATCGGAATCTACCTCGGCCAGTTTTGTATTACTACGCTCACCTACTTCTTCATCACATGGTTTCCGATCTACCTGGTACAGGCGCGGCACATGTCTGTTCTGCGCGGAGGATTCGCGGTGGCGCTTCCTGCGCTGTGCGGGTCCGTGGGAGGTGTTCTGGGGGGCGTTTGTTCGGACAGCCTGTTGCGCCACGGACACTCGCTTACCTTTGCGCGCAAGGCTCCCATCATCGCCGGTATGCTGCTGTCGATCACGATGATCGCGTGCAATTTCACAAATGTGCAGAGTCTCGTCATGTTCCTGATGTCGCTCGCGTTTTTCGGCAAGGGCTTCGGTGCGCTGGGCTGGACCGTGATAGCCGACGCCTCGCCGAGAGAGTTGATTGGACTGAACGGTGGAATCTTCAATCTCTTCGGCAATACCGCCGGCATCACAACCCCGATTGTTATCGGTTGGCTTGTAAAGAAGACCGGGTCATTTAACGACGCGTTGATCTTCGTTGGGGCGACAGCGCTGCTGGCAATCTTCAGCTACGTTGTCATCGTTGGAGAGATCAAGCGCGTGGAGATTCGGCAGCCGGTTCGTTCGAACGCCGTTGGAGAGTGATATGGAATTGGGCAGGATCGAGCTGCGCCAGAATGAAACGCCTGTTGTGACTGGCATACGTGTGATTCCCGTCGCAGGACACGACAGTATGCTGCTGAATCTCAGCGGAGCGCATGGACCGTTCTTCACCCGCAATCTTGTGCTGCTGACCGACAGCGCGGGCAACGTCGGGCTGGGCGAGGTCCCAGGCGGAGAGAAGATTCGCCGGGTTCTCCAGGAGGCGCGTGGGCTCGTGGAGAGACAATCGATAGCTGCATATCGCGCAGTATTGAAGGAGATACGCCAAAACTTTGCGAACGAAGATGCCGGCGGTCGAGGACTGCAGACATTCGATCAGCGGACCACGATCCATGCGATGACGGCGATCGAGTCCGCCATGTTGGATCTGTTGGGCCAGTTTCTCGGCCTGCCGGTGTCTGAGTTGCTTGGAGAAGGGCGGCAGCGCTCCAGCGTGGATGTGCTCGGGTATCTCTTCTTCATCGGTGATCGGCGCAAGTGCGATTTCTCGTATCGATCCGAACCGGAAGAGAACGACGACTGGTTGCGGCTTCGCAATGACGAGGCGGTGACAACCGAGGCAGTGCTTCGCCTCGCAGCCGCCGCGCAGGCTCGCTACGGGTTTCGAGATTTCAAGTTGAAAGGAGGAGTGTTCGAGGGCGCGCGGGAGATGGACACAGTCGTCGCGCTTGCCGAGCGCTTTCCCGACGCGCGAATCACCCTTGATCCGAACGGCGCCTGGTCGTTGGAAGAGGCAGTTCGGCTGTGTCGCGGGAAGCATAATGTGCTGGCGTACGCGGAAGATCCATGCGGCGCGGAGAAAGGTTTCTCCGGACGGGAGATCATGGCCGAGTTTCGGCGTGCGACGGGACTTCCAACAGCCACCAACATGGTTGCTACCGACTGGCGTGAGTTGAAGCACGCAATTCAATTGCAGGCGGTCGACATTCCGCTCGCTGATCCGCACTTCTGGACAATGGAGGGATCGGTGCGCGTCGCGCAGTTTTGTCATGAGTCGGGGCTGATGTGGGGGTCGCACTCTAACAACCACTTTGATGTTTCACTCGCCATGTTTACGCATGTGGCTGCAGCGGCTCCTGGGAAAATAACCGCCATTGACACTCACTGGATTTGGCAGGATGGACAACGGCTTACGAGAGAGCCTCCGCAGATTGTAGGTGGCAGGATTCGAGTCCCGGAACGGCCGGGACTCGGTGTGGAGATCGATCTGGATCAGGTGGAACGTGCGCACGCGCTCTACAATGAGGTTGGGTTGGGTGCCCGCGATGATGCGCGCGCAATGCAGTTTCTCGTGCCAGGATGGAAGTTCGATAATAAGCGACCATGTATGGTTCGCTAGGACTCAGAGATGTTGAAGCAAGAGCTGTCACGCCCGCTATACGTGCAGGTTCACCCTGACGACAATGTCGCGATTGTGGTGAACGAAGGCGGTTTGCGCGCGGGGTCGAAGTTTGATTCCGGCCTCGTCCTCACGGAGAACATTCCAGAAGCCCACAAGGTTGCGCTGAACGACATACCTTCCGGAACGCCGATCGTTCGCTATGGTTCGGTGATCGGCTTTGCTGAGCGAGATATCGCCAGGGGAAGCTGGGTGCATGAGGAGAGGATGCGTTTGCCGAGCGCCCCGGCGCTGGACAGCCTTCCACTTGCGACCGATGTGCCTGAGGCTCTTCCTCCGCTTGAGGGCTACACCTTTCAGGGCTTCGTGAATGACGATGGCACGGTGGGAACAAAGAACATACTGGGCATCACGACGACGGTGCAGTGCGTGGCGGCAACAGTAGATTATGCCGTCAGGCGCATCAGGCAGGAGATTCTTCCTCGCTACCCAAACGTCGACGACGTCATCGCGCTGACGCATAACTATGGTTGCGGTGTGGCGATCGATGCTCCAAACGCCGAGATTCCGATTCGTACGTTGCGCAACCTGAGTCTGAACCCGAATCTCGGCGGCGCGCCGATGGTGGTCAGCCTCGGCTGCGAGAAACTGCAACCTGCAACATTAATGCCATCGAGCACGCTTCCGATTTTGAATGCATCGCCTTATGTTGTGCAGTTGCAGGACGAGCGCCACCATAGCTTCGAGGAGATCGTCGCCGCCATTATAGAGATGGCGGAGAAGCGTCTCCAGCTGCTGAACAGCAGGCGTCGCACAACTCGACCGGCGTCGGATCTGATCGTTGGCACGCAGTGTGGAGGAAGCGACGCCTTCTCTGGAGTGACGGCAAATCCAGCGGTAGGTTACGCGTCAGATCTGCTTGTGCGGGCCGGCGCCACGGTCATGTTCTCTGAGGTAACGGAGGTGCGTGATGCAATACACCTTCTCACTGCGCGCGCGGCAACCGAGGATGTCGCGCTCGATCTCATTCGCGAGATGGCCTGGTATGACGCCTACCTGAGTGAGGGTGGTGTCGATCGCAGCGCAAACCCGAGTCCTGGAAATAAACGTGGCGGGCTGACCAATATTGTCGAAAAGGCGTTGGGATCCATTGCAAAAGCGGGCTCTTCGCCCATCGCAGGCGTGTATAGCCATGGCGAGCGCGTGACCAAGAAAGGCTTGATCTTTGCGGCGACGCCCGCAAGTGATTTTGTTTGTGGCACACTGCAACTGGCAGCTTCAATGAACATGCACATCTTTACGACAGGTCGGGGAACTCCGTACGGACTTGCGATGGCTCCCGTCATCAAAGTCGCATCACGCTCCCCGTTGGCTGAGCGCTGGTGTGATCTGATCGATGTGGATGCGGGTACCATTGCAACCGGTCAAGCAACGATCGAACAGGTTGGATGGCAAATCTTCGAGATGATGCTCGAGGTTGCGAGCGGTCGTCAGCTAACATGGGCGGACAAGTGGGGCCTGCACAATGATCTGGCGCTCTTCAATCCAACGCCTCTTACATAGGGAGCGGCGAAGGGGCGGTTACAGAGAGCTGCCCGACTCAAAGACGAAGCGCACAAGTTGTGCTCGTGTGCGGACGCCGATCTTCTCGAAGAGTCGCTGGACTGTCGCCTTGACGACGCTCTCGGATAAATTGAGCCGGGCGCTGATTTCCTTATTACTCAGTCCTTCGACAACAAGTTCGAGAACCTCCCGCTCACGAGAGTCAATTGCGACAGCTGTATCCGCCGGGCCGCGTTGTTTCGCAGCAACTGTACCCGCGACGAAATCCAGAGCCAGACCAGAAGAGATCCAGACCTCCTGTCGAAGTGTCCTGTGTAGCGCAAGCTGCAACTCTTCGGCGGGGTCGGACTTCAGAAATACGCCGGTTTGGAGTTCCCTTACAACCGTAAGGAGATCATTCGGCTCAATCCGTCCAGCAATCATCAGTGCAGGGATGAATTCCTTCCGCTCGCGAAGGCATCGCAGAACCGTCACTCCGTTCTTGGCCCCCGCCGTGGGGCCGAGATCGTAATCGATCAGGGCGATGTCGAACTCTGCATCGCCGCGACAGAATTTGATGGCATCATCCACCGTGGCGACTTCCGCGACGACCTGGTAGGCTCCCTCCTCCTCAAGCAATGCACGCAGGCTTTCACGGAAGAGAGCGTGGTCATCCACGAGCAGGATTCGGGTTGGCGAAGGTGCATTCATTGTTGGAAGTCCTTACTCGGCGATCAGCAACTCAACAACAAAGCGAGCCCCGGGTTGTGCCGCTTCGTATCTAAGGTCACCACGAAAGCTCATTACCATCGCACGCGAGAGATAAAGTCCGAGACCCAGTACGCGAGATCCCTCTTGAAACCGCCTGAAGAGTTGTTCAGGGTCGGATATTCCGGGGCCGTTATCCGTAATGTGGACTTCGACCGTATTTGATTTGCGCTGTGTCGTGATCTCGATGCGCGGAGACTCGGTGGATCGAAGCGCAGACTGCGCGTTTCGCAGTAGATTTAGAAACACCTGAAGAAGCCCCTGATGGTCGGCCCAGACAATCGGAACGTCCGTCGCATCGCACCACAACATCTCGATCGGAGACTCTCCTGTGCTGTCTGCGAAGATGATGCGTACCTCATCGAGCACCTGCTGAAGCCGTATCGCCGTAGCCGACCGTTTCAGGTGCGAGACTTCCACGGTGGTCATCCGTTCAAGCGTTCCCGTTAGTTGCCGTAGGGTTTTAATGTCTTCCGACGCGTTGAGCGACGGGTTACGTGTATCGATGCGTTCGCAAACGAGTTCAATGGCGCCGCACACGTTTCGCATCTCGTGCGCCATCGCGCCCACCACGAGTCGAGAGCCATGGAGAATCTGCTCGAGGTTCGACTCCTCCCGGCTCCTGAACTCCTCCGAGACATCCGCTATGACCGCCGTCATCCGCGTTCCCTTCGGCGTCTCGTAGGTTGAGAACCAGACATCGGCAACAAAGGGCTCGCGATTGGATCGGAAACCCTGGCACTGCAGCATGGTGCGCAGGGACTTCGGGCCGTGGGCAAGCATTGGGACGCGACTCAGTGCGGGGAGCAAGGCGCCGAGCGGGCCTTCCAGTGGCGATGGCTGTTGTTCTTCAGGTGTAAATAGACGGATGGCCGCATCATTGGCCTGTATGATTCCGCCGTCCTCATCCGCCGTAATGATCGCCACTGACGAACAGTCGATGAGGAGTTGAAGCTGTTCTTCGGCCTCTTTGCGCGCAGCGACCTCCCGGGTAAGCAAGTCCACGTGAAGGTGCTGGGCGCGACGCTTTGACAGCATCTCTGTGATGTACAGGCCCTCGGCCGAGAAGGCGATAAAGTAAAGAGCGTCGCGAGCCACTCCTTGCGTGGGATTCCACCGAAATGCGTCTGAATACTCCGCCATGACCATGCACATGGCTGCGGCAATCAGCACTTCCAGGCGCCGGGTAACTGTACTCACAAGCGCCATGGGAAACAGATAGATCAGTGCCAGCGGCACCGTATGGTGCACATGCCGGTCGACCCACCCAAGCAACAGGGTCGCGACTGCCGCAAGAATCCCAATGAGCAGCCGATCGCTCCACGAACTGGAGGAGTTAATCACACCTTCCATGATGGCAGTATCGTTGCGCATACGCAGTGAATCGAACGATAGCGAATTCAAACCAAAGATGCGAGCTGCTCATACGTGGGCGCACACGCGGCGGACCGCGCTTGTCCATCATTTTGATGCGCTTCGCAGTGCTCGCTCTTCTATTAGAATGCCTTGAACTCGTACGACCAAATGCGGCTGCGCCCATCAGCAGAGCGCGGCGCCGCCTACCTATCCTTGCTCCGAGCTAGTAAGAAGGCTTCCACAGCGTCCGCCGGAAGGGGACAGACACCGAGAACTGAAGGTTTGGCGTGTCAGGTGTCAATCCGACACCCATGCTCACGTCCAACATTCGCCCTGGAGCGAACATATAGGACGTGCCGATGCGCAGAGATCCTTCTACGAGGTAGGAAGCAGGCAGCGGTTGTCCGTCCAGCTTGCTTTGCGTTGTAAACCGTTGGTCCCAACCCACGGTCATTGAGGTTTCAGGGTTCAGAGAAAGCACTGAACCGAGTGAGAATCCGAACGCATCCCCGGGCCGGATGTATGCGACCTCGCTTGTGACGTTTGGATCGGAAGGATTGCTCAGAGGCACTGTATGGTGCGCTGGCTGATTGTAGGTGTAGTCAAGTGTGCCGAAGAAGACCAGCGGATCGTTTGTCTTCGCGGCCGTAACCGAAGCGGTCAGTCCATTGAAACCAGTTCCCAGCGCTGTTTCGGCGCTTTGCAGGTTATAGCCGGTAACGCCGGTCGTCGATTTGAAATGGAGGCTTCCCAGCAGATCAGGAACGTTTCCATGCTCGCTCATAAACTGGTATGAAACACCGCCGACTATGTCCCCCAGTCCAAACTGGCTCGCTGACGTCTGCTTCCCGGTTGCATCCACCGTCCGATTCAAAACGAATCCGTAAGGCACTATGAAATCCAGCTGAGTCCGTTTGTTCACACCGAGCCTTGCTGTCACCGAATTGATGAGGATGTCTCGCCGCAACCGCTCTGAAGTGATATCTCCGACAACCAGAACCGGGAACAGGGCGAAGCCATTGACCGTCACATGATCCGACGACAGACTGAAGTACGAAGCCGCGTCATCAACCTCGAGCATGCCGGCTGGCAGTAAGAGTCCGCCGCGGACGAGCAGCGCCCGATCCAATGCAGCAGACGCATGTCGCTCAGTATCGTCGTAGGTCGCGTTATTGACCGTGGAGGCAAGCGAACTGGTGGGTGCTGGCGATGCTGCAACCGCCGCTGGCACCGGCCCATGCCCCGTCAACCCGGAGTTACCCGCGTTCAGCCGCGTCTCGAGTTCCTGCACCCGCTCCAGAAGATTTCGAATGATGGCATCGCGTTCGCGCAGCGCCTGCTGGATCTTGGCGTCCACCACATCCTGCTGCGCGGATTTCAGTTGCGTTGGATGATCTGCCTGAGCCGCTGGCTCCGGCGGAGCTGCCGCACTGCCGGCAGACTGCGTCTGTGCGCTGAGACTTGCTGCAAAGAGTAGAACGATGCCCACTGCAAATGGCCGCAGAAACATGTAGCCCCTCCCCACTTCGTTAGTACAAGCCGTTGGTAGGCGTCGTTGCCCCGAGATTGCGCATAATCACACTCTCATCCGGAAGTAGCTTGGCAGAGGAATTGATCTGCTTCGCCACTTGCATCCGCTCATCCGGAGGATGAACGATGAAGACAATCCCGTTCTTCCACAATTTCTGGAAGCGCTCCACCTTCATCGTGACGTTGCCAAAGCCTGGATCAGCAAGAAATATTCTGCCGTCGACTATGCCTTTGACAACAACAAAATGATCAAACCCTTTAAGCCGGATCGGAGTGATGACCGCCGCCTTCTGGCTCGCCAACTCATCGATCGACATATCGCTGAAGCCCTCGGCCGTGTATCCGCGGGCTTGCGCGAAGTGCTTCATATCTAAAAGCGAAAACCCGTGTCTCTCGCGGACACGGGCAGGATCAGTTCGGTGCAGCATCCACACGACAATATCGGTTTCTGGGGTATTGTCCCTGAACTGGTAGGTCAGCAGCGTGCTCAATGCGGCAGCACCGCAGCTGATATCCCACTTCTGGCGCACAACGCCTTCATTTCGAATGTCTTTCAACGAAAGGACGGGCTTCCCCCATCCCACGTCTTCCCCTGGGGCAGGCGCCGTTTGCGCCTGCGCCAGGGTGACGAGGGACGATGCGCTCAGCAGTGCTGCGGCGATCGTTGTTCGGGCCGACATCATTTAGTGCTGTTTCCCGTTGAGATTGCTCTGCAAAATTGTCCCAACTGTTGAGTTGATATTGACGTTGAGGTTTAGCAACACGTTGATCGTGGAGTTCACAGCATTGATGTTGATCAGTGAACTCAGATTTTGCTGTGCATTTCCACCCAGGTTCACCGTCCCCGTTGTTGTCGTGGTGGTGTTACTGGTCGGCGCTTGAACCACAAGGGATCCGGCGCCGGATACAAGACCGTTCACGGTCGGCACCTCGCCCGAAAAATTGATGACTCCACCTGGCAGGACCCGTGTGGTCACACCAGCCGCGGTCACCCGGTCGAGCATGCTGTCGTCGAGAGCTTTCTTTCTCGACTGCGACACGCCGGCCTGTGTTGCTAGTAAAAGACCCATGACCAAAAGAGTGCGGTACATTTTTGCTCTCCTCGCGTGCTTAGAGCGCCGCGCGGCGAGGTCACCCTCAATCGAGGATGACCCCGTCCGTGGTCATTAGCGGGACTGCGTGATGGTGTTGGTCTGTGTCAGTGTTGGCATGGCGTTCATGTTGGACGTGAAGCCGATGTTCACGCCATTGGCGACCATGCTTCCGACTGCGTTGACGATGTTCACACCAGCCGCGCTCGATTCGGCCGAGCCCGCCAGGCTGAGTGAACCTGTGTTGGCGCTGTTGATCGTCGAACCATCAACCGCGATGTTCTGGCCGACCGCGGAGCCGATGGTTGTCGGTCCCATGTAGGTCAGTGCCAGCGTATCGCTGGTTGTGCTGCTGTGGGCGAAGTCGTTGGTCGCCGCCAGGCTGTGGCTTGCCGTCGTGCTGGTGGCATAGTCATTCGACGCCGTCGTTGTGTGAGACGAAGCCGACTGCTCCGCAGCCTGCTGGGCAAACTGGTTGGTGGTGGACGTCGAAGCCTGCTGCTGTGCTCCCACGGAGGCGTTGTGCGCATAGTCGTTGGTTGTCCCAGTCGAAGCGCCAAAGCTGGAGCTCTGCGACCGGTTTGAGGCGCTCGAATGATTGGCGCCGAAGGCGGCATTGTTGCTCAGGTTCGCGGAGGCATTGAGAGCACCCGACGAACTCGAGGACGAGCTGCCTTGGTTGGCGGTGTTCGAGCTGCCGTTGGCCGCGAAGCCAGTACCAGTCGTACCAGTGGTCGCTTGGCTGTTCCCGGTCGTGTTGGCGTTGCCGCCGCCGTTGTTAGACGGATTGCTGAAGGCGGTGTTGTTGGTCGTATTGGAGGTGTCGTTCGCGTTCCCCGACGAACCCGAGATTGCGCCCGCGGCCGCTGAGCTCGAAGAGCCCTGGCTGGCGTGGTTGCTGCTCGTATTGGCAGCGAGGGTTCCCGATGCCGCTAGGTTGTCGCTCGCGCTCACAGCGCCGCTGGACTGGTTAGCCGACGACGATTGCTGCTGCCCGCCGACGGATGCGTTGTGCGCAAAGTTGTCGGTCGTGGAGGTTGAGGCACCAAAGCTGGAGCTCTCTTGCGCGCCATGTGCGAAGTTGTCCGATGAAGACTCGCTTGCGCTCTGGCTGCGTGAGCCGGTGTTCATGTACGACGCGCTGTCCGTCGTCGCATGGTTGTAGCTCGAGCTGGTGTTGAGGGTCGATGAATCTGTCGTGCTGTTGGTGTTGTTGTAGGTGTTGTTGACGGTTAGGTCCGGACCATTGCTGTACCGCGACAGCGTGGCATCTGAATCCGGATTGGTCTGGCCGATCGAGTTGCTCTGACTGACCTTCGAACCATCGTTCGAGTGGTCCGCCGCAAGCGTAGCGGCATAGATGTTGACGCCGTTGGCGACGCTGCTGTCCACGGCAGTTGTGATGTTCACGCCGCTTGCGTCGCTCAGCGAGCTCCCGGCAAGCGAACCGGTCGCTGTCTCGCTGGTCGTGACGGTTGAGCCAGCGACGGCGATTGAATTGTTGTCAGTCTGACCAGCCGTGATATTGCTCATCTGGCTGTCGGTGATCTCATGCGCCTTGGATCCTTTGCTGTTGGAGTTATCGCTGCTCTGGGCAGCGGCAATTCCAGCAGCAAGGAAGGACGCGGTAATGAGAGTGCAAACAATTTTGTTCACGTATTCCTCCACATCTGCGTTGTTATAAGCACAGCCGAAACCGCCGGCCGAACCGGGCGGCGGAAGGGCCAAATTGAGCGTGAACCCCCGCATCCTCTCCAGGAGAGGAATGACGCGATCCGCGCAGTACCATTCGTCTGGGGCCTGTAGGGGTTGAAGGCGGGGGGCCGCAGGATAGAGAGGCGTTAGGCCGCTTCCACCAGCAAGCCGAGCGTGATCAACCTGAATTGCACGTAGAGCCCGATGAGCCCGGAGAAACTACTCTTCACTTGCTCCGCCCATATATCGCGCAATGGGTGATCGGATCAGACCAAACCGCGGCGTCATTGCAACGTGGTGCGATCGCCTGGTGGCTGATTCAGATAACCGTCATGCTGCAATTACATTGCCATGCAAGCCATGCCGTAATTCGCCACTTTCGTACAAAATCACGTGGGTAAATTGCAGGAAAATGCACTTGCTAAAGGAAGAACTTTGCCGCTTGCATTGACGAACAGTAAAGAAACACCTCGACCGAATCTCTGTCAAGCAAAACTGTCTCGTTCCTGACGCGACATATAAAAATGGTGGGCCCACCAGGACTTGAACCTGGAACCAACGGATTATGAGTCCGCTGCTCTAACCAATTGAGCTATAGGCCCTGCTATGAAAAATCAATGCCGCGCCCCACTCCAAAAACGCGCTGCACCCGATACCTGCATTCTAAATGGCGACTTTCGAGAACTGCCCGTGGTTACTCTTCCAGACTCTTCTCCCGCCGGCTTCTTTGCGCCCGCGGCAATCTTCTCCGAGATCGCCGGCGGAACGAAGTCGTAGTGATCCATCTCCATCCGGAACGTCCCACGACCTTGTGTCATCGACGTCAACGTCGTTCCATAGCTCAGCATCTCCGCCAGCGGCACCTGCGCGTGCACCACTGTTCCCGCACCGGCGCTTTCCATGCCCTGCACTCTTCCTCTGCGGCTGTTCAGATCGCCCATCACCGCTCCGGCGAACTCATCCGGAGCCTCAATCTCGACCTTCATGATGGGCTCCAGCAGTGCGGGTTTCGCCTGCTCCATCGCCGCGCGAAATGCCAACCGTCCAGCCATCTTGAACGCCATTTCGCTTGAGTCCACATCGTGATAACTGCCGTCGTACACAACCGCGCGGAAGTCCACCACTGGGTAGCCCGCAAGATATCCTCGCGCCGCCGACTCCTGAATCCCCTTCTCCACCGCCGGCACAAACTGCCGCGGAATCGACCCCCCGAAGATGTCGTTCACAAACTCGAAGCCACCTCCGCGTTCCATCGGCTCAATACGAATTTTGCAATCACCAAACTGCCCATGGCCGCCGGTCTGCTTCTTATGCCGTCCGTGCCCCTGCGCCTTCGCACGCACCGTCTCGCGATACGGAACCTTCGGCGCCTTCAGCGTCACCTCGGTATGGAACCTGCGCCGCAGCCGCGATACCACTGTCTCGATGTGCATTTGTCCCGCGCCGGCAACAAGAAACTCATTCGTCTGCGGATCGCGGTAAAACTTCAGCATCAGGTCCTCTTCCATCAGCTTGTGCAGAGCCGGCGCGAGCTTATCCTCATCGGCGCGCGATTTCGGTTCAATCGCATACGTCATCGCCGGCTCCGGTATCGCCGCGGCGTCGATCAGCACATCATGTCCCTTCGCTCCAAGCGTATCCCCCGTCTGCGAAACGCGCAGCTTGGCCACCGCTCCCAGGTCGCCCGCGTGCAACTCCGGAACCTCCGTCAGCTTGCGTCCTTGCACAATCGACAAATGTGAAAGGCGCTCCGACTCACTGCGCGTATAGTTCTCCACCGACGCATCGTTCTTAACGCATCCGCTGATCACCTTGAAGAACGAGATCCTTCCCGCAAACGGATCCACCATCGTCTTGTACACATACAGCGCGACCGGCTGCGCATCATCCACCTTGCGCATCGCGGAGTCGCCCGATCCATTCCCCGCAGCTTTACCAGCCGGGTGCACCCGCACCTCGCCTCGCTCCACCGGCGACGGCGCATACACCTTAAGAAAATCCAGCAGATGATCCGTTCCCACATTCCGCAACCCGCTGGCGTACAGCACCGGAAAAATTCTGTCCTCACGAATCGCCTCGTGCAGCGCGCCGATCAGATGTTCCTCCGGAATCGTCCCGACGGCGAAGAACTCCTCCATCAACTCATCCTTCCCCTCAGCGACCAACTCAATCAGCGCCTCGTGCGCCGCCTTTGCATCGGGCTCCATTACATGCGGAATCGTGCCCTTCGTTCCCCGGCCATCGCCATCCGGCGTGTACAGATACGCATCCATCGTTACCAGGTCGACGACGCCGTGAAATCCCTTCTCGTCCACGATCGGCAGCTGCACCGGGACAACCTGTCGTCCCCACCGCCCACGAATTCCCTCCAGCATCTCCATCCGTCCCGTGCGCGAGTCGGCCTTCGGATGGTCCACCTGGTTCATCACCACAATGCGCGGCAGCCCAATCTCTGACGCATAGTTCCACACACGCTCTGTGCCCGATTCAACGCCCGTTTGCGCGTTGATCACCACGATCGCCGTCTCTGCCGGCAGCATCGCCCCGCGCGCCTCGTGCAGAAACATATGAAACCCCGGCGTGTCGATCATGTTCACCTTGATGCCGTCCCACTCGGCATAGGCCACTGCATTCGACATCGTCATCTTGCGGGCAATCTCTTCCTCGTCATACTGCGTAACCGCGCCACCGTTCTCGCGGGAGGACGCCGCCGGCGACTTCGCGGTCTTCAAAATCGCCGTGATGAGTTCCGTCTTCCCGCTGTGTGCATGGCCCACGATGGCCACATTTCTAACGTCACTTCCCGCATAGACCTTCATCCCGGCATCTCCTTCATCGCGTTATTGCAGGCCGCCGGGCACACCTTTGCTCACGGCAATCCTCCTGCCCACGAGGGCAAGAGATCTCCTGCCAAGGCATGACATTCTAGTCCTTAAAATCAGGTCGCTGCACGCTGCCGCCACAATCTGGGTCACCCATCTCGTCTGCGCGACGCAGGATGGTCGCATCACCGGCTCGCTACAGCCGCGCGTAGTCTGTCTTCACGCGAGGCCGATCCCGCAGCCCTCGCGGACTCAGCATCCGCACCACAATTACGGCCACCGGGACCAGGAAGACGATCGAGTTCAACACCCACATCTCTGCCCCCGCCAGCACCTGGTCCTGCTGCGGCGTCAGCCTCGTGATCCGCTCCGCTGCACCGTACGACGGGTACAGCACCTTGCCCGAAAACGCCAGCACCGCCGACAAAATTGTGTTCACCACGTCAGCCGTCAGCAGATAGGGAATTACCATCCACCTCGACCACCGCCTCCGGCTGGGCCACGGCTCGACAATCACCCACCAGAACGCGATTGACGTAAACAGAAAGCACATGTGTTCCGTGTTGTGCCACGCCTCGGAACGCAGCGTCAGCTCAAACGCCTGCGGCACATGCCATCCCAGGTACGCCACATTCATCACCAGCCACGCCACCGCCGGGTGCGCCAGCACATGCGCGATCTTGTGCACCGTCCGCGACGCAAACAACGGCCGCAACCCACGAACCATCGATCGCGGCAACCCGCGCAGCATCGGAACCAGCGGCGCCCCCAGCACCAACAGCGGCGGCGCTACAGACATCAGGATGAAGTGCTGCAGCATATGCGCCGAGAGCAGAAAGTCATCCAGCGCATCAATCGGCGACGCCAGCGCGATCCACAACGCCAGCAGTCCGCTGAAGAAACAAACCGCACGCCACAGCGGAAGCTCCCGCGCGCGTGTGCGCTGCAATGCACGCCATCCGCGCAGATACAGTGTGCCCGCAACCACGATCCCCACCGCAGGCCACAGCGGCCAACTCCACGCCGCCAGAATTCCGTGCGGAAACTCCTCCATCCCCTACAGCCTTTCTAGTGAGGGTTCTGTTGTCCGCCGCCGTGCTCCACTGTCGACTGCGGCGGATAGCCGCCCGATTGCACAACGAGCCGCGACGCATCTCCCGCCGCCGGCTGATAGTTCGGATGCATCGTGTCCAAAAATTTCACCAGCGCTGTCGTCTCCGCCGGGGACAACGTGCTTCCATACGCCGGCATGTTTCCGCCACCCAGTAGCACCTGCCGAATCATCTGGTCCTCAGTCAGCCGCGTAGCCACATCGCTCAAATCCGGCCCGCGCTGCCCGCCCACTCCGCCCAGCGCATGGCAGTTGCGGCACTGCTTCTCCTGGAAGACGTTCGCTCCCTGCCGCTCCAGCGGTGTGCGGTTGTGCAGATACGCCACCGGCACCGCCGCGCCGCTCCACGCATCCATATGCGGGCTCCACGGGGTCGAGGTACCCAGTTGCGTGAACACGCCGAAGCACACCGCAATAAACATCACCGCAAACACCGCAATCGGCCGCCGCCACCAGCTCTTCTCTCCCACGCCCGCTACAAACGGCAGCGCAATCAGAATCGCGACCGCTACCGCCGGCACAATCAGAATGAACGGCGTCTCCATGCTCGGTGGCAGATACGACAGCACCGTATAGATCCACAGAAAGAAGAAGTCCGGCTTCGGCACCGTCTGAATGATGCTCGGATCCGGCACGCCCGTCGGCCCATACGGCCCAAACACCGCCGCACAGAACGCCACTGCAAACAGAATCGCCGCCGAGAAGAACAAATCCTTCCACACCGCACCCGGCACAAACGGCAACCCATCCGTATGCGCCAGCTCGTTGTACTCCTGCACATAGGTCTCGCGCCGCACGATGCGCCCCGGTACCGGCCACTCGTTGATCCCCAGCTTCACCACCATCCACACATGCAGCGCCGTAAAGAACAGCAGCGCCCCAGGAATCACAAACACATGCAGCGCAAAGAACCTTGTCAGCGTCGCACCGTTGATGATCGGTCCACCCAGCATCAGATGAACCAGCGCACCGCCGATGAACGGCACGCGTCCCATGATCGACGCGCCAATTCCCAGCCCCCAATACGCATCCTGATCGAACCGCAGCACCTGCCCCGTGAACGCCATGCCCAGCGTCATCAGCAGCATGAACACGCCCAGAATCCACGTCAGCTCGCGCGGAAACTTGTACGCTCCAAACAAAAACACCTGCGCCATGTGAATCAGCACGACGGCGACCATGAAGTTTGATCCCCACCCGTGCATCGCGCGCAAAAACCATCCCAGCGGCAGCTGATAGTTCAGCACCTGCAGCGTCTCCCACGAATGCCCCGCTGACGGCACGTACACCAGCGCCAGCAGAATCCCCGTGACGATCTGCAAAATCAGCAGCGTCAGGCTCGCGCTGCCAAACACGTACCACCAGCTCGCCGTGCTCTTCGGCACAGGATGCAGCACGGCCTCTTTGATCGGCCCTTCGAGCTGCAGCCTTCGCTCTAACCAATCGTAGGTGTCTTTGTACCAGGGCATGGAGTGATCCTTGTCACAATGTTTGTCGCCACTTCCGTTCCATTCGCCGCACCCGCGCCGGGGCAGGGATCCGCACTCGCCCGATTCGACAGCGTCGGCAGCTGTCCTGCCTTGATCATCAGCTTCCCGTCCTCAATCTTCGTCTCATAGGTAAAGAGTCCGCGCTCCGGCGGCCCCGAAGCCCTGCTTCCATCGGCGTAGTAAACCCCTCCGTGACACGGGCACATAAACAACTGCGACTCCGAGAACCAACGCACCGGACATCCCAGGTGCGCGCAATTAATCGCAAATACCACCAGCTTTCCCGGCGCCGTGCATCGCACATACGCCGGCACATTGTCCGTCACTCCGTCCCACGAATCCCGATACGGATTCCGAAACGTCACCAGCTTCGTCTCGCCCGGATGAAACTCCGTCACATCCCCAATCGCAACCCATTGCCTGTACTCCTTGCGCCGCATCACTGGGCCCAGCAGATACACCACCACCGGCGTCGCAATCGCGATCCCCACAATCGCATTCAGCGCGATCCCCACATTCATCATGAACGTGCGCCGCGTAATGCGCTCCACCTCAAGCCTGTGCTCCTGCTCCTCTGGAGACGGTGGCGGCAACTTCTCATCCATCGCGCTCTCTCCTCTCAATTCCTCATCGCTGCTTTGCCGGAGCGACGGGCTGAGCCTCACCGGGCTTCTCCGACGTCGTGCCGCTGTCCGGATACGGCTGTCCCGGATTCGCCGGCCGCTGCGCCATCAACCACGCCGTCACATCATTCACATCCGAGTCCGTCAGCGGATGTCCCGGCACATAACCGCGCCAGTCCGGATGTCCAAGATCCGGCCGCCCCGCAATCACCGTCGTGCGAATCATCTGCGGATTCACCAGCGCGAGAAATGATCCGTCCAGAATCGACCCAGCCGTCCCCGGCTTCTGCCCAACCGCTCCATGGCACCGCGCACACGCCATCGCATACACCCGCTTCCCGTCATCCGCATTCCCTTCCTGCGAGGCCTTGTACGGTGGTGCATTCTGTCCCGCGAGCACATTCTCCTTCGACCAGCGCGTACGCATCCCGCTCACAATCGCATTCACCTGCGCATCCGTCAGGTTGCCGCCCGCGCTCTGTCCAAACGCCGGCATCAGCGTGCCCTTCTCTCCATTCGCAATCACATCGCGCAGCGTCGCATCATCCACCAGCGCCTCATACACCGGATTCGCAAGGTTCGTCGCCGCTCCATTCTGCCCATCTGCTCCATGACATCCCGCGCAATTCTGCGCGTACAGCTTGTCGAATGACATCACTGCCTCCGGCCGCGGAACCACCTCGTCCGGCTGCGGCCGCCCCGGCCAGTGACAACCAGAAAGCAACAACAATCCCGGCGCCAGGCACGCACACGTCAGCCGACGCATCATGGCTTCGGCTCCTGATCGTGCTCGCTCGGATGAAGTCCCGGCATCTCGAATCCCAGCCGCACCGGCAGCGGCAACTGCTGCAGCCGCTCAATCTTTCCAAGCTTCGTCACCGTGTATCCCGCCACCAGCCCGAAGATCACCTGCGCCGCCAAAAACGACCACCAATCAATCTTCTGCTGCAGGAACGGATTCACAATGCCCAGCGCGCTATGCAACACGCCTGTCCACAGCACCGGAGCCACGATGCCGCCCAGCAGAATCGGCCGCTTCGGCCATATCGGCAGCATCGCGCCGTAAAGAATTCCCACCAGCAGCGTGACCGCTCCCTGAATGATGTTCGCCGTGATGAACGCGCTCAGCTTGAAGTGCGTCAGTTGATACATCGTCGGATTGGTCCACGTGCCCACGCCCGCTCCGCCCAGCAGATTCACGACGTACCACACGCTATGAAAGCGAATGATCCCGTACAACTCCGCCGGAATCAACATCGCGACCCCGCCCGCGATTCCTCCCTTGATGCCGCTCGCAAACGTAAACGTCTGCAGTGGAAGCTGCGCGCGATGCGTCTCATCCACTTTGATCTTCGCCACACCCGCCATCTCGGACTCAATCTCCACGACCGTCGTGTCCACCTCGAGATCCACATGTTCCTCATGCGGTAGCACCGCGCGGAACCAGCCGATAGCAGGGAAGACCGTAAGCACGATCCCCAGCCACATCACCCACATCGACGTCACCAGCGAGAAGAAGATCAGCACCACTCCAAGCGCCATCAGGAACGGCCACATCGTCGGCGCCGGCAGATGAATCATGCCGTGCTGCGTCTCGCCTCCCTGTCTCGCCGTCAGCTCTTTGATCTCGTCCATCAGCGCCCCACGATGTACACAACCGTGAACACCACAACCCACACCGCATCCACAAAGTGCCAGTACAGCGCCAGCACTTTCACCCGCTCCGCGTGCGTCGGGTTCAGCTTTCCGGTCAGCGCAAAGATCAGCGTGGTCAGCAGCATGATCAGCCCAATCACCACGTGCGACGCATGCAGTCCCACCAGAGAGTAGAACGTCGTCCCAAACAGATTTGTCGCAATCGTCAGATGGTCATGCACGATCAGCTTGTCCCACTCCACTCCGGTGCCGATGAGAAAGATCAGCCCCAGCACAAACGTCACCGCCCACCACAGCTTGAACGCTCCCATCCTCCCATGCCCGATTGCATGCTCCGCCAGATAGATGAAGAAGCTGCTCGACAGCAGGCACACCGTGCCGAAGATCGGAATCTCCAGCACCTCGCGTGGCGTCGGCCCTGCAACATCGCGGCCTAAGTAATACAGATACGCCGTCACGAAGATCGTGAAGATCGCGCTCTCCGCCACAATCAGCGACGACATCGCAACGTATCCGCGCGACGGCAGCTTCCAGGTTTCCGAGTGTCCTACATGTTCCAGCGGTACAGTGCCCACAGCTCTCCTTTACACGCTCAAACTCTCACTCAAACGACGAATCCGGATCCTCTGGATGTTTCAGATCCCACAATGGCCGACGGCTCGCCACCACCGGATCGACCGCGAAGTTATAGGCTGGCGGCGGCGAATGTGTCGACCACTCCAGCGTCCACGCGTCCCACGGGTCCGGCCCCGCCTCTCTCCCTTTGAAGTACGAGTGCACGAGGTTGTAGACCAGCACCGCGATCGCGATCGCCTGAATGAATCCGCCTACAGAAATGATCTGGTTCCAGATCGCCCACCCACGGTCGGCCTCATACGTGTAGATCTGCCGCGGCATCCCCAGCAGTCCCGGAATATGCATGGTGTCAAACGTCAGGTGGAATCCGATCACCATCAACCAGAAGTGCCACTTGCCCAGTCGCTCATCCAGCATCCGTCCCGTCATCTTCGGATACCAGTAGTAGATCGCCGCAAAAATCATGAACACGATCGCGCCGATCAGCACATAGTGAAAGTGCGCGACGACAAAATACGAGTTGTGCAATTGCCAGTTCCATGGGCTCACCGAAAGCATGATCCCCGTCAGCCCTGCAATCACCCACTGAAACAGAAACGCAATCGAGAACAGCATCGGCGTCTCGAACCGCACGCGCCCTCCCCAGATCGTCGCCAGCCAGTTGAACGTCTTGATGCCCGTCGGTATCGATACCAGCATCGTCGACAGCGTGAAGAACGCATTGCCGAACGACGTCATCCCAATCGTGAACATGTGGTGTGCCCACACGCCCAGGCTGATGAACGCAATCCCGACGCTTGCCGCCACCATCGCCGGATATCCAAAGATCGCCTTCCGCGAAAACACCGGGATGATCTCGTTCGCAAACGCGAACGCTGGCAGCACCAGCACGTACACCTCCGGATGTCCGAAGATCCAGAAGAAGTGCGCCCACAGAATCGCCGATCCACCCGCCTGTGTGTCGAAGAAATGTCCGCCCAGGTAGCGGTCGATCACCAGCATCGCCTGGCATGCCGTCAGCGGGCTGATCGCCACCAGCACAATGCCCGACACCGTCGCATACAGCCACGGCAGTAGCGGCATCCGGAACAGCGTCATGCCCTTGCACCGCATGCAGAACACCGTCGCCAGAATATTGATCGCCGTCCCGATGCTGCCGATGCCGCTCGCAATGAGCGCCAGCGCCCAGTAATCCGTCGAGTGCCCCGGCGAAAATGCCCTCTCCCCCAGCGGCTGATACGCAAACCACGCGATGTCCGGCGCGGTCCCCGTTCCCGTCAACCCATTGCCGCCGATGAAGCTGAAGTACAGCATCAACCCGGCGAACGCGCTGATCCAGAAGCTGAACGCATTCAATCTCGGAAACGCCATATCCCGCGCGCCGATCATCAGCGGGATAAGGTAGTTGCCGAACCCGAACAGAATCGGCATGCCCACAAGGAACACCATCGTCGTTCCATGCATCGTGAACAGTCGGTTGAACACAAACGGCGAGATCAAATGGTTGTCCGGAAAGAAAAGCTGCGCGCGAATCAGCAGCGCCTCGATACCCGCCACAACTAGAAAGATCAGCGCATACCCGATGTACATCAGCCCGATCTTCTTGTGATCGACCGTCACCACCCAGTCGTGAATCACCTCGAGGTACGTACCCTCAAACGGCCGCCGTGGCGTCTGGTCAACAACGCCCTCGATGCGATTCGGGACGGGCACGCTCGGAGTCGCCATCGTTGCTCTCCCTCCCTGATGAGGAGTGGCTTAGTGCAGCGTTAATAGATAGGCCGTAATCTGCGCGTTCTGTTCGTCGGTCAAATGCATCGCCGGCATCAAACATCCCGGCTTCGTATCATTCGGATCCGTAATCCACCCCAATAAATTCTGCTGCGTGTTCGGCATGATGCCGGCGCCGATCGTGTCGCGGCTCATCAGGTGCGTCAGGTCTGGGCCGAAGCGGCCATTCGCCATCGCGCCCTTGATCGTGTGGCAGTTCACGCACGCCTGATGCTCAAACACCATCTGTCCCGTGTGCGCATCGATACCACCCGAACTCTGCGACACATTCACCTGCTGAGCGTTCTCCCGCAATCTGGTTCGAAGGCCCATCCACTCTCGCAGTCGCCGCACTCCCTTCGCCAACTCCGCTTGCGTCTGTTGCTGCGCCTTCACCCACGCCGCAAACTTGTCCGGCGGATCCACATAAATTCGCAGCAGCATCTTCGCGTGCTCTGCTCCGCAAAATTGCGCGCACTGTCCCAGGTACACGCCCGGCACATGCGGGTCGAACCACATCTCATTCACGCGATTCGGCAGCAGGTCCGTCTTTCCCGCCAGCCGCGGCACCCAGAAGCTGTGCATCACATCCGCCGATGTCAGCTTCAGAAACGTCGCCTGCGGCTGCTCCTCGGTGCTCTCGCGGAACATGCAACTCATTCGCCGTCACCACGCCGTACTTCGGATAGCGGAACTCCCACCAGAACTGGTGCCCCACCACAATCACATCGACCGCATTCGCTGGCTTCGGCGCATCCTGCACCGCAAAGATCACCCTCGCCGTCCCCAGGAACAGCACCGTAATCAGCAGCACCGGAATGATCGTCCACGCCAGTTCCACCTGCGTGCTGCCAAACACCTGCGGAGGCTCCATCGTCTCCCCGGGCCTCGACCTGTAGCGCACCAGCGCATAGATCAGCAGCGCGCTCATCCCTAGAAATATTCCCGCCGTAATCAGTAGCACAAACAGCGACAGCGCGTGCACATCGTGCGCTGGCGTCGATACAGGTTCAAAGATGTTCGTATTGACGAAGGATGAACCGCTCTGCGCGAAACCGCACGCCGCCCCCATGCTCCCCAGCAGCAGCGGTATGACGCGGAGACGGAACACCAGCAGGACTCCCAGTCATGAAGGCGTGTCGGTTTGCGTGCGAGGTGCTCGCTATCTGCCTCACACGGAAGAGATTCGGCGCACGCGTCGTTTGTATCACAATGCGCCTGTGCAACTACAACCGGCCCGGAGCGTCTACGCTCAGCCTGCCTGACTGGCACAACTTACAGAGGCCGTGCCTCAGCTCTTCTCGTACTCTCGAGTCCTGCGTGCGTGGAGGAGCAATTGAAGAGCACTCGCCAGCCTGAGGTCCGTCCTTTTCTCCTCATGGAGGGTGGCCCTCTCTTCGCCTTCCAGAAGCGGATTGGCTTGATCAAAGGAGATCCCCCGCGCATCAAGCTTCGCGCCCTCCTCGCGGCGATCATCACCTTTGTCCCGCTTCTCATCCTCGCTGCGTTGCAGGGGCGCGCCTTGGCTCACGTCGACGTCCCCTTTGTACGCGACTTCAGCACCTACAGCCGCTTCCTCCTCGCCATTCCGCTGCTTATTGTTGCCGAGAACGTCCTCGGTCCTCGCATCGCCGCCGCCGCCGGCCACTTCGTCGAAGCTGGCCTCATCCATGAGAAGGATTACGAGAAATTTGTTTCCATCATCGAACGCGGCCTCCGTGCGCGCGACTCCGTCGTCGCCGAGATCCTCCTCGTCATCCTCGCCTACATCCTGGTGGTCGTCGGAAATAAGCAGATGGCCATCCACGTCTCCACCTGGTACGTCACTCGCACCGATACCGGATTTTCGCTTACGTGGGCTGGTATCTGGCTTATCGGGTTCTGTGCTCCGCTCTTTCAGTTCCTCACCTATCGCTGGCTGTGGAGGCTCTTTCTTTGGTTCCAGTTTCTCCACCGCGTAAACAAGCTGGATTTGCAACTCTTTCCCACGCATCCTGACGAAGCCGGCGGCCTCGGCTTCGTCGGTGAGACCCAGCGCTTCTTCGGCATCATTCTCTTCGCGCTCTCCGTCGGAACGGTCGGCGTCTTGGCCAACGACATCGTCTATGACAAGGTTCCGCTGCAGAACTACACGGCGGCGATCGCAATCTACGTTGTCGCCTCTGTTCTCATCCTTGTCGTTCCCCTCATCGTCTTTACCGGCAGGCTGGTCCGGACAAAGCGCGTCGGACTCCACCAATACGGTTCGCTCGCTACCGCATATACGGCCCTGTTTCAGAAGAAGTGGATCCGCAACGAAAACCCGGAGAACGAACCTCTGCTCGGCAGCGCCGACATTCAATCCCTCGCCGACCTCGGCAACAGCTTCGCCTTCATCGAGAAGATGAAACCACTCCCCATCGACTTCCGCGTGCTGCTCCAACTCGTGGTAGCCAGCCTCCTCCCGCTCATTCCCCTCCTGCTCGCGGTCATGCCTCTCAAGGAGGTTCTGAAGCTGGTCTTCAAAGTATTGATGTAAATACGTTCCTGGAGAACCCAATGTTCATGCGGAAACACGCACATCGCTCGTTGGCCTTCACGCTGCTTTTCTTCTTCTACCTCCTTCCCTCAGCACGCGCGCAGACCGACCCGCTCCCCTCCTGGAACAACACCTCACCCAAACAGACGATCATCAATTTCGTGCAGCGCGTCACCCGCCAGGGCTCGCCTGAATTCGTCGCCATCGATCAGCGCATCGCCACCTTCGACAACGACGGAACCCTCTGGGTAGAGCAACCCATGTATACCCAACTCGCCTTCGTCATCGACCGCGTCCACCAGCTCGCGCCGAAGCATCCTGCCTGGAAGACAACCCAGCCCTTCAAAGGTGTCCTCGAAGGCAATGCCAAAGCCGTCGCTGCAACCGGCGAAAAAGGCCTCATGCAGCTTATGGCCGCGACGCACACCGGCATGACCACGGACGAATTCCAGAAGATCGTTACCGACTGGATCGCCACCGCGCAGCACCCGCGCTTCAAGCGTCCCTACACGCAATGCGTCTACCAGCCGATGCTTGAGCTGCTCGCCTACCTGCGCGCCAACGGCTTCAAGACCTACATCGTCTCCGGCGGCGGCATCGAGTTCATGCGCCCCTGGACAGAGCGCGTCTACGGCGTCCCTCCCGAACAGGTCGTCGGCAGCTCCATCAAGACGAAGTTTGAAATGGTCAACGGTCAGCCCGTACTCATGCGGCTTCCTGAGATCAACTTCATCGACGACAAGGACGGCAAGCCCGTCGGCATCAACCAGTACATCGGCCGCCGTCCCATCGCCGCCTTCGGCAACTCCGACGGCGATCAGCAAATGCTCGAATGGACCACCGCCGGTCCCGGCCCGCACCTCGCTCTGCTCGTCCATCACACGGACGCCGCGCGCGAGTACGCCTATGACCGGCAGTCCAAATTCGGTCGCCTCGACACAGCGCTCGACGAAGCACATGCCAAGGGTTGGATTGTGGTCGATATGAAAAATGATTGGAAGACGATCTTCCCGCCGCAGCACTAGTCTTATGTCCCTGCGGCCAAACAAATCACCGATCCGAGTGTGGCGTCGTCCCCGTCTCTCCCGGCGCCGACGGATTGATCTCACCGTCCGCATTCTCCGGCGTCTTCGAGCACAGGTGTCTCTCCCCGGTTCCTGCGGTCGCGGGGTTATCGCCCATTGGCCCCGAAGGCGTCATCGCCTCTCCGGGGTTGCCCTCAGCCATCCCTCTCATCTCTTCTTGTTCAGCCATCATATTTACCCCTTCTCCACGAGACGTCGCGTCCCGGCTGACGCATTCTCCTTCGATGCACCTACAAATTGCAACGGCGGACGCTCAAGTCCGCCGCTTCATTTTCATCTCATAGCGATTGTTCCTTACTGCCGTACCGCCTCAATATTCAGCTCGATCTTGATATCGTTACCCACCACCGCCTCGCCGCTCTTTAGCGTCCCGCCCCACTTCAGCCCAAAATCCTGCCGGTTGATCGTCGTCGTCGCCGTAAATCCGCGATGCACGCTCTTCGCGTCCATGCCCACCTGCTCGCTGCCCGGCGACTCCAGCGACAACATCACCGGCTTCGTAACTCCATGCAACGTAAGGTCTCCCGCAATCAGGTACGCCGAGCCCTGCGTCTTCACGCCCGTACTCTTGAAGGTCATCGTTGGATACTTCGCCACATCGAAGAAGTCCGCGCTCTTGAGGTGGTTGTCCCTCGCCGCGACGCCTGTGTCGACCGTGCTGACGTCAATCGTCGCGTCCACGCTCCAGGCGCTCGGGTTCCCAGCTTCAAATTTGATCACCCCGCTCACCCCGCGAAAGCTCCCGCGCACCGTGCTGATCCCCATATGTTTCACGGAGAAGTCCGCTTCTGAGTTCGACTTATCGATCGCCCAGTCATGGGCCTGCGCTGTCATCGTCCCGGCGCTCACCATCAGCACCGCCGCCAGCGCCCACACCGTTCTCATCATCCTCATCCGCTTCTCCCTGTCGCAGGTCCTGAACACACCCTTACTGTCGCCTTTTCGTTCACCTGGTGTCCACTTCCGTACGATGCCGGACGCAGCAACTCCCCTGTACTCTAGGGGTCTAATCCTTTCGTCTCACATAGGCGAGTCATCACACGCACCAAATCACCGGACCGGGCTCCCCGCAAGGCGCTCCGTCTTCGATCGTCAACGTCACTACCAGATCCAAGGGCCCCGTTCGTAGGAAACTCCATGACCGCAAGCCGCTTTGCCCCCGCTTTCTTCGTCGCCGCACTTCTGCTCACCGCGATTTCTTCTCAGGCTCAGCAACCCCAGGCCCGTCTCGCCGCGCCCATCGCAAACACCTCGCGCGCTGCACTTGCGGGTTCTCAGCCGCCCCGCGCCCGCATGGCCCGCGACCTCGGCGCCGTCGACAGCTCCACGCCGCTCCAGTCCATCACCATGTACTTCAGCCGCAGCGCGCAGCAGCAGTCTGATCTCGACGCCCTCATCGCCTCCCAGCAGGATCCTTCCTCGCCCCAGTACCACCAGTGGTTCACGCCCGCCGAGTTCGGCTCCCGCTTCGGACTCGCCGACGCCGACATCTCCAAAACTCAGTCGTGGCTCGAGTCTCAAGGCTTCACTGTCCAGGGCGTCTCTCCCAGCCGCAACAGCATCACCTTCTCCGGCACCGCATCCACAGTCGCGTCGGCCTTCGGTGCTCCGCTCCACCGTTACACACTCAACGGCGAAAACCACATCGCTCCCTCCGCCGACCTCACCCTCCCCTCAGCGCTCGCCGGCATTGTCTCGGACGTCCGCAACCTCTCTGACTTCCGCCCGCGCCCTCATGTCCGTTACGGCGACGGCGCGCGGGTTAAGCCCAACTACACCTCCTCCCAGACCGGCAATCACTTCCTCACGCCCGGCGACGTCGCCGTCATCTACGACATCAAGGCCGCCTACGGTGCCGGTTACAACGGCTCCGGGCAGACCATCGCCGTCATCGGCCAGACCGCCGTCGTCAACACGGACATCACCAACTTCCAGACCGCCATCGGCCAGACCGCCAAGGCTCCCACCAGCATTCTCGTCCCCAACACTGGCGCCTCCACGGTCTACAGCGGCGACGAATCCGAGTCCGACCTCGATCTCGAGTACGCCACCGGCATGGCTCCCGGCGCCACCATCGACTTCATCTACGTCGGAGCCAACGCCACCGCCAGCGTCTTCGACGCTCTCACCTGGGCCATCCAGAACCGCATCGCGCCCATCCTCAACATCAGCTACGGCGAGTGCGAGCCCGCGCTCGGCCAGGCAAATTTCAACACCCTGAACGCCATGTTCCAGCAGGCCGCCGCTCAGGGCCAAACCATCGTCTCCGCCTCTGGCGACGAGGGTTCCACCGACTGCTACGGTTCCACCACCAATGTCGCTGTGGAGCAGGCTCTCGCCGTCGACTTCCCATCCTCGAGCCAGTACGTCACCGCCGTCGGCGGCACCGAGTTCCTCTCCAGCGCCGTCGCCTCCACCAACACTCAGTTCTTTTCCGCCTCCAGCGGCTCGGATGTCATCGTCTCCGCCCTCTCCTACATCCCCGAGCAGGCTTGGAACGACGACTCCGCATCCTTCCCCTCCGACCCCCTTTCGGCCACCGGCGGCGGCGCCAGCATCTTCGCTCCTGCTCCCACCTGGCAGACCGGCGTCCCCGGCATCCCCTCCGGCAGCACCTTCCGTCTCGTGCCGGACGTCGCCCTCGACGCTTCACCCAACAACGCCGCCTACGCCTACTGCACCAGCGACACCACCGCCTGGGCGGGAGGCAGTCCGTCGCAGCAGAGCTCCTGCACCTCCGGCCTTCGCGACAGCTCCAGTCAGGACCTCACCCTTGCCGGAGGCACCAGCTTCGCCGCTCCCATCTTCTCGGCCATGGTCGCCATTCTCAGTCAGGCCAAGGGCTACACCTACCAGGGCGTCGTGAACCCCACTCTCTACACACTCGCCGCCAACCCCACCACCTACGCCTCCGCCTTCCACGACATCGTCGGAAGCGGCAATTATTGCAACATCGGCTCCCAATTCTGCTCTCCCGCCGGCGCCGCCAGCTTCAACACAGCCATCGGCTATGACCAGGCCACCGGTCTCGGCTCCCTCGACCTCAACAACCTGCTCGCCGCCTGGCCCAAGAACACCGTCACCAACACCGCCAAGGCCTTCAGCCTTAGCTCGACCGCGGTCTCTATCGCATCCGGCACCACCTCCGCCAACTCCACGATCACCATCACTCCCGCCAACGGCTACACCGGGACTGTTCAATGGACAGTCGCCGCAAGCGCCACCGTCTTTACCAACCGCGTGCAGAGTCAGGTCGCCTGCTACAGCATCGCGAACGCCACTGTTTCAGGATCAACCCCAACACCGGCCACGCTGACGATAACCACCGGCAACAACTACAACGCCTCGGCGGGGACAGCTTCCTGCGCTACCGGAAGCAAGCCGCTTGGCCTGTCGCAGCCCGGATCTGCAGCCGCCCAGGCGCGTAATTCCACCGCTGCTCCCTCTGGACGTACACCGGCAACGCTGATGGCAGGAACAGCCGCCGTTGCTCTGATTGTCTTCGGCTTCAGCGGCCTTACCAGGCGTCGCCGTCTTCCCACCCTGCTCGCCGTCATGGTCTTTGTCGGCCTTGGCTTTGGCCTCTCCGGCTGCGGCGGCTCGACCACCAGTGGCGGCACCACCGGCGGCGGCGGAGGTACCGGCGGCGGCGGCACCTCAACCACGGCCAACTACACCATCACGGTCATCGGTACAGACTCCGCTAGCAGCGCCATTACCGCCAACACCACCCTCGCCTTCAGCGTCACCGTTCAGTAGTTTCTTTACGGAGAACCATCAGCCCCGGCCAGCCTCTCGCGAGCCGGGGCTTTTTGCGGCAAAAATTCGTTGCCTCTTTCATCCGGCTGCCGCCGCAGCTTTCAGCTTCGACGGCCTACCCGCTGCGGCCTCCGACGCCGCCGCCGCCAAAAACAGCATCGGCACTATCGCCTCGAGGGCAATCAGCGTCGGCCCCCCGATCGCGAAGATCGCAATAGGAAGCGCGTAGCTCACCGCCACCCATGCGCGCTGCATCCTTCCCGTCCCCAGCAAAACAGGAATCAGCAGCAGCGTCATATCGTGCAGCCCGACGTGCTGGCCCACCAGCAGCGCGCACGCCACCGCCGCCGAAAACGCCATCGGCAATGTAGAGCGCCGCACCAGCACCACGCAGCCCAGCAGAACCGCCAGGCTCAGCGCCAGATCAATCTCCATCGCCGTTCCTGCGCCAGCATGCCTCATCCCCATCAGGTAAAGGAATCCGTTCAGGTCCGGCATCCCCTGTGGAACCACTGCCACCGCCGCCTGCCTGAGTGGTCCCTGGTTCGGAGCCATCGCCGCCTCTCTCGTCAGGCGCAGCCATTCATACATCCCATTCACGCCTGCGATGCGCACGCAAAGCAGCGCAACCCCCAACGCCGCCACCACAAACCCAGCAAGGAATCGCCATCCCAGCCGAACGCCCAGCAGAACGGCGAGAACAGCCGCAATCGGAAGCTTGAACAGCCCCAGCCCAAGCAGTGCTCCGGCCGCTGCCAGGCGGCCGTCCTCCACGCATCGCCACACCAGGCACAGCACCAGCAGGAAGAGGATGCTGTTCTGGCCCACTCCCAGGCAGAACAGCACGGGTACCGAAGCAAAGAACAGCAGCATGCGAGGAACGAAGCGCAAGGACGCATCCGCTGTTCGCGGCGCTACCGCATACGCCATCGCCAGCAGCGCAAGGTTCCACGCCATGTACGCCACATATGCCCATCGATAGCTCAGGAACGAGAAAGGAACGTACAGCAGCGCCTCGTAGCTCAGGTGATAGAACGGCATGAACCGTCCACCCTGGACCACCAAATGCTCCACCTGCATCTGGGTACTGAGCTCATAAAGCTGCGCCGCAGAGCTCCTCAGAATGTGTCCCGCAGCATAGAACGCCTTAAAGTCCAGCTCCCGCGCTACCTGTTGCGACAGCCCGTATCCGAGCAGCAGGATGCACACGGCGAACACGCCCCAGCCTTGGACCGCCTCCGAGCGGAGCCACCGCGTTATCCCGGATCGCACGGGCCCAGCCTACCCTCCGCCGCCTTTCGCGACGAAGCAATTTTTCGACCCCACAGGCACTCGCCCTGCTTTTCCACCATTTAGCCGCGCTCTCCACCGCCCCTCACCTTGCGCCCACCCCGGCCCGGAGCTACCCTCAAACCCTGCTGGCAAGTTTTGCACCGGGGCCGTATCCGCCATTCACGCGGCTGTTACAAACTTTCCACAGCGAAACCCCAGCATTTTTGAGACCCCAAATCCTCCAATGCCCATTTTGGGGAGTATCTGCGGTAGCACCACAATATCTAGTTGCTTTATACTTGACTCGTACCAGAGCTGGCGGTACTTTCAACTTCACGCCCCGGCCTTGGTGAAGCGCCTGACCTCTTGGCTCACACCGTGTCCCAGGACTTCTAACCCGGCTCCCTCCCACTCGTAGGACACGGAGACCGGCCCAGGACCCCAGGTCAGAGTCAAACCCGCTTCACCCCGCCGTTCGCTCCCGGGGTCCCCGCCAGCGTGCTGGCTGGGTGATCGTTCCACCCGAAATTATGACCGCAGCCCCTTGGCGGCGGCCATCTCAGCTCTGTGAGAGGTTTCCCCATGGCCGATATCGTCACCAACGCCGCCGCTTCCGCTTCCACCACCCAGACCTCCTCCAAGGCCGCCGCCGACTCCGGCCTGAAGAGCGCCCGCGGCCTGGAATTCGCCCGCCACTTCACCAAGCCCGGCGTCTCCCCCTTCGACGAGCTCACCTGGGAAAAGCGCGACGCCATCATCCAGGACTTCAAGGGCAAGATCATCTTCGAGCAGAAGGACGTCGAGACGCCCTCCTCCTGGTCCATGACCGCGACCAACATCGTCGCCTCCAAGTACCTCCACGGCCAGGTCGGCACCCCCGAACGTGAGTCCGGCGTCCGCGCCCTCGTCTCCCGCGTCGCCGAATCCATCCGCGACTGGGGCATCCGCGACGGCTACTTCGCCTCCGCCGACGACGCCGAGGTCTTCTTCGCCGAGCTCTGCCACCTGCTCCTCAACCAGAAGGCCGCCTTCAACTCGCCCGTCTGGTTCAACGTCGGCTGCGACCGCCTCGAGCCCAACTCCGACGCCCACAACTGGCACTGGGACGCCGACAAGAATGACACCGTCTTCTCCAAGACCGGCTACACCCGCCCGCAGTGCTCCGCCTGCTTCATCAACTCCGTCGACGACTCCCTCGACTCTATCCTCACGCTCGCCAAGACCGAGGGCATGCTCTTCAAGTGGGGCTCCGGCGCAGGCTCCAACCTCTCCAAGATCCGCGGCAGCATGGAAACCCTCAGCGGCGGCGGCACCGCCTCCGGCCCGCTCTCCTTCATGCGCGGCTTCGACGCCTTCGCCGGCGTCATCAAGTCCGGCGGCAAGACCCGCCGCGCCGCCAAGATGGTCATCCTCAACGTCGACCATCCCGACATCTCCGACTTCATCGAGTGCAAGGTCGCCGAAGAGCGCAAGGCCTGGACCCTGATGTCCGCAGGCTACGACGGCATCCTCGCCCGACAGCGAAGCCTTCACCAGCATCTTCTTCCAGAACGCCAACAACTCCGTCCGCGTCACCGACGAGTTCATGAACGCCGTCGCCAACAACGACACCTTCTTCACCAAGTCCGTCAAGAACGGCGCTCCCGTCAAGGAGTACCGCGCCCGCGACATCATGCACCACATCGCCGAAGCCACCTGGCAGTGCGGCGACCCCGGCATGCAGTACGACTCCACCATCAACCGCTGGCACACATCCAAGAACACCGCGCGCATCAACGCGTCCAATCCCTGCTCGGAGTACATGTTCCTCGACGACTCCGCCTGCAACCTCGCCAGCTTCAACCTGATGAAGTTCCTCACCCCCGGCGGCCAGTTCGACGTCCCCGCCTACCGCCACGCCATCGCCGTCGTCACCACCGCAATGGAGATCATCGTCGACGCCGCCGGCTA
>CAVZMD010000015.1:0-376204 GCA_963776265.1 uncultured Acidobacteriaceae bacterium | reverse complement strand
ATTCGCGCCCGAGCTTTGGAACGCCCATGGAAAGAATGCAAACCTACGAAGAGATCTACGGGGCTTTCCGCTGGAATATTCCGGCGCGCTACAACATTGCCGCCGACGTTTGCGATCGCCATGCCGCCGATCCCGGCAAAGTCGCGTTGATCGGCGAGGGCGCCGACGGCCAAATCTGGCAGATGACGTTCCGCGACGTGCAGCGGAAAGCCAATCAGCTGGCCAATCTCCTGCACGCCATTGGGCTCGCCAAGGGCGACCGCGTCATGCTGTTGCTGGGACAAAATCCCTGGACGGCGATCGGTCACGTTGCCTGCTGGAAGGCCGGCCTGGTGTCGGTGCCGGTGTCGGTGCTGTTTGCCGCCGATGCGGTCGCCTATCGTCTCAATCATGTGAATGCCCGGGTTCTCATTACCGACTTGGCTAATCTGCCGACCGCCACGCGCGCCCGCGCGCAGGCGAACCACCCGGTGCGCATTTACGTGATCGACGGACACGAGCCCGAAGCGGAATCGCTGCCGGCGGCGATCGAACCGGCGCGCGATACCTTCACCAATGTGGACACCGCAGCCGAGGATCCGGCTTTCCTCAATTTCACGTCCGGCACCACCGGCAATCCAAAAGGCGCTTTACAGGCGCACCGGTCGATGCTCGGTCACCTGCCGGGCGCGGAGTTCTGCCTCGACTTCTTTCCGCAGCCGGGCGATCTGATGTGGTCGCCGGCGGATTGGGCATGGCTCGCCGGTTTGATGGATGTGCTGATGCCGGCTTGGTACCACGGCGTTCCCGTGCTCACCTTCCGTGCGCCCCGCTTCGATCCCGAGCAGGCGTTTCGCCATGATCGGCCGGCATCGTGTGCGCACCGACGCTGTTGGTGCCGACGATGCTGCGGCTCATGCGCCAGGTGGAAAATCCGATAGAGCGGTTCGGCGTCAACCTTCGCGCGATCTATTCGGGCGGCGAGCCGGTCGGTAAGGAGCTGCTCGAGTGGAGCAGCGAAGTGCTCAATCTGCCGATCAACGAAGTGTTCGGCCAGACCGAGTGCAACCTGGTTCTCGGCTCGAATGCGAGCGTCATGCCGGTCAAGCCCGGTTCGATCGGACGCGCGGTACCGGGCCATGTCGCGGCGATCGTCGATGACGGCGGCGAACCTGTCGCCGGCCGGCACTACGGGTCATATTGCTATACGGCGACCCGATCCGGTGATGATGCTCGAGTACTGGCACAACGAGGAGGCGACGCGCGACAAGTACGCCAATGACTGGCTGATCACCGGCGATCTCGGCGCCTGCGACGAGGACGGCTATTTCTGGTTTCAAGGCCGCGCCGACGACGTCATCACCAGCGGCGGCTATCGGATCGGTCCCGCCGAAATCGAGGACGCGCTCGTGCGGCACCCGGCCGTCGTCATGGCCGCGGCGATCGGCGTGCCCGATCCGGTCCGCACCGAATCCATCAAGGCGTTCGTCATCGTGAAGGATGGGATTTCCAGCGCGGCGCCGCAGCTTGCCGACGAGATCCGCGACTTCGTGCGCGAACATCTGGCCAAGCACGAAGTGCCGCGCGAGATCGAATTTGTCGACGCGCTGCCGATGACCACGACCGGCAAGATTCAACGCCGCAAGTTGCGCGAAGCCGAGCGCAGCAAGCTCGCGGGTGTGTGATCGTCACGCGGAGCTGCAGTCCTGAAAAACAGTACGCGCGGCATGCGAATGCGCGTCACGGTAGCTATCGTCTGTCGCAGGCAATAAGGGTTGTTTCTGTTCTGTTTCTGACCAGTGCACATTGTTTAAGCACATTAATGTCAGTGAACAAACAGTGATCTCGGCGGGGTCGTAGCGCTTAAAACCGACCCAAAACCCACCGTCTCGTGGAAACTTATTGAGAACGAAGCGGCAGAATTTCCAAAGATCGGCCTCTTAGCTCAATACGCCGGCTTTGCGCAGGCCGTCGGCAAGACGCTCGACATCTTCGGCGCGCTTGAACGGCTGGCGACCGACGTGACCGAAGAACGAATAGTTCGGATTGATCTCCATCAGCTCCGCCCACACCCGCCGCGCCTCGTCGATCTCGCCGAGATGCCCGAGCGCGGAGGCCAGAATGGCGCGGGTGAAGTCGGTGTTCGGCACCAGGATGATCCGCTGCCGCAGCAGGGTCGCGGCGGTCTCGTATTTTTCGGCCATCAGATAGGCAAGCCCGAGGAAGTGCAGAAATTGCGCGCTCATCGCCGGATCGAGGCGCATCGCCTGCTCGATTTCCGGGATCGCCTCGAGCGGCTGTCCTGCAAACGTGCAGAATCGTTGCCGCGCAGATTGTGCGCCAGTGCCAAGCTCGGATTCAATTTCAGCGCGACCTCGATTTCAGCTTCCGCGCGATCGAGATCCTTTTCGTAGGACGCGGCCAAGGCGGACACGCATCGCGCCAGCGGCTCGTTCGGACCTTTCTCGATCGCCTGCCGGGCGTATTCCTTGGCGATGGCAAGCGACTGGTCGGGATTTTCGGTCCAGCGGTTCTGGTAGTCGAACATGTAGCCGAAGCCGAGGCAGGCGTAGGCGACCGAGTAGTTGGGATCGTGCTCCAGCGCCTCCTTGAAGTATTTGACCGCCTGCTGGAACGTCTCGAGATTCTTTTCCTTGCCGAGCATGAATTCGCGGCCGCGCAGCACGCAATCATAGGCGACGACGTTGTGAGGTTTCGCTGTCGGCGAGCCGCTCCTTCTCCGCCGGGCTGAGCGTGATCTTGAGCGCTTCGACGATGCGCTGCGTGACGTCGTCCTGGACGGCGAAGATGTCGGTGAGATCGCGGTCGTAGCGGTCCGCCCACAGATGCGCGCCGTTGCCCGCATCGATCAGCTGGGCCGTGATCCGCACGCGATTGCCGGCGCGGCGGATCGAGCCTTCCAGCACCGACTGCACGCCGAGTTCGCGCCCGACGGTGCGGATATCGACCGAGCGGCCCTTGTAGGTGAAGCTCGAATTGCGGGCGATCACCGTCAGTCCGGCGATCTTGGACAGGTCGGTGATGATGTCCTCGGTGATGCCGTCGGAGAAATATTCCTGCTCCGGATCGCCCGACATGTTGGTGAAGGGCAAAATCGCGATCGACGGCGGTCGCCACGTTGGGCAACGGCTTCTCCGCCGCCTTGGCGAGGCGGGCGTCGCGCGCGGATGCCATTTCCAGACGCGGATCGGCCGGTCGATATTCTTCACCGTGATCTCGCCGGCGTCCTGAAAGCGCGACGTCGATGCGGTTGCCGACGCTTTCGTTGACGATCGAGGAGACGCAGATGCCGCCGGGCTCGGCCAGCGGCTCGAGACGGGCGGCGACGTTGACGCCGTCGCCGTAAATGTCGTCGCCCTCGATGATGACGTCGCCGAGATTGATGCCGATCCGCAGCACGATTTTCGGCTGGCGCAGCGCTTCGTCCGGCACGAGGCCGTTCGAGCGCTGCACGGCGAGCGCGCAATGGACGGCATCGACGACGCTGCCGAATTCCACGATCGTGCCGTCGCCGATCAGCTTGACGACGCGCCCGTTGTGGGCGGCGACCGCCGGATCGAATACCACCTGGCGGTGCTGCTTGAGCGCGGCGAGCGTGCCCTCCTCGTCGACCCCCATCAGGCGCGAATAGCCGACCACGTCGGCTGCGAGGATCGCCGCGAGCTTACGGTTGACGCGTTCTTCGGCCATGGCCGGCTTGAGCCTTACCCGGAGGAAATCCCGCTCAACGTAGTGCGCCGTTTTGAAAAATCCACGACCGAGGGCGCTGCCGAGCCCGCAAAAAGGCGAGCCAGGCCGCGAATTGGCTACGCCCGGTCGTCGAGCCCGAATTCCGCATAGAGAGCCGGTAGAAATCGCGCCAAATGCTGCATTTCCTCGGCGCAATGGACCAAGAGGGCGCGCGCGTCGGCCTCGGTCGGCGCGCATGAAGAGACGCGCCGCCCGCGCCATGACTGTTCCGAGCGCACTGTTCCGGCCTGCCGCATAGGGCCCGCCGATCCAGAAACGCGAACGCATCTCGCTGCCGCCCGCGGTCCGGCGCACGTGGTGCACCAGGTAGCCGACATCGATGGGGACATCGCCAAGCCCGGTGCGCGCGCACACCATGGTGGCCTGTTCCGGCTCGTCGACGAGGCTCGGGTCGGCAAAGCCCAAGCTTGCGGGCGGCACGAAGCGGATGGCCGCGCGGATCAACGTGCTGCCGATATACTCGTCGACGATCGACGTTGCTCCGATATAGCGCGCGCGGCCGCGGCTTCCCGGCGGTGGCGGCGACAGCCACGCGGCGTGCACGTGCGCCAGCGGATGCCAGAGCTTGTAGCGTTCCGGGCTGTCGCTGTGCCAGCCGAACCACCAGTCGATCATCGCCGGTGTCACGCCCGGCAGATCGGTGCGCGCGGCAACGATCATGGCGCCGTCGGCGGTCGAGTGCGAAGCCATTCTCGATGCGCGGCCGCCTGACCGAACAGGCTCGGCGGCGCCGCGTCGAGCGCCGGCAGCAGCGGCTCGGGCAGGGGACCGCGATCGAGCGCATGGCGGATATCGTCCGGCAGCGGCTTGGATGTTCGGATCGAGAAAGCGCGCATACGGTTTTGTGGCGCGATCGGTGTCGCTCCAGCCGAGATGGCGGCCGGCAATCGGCTTACTGCGCATCATGGGCTGTCGCGAGCCGGCCCATATAGGTGTGAAAACGACCGGCCGGATCGAGCCTCGCCCTGAGCTGGTCGAGCCGCGCCAGATTGGCCTCGGCCATGAAGCGGGCAGGGCGTGCGCCGAGATTTTCGTCGGCGAGCTGGATGCCGGTGGCGTACGGCGCCAAGTCGGTCATGCCGTCGAGCGCCCAGCTTGCGGCCTTGGCTTGGTCGATCGCATGCGCCAGACGCCGTACATCGCGATATAGATCTCATCCTCGGACGAAAAGGCCATGTCGGGCCGCCGTCGCCTCGGCGCCCAGTTCATCCACAGAATATGCGACGGCGCCGGCGGCAGCTTGGCGACGATGCGCTTGAGACGCCGGGAGAAGATCGTCCGGCGATGCGCGCGTCCACATATTGTCGACCGCGTAACGGTGATTGTCCGGGTAGTGATGCATGACCCGCTCGGTCAGCGTCGAGAGCCGCATCGGGATGAACGGCGTCGTGCGCTTTGCGCCGCGCGGCCGCGTTTTCATAAAGGCGAGGTCTTTCCACGCCGCGAAAATGCTGTCGGCGAAAACCGGCGCGACCACCATGATCCCGGGGCCGTCGATGAACGGGATGCAGCGCGAAACCATGAACATCAGCTCGATCGATAGCGGCACGTGCGGTCCGACCTGATGCGCCCAGCGCACGATCTCCTCGAGATGATCGGCGGTGTAGAACGCAAGCTTGGCGCCGATCACTTTGGGCCGCCGGTAAAGCTTCAAATGAAAGCGGGTGATCACTCCGAAAAATCCCGGCCCCGCGCCGCGCGCCGCCCAATACATTTCGGCATTTTCGCTCGGGCTCGCGTGGCGCAATTCGCCGTCGGCACCGACATAGTCGATCGCCAGCACGTTTTCGCAGCCCATTCCCACCGCGCGCGAGTGCCAGCCGAAGCCGCCCTGCAGCAGAAAGCCGCCGAGGCCGACGCCTTCGCAATGGCCGATCGGAAAGAAAAGCTTCTGCGCGGCCAAGAGATTGTTGACCTGATTGCCGCGGCAGCCCGGCCCGACCATGGCGCGCATATCCCGCGGATCGATCGTCACCGCGTTGAGACGCGAGACATCGAGCAGCATGCCGCCGTCGCGCACATGGTTGCACGACCAGCTATGCCCGCCGGAACGCACGCCGATCGTCCAGTTGTTCGCATTGGCGAGCTGGACGGCCGCGACCACATCCTTTTCGTTCGCCGCCTGGACAATGATGTCGGGATAGCGATCCGGCAAATCGACATTGCGGCAGGTGAGGCGCCGCGCCGCTTCATAGCCCGCATCGCCGCGCCGAAACACCTTGCCGATGAAATTCGCCTGTTGCTGCATGACTGGGTCGCTCTTCGTTTTCGTCGTGCGTCTATGCCGCCGCCCGGCGCGGCCATAGAGTTTTCGACGCGAGCCGCGCGCCTTCGACCAGCGCGCGCAGCTTGGCCCACATGATCGACGGATGCACGCGTTGCACGAACGGCCCTTGCGCGAAGCCGCAATCGGTGCCGGCGATGACATTGTCGCGGCCGACGAGCCTGGCGAGCCGCACCAGACGCTCGGCCACGAGCTCGGGATGCTCGACCACGTTGGTCTGATGCGAGATCACGCCGGGAATGAGCTTGCGGCCTTTCGGCAGCTTTACATGCTCCCACACCCGCCATTCGTGCTCGTGGCGCGGATTGGCCATTTCCAGCAGGTAGCCGCCGGTACGCACCTTGAGGATGAGATCGGCGATGTCTTTGAGCTCGACATCGTGCGCGTGCGGCCCGTTCCAGCTTCCCCAGCACACATGATAGCGCGTGCGCTCTTGCGGCAGGCCCTTGAGCGCGTGGTTGAGCGCTTCGATCCGGACGCTCGCCCATTTGCGATAGTCGCGCGGCGTCTTCGGCGGCACCATCACTTCGTAGGTGTGGGCCAGATAGGCGTCGTCCACCTGCAGGATCAGGCCGGCATCGACGATGGCCTTGTATTCGTCGCGCAGCGCTTCGGCGACGGCAAAGACGTAATCCTCATCGCTCTTGTAATATTCGTCCTTGCGATCGGGCGCGACGCTCGCGGGCGCGACTGCGGCCATGAAAAGGTCCTTGACCTTCGCGCCTGAAGCGGCCGCCTTGAAATTCGCGATGTCGCGCTGCAGGTCGGCGTGGCCGGTATAGCGGATGGGACCGCTCAGCACCCAGCCGCTCATGCCGCTGAAGCCTTGGGTGCGGTCATAGCCGGCGTAGAATTCCGCGAATTCGCGGCGGTCGCGCCCGACCACGGCCGCCGGCATGCCGGCCTCGCGTTGCCCGCGCTGCTCGAAACCGCTCAGCCGCTGGAGCACATAGCGCGACCAGCTGATGGTCTTGCCGTATTCGCCGTCGTTGACGATGTTGAGGCCGATCTCGGCTTGTTTGCGCACCACCTCGGCGACGCTGTCATGCAGGCATGTTTCGAAGGCTGCTTCGTCGTACGGCCGTCCGTCGCGTTGGGCGGCCAGAAATTCTCGCAAGCGCAGCGGCCGGACCAAACTGCCGACATGCGTGGTGAGGATGCGGCCGCCGCTTGCCGGCGAGCGCCGTGGCGCCGTGCTTGGACAGGCTTGCGCGCAGACTTTACCGGCATGACAAAATTTCCTCCCTCACGGCCGGCATTTTTGCCCGGCTCTCATCGGGTGCGGCCGCTAGCGCATGATCCCGAAAAGTGGAAACCGGCTTTCGGGCAAGATCATGCGCAAAATAACGAATCCAAACCGTGATCCGATTCAACCGAATTGGATCACGGTCTACGGCGTGCCGCCGTCCACGACAATGGAGTGTCGCTCTGGTTTCATGCCGGTTGCGCCGTCTCGATCTGATGCACGACGTGAGTTTTGCCGTCCCACTCCTGGGCGGCCTGGTACATCGTGTGAAATCCCTGCTCCGCCGCCGCATTCATCTCGATGACTTCGAGCATGCCCGGCAGATCGCGCGTCGTATCGAAATAGACGACGCGAAAGCCCATGGGCGCGGTATCCGAGAACGCTTCGGCGTAGCCCAGCGAACGGTAGTGCGCGACGCTTTTCTCGAAATCGCGCGCGCCGACCGCCCAATGATGAAAGCCGTGCGCGCCGCGCGCCTTCAACGTCTCGCGAAATACCGACGGCTCCTCGTCGTGTTGCTGGATCAATTCGATGTTGGTCTCTCCGGCGAAGGCGAGTGCGAGGCTGACCCGCATCTTGGTGACGACGCCGCGATAGAGCCCCTTCGGCGGCACGAACGGGCCGACCAAAAACCACGGCCCGACGTGAAGAAGCTCCGTGTACTGGCGCATGGCTTTCTGAATATCGCGCGACCGTGTAGGCGATCTGGATAATGCCGTTGTCGCGCGCGCCGAAACTGAATTGATCCATAGGCTCCATCCGCCGTCGTTGTTGGAAGTGTCGCGTGCCGGCCTTGTCAATCGTCGAGCAGGGCGACGCAGCGGGTCCAGCCGGCGGAAGCCTTCTCGATCTTCACCGGAAAGCAACTCACCTTGAAGCCGAACGGCGGCAGCGACTCGAGATTGGTCAGCTTTTCCATGTGGCAATAACCGATGTCGCGGCCGGCTTTGTGGCCTTCCCAGATCAGGCTCGGGTCGCCGGTTTCGAGGAAGCGCTTGGCGGTGAATGAAAACGGCGCGTCCCAGCTCCAACCGTCGGTGCCGGTGACGCGCACGCCTTGCTTGAGCAGAAAAAGCGTGGCCTCGCGGCCCATGCCGCAGCCTTTGTCGAGAAAGTTCGGCTGGCCGTAAGCGGTGCCGGCCGCGGTGTTCACCAGCACGATATCGAGCGGCTTGAGCGTATAGCCGATGCGGTCGAGCTCGCGTTCGACGTCGGCGGCCCTGCACACATAGCCGTCGGGCTTGTCGCGAAAGTCGAGCTTCACGCCCGCGGAGAAGCACCATTCCAGCGGGATCTCGTCGGACTTCATCGCCGGCTTGCCGCCGTCCATGGTGCTGGCGAAATGCCAGGGCGCATCGAGATGCGTGCCGTTGTGGGTGGTGAAGGTGATGCGCTCCATCGCCGCGCCTTCGCCGTTCGGCAGCTGTTCCGGCTTGAGGCCGGGAAACATCATGGCGAAATCCTGCGCGCCTTGCTTGTGGTCCATGTATTCGATCTTCGGCAGCATGCTCGGAGGATCGGAAGCAATTCCGGCCTTGAGCGCTACCGACAGGTCGATGATCCGCATTTGCTTGTCTCCCGCGCAGCGACGGTCCCGCGACCGCCGCGATTGAACATTCTGCTCCTGTTATGAGTGCAGGCCTAGTGCGTTATGCGCAAAGAAGGCCTGCATCCTTGCGGTCCTATTTTGGCCGGCGGCCTACTCGAAAATCTCGTCGAAAAAATCGTTCATCGCGATCCAGGACCGCTCGTCGGCCTGCTTGTTGTAGACGGCGGGCGGCGGACCGTCCTCCGGCATCAGCCAATTGGTGAAGGTGTGAAGGGCTTTGCCGTAGGCGACGAACTCCCAGTTCGGCCTTGGCGTCGCGCATCTCCTTCCAGAAGGCCATCGTCTGTCGTCGGGCACGATCGGATCGTCGACGCCGTGCAGCACGAGGATCTTGCCCTTGTAGGTATCGGGCTTGAGCGGCGTCGGAGTGGCCAGCACGCCATGGAAACTGACGACGCCCGCAAGATCGTTCTGCCCGTCGCGCGCCATTTCCAGCACGGTCATGCCGCCGAAGCAGTAGCCGATGGCGGCCAGCCTGCCCACATCCGTGTTCGGCACCTTGCGCAATTCATCCAGGCCGCAGCGCGCGCGCTGCCGCAGCAGCGGACGGTTGGTGGCGTATTTCATCATCTCGGCTTGGCAGGTTTCCGGCGTGTCCGGACGGATGCCTTTGCCATAGACGTCGACCACGAAAGCGTTGAAACCGAGCTCGGCCAGCATTGTGGCGCGCTTTTCGGTGTACTCGCCGACACCGCCCCATTCCGGGAAACACCAGGATGCCCGGCCGCTTGGCGCCGGCATCGTCCCAGACGGCAAACCCCTCACACGCATGACCCTCGTGCTTGTAGTCGATGGCGGCGGATTTCTGCACGTTCCTCTCCCCTGCGATTAGAGCCCTGTGTCGCGTTCTCTCTTATCCTTGAAAACGCGTTTTGGCGACGCTCAAACCCACTTTGACTCAAAGTCCGATCGACTTGGCTCGACAGCTTTCATTCCGCTCGTTCCCAGAAGGCGAGGATCCAGCTCTTTACACCCACCCCTGGATTCCCGCTTGCGCTGGAATGAGCGGACGGGTTCGCCGCTCAGTGAAGCGCTAGCCAGCACGTAAGCCCTGGACGTCGGTACCCGGCCGTACAATTGAGCAGCCGAACGCGCCTCACGGCTTCCAGCCCTGCTTCCACGCGGCCGGGCGTCTTTGCGTCGATCAGCACGAATGCGACCCGGCACACCTTGCCGCTGTTGTTGACCCAGGCATGGTTCGTGCCCTGCTGAATCAACACGTCGCCTGCTTTGAGGTGCACCTCGGTTTCGTCCATCAGCATGTCGATCTCGCCGTCGAGGACGATGGCGTAATCGACGCTCTTGGTGCGGTGCGTATTGCGATGCCGCGCGTAGCCTTGTGTTGCCGGATCGATGCCCATCCCGATCAGGATCTTTTCGTGGTCGACATGCGAAGGCGGAGCCGCGGTCGATGCCGGCGGAAAGTCGACGATGCGGAAAATGGTGCCGCCCGCCGGCGGCGGCACGCCGACCTGGGTCTGCGCCTTGTCGGTCGCGCCGTTCGGATCGATGGGGAACTCGCCGGTGATCCAGAGGTTGGCGACCGCGTTGCCGCCGGGGCTGCGCTGCGTCGGAGCGACATCGCCGTCGAACACCGCCACGGCCTTGCCCTGCGCGTCGTGGCCGACGACCACCCGCCTGATCGATTTGAACTCCACCTTTTGGTCCTCCTGTGATTGTCGGAAAGCGGCTCGTCAGCCCTGCGGGATGATCGGCAGCAGCAGATGCGATGGCCGCTTGGCGTCGTGATAGATCTTGTGCAGCGTCGTGCGGCTGGAGACGATGTGATTGGGCACGTATTCGGCGTTGGTCGCGCCGGCGACGCCGGTCGGCATGTCGGCGCTCGCGATCTCGACGCAGATGCGATGGCCGCGGCGGAACAGATTGGCGGTCGCCAGGATCTCGACGGCGTATTCGGTGATCTCGCCGGGCGCCACTTTCTGTTGCGCCTGCCGGGTCAATGGATGCCACGGCCGCCACGGCTTCGAGCGCTTCGGGTCGAGCGCGCGGTGCGACGCCTTCAGCCAGCCGCGCGTCAGCTCGCGCTCGCGCAGATCGTGCGGCAACTTCGCGTTCGCCCTCGCGCACCGAGCGCACGGAAACGTCCGGGCCGATATCCTTGAGCGTCACGAACCAGTTGGTGTCGTCCTGGTCGATCGCGGCGAACAAATTCAGCACCGACGGGCCGGCGATCAGCACATCGTTCGGCAGCGGGTCGGTCATGTAGCGCAGCCGCGCCACGCGTGTTCGTTTGCGTCGGCGGCATCTGCACGAACGCGTCCGGGCGGCAGTTCATCCTCGGCGCTCGACGGCGTGAACGGCGCGGTCTGCAAACGCTCCCAGCTGTTGAGATAGAACTTGGTCCATTGCGTTTCCGGCAACGGCCAGTCGGACCCTGAGCGCCATTCGTTCGCGCCCATGACCCAATAACGGACGGGCGGCTCGTCCATGATGCCGGTGTCGATGTTCTTCAGCCAATGATCGTACCAGCGCAGGATCTCGCCGTGCAGCGAGTGAAACGGACGCTCGAGATGCGCCGGGCCCGGCGAACGTCAGCTTCTTCGGCGCCGATATTCTTTCGAAATAGTTCTGCGCGCCGTTGAGATGGGTCTTGTAAGTGTAGGCGTACCAGCCTGAGCCGGTATAGGTCGGAATTTTGATCTTCGGAAAGCTCTCTTCCGCCTCCTTCACCGTCGCTTCGTTGTCGTAAGGATCGATCAGGAGCTGAAAGTAGGGCGGCATGTGCTGACCCTTCTGGGTCAGCACATTGTAGATGTGCGGATACATCCGGTAATCCGGATTGCGCATCGCCTCCTGCCACAACGCCTCCTTGTCGGGCGGCAGTGCGCCGGGTTTGCCCTTGGCGCCGTGGATGGCGGCGAAATGCATCAGCAAATAACGGAACAAGTGCAGCACGCCGCCGGGATATTCCTCGCGAAAGCTCCCGAGCGTTCCATAGGCGCCGCGCGGGTCGAACGGGAAAATCGCCTTCAGATGCGGCGGGCTTTGCCGCGCCACGTGCAACTGTTCGGCGCCGAAGCCGGAAATGCCGACCATGCCGACATTGCCGTCGCACCACGGCTGCTGCGCGATCCATTCGATCAGGTCGTAGCTGTCCCATTGCCGCGAGCCGCCGCTGTCGGATTTGCCGACGCCGCGCGGCGAGCCGATGATGTGGACATAGCCGCGCGACACGAAGAACTTGGTGTCGCCGGCTTCGAGCGGCCCGGCCCAGAGCGAAGACCAGGCCGGCTGCGGCGGCAGCGCATTCGCCACGTCCGGGCCCTTGCAGGTCCTTGTTGTAGATCGCAAACGCCAGCAGCGCCGGAAACTTGCCGCCGTCGTCCGGCCGATAAATGTCCACCGACAGATTGACGCCGTCGCGCATCGGCACCGCGACGTCTTTTTCGGCGATCATGCCGGCGAAGGTCGGCGCGCGGTCGTAAGCGACCGGCAGCCGGTCGCCGGCGGCTTGCTGCGCGTCTTGTCGAAGTGTCGTAGCGTCCATTGTACTTCCCTTTGTCATATTCGTTCCGGACTTGTGGCGGCTGCGGGCGTGATGGTGGCGGTTTTGGTCGGCGCGCGGCCATACGGCAAGCTTGCGCGAAATGCTCAGCCGCTCGATGCCGAAAGATTCGCGGATGAACGGCCAGATGCCGCGCGGCGCGATCAGCATGGCGGTGACGGCAACGGCGCCCAGCGTCGATGCTGGCGGCGTCGATACCGTCGTCGCGCAAGCTGAATAAACTCGGGCCCGAGCGGCGAATAGAGAAGCGCATAGATACCCGCCACGGCCTGCGGCGGCGTGCGCCGCGTTTTCCACCTTATGAAATTTATTGATCACGCTCATAATTGAGTATGATCATTTTTGTCAAGGCCGAGCGGCGCGGGGCGCTCCTTACACCCGGTAGTCGCCGGCAAGGACGCGCTCTTTGACCGCGGCCGGCGCGAGCGGCGGGAAGGCGTCGAACAGATAGCCGTCGGGAATCATGGCACTGGGATTCCAGGCATTCAGCGAGCCCTGCGACACCTTCCATTCGAACGGGAAGATGTCGGGTGCGTAAAGCATGTAGCCGCCGGAGAAGAGCTCGACCCGCATGCCGCCCGGCTCGCGCACATAGAGAAACAGATTTTCGCCGACGCCGTGCTTGCCGGGACCGTATTCGACCTCCAACCCGGCTTCGCGATAGAGGTCGGCGGTGCGCAGCACGTCCTCGCGGCTGTCGACCCAGAACGCCACGTGATTGGCGCGACCCCTGATGCCGGAGAGCTTGCCGGTGCGATCGACGGCATCGAGCACCAAGCCGAGATCGTGCGACATCGGTGTCGACGACACGAATGCCGTCACCACCACGTCGGCGTGGTCGAGCTTGGCGAATTCCATGAAGCGGAAGCCGAGCGTCTCCTGAAACCAGTTCGCATCGCGAAACGGATCGTCGGTATTGAACGTGACGTGATCGATCCGGCGCGCGCCGGCGCCGCGGGTGATATAGCGCTGCGGCCGGTTGGGGACGCGCGGTGCGAGTTCGGCGGGCGGCCGGTAGCGCTCCAATTCCCAGAACACCTCGTGCAACTGGCCGCCCGGCGAATGGAAGCGATAGGCGGGCGCCGTGACCGGTGACCGGCTTCTGCCAGCCGAGGCCGGCGCCGCAGGCGTCCAGCCGCTTGACGCAAAGCTCGAGTTCCTTCGGCCCCTCCGTGCGCCAGCCGGTGTGAGCGATGGCCGGGGCGGGACCTTCCGTGAGCTGCAGCGAATGATGAAAGAACTCGCCCCAGCCGCGGAAATACACGGATTGACCGGCGCGGCCGAATTCTTCCAGACCCAGCACGTTCTTGAAGAATGCCGCCGACTGTTCCGGCTTCGGCGTGATGACTTCCACATGCGCGAGCTGTGCGATCAAGCGTTCGACCATAAATTTCTCCGTTGGAGTTATCGCGCTGCCGCAGTTGCAGCGCGTGCCGCGATCGTTCGTTCGGCGAATGCGCAGTCCGGCAGGTTCAGAAACTCTCGCCGAGCAGCGCGTAGCCCTTGCCGGTCAAGGCGTAGATTTGGCCGACGTCCGGTTCCGGCGCCTGTTCGAGTTTGCAGATCGCGAGCGAGATATCGCAGGCGGTGCGCACGCGTTCGAAGCGCCGCTGCATGAATTCGTCGAGCCGGCCGGGCAGGGGCCCGTCCTGCGCAAGCGCTTCCGCCAGAATGACCGCATCCTCGATCGCCATGCCGCCGCCGGCGGTCAGGTGCGGGGTCATGGTGTGGGCGGCGTCGCCGATGAGAACCACGCGCTCGCGATACCAGGGCGACGGAACGAGCGTATTTTCAAACGGCCGCCAAATCACTTTATCCGCAGAGCGCATGCGCTCGCGCACCTCGACCACGATCGGCGCCGTGAAGTCCTTGAGCGCCTCTTTCAGAATGAGATGCGTCTTGCTTTGGTCGATCCGCGTGTGGGGCGGATAGCTCATGGTCGTGAACAAATACATCGCGTCCTTGCTCAGCGGAATGAAGCCCGCCTTGAGCTTCGGTCCGACAAAGACGTGGATTTGGTCGATCGATGGGTCGCGCTCGGTCATGAACCGATAGACGCCTTGTCCGACATAGACCGGCTCGTACGCCTCGCCGAACGCGCGTTTGCGGATGCTGGAGAACACGCCGTCGGCGCCGACCACAAGATCGTAGCGGCCGCTCGTGCCGTCGGTGAAACGTCACGTCGACGCCGGAGGCGTCCTCGCGCAAGTCGGCCACGGTCAGGCCCGAGCGGATGGAAGCGCCCTTGGCCTCGGCCGCTCTTGGTCATGAAATCGGCAAAGACCGGCCGCTGCAGACCGACCGCGGCGGGAAGCCCCGGCACCGATGGCGGCAGCGGATTGGTCGCCTGCAATTTGCCCTCGCCGTCGCTGACCAGGAAGAAATCGAAGCCAAAGCCGCGCTCGGCGCAGCCGGCCGCAAGGCCGACCCGGTCGAGCGCGCGCAAGGTGCTGCCCGTGAGCGTGATGCCGACGCCGACGACCCTGGCTTCGATTTCGACGACCTCGGCGGCGATCCCGCGTTGCCGCAGTGCAATAGCCAAAGTCAGTCCGCCGATCCCTGCGCCGACAATCAAGACGCGCTGTACCGTCGCCATCGCTCCTCCCCCTCAATACGCCGCTGTTCGTTAGCAGTTGCATTTCCGGCGCTTGCGCCGGCCGCAACCATTGTGGCTGGAGGGACTATAGGAGCGCGGTCGACGGCCTCTAAATCGAATGTATCGATACCAACCATCCGTGGCGTACATAATTGCCGCTCGCGATCGGCCCGTTGCGCCAGGAGCGTAGTGGCGCCGCCTTGACAGCAGTCCTATCGGGGAAAAAAGTGGTCGCGACTTTCGGGTGGTTCCTGTTCAGCGTTGTTTGGCGTCCGCTTTAGTCCGCGAGTAGCAACAGTAGAAGACGATGCGCTTTCACGGTCTCGATTTGAATCTCCTGGTGGCGTTGGATGCGCTGTTGACGCATCAAAACGTCACCCGCGCGGCCGAGCAGCTCAATCTCAGCCAGTCGGCGCTCAGCGGCGCGCTGGCGCGGCTGCGCGAGCACTTCGACGACGAACTCGTGGTGCCGATCGGCCGGCGCATGGAGCCGACGCCGCTGGCGCGCACGCTCGCCGAGCCGCTTCACGATATTCTGCTCAAGACCAAGTCGCTGGTGACGACAACGGCGAAGCTTCGACCCGCAGACGTCGAACCGTCGCATCAGCATCATCGCCTCGGATTACTCGACCGAGGTGTTCATGCTCGATCTGTTGACCGACATCGCGCGCGAGGCGCCGGGCGTGAAAGTCACGCTCGGAGGAGCATACCTCCGAAACGTTCGAGCGCTTCAACCGCGGAGAAATCAACCTGCGGATCATCCCGAAGTGCTTTGCCTTCGAGGGCCATCCGCACGAGCGCCTGTTCGACGAGAAATATGTCTGCGTCGCCTGGAAGAACAACGAGCTGATCGGCGACATGCTGACGCTCGATCAGTACCGGACCTTGCCGCACGTCGTGCGGTATTCGCAGAGGCTCGCTGCAAACCACGTTCGAACAGCAGTTTCTCGATCAGGCCGGGGTGTCGCGCAACGTCTCGATCGTCGTTCCCGCCTTCACCTTGGTGCCGCGCCTGGTGGTGGGGACCCAGCGCATCGCCACGGTCCATGCGCGGCTGGCGGAATTATATGCGCGCACGCTGCCGATCCGCGTGCTCGCCCCGCCGATTGCGTTTCCAGCCCTCACCGAAGTCGTCGAGTGGCACTACCACGAGGAGGACGATCCCTGCCTGCTCTGGTTTCGGCAGATGATCGTCAAGCGAACGGCTTTGCTGTACGACGTGGCGGCTTGACGCGTGGCGCGTGAGAGGGGCTGAACTTGCTGAAGATGATGATTACCTGCCGCCGCAACCCTTCGATGTCGCGCGCGCAGTTCTTCCATCATCTTCGTCACGTCCACTGGCCGCTCATCCAGCGCTACCCCGACGTGGTGGACGCCGTACCGGGTTACGTGCAGAACCACACGGTGCTGCCGGAACCGGGCGTTGAGCTCTCGGCCCCGTTCAAGCTTGCTGTCGAAAGGGATTCGGTCATCGAGCTTGCATTTGACGGCGTGGCCGGTATCCACCGGCTTCTTTCCGTGCCTGCCTACATGCAGCACGTCCGGCCTGACGAGGCTCACTTCAACGATCTTGCGCACAACATCATGGTCCTCGCTCACGCTTCGAGCGTGTTTCGCGCGCCGTCGGTGGGACGTTGCAAGCGGTTCGACTTCATTCGCCGATCGTCGGCGATTGACGCCGCAACGTTCCGCGCCAAGCTCGACAACCACAGCCAGGCGCTCGCGCTTGATCCCATTTACACGGGCCACGTCGATCGCCACGTCGACAACATTGTCGCGACGGCCGAAATGAACGCGGGATTCGGCGAAGGGGCTTTCGATGTCGTTCGCGAAGTGTGGGCAACGAGTTTTGCCGCCTTGGCGCGCGTAGCCAACCGTTCGGCCGCCGACTACGCGGATCCGGAGAAGTCCTTCTCGGTCTTCGCCACGGAATTTCCGATCCACGGCACGGTGGCGTGATCGTACGCCAGCCTTGCCGATCAGGTGACTTCAAGTTCGCGATGACGGTGACTTCACTCACATCTCGGCAAACCGATCCGCGACCCAGTCGGCGATGTAACTGCGGGGCGGCTCCATATTGTCGGCGCCGACATGCTCCACGCCGCCTTCGCGGTCGGTGAAGATCTTCAGTTCACGGCGCGGGCTGTTCACCGCTTCATTGTAGCTTTGATGCGCGTCCGCCAGCGGTATTTGCCGGTCGTTGGCGCCGTGAGTGATCAAAAACGGGACGCGGATGTTCTCGACCACGCCGACCAGCGAGACTTTCGGAACGAACGCCATGAACGATTCGAGGCTGTCTTTACCCCAGACCCAGGTCACGTGATCCCAGTAGTGCGGCACCGGCCGGTCGCCTTCGCGCGCCAGGCGACGGCGCTGCAATTCGCCCCAGTTGTGGTTGGCGCCCCAAGCGACGCAAAGCCTGAAGCGCTTCTCGAAGGCGGCGGCGCGCGGCGCGTAGTAGCCGCCGAGCGACCAGCCCATCATGCCGACGCGCCGGTGGTCGACATCCTTGCGCGTTTCGCAGATAGTCGAGGGCAGCGCCCGCCCAGCGCTCGCTTTCCACGACGGCATGGAGCCCGCCGAGACGCAATGCTTCGCCGACGCCGGGCTGGTCGACCATCAGGCAGGAGACGCCGCGTCTGGCGAACTCGTCGCGGATCGTGAGATAGATCATCTCCTTGACGCTATCGAGCCCGTTGCAGAACACCATGCACGGGCGCGGGCCGGCGCCCTCGCCGCGCACGAACAAGCGCGGGAAAGCTCTTGCCTTCGTACGGTATCTCGACCCGTTCGCAATTGAGCGAACCGCAGACGATCGCGCGCTCCATGATTTGCAGCATCGTGCGGTAGGCTTGCTTGCGCGGCGCATAGTGCCGGCTCTGCATGCGCTCGGCCGTCACGTAATAGGCGGTGGCGCGGCGATATTTTTCCGCCGCGCTCAGAAAATGCCCGGCGGCGGCGGCTTCGTCGGCAAGCGCGGATCACGCCGTCGGCCATGTCGATCCAGGACGAGAAGAATGCTTCCGTGCCGGCGTCTTCGCCCTGCTTGGCCAAGTCGCGGACGCGTTCATTCGCCTTGTCGATCTCGCCGATGGCGCCGCCCATGCCGATGCAAATATTCACCGACAGATTCCACACGTAGTTTCCGGGAAACGGCTCGTACATGGATCGATCCTGAACTTTGCTTGCGACGCTTTGAATGGAGATCCCGCCGTGCGCTCCAATTAGTCCGGAGAGCCGATTGCCTCGCGCCGGATCGGACGACGGCAGCGGTCCGGTGTTTGCCGCGGCGCGACCACCTGCCTCAGAGCTCCGCAACTTTGCGATGGAGTTCGAAGATCTCTTCCACGGTATGAGGGTGAGCCGCTTCCGGCGACTTGGCTGCGCCAGTCCGCAGAAAGCGCCGACGCCGAAATCCGCGACGCCGACGCGGCCGCCGCTATCCGGCGACGTGCACCTTCAAGTCCGTCGTCCATGTGGATGACGCCGAGAAAGAGTTCCGTTTCCGGGTGAAGCTTGAGCCGCCGCAACGGCGCAAAATCAGCGGCTTGGTGCTCGGGGATCGTCGGCATGTGAAAATAGCCGATCGGGCGATCGATCTTCCGCGACAAGCGCATTGCACCAATCGACATGGACATTGTTGTCCTGCCCTTTGCTTTGGTCGATGTGCCAGATCGAACACAAATGAAAGCCGAGCTCGATACTCGGCGGAATGCGATTGCAGATCGTTGGCGATCAGCCCGGCCTGATCCTCCAGCGTCCAGTCGACCCCTTCGTAAACCGGCATATCGAAATCTTTTGGACGCCGCCGGTATTCCTCGAGCTCGACCTCAAAGGCAAGATCGACCTGGATGGTGAGATCGTCCGCCGGGATCGCTTCGATGATCGCGTCGATCTCGCGCGCTGTGGCCTCTTCGGCGAGCGGGAAAAGCTCGTCCTTCGGCAATTCGACAACGAATGCACAGTCCAGTGGGCCGGGCAACGTAGCCTGGAAGCGCGCCCGCGCTGGGAAGAGCCGCGTTCTCTTTCATTTGTTTGAATTGCCGGTATGACGCGATCGCGTTCTCGGCGATGCCGTAAGGCCCGAGCGTCACGCCCTGCTTCACGTATCCGGGTTTGATCGCCGTAATACTGGATCGCGAGCTGCCGGAAGAAATCAGTCGATTCGCGCGCGCCGACCAGTGCGACTTTCCGGGTTGGCTCCAGCGCAGGATTTTGCGCCATGCGCTGCCAGACGCCCGGCAGCCATCCGACTTGTTCGCCGTCGGGGAATCTCGTCATCACGCTCCGCGAGATAATGCGTGGCGACACGAAAAACCTCCGACGCAGGCTGGAGCGGTACGCTGCCGACCAGCAAGACCGGCCTGCGGCTGCCTTCCTTCATCGTATCCTCCCGGCGCCTCGCCCGAGCGCGGAATTGTCCGCACCACGTCGGCCCGATCACCGCGGCCGGATGTGGGCGCCGAACCGTCGGTGGACGGCTTGTCGATCTCGCGGACGCTATTCGCTCGCGGCCGGAATGAGAAATCGGTAATTGCGTTGGCAGGTATCGACGAAACTCATGACGGCGAGGCGCGGTCGATCAAGCGGGCGCGCCGGCGTCCGATGAGGCGGCCGCGTGAAGCGGCAGGCGTCAACGCACCGGCCGCGGCGACAGGCCGTTCATCAACAGAACGAGCTGACGGCGCAACGCGTTGAGCCCGCGCCGCAGGTTAAGCTCGTCCGAGGAGAGCCAGTGGCGGACCTCGATCTGAAAGATCGAGAAGATCACCCAGGCGATCAATTCCGGGCGTTCGGGTCGACGAAATCGCCTTCTGGTCGAACGCCATGCGCACGACTTCGGTAATCAGCGTGATGAAGCGCTCGCGTGTTCTGAGATATTTCTGCGCTTCCGGGCCGGTGTCGTAAAAGCTCATCTCGCGCAGCGCCAATCGCCAAAGCTGCGGCTCCTGCGCGAAGTAGCGGTAATGCCACTGAAATATTCGCAGCAGATTGTCCAGCATTGGACGTTCCGCGCCGCACGTCGGCGGTGGCTTTCTCGACGACCTCTTGCAGCTTGTCATTGACGAGCAGAAACAACAGATCGCGCTTGGTCGCCGCATAGACGAATATGGTGCCGAGCCCGACGCCGGCCCGCACCGCGATTTCGCGCGTCGTGGTGTCGTCGTAGCCCTTGCGGATGAACAGCTCGGACGCCGCTTCTTTGATGCGGCGAAGCTTATCGAGCTTGTTGCGCTCGCGAAGACCCGAGACTTTGTGCTGCGTCAGTTCGGACAAAGCATGATCCTCGCCGGTTTCGATCCGGCCGCGCCCCGGGATCAGGAATGCATTTCATTTAGCTGCGATCGCGCAAGAAGTGAAGCAAGCTTGTGCGCGGCATCGCGAAAGCGCGTTGGCCCATCTCCGGACGGTTTCGCCGCGGCCTCGCATGATGGGTCCTTGACAAGAAAATTGAACATGTTCAATTATCGCTTGACGCAACTGACAAGAACGGAGCGCGGCATGGGGAGTGAAGGGTCCGACGCGGCCACCTGCGCTCTGACCATCGTGGTTGCGGCAGCGCCGCGCGTGCGTCTGGCTCACGCGCTTGCACCGACAAATGCATAATGATCGCCGGGCTTCTTCATTGGCTGGCCACCCCGATCAGTGGCGCGAGCGATCACGCCATCGCCATGACGCTGGCGTGGCATGGCCGGTTGATGGTGCTGGCGATGGGCTTGCTGACGCCGCCGCTGATCATCGTGGCGCGCTTCTTCAAAATCACGCCGCGGCAGGATTGGCCGCGCCAGCTCGACAATCCTTTCTGGTTCATAACCCATCGGCGCTGGGGGCACATCGTCGGCGCGATTGTCGCGGTCGCTATGGCCTTCGTTCTCGTCGAGCGCGGCTGGCAATGGCCGCTGCACAACCTGCACACTGCTGCCGGTTGGCTCGTGGTCTTGCTGGTGCTGGTCCAATTGATCGGCGCGTGGTTGCGCGGCACCCATGGCGGGCCTGTGGATCCGTTCACCCGGAAACCTCGCCCAGCCGCGCACTGGCCCGGCGATCATTTCAGCATGACTCGCCGCCGCATCGTCTTCGAGTACGTGCACAAGGGTGCCGGATATCTGTTGCTGGCGCTGACGGTGTTGGCGCTGTGCACGGGCCTGATCGCCGCCGATGCGCCGCGTTGGATGCCGGTCGCCTTGGGCGCCTGGTGGATTATGATGGCGGGCGTCTTCGTGTCGTTGCAGCGCGCCGGCCGCTGCATCGACACGTATCAGGCCATCTGGGGCTTGGACCCGGATCTTCCGGGCAACCGCCGGCGTCCGATCGGGTTTGGCATCGTGCGCCGGCCGATCACGAACGTGTCCCCGCGCGAGCGGGCATCTGAAAAATGAGGCGGTCTTCGAGCCGCCCGATTTAGAAGGGGAGGGAGTTGTCTTGGCTACGCAAGCCTCAGGATTGGTCGAAGGAAAAACCTGCATCGTCACCGGCGGGGCCGGCAGCATCGGTCTTGCCACCGTACGCACGTTGCTCGCGGAAGGCGCCAAAGTGATGCTGGTCGATCTCGACGCCGACAAGCTTGAGCGCACCGTGCGTGAGCTCGGCACCGACAAGGCAGCCTTCGTCGCGGCCGATGTCACCGATGCAGCGCAGACGCGCACACTATGTCGAATGAGACCGTCGCGCGCTGGGGCAAGATCGACGTGCTGTTCTCGAACGCCGGCAACGACGGCCCGTTGATGCCGATCACCGAATATCCCGAAGACTTGTTCGACAAGATCATCGCCACCCACGTGCGCGGCTGCTTTCTGTCCTGCAAATACACCATCCCGCAGATGAATGACGGCGGCAGCATCATCATCACCGCGAGCATCGTCGGCGTCAAAGGTGTCCCCGGCAACTGCTCGTACGTCGCGGCCAAGCACGCGCTGATGGGTTTGATGCGCTGCGTCGCCAGGGAAGTCGCCGCGCGGAGGATCCGCGTCAACAGCGTCAATCCCGGCCCGGTCGACAATGTCTTCATGCGCACCGCCGAGAAGACCATGAGCCAGCTCCTCGGCCGCGATGCCGGCGAATGGTTCGACGAGCAAATCCCGCTCGGCCGTCACGCGCGGCCGGAGGAGATCGCTCAAGCCGTCTGCTTTCTCGCCTCGGACCGATCGAGCTACACCAGCGGCACGGCGCTTGATGGTCGACGGCGCTTTTTGCGCCTGAGCCGGGGACGCCCCAAGAGGCCGCCATGAGCAAATTCGGCATCGGACAAGCGGTTCGCCGTGTCGAGGATCAGCGCTTCACCACCGGCGCGGGACAGTTCGTCGCCGACATGGCATTGCCGCGGCAATGCTACGGCGTGGCGGTGCTCTCGCCGCACGCGCATGCGATCATCAAGCGGGTCGATGTCAGCGCCGCCAAAGCCGCGCCGGGCGTGCTGTGCGTCCTCACCGGCGCGGATGCCGAGACCGACAAGGTCGGCGGCATTCCGCCGTTCTTCATGCCGATTCCTGGGGCGGGCCGCCCGGTTTTCCGACCACGCGCCCGGTGCTGCTCGCCGACCGCGTCCGCTGCATCGGCGACCGCGTCGCCTTCGTCGTTGCCGAAACCGAGGCGCAGGCGCGCGACGCCGCCGAGCTCGTTGCGGTGGACTACGAACTGCTGCCGGCGCTGGTCGATCTCGAGCAGGCGGCGCAGCCCGCGGCGCCGAAAATCTGGGAGCAATGTCCGGGCGGCAATGTCGGGGTCACGATCGCGTTCGGCGACAAGGCCGCGGTCGATGCGGCTTTCGCCAACGCCAAGCATGTCGCCTCGGTGCGATTGGTCAACAACCGGGTCACCGCCAATCCGATCGAGCCGCGCGCTGCGCTCGGCAGCTACGACGCCGCCGACGGCAAATACACGCTCTATACAACTTCGCAGGATCCGCACAGCGTCCGCGCCGCACTGTCCGCGTCGGTGTTTCATGTGCCGGAATCGAAAATCAGAGTGCGTGTCGCCGGACGTCGGCGGCGGCTTCGGCATGAAGGCCAACATCTATCCCGACGACGTGCTGGTGCTGTGGGCCTCCAAGCGCTGCGGCCGGCCGGTCAAATGGACGGCGACGCGCAGCGAAAGCCTGTTGCTCGACAATCACGCCCGCGATCAGCTCGTCCACGCCGAGCTTGCGCTCGACGCCGACGGCAAAGTTTCTGGCCATCCGCTCGAGCGCCTATCAGGCGCTCGGCGCCTATTGGTGGGGCGCCGCGACCGCGCCGCTGTTCTGGTCGTTGATGTTCATTCCGAGCCTCTACGACGTGCAGACCATCCATGTCAGCACCAGCGCCGTGTTCACCAACACGGCGCCGACGTCGGTCTATCGCGGCGCCGGCCGCCCGGAAGCGATCTATCTGATCGAGCGGCTGGTCGAGCGGGCGGCGCGCCTGACCGGCATCGATCGCGTCGAGCTGCGCCGGCGCAATCTGATCAAGCCGGAGGCGCTGCCCTATCACACGCCGACGCATCACAACTACGACAGCGGCGAATTCGAAAAGCTGATGGACCAGTGCCTGAAGCTTGCCGACTGGAACGGCTTTCCGGCCCGTCGCAAGGACTAGCGAGCGGCGCGGCAAACGGCGCGGCCGCGCGGTCACGCCCTATATCGAGCTCGGCGGCGTGTTCAACGAGCGCATGGAAATCCGCTTCGATCCGGGCGGCATGGTCACGATCATTGCCGGCACGCACTCGCACGGACAGGGACACGCGACCGCCTTCGCGCAGCTGGTGGCCCAATGGCTCGGCGTGCCGTTCGAGGCGATCAACTACATCCAGGGCGATACCGAGAAGGTCGCATTCGGCCGCGGCACCTTCGCGGCGCGCAGCTCGCTTGGTCGGCGGCAACGGACTGCGCGTCGCTGCCGACGCGATCATCGCCCGCGGCAAGGAGATGGCGGGCGCGCTGATGGAGGCGGCGCCCGGCGACATCGAATTCAACGCCGGCACATTCACGGTCGATGGGCACCGACAAGCGCATGTCGATCGGCGACGTGGCGCGCGCGTTTTTTGCTCCGGCGGGTCCGGTGCTCAAGCTCGGTCTCGGGCTCGACGGTGTCGGCACCTGGTCCGGCGTGCCGGGCGGCGCGCCCAATTATCCGAACGGCTGCCAGGTGTGCGAAGTCGAGGTCGATCCGGAAACCGGCGAAGTGCACATCGATCGCTTCGTCGCCATCGACGACCTCGGCATGGTGATCAACCCGATGATCTGCGAGGGCCAGATTCACGGCGGCATCGCGCAGGGCGTCGGCCAGGCTTTGATCGAGAACGTCGTCTACGATCAAGCGTCCGGTCAGCTCGTCACCGGCAGCTTTCTCGATTACGGCATGCCGCGCGCCGACGACTTTCCGTCGTTCGTTTCGGAGCTGGTCGAAGTTCCGGCCAAGACCAATCCGCTCGGCATCAAGGGCATCGGCGAGGCCGGCACGATCGCCGCGCCCCCGACCGTGGTCAATGCCGTGCTCGACGCGCTGCATGATCTCGGCGTCGAGCATCTCGACATGCCGCTCACGCCGGCGCGCATCTGGCAGGCGGTGAACGGCGCGCAAGCGGACGCGTCAGCCGCGCGCGTAGCGCAGGTGCTCGCGATCCAATTTCATGGGAGCCCAGAGTGAACAAGACCGTCGAGTAAGCCGGTCATCCGCGAGCACAAGATTCCCGACGCCGGACAGCGGCCCCTACATTGTCGTCGAAGGGCCGGACGGACAACCTTTGGTTCTGCGAGAGCCGCGCCGGCGAAGATCGGCTGCTTGCACCCGGATAGCGGCGGTCTTCCGCGAATTTCCGCTTCCAGACCGCGACTGCATGCCGATCGGCATCGCGCTTGGCGCCGACGGCAATCTTTGGTTCACCGAAAAAGCAGCCAACCGGGTCGGACGCATCAGTCCGACGGCACGATTGCCGAGTTTGCGATGCCGACCGCGAAGGCCTCGCCCGACGGAATTGCGCTCGGGCCGGACGGCAATATCTGGTGCTCCGAAGGCGACATCGATCGCCTGGCGCGTGTCACCCCCGACGGCCGGGTCAGCGAACTCGGCGTCGGCATGACGCCGGGTAGCGGTCCGCTGTCCATTGTGGAGCGCGACGGCGCGCTCTGGTTCAGTCAGGCTTCGGGCGGCCGGGTCGCGCGCATGACGCTTGACGGCACCGTGACCGAATTTCCCATTCCGTCGCGCGGATAGCCAGCCGCGCGCGATGGCGCTTCACCCCGACGGCAATATCTGGTTCGTCGAGACCGGCGCCAACGCGCTCGGCCGCCTCGCACGCGACGGCTCGATCACCGAATTCTCCATCCCGACACCGAACGCGTCGGCGCGCGGCGTCACCGTCGGCCCCGACGGGGCACTCTGGTTCACTGAAAATTTCGCTAACAAGATCGGTCGAATGAACGCCAGCGGCGCGATGATCGCCGAATACGATATTCCGACGCCCGCAAGCGGCGCGCGCTGTATCGTGGCACCATCGAACGGCCGGCCTATTTTTCACGCAATATGACATCGGCGCAATTGGCGAGATAATTTTTCCGTGAATGTCTGGCAGCAGACATTTGTGTTTCTGTGAAACGGAGATTGCTGAAACGCCGGCCGCGGGGCGGGCAGGTTCTTCCTCTCTTGCGAAACCTGCTCGTTCTCGCTAAATATTCGCAATCGAGTTTTCGGCCGAACGACTAGGCCACGCAGCAGCGACGATACCGCGCCTGACTGACCATCTTTCACCAAAATCTCGAGCGAACCGGGTCGTGCTCTTTGCGCGGCTCAAATACTGATTCTGCAAAGGAGTGTCCCCCGTGAGCAACGGAACCGTCAAATGGTTCAACGCGCAAAAGGGTTACGGATTTATCCAGCCTGAAGGCGGCGGCAAGGACGTGTTCGTCCATATCAGTGCCGTCGAGCGTGCCGGCCTGCGTGAACTGCGTGAAGGCCAACGCGTCGCGTTCGAGGTTGTGGTCGATCGCAAGACGGGCAAGTCGGCTGCTGAGAATCTGAAGACTGTCTGAACGAAACGGAGTCGAGACCGCAAGACGGTCTCGCTTTTTGCGGGCATGATCCGGAAAAGGGAAACCGGTTTTTCCGAGCAGAGTGACGCTCCGCTCAACATTCGATCTGGAATTCCGCTTTGCGGCGGGGACCTCCTTAGCCGACGCGCCGAGAAATTGGCGCGCGGCTTCAGCCCGCAGCCGAGAGGCCGGGTATTTGCAGGCCGATGGTCTGCGCGCATCAGCACCAATTGAGGACCAGCACGACGCCGGCGCCGAGGAGCGCCGCCGCGCGCGTGACCTTGCCGTTGACAAAGCCGCCCATTCGGGTCGGACCACTCGGCTCCGCCATGCGTCTGAAAATCCGTGCAAACCAAACCAAAGACGTGGATGGCCGGGACAAGTCCCGGCCATCATGCGCGTGGGGTTCTGCCTGAACCGTTACGCGCTAGCCATTTCCAAGCGCTGCATCGAGCAAGAGCTTGACGTTGAGCGCCACGATCACCGCGGCCACGATCCATGACACGATCACCCACGGACGGCCGATCCTGAAGGTCCCGACCTTCTTGCGATCGGACACGAACAGGATCAGCGGGACGACCGCGAACGGAAGCTGCATCGACAGGACCACCTGGCTGAAGATCAAGAGCTGGCCGGTGCCGCGCGAGCCCCAAAGCGCCGTGATGACCACGACGGGAACGATGGCGATGGCGCGCGTCATCAGCCGCCGGATCCAGGGCGGAAGCCGGATGTGGAGGAAGCCCTCCATCACGATCTGCCCGGCCAGCGTGCCGGTGATCGTTGAATTGAAGCCCGCCGCCAGCAAGGCGGTGGCAAACAGCACCGAAGCAAAGCCGACGCCGAGCAGCGGCGACAAAAGCCTGTAAGCCTGATCGATCTCCTGCACATTGGTCTCGCCGTTCGCATGGAACACCGCAGCGGCCACGATCAGAATGGCGGCATTGACGAACAGCGCGAGCATCAGCGCGACGGTGCTGTCGATCGTCGCCGAGCGGATGGCGTGGCGCCGGCCGGTCTCCGTGCGCTCGAAGGCGCGGGTCTGCACGATTGCGGAATGCAGGTAGAGATTATGCGGCATGACGGTCGCGCCGATAATGCCGATGGCGATGTAGAGCAGTCGCGGATTCGTGGCCAGCTCCGGGGTCGGGATGAAGCCCTTGAATATGGCGGCGACCGGCGGCGCCGATAGCGCGATCTCGATGACGAAGCAGACGCCGATGACGGCGATCAGAGCGATCACGAACGCTTCGATGAAGCGGAAGCCCTTGTTCAACAGCAGGAGCAACAGAAAGACGTCCGCCGCGGTGATCAGCACGCCGTAGAGCAGCGGAATGCCGAACAAGAGCTGCAACGCGATGGCGCTGCCGATCACCTCGGCCACATCGCAGGCGATGATCGCCAGTTCGCAAAGGAGCCAGAGCGAGATGCTGACCGGACGCGGAAAGGCATCGCTGCAGGCCTGAGCCAGGTCGCGGCCGGCGGCGATGCCGAGCCGCGCCGCCAGTGCCTGCAGCAGCATGGCCATCAGATTGGAAATCATGACGACCGAAAGGAGCGTGTAGCCGAACTTGGAACCGCCGGCGATGTCGGTCGCCCAGTTGCCGGGGTCCATATACCCGACGGCCACCATGTAGCCGGGCCCGGTGAACGCCAGGAGATGCCTCGCCCAGGACAGGCCCTTCGGCACCGGAATCGAGGCATGGACCTCCGACAGGCTCCGCGCCGCCTTGTCTTTGCGGGCGAAAAGCCAGCCGGAGGCGCCGGCGTCATTGTCGCCGATCGCCAGCTCGCGCGGCTCGGTCATGGTGGGTATCGCTCGTTGTCCATTCCAACTTTCGGAGAACATGAAGCATTAACTTGAAAATGTAGCGTCGGCTACATTGTAGGGATGGGGAGCGGTAAGGTCAATGGTTGCAAAATGTAGCCTTTGCTATACTTTGCGCGCGGCGGCCGATCCGGGTTGCGACCCATGACATCACGAACCGAGACATCGGGAGCCGCGACATGACGAATCCGGCGTCGGGCGCAATTACGCGGCGAACTATGACGGCGCGAGCGGTGATGTCGGCGATGACCAAGACAGCGAAGGGCAGGCGCGGACCGGCGGCGGAGAAACTTCCGGCGGAGGGAACCCAGGCACGCCGCTTCGGCAAGACCCGCTCCGCGCAGTCGACCGCGCTTCTGGAAGACTATGTCGAACTGATCGCCGACCTCTTGCAGGACGTGGGCGAGGCGCGCCCGACCGATATCGCACGCCGCCTCGGCGTCTCGCACGCGACCGCGATCAAGACAATTGCCCGGCTCAAGCGTGCCGGACTGGCGACCGCGCGGCCGTATCGCGGCGTGTTCCTCACCGACGAGGGGCAGGCGCTGGCGGAACGCGTACGCATTCGCCATCGGCTTGTCGTCGACGTCCTCTGCGCACTCGGCGTGCCGACCGAATCGGCGGAGGCCGACGCCGAAGGCATCGAGCATCATGTCTCCGAGACGACGCTCAAGGCCTTCGCGCATTTCCTCAAATCGCGGCGATAAATCCTCTGCCGCCCGCGCGGACCGCCGCTCACTGTGGCCCAATCGAGGTCGATCAGGCCGCCAGACGATTGGGGGGCGCGACAGCGAGGCTGCAATATCGCTCGATGGCCGGGTAGAACGCCTCGGCGTCGAGAGGTTTGGTGAAGAATCCGGTCGCGCCCGCGACGCCCGCGACTTCACGCTTGAGGTTGTCCTCGGTGTACTTGGCAAGCGTTTCAGCCATGATGAAGACCGGCAGTGGCCTGGTTCGCGGGCTGGAGCGCAGCTTCCACAACAGGCGCTCGGCATTGCCATCCGGCAGGTTGTGCGCGGCGACGATCATGCTCGGCATGTCGTTGCGGGCGACGCGGAAGCCGGTCGTGGCGTCCGCGGCCGTCAGTACCTCGATGCCGAATTTCTTCAGCCGGCTTTTCAGCAACTGAGCGGGACGCGGGTCGGCGTCGATGATCAGGATCCGCGGCGTCGATGGAATTTGTCGAAGCGCGTCCCAGCTCTCATGCCGAGAGATGGCCTCGCGTTCGTCAGCCGGCAGCACGTCAACCAGCGCTTCACGCAATTGCTGCCAAAAGCCATGTCCCTTCTCGACCGGTGTTGCGCCCAAACTGTCGCAGCGCTCATAGTCTTCGAAGTCGAAATATCCGCTCATCACGATTGCGTCCATGCCCGGAGCATCCCGTCCGAGCAATCGTTCGCACAGCGACAATCCATCGAGGTGCGGCAGCCGCAGCGACGTGATCAGCAATGTCGGTCGGTTCTGGCGCGCGGCGACCAACGCCCGCAGCCCATTGGGCGCACGTTGCACCGACATGCCTGCCAACCTGCATTGCGTCGCAACTAGTTCCGATACCAACGGATCATCGTCCACGATCAATATGGACGAGTATGGTGTTCCGGCAATTTTCATTCGCACGCCCCCGTATTTTGATCCCCGACGGTTCTTATTTTGATTTTGAACCACGCTCGGCTTCATCGCTCCCGTGCCATGCCGCCGTGCTCGTGCCCGTGCATACCGAGATACTCCAGATAGATTGAAATTTGATTGAAAGCGCGCGACGCGATCTCCCGTCGGCGACAAGAAAACTAGTCGCACGCTCACGCGCTCGGCGCGCGCGACGTCGCAATTTCAAGCCGTGAAACGAATCAGAAAGATGGGTCGGAGGATACGCCCGACGTCAGCGATTATGGATACGAAGCTCGACGCAGCGTGTCGCCCTGGACGGCTCAGAAGCCTACGCCGCGTGTGTGGTCAGCGCGTCGACAATGCCGTCGACGACCTCCTCGACCAGGCTCTTGTCGTCGCCTTCGCCCATGACGCGGATCACGGGCTCGGTGCCCGATGGCCTGATCACCAGCCGGCCGTGGCCGTTGAGGCGCTGTTCGGCGTCTTCGATGGCCGAACGCACGTCCACATTCTCCAGCGGCTTGCCGCTGCGATAGCGCACATTCTTGAGCACCTGCGGCAGCGGCGCGAAACGATGGCACACCTGCGATACCGGTTTGTTCTGTTTCTTCACCACCGCCAGCACTTGCAGCGCCGCGACGAAGCCGTCGCCGGTCGTCGTGTAATCGGACAGGATGATATGGCCGGAGGGTTCGCCGCCGAGATTGTAGCCGTGCTCGCGCATGTGCTCGAGCACGTAGCGGTCGCCGACCGGCATGCGCACGATCGACAGCTTCAGCGATTGCAGGTGCCGCTCCAGGCCCAAGATTCGACATGACGGTGGCGACCACGCCCGGCTTCGCCAGCCGGCCGTCCTCCTTCCAGCTCTCGGCGATGACGGCCAGGAGCTGATCGCCGTCGACCAAATGGCCCTGCTCGTCGACGATCACGACGCGATCGGCGTCGCCGTCGAGCGCGATGCCGATGTCGGCACGCATTTCGCGCACCTTGCGGCACAGCGCGTCGGGCGCGGTCGAGCCGCATTCGCGGTTGATGTTGAAGCCGTCCGGCTCGACGCCGATCGAGATCACGTCGGCGCCGAGTTCCCACAGCGCTTCGGGCGCCACCCGGTAGGCCGCGCCATTGGCGCAGTCGATGACCACGCGCAGCCCCTCGAGCGAAAGGTTGCGCGGCAGCGTGCGCTTGGCGAATTCGATGTAGCGGTCGTGGACGCCGTCGATGCGCTTGGCGCGGCCGAGCTCGCGGCTCTTGGCCAAGTGCTTGGTCATGTCGCTGTCGACCAGCGCCTCGATCTGATGCTCGACCTCGTCGGAGAGCTTGTAGCCGTCGGGCCCGAACAGCTTGATGCCGTTGTCGTCGAACGGATTGTGCGATGCCGAGATCATCACGCCGAGATCGGCGCGCATCGAACGCGTGAGCATGGCGACTGCCGGCGTCGGCATCGGCCCGAGCTGCAGCACGTCCATGCCGACCGACGTGAAGCCCGCGATCAGCGCGGTCTCGATCATGTAGCCGGACAAACGGGTGTCCTTGCCGATGACAACCCGATGGCGATCGTCGCCGGCGCGGCGAAACACCACGCCCGTTGCCTGTCCAACCTTGAGCGCCAGTTCGGGCGTGATCACGCCATTGGCACGGCCGCGAATTCCGTCGGTTCCGAAATACTTACGCGCCATCATCCCCACCGCCAGCAAGACCGGCGGCGATCTTACCCCGATCTGCGTGTCGGCCGCCTCAAAAAATGTTCAGTAATGTTACCCTTTTGGGTAGGGAATTTTCTACTCTGTTTTTCGTGAAATAATGCATTCGATCAATGGTATAGGGCTAACGTCCACGCGCCCTTTCGGGCAAGTTCCCGCTTGTGCCTTAAGGCTTGCGCGCGTCGTGGGGGCTATGGGGCGGCTGCGTGACGGCGACCGGATCGGACCCCGGAAACAATTCTTCCAGCCCCTGCTCGAGCTGGTCGTCGAGCGTTGTGTGGCGCTTCGGTGTCGGCGTCGGTGTTGCCGCCGCGACCTTGTTTCGCTGCGCTTTTCGTCTTCATCGCCCGACGCGGACAGGCTCTTTTGACCGGACATGGGATCATCCCGATGATGCTTCGATGTGGGGCAACGCGGGCGTCCGAGGCGATGTTCCGGGCCGGTTTTGTGCTATCGGGAAAGCAAGAGACGGGGGAAACGCCATGAAAATCATGACCTGCATCGAGGATCTGCGGCAGGCCGCACGCCGCCGGGTTCCGCGCCAGTTTTTCGAATACGCCGAAGCCGGCTCGTATACGGAGCAGACGCTGCGTGCCAACCGCGCCGATCTTGAAGCGATCAAGTTGCGGCAGCGGATTCTGGCCGATGTTTCCCATCGTAGCACCGCGACCACCATTCTGGGCGAGCCGGCGTCGTTGCCGCTCATCTTGGCGCCGATCGGGATGTGCGGCATGCAGCATGGCGACGGCGAAATTCTCGCCTGCCGCGCGGCGCAGGCCGCCGGCATTCCCTTTACGCTGTCGACCATGTCGATCTGTTCGATCGAAGACGTGGCCGCCGCCGTCGACAAGCCGTTCTGGTTTCAGCTCTACGTCATGAAGGATCGCGGATTTATCCGCGCGCTGATCGAGCGGGCGGCCGCGGCCAAATGCAGCGCGCTGGTGCTCACGGTCGATCTGCAAATTCTCGGTCAGCGCCATCGCGATCTCAAGAACGGCATGACGGTTCCGCCGAAATGGCGCATCAACAATGTCGTCGACATGGCGACCAAGCCGGCCTGGCTGATGAGCATCGCGCGCGGCAAGCGGCGCACGTTCGGCAATCTCGCCGGCCACGTTCGCGGCATGGAGGACGTCACGTCGCTGTCGCGCTGGACCAACAGCCAGTTCGACGCGTCGTTGAACTGGAAGGACGTCGAGTGGATCGCGAGCCTCTGGCCCGGCAAGCTCATCCTCAAAGGCATTCTCGACGTCGAAGACGCGCGCCAAGCGGCCAAGAGCGGCGCGCCGCGCTCGTCGTGTCCAACCACGGCGGCCGCCAGCTCGACGGCGCGCCGTCCTCGATCAGCGCACTGCCGCCGATCGTCGATGCCGTCGGCTCGTCGATCGAGGTCTTCTTCGACGGCGGCATTCGCTCCGGCCAGGACGTCATGCGCGCGCTCGCGCTTCGGCGCGCGTGCCTGCCTGAGCGGCCGCGCCTATGTGTACGGCCTCGGCGCCGGCGGGCAGGCGGGCGTGGCGCGCGCCATCGAGATCATCCGCAACGAGCTCGATGTCACGATGGCGCTGACCGGCGTCAACAGCATCGCCGAGATCGATCGGCAGGTGATTGTCGGCGAATGAATACACGCAAAGCGAGAGGTTGGGCGGTCCAAAATCCGCCCGAGCTTTGCCACGAATTTGTGGAGATTCTCTGTTTGACGGGCCGGTTCACCGCGTCAGTCGCGCGATGCAGCCGGCGAGTAGAGTCGGGGGACGAACCAAATGAAAAAGCTTGTGTTGGCGACGGCCGTGCTCGCGGCCGCCGTATTTGTAGCTGTGCCGATGGCGCGCGCAGACTGGGTTGGCGCCGGGGCCGGTGCCGGAACCGGCCTCCTCGTCGCCGGTCCGATCGGCGCCGTTGCCGGCGGCGTGATCGGCGGCGTCTTCGGCAAGCCGTTCTGGGGACCGTCGATCGGCCGCGCGCATTGCTGGACCGACGATCACCTGCATCGGCATTGCCGGTCACACTCGTAAACAGTTCGTTGCTGCGCATTGCGGCTGAGCGAAGCGATCCGGTAGACGCGCGGATCGCTTCCGCTTTTCAGATGCCCGTTGAGCGGGAATGCCTGCTCACATCGGCGGATTGACGCCGTTGCGTCCGACTACGATGCTCGGTGCGAGCACCGTGCCGTCGGGCTGCTTCTTGCCGGCAACCACGAAGATCTTCTCGCCCGGTTTGAGATCGGCGACCGCTGCCGGATCGAACATCACGACTTCGACATTGGCCGGCACGACGAATTTCTTCTCGCCATCCTTGTATTTCAGAACCAGCTCCTTGCCATCGCTGCTGGTGACCGCGCTCTCGATATTGGCGTTGGTCATGGTGCTGTTCGGCATCAGGTCCCACGGCCGATGACCTTCGCCGGTGCCGCGCAGCGCTTCGGGGAAGATGTGGATTTCCACGGCCTTTTGCGAGCCGTCGGGTTGCGGCATCGCGGTGATGCCGACGAACACGCCCTGTTTGACGTCGGCCATCGATTTGCGGTCCACCGCAAGCACTTTCACGTCGTCGGCGAGCTTCACCTTGATCGGCGCGCCGTCACGTCCTTTCACGTCCAATGTCTGACCGTCAACGCCCTGGATCGTGCCGCGCACGCGCACCATGTCGGCGATTCTGCGCCGAGGCAGCCGCTGCAGCGAACAGTAATGCCGCAAGCGCGCCCGCGCCGATCACCATGTGCTTCATCTGGCTCTCCCAATTGGCAATTACGCCCAATCACCCTGCCGCCCCCGCGAGAAGCTAACGGAACTTCCTCGCCGGCGACAAACACAAGCGCGTCGTTGCAAAACACGACTGCGTTATCGCGGTGTTGTTTGCGAGTCGGGGCGGGCTCGATCGCCTGACCTTGTTTTTCCCGGCCGCCCGCGATCGGCTGACGATGACTGCCAGCCGGGAAAAGGCCGGTTATTTGGAGGAAACGAGGTCGGCTTCGACCAAAGCACGCAGTTCGCCGGTGACCACAGGGGTCTTGCCGAACCACAGCGCAAAGCCGCGCACGGCTTGGTGCAGAAGCATACCAAGACCGTCGGCGGTCGCAAGTCCGCGCGCCCTCGCGGCGGCAAGAAGCGGCGTCACGACCGGCACATAGACGATATCGGCGACAATCGCGTGACTTTGGAGGCGTGCCAGATCGAGCGCGAGCGCCGGCTGTCCATGCATGCCGAGCGTCGTGGTGTTGACCAGGAGCGCCGTATCAGCGAGTTCCGCCTCCAGCCTCGCCCAATCGGCGACCTGCACGCGCTTGCCGAAGCTTGCCTGCAGGGCCTCGGCGCGGCTTGCAGTGCGATTGGCGACGACGATCCGGTCGACGCCCCGCGACGATAGCCCGTGGATCACAGCGCGCGCCGCACCGCCCGCGCCGAGCACCAGCGCCTTTCCGGCATCGCGATCCCATCGTGGCGCGCAGGCATCGAGATTGTCCAGAAAACCTTCGACGTCGGTGTTGGTCGAGCGCAGCACGCTCGTCTTCGAGCCATAGCGTATTGACGGCACCGACCGCGCGCGCTTGCGCATCCGGCTGCGACAGCGCGAAGGCCGCTTCCTTGTGCGGCACCGTCACATTGGCGCCGACGTAGCCGCGGGCGGCAAGCGTGCCGACGAAGGCCGCGAAGTCTTCCTTGCGCACCGCCTCGCGCCGGTATTCGCCGTCGATGCCGTAGCGCTTGAGCCAATAGTTGTGAATGAGCGGCGAGCGCGAATGCTCGACCGGCCAGCCGACCACGCAGGCCGCGCGCGGAGTCGTGGTCACGCTTCGTCCGCCACGGAATTACGCAGCACGCCGACCGCCGGGCACTCGATCTCGATCGTGTCGCCGGGCTTGAGCCAGACCGGCGGGTCGGCCTTGGCGTCTTTCTTCACCGGCGTGCCGGTGGAAATGATGTCGCCCGGCTTGAGCGTCATGAAGGTCGTCACATAGGCGATCAGTTCGGCGAACGAGAAAATCATGTTCGCCGTCGTGTCCTCCTGCGTGATCTCGCCGTTCTTTCGCACCACGAGCGAGAGCGGTTTGCTCAGATCGACTTCGGTTTCGATCCACGGCCCGATACTGCCGGTTGCGTCGAAATTCTTGCCCTGCGTGACGTTGAACTTGCCGTGCCGCATCCAGTCGCGGACCGAGCCTTCGTTGCACAAGGTCAGGCCGGCGATCACGCCGAGCGCACTTTCCTTCGCGACGTGCTTGCATTCGCGGCCAATGACCAGCGCGATCTCGCCTTCGTAGTCGAGTTGCTCGGAAACTTTCGGGCGGATCAGCTTTGCTCCGCTGCCCACCACCGAATTTGGCGCCCGGTAAAACATGCTCGGATATTTCGGCGGCTCGGTGAAGTCGTAGTCGCGCTCGCGGTTCTTGTAGTTGATGCCGATGCAGAGAATTTTTTCCGGCGCCAGCAGCGGCGGCAGCAGTTCGACCTCTGCAAGCGGCATGTCCGCGCGCACGCCGGAGGCGGCGGCCTTGGCCTGATCGAGCGCCTGGGCGCGAAAGACCTCCAGCAGGTTGGAAAACCGGCTCAGCCGCGCGCGCAAATCGACGATTCCCTCGCCGACGACCGCCCCGAAGCTCGGCCGGCCGCGCATGTGATAGCTTGCAAGCCGCATGTCGATTCTCCCGCGCGATGTGTTAGAAGTCGCCGGACCTACCGTCAACGCCGGCCCGACGCTATGCCGATCCGAGAGCCTGTTTTCAACCCGCCGTTCAACGTCGTGCGGGCCAGCCACGTGGAACTGGGCGTGCGCGATCTCGCACGCTCGCGCGCCTTCTATGTCGATTGCCTCGGGCTATCTGGTCAGCGACGAGAGCGACGACGCGCTCTATCTGCGCGGCGTCGAGGAGCGCAATCACCATTCGATCGTGCTGCGGCAGTCGCAGGCACGGCCGACGTGCACGCACTCGGCTTCAAGCTCGCGAGCGACGAAGATCTCGACCGCGCCGCGCTTCTGGTTCGGCCGCCGCAACCTGCCGACCTCGTTTCCGGATCTGCCGCACCAGGGCCGCACGCTGCGCACGGTCGACGCGCTCGGCATGCCGCTCGATTTCTACGTGCAGATGGAGCAATCCGCCTGCATGCTGCAGCAATACAGCTATCATCTCGGCGCGCGCATTCAGCGCATCGACCACCTCAACTGCTTCACGCCCGACGTGCAGGCGAGCTACGACTTCTATCGCGATATCGGCTTCCGGCTCACCGAATACACCGAAACCGACGACGCCGACCGCAAGCTCTGGGCGGTATGGATGCACCGCAAGGGCAATGTGCACGATCTCGCCTTCACCAACGGCTTCGGCCCGCGTCTGCATCATATCGGCCTGTGGAACGCCAACGTGCTCGATATCATTCACATCTGCGACGTGATGGCGACGTGCGGCTATCTTTCCAACATGGAACGCGGCCCCGGCCGGCACGGCATTTCCAACGCCTTCTTTCTCTACATCCGCGATCCCGACGGGCACCGCATCGAGCTGTTCTCGTCCGACTATCTCACCGTCGATCCGGATCACGCGCCGATTCGCTGGTCGCTGACCGATCCGCGCCGGCAGACCTTGTGGGGCCAGCCGGCGCCGGCATCGTGGTTCAAGGAAGGCTCGTTGTTCGCCGGGCTTGCGCCGCGCGAGCCGGTGCTGGAGGCGCGGCCGATCGTGGCGGCGTAAAGAAGATCCCCCAGGCGCACCGTAGCCGGAACAACCTCGTCACGACGGTGTCGTTTCCACGCGCCGCGGCGCGCCGGCCAGGGTCGCGACGATGGCGCACAGCGCCAGCGCAGCGGCGATGACGAGCGCAATGTGGACGCCGGCGACGAATCCGCCGGCGCCGCCGAGCAGCGAGCCAAAGAGCGCGACGCCCACGGCGCTGCCGGTCTGGCGCATCGCATTGAGAACACCGGAAGCTATTCCGGAATAGTGCTTGGCGACGCTTCCCAGCAGCGTCGACGTCATCGGCGGCACGAGCAGGCCTAGCCCGCCGCCCAAGCCGACGAGTTGCGCGCACACTGCCGCGTAAGGCGCACCCTGCTGCAATCCGAGCAGAGCGAGACAGCTTGCGGCGGTGACCGCAAGGCCGGTCGCGATCGTCAACCGCGCGCCGATCGCCGCAGTCACCTTGCGCGGCGATCAAATTGGTGGCGAGAACCGCTGCCATCATTGGCGCAAAGGCAAGCCCGGTCCACAACGGCGAAAACTGGTTGAGCCGCTGGAAGTAGAGGCTGAAGACAAAGATCAGGCCGTAGGCGCCGATATTGACCAAAAGACCGGTCAGGGACATCGCGCTGAACGCGGGCTTGCGGAACAAGTCCGAGCGGCAGCATCGGTGCTTGCGATCTGAATTCGACGGCGAGAAAGAGCGCTGCCAGCACCGCAAAGCTCGCAAAGCCCGTGAGCACGAACAAATCGCTCCAGCCGCGTTCGCCGCCTTCGATCATCGCCGCGGCGAGCGATCCCAGCGCCAGCACCGCCGTGATCTGGCCCGGTATGTCGAGCGTGCGCGCCGCCAAGCGCGCGGTCTCGGTCGCATAGCGCCAGGTCAGCCAGATGCCGACAAGGCCGATCGGCAGATTGATCAAGAAGATGCTGCGCCAGCCGGAGAGCGCGATCAACGCGCCGCCGACCAATGGTCCCGCGGTCAGCGAGAAGCTCGCGCCGGCCGCCCAAATGCCGACCGCCCAATGGCGCTCGCTCTCTTGCGGATAGGCGTGATTGAGCAGCGCCAGCGAATTGGGAACGAGAATGGCTGCACCGATACCCTGACAGAGGCGCGCGACGATCAGCACCGGCAGGGCCGGCGCCAGCGCACAGGCGAGCGACGCCAGCACGAAGATCGCGAAGCCGGCGATGAAAACGCGCCGCGCGCCCAGGCGGTCGCCAAGTGCGCCGGCCGTGAGAATGAACGCCGCGAAAGTGATCGTGTAGGCATTGACGATCCACTGCAGATCGGCAATCGAGCCGCCGAAATCGGCGCCGATGCTGTTGATCGCCACGTTGACGATGGTGACATCGAGTTGCACGACCACGTAGCCGAGGCTCATGGCTGCAAGCGTCAGCGCCTTGGCGAGGCGCGCGCTTGCGCGCGACCGCCCGCGCGCGCTCGTCGCGCAATGCGATCAGGTGGGCCTGTTTGGCTTGCGTGGCTTAATGGAAATATTCAGTTCGGCTCCATCCGCTTTCCTGCATAACGCACGCAGGCCGCAATGGTGCGCTCGCATCGTTTCGGGAATTCCCGAAGTGTTGCGGCTGGCAAGACGGGCGCGTTCGCCTTATGTCTTGACCATGAGTGAAGCGCAGCCCGCAGTCGCAGAAATCGCCGCTTTGGTCGGGAATCCGGCCCGCGCCAACATCCTGATGGCGCTGATCGAAGGCCGCGCGCTCACGGCGAGCGAGCTTTCCTATGTCGCCGGTGTGTCGCCGCAGACGACGAGCGAGCATCTGGCCATGCTGCGCGAGGCGAACCTGCTTTCAATGACCAAGCAGGGCCGCCATTGCTATTTTCGGCTCGGCTCGCCGCAAGTCGCGCGCATGATCGAAAGCATCATGGTGGTCGCCGTCGACGGCCGCAGCGTTATCGCCCGCGCTGGAACGGCGGCGAGCAGCTGCGCACCGCGCGCACCTGCTATGACCATATTGCCGGCCGGCTCGGCGTCGCGCTCGACCGACGCGCTCACCCGGCACGAACACATCGTGCTCAGCGAAGACGGCGGCATGGTCACGCACGCCGGTGAAAAATTCCTCTCCGACTTCGGCGTCCATCTCGAGGACGTCCGGCGCGGCCGCCGCACGTTCTGCCAGCCCTGTGTCGACTGGAGCGAGCGACGGCTGCATCTGGCCGGCGCGCTCGGTGCGGCGCTCGCCGGCCGCTGCCTCGAACTCGGCTGGGTCGCGCGCCTCCGCAATTCGCGCGCGCTGAAAATCTCCGCCGACGGCGAGAGTGGCTTTCGCGAGACTGTTCGGCATTGCGCTTGCCGCCGAGGAATCGCCGCTTCTCCGTCGCGCCGGTTAAGCTGCTACGCCGCGCGATCGCGGTGTGAGATTTCGACGACGCGGGCGCGGGCGGCGAGCGCATCGACCAGCGCTTCGGCCTTCGCCTTGTTGGCGGCGTCGAGATTGGCGTCCCATTCGTCGAGCAGATAAACCCGCGCATCGGTATCGTTGACGATTTCCTCGAGCGATTTGAGCTGGCGCTCGCCGGTGGAAAAGCCGAGCTTCTTGTCCATCAATTCGGCCACGACGATTTTCTCGTCGTCATCGCCCTCGACATCGACCGGGCCGACGCCGCCGGCGAATCCGAACGTCAGGCGGTCGGATGCCGGCCAGTAGAAGGCGCGCTGGCGCAGTTCGGTCTTCAAGCTGGCGAGCAGCGAGGATTTGCCGGTGCCGTTGCCGCCGCGAATATTGACGCGGCCGGTCGGTTGCGCCTGCACGATCCGCAAGCGCATCGTTGACGGACGAAACCACATTGGCGTGATCGCCCTCGCGCAACACCAGCCGGTCGAATTTGATGCGGCGGTCGAAGCCCTGATCGGGCTCCGGCAGCATATTGGCCGCAACGCCGCCGAAACGCGTCCACACCGCGACGAAATCGTTCCAGCCGCTGGCGAGCAGATGCAATTCGTAGGTCATTTCGATCTGCCGCGGCAGCGTGGTGGCGAGCGCGATCAACAGCGTCGTGTCAGCGACATTCTGCACTGCGACGAAGGTGATCGTGGCGAACACGATGCCGAGGCTGACGATGCCGCTCATCGCGCTCATGCCTTCGCGCGCGACAATGGCGCGGACCTGCGCGGTCAGCGCCTCGCGTAGCCGGCTTTTGAAGCCGCCGAGCCAGAGCCGCAGATTGTAACGGTTGCCGCTGAACACGTTGTCCCACGCGGTGTAGCCCTGCGCGGTGACGCGGTTGTTCATGCGCTGATTTTCCAGATAGGTGCGCGCGATCGGCTTCTGCAGTGTCCATTGCATCAACAGAAGCGCGCCGAACGCCCCGATATAGGCGAACGGCAAGCTCAGATCGATCTCGGTGCCGAGCACCACCGCGTTGAAAACGAGCCCGAGAAACAGCTTCAAGGTGAATTCCAGCTCATAGATCAGACTGAAGAAGCACTGGAACGCTTCGCCGGTGAGAAACGGCTCGACCTGTTCGCGCGACGGCTTGTCGCCGAACAGCTTGACCTTGTCGCGGTTCTCGCGCGCAAAGCGCAACATGAATTGCCCGAAGCCGCGATAGCCGGCGCGCTCGGCGAAAATCCAGCTGATCACGCCGGCCACATAGGACGTGGATTGCGCGCTCAAGATCCAGATCAGATCGTTGAGCAGGAAATGGCCGCTTGCGACCTTGCGCCCGGCGTTGATGACGAGCCACGTGGTCGTCGCCGTCAGCATCGCCTCGGCGATCATGAGGATCAGCATGACGAACAGCGACGGGCAGATCAGATAGCGCGCAAGCTCGATCCGTGAAATCTCTTTCTGCTGCATGGTTGTCGTGAACCGGCTCGTTTCGAGGCTAGCGCGATGGTGCGGACAGCCGCAGTGAATTTTTAGGGATTAGCCGAGGCGGCCGCGATGGTTGCTTGCCGCTTTGCCAATTCGCTCTCCATCCGGCTCACATTATCGAACAGCCGCGCCGTCGCGAGCCGCAGGAAATAAAAGCCGAACGTCGGATTCTGATAATAGAGCTCCTCGACCTGCTCGTAGGTGATCGACAGGACATTACCCTCCTCGATGCATTCGAGCGTCGCAGTGCGGCGGTTGTCAGGCGCCAGCATCGCGAGCTCGCCGACCAGATGTCCCGGCGCGATTTCGATGCCGAGTTCGACCAGCACATAGCGTCCGGTCATGGTGTAGAACATTTCGTCGGCGGCCTCCCCCTTGGCGAACAACAGGTCGCCCTTGCGGAAGTGCCGGTCCGACATGAAGGGCTTGAGCCAGTCGAGCGACGGTTTGCCGCGGATCGCATCGCGCACGTTCCTGATCAGCCCGACCATCTGGTAGAGCCGCCAGCCGTTGAGCGGCAGCGCGAACGCCTGCAGCGCCAGCGGCACCCAGGCATGCATCACCGTGAAATAGGTGATCAGGATGCAGTTCGTCGCGATGGCGAGGATGCGCAGCGGCACCATCGTCTTGGTCGACGCGGTCGCCACGATGAATAGCGACGCGCCGCTGTTGAACAGATCGCTCCAATGCATCATTCCCTCCGCGCCCTAACCAGCGGTCCGTACGGCAATTTCGACTGGAGGTACGAACCCCGTAGGCGTAGTTTGTCAATCAGGTTGAGCAAACAACGGTAACGCCGACGATCAGGCAAGCGTGATGCGGCAGGGCGCACTCCCCAATCTGGCGCAGTATAGCGCACCCCTCCGCCGATTTCGGCGCCTGGCTGCCGGCGCGCTACCTTGTGGTCGCGGTCGGCGTCATCGCCATGACAGCCTATACGGTGCCGGAATTGCGCGGCGCCGGCGGTTTTTGGCTGCGCGTATGCCTGTGGTGCTGCCTCGGCTTCTTTGCCACCGACAGCGCGCTGCGCCTGCAGGCGGCCTGGGCCGCGGGACACGCGCCAGAGAGCACGCTTTCTCGCTCTCGGGATTCGTCGATCTTCTGGGCGTTGCGCCTGTTCCGATCGCGCTTGCGTGCGGCGTCGCGCAGGAGAGCGCCTGGCTGTTCGGCTCGTTGTGGGTGCTCAAACTCGGTCAGGATTCGCCCGGTTTCGCCCAGCTCGGGCGCGTCTTCGTGCTCGAAGCAAAGCCGCTCGCCAGCGTTCTGGCGCTGTTTCTGATCGTGCTGTTTCTCGCCTCGGCCGCCATGCACGTGATCGAGCGCGCCGGACCAGCCGGCGTCCTTCGGCACGCTGCCGGCGGCTTTGTGGTGGGCGGTGGTCACGCTCACCACCACGGGTTACGGCGACGAAGTTCCAAAGACCGCGCTCGGTCATCTGATCGGCGCGATGGTGATGATTTGCGGCATCGCGACCTTCGGGTTGTGGACCGGTATTTTGGCGACCGGCTTTGCCAACGAGAGCCGGCGGCGCAACTTTCATCGAAACCTGGGATCTGGTCAGCAAGGTGCCGTTCTTCCAGACGCTCGATCCGACCGCGATCACCGAAATCACCCACATGCTGCGCCGGGTCGAAGATCCCCGAGCGCACCGCCGTGATTCGCCGCGGGCGGGTCGGCGATTGCATGTATTTCATCGCCGCCGGCGAAGTGGAGGTCGACATCGAGCCGACGCCGGTGCGGCTCGGGGTCGGCGCTTTCTTCGGCGAGCTTGCGCTGCTTGGCGATTTGATCCGCACCGCCAACGTGGCGACCACCAAACCCTCGACGCTGCTCATTCTCGATCTGGCCGATTTTCGCAAACTGATGGCGCATTATGCCGAACTCGCCCGTGTCATCGATGCCGAAGGCAAACGGCGGCAGAGCGAGAATCTGCTGCGCCGCCGCGAAGCGCGTTCGCGCGTCGAGCCTTCGTAAATTTTCGTCTCATCCGCAACACCAGCGTAAAATCCTCCGCTCATTCCCGCGCAAGCGGGAATCCAACTGAGGGCGCAAAGCGGCTGGTCCCCGCCTCCGCGGGGACGAGCGGGTTGGAGTTTCCGCGATCTTCCTCTAAGACAGCGCGCATGACCGCGACCTCAACGAGACACACGATCCCGCCCGGCGAAGCTTTGTCGAGACGGCAAACGCGCCCGACAGCGATTTTCCGATTCAGAACCTGCCGTTCGGCGTGTTTCGGCCGTCGGCGGACGCAAGTCCGCGAGTCGGCGTCGCGATCGGCGATCAGATCCTCGACGTCGCCGCGGCATCTGCGTCGTTCGAACGGCGAGGCGGCTGACGGCTGCAAAGGCTTGCGCCGCGCCGAACCTGAATGCGCTGATGGCGCTCGGCCCGCAGGCGTGGTCGGCGCTGCGGCTTTCCTTGTCGCGCGCTCTCAGCGCCGAACGCGGCGACAAGAGCCTGAGCCGGCATTTGACCTCGATGGCGAAGGCCGAAATGCTGTTGCCGGTCGCGATCGGCGACTTCACCGATTTTTATGCGTCGGTCTTTCACGCCACCAATGCCGGTCGCGCCTTCCGCCCCGACAATCCGCTGCTGCCGAACTACAAATACGTGCCGGTCGCCTATCACGGCCGCGCCTCGTCGGTGCGCGTCAGCGGCACGCCGGTGAAGCGCCCGCAGGGCCAGCGCAAAGGCGCAGAACGAACGACGCGCCGAGCTACGGGCCATCGCGCAACATGGATTTCGAGCTCGAGCTCGGTATGTATATCGGCACGCCGACGGCGCTCGGCGAAACCGTGCCGGTCGGCAAGGCCGCCGACGCATATTTTCGGATTTTGTTTGCTCAACGACTGGTCGGCGCGCGACGTGCAGGCGTGGGAATACCAGCCGCTCGGGCCGTTTCTCGGCAAGAATTTTGCGACCACCGTCTCGCCCTGGGTGGTGACGCAGGAGGCGCTGGCGCCGTTCCGCGTCGCCGCTTTCGCGCGGCCGGAGGGCGATCCGGCGCCGCTGCCGTATCTCACCGACGCCGACGACCAGGCGCATGGCGGCCTCGACGTCACGCTCGAGGCCTATCTCGCGACCGAAGCGATGCGGCGCGCCGGGCACGGCGCCGCAGCGGCTCACGCGCACCTCGTTCGCCGACGACGTATTGGACCGTGGCGCAGATGGTCGCGCATCACACCTGCAACGGCTGCAATCTTGTCGCCGGCGATCTCATCGGCTCCGGCACCGTGTCCGGGCCGGAGAAGGACAGCTGGGGCAGCCTTCTCGAGCTTACCGCGCGCGGGCGCGAGCCGATCGCACTGCCGACCGGCGAGCAGCGCGGCTTCATCGAGGACGGCGACGAGATCATCTTCAAAGGCTATTGCTCCAAACAAAATTATCCGCGCATCGGCTTCGGCGAATGCCGCGCGGTGCTGCTCCCCGCGGGATAGCGCCGTCATTCGGACGGCGCTTGTCGCACCCGTCCGCGCAAGCAGAAGGGGAGGCGCTAGTGAATCTCCGGTTCGGCAACCGGCGCCGTGCTTTGCAGAAAATCGAAGTCGCAGCCTTCGTCGGCCTGGCCGATATGCTGCGAATACATCGCTCCGTAGCCGCGCGCATAGCGTACCGGCGGCGGCGTCCAGGCGGCGTGGCGGCGCGCGAGCTCGTCGTCGCTCACATGCAGATGGATGCGGCGCGCGGCGACGTCGATCTCGATCTCGTCGCCGGTCGCAACGAACGCGAGCGGGCCGCCGACGAAGCTTTCCGGCGCGACGTGCAGGATGCAGGCGCCGTAGCTCGTGCCGCTCATGCGTGCGTCGGAGATGCGCAGCATGTCGCGCACGCCGGCCTTCACGAGCTTTTTCGGGATCGGCAGCATGCCCCACTCCGGCATGCCGGGTCCGCCCTTCGGGCCGGCATTTTTCAGCACCAGCACGTGATCGGGCGTGACCTCGAGATCGTCGCGCTCGACCTCGCGCGCCATGTGATCGTAATTCTCGAACGCGATGGCGCGGCCGCGGTGCTTGAGGAAGCGCTTGTCGGCCGCGGCGGGCTTCATCACGCACGCCGCGCGGCGCAAGATTGCCGGTGAGCACGGCGGTCGCGCCCTCCGGATAGAGCGGCTTGTCGAGCGGGTGAATGACCTCGGGCAGAAACACCGCGGCGCCGTCGATATTCTCGCCGAGCGTTGCCGCCGGTGACCGTGAGGCAGGACAGATCGAGCAGCATCGCGCATCGCCGCCATCAGCGCGCGCAGGCCGCCGGCATAGAAGAAATCCTCCATCAGATATTTGCCCGACGGGCGTGATGTTGGCGATCACCGGCACCTGCCGGGAAATCTCGTCGAAGCGCGCATGTCGAGCGGGATGCCGGCGCGGCGCGCCATGGCGATCACGTGGATGATGGCGTTGGTCGAGCCGCCGAGCGCCATATGCACGCGGATGGCATTGTCGAAGGCGCGCGGCGAGAGAATCTTTTGCGGCGTCAGATCCTCCCACACCATATCGACGATGCGGCGGCCGCTCGCCGCGCCCATGCGCGCATGATTGGCATCGGGCGCCGGGATCGACGAGGCGCCGGGCAGCGTCAGCCCGAGCGCTTCGGTGATCGCCATCATGGTGGCGGCGGTGCCCATCACCATGCAGGTGCCGAACGAGCGCGCGATGCCGCCCTCGATCTCGCTCCATTCCCGTTCGCCGATATTGCCGGCGCGCTTCTCGTCCCAGTATTTCCAGACGTCGGAGCCGGAGCCGAGCGTGCTGGCCGTGCCAGTTGCCGCGCAGCATCGGGCCGGCCGGCACATAGATCGCCGGCAGCCCCATGCGAGATCGCGCCCATGATCAGGCCGGGCGTGGTCTTGTCGCAGCCGCCCATCAGCACGGCGCCGTCGATCGGATGGCTGCGCAGCAGCTCCTCGCATTCCATGGCGAGCAGGTTGCGGTAGAGCATGGTCGACGGCTTCACGAACGGCTCGGCGAGCGACATCGCCGGCAGCTCGATCGGGAAGCCGCCGGCCTGCCAGATCCCGCGTTTCACGTCCTCGGCGCGCTCGCGCAGATGGCCGTGGCACGGATTGATCTCGCTCCAGGTGTTGATGATGCCGATCACCGGCTTGCCGGCCCAATCCTCGCGGTCGTAGCCGAACTGCTTGAGGCGCGAGCGATGGCCGAAGGCGCGCAACGTGTCCGGGCCGAGCCAGCGGTAGCTGCGGAGTTGTTCGGCGGATTTGGTGATGCGCTTGTTCATCGTTCCTCAGCCTAGAGCATGATCCGGAATCTGTCGCCGCGCCATCAACTTCCCAGCAACGCCACAAGCACCATCAGCACCGCGACCGCCACGATCCCCTGCATCAGCGTGCCGGCGGTGAGCACGGCGAGCGCGCGCAGCGGGCGAATGCCGCTCGTGACTGAGACGAGCCAGAAGATAATCGTCGTTGATGTGGGAGACCGTCATGGCGCCGGCGCCGACGGCGAGCGCTGCGAGCGCGCGGGCGTTCGCGGCGTCGAGTCCGAGCGGAATCAACAGCGGCTGCGCGATGCCGGCGGCGGTGATGGCGGCGACGAGCGAGGAGCCCTGCAAGGTCTTGATGGTCGCAGCGACCAGAAAAAGCGATCAGCAGGCCGCCGGCGCCGGAAAGATGCCAGGCCGAAACATGCTCGCCGAGCAATTCGGCCATGCCGGTTTCCTGGCAGAGGCGCTGCAAGCCGCCCGCCGCGCCGACCGCGAGGAGGGCGCCCGCGACATGGCCGAAGACGCGCACGATCCAGGCGTCATCGGCGAGGCGCTTGCCGGCAAGCCGCGCATTGCCGATCACCATGATGCCGATGGCGACCACGAGCAGCACCAGCGGACGGCCGACGCCGATCACCATCTCGCGCGCGGTGCCGCCGCCGAGCGGCTCGCTCGGAATGTCGCCGAGCGATTGGAAGATCAGGAGCGCGAGCGGCACGGCGGTCGCGACCACGAGCACCGCGGCGGACCAGCCGCTCGGCCTTTGGCGTGCGTCCGGCGCGTTCTGCGCTGGCGCTTGCGGCGCAGCGTCGGCCACGGCGAGCCAGCGCGACCAGGCCGCGCCCAGGCCGGCCACGAGGACAGCGAGCGGCACCCCGAACAATGCGACCCGGCTCCAGGGCGCGGCGAGGATGGACGGCGGCCGCGATCGGGACGGGCGACACGAGCGCAAGCCCGTGGCTTGCCGAAATCGCGAGTGCCAGCGCCGCCGGCGCGGCGCCGCGCTTTTTCGGCTCCGCGCCGCCGGTCACGGCGCGCAGGAGCGGCGTGAGCAGCGCGAACGCGGTCGAGGGCGAAGCCGCGAGCCCGGCGACAAGTCCGCACAGCGCCGGCAATCGGGTCGTGCCGGCGTGACGCCACGGATCGCAATTTGGCGGCGAGCCAGCCGGCGGCGCCGGTTGCGTCCGCAATCGCCGGCGACGAAGCCCGCGGCGACAATGACCAGGCCGGGCGAAGTGATCGCCTGCGCAAAGCCCGCGCCGAAGGCTTTGCCGACAAAGGCCGTGGAGAAGCCGGCGGCGAGGCCGAAGACCGCGCGACCACCACGATCGCCAGAAACGCCTGCAGCAGCCGCGCCTGGATCAGCGCGATCAGAGCGATGAGGGAGGCAAGAAGCAGAAGCGCCTCGGACGAGCGGCATGCCGGACATGCGGTGGTCGTGACCTTGGCTTTGGCGCTCTGCGCGCAGGCGCTTTCCGGGAATTCATTGGCGAGGGTCTTTTTAGTTTAGTATTTTCCCAGGGCAACCGGCAGGGAAGACCTGCTGGAACGAAGCCGCGGCGCGCCTTGATCTTGGTAAGTCGCATGAACCTGCGGTTTTTCTGCTGCGGCGTCGTTGCGCTTCTCCTCGCGCTCGTCGTCGCAACCGCGCCGGGCGCACGCCGCGCCGAATTTCATCCATGCCGACGGCACGCAGCTTGTCGACGCGCAGGGCGAGCGCTTCGCGGTGAAGGGGATCAATCTCGGCAACTGGCTGGTGCCGGAAGGCTATATGTTCAAGTTCGCGCGCAAGCGCGCGCCTTCGGAAATCGCCGAAGTGATCGAAGCGCTGGTCGGGCCGGAGGAGGCCGCTCGATTCTGGGCGGCGTTCCGCGAGGACTACATCACCGAGACGGACATCCGCTTCATCAAGGCGGCCGGCTTCAACACCGTGCGGGTGCCGCTGCACTGGCGGCTGTTCGTCGGCCCGGCGCGGCCACGGACGGCAGCGCCGACGCATTCGAAGGGCAGGGCTGGACGCTGCTCGACCGGCTGGTCGGCTGGTGCCGCGACGCGGGTCTGCGCGTGATCGTCGACCTGCACGCCGCGCCGGGCGGACAGACCGGCGTCAATCATGACGACGGCACCGGCTTTCCGCTGACCTTCTATGTGCCGCGCCACCGGTCGCTCACGGTCGCGTTGTGGAGGGCGATCGCCGCGCATTATCGCGACGAGCCCACGGTGCTCGGCTACGACCTTCTGAACGAGCCGATCTCGCCCTACAGCGACGAGGCCTATCTCAATCCGCGGCTCGAGCCGCTCTATCGCGAGATCGTCGCCGCCATCCGCAGCGTCGATACCCATCACGTCGTGCTGCTCGCGGGCGGACAATGGAGCACGAGCTTTGCGATGTTCGGCCGGCCGTTCGACGCCAATGCGGTTTACACCTATCACAAATTCTGGGCGAAGCCGACGCGCGACGCGCTGCAGAGCTATCTGAATTTCAGCAAAAGCTGGAACGTGCCGATCCTGATCGGCGAGACCGGTGAGATGAACAATCAGTGGAATGCGCGCTTCCGCGAACTGCACGAGCGGTTCGGCATCGGCTGGGTGTTCTGGCCCTACAAGAGCTCTCGATACCGAAACCGCCGTGGTATCGATCGCGAAACCGGCCGGCTGGGACTTGATCGCGCAGGTCGGCTGCAGCCGACACCATCGATCCGGCCGCGCTGCCGCCGCGCGAAGCAGGCGCTCAAGATCCTCAACGCCTATCTGGAAGCGGCGAAATTCCAGAATGTGCGCGATCAACGCGCCTTGCGCGCCGTAGTTTTGTGCGCACCCGATCTGCAGTCTCCCCTCGCCCCTTCGGGGAGAGGATGCCGCGCCAACAAAGTGAGCGCGGCGGGAGAGGGGCCGTGAAAACCCGGCGGCCGGCCCCTCTCCCGTCGCTCGCGCGACGACCTCTCCCCGCGGGGAGGTTATGCTTCGGGCTTTCGATCTACTTGAGGCCGTTACCAGCAGGGACGCAGCGGCAGCAGCGCGGTGCGCATGCGCTGATCCAGCCCGGTCCGCAACCGCAATAGCCCGTGCCGCCGTTACACGCGGCCGGCCTGACAATCGGTGTGGCGTTCCTGAGCGCATGAATGCTGGCCGCACCGCGCTGTTCGTTCTGCGCACTCGCCGGCAATGCCAAAGCTCCCAATACAAAAACCGCCGCGCTCAATGTCAGTGAATGAGCTTCTTCATAAGGACCTTCCTCCTTGATGGCAGGACTGCCCGAAGAGAGAAACCCAGCGAAACCACGCTATAGGCCAAGCTTAGGCGACGTCTGTTGCATTGTCTTTACGGTTTCCACTTTTGCCGATCATGCTTTAGCATCGGGTGATGGGTGGGGTGTTTCGGCTCGAGGGTCATTCGGTCCGGCTGCAATCGTTGCGCGGCCTAGCGGCCGTGTGCGTCGCCGTCGGGCACGCGTTCACGGTGATGAGCAACGGCCGCATCGAGGACGCGAACTTCAGCTTGCGGCCCGGCAGCGCGTTGATTGCCGCCGGCGAAATCCTATCCAGCCCAATACAGCGGTGATCTTGTTCTATGTGCTGAGCGGTTTCGTGCTCGGCGAGTTGCTGCGCCGCCACGCGGCGGCGACGGAAATCGGACATTTGGGTGGGTTTCGCGGTCCGGCGGCTGTGGCGGCTGCTGCCGGTCATGTGGCTTTCGATTCTGTTCGCGGCCGCGGTAGCGGTTCTGCTGCGCCGCGCATCGTTTGCCGGCACCACAGCTTGGTTCAACCAGTTCGCGGCGGTCGCCACGAGCCCGGCGATCCTCCTGCAAAATCTGCTCGGTCTGTCGCACTCGATCAATTCGGTCTTGTGGTCGATTTAGATCGAGCTTGTGATGATCGTGCTGTTGCCGCCGCTGGCATGGTTGACTGCGCGCACGAACGCGTTCGGTGATGTCATCGCGGTTGGCGTGCTCTATCTGGTGGCGATCAAATTTTGGGGCGTGGCTCCGACCTTTGTGTCGTACGTCTATTGCTTCTATCTGGGCTTGGCATTGCCCAAATTTCTCACCAGCACGGCCGCTGCGCGCTGGCTCGGCAATGGCTTCGGCCTTCTCGCCGGGCTCGCGCTGCTGTTGCCGGTCGAATACCTCTATGTATCGGGCCGCCTGTGGCTGCCGTACAAATTCCTGATCGACGCGCTGGTCAGCTTTCCAGGTCATCGCGTTCGTGCTGCTGCGGCTCGACAACCGCGGCGCCCGCTTTCTCGACCGGCCGTCGTTGGCCTGGGTCGGCGATGTGTCATACAGCTTCTATTGCTACGCCATGCCGGTGTTGCTGGCGGTCGCTTGGGCGCTGCTCACCATTGTGCCAGCAACGATCGCGACCAGCGATCTCGGGGCGACCGGCATCGTGCTTGCTGCGGCCGTCCTGACGGTCGCGATCTCGCTCTTGCTTGCACGCGTCTCGTTCATGCTCGTGGAGAAGCCCGGCATGCGCATCGGCCACGCGTGGTCAAAACGGATCGAAGGCGGCAGGGCGCCGCCCGGGACCGCGATCCGCTATGCGCAGTCGAAAATCGCCTCCGGCAGCAGCGCCGAGACAACGTAGTTCGGCACGTCGACCACGTTGGACACCCGCAGATCCACGGCGACGCTGCAGATGATATAGGCCTGCTCGCGCGAATAGCCGCGCTCCTGCAACAGATCGATCATGTTGAGCACGGCGTCGCGCGCCGCAAGCGTGAGATTTTCGTCCTCGATATCGCCCTTGGCGTTGATCGGCATGCCCATCACGGCGATGAAATTGTGCGGAGCAGCGAATTTCGGATCCTGGAAATAGCCGGGATGCGCGAACACCGGGCCCGCGAAGGTGCGCTTGGTGGCCCTTAGTCAGTAACGCCTAATTCACCGGCGTCGCGTTCTGAGCGCTCAGCGTCAGCGAATTCGCTCCCGGCTTCAACTGGACCGGATGATCCCACGTCAGCGCCTGGTTGTTATAACGCGTTGAAATCATCAGGTAGTACGTTCCCGCCGGAACTGCAGGCAATGTCCCGCTGCCATTTGCATCCGAGCGCACGGCAGACACTGCGCTGGCCTTGATCGCCTCCATGATCTTCTGGCAATCCGGGCTGCGCGTTCCGCACGCCATGCCCAGCACCTTGTACGCATTCGATCCCGCAGGCACCGCCACGCCCGCCTTCGCCACAATGTTCGGAATACTGTCGCGCAGAAGCGTGTACGGATGCGAAGCCAGCGGATTCGGCGCGCCCGGCTGCGCCGGGAATCCCGACGCAATCGATAGTGTCGCGTTGCCGAGAACGTGTCCCGGTGTTGCTAGAGAAGCGGGATCGCCGCCGCTCGCTGACCCGCGAGACGTAGACGCGACCGTATTTCCTTGTACGCCGCCACTCGTTGGGATCGTCGCGCTCGGCGACAACAGCGCGAGTTCGCAGCTCTGCTCCATGGGCGCAAAGGTGAAATCATCCTTGTCATTCTGGCCGGTGACGACGCGGCCGTGCACCTGGTACGGTCCTGTCGCACCGGGATCGAGCGAACCGTCATGCCGCAGCGTAAGCGCGAGCGGATGATCCGGCGCGTCGATCTTGATGACCGCGCCACTCGCGCCTGCTGTCACTGTGTACGGATACGCCCGCGCAGCATCGGGCCCGCATCCCAGCACGGCGGACTCGGGGAAGAACTGCACACTGAATCCGGTCGATGCGGCAAAGATACCCTGCATGCGGATTCCCGGCGGCGTCGGTGGCCCTTTGTCGCCGCCGAACATCGTCTTCAGCATGTCGGTCTGCATCGTCTGAATGCCCGTGCCCGCGCCCTTCGTCGACAAGTTCAGCGCGGGACAGGTCGCGCGTCGCGGTGAGAAGGTGGCATACGCCGGTGTAGATGTTCCGGGAACATACGTGCTCGAGGTCGTCGTGTGCGTCGCGTCGTACGTGCCGCCACCGGCATAAGTGAGCTGATCGCCGGAGTACGCTCCAGCCTGGTTCTGATTGATCCGTTGCGTGCTCGTGGTGGTCTGTGTCTCCGTGTGCCCTGCTGTCGATCCACCGCCCGCCGTGCCTGTGGCCACGACGCCATTGATCGTGACAGGCCCCGGCCCGGTAATCGTGCCGTCCGCATGCAGCGCAAGCACGAGCGGCTTCGGTGTAGTCGCGACGATCAGCGACGCGTAACCGTTCGCGAAGTCCAGCTTGTAGCTCTCCTGATTGGGCGAAAGGAAAGAGCAGTTCACAAGCACACCGCCATCAATAAAATCCAACCGCCAGTTGCCCGTGCCGACAAACACGCCCGCCATCGTCGGCCCCGACTTCGGCTTCGTCTCTCCAGCGCTCACCCCAAGCATCTGCGTCGCCTGCCCAATCATCGACGTGAACCCACCCAGCAGCGCATTCCCTGTGCACGATGCCGGCAATCGCCCCGACGTGATGCAGCGGTTCATCGCGCGGTCATCCGCAGACATCGGCTTCTCGGCTGCCCGCTCATCGCCGCCGTCTGCTGCTGCTCAATCGCCTGAAGCTGCTGATTCGCCTTCGCTTCATTCGCGTTGTAGGTCGCCTGCTGCTTTTCCTGAAACGCCTTCGCTGCCGCAAGCTGCCTTGCGCTCGGTTGCGTGCACGTAGGCAGCAGCTTCTTCAAGTCACCGCGGGTTTCATACGTGTACTTCATCAACCCATTTGGCAGAACCGTGTCGGGATGACCGACCATGCACTTGGAACTATCCGACGTATCCCGCATGTTGCAGTTCTCAACGAAAAGGTGCTCGCCGCTGCAGACATACGTGACGCCGATCGGAATATCCTGACCCGCTGCAAAGATGGTGCTCGAAAGCACGAGCAACGCAATCACGACCTTGAGCACAACGCTCGCCACGCGCGGTACATCCTCAGGACTTAAGTGCAAATGAGGGGACGGAACTCGAAGATGCGGGCCCATGTTGCACCCCGATTCTGAGCTGACATCTCTAGCGGGCCAGCTCTAACAACGGCTAAGGACCTTGCTGCGGGCCCGAATTCGGGGAGGGAGCCTTATCGTAGCCCCGATTGCCGCCTAAAACAACGCTGTGTGTCTTTACAGGTACCTGCAGGAGTCTAATCAGAGTGGGAGATCGTCGTGGGTCGGCTGCTCATCGCGGTAGGCATCGCACTGGTCATCGCCGGAGTTCTGGTGCTCGGGTTGGAGCGCGCGGGTCTCGGGCTCGGACGCCTGCCCGGCGACTTCGCGTATCGCGGACGCAACGTGCAGGTGTGGTTTCCTCTCGGCACCTGCATCGTGCTCAGCGTGCTGCTCTCAGCAATCCTCTATCTGTTTTCGAAGCTGCATCGTATGACTACTTCACGCCCTTGCTCGGATCCCACGATCCCTGAAGCTTGCGCACGTAGACGATCTCGCCGGTGTGGTACGCGTTGTGGGTGCCGACGTGGGCGATCATGTTCGCGCCTTTGGCTAGGTTGGCGTCAGGCGCGGACTGCACCCACTCTTCCATTCCAGTCATGCAGCGGTCGAAGCGCGCGACGAGGGCCGTCCACTGTTCGGCGGTGATTTTGTTCACGTCGTAGCCGACGAAGGTGTCTTCGTTGTTGCCGGAGTAGGCGGCGGGGGTTTCGCCGTGGAGCTTGGCGAGGGCGTTCTCGTTCCAGTAGATAAGGTGCGCCACGAGCTGGGCGACGGAGTGCATCTGGCCGGGGCCACCGGCCTTGGGGGTCCAGCGGGCCTGGTCGGGGGTGAGGCCGGCGACGGCGGTGTCGACGGGGACGAACCACTCGGCCTTGTCGTGGGTGGAATGGAGCTGGGTGAGCAGGACTTCGCGCAGATCCATGGGCTTGGGCGGCTGCGGCGTTTGGGAGAAGGCGAGCGGAGTGGCAAGGAGAAGGGCTGCGGCAAAGAGCGGTTTGCGCATGCCGAATTGTAGCGGTGCAGCGAGCGCGGAATGAGAAAAGTGGTGAACGCGCGTTCAGGTGTGACCAGTGGCAAACGCAGGACCCCCTCCCCTGCCGAATATGTGCGCAAAGTCTTCAGCGCATTGCACTTAGGGGTGTACTTTGTGTGCGTGTAATGGCAAAGTATCTGGAATCAGCAGTTTAGAGGCAAAGTCTTCCATTCAGGGGAGTTAGCGGGTGGGGGGTCACTCTTTCCCGCGAGCTCGTGTGGAGCTTTCATGCTCAGAGTTTGGGGAGGATTGCCGTGGCGAGTGCCTTTTCGGCGGCCTGGTTGTCCTGGCGGCTGGCGTTGGGAATGTTGACCTGGAGCAGCAGGAGGTGGTGCTTGCCGAGGGCGTAGAGGTAGGACGTGGACCCGGCGGGGGAGGTGACGAAGAAGGCGTCCTCGCCGACGCCGGTGACGGAGACGAGGCGGCCGCTGTGCTGCATCTGGGCGTGGACGACGTTGTAGTTGTCGCGGGTCTTGAGGCTCACGTAGGCGCGGTCCTCGCCCTTGGCGTCCTTCCAGGTGCAGTCGGGGGAGTCTTTGGTGCCGCCGGGCTGGCCGGGGGTCACGGGCACGCCGACGACGGCCTTGATCTGGTCGGGGGTGAGGAGGCTGCAGGGGGCTTGCGCGTGCGCGGCGGCGGGGATGAGGAGGGCTGCAGCGGCGAGGGTCAGGGTCGTGCGGATCATGTTGGGCTCCGGGAGGTTAGATGCGATCGCCGGAAAAGGGAAAGCAATTCAGGTGCTCCCCAGAAGTTGTGTTGTGCCGGCGGGCTGGTTCCCGTAATCTTCGGCCGATTTCATATATGCGAGGTGCACATGAAAGCTGTTGCAAGCCTTCTTGCGGTGCTTCTTCTGTTGAGTTCCACATCGCTCGCGCAGACGCTCCTCTCAGCAGACGGCTCCAGCTCAGGACACGGCCCCGACTCAGCAGACGGCCCCGGCGAGCCAACGGCTCTGGCTCAGCAGGCAGTTCCAACTCAGCAGGCGGCGGCCGGAGGTGAATCCTCCAAGCCGGAAGCTGAGCGTCAAGCGTCGACACCGTCGACCATCGCCGACCGCGTCCCCCCTTCCACGGAAACGGACGCGCGCGGGCAAGTGTGGGTGCTGTTCTCGCCGCTCCAGCCGCGCCTGTATTTGCGCCCGGGGCAAAGCTCTTCATCGCGCCGATGGATGGATTTGAGCAGTTTGTGTCAGACGCGATGCTCAAGAAGAAGGCGCCGGTTGTTGTCGTGAAGGAACGCGAGAAGGCCGATTTCATAGTGTCTGGCGGGGCGCGTGTGAAGAAGCGGGGATTTGTAACGGGGTTCGTCCTCAACGATCACGGCGGAGGAGACATTTCGATCAACGACGCTCGTACGGGCAAGCCGGTGTTCGCCTGTAAGTTCAACCGAGTGGATCAGGGACTGGCCGAGGGTTACATCTATGAAGGCTGGGCCAATAACTGCGCGAAACATCTGAGGAAGAAGCTGGAGAAGAAGTAAAGCGGGAGGACGGGTTTATTGCCTCACTGAAAGGATGAATGGGCCAACCGCCCCCCTTTGAATTCACTTTTGACTTGCAAAACCGCGTGGAGTACCGGATATTCGGGTCCCTATCTAAGACAAGCAGAGGAAGAATGTCTATAAAAATATCGGTTACTGGCCTCGCGAAGTTTATGCGAGGTCGTCCAGCAGGTCAAAGAACTCTTCTAAAGACCTATAAATTCACGACTGACGCACAGGGGAACAAACGACCTCAGATTGTTCGTTTACAGCGAGGCTCGTGCGGCGATCAAGAAATATCACGAGAGCGGAAACGACGTGGCAGCTTTGATAGCGGCCGTGACGGCTCTACAAAAGAAGGAGGCAGTCGCCGATCCGCGAAAGGATTCGAGTAGAATCCGGGACAACATTCGTGCAATAGAGGCTTACATGCGGCATTTTTCCAAGAACACATTCGTTGTGTTGGAGAATCCAAAGCCCAAATATGTTCACGGTGGAGTTGAGGTCAGCGCCAGTCCAGACTTGTTCGTCGACGATAAGGGCGTTAAGAAAATGATCAAGTTGGACTTTAATTCCGTGCCCTTGGATCAAGATTCCATCAACGTCGTCTTGAAGGTCATGCACGAAGCTTCGCTGCTACAAACACTCGGGGTTGATCCCAAAAATGTAATTTACCTCGACGTCTCCAGGAACCAGCACCACATTGGTGCGCGACTCAACAAGCAATTGAAGAAAGACATCGATGCCGCGTGCGAGACGATTGAAGATATTTGGCCGCGAGTAAAGAGATGATCTAAGGGGTCGCTCCGATGGTCTCTAATACAGGCCGAATATTCGGTAGATTCGTACGGCTGCTTTTCAGCAGCGGCTTCGCACCAATGCTCAGGACCGCTTCGTTACCCCGAGCGCTTTCTGGAGAGCCCCGATAGACAGCGGCGAAAAGAGGCATGCCCAATTTTAGGCACTCCTTCCCCGCCGCAATACTGCCGCCAGATTCTCTTGCTTCAACGAGTATGAGCGCATTTGAGAGAGCGCATATAGTTTTGTTCCGCTGCATCGCATGGCTTACGCTCCATGGCATTTGTATCCCGAACTCGGACAAGACAAGCACGCGTTCATAGTCCCAAAAGGGTTTGAGTTCTCGCTTGACACGGAAATGCTTCAGCCCCTCAGCGAGAACTATCGTGGTGTGCCTCCCGCTTTCAAGCCCCCTATGTGGGCCGTCATGTCGACTCCGGCAGCATAACCGGAGACAACATTGATCCTGGCGGTCGCCGACCCGTTGCCGAATCTCTCGTAGCGGCCAGCCCTTTGTCTGAAGCTTTGCGGGAGCCGCGGAGCCCGACCGCAGGCGAATTCAGCAATTTCAGATTTCCTTTGCAGAAGAGTATCGGCGGAGCATCGGTGCCGAGCTTACTTCGAATAGCAGCCGGATAATCTGGATCCAAAAATGTCAGAACTACGATGCCATCTTCCTGAAGCCTGTCGATCTCTCGCGAAGCGCGTTCTTTCGCGTCTGAAAACTGCGTCACCTGCTGTGGTGAAAGGGTTGAAGACAAAGCATCAGAAAGACCCTCTTTGTGTTCGCCGTTTGTTCTAAATAACTTGGAAATTGTCGAGTAGATTTTCCTGACCTTGGCAGGGCCCACCCCACGCAATGTCAACAAAGCCATAATGTTGACTGCGTCCTTCGACATACTCAACCTCCAGATTGATTATCGTCGTTCCTGCACGTCTTCTCACAAGCTAATCCCAATACACAGTTCGCACCAGCTTTTAGCAAAAGCTGCGCACAATAGTTCATTGTCCTTCCTGATTGATAAAGATCGTCTACCAGTAGTACGGATCTCTCTTGGAACTCACTTGGATCGACTTCGATTGTCCCAACAAGCGTGTCGAGCTTTTCTGTAAGCTTCGCATTCTTCACAGAAGCCCGTTTCTGAGAGGTTTTGACGTATTTAGAAAGGTTTGGCAGCTTCCGGTTCTGCGAGATTAGCTCAGCTAACCTCGCTGGTAGCGAGTATTCCTTACCCGGATCCGACGGAGGAATGGCGACAATACAGTCTGCTTCGACATAGCAAACCACTTGGCCCAAGAATTCCACGCATCTTGTCGCAAGCTTCTTAACACCGCCGCCTCATGCATAGCGGTTGCTTCCCGGCGTAAGGTTTAGCTGCTTGACGGAGTTCGCCGACGGCGGACAAAGGACGCTCAGGATCGCCGCCAATGTGGGTGTAGTCAAGGGCAAAGGACACGACCAACAGGTCGCGTATCGCCACATATTGCCTTACGGAGTTGATCCGATCTTCAGCCTCGGTTGGGACTTCGGTTTCGTTTTCGGTCTCGTTCAGCCAAATCTGAAGTCGGTCTCCGCTTGCCTGACGGGCGAAGAATGGTCCGCTGTAAGCCGCTTTGAAGGAGTTCTCGTAGGTCTCCTTAAACGGTAGCAAGAGGCAAAAATTGCCTCCGGCCTGCCGCGGTTTTACCACGTCCTTCCACTCCGTCGACAGTTGTCTTCTGCCGATCTGCAGAGACTCTAAATCATCATCTTCGATAAGAGACTGAAACATGCTGCGGACCTCTAAATCTCAGCGGTAGTCCGACTTAGTCCAAATTTACTGCACGAGCGTGCCGTTTTCGCCGTTGGTTTTTGGGTCTTCGGGTGGGATGACGGTGGCGCTGGCGACCTTGTCGTCGGACTCGAGGTTGAGGAGGCGGACGCCGGAGGTGGAGCGGCCGGCGGCGCGGACGCTCTTGGTGTCGATGCGGATGATCTTGCCGAACTGGCTGATGACCATCATCTCGGTGGTGTCGTCGACGAGCTGGATGCTGACGACTTTGCCGACCTTGGAGTTGGCCTTCATGTTGATGACGCCCTTGCCGCCGCGCGACTGCAGGCGGTAGGCGTCGACGTCGGTGCGCTTGCCGTAGCCGTTCTCGGAGACGGTGAGGATGAGGCAGGGGGTGAGGCCGAGCTTCTCGTCGAGCTTCTGCAGCTTGGCGGCGGCTTCGGGGGAGAGCTCGGGCGCGGCGGTGGTGTCGTCGGCCTCGGCGAGCGCGAGCGGCGCAGCGGCGGCGGAGTCGGCGGCTTCGTCGATGGCCCTCTGGACCTGGGCGGCGAGGCCGGCGGCGGCGGCGCGGGCGAGGCGGGCCTTGTTGCGGGCCTCGGCGGAGGGCGTGACGGCGGCGCCGATGACGTAGTCGCCCTTCTTGAGCGAGATGCCGCGGTTGCCGAAGGCGGGGCGGCCCATGGCGCGGAGGTCGCGCTCGTCGAAGCGGATGGCCATGCCGTCGTGCGTGGCGAGGAAGATGACCTGCTCGCCGTCGGTCATGCGGGCGGTGACGAGCTCGTCGTCCTTGTCGATGCCGATGGCGATGATGCCGCGGGCCATGACGTTGGAGAAGTCCTTGAGTGCGGTCTTCTTGACGGTGCCATTGCGGGTGGCGAAGAGGACGTAGCGTGACTCTTCGGTGAGGTCGCGGACGGGGAGGATGGTGACGACCTTCTCGCCGGGCTGGAGGTCGACGAGCGAGGCCATGGCCTTGCCCTTGCCGGCGGCGCCGACGTCGGGGATCTCGTAGACCTTGAGCCAGTAGACGCGGCCGGTGTTGGTGAAGCAGAGCAGGTAGGCGTGCGTGGAGTCGATGATGAGCTGCGAGACGAAGTCTTCCTCGCGGGTCTTCATGCCGATGCGGCCGGTGCCGCCGCGCTTCTGCTGGCGATAGATGCTGATGGGCGTGCGCTTGAGGTAGCCGGTGTTGGAGACGGTGACGGCGACCTGCTCGTCGGCGATGAGGTCCTCGAGGGTGAGCTCGGCGGACTCGTCGATGATGGCGGTGCGGCGTGCGTCGCCGTACTTGTCGCGGATGTCTTCGAGCTCCTTGATGATGACGCGGCGGAGTTTTTTCTCGGAGGCGAGGATGGACTCGTACTCGGCGATGTTGTCGCGGACGGCGCGGAGCTCGTTGAGGAGCTCGTCGATGCTGAGCTGCGTGAGCCGGTAGAGCTGCAGTTCGAGGATGGCGTCGATCTGGCGGTAGCTGAGAATCAGCGTGCCGGCCGTGTTGCCTGCGAGCTGGGCGGAGACGCTGCCGCCGGCGAGGTCGATATCGTACTTGCTCGGGGTTGAGCTTGACGCCCTTGAGCTCGGTGCCGCGCAGATTGATGCGTGCGGTTGCGAGAAGAACTGGAAGAGGTTCTCGCGAGCGTCGGCGCGGCTCGACGACTGGCGGATGATCTTGATGACGTTGTCGAGGTGATCGAGCGCGATCTGGTAGCCGAGCAGGATGTGCTCGCGCTCGCGGGCCTTGTTGAGGAGGAAGGCGGTGCGGCGGCGGACGACGTCGATGCGGTGGTCGATGAAGGCGTGGATGGCTGCGGGCAATCCGAGTTCCTTCGGCTGGCCGTTGTGCACGGCCAGGAAGATCATCGAGAAGCTCTCCTGCATCTGCGTGTGCTTGTAGAGCTGGTTGAGGACGATCTCATGCTGCGCGCCGCGCTTGAGCTCGATGACGATGCGCATGCCGTCGCGGTCGGACTCGTCGCGCACGTCGGAGATGTCGTCGATGATCTTCTCGGTGACGAGCTCGGCGATGCGCTTGATGAGGTTTGATTTGTTGACCTGGTACGGGATCTCGGTGGTGATGATCGCTTGTCGCCCGCCGGCGATCTGCTCGAGCCCGCACTTGGCGCGCATGATGAAGCGGCCACGGCCGGTCTTGTAGGTCTGCGTGAGATTGCCGCGACCGTAGAGGTAGCCGCCGGTGGGGAAGTCGGGACCCTTGACGTGCTCGAGGACCATCTCGAGGTCGGACTTCGCTTCGCCCTTTTCTTTCTGGATGAGAGCGATGGTGGCGTTGAGGACCTCGGTGAGGTTGTGCGGCGGAATGTTGGTCGCCATGCCGACGGCGATACCGGTGCTGCCGTTGACGATGAGGTTCGGGAAGCGCGCGGGCAGGACCGAGGGCTCGGTGGTGGACTCGTCGTAGTTGGGAACGAAGTCGACGGTGTCGGAGTCGATGTCGGCGAGCATCTCGCCGGCGAGGCGCATCATGCGGCGACTCGGTGTAGCGCATGGCGGCGGGTGGGTCGCCGTCGACGGAGCCGAAGTTGCCCTGGCCGTCGATGAGCGGGTAGCGCAGCGAGAAGGGCTGCGCGAGGCGCACCATCGTGTCGTAGATGGCGGAGTCGCCGTGCGGATGGTAGTTGCCCATCACGTGGCCGACGACCTTCGCGGACTTGGTGTACTTCTTGTTGAACTGGAGGCCCATCTCCTGCATGCCGTAGAGGACGCGGCGATGCACGGGCTTGAGGCCGTCGCGGGCGTCGGGCAGGGCGCGGCCGATGATGACCGACATCGAGTAGTCGAGATACGACCGGCGCATCTCCTCCTCGATGTTGATGGGGAGGAGCTGCAGGGCTCCGGGGCCGGTGGGCGCACCGGGGCCGTCTCCGCCAGAACCGCCGGGGGGCGGGTTGTTGGAGTTGGCGTCCTGCGCCGAAGGGGGATCGTTGGGGTTGGAGCCGAGGGGGAGCTGGTTCTGATCGTCAGGCATCGTCACTAGCTATTATAGGCGTTTTCAGCGGTGTTCGTAGGCAGGTACCGTGCCGTGTACGCGACGCAGAATGAGCAAGTTACAGGGAAGGAAAAGGGGCGCCCGAAGGCGCCCCGAAGTGTTGTGAGTGTTGTTGAAAGTTAGAAGTAGAACTTCGCCGCCAGCTGCGTCTGACGGGCAGCAGCAGCACTTGAGATCTCTCCGAACCTATTGCCATCGAACGTCGTGTTCGGATTGTTGAACTGGGTGTGGTTGAAGACGTTGTCGCTCTCCATACGGATCTGGAGCTTGCGGACGCCGTCAGACGACAGGTTGAAGTTCTTTGCGAGGATCAGGTTTGTGCCATTGAGGCCAGGTCCATGGTAAGGATTACGGTGAACGTTGCCGAAGGAACCGATCGGCTCCTCCAGGAAGTTCGCCTGGGCACCAGGTTGTTCCGCTGAGCCGGTCGCAGTTGTGAAGACCTGCGAGGTGGCGCCGCTACCGCGTCTATTGCGCGGATTGAGCTGGTGGAGCACCGCCGTCTGCACCGGGATATCCGGGCAGGCATAGAAGCTGTAGTCGATGGAGCAATAGAGGGCATTCGACACGCCGAAGCCACCGTAGGAGATGTCAAACGGGAAGCCAGTGGCTAGTGTCGTGATGCCGCTGATCTGCCAGCCGGAGAGGGCGAGGTTCTTGGGTGAGTACCAGGAGCTGCCGTGGAGAATTGGCGTTATGTAGATAGGCGAGATGACCAGACGCTGACGCGCGTCGAACTCCGAGTCACCGTAGTTGAGTCCAGGTTGATATTGGTTGTAACCGCGCTCGCTCGCATTGGAGAAGCCCGAGTTTTCGAAGCTGGAGGCGTTATCCAGGGAATGCGCATAGGTGTAGCTGAGCTGGAAGCTCAGACCATGCGTGGGGGCCTTGGTGACGTCGACCTGCATCGAGTTGTAGTTGGACGAACCGTAGGAGCCGACCAGCCCGGTCTCGATGAAGGCGGAACCTGCAGGAGCGGTGGTGTGTTGCGGATAGATTCCCTGCTGATCGTCGGCGCTGGCTTGGCAGGCCGGGTCAGCGACGCAGGCGGCGTGCCCTGCGGGTGTCACCGGGAAGCCCTCAAAAGCGGTCTGGTTGCGACGAGCGAGCGAGCCGACGTAGCTCAGGCGGGCCACAATCTTCGATGGAAGTTCACGCTCAACCGAGAGCTGGAAGTTCTCGGCGTAGGGAGCGCGGAAGGATGAATCGTAGCTGCTGATGTTGAAGATCTGTCCGAAGCTGGCCCAGTTGATGACCTGCCCCTTGACCGGCTGGACGTAGGGGAAGCGGTTCGGTTGCGAGGCTTGTGGGAGAGCTCCACCCTTCGCACCGCCGACCGACTGCTTGAAGCCGCCGTTGATGTCCGCGTAGGGATTGACGAGCTGTGGCTTGCCGGCGAAGTCGCCTGCGCCTGCGCTGGTGAAGCCGAAGGGCGGCGTTCCGAGGGTCTGCAGCGAGGTCTCTTCTTCGCTACGGTCATAGTAGATTCCGAAGCCGCCGCGGATCGAGAACTTGCCCGGTGCGCCGGAGATCCAGCCGAGGTCAGGTGCCCAGGCGAAGCCGAAGCGGGGGCCAAACTCTGAGTAGCGGGTGTAGGCCAGGGAGCTGTTGGTGCAACCGGGATCACCGGGGAAGTTCAGCCCCTTGGGTGCGCCAGGGAAGATGGCCGACGACTGGGTCGGAATGGCGCAGGAGACTGCCTCGCCACCGATCTGATGATTGCGTAGCGGGGTATCGATGGAGTATCCGAGACCGTAGCTGACGGTGAGGGTGTTAGTGGCCTTCCAGTTGTCCTGGGCGTACATGTAGTTCAGGAAGGCGTCGGCCTGGATGATGGAGCCAGTGCCCTGGCCGTAGCTGGAGGGGACACCGAGCAGGTAGTCCAGCGAGGCGTCGCCCGAACTGAAGGTGCCTGTCGAGGCAAACGTGTAGGAGCCGCTGTTGCTGGCGTCGAAGATGTTGGAGACGTTGAAGCGCCGGCCATCGTAGCCAAACTTGAGGTTGTGGTGACCGACGGTCTTGCTAACCGAGTCGTCGAACTGAATGGTCTGATCGATACGCGGCTGCGGACCGTTGCTGGTGCCACCCAGCGTGAAGAAGCCGGTGACGACCTGGCGAGGAATAGTGGAGCTGCTGGTGTCCTGCGGGGTGATCTGGAAGCCCGCGGTGCTCGGCTGCACCACCTTCTGCGGCGCGCCGGAATTGAAGTTCAGGCGGACGTAGTGGGCGGAAATGTCGTTGACCAGGGTCGGGTTGAACTGGTGAACGTAGTCGAAGGTGTAGAGGTGAGAGTGCGTGAGGCTGCCGTCACCGAAGCCCGGGAGGGAAGCACCGGTGAAGGGGAGATCATTCTTGACCGCGGAGGACAGGTAGATTGCAACGACTGTGAATTGATTCTTCGGATTTAGCGCGTAGTCGACGCGTCCAAGGTACTGATTCGTGGACGTTTTGGCCGTCGAGCCGTAGTTGAAGCCGTTTGTGCCCGATGTCGGAGCAGGAACATATTGCTTCACCAGGGCGGAGCTTACCGAGTTGAACGCCGATTTGAAAGCGGCCGCCTCGGTGCCAGCCTTATTCAGATCGAAGGCGCACTGCGCCCATGTCTCGAGCGGCGTGGTGCAGCCCGGGATCACGATGCTGCTTGGGATGGACTTGCCTGAGAAGGTGCCCCAGGGCTGGGCCGTCGTTGTGGACGTTGCGCTGAGAGGACGGGTCGTGGTCGTACCGTTGAGGTTGGAGAAGTCGCCGTTCAGCTGATTCGACGTATAGACCTTGTTCGAAGTTTGCGTGCCCGGAACGCGCTGGTGGATGCCCTGATAGCCGCCGAAGATGAACATCTTGTCGCGCCAGATGGGAGCGCCGATGGTGCCGCCAAAGATGTTCTGGTGGTACGGGGTTACCTTATCGGTACGAACGCCGGTGGTGGCGTTGTACTGCTTCAGGAAGAAGTTATTGGTGTTGAGGAACGTGTCGCGGTAGAACTCGAAGGCGTCGCCGTGAATGTGGTTGGAGCCCTGCTTGATGGTCGCGCTGACAATGCCGCCGGAGTTGCGATCGTACTCGGCGTTGAGCGGACCGTCGATCAGGTTGAACTGATCGATGGCGTCGAGGATTGGAGCGATAACGAGAGTGTTGAGCGCGATGTCATTGTCGTCGGCGCCGTTGACGGTGTACTCCGACTGCTGGGTCTGAGAGCCGCTGACGGACAGCGTGCCGAATCGGTCGCTGGAGGCCTGAACGCCCGGCTCGACGAGCTCGAGGCCGGTGAAGTTACGGTTGATCAGGGGCAACTCGACCATCTGGCGGGAGTCGACGATGTTGTTGAGCTGCATGTCGGTCGTGTTGACCTGGACGGCGTCAGCGGCGACCTCGAGGGTCTCGGAGGTGTTACCGACCTCAAGCTTGACGGCTTCGACGTATTCCTGATCGATGGTCAGAACGATGCCGGTGGCAGCGAAGGTCTTGAAGCCAGGTGAGCTTACCGTGACGCTGTAGGTGCCGACCGGAAGCTGGGGCAGGAAGTAGTCACCGCCGGCGTTTGCCTTGGTGGGGTACTTAACATTGGTGGCCGTGTTCGTGGCGATGACACTGGCCCCGGGAACGACGGCGCCCGACGGATCGGTGACGGTTCCCTTGATGCGCGCATTGACATCTACCGCGAAGGCCGAGCCGACGCTAAAACAGAGCACAAACAGGAGCATGAGCGATAAACTCGCGCCCCGCAGTCTAAACAATTGCATAGTCTCTCCACGTCCCCAGTGGTTTTGAATGGAAGTTCTTGGGAAAGAGGTACGCAAGTACCGTGCCAAACTTAAAAGTGACGATTTAGCCAAAAAATCCGACAAAATTGGGTCGCCGGAAGACTAAGTTATGAATTTCTGGAGAAATCGCGCCCGTTTTATTCATGGGACAGAATTACCGTGAACCGGGATGAATGACCAATCCCAGTGACAAACACCGCGAAGTTGGAGGCGACGACGGGGCGCCTGGAGCACCCCGTTTGGTCGCGGTGCGTCGGAGTTAGAAGTAAAACTTTGCTGCGAGCTGGGTCTGGCGGGCGGACTGGGCACCGAGCGTGCCGTAAGTGCCGTTGAAGCTGTTGGTGTCAGTGAAATAAGTGTTGGTGAGACCCGCGCTCGGGTTCGTGAACTGCGTGTGATTGAAGACGTTGTCCGACTCCATGCGGAGCTGCAGTTTGCGGAGGCCGTCAGACGAGAGGTTGAAGTTCTTCGCGATGATCAGGTTGGTGTTGTTGATGCCCGGGCCATGGTACTTGTTGCGCGAGACGTTGCCGAACTGCCCAATCGGCTCCGGCATGAACGAGGCGCCGGGATTGGCATACCAGATCGGGAGTCCGCTCACGCGGGGCGTCGCGCGGGGATTCACCGTCTGCAACTTGCCAATCTGAACCGGAACGTCGGGGCAGGCATAGAACGAGTTCGCGCTGGAGCACCAGAGGGAGTTCGATCCGCTTTGGGTGAAGTCATACGGGAAGCCGGTGGACACAGTCACGATGCCGGAGATTTGCCAGCCCGACGCTGCGAGGTTCAGAGGGTGATACCAGTTGTAACCATGCAGGATCGGGGTCACGTAGACAGGAGCGAACACCAGGCGCTGACGCGCATCGTAGGAAGAGTTTCCATAGTTGAGGCCAGGCTGGAACTGGTTGTAGCCGCGGCCGTTGGTGCCGCCGAAGCCGGAGCCCTCGAAGCTGGAGCCGTTATCGAGAGCGTGAGCGAAGGTGTAGCTAAGCTGGAACTGCAGGCCCCGCGTATAGGCCTTCTGGATACTGACCTGGAGAGCGTTGTAGTTCGACGATCCACTGGACGCGACCTCGCCGATGCTGGTGAAGCCGGTGAGACCGGTGTTGGGATCGACGGAACCCCACGCGGTGTTTGTCGGGTAGTTCTTCGCCTGATTCGTGGCGTTGGTCGACGCGATCGGCGCGGTGGGGCGAGTACCGGAGAGCACGGTGAATGCGGAGCAGGTCGAGCTCGCCAGGCAGGCCGCGTGGCCGGCGGCGGTCTCGTAGTTGCCCTCGACCGTGACCTGGTTGCGGTGGGCGAGTGAGCCGACGTAGCTCAGGCGCGCGACCACCCGGGACGGGAACTCACGCTCCAAAGAGAGCTGGAAGTTCTCGGCGTAGGGGGCGCGGAAGTTGGGAGCGTAGGTGCTCTTCGCGACGGGCTCCAGCTTGGACCAGGCGATCGCTGACCCAGGCGTCGGGAAGGCATAGGGGAACTTGTTCGAGTATACGGTTCCGGTGTTGATGTCCTGATAGGGGTTGGCGAAGCCCGGCGTATACGTGCCAGCGGTGGCGTAGTCGTTGACACCAGCCGAGGAGAGGCCGAACGGAGGCGTGGTGAGGGTCTGGAGCGAGCTCTCTTCCTCGGTGCGGTCGTAGTAGAAGCCGAAGCCGGCGCGGATGGAGAACATGCCGGGCCGGGTGCCGGTGATTTTGCCGAGCAAACCTTCGCTCGCATTGGGCGACCACGCGAAGCCGAAGCGCGGAGCGAGTTCCCCGAGGTAGAGGGTGGCGCCGCCAGCGCTGTTGCAGCCCTTGTCGCCAGGGTAGTTGAGGCCCTTCGGTGCTCCGGGGAAGACGGCCGATTGCTGTCCGCCGATGAGACAGAGCACGCCGAGTCCGTTGTACTGTTTCTGACTCAGCGGTGTATCGATGGAGTAGCCGAGGCCGTAGTTGAGCGTGAGGGTTTGACTAATTCTCCAGGAGTCCTGACCGTAGATGTAATTAAGGTAGGCCTGCGCCTGGATGGTCGCCCCGGAACCCTGGCTAAACGTTCCAGGGATTCCGAGGAGGAAGTCGAGCGAGTTGTCACCCGTGGTGTAGGGGCTGGTTGAGGTGCTGGTGCTGAATGAGTAGCTGCCGTTGTTGCGCGCACTGAACGGATTGGAGACGTTGAAGCGACGGCCGTCATAACCGAACTTCAGAGCGTGCTGACGGAGTGCCTTGGAGACGTTGTCGCCAAGTTGATAGACCTGATCGATGCGCGGCTGAGGACCATTGGTAGAGAAGCCGAGAGCGAAAAAGTTGGTAACTGTCATCAGGGGCAGGCCAGCACCGGCGGTGTTCTGAGGGCTGATCTGGAAGCCGGCACTCGAGGGCAATGTGGGAACCTGCGGTATAACGGCCTGGTAGTTGAACCGCGTCCAGTGAGCGGCAAGCTCATTGACGAGCGTGGAGCTGAACTGCTGCACGTCATCGAGCGTGTATTGCTGGGTATAGGAGGTGCTGACGTCGCCGAAGCCAGGGAGCGACCCTCCGGTGAAGGGCAGGGTTTCCGGAGCGCTGGAGCGGTTGTAGACGCCGATGAGCGTGAGCTGGTTCTTGGACGTGATCGCATAGTCCATGCGGCCGATGTCCTGGTTCGCATTGGTCTTTACCACCGGGTGGAAGACGTACGCGTAGGGGCTGGAACCTGTGTTGTTCGGAGCCGGAACGTATTTCTTGACCAGGTTGAGGGCGACCGAGTTGAACGCCGTCGCCGGGATAACACCGTTGAGCGAGGTCAGGCAGCCGGCGGTCGTTTTGGTGGCACCCCAGGTGTTTACGCCATTCGGAATGCAGTTCGGGTTCACGCTGGCCAGCGCGGTGAAGGTACCCGGAATCTTCTGGCCGCTGAAGGTGTAGCCCTGGTGGTTGGCGCCGGCGGCGTTGGCCGGGAGGTCCTCCGAGAAGTCGCCGTTGAGGTTGGCGGGCCGGTAGACATTTACGTTACCACCGGCCTCTGGAACGATCTGGCGAATTCCCTGGAAGGCATAGAAGAGGAAGAGCTTGTCCCTGAGGATCGGGCCGCCGATGGTGAGGCCGAAGATGTTCTGGTGGTATTTGGCGACGGTGTCCGTGCGCTGTCCGGCGCTATTGAAGGACTTCTGGATGTAGTTGTTCGTGTTCAGAAAGGTGTCGCGGTAGAACTCAAAGACATCGCCATGAAAGTGATTGGTGCCCTGCTTGAGCGTGGCGCTGACGATACCGCCGGAGTTGCGGTCGTACTCGGCGTTGAGTGAACCCTCGACGAGGTTGAACTGATTGATGGCGTCAAGGTTTGGAGTGTACGTGAGGGTGTTCAGCGAGATGTCGTTCGTATCGGCGCCGTTGATGAGGTACTCGGACTGCTGTGACTGGGCGCCGCTGGTGGAGAAGTTACTTGTAAAGCGATCGCTGGAGGCCTGAACACCCGGCTCGATGAGTGAGAGGCCGAGGAAGTTGCGGTTGATCAGCGGCAGCTCGACCATCTGCTTGGAGTCGACGATGTTGCTGAGCTGCATGTCCGTGGTGTTGACCTGGACAGCGTCGGCGGCGACCTCGAGAGTCTCGGTCTTGCTGCCAACCTCCAGCTTCACCGCCTGCACGTACTCCTGGTCGATGTTGATGATGATGCCGGTGGCCACGAACGCTTTGAAGCCGGGCGCGCTGACGGTGATGCTGTAGGTGCCGACCGGGAGTTGCGGAAAGAGATAGTTGCCGTCGGCCTGCGTCTTGGTGTCGAACTTGACGCCGGTGGCGGTGTTCGTGGCGGTTACGTCGACTCCCGGGAGGACGGCACCGGAAGGATCCGTGACGGAGCCTTTAATACGGCCGTTTACTTCGATGGCGCGGGCTGAGTAGGTGAAGGCAAGTACAGACAGCAGAAGAAGAAGGGACGAGACAACAGACCGCAAACCCGAAAGCTGCATGGGTGTCTCCAAGTGAATCGTTTCCAGAGGTGGCTGCTTTGTATCGTGCTATCGCACGTGAATAGCCAAAGGGAGAAATTTCATATTTGGCCGAAAATCGGCCACCGGGTCGACCGGGTCAGGTGCCCTTGTATGAAATTTCAGAGAATTTGAACTTTGTATCTTCCTGGGACAGTAGGCGGTTTAGCGGTGACGAACTGCCGTTTTTCGGATGCGAATGGCACACCCAGAGCGGGCTCGATTCAATGACCCGAGGTTGTGTCGTAATACGCCGTCGGATCGCACGCGCGCGGTCGTAACGATCTGTGTACGGGTTGTGAATTGAAGGTGCGTTCGCACAGCGTTTATCGGGCGTTCCTTTGGCTGCCTCAGGATTGGTGCAGATGCACCAGTTCTCTGGAGGCCCTGCGATGCAGCCGAAGACACAAATCACCAGCCGATGGAAGGATGCCGCGGCGGTGGAGCGGTACCGGACGGGCGTGTCGCTGCACAGCCACACGAGCTGTTCGGAAGAGTCGCTGAAGTTTGTGCATATGTTTGTAGAAATGCTGCCGGGAGCGAGCATCGTGCTGCGGCGGTACGAGCGGGCCTGCGTGAAGAATCACGGGCTGACGCTGGACTTTGAGCGCGCGTTCTGGCGGCCTCCGATGCTGCCGAAGATGGCGTTTGAGCTGGAGGCGGGACAGATTCGCGGCATGGGGCTGGAGCCGCTGGTCTCCATCACCGACCACGACACGATTGAGGCTCCGATGCTGCTGCGCACGGTGCCGAGCGCGCGGCACATTCCGGTGTCGGTGGAGTGGAGCGCGCCGTTTGGAGACACCGAGTTTCATCTCGGCATCCACAATCTGCCCAGCGCGGATGGGCCGGAGTGGATGCGGCGCTTCGCAGCGTACACGGCAGAGGCGATGGCGGCGCGCTGCTGCGAAGAGGAGTTCGGCGCGCGGGTCGAGGTGATGGATGCTGAAGCTGCTGGCGATGGTGCGCGAACTCGATGCCACGCCGGGCGTGCTGGTGGTCTTCAACCATCCGGTGTGGGACCTGCACAAGGTGGGCGAAGCGGTGCACCGGCGCGAGGTGGTTCGATTTATCGCCGCGATCGGCGAGGCGATTCATGCGCTGGAGCTGAACGGTCTGCGCCACGCGAAGGAGAACCGCGAGGTGATGCGGCTGGCGCGCGATACGGGACACCTGATGATCTCCGGCGGCGACCGGCACGGGCTGGAACCCAACGCGAACATCAACCTGACGAACGCACGCAGCTTCCGCGAGTTTGTGGACGAGGTGCGTATCGAACAGCAAAGCCACGTGCTGTTCCTGGACCAATATGCGAAGCCGTGGGAGGGAAGGATTCTGCAGTCCACGCTGAACGCGGTGACAGACTTCCCGGAGTTCATCGAGGGATGGCAACGGTGGGATGAGCGGGCGTTTCATCCGGACGCGCAGGGCAACATGCGATCGCTGAAAGATCTGTGGGCAAGGGAACGAGCTCCGTGGCCGCTGCGTATGGCTATTGAAGTAGTGAAGCTGGGACGGAGCGAGGTCTTCCGCAATGGCCTGAGCGCGGCGCTTCGTGTGAGCGACTCGATGCCGCTGGAGATGGAGCTGCAATAACCTGGAGGTTTGCCGTGGGTTGGATTGCCGCAGCAACGGTGGCGTGGTTCGGAGTCGATGTGGTGTCGGCGTGGGATGCGATGAGCGCAACGCTTTCTGCCGCGGCCTCGAAACTCCTGATGAGGCGCGGGCGTCAGGCTTCGAGCTGCTGATTGAGCTCGGGCTCGCGGATATCGATGTGCTCGCGCGTGAACGGGCGCTTGAAGAAGGTGGTCCAGAAGTAATTGAGCGCGTAGCGGAAGGCGATGGTGAGCATGCCTTCATGCTTGAGGCGGCGCGCCGAGGAGAGCATCTTCAGATCGAACGTGAAGAGCACCTTGCCGATAGCGTGCAGGCGGCGCGCGATGTCGGTGTCTTCACCGTAAAAGGTGATGGAGGTGTCGTAGCCTCCGATGGCCTCGAGTGCGGCGCGAGAGAGAACGAAGTTGCCGCCCTGCACCATGGAGCCGACGCGCAGGATGTATTTGTTGGTCGCATAGGTGAGCCAGGCGATGAGATAGAAGACGTGCACGAGCCGGCGCTGGCGCTGCGTAAGGTCGTAGTAGACGAGCGGGCCGGAGAGGGAAACGAGTGATTGCTGTTTGCCTTCGTTGGCCTGGTGCTCGCGGAAGGTGCTGAGGACCTTCTCCACCCAGCCCGGAGTGAGCCGGGAGTCGGCGTCCACGTTGGCGATGAGCGATCCCGTGGATGCAAGAAAGCCGGCTTGGCGCGCGTAAGGCAGGCCCTTGCGCGATTCGTCGACGAGACGCACGTACGGCCCGTATTTCGAGATGTAGCTCAGAGCGATTTCGCGGGTGCGATCGGTGCTGGCGTTGTTGACGACGATGATCTCGGTAAGGTGCTCGAGGCCGCGAGTTTGATCGAGGATGGATTCGAGGCAGGCGCCGAGGTAGGCCTCTTCGTTGTACGCAGGGACGACGAAGCTTAGCAGCATGCCGCCAAGGTAGCGAAGTATTGTGTCAGGCCGTTGAAATTATGGGGTGAGTATCTGAATGACTACCCAGCGAAGCGGCCTAACTCAGCCGCGGCTCGGCGGGATGCGGGCTGTTCGGGAATCGGCGGTCCTTCCAGCGAAGCAGGGGCTTTTCCATGAAGTGCCATGAGGCATAGGAGACGAGGATCGTAAGTAGAGTCGCGAGTATCGCTTGAGTGAACGGCGGCGCTTGCCAATGCGCAACGGCAGCGAGGTTCTGAATGGCTGCTCCGGCAAGGACATGCACAAGGTACATGGTGTAGCTGATGGTGCCTATGAAGACGAGGACGCGCGAGCGCAGCAGACGCGCGAACCACCAGTTGCCTCCTGCCTTCTGCAGCAGCAGACCGATGAGCGCAGCAATTCCGACAGAGAACAACGAAAGGCCCACAACGAGAAAGAGTACGGAGACCCTGATCTCGTGTCCGAGAACTGGCCGAATTGCGAAGAGGACCGCGGCCAGCCCGGCCGCTGACAAAGCGCCGAGTGCCACGAGGAACCGGACGGACCAGGAGGGAGTCGCCCGACGACGCCAATGCTCGAACAGCATCGCCAGGAGAGCGCCGACAAGAAGTGCATCGAAGCGGCAGAGCAGGCTGAAGTACGCGAAGATGTAGCCGGCCATCCAGCGCAGCAGCATCTCGGAGGCGCAGATGAAGAGCGCTATGGAGAGAATGGTGCGGCGAGAACAGCGCAAAACAATCGGGGCCCACAAGAGGTAGAAGTATTCCTCGATGCTGAGAGACCAATAGGTCATCGGAGCGCTGGCGCAGGTCATCTCCGTACCAGCCTGGCCGATGGGGAGCGTGTGAGCCAGGGCCAGCAGCGGATGCAGATGCGTGAGATGAAATTTGGGATGCTGCAGCAGAGACATCGCGAAGTCGCGGCTTATCTGCGGCATCGCCTGCAGAAAGAGAATCTGCGAAGCGGCGAAGTTCCAAAGTTGCCAGTGCTGTCGGATGGCCACCACGAAGAGAAAGACGGTGACCGCAAGATAGGGAGGAAGAATTCGAACAAAGCGCCGGGAGTAAAAGGTGCGATAGGGCGACGGCTGACCGCGCAAGCCGAGCAGAATGGTGGTGATGAGATATCCGGAAAGCGCGAAGAAGATATCGACACCGACCCAGCCGAACTTTGTGAGGCCGTGAAGTCGAACGGCAAAACCGGGATAGTGACAGCTCAGAACAAGAAGAATGGCAATCGCACGCAGGCCGTCCAACTCAAGGACTCGTGTGAGTCGCACCTTCTGACCGCTGGATACCAGGGATGGATCGCGCGTGAGGGTGGATGCCATTCAGAACTCATGCTACACGGTGAGATACGAGCATTTCGACCGCGTCAATAAGGGCGCAGACCAATGATATGCTGCTGACACTTGCACGAAATGGCCACCCCGACCGCTCATTTTAACAGAGAAGGGCGGATTGAGCAGAACGGAATCGCTGGATCGTACGGCCACGCGGATTGCGCCGAGTGATCTGCTCCGCGAGCTTTCAAACGCGATGGCCTCGCGATGCGGTGGCTCGTCCTGAGCTTCGTGCTGGCTTCGTTCGCTATCTTTCTCCGATCCCCGAGACTTGCTGACGCACGCGCAGTTTTACGCTGAAGACGGCTCGCCTGTTCTTCGCGCAGGCTTACAACTTCGGCTGGCTGCACTCCCTGGCAATTCTGTACGGCGCGTACCTCACGATCCCTCAACGGATCGCGACAGACGCTGCCCTGCTTGTGTCCTTTCGATCGGCGCCCCTTGTCATGACCTGCGCGGGACTGCTTGTACCAGGCGATACCCGTTCCGTTGCTTCTTTCCTCGCGCCTGCGACGATGGGCACCACTCCCGTTTCGAATGGCCTTTGCGGTGGCGTACGTCGCGCATTCCTAACGCTCGCGAAGTCCACGTCGTATTCACAAATCTCCAGTGGCATCTTGCTCTGGTGCTGGCGCTGCTCGTTTTTGCCGAAACCCCTGAAAGCCTCGCAGGCAAGGTCTTCGACGTGGTGATGGTCTCGCTTGCGAGTCCTGACCGGGACCGTTTGGGATCGTGATGCTGCCGCTTGCAGCAATCTTCTGGTACCTGAGGCGGCAGCGCTGGACCGTCGTCCTCCTTGGACTTCTCACTGCCGGATCGGTCCTTCAGCTATTGTATGGTCCTGCGTCATCACGCGGAACGGGACGAGGGTCACCTCCGCCTTGGCGCCACGCTCGCGACTCTTCGTCCGGATCCTTGGAGGAAACGGGTTTATCGGAGCCTTGCTGGGGAGTCGACGGTTTGGGCTCAGGCTCCCTCTGCCCGTCAGCGCTTGCATGCTCCTGATCGGGATTACTCTGTGTGTTTATTGTGCGAAATCTCTGAGGGCCGAGGTGAGGCTGTTCTTCATCTACTGCTTCCTGGTCTATGCGGCTGGGATGCGAAGTCCAATGATGGGGGTCACCGACCTACCCTCATGGCTCGTACTGCTGCAGACTCCTTCGCAGCGCTATCTCTTCTTCCCGAGTTTGGCGCTGCTGTTTTCGATTTTGTGGTGCGCGGCGTCTACGCGACAACGCGCTAGTTCGGACAGCGGCGATTGCGCCAACACTCGACTCTCTGTGTCGGGATTTGCCTGGATTGGAGAATTCCACCACTACAGTCGCGTCGACGCGAGCAAGCAGATCACAGCCTTCGAGAATGCGAGACCGGGAGAGACTGTCGTCATTCCCATCTACCCTCCCGGGTGGGATATGACACTGATCAAGAGAGCGGCGAGGCGCTAACAGTATGGCCGAACTCGATCAAGCTGCAGCGCCTCCGCGGCTGACGTCCGCATGGAAGGCTCTCGCTGTTGCTCTTCCCTTTCTCATCCTTTTCTGGATCAACATCGCACATCACACGATGTTCTTCGACGAGGTGAATGCATGGGCTATCAGCGCGGCGAGTCCCACCTTGTCGAAGCTCTTCTACTATGTGCACTACGAAGGGCACCCGTGGCTGTGGTACTTCATTCTTTGGTTTCCTTCGCGCCTGACACATGATCCGGTGGCGATGAAGTGGGTGGAGGCGGGGCTGGGTACGGCCATCATCCTCATCATCGGAATGCTGTCACCGTTTACGTACAAACAGCGGGCGCTGATTCTGTCCAGTTACTTCCTGGTGTGGGAGTACACGGTAATGTGCCGGATGTACTCCGTGATGCTGCTGCTGGTGCTGTTGTACGTGGTGCGGCGTGTCCGGAAGCCCGAGGGCGTGGTGCTGAGTTGTGCGCTGCTGGGGCTGGCCGGCAACACCGACATGACCGGTGTGCTGTTGTCGAGTGCGCTTCTGGTGGAGTACGCCTACAGCTCGTACTTCGGAGTGCCAAAGGAGCAGCGCAGAGCGGTGGTCCGGCGATGGATTCCGGGGCTGCTGACTTATGTCGCGCTTGTGGGGCTCGCGGTGGCCACGTTGTGGCCCTCGAAGGACATCAGTTGGCAGAGCTCAGGACATCTGGGATCGCAGGCGTTCAATTTCCATCGGATCAAGCATTCGATTGTAGACATGATTGCGGTCCCGTGGTGGCCGATCTCATGGAAGTTCCCGCAGCACTTCTGGTGGAACGAGTTCAACGATGCGCGCTGGCTTTACGGATTGACTGCTCTCGTTCTGGTCGCGTACTGGATGACATTTCGCAAGGAACGGAACCTCCTTCTACTGATGGGCGCGACGCTGCTGTTCGGGATGTTGTTTGCCGATGTGGTGTACGACGGCTCGCCGAGACACTGGGGAATTGCCTTCGTCTCGTTTGTGGTTGGGTTGTGGCTCCTGAGCGCGCGCGGACAAGGTGGAGAAGACAAAAGAGTGTCGTGGTCTCCCTGGGCATATGGTCTGCTGATGTTGAGCGCACTCGCTGGCGTCTTGGCCATAGTCGGATCATGGATCCATCCCTTCTCCCGCGCGAGGGAGGCTGCGATGTGGGCTCGGAGAATAACGAGCCTCCCAAGGGTACGGTGATCACCGGGTTTGCCGACGTGAGTTTCGCCAGCCTCGCGGAAGAGACGCAGCGCCCAGTGTGGTTTCTGGAATGTGAGTGCTTCGACACATTCAAGCTGTTCTCCAAAGAGCGAGAGGACTTCAATCCCGATGAGATTCCTGCACGGCTGAATCGCGCGTTGGACATACTGAACAGACAAGACGTTGTGTTTTCGATCTTCGTGCCGATCGACGCGGACATGGCCAAGGGCATGCAGGCGGCGGGCCTGCAACCAGAGTTCTTGAAGGCGTTTGCGGGTGCGGACATGAAGTCGGAGAACTTCTATCTATATCGAATCCGCCGTGTTCATTGATCCGCTGCGCGGGCGGGTGGGGTCTCGTCTTCGATTCCGATCGTTGCAGGAGAGTGTGGCCGAACGGGAAGCGGATCACTAGCAGCGTAGGGCGGCCGATAGAGCCCCTTTGAGATCTCGCTCTGCAGAATATTCTGGAAGGCGGTACGGAGGGGCACCCAGTCCGTCTCCGGTGCGAACATCACTTCGTCCGGGACCAGGACAAGGTGGTCCGGATGCCGCTCCCAAAGGATCAGATGGGCGACAAGCTGCCGCTTGCGCCCATGCAAATTTCGATATCCCTGTGCATCGGCGAAGAGACAAAACACGAAAGAGAGCAAAGCGGCTGAGGCAAGAGCCACACCCATACGAGAGCGCAGCGGCACGACCCGCGGAACAAACAGGCGGACGACTGCGATGTATTCGAGCGCGATGAGCAGGAGCGAATACATGGCGTAATGGCCGAAGAGAGCACCGCTTGGACCATAACGGTATCGCGCCGCGGTGACTCCCGCAGCAGTTACAACGCAAAGAGCGCAGCCCCGAACGAGGCCGGGCAGACACGACGCCAGCCATGGGCGGCGAGAAAGACAAAGCCAACAGTAAGCGCCAGCCCCAGAGGCACGGCATAGATGAGGAATTCGAGGCGTTCCCAAGGAACGCAAACGGATAGAGCGCAATGCTTCGGATTGAAGCGGCGAATGAGATGGGCCGTTCAATGCTGTAAACCTGATAGTGAATCGCATAGATAGCCGCCATGAGGAGCGTGACGCCGAGTGCAACAGCCGCGTGGCGGAGCCGACGCTCCGAGATCGAGAAGTACACAAAAGCACAGCGCTGAGAAAGAAGCCATTGCCCGATGCGCTGATGGTGAGCAAGAGAAAGAGGACCGTGATCGCGAACGAGCGGCGTCTGTTCTGCGTCGCGAAGTAGAGAGTGGCGAGTGCGAACGGAATGACAGCCATGTTCTGCAGGCCGGACATGGCCCAGTTCACGGACTCCCAGTAGCGGACGGCAAGAATAATGCAGGGGACAGGCGTGAAGAGCCAGAGGCGCTGCGGGACGGGACGGTTGCCGCGGGAGAAGATCAGCCACAGAAGAAGCACGATAGCCGGCATGGAGAGATCGCCGAGCAGTTGGAGTGTCCGATAATTCGTGTTGCCAGTCACGACATACTGCAAGGCTGCGATTGTCTGGAGAAAGATCAGCTTGTATTGGACGTGTTGCGCAGTAAGGATCCATTGGACCTTCGCCCATACACTGTGAAGGTCAGCGAAGTGCTCGACCAACATCCCGATGCTGTCGAAGTCATCCTGCAAGGGGATATTGACGCTCGTGACGATCGCGATGACTGCGTAGAGGATGAAAGGAACGAGGAGGGCGATCAGCGGAGTAAAGAAATTCCTTCGCAACAACACAGGCTCGGCGTCTTTCGAGGCCATCGGTCTCCGGGCAGCGTTTTTCTGTAATTGTAGCGGGTGTTGCGGAAAGCGGTCGCCAGCAGCGTCGGCGCTAATGGATGTTTACCGGAAAGAGTGAGGGGAGCTGGGTTTCATGCATAAGGCCGATCGTGTACTGCAGCAGAATCGTCGCCTCGCCGGCGCCGTCTGGAGGTATTTGCTGCTGTTTGCTTTGCTGTCCGTCACCTTGTTTCTGCTCAGCAGCCGCTCCGTGGTCGTCTACGACGAGGGAATAGCGCTGACAGGCGCGATGCGCGTGCTGGCGGGCCAGGTGCCGCACCGGGACTTTTATTACAACTACGGCGCGGGCACGGTGTACCTGCTGGCGGGCTTGTTCCGGTTGTTCAGCGTGTCCGTTCTGGTTGAGAGGATAGCGGGTGTCTTCGCCAGTTCACTGCTGGTTCTCTCAATGTATGCCCTGACACGCAGGTATACGGCACGATGGATCGCGGTGGCAGCCACTGTAGTGGGGTTGCTCTGGGTTGCGATGGACACGATCCAGGGTCTCCTGCCACCGGCGGTGTGCCTTCCAATCCTTTGGTCGACGTGGCTTCTTGTCCCTGTAGTGAACCCTGTAGAGCAGCGGAGAACATTTGGCGCTGGTTTGCTGGTGGGTGCGCTCTTCCTGCTTCGCTACGACCTTGGAGTTGGCATTGCCTGCGCTCACCTGGTTGCGACGGCGCTGTTTGTCTTGGCGAGGGAAGGGCGGACTTCAAGCCGGGTTCGGCGAATTTGGGGGGTTGTGTGGCCTTATGCGTCAGGCTTTGCGGCCATAGTCGCGGGACCGGCTATCTGCTTATCTCGCGTAGCTCCCCTTCATGATCTGCTCTATGACGTCTTCCTGTTTCAAGCGAAGTATTACCGAATGGGTCGCGCTTTGCCACTCCCGCGCGTGAGCTTCGATACGCTGCCGGACTGCATTGTCTATGTCTCCCCATTGGTGATCGGACTAGCGCTCTATTTCATCGCGCGTGAGTTCTGGCGGGATCGGCATTCGGAACGGCGAGCTGCTCTGCCGAGTTCGGGTCCAGCTGCTGACTGGCTACTGCATCATTGCGGCGATGATTTACGTGAAGGGTACGGTACGCACAAGCGCGGGACAGATGTCCCCGTGCACCATCTTGTGCCTCATGATGCTTCCGTTGATGGGGAACGACCAGACGATCGGGCCTCGGCTACCAGACGCTATGCAGCGTGATTGGGGTGATTCTTGCGATTCTTGGAGCCTCTGGATTCCAGATGAAGCTGCTGACGGAGAAGCGCACGCGCTCTTCCACGTTGAAGTGGATCGTCGATCCGGCGAGGCAGCCTCCGTTTCCACCTTTTCGCGGCTGGTGTGATGAGGCACTCCGATCACAAGGGCCTCTGCTTCCTGCTGGACGAGGATCGTATTCAGATTGTGCGATATCTAAAGCGCACACTCGACCGGATGACACTCTCTACGTCGGTCTGCTCCATCATGATCGTGTCTTCGCGAACGACATGACCACGTACTTTGCAGCGCAGCGGCTACCAGCGATGAAATGGTCGCATTCGATCCATTTCTGCAGAACCGAGCGGATATTCAGCAGGAAATGATTGGGGAGCTTGAGCGGAACAGGCCACCCTATATTGTCCTCGATGCTGAGTTCGAGGGAAGCCATGAGCCGAATGGGAGCTCTGTAAGTACGGGCGTGTACCTGCTGGACGATTACCTTGCTGCGCACTACAGCTTCGCGGTGAAGTTTGGTGAACTCACCGTTGCAAAAAGGCGAAATGATCCGAACTAAAAGTCCAGGACAACCTTGGAGTATGTCGGGTCGCGGAAGGTGATGTTCAGGGCTTCCTGCAGAGGCAGTGGAGCGTGACGCCGAAGATGCCGGGCCAGTCGATGACCTCGAAGACGTCGGGTGTGACGAGGGCTTCGAGCTGCTTGGCGGTGAAGGCGGGATTCTTATCCAAGAGGGCATTGATCTTGAGCAGAAGCCAGAAGAGCCGATAAGGGATACGCACGATGCGTGTCCGGGAGCGCGTGGCCTGCTTCACGGCGCGGATGAGATCGATGTAGTCGATGCGCTCCTGGCCGGTGATGTTGTAGGTGCCGGTGATCTCGCGCTCGAGTGAGGATGCGATGACGTCGCAGAAGTCACCCGCATAGAGCGGCTGACGAAGATAGCGTCCGCTACCGGGGATGGGGAATACCGGCGTGCGCTGCATGAAACGCGCAAGCCAGCCGACGTGCTTGCGGTCGAACCAGCCGAACATGAGTGTGGGGCGAAGAACAACCTGCTTGATGCCTGAATCGAGGACGAGTTTCTCCTGCGCCTTCTTGGTCTCCGTGTAATTATCGATGGCCATGGAATTGACAACCGACGAGGAGATGTTGACGACGTAGGAGACGTTGTTGCGGAGCGCGGCCTCGAGGACGCGCTCGGTAGCCGTAATGTTGTTGCGCACGAACTCAGCGGGGTAGATGCCCCCGATTTGCGCGTGGCCGTTCATCAGGTGCGTGCAGCCGACGAACTCGTCCTGCCATGGGCCGGGCTCCGCGAGATCAGCATGGACGACGCGCAGGCCCGGATGCAGCCGGCGCAGCGTCTCAGTGTTCGTGGGATGTTTGTCGATGGCAACAAGCTCACCGAGATTCTTCTGTTCGAGCCGGGGAATGAGGTTCTGTCCGACGAGGCCCGCAGCTCCAGTGATGACAATTTTTCGCGAGGACATCAGGCTCCAAACGGCGCAATGTGCTTTCGTTCGATTGTACGAGGTCGCGCGCGGCGGAGCCGTGAAAGACATCAGGGCGTGAGGACGATCTTGCCGACGCCGCCCTTTTCTGCAACGGCGTGCGCCTCTGCGGCGTCGCTCAAAGGCATGATGCGATCGATGGGAATCTGCAGCTTGCCGTCGCGAATCGCTTCGCCGTAGTGAACGTAGGTTGCGGGGTTCGGCTGAGCGGTCATGGGCTTCACGTTGATGGTCGGGTGCAGTGCGGCCTCTTTGGGCGGCCCGACCACGCTGCCGTAGTTGCCACCAGGCTTCACCTTGGCGAGAAGCTTCGGCGCGGCGTCGCCCCCGATGGTGTCGGCGACGCCGTCAACGGTGCCGAGCTTGGCGATGGCTGAATCGTCGGAGAGATCGATGGCTTCGGTTGCGCCGAGAGACTTGGCCTCAACGATCTGGTTCTTGCGGACGCCGGCGATAACGTTCGCGCCGATCTCATTGGCGGCGAAGAGAGCGCAGCGGCCGACGCTGCCAATGGCTCCGGTGAGGACGATCGTCTGTCCGGGCTGCACGGCCGTCGCATTGCGGATGAGTTGGTCGCCGGTACAGGAGACAAGCGGAACCGCGGCGGCCACGGTCATGTCGAGGCCGTCCGGGATCTTCGCGAGGACTTCGGCCTTGACGACACAGAGCTCAGCGTAGGTGCCCCACGCGAGTGCGAAGACGCGGTCGCCAACAGCGAAGTCCTTCACGCCTTCGCCAAGCTCACGCACGACGCCCGCCACGTCGCGGCCGAGGATGGCAGGGAAGGTGACCGGGAAACGCTCTTTCGCGGCGCCGGACCGCATCTTCCAGTCGATCGGATTGAGGCTCGCAGCCCGGACGGCGACGAGGACCTCGCCCGGGCCGGGCTTTGGGTCGGGAAAGTCTTCGTACTTAAGCTTCGACGGCGGCCCGTATTCGTGCAGGACGGCGGCTTTCATGCAGCACCTCTGTTCGGGTGAGATGCGGCGATGAAGAGCGGGGTTCGACGGTAGACGACGGAAGATACTCGCGCCATTCCTCCGTTTCGGCAAGGTGTTTGAGCAGGGCAAAGCGACGACGCATGAGCCCTCGAATGTGCGGCACGAGAATCACGCGGCCGACAAGCTCTCCGACCCAACCCAGCGGCATCGTGAAACGAACGCAGTCGTCGAGGAAGGTTCCGTTTGGCGTTTCGATGAAGGAATGGTCGTGCTGCAAAGGTGCGGAAGCGGCCCGCGATCATGCTGTCCTGGAAGAAGTGCGGAGGATCCCATGTCTCGGGCACGACGAGCGAGACGTGATAGTTAGCGAAGCCGACTTGCATGCCCTCCCAGCGCACCGTGTCGCCGCCAGTGACGAGCCCGGCGATGCGGCCTTCAACCGGATGCATGCCGAGCGTTCGCTCCACGACAGCAAGATGGGTGAGAGTGCAAAGCAGCGCTCAATAGGCGCCTTGATGAGGAGACCGTGCCGGAGCGAAAACATCTTGAGCCCTTCGCCGGGAGAACGTTGCGAGGTCGTTGTGAGAGTGGCTGTGTAGCTGCCGGATTCTTGGATTCGGTCAACTCAGAGTAACGCCACTCTTCAGTCGGGCTTTCGGGCAAAACGGCGGACCGTGTTGCGCGCTGAAAGAAATTCTATGAAATATCGGCGCCAAAAAAAGTGCTTCGCGAAGAAACCGACTACACCAAAAGAGGCAGAGAAATTTGGGAGATTGCTCATGATCGTGCTGCCGTTTTTAGTGGCCTCAGCGAGATATGCGATTCGTATCGCTTTGTGACACTGTTCGCGGAGCAGCCGTTATTACCGATAGGGTCTCCGTGGTTTGACCTTCATATGGCAGAGCTGAAAGAGCTGAGGAAGCACCCACGTTTCGAATGCGAGGGCATCGCAGAGATCCATCTTCTCGGGATCGAGAAATCGTGCCCTGCACGGATAGAAGACCTGAGCCTGAAAGGATGCAAGCTGGTACTGCTGCACCAGCCCGAGCCGGACTTCGATCTGCCGAGAGTCTTTGAATTGACCTTTACTGTCAATGAGCTGTCGTTTCGCGTGCGCGGCAGGATCAACGGGGTTTCGTGGAACGACACGTGTCGGCGTTGAGTTTGTGGATCTCCGCCCCCGATTGAAGAGTTACATTCGGGACCTGGTCGAAGAACTGGCCGCAGGCACCTGGAAGCCTCTGACGTTGCAGGGCGCGAACGTGCTGATGATGTCTCCCAGAAATGACCTTCAGCTACCCCAAGCTAGTGTTCGCAAGGTATCTCTGCCACTCGCCGGACGGGCTTTCGGCAGTGTGTTGAATCACTGCATCACGCTGGCGCAGAAATTGCGTAAGGTAGCGCGCAGGAGCAATCTTTCTGCGAGCCAACCGAGCAGGCCGAATGGCGCCTCGAAAGCCAGACGATCGCGCATGATCGTGCTGCCATGCTCCGCTACATCGAAGAAGTGCTCATGCTCGAAGCTCCGAAAATTGCCCTTGATCATGACGTCACGGAAGTAGTGCGGCGGATCGTAGCGGTCAATGAGCGAGGTGTGCTCGAGCATGAGGCCGAAGTGGCGGCCGCGCCAGGTGACAGTTTGATTCGGCCCGATGATGCCGTGCGTGACGCCGGCGATGGCGCGCTCGCCGGTGGGCGCGGTGCTGTCCATGTGGAGGTCAATGCTGAGCGACAAAAGAAAGCAGCGCTCCGGCGGCGCTGCGATCCTGGTTTCGAGTTCGATGAGCTGCACTGGCTTTCCTAGAGCTCCATCGAGTGTTCGGTGACGAGTTGCTTCGCGCGCGCAAGGAAGGCGTCGATTGTCTGTGAGCCTTGGTCGCCTTTGCCGCGAACGCGGACGCGAGACGGAGTCGGTGGCGGATTCCTTGTCGCCCATCGACGAGGATGAACGGAACCTTCTGCAGGCCGAAGTCGCGGATCTTGGCGTTCATCTTCTGGTTGGAGAGGTCGAGCTCGACGCGGAGACCGGCGGCCTCGAGGCGCTTCTTCACAGCTTGTGCGTAGTCGCTGTGCTTCTCGCTGATGGGCACAAGGCCGACCTGCACCGGCGCGAGCCAGAAGGGGAAGGCGCCGGCGTAGTGCTCGATGAGCACGCCGAAGAAGCGTTCGACGAGCCAAACAATGCGCGGTGGACCATGACGGGCTGGTGGCGCTCGCCGTCTTCGCCCACGTACTCGAGCTCGAAGCGCTCGGGAAGGTTGCAATCGAACTGCACGGTGGAGAGCTGCCAGAGGCGGCCGAGGACGTCGACGAGCTTGATGTCGATCTTGGGGCCGTAGAACGCGGCTTCACCGGGGATCGTCTGGTAGGTGATGTCCTTGCGCGTCGAGCACGCGCGTGAGCGAGCCTTCCGCGCGGTTCCACTCGTTCGGCGCCGCCGATGAACTTCGGGTCCTTGCGGGTCCCGCGTGGAGAGCTCGACGCGGATACTCCTTGAAGCCGAAGGTCTTGAGGACGGCCTCGGCGAAGTCGAGGCAGGCTTCCATTTCGTCTTCAATCTGGTCCGGCGTGCAGAAGATGTGGGCGTCGTCCTGCGTAAAGCCGCGAACGCGCAGCAGGCCGTGCATCGTGCCGCTGCGCTCGTAGCGGTAGACATTGCCGAGCTCGGCGTAGCGCTGCGGCAGGTCGCGGTAAGACTTCGGCGAGTTCTTGTAGATGAGGATGTGGCCGGGGCAGTTCATGGGCTTGAGGCGGTACTCCGCGTCGTCGAGCTCCATGGGCGGGTACATGTTTTCGGCGTAGTCCTCTTCGTGGCCGGAGATCTTCCATAGTTCGCGACGCATGATGTGCGGCGTGAACACCATCTGGTAGCCGCGGCGGATGCACTCCTCGCGCATCCAGTCCTCCATCGTCTTGCGGATGAGGCCGCCCTTCGGGTGCCAGAAGATAAGGCCCGCGCCGGCGACCTCCTGGATGCTGAAGAGGTCGAGCTGCTTGCCGAGCACGCGATGATCGCGCGCCTTGATCTCCTCGAGATACTTGAAGTGCGCGTCGAGGTCCTTCTGCGAGAAGAAGGCAGTGCCATAGATGCGCTGCAGCTGCTGGTTCTTTTCGTCGCCGAGCCAGTACGCGCCGGCGATGGACATGACCTTGAAGGCCTTCACGCGGCCCGTCGAGGGCACATGCGGTCCGCGACAGAAGTCCGTGAAGTTGCCGTTCTTGTACAGCGAGATAGTATCGCCGGATTTAGTGAAGCGCTCGATGAAGTGCACCTTCATGAACTCGCCGGAGTTCTCGTAATCCTTGAGGCCCTGCTCGCGAGGCTCCTCGACGCGCTGAAACTTTTCGTCGCGCGCGACCACCTGCGCCATGCGTTCTTCGATCGCCGCAAGGTCGGCCTCCGTGAACGGCACCTCGCGATAGACGTCGTAGAAGTAGCCGTTGTCCGTCGCGGGGCCGTGGCCGAGCTTCGTCTCCGGGAAGAGCTCGAGGATCGCCGTCGCCATCACGTGCGCGGCGGAGTGACGCACCACGCGCAGCGCGGCTGGGTCGGACTCCTTCAACAATTCGAGCGCGACATCTTCGTGCAGAGGCGCGGAGAGATCGACGAGATGCTCGCCGGCGGGGTCGTGGCCGGAGTACATCGCCTCTTCCGTCTGCTCGGCCTTCGCTTCGGCGTCGGCAGTCTCGTTGGGCGCGGTAGTGTTGAGCGGTCGCACGCGAGCGACGACGACGGCGGCAGCCAGTCGTGGCGAGATGCTGTTGGCGATGTCGAGCGGTGTTGTGCCGTGCGGGACCTCACGCACGGAACCGTCCGGAAGCTGGATCTTTATCTGTTGGCTCACATGACAAGGATAGCAACCGCGAGCTGAAACGGTACTGTCGTCACGGTACAAGCGTCACGGTACAAAGCCGCCATTACAAAAGGCTGAAAATCGAGGGAAAGTTGTACCACTTACAGCCGATGCGGCATTAGTCTGCGGGCCGCCCTGCCGTAGAGTCCTCGCAGTGTTTCACAGGTTCCTCTTTACGGGGTTCAACAACGATGCAGATCCTTTGTAAGGCCGCCGAGTGCGATTGTGATGTCAGCTGTCCTGTCTGCGGGCAGGGCTTTCAGATCTACTGGACACGTTCCTTTTCCGGGGAACGCTCAACGCGCGTCGAGATCCAACAGGCTCTCCTCAATCAGCACGGACATGACAAGGGGATGCCGGCACATCCGGGACCGGAGTTCCTGGTCTCGGTGGCGTCGCTGCCAGGCTACTTCGAGTCGCTCGGCGCATACGCCTGACGACGCAATCGCTCCGAAACAAATCCTCCATACGCACGAAACAGCCTGCGTGTAGCCGTAACAGCGCCACGCGCCAGGCTGTTTCGTCAGCCGCATTCATAGGTGAGGGATCTGGAACCGGGCAGGGGCGAGCTTGCCCGGTTTCTAGGCCCGTGCCGCCGGCACAAACCCGTCACAGCCGGAGATAGGAGACACCTTCAGGTGCAGCGGAGCGTGCTTGGGATGACCGCACTCATCCAGCAGGGTCACGCGCGCCTGCTTGCTGCTGAGGATAGACACCAGCGCTGGCGTCTTCGCATGGCTCTCTCCGAAGTGACCACAGAGCCCGCACTGACCGTTATGAAGCGACTCCATTCGACACCTCCATCTGTTCATTGTGAAAGTTGGACAGGGCGCGGAGCAGGAGAGTTGCTTTGCGCTTTTGCCTTCGCGGTGAAAAAGCCGTGGACGACCTGCGGAGGCTTGTGTGCGTGCACACAGGACGAATGCGTCTGATATCCTCCGGTGAATCTTCGGGAGGTATTTTGTGCGTGTGATTTCAGTGTGTTCCGCCGCGGTGGCGGCTTTGCTTTGGTGCGGCGCGGCGGGTGCGCAGACGGCAGCGGCTCCGGCACCGCAACCCAAACCATTGCCGAGCTCGATTGCGTCGCATCCGGACTGGCCCAAAGCGAAGAAGGGAGACGCGGACAGCGTCGACGCCCTCGTGGCAGCGCTATACGACGTGATCAGCGGACCAGCGGGCAAGCCGCGCGACTGGGACCGCTTCCGCTCGCTGTTTCTACCCGATGGAAGGCTCGGAGTAATCCGTCACGCAGCGCCGGCCGCCGATGGAAGACCCGCGCATCCAGACGACGTCGTCTTCCTCGCGCCGCAGGATTACATCGACCGCGACGATCCTTTCTTCAAGACGAACGGATTCTTCGAGCGCGGCATCGCCAACCGCGTGGAGGAGTTCGGCAACCTGGTCAGCGTGTGGAGCACCTACGAGAGCCGCCACACAGCCGACGATCCGAAACCGTTCGTACGCGGCATCAACTCGCTGCAGATTGTGAAGGCGCAGGGACGCTACTGGGTCGCCAGCATCATCTGGGACGATGAGCGCTCGGGCCTCACGCTGCCAGAGAAGTATCTGAAGTAAAGCAGTGGAGAGTGAGTGAGTAGTGAATAGTGAATAAGGCAAAGACTCTTGAAGTCGTCGGGTTCTTGCTCACTATTCACTTCTTATTTGTTACTTCTCAATTCAAAAGCCGCCTTTGATTCGGGCGGCCTTTGCTTTTGCTTTATTCACTATTCACTATTCACTTTTCACTATTCACTATTCACTACTCACTCCGTTCACGGCTTCGTCGCCAGAATCAGCGGCGACGGCCCCGGCGCATCCAGCTGGCGCGGATTCACGAAGCCCACTTCCTTCAGCCAGCCAGCGATCTCCTCAAAGCTCCACGTATCGCCCTGCTCCGTGTTGACGAGCATGTTGACGGCGAAGATGAGTCCCATTGGCGGGCCGGTGCGGCCAGCGTTGACGAGGAACTCGGCAATCGCGATCGTGCCGCCGGGTGCGAGCGCGTCGAAGCATTTGCGCAGAAGCTGCTTGGAACGCTCCACGCCCTCGCTGTGCAGGATGTGGCCGATGGTGATCACGTTGTGGTCGCGGCCGAAGTCGGCAGAGAGCAGATCGCCCGGGACACCCGTGTAACGGTCAGCGAGACCGAAGCGTGCAGCCGTCTTCTGCGCAATCGGCAGCACACCCGGCCAGTCGACTGCCGTGACGCTAACACGTGGCGAGCTCTGCGCGACGGCGATACCCCACACGCCGGAACCGGCGCCGAGATCCAGCACGCGCACCGGAGGTCCCGACTCGCCGAGGTTCAGATGTTTCGCCAGCGCCTGCGCCGGGCCGTAGCTCATGGGGAAGATGTTCGAGACGAGCTCCTGGAAGAAGGCACTCCCATCACTCTCCTCGTTCACCGCTGTGGCGGGCTTGCCGCTTGCCACAACATCAGAGAGATGAAGCCAGTTGGGCATGAGGTGTTCCGAGGTGTGCGCGATCATGCCGCCGAAGAAGCAGGGTTTCGTCGAGACGAGGAAGGCGGAGCTCTCAGGCGTGAGTTCATAGCGACCGTCACCATTCGCCTTCAGAAACTCGAAGCCGACGAGAGCGTTCATGATGGCGCGCAGGCCGCGTGGTGAGGCTCCGGTAGCGACGGCGACTTCATCGACGGTCTTCGGCCCGGCGTCGAGCGTGTCGAAGACCTTGTTGCGGATGGCTGACTCGAGAATAAGCGGCGGTGCATAGCCCCACGCCATCTGCATGAGGCGTTCAGGCGTGACTTGCTTCTGGTCCATAAGGACCTCCAAGTTTTGAATTCGCAGATTTTCAGCTTGCGGAGAGTGGATCGATTGTACGCAGACGGACGAACGAATGCGTAGCGAACGCCGCAAATAAAAAGGCCGCCAGCAATGGCGGCCTTTCGTGTCGTTTGTAGATGAAGCTAGCTCAGCGTCTCGAGCAGCTTCGCCACCGTACGGTTCAGGTCCTTGTCGTGCCGGCGCTGCTCGTCGATCTTGGCGATCGAGTGCATGACCGTTGTGTGGTGCTTGCCGCCGAACTGGCGCCCGATCTCCGGCAGCGAGGCCTCGGTGAGCTGCTTGGCGAGATACATCGCAATCTGGCGCGGCACAACAATCTGGCGCGAGTTGTTCTTCTGCTTCAGCTCGGCCGTGCGCATGCCAAAGCTCTCCGCAACCGCACGCTGGATCGCTTCAATCGTGATCTTACGCACCTGCGTGTCGATGATGTGCTTGAGGCAGTGCTGCGCATTGGGCAGCGTGATCTCCGCGCCCTGCATGGATGACCACGCGATCAGCCGGTTGAGCGCTCCCTCGAGCTCACGGATGTTCGTGCGCACGTTGCCGGCGATGAAGAGTGCAACCTCGGCGGGCAGCGCGATGCGCTCGCTCTCGGCCTTGCGCTGCAGAATCGCAACCTTCGTCTCGAGATCGGGCGGCTGAATATCAACCACCAGCCCCCACTCGAAGCGCGAGCGCAGACGATCTTCAAAATCGTTCAGCTCCTTGGGCGAGCGATCCGACGAGATGACGATCTGCTTGGACGTCTCGTGCAGCGCGTTGAAGGTGTGGAAGAACTCCTCCTGCGTGCGCTCCTTGCCGGCCAGGAACTGGATGTCGTCGATGAGCAGGACGTCGACCGTGCGGAACTTGTCGCGGAAGGTCGTCATCTTGTCGTAGCGCACGGAGTTGATCATCTCGTTGGTGAACTTCTCGCCCGAGATGTAGCTGATCGACGCGTGCGGCTGGCGCAACTTCACGTGATGGCCAACAGCATGCATCAGATGCGTCTTGCCCATGCCGACGCCGCCGTACAGGAACAGCGGGTTATAGGCCTTCGCGGGGCGCTCCGCAACGGCTTGCGCCGCGGCGTGTGCGAACTGGTTGCCGCTGCCGATGACGAACCCATCGAACTGGTAGCGCGGGTTGAGCTGCGCGGCCGAGTTCCAGTCGAAGCGCGCCTGCTCGGGCCCCGGGCCCGCGGGCGCTGATGGCCGCTGATTGCGCGGGATGTTGGCGTTGTGCGCCGACTGCGGACCGAAGCCGCCGTCTTCGCGCACACGCGGCGCAGGCTCCTGCGGCGGCACTTCGAAGATGACCTCGTCGAGTTCGAGGCCGAGGGTTTCGATGGCCTCATAGATGTGATCGCCGTAGCGATCGCCGACGTGCTGGAAGGCGGCGGAGGGGATGCGCACGTGCAGCGTACGACCGTTGATGTGCGAGAAGCGCGTGGGCTTCAGCCAGGTCTCAAAGCTTTGACGATTAATCTTCTTCTCCAGCGCGCCGAGGATCCGAACCCACTGGTTCAGGACGGTTGCCGGGACCGGCTCAAATGACATCGTGAATCTTCCTTAGTGTCTAGACGTTCTGGAGGGGGTAAAGCAGGGTGCAAAAGTGAAACAAGCACTGCAAAAGGACAACAGCTGGGCAGCTCCGTGAAGACGTGCACGCGGAGGAGAACGAACCCCAATTGGTTTGAAGTCCGACGTTGCCATAGGCATCGCCGGAGAGTGAAGCAGCAGCCCGGTCGGAACTCAGAGATGGAGGTGAACTGCACTCCACGAACGCAGTCGATAGTAGCACGCATTGCGGGCGCGTTCGACAACTCAAAAAATTCAAAAATGCGAAAGAGAGAGTGTTTGCACCAGAGTCGGTGAAGATTTGTGAATGGGGCAAAAATTGCTGACACGAATGGTGCAGGCGATGAAGACGCAGCCAGCAACACGATTGCCTCTGAAAGCAAACTTCGGTATACTCAATAGTTGCTGCCATACGCGTTTGCGCATGCAAGCGTAGAGGCCCTCTGACAGAGGAGCGAAGCGGGCAGCGATGCAACGATCCCAAAGATTGAGAACAGGATACGACGATGCCTAAGCGCACCTTTCAACCCAATCGCCGCCGCCGGAGCAAGGTCCACGGCTTTCTGAGCCGCATGGCCACCAAAGCCGGCGCTGCCGTGCTGAGCCGCCGCCGCGCCAAGGGCCGCCACAAGATCGCGGTCTCGGCCGGCTTCCGCGACTAGTTCGCGAGAGCTTTCAGTTCGCGAAGGTCTTTTCCGAGTCTTTCTTCGCAACGCGCGCTCCGGAGGGTTTTCCTCCAGGGCGCCTTTTCTTTGCTAGGACGATGTGTTGGGCGCAACCCTCCTTTGGGTGCCATGATCCCTTCGACGAACTTCCGGCTGCGCAAACATGCGGACTACCAGCGCGTGTACAAGGCTGGTCGCAAGCAGTTCGGGCGTCAGATGGCCTGGTTCTTCGCTCTGCGTGACGCCGAGGCCGCCGCACGCTCGGAGACCACTGGCCCGCGCATCGGACTGACGGTACCAAAGTCACTGGGCAAGGCCGTCGCGCGCAACCGCATCAAGCGCAGGCTGCGCGAGGCCGTCCGGTCTGCGCTGCCTGCGCTCTCGGCGCCTGTGGACGTCGTGCTGCACCCCAGGCGCAGCGTGCTCGAGGCAGAGTTTGCCGCGATCGGGCGCGAGGTCCAGACGATCTTCCGCAGCGTGCAGGCGGCAGCGGAGAAGCGTGTCGCGAGTCGCCAGTTCCGCAAGCCGGCGAAGCCAGCAAGCGAGTGAGCGCAGCGAGGACGCGGTGAACCACGCGGCCTCGCCGAGTGCCGCTCGGAGAGAGCGCGCAGCCGCGACGATGCTCGGGGTCTACAAGCGCGTCCTCTCACCCCTACTGCACGCCGTGTCCGTTTCGCAATGCAAATATCTCCCCACGTGCAGCGAGTACGCCTATGTGGCGGTCGTGCGCCACGGCTGGTTGCGGGGAGGATGGCTGGCGCTGCGCCGGCTTGCTCGGTGTCACCCCTTCAGCCGAGGTGGGCTCGACCCCGTGCCTTGAGCGCGTCTCGATCGTGACGGGGCGAAACTGAAACATCCCTTTCAACGTAGTCATTTACCATGGACACTAGCGAACTCCGCGTCCCAAGCGGCGATTCAACGATAGGAAGTTCTTCTCTTGCCAGAGTTTCGTAATCCCAATGCAGGCGGCGCGCCCAGCCAGGACAACCGCTCATTCCTCGTCATCCTCCTCGTCATGATGGCCGTTGTCTTTGGCGTCCAGTACTGGCACATGCGGACGAATCCGCAGCCTCCTGCGAACGCTCCTGCCGTGACGGCTCCCGCAGCGACCGCACCGGCGCCCACGCCCGCCACGGCTGCCCAAACGGCTGCGATGACCGCTGCCGCCGCAAAGACGCCCGCAGTTCAAGCAACGGCCGAAAGCACGACCGTCGTCGAGAACGAGCTCTACAGGATTACCTTCTCGAACCGTGGCGGCCAGGTGACCTCGTGGATCCTGAAGCGCTACACGAATGAAGATGGCAAGCCGCTCGATCTGGTCGACACTGCGGCTTCCGCGAAGTTCGGCTACCCGATGTCGCTCTACACCTACGACCCGGCGCTGACCCAGACTCTGGCCAACGCGATGTATGTTCCCTCCGCGACCGGAAGTCTCGCAGCGCCGGCGACGCTGACGTTCCACTATGCGGCCAACGGATTGGACGTCACCAAGACCTTCACCTTCGGGCAGGATTACCTGATCCACGCCGACACGCAGGTGTTGAAGGACGGCAGCCCCGTACGGGCGCTGCTCTCGTGGCCTTCGGGCACAGGGGATCTCGCTGTCGCACGCACGCGAGGCGGACATTCGTATCCTTCCGACCAGTCGATCGACACGATGCAGGCTGGCAAGGACGAGCACATCGCCTCCAAGAAGGTTTCCGGCGGCGCGACGGTGAATGGTCCGTTCGACTTCGCCGGCGTAAGCGATCAGTACTTCGCGGCGACCATCCTGCCGGACCACACACAGGGCACGACGCTGGTGACGCTGCATAACCAGCTCAGCATGAATGATCTGCTGCGCGCCGACGGTAAGCCTGTGGGCAGCAAGGACGTTCAGCTTCCGGTCCTGGGCGCGGCCATTGGCAATGTCGCCGGCCACACCCAGGCGCGCGTCTTCGTCGGACCGAAGAATCTGAAGCTGCTGAAGAGCGTGAAGACGGCGGACGGCTACTCGCTGGAGCCGCTGCTCGACTTCGGCTTCTGGGGACCCATTGCGAAGTATCTCTTCGTCGGCCTGCAGACGGTGCATACATGGATTGCTCCCGCGAACCCCGGACCGCGCAACTACTCGTGGGGATGGGCAATCGTGCTGTTCACGCTGCTGATTTACACCCTGCTCGTGCCGCTGCGTTTTCAGAGCATGAAGGGCATGATCAAGATGCAGCGGATTCAGCCGCAGATCGACGCGATCAAGGCGAAGTACAAGAATCCCAAGCCCACCGATCCGAAGATGGCGGAGATGAACGCCGAGATCATGGATCTGCAGAAGAAGAACGGCGTAAGCATGTTCGGCGGCTGCATCCCGACCCTCGTCCAGTTCCCCCTGCTGTTCGCCTTCTTCACCATGATGACCAAGGTCGTCGAGCTGCGGCAGGCCCACTGGTTCTGGCTGCCCGACCTCAGCCAGCCGGACCCGTATCACATCCTGCCGATCATCATGGTTGTAACCAGCTTCCTGGTGCAGTTCTACACGCCCTCGCCGGGCGTCGATCCCGCACAGCAGCGCATGATGGCCTTCATGATGCCGGCGTTCTCCGGCTACTGGACGTGGAACTACGCCTCCGGTCTGGCGCTCTACTGGAACGTCGGCAACTTCATCATGGTGGGGCAGCAGCTCCTCATGAACCGCACGAAGCTCGGCCGCGAGATGCGCGAGATCCAGATGAAGCGCGCCCAGGCGAAAGCACTGGCCAAGGCGGGCCCCAAGACGATTCAGGGACGCCGATAGAGTCCCGCAGACTCCAGTTTGCGTCATACTGGAGGACGCAAACTGAGTATCATTACGAGGGACTTCGAGAAGTTTTCGCTGTCAATTGTTACAGTTATCCATTTCCGGGTCTGATCTTCGGCCGCAAGTTTTTTGCAGCCCTGCCTTGAAAACAAAACCACGTTTCCTCTGAGGACACTGAAACCCATGGAAGACCTCGCCCAGGCGGCTGAGAAAGTAGCCTCGCTGATGCGCATCCTGACCTCCACCGGAGGTCTTCGGCTCAAGTATCGAATCACCGCGGGGGCGGGTGCAGCGGACCCCGACGGATTCGAGCGGCGCGACATCTATGTAGAGTGCAAGGGTCCGGACGCCGGCCTTCTGCTGGACCGCGACGGAGAGCTGCTGCGTGCGCTCGAGCACATCGCCGCGAAGATGCTGCGTCTGGAGCCCGAGGAGCACGACCGCGTCTCCTTCGATGCCGATGGCTACAAGGCCGAGCGCGTGCGCCATCTGCGCCGCCTGGCCGACGATGCCATCGATCGCGTCGACGACAGCAACCGCCCCTACAGCTTCCCGCCCATGAGCTCTCGCGAGCGCCGCATGCTGCACATGTTCCTGCGAGACAGCGGGCTCCAGACGGCGAGCTCCGGCGAGGGTCCGCGGCGGTTTGTTGTCCTCTATCCGGAGGGCTACAGAATTCCGCCGGAAGGCGAGCGCGAGCGCGGCTACGGTGCATGCGTAGTGGCGGGCGCGGACGTGGCGGGCCACGGCGCGGCGGCTATCGTCGCAACTAATTCGCAGAAAAAATTGCTTTTGGGGAGCCGCTGGGCCAGTGTCCAGCGGCTTTTGCTTTGTCCTGCAAACAGAATGCCTTGCACCGCGCGGGTGCGGACGCGATTTCCTGCACGTACATGGTGCAACTGTTGAGATTGCGGCAGCAATTTCAGGCGCGTCGACGCTGAATAAAATCGTTTTGCCCACACTCCGGACCAGGTTTCTCGACGACCATCGAGGCCAGCTGTGGGGAACATGGAAAACGGTGGCCAGAATCCGGCCCCCACGTCCGGATCTCCGAGATCCTCGTTCCGCCGGTTTCAGTTTTGGAAAGCGGGAACCGCGATTCTCAGGCCTTTTTTCGCGCGCCTGGACGGCTTATCCACTCTTCCACGCCAAACGGTTAAGACGACTATCTTCTCTCTATCTTTAAGACTTAATCTTAGGGTTCTTCTTCGCGAGCTCATCACCGGAAGCAGCCAGGCAATCACCCCTCACCGTGCCTGAGACGAACCTCGCACAACACGCCCCGTGTTATGCACAGCAGTTGCCCCTCGCGCGAAGTGGCCTGCTCGCCCTAGAATCATCACAACCCAAAGCTAGGCTGCACACCTTGCGCCCTGCGCATGCGCCACGGCTGGGTGTAGTACGCAGGAGAGCCCAAGTGTCCACGACTACCATCACGCCGCCTGCCGAACGAGGGAGAATCGAAACCGTGTCCACCGCAGCCAACATGCCTGATGCAACGCCCACCGGCAACCTGGAGATCACCGTCTCGCGCGCCGAACTGCTGCGCGAGCTCACGGCCGCGCAGTCCGTCGTCGAGCGCAAGACGACGATCCCCATCCTCTCGAACTTTCTCTTCGAGGCCAGCGGACGACACGCCTGACCATCACCGCCACCGACCTCGACCAGTCGCTGAACACCAGCTGCGCGGCCAAGGTCAAGAAGCCCGGCGCCTGCACCATCCCCGCGCGCAAGCTCTACGACTACATCAAGCTGCTGCCCGACGGCGACATCTCCATCAAGCTGATGGACAACCACTGGGTGCAGATTCGCGCCGGCCGCTCCAACACCAAGATGGTCGGCATGGCGCGCGCCAACTTCCCCCAGGTGCCGCAGTTCCCGTCCGCCGGCGGCTATCAAGATCAACGCGGCCGTCGCTGCACAACATGATCGCCAAGACCATCTTCGCCATCTCCAACGAAGAGTCGCGCTACACGCTCAACGGCGCGCTGCTGGTCCTCAAGGCGGAGTCGATGGCCATGGTCGCGACCGACGGTCACCGCCTCGCGCACATCGAGAAGACTCGGCGAGACCCTCGAAGGCATCTCCGGCGAGAAGAAGACCCTGATCCCGCGCAAGGCGCTGCAGCGAGCTGCTGCTCGCCTGCTGAACCCACCGACAGGCCGAGACCATCGACTTTGCCGACGACGACCAGACGCTCTTCTTCCGCGTCGGCGGCCGCGTGCTCACCAGCCGCAAGCTCACCGGCCAGTTCCCCAACTACGAGGCCGTCCTGCCGCGCGACAACAACAAGTTCGTCATCGTGCGCAGCGAAGACCTGATGTCGCTCCATCCAGCGCGTCGCGCAGTTCGCCGACGAGCGCTCCGGCGCCATCAAGATTCGCCTGGAGCAGAACGAGCTCAAGCTCTCGTCGTCCGTCCACCGACTCCGGCGAGTCGGAAGACACCATCGAAACCCCGTACAACTACGATCCGCTCGTCGTCGGCTTCAACAGCTCAGTACCTGATCGACTTCCTCAAGGCCATCGGCAACACCGGCGAAGTCCGCCTCGAGTTCAAGGACGCCCAGTCCGCCGGCCAGATGCGCCCCGAAGACGGCAACGAAGACGTCAAGTACCGCTACATCCTGATGCCAATGCGCATCTGAGTCCTGCTCGGGCGGCGAGACGCGCTTCGCGCAGAGTCCTGCCCGGGAGTCAAACGCCCTCACCAACATATGCACACGCCGGACTGGCGAGATGCGAAGGCCCGCTCCCTCGAGCGGGCCTTTTGTTGTCGGCGGCCTGAAATTCACCACGTGCGCGGCTGCTACAAGCCATGAACCAGTGAGGCCTGGCCTACGCCACGACCCCTAGCGGAACGGAGCCTTCAATACGGAGGCAGTATGCCTGAGATGTCGGCGCGCCCGCGGGCATGGTGATCTCAAGCGCTTCGCGGCTCTGCGCAAATTGCAACGGAGCTGCCTCTCCGAGCAGAGTCACGCGTTCTACCTTCGCTTTTCCGGCAGCGAAGGACCGTAGCCGTGCCCTCTGCGCAGGACGCTTGTAGCCAAACGCATACACTCCGTTGCGCCCGGCTGTGAATCGGAAATCCGCTTCGCTTGGCGGCGCCATCTTTTCACGGGCAACTCTCGGCCCGGGTTGGTCGGTCGAGCCCCCCTTCCAGTCGCCCGGCGCCTCTGAGGGAATCAAAGGACCTTCACCGAAGGTCATCCAGGCACGTGTGCCGTAGATGCCCTCGCCATTCACCCGCAGCCACTCCCCAACTCCGGCGAGCGATGTCTGTTGCTCCTCGGGGATCGAGCCGTCTCCGCGAGGAGAGATGTTTAGCAGCAGGTTCCCTCCGGTGCTTGCCGTCTCAAAGAGCTCCCGAACTATGCTCTCCGCAGGTCGAACAGTCATGTCCGTCGTATAGCCCCACGTACTACCCAGCGCATCGTCAATCTGCCACCCTGCAGCCGGATAGATCCATTTCGGCGCACGCTGTTGCTTCTCAAAGTCCTGAACGCTGCCGAAGAGGTAGGCCACGTCCTTGGTTGCCAACGTCACCTGCTTGCCCCATTGAGTGGCGCGATTGTAGTAATACGCAGCAGCCCGCAGCTTCACATCGTCGTATTCGCGCGGGTTCACCCCGTTGTCGAAGTAGATCAACTGCGGCTGATACTTATCAACCTGCTCCTGCACACGCGCCAGCCAATCGCCTTGAAAGGCCGCGGACGCGTTCCCTTCGTTCATGCTGCCTTGAATCGGCGGCCCGTAGAAGCCGGCATATCGGGGATCGAACTGGTCGTTAGGCACACCATCCGCCGGGTATGCGAAGTCATGATGTTCCATCCGGTGGTTCGAAAGACCGAAAATAAGATTGCGCTGACGCACTGCATCGGCCAGTTCTCCGATCAGGTCGCGCTTCGGTCCCATTCTTCCGGCACACCACGGAGTCAGGTCTGAGTTCCACATCGCAAAGCCGTCGTGATGCTCTGCCACTGGGACGACATAGCGCGCACCCGCCTTCGCGAACAAGTCCGCCCACTCATGCGGGTCATACTTTTCAGCCTTGAAAAGCGGGATGAAGTCCTTGTAACCGAATTTGTCGGGCGGCCCATAATGCTGCGTATGCCACTGCACATCGGTGGTGTACATGTGGCGCTCGTACCACTCATTAATCCGTGCCGGAATCGAATAAAGACCCCAGTGGATGAATATCCCGAACTTCGCCTCGTTAAACCACGCCGGAACACGATAACCGTCGCGCAGCGATTCCCACGTAGGTAAAAACGGGCCCGCTGGCAGCGGTTTCGGAACTGCATACGCGTCGGGAGTGTTCGCTGGAGCTCCGGTCTGGCCGTATGACTCTGAACCTGCAAATGAAGAGAGCGATGCACTGCACGCCGCCAGACCGCCGGCGCGAATGAAGTTACGACGAGAGATGGTCACCCGCGATGATCTCCTTATTCTTGCCGCCCGCTACTTCATTTGAGCATGCCTTCAGAAGCAAAAGACGCTAAACCCGAGCGGTCCACGGTTATGCCTTGCACGTCAGCGAGAAGGAGAAGGCCCGCTCCATCGAGCGGGCCGTTCTCGTTTCAGCTGCACTGCAATCAGAAGCGTCCTTCAAACGCGAACGTCAGCACGCGCGCCGAATTTCCCACGCCGGACACAACACCGAAGCTTGTGCTCGTTGGCGTTGTATTCGGTGCGGAAAAGACTGTGTGGTTCAGTGCGTTGATCGCCTCGAATTTGAAGTCGGTCTCAACGCTCTCCCAGATGTGGAACTTACGCTCCGCACCAAGGTTCAGAATGTCGAGATTAGACTGCCGCACATTGCCGAAGCGCAGCGGGAAGGTATTCACTGCATCCTCGAGCTGATCATTGCTGTTGGTGTCGAACGCTGCGGTGTTGAACCAGTGCTGCAGGCTCCTGTTCGTCACCTTGCCGATATCCGAGTAGCTTGCGTTCGGCGCGAGGATGTCGCTCGACGCAAACGTGATGGGCTGCCCGCTCTGCACGCGGTAGGTTCCGTTGATCTGGAAGCCGCTGATGATCTGCTTCACGACCGGATTCACGTTCGAGAAGAAGGGCTTGCCGCGACCGAACGGAAGCTCATAGATCCCGTACACCGCAAGCAGATTCGGATAGTCGCCATTCGAGAGCCCGTACCACGGCTTCGGATCGCCCGGGTTCAGGAAGTTAATCGCATCCAGCGACTTCGACCACGTATACGCGATACCCAGGTTGTAGCCGTGCGAGAAGTGCTTCGAAAGCTGCGTCTGCAGAGCGTTGTACGTTCCATATCCCTCGGTCGTCTTGCCATACGTGACGGCGCTGAACTCCGGGTACGGCTTCAGAAGCTGCGTCTGCGAGATGGTCGTGCCGTTCAGCGACGGCGTTCCCGGAACGCTGATGCCATAGAACGGATTCGTGACGTTCGCAGTCAGCTTGTTGTAGTTGGCCTGCATCGCCGGCGTGCGAATGGTATCCGTGCTCAGGTAGCTGTTGGGCAGCGGGTCGAAATCCTGCGTGATGGGAATGTGCAGATTGTTGCTGCCGACATAGTTCACGTCGAGCACCAGCTCAGCCGGAAGCTGATACTGCAGCCCGAACGACCAGCGCTCGTTGTAGGTCGACTTCGGATTCTGCGGATAGAAAGTGCTGATCGAAGAGAGCACATTCTGCAGCAGACCGTTCGAGTTTCCGGACGGCTGCACCAGCCCATTCGGAAACGGGTTCGACAGCGGCGTGTTCGGTGCGTTGATGAACGATAGCCCGGAATTGTTCGTGATGATGCCGTTCGTCTGCTGTGTCCATCCGGCCGGATTACCGTACTGGATATATTCAGCGAGCTGGCTGTAGAAGATTCCGAATCCGCCGCGCGCAACCAGCTTGGGAATCGGATTCCACGCAAAGCCGAAGCGCGGCGAGAACAGATCCTTGGGTGCATGCCACAGACCATGCTGCGGGTCGCCCGGCGTGTTGGCATACAGATAGCCGCCGAGCACCTTGAACTGCGACGCCGGCAGCAGCGGGCTCGGATGCGCCGCGTAGTTGGCCTGCGCCTGCGCCTGGATCGGATTCGGCGTGTTGAAGGCGAAGCCGGTCGTGCTCTTATCATTCCGCTCGTAGACTGGCGACGTGTACTCGTAGCGCAGCCCGAGATTCACCGTGAGCTTCGGCGTCACCTTCCAGTCGTCCTGCGCATAGGCCGCGTAGTAGTCCGAGTAGTTGGACGTACTCGTATTCAGCGTCTGTGAATTGCCCTCGGTAACGCCCAGCTCAAAGCTCGCCAGCGCCTGACCGATAGGAGCCGCCGTGGAATTATCATCCGGCCCCTTCGTATACGTTCCGCTCGAGCCCAGCACAACGTGCTCGCCGGTGTAGTTGCCCTGGTTCGCCTGGTACTGCCGATACTCCACGCCAAACTTCAACGTGTGGCGTCCCTGCGCGCGCGTCAGGTTAATCTGGCCATCGTGAATGTTGTCGTACTCCGTTCCGGGGTCAGAGTTGCCCAGCGTCCCATAGCCGGAGATCTTCACCTGCGGAAAGCCGCGCGCGATGTCCGGCACTCCCGCCAGCAGATCGCCGGGAATGCCGAGATCGTCGACCGTCGTCCTTGCATCGAGCGACGTCACCGTCGTGAAGCGCGTGAACGAGTAGCGCGCATTCAACACCGTCGACGAGTTGATCGTGTTCACGTAATCCAGCACGCCGCCGTAGTTAATCAGCGTCAGCGTCTGTCCGCTCGCTCCCGGGAAGAACTCGTTCTTGCCCGGCTGCACGCGCTTGCTGGTGTAAAAGTGGCCGAACATCTTCTGCCGGTCGCTTATGTTGTAGTCTTCACGGTTCACCACGGACCAGTAGTGGTCCACGTTCGCGCCGTTCCACACATAGTTGTTCATGCCGTCGACCGTCTGCGAAGACGAGCCCGTCGGCTCCGGATAGTACGCAAGAATCTTCTTCGCGATCGGGTCGATCATCCCGGCCGGAATCACATTCGTGACATTGCCGCTCGCATCCTTGAAGGGCTGGCGAAGATAGCGTCCGCTGCACCGCGGATCCGTCGTCTCCGAATACGCATTGAAGACCTGGTACGGATTCCACGTCTGCGTCAACGTTCGCCGCAGACCGTCTGCTTGAACTGCGTGATCGTCGACCCGTAGTTAGAGAGCGCGGAGAAATCGCCATTCCTCTCGGCGTCGGTCGGCACCGTCTGCGTACTCTGCGTTCCCTGCGAGTTATGCTCCTTCTCAAAGCCGGCGAAGAAGAAACAGCTTCTGATTCTTCTTGAACACCGGTCCGCCGACGAAGCCCGTCTCGCGGTTGTACTCCGTCGGGTTCACCTTCGCATTCGGCAGGAAGCTGTAGCCGCGCGCATTCACCGTCCCCGGCTGCCAGTAGAAGCTCGCCCCACCGTGAAACTGACTCGTGCCCGCCTTGATGTCAGAGTCCAGCGAGCCGCCGGAGGTGTGACTCAGCGACGCATCGTACGGCCCCGTAATGACTTTGAACTCGCCCACAAACTCATGCGACGGAATGAAAGCCGTGGTGACCGCGCCGCCGTTGCGCGTGTCCGGAGCTCCGTCGATGCGTGAACTCCGTCTGTCCACTCTGCGCGCCGTCCACCTTGGTGCTCTCCGAGCCCGCCCTCATAGTCGTGATTGCCGTTCGACAGCGTCGTGCGAGATCACACCCGGGCTGCAGCAGTTGCAGCTCAAACGCGTTGCCATACTGCGTCGGCAGGTCCTCAATCGAGCGGTACTCCATCGTCGACCCGAGAATGGCGTCGGTGGTCTTGAGCACCACGCCATGCTCGTCCACCGTCACCGTCTCCGTATTCTGCCCGACCGCGAGTTTCGCGTTCACGCCCACACGCCCGGCAATCTCCACCCGCACATGCGTCGCGGCAAAATGCCTGAACCCTGGAGCGTCCACCTGCACGGTGTAGAGGCCGGGTATCAGAAGGTCGAACACGTACTGGCCCGTGTCGTTTGAATGCACCGTCTGAACAACGTGCGTCGCTTCGTTGGTCAGGACGACGTCGGCCTTGGGAATCGCCGCGCCCGTCGAATCGGTCACCACGCCGCTGATGCGGCCCCGGTCTTCCTGCCCGTATGCATGAGCACCCCACAGCAGACAGAGAACGAACAGCAACAACACGCGAAATTTCATGGACCCTCTTGCTCAGCGTTAGGAATTGCTAAAAATGAAAATTATCTGGCGAACATGAATCGAGGAGCGATATTAGCGAGCTAAATCCAGCCTTTAGTGAGATCGCGGATCACGGAACCTATCGGGTAATCGCGTACCTTACATTTCCAAACCGGACAATTGAACCTGATTTGACTACCAATGCAAGTTATTAGCCTTAATTATCACAAGTCAAGGGGTGAGGCGACTTATTTTGTATTCCCGCTCCCCGAAGCCGTTTTCACCACCTCCGCTGTAAAAACTTCCGTTGCACCTCGCCTTGCATCGAACCCATTGATGCGCGGGTTGTGCGAACACCACCTGGAGTGAGGGCGTGATGGCAGACAGGCATCTTGTGCGCGGAATTTTGGCGGGCGTGGCCGGAGGTCTGGCCGCTGCCTGGGTGATGAACGAGTTCAGCGGAACTCTGGGCAAAAAGCTCTCCGACGCCGTGGAGACCCCGGCAGAGAAGAGGCTTCTCGATATGCAGTCCGACGGCGAAGACGCGACCATGAAGGCCGCGGACAAGGTCGTCGAGACCGTCACCGGCGGTCGCCATCTCTCCCACGAGCAGCGCGAGATCGGCGGCCCCATCGTGCACTACAGCATGGGCGCGCTGATGGGCGGCCTCTACGGCGGCCTGTCCGAGTACTGCGACTGTGACCAGGGCCGGCTTCGGCACAACCTTCGGCGGCATCCTCTTCGCTACCGCCGACCTGCTCGGCGTGCCCGCCATGAAGCTGGGTCCATGGCCCACGAATACCCCGTGAGCTCACTCGCCAACCCGCTGGCCTCGCACCTGATCTACGGCGCGACCACCGAGCTCGTGCGCCGCGTAGTACGCGAGATCCTCTAGCTCCGCAAACCACGCACCAACTCGGGGTGGCCCATTCATTCGCGCTCTCTGCGCATGAGTGGGGCCAGACCAGCTTCACCGCACAAGCGCGGGTGCCTCACATCTCGACTCTGAGACGTGGGTTCGCAAAATCTCGCTGAACAACAAAGCGCCAAAGGCGCGCAATATACCAGCCTGGGGCGAAGGGCACGCTTTTCTGTGCCCGCAGCCCCAGGATCAGTCCAATCAAACGACAGAGGGCTGAAGGCCCGACCCATAGAGGTGCCGCGGGTGAGATTCTGATGACGCAATCTTGGAGCCTCCCCATGACCTGCTTCGCCCGCTGGATCCTCGTTTTCCTCGCCATCTCCACAGCCGCAGCAACGGCGCAAACACAACCCGCGCCGCAATACATCGCGCCTTCGGAGACCGGCCCTCACGGCTCCGCGCCCGGCATGTGGGTGAAGGTGCTCACCAACTCAAAAGGAACGGCGCCGGTCGAGTACGCCGTCATCTTCCGTACCGGCGACGATCCCTACGCCGGCCTCACGCAGTTCGCCGCGCAAGTACCACATCCAGAGCGCGCACTTCACTGCCATCGGCGCCTTTCACGACGTGCGTCTTGGCTTCTACGACCCTGACAGGAAGATGTACCGTCTCATCCCCATCGACACCCAGGTCGAGGTCGTCTCGCTGGTCGGGGACATCGCGCAGCTCAACGGCAAGCCTGCGGTGCACATGCACTGCGTGGTCTCTATGCCCGACGGCCGCGCTCTCGGCGGCCACTTCCTCAGCGCGCACGTGCAGCCGCTGCTCGAGGTCTTCGTCACGGCCGATCCAGTCGCGCTCCACAAGAAGCACGACGACGCCACCGGCCTGACGCTGATGGATCCCGGCAACGAACTAGCGCAATCTTCGCCGCTACAGCCGCAGCACCAGCCCGATGCCGAACTCCTGCAGCGTGTGATTCGAGTTGCCGAGAGACGTGAGCTGACCCGCGCCGTACTCGCCGCGAATATCCACGTGCGGGAACACCGTAAAATCCACGCCGCCGTTCACCTGGTACGCGAACGACGTGCTCTTGCTGTTGCTCGTGCCGTTGTTCGAGCCCACGCCGCCGACCTCCAGCTGGATATACGGCCTCAGCGGAATCACCGGAGGATTAATCGCCAGCCGCGGCCCCACCAGAAATCCCGCCAGCTTATTCCCATAGCTCGTCGAGTTGGCACTGTTCTGGATGAAGACGCGCGCATCGCCGCCAAGCTTGATCGGCCCCAATGGAATGAAGTTGTCATAGACGCCGAAAGGTGCCGCCGAGCGCCGTCATGCCCCCGCTCTGGTTCGGCGGCGTGCCGGATCCAACGCCGATGCCCGAATAGTGCCCGCGCGCTGAACATGCCGTACAGCCCTATCTGCGCCTGTCCCGTGCCGGTGAAAATCGTGAGACTGAGAAGAAGAAAGAGAAGGAAACAGCAGTTGCGAACCGCTGAAAGATTCATTTGAAACGGGCCCTCATTCTTGCGGCGCACCCGCGCCGGGAATGTTCTGCTCTTGCTTTAGAGACACGTCTGCCGAGCAGGCGTTGCGCGGCCCATCGCAAAACCCGAATGCCTCCGGCTGTATAGCCGCTTCTGCAGCCAGAGGACCACGCGGCCTACTCTTTACCACTCGCCGCCGGCTTGCCTTCCTGCACGTAGTTCTTATTCCACGCCGGGAATCTCGACCACATAGTTGCCGGGCTTTTCGATCACCGCCTGGCAGCCGAGCCGCGAGTTGAGTTGCAACCCCGGCGCCAAATCCATCCGATCCAGCTCCTTCTCCTCCGGCTCTGAGAGGCCCTTGGCGCCGTCAACGACGTGCACATGGCAGGTCGTGCAGGCGCAGACGCCGCCGCACGCGTGATCGAGAAAGATGTTGTAGTTCTCGGCGACGTCGAGAAGGCTCATCGGCTCGCCATGGCCCTCGTACGGCAGCGTGCCGAACGGGAACTCGACGGTCTTGTTTTCGGGCCGGAAGGTGACGCGGACCATGTTCTCCGCGGGCGGCTGCGAAAGATCCACCTCGGGAAGCGGTTTGGTTTCTGACTCAGACATAGACAGTCATAGTTTAATTCGAGCAAGGCTGCAGCGCGAACGCGCACCGCGGGAAAACGCCTGTTTTGAAGTGATTTAGACGAAAGAAAGGCCGCTAACCGACGAACTCACGCATGCGGTGAGCCGTCCGAAGCCGCACCAGCCGGCTGCAGGTCGGACACCGCGCGGGCCGGTGGGATCGACGGAACACTGGAGATCTCCGTGTCCGCCAGCAACACCCGGTTGCGGCCGGAGCGCTTCACCTTGTAGAGCGCACGGTCGGCGCGGCGCAGCATCGGCTCGAAGCCCGCCTCGCCGGGCTGCAACGAGCTGAGTCCGATGCTCACCGTGAAGCGAACCAGCTCCTCGCCCTCACTCAGCCGCAGGCCCTCCACCGTTGCCCGCAGCCGTTCTGCCAGCGCCACCGCATTGCGTGCCGAGCGGCCAGGCAGCAGAATCGCAAACTCTTCACCGCCCAGGCGCGCCACTGCGTCGCGGGTTCCTGTCACCGTCAGCAGCACGCCGCCGAAGGTGCGCAGCGCGCGGTCGCCCAGCGCATGACCCCAGGTGTCGTTCAACTGCTTGAAGTGATCCAGGTCCATCATCAGCAGCGTCAGCGGCGTGCTGTCGCGTGCCGCCAGCTGAACCTCGCGCTGAATCATCTCCTCAAAAGCCCGGCGGTTGTGCAGGCCGGTGAGGGAATCGAGCCGCGTCTCCTCGTGCAGGCGGCGCTTGGTCTCCGCCACGTACATGCCCACAAAGGCGAAGCCCAGCATCGTGATGCCGATCATCGTGAGATCGTGCGCCGCTCCATCCAGCTGCCGGTCATGCGGAAAGACTCTCAGGCTCAGCACCAACTGGAATGCCACGGTAGCTGCAACGAACACCATCAGCAGCGCCATCACCCGCGCGGTATCCGAGAGCGACTTAATCCGTGGCCTGACCAGCATGACGATCGTCGTCACCAGGACAATCAGCGCGGCCACGCGCGCCGCAGCCAGTTCAGCCCCCGGATGCATCACGCCCACCGAGAGGATCGTGGTCATCGCCGCACTCAGGGCCAGCGGACCATTCATCGTCGTCAGACGGGTGCGGAGCACGAACCACCGCATGCCCATGTAAATCAGGAAGAAGACGAGGACCAGCAGACACGCGCTCAGGTTTTCTGATACCCGCAGCGGCACGGGCATGATCGCCCGCGAAATCATTGTCAGCAATTGCAGAGCGCAGGCGGCAGCCAGCCAGCGTGTGCCGCGTGTGCGCGCGTCGCTCCAGGCCAGCAGCGCCAAGGTGAGCGCGAACGTAGCCTGCGAGACGAAGCCCGGAAGTGCGAAGCTGTGGACGTCAACCATGCAATAGACCTGCCCAGCCTCGGTTCAACGTGCGAACTGAGGTCACCGTACTGAACTTGGAGGAGGGATCAGGACGGTCAACGCGTCCCAATAGTAGAACCTCTTTGCCACATATGATGCAAAAAAATACATAATCATGAGGAGAAATTAAGTCGCTACGCGAGCCCCACGCAGAGGTACTTCAGTAACACTTCTGCAGCTGACTTCAAAGCATTTTCCTGGGGTTGTTCGTTCTTCTCGCCTGGCTGCTAACGAGCTTCGTCAGCTGGCATTGCTGCGCCGGCACGGATCCACTCCGTGATGGTTGCGATGTCGGCGTCCGATAGCCTGCCCTTCGGCGGCATGGGCTTCGGATCGTTCGCCGGACCCTCGTGTCGAATCAACTCTACCAGCAACGACTGCTCTGGATGACCCGGCACTATGACAGCACCGTCCTTTCCTCCATGCATCAGACCCGCTCGCGTATCGAGCTGCAGTCCTCCCCGGTGGTTGAACCCCGCATGGCACCGGTAGCAGTTGGCCTGAAGAATCGGCTGCACGTGCTCCGTGTAGTACTGCGGCGAGGCCTCGGCTGGGGATTTGCTCGATACCGCGTGTGAGCTGCGCGCGAACAGCAACGATCCTGCACACGCGCTAACCGCCAGAACGACAACAAGGGACCGACCGGAAACAAAAAACTGATGCATTCAGAAAGACGGTGTCGTTCTTACGACTCTAACGCGTGAAGACCTGTCCTGAGCCGAAAAAGTTGCGGAAGCCAGGTCGATAAATGATTCTTCACTCACCGTTTTTTTTCGTCTCATGGAACTCGCGGCTCAGGCCCAGCGTCCCGGCAGCCTTGTCCAGCGCAGCCTGCGTACGGAAGAACCGGTGTTCAGGATTGGACCCCGGATAAAAACGGATCACGATCTCAGCCTCTTCGACGGCATCATCCTTGCCGCTATGAAAGGGATAGCCCAGCGCCTGCAGCAGATGCAGCGAGCCCTCGTCCCCCGACGGATTCCCCGAGTCCCCAACAATCCCAAAGACCGCACGGTGCGTTCGCTTCGAATAGACCGCCACAAAATCCCCGAGCCGCGCTCCCATCCTGCGCGCCTCATTTCCGAGCACGACGTAGTTGATCCTGGTGGCGTCCACATATCGCCGCGGGTCGCGCTGATTTTCAACCGACTCGTCCTCATATGCCGTCTGCGAGACATAGTAGCCCGGCGCCGGATCCTGCGGCCCCTGCACGACCGGATCATGCGGCGGAGCCTCTTCCAACAGATAGCCAACCACTGGAGCGTTGAGCCGCCCCATCGAATGCGCGTTGCGCAGATAGTCGAGCGTGTCTCTGCCCGGCGGTCCATACGCCCGCGGAGCGCCATCCACATCGACATTCATGCGGTGCGTCAGAATCTCGAAGGAAGGCAGCGGCTCTTTCCTCGGCTGTGCCGCGCAGCTCAAGCCCGGCGACGAGAACCATGCTCAGTCCAATGCTGAAGTTTGCAGCACGCATCACTCGAAATCGTCGGCAACTCACAGAGATTAAGACGCGCAGGATGGCCTTTGGGTCGCGAAGGCGCTGGTCTGCTTCAGGCTCTTCCGCGCACCGCACCTCACGCCGTGTCGACCCTCGCTTCTGGCTGATGATGCAGGTCGCGATGATCTGCGGCTTCGCCACCAGCTTCCCGATGAACCGGCTGCTGATGGCGATTGGATGGAAGGAGACGATGAATCCGCCTACGGTGCCTGCGGTGTCGCCGGCATCGGCGTCTTGGTCGGAGCCGCGATGCCGAAGAACATCACCAGCGAGTTCCCACCCGTGTTCGACACCCACAGGTTGCCGCTGGGATCGATCGCTCAGCCCGTACGGCAGCAGAAGCCCTGCATCGAGTCCGTATCCTGTGCTCGGTGAGATCGCCGCACCCGGGCTGCTCGAGTTCGAGCCCGCCAGCTCCGTAAAGCTCTCCGTCGCTCCCCTGACATTGGTATGGAGATTGGAGACCCACACGTTCTGCGCGGCGTCGATCGCTATATGCGAAGGAACTGTGATTCCACCGGCAGTCAGGAAGTCATGCGTTGTAGTGCCATCGCTCGCGAGCACCGTCACCGCACCCGACGTGCCGCCGCTCGAGCTGTCGTTTTCGTATCTGCCAGCCACACCATGCCTGCCGAATCAAGCGCAACTCCGTCCGTCTGTCCGCAGCAGGACGTCGAGAAGAGAATGTTGCCGCCGGCATCCACGTGCACGACGCTCATGTCGCCGGAGCCGCCGGTGATCCACACACCATGAGCCGTATCCGGCGCAAGCGCGACAGGAAACCCAAGCCCTGTGCCTGTCGATATCGCCGTGAAGGTATTTCCCGTCGGTTGAAACGCTACCAGATTCGTGGAACTGCCCGTCGACATAGTAGTTGGCGATAAAGATCGTGCCGTTGGGATCGGCCGCTACAGCGTAGGGATAGTTGATGCTCCTATCCGTGAAGATCGTCGTCGTCGCCCAGGTTGGCTCCCGACGATATACCTGCAAACTGTTCGAGCGAACCCTTGGTGCCACTGTGCGATCCATACTCGCCGAGCGTCGACCACACGTTATCGTTGGGATCGATCGTCAGGCCGAAAGCCTCAACCGCATTCGCAGCTCCGAAGCCCGAAGAACTGAGCGGCGTGCCCTGCGGGTTGACGGCGCTCACAATTCCGGAACGGTCCGTGACCCACACATCGCCCTGGCTGTCGACCGCCAGGCTCTCCGGCGTGTCGATTCCCCCTCCCGTCACCGTCAGGCTGAGCGTCCAGTCGTTCGGCGCCTGCGTCAGCGTCGTCGCGAACGGCGGCTGCGGCCCGATCGCCGAGAAGACACCCGCAACATTGTTCGCCGGGTTCTTCACGATGTTCACAACGGCATCCCACGTGTTCGTCGGCGCACTTCCTCCGCTCGGTGTGGCCGCCGCTGAACAGTGGCGAGCAGCCGCTCGTTCCGTCCGAGTTGATGCACGACGCCACCGCATCCGCCAGCGCATAGATCTTGCCCGGCTCTGTCGTCAGATTGCTCGGCAATGTTGCCGTGGTTCCGGTCGCCGTATTGGTGATCAGCTGCGCATTGAGAAACGCATTCGCCAGGCCCCGCGAGTTCGTTCCACTCGCGCCGATGTGCGAGATGTCCTGCGTGAACGGAGCGAGCGCCCACGCCGCCGCAACCGTCGTGACCTCATTAATCCAATGAACTGTGTCGGTGACAGATTGCCGCACGCACCCAGCGGAGCCATCATCGCCAGCGCCGGATTATTGCCGCCGGAGCCCAGCCCCGGATTGCCCTGCGTCGCCACGAGGTACACCTGCGACGTCGCCGACGGGCAGCTATAGTCGCCCGTAATCGAGAACCCGCCGTTCGTTCCGCTGGTAACTGTCGTGTTCAGCAGCGGCGAGGACGCACTGCCATTGCCGCCATTGCCTGCAACGTAGAGCTGAATATGCGCGCCCACCACCGCCTGCTGCCCGCCATGCACCCGGCCATTCACGGTCAGCGGGACAGGATCCGGCGCGGCGCTGGTCCCCATACCGCAACCGGTGACGAACAAACAGGAACTGCTCAGCAACAGAACACAAAGGAGCCCGAAGGACGAGCCAGAGGTGACGCGTGGCATGATTTTTCCAGTCTACGTGAGGGTCTTCGATGGGCCATTCCCCATCCGGGGCCCGGAATCCCACCATGGCACCCGGACCGAACATGCAGTGAATAGCGGTTTTATTCACTATTCACTGATTCACTACTCACTGTCTTTTAGTGCAGGCGGCCCGTAAGCCGAATTCTGTTCTAGGCGATCATTCCTCTAGGCTCGCCATTACTGCCAGCCTCCAGCAACCTACCCGCAGGTTTCAGCTGCCTGGGCCTAAGCCCAATGCTCTCTTCGCCTGAACGCAACGGGCCGTTGCGCGCCGCCGCCTGAAGAGTAGCGAACGGTCTCCCTGCCTATTTGGTCTTGCTCCGTGTGGGGTTTACCGTGCCGTCCGCATTACTGCGGACGCGGTGGGCTCTTACCCCACCCTTTCACCCTTACCGCGGCCTGTTATCCCGGAATCGAGCGCCGAAGCGCCTGTCCGGCAGAACCGAGGCGGTTTGCTTTCTGTTGCACTGGCCGTCTTTGAGCCTTCACGCTCAAATCCCGGACGTTATCCGGCACACTGCCCTGCGGAGTTCGGACTTTCCTCCCCCGCACGATCCTCTTACGAAGCCGCGCGGCAGCGATCACCCGACCGCCTGCACTGCCTCTATTGTAGCCGCCTAAGACCGCTCTTTCACGAACTCCCGCCGTAGCGTCTCATCCGCCATTCCCTGCCATCCCCGTCCCTTCGCGCGCAGCGCTGTAAGCACATCCTGCGAAAGCCGGATCGAAATAAGCTCCTTGGTCGGAGCCTGCTGCGGCCCTCGCCCCTTCTTCAGCAGCCTCTGAAGATCGGCGGGTAGCTCATGCAGTCGCTTGGCTCGCGCAAGCTTCGCGACCGTCCACTCGGGATTCTCCGCATCTGGCTCTTGCCGCTTCGACATACTAGATCGTTTCGTCATATCGTCTGCGCTCCTCCCTCGTAGCTTTCCGGAGACTGATTGCCCGGATCGAGTCCTCGTCTTGCCGAAAGGTGAACGTGTAGAGCTGGGCATCGATCCACCCGATCGCGTTGTACCGGATCTCGCCATAATCTTGAGAATCATCCACTGCAAACAACGCCGTATCCACGTCGAAATCCGCAGCCCGGCTCAGCGAAATTCCGTGCTTGCGAAGGTTCTCCCTATCTTTCGAGGAACTGTAGGTGACCTCCACAGTTACAAATTGTATCTACAATTTACCTATCCGGCAACTCAAACCGCCGGGTTGCGACCAAAAACTCTGAGATGATGTCAGCCATGCCGCGCTCCACCCGCCGCCAGTTCCTCGCCCAGACCGCCGCCGCCACCACTCTCGCCACCCTCCCGTCTCCGCGCACTCGCGCAGCCCGAACCCACCGAACCCGCCGACACCCTCAAATCCGCCGCCGCCTCCAGCGGCCTCCTCGTCGGCTGCTGCGTCACCGTCCGCGGCCTGCGAAGCCAGCCCGACTACGCCGCCCTCGTCCAGCAGCAAATGAGCATCCTCGTCGCCGAAAGCGAGATGAAGTTCGGCCCGCTCCGCCCCACGCCCACCACCTTCTTCTTCGACGACGCCGACACCATCGTCCACTTCGCCGAGCAAAACAACATGAAGATGCGCGGCCACAACTTCGTCTGGCACCGCCAGCTCCCCTCCTGGTTCGCCACCTACGTCACGCCCGCCAACGCCGAGCAGGTCCTCGTCAACCACATCGAAACCGTCGGCGGCCGCTACAAAGGCCGCATCCATAGCTGGGACGTCGTCAACGAAGCCATCCAGGTCTCCGACGACCTCCCCGGCGGCATGCGCAACTCGCCCTGGCAGAAGGTCCTCCCCAACTACATCGACATCGCCTTCCGCACCGCCCGCCGCGTCGACCCCCACGCCCTCCTCACCTACAACGACTACGGCATCGAAGCCGAAGATCCCGCCTCCTCCGCAAAGCGCGCCGCCGTCCTCGCCCTCGTCCGCGGCATGCAGCAGCGCGGCGTTCCCATCGACGCCGTCGGCATCCAGTCGCACATCACCGCCGGCCCCAAACCCGATGGAAGCCACACCTACGGCCCCGCGCTCGCGCAGTTCATCAAGGACGTCCAATCCCTCGGCCTCAAAATCATGCTCACCGAGATGGACGTCAACGACCGCGACCTCCCCTCCGACATCCCCACCCGCGACAAGGCCGTCGCCGACACCTACACGCAGTACCTCAACCTCACGCTCGCCAACCCCGCCGTCCTCGCCCTGCTCACCTGGGGCATCACCGACCGCTCCACCTGGCTCAACCACGAAGGCGCCCGCAAGGACGGCCTGCCCGAGCGCTGCCTCCCCTTCGACCCCGACCTCAAGCCCACCCCCGCCTTCTTCGCCGAACTCACCGCCCTCAAATCCGCCCCGCCCCGCTAGCCGCTAGCTGCGCGCATTCGGGCCACGAACTCAAAGGATGTAGCATGCTTGACGAATGCGCACCGGGAACTCAAGAGACGCGAAACGAATAATTCGTGTGTTCTGGTGCGCGATCGTGCTCGCAGCGTTGTCTCAACCTTGCCTTGCCATGCTTCGCGTCCTTTTTTCACCCGAACGCGCATCGTGGAATGCCAGCAACATTGTGCTGGTCGAAACTACTCCGATCGATGGCACCTTTAGCGTGGTTGAATCGTGGAAGGGTGACCTTTCAAAGGGCACCCAAATATCATTCCCGAATTGATTCCGCAGCGAATGCCTTGCCGATCTCCGCCTATCCAAAGGAGTGGACTCTGGCCGACCGCAGCGGTGTCGTGGAGCAAATTCCGAGACAACCTCCCGGTTCGCACCTTGTTCTCTTCTTGAGGAGGAACGAAAACCGCTGGCGGGAGACGACGCGAAACTCGGGTGGATTGGATGGGGTCGCGGCGCGGATTCGATGAAGATCGCAGCCGTGTGGATCGACGGCGGTACTGCGTACGTCTTTACGCAGATGGGGTTCACTTCCGCTCCTTTGGTTCTCTCTAGTTACCACGGAATGTCAAAGGGAGCGCCGTGTTCTCAGGGCTGTTCCGAGGAGTGCTTAAGGAACAGCGTTGCCGAGAGGGTTTTGCGTGCAGAACGAAATGGCCGCTGCAGTCGCAGAAACGGATGGACGTGCTCGTGCACTGCGGCTCGAACCCTACGTGAAGTCGAAGATCTTTCCGGCGCGACGTCAAGCGCTGGAGGAATTGGGCAAGTCCGGGCCCTCGGCGGTCGGCACGATTGGTGAGATGCTGGACGATCCTGCCCTTGCGGTGCAGTCGTCGGACTTAGTCGATGCGATGGTGAAGGCGGGAGGAAAAGCAGCAGGAGATGAGTTGAATCGCCGGTTCGAACGAGACGTCGCGTTCTGGGAACGCACGGGACCGTCTCTTCGGCAGGGTTGGTGGAATGACGTTACGACACCCGATTCTCCGCTGCGTAATCGGTATGGTCAGACCTATCATCTTATCTTTGGGCTCGAAAAACTCCACTACGCGGCTGCCGTGAGTAGCGCGATCGAGTTGCGTAATCTTTGGCGTTCTCTTCCGCAATTGAACGATCCCAGCGGCCTGGACCAGATAGCGCAGGAGTGCGATGCGCTCATCACACAATCGCAAAGCAATTAGCACCGCCCATTCCCCGAGCTCGACGACGCCACCCACACCGCCTGTCATCCTGAGCGAAGCGGCGAAGCCGCGAAGTCGAAGGATCCCTATATTTGCCTTTGCCCTTGTCTTTCTTGTTGTCATTCCCGCAGGGAATCTGCTTTTGCCTCTGCTTGTTCACTACTCACTCGCTACCGCACGATCTCCCCATCCGCCGCTGACGTGCTGGCGCCGTTCCCGCGCGCCGAAGGCGGAGGCGTCGTCACCTGCCATCCATTACTCGTATCCGTCAGCGTCGCGCTCGCCGACCCATTTCCCGCAAGATCACTTCTCACCTGCGGAAACGCATTCTGCACCTCGGCTGCCTGCGCCCAACTCGGCGCTCCGCTGAAGCTCCACTGATAGTTCACCGTGGTCGTCGCTCCAGGCTCACCATTGTTCGGCGTGCTGCTGGTGATGCTTTGCACCGTGCGGTGCCCATAGCAGAAATTCCCGTACCCCGGCTGGTTCGCATCGGCAGTCCACGCGCTGCGGCCGCTGTCGCTGAGGTCATAGTTCACCTCCTGCTTCGACACAATGATGATCTTCTTCTCGCTCGTCGACCGCACCAGCAGTCCCTGGTCCACCAGCGCCGCAAACGGAGCGTTCTCGCTGTCATTGCTCGCCCCCACCTGCGTCGGAAACTTCTGCGGCGTACTCCACAGGCACGACGGGTGCGCCGAGTACCACGCATTAATCGCGCTCTTGTAATTCACGCTGTTGTCTGCCGTCTTCTTGCAACCGGCAACCAGCAGCAACCCGATCATCCCGACACCGAAAGCCCTCAATAATTTCATCGCACCTCTCAACGTCTTAGGATGCAACCAGCCTCCACCGTGTCGGCTGCGGGTCACACCTCACACTTCAGCCAGCAGCAGGTCGATCTTGTCCGCACATTGACCACGGACGGCGGCCCATATTTCGTGAAACCCGAAGAGCGTATCGCGGTCTTCTGATAACGCGGCACGTCGGCAAGCCTGTGGCTATCAACATGAACATCGGACGCAGGCCCATCGCTGCGTTTGGCAACTCTGACGGCGATCTGCAGATGCTGCAGGGACCAATGCCGGTGCGGGATCTCGCTTTGGGTTGCCTCCGGCCCTCCGAGGGAACCACCACCCCCATTCCGCCGTACCATCTGTCACGGGAGAGCTACGTCCGGTCACTTTCGCGCACCCCGGCGCGCCACACGCATAAGCGATAGACTCTAAAGACCTCTCATGGAGACGAAAGAAGCATTCCGGATCGCCCTCCAATCGCTCTGGGCGAACAAGCTCCGCACCGTGCTGACGCTGCTCGGCGTGGTCATCAGCGTCGCCTCGCTGATCGCCGTCGTCACGCTCATTAACGGAGCGCAGGTCTACGTCGCCACCAAGGTCAACAAGCAGGGTGCCAACGTCTTCACCGTCTCGCAGATGCCGGGCATCATCACCAGCTACAACGAGTACGTCAAGTTTCAGAAGCGCAAAGTCATCGGACTCGACGAGTACCACGCCATGAAGAGCCAGTGCACGCTCTGCAAGGAGGTCGGCGCCATGAAGTCGACCACCGGCCCCGTCGTCTACGGCAAGGAATCCGCCACCGACGTCCAGGTCCGCGGCTACACCGCCATGATGCCCGAGATGCAGAACCTCGACATCGTCGAAGGCCGCAGCTTCACCGAGGCCGACGAAACCCACGCCTCGCCCGTCTGTCTCATCGGCGCCGACGTCGAGGACAACCTGCTCAAAGGCGCCGACCCGCTCGGCAAAGAGATTCGCGTCAGCGGCGTGCCCTACACCATCATCGGCATCGGCGACCGCCAGGGCAAAACCCTCGGCCGCAGCCAGGACAACTGGGTCGCCGTCCCGCTCACCGCCTATGAGAAGACATACGGCACGCAGAAGAGCATCATCATCTACAACCAGGGCCCCAGCGGTGCCGAACAGATGGAGGCCGCCGTCGATCAGGGCCGCCTCATCATGCGCAGCGTTCGCCATGACCGCCCCGGCGCCGAAGACAGCTTCACCATCGAAACCTCGAACGCCCTGGCTGGCCTCCTTGCCACCGTCACCGGCTACTTCGGCGCGGTCGCCGTCGCCATCGCCGCCATATCGCTCGTCGTCGGCGGCATCGTCATCATGAACATCATGCTCGTGTCCGTCACCGAGCGCACCCGCGAAATCGGCGTCCGCAAGGCCCTCGGCGCCAAGCGCGCCGACCTGCTCCAGCAGTTCCTGATGGAATCCGCCACCATGGCCGCTCGTCGGCGGCGCCATCGGTGTCATCCTCGGCGTTATCCTCGCCAAAACTGTCACTCTCCTGATCAGCTTCCCCTCCACCATTGCCCTGTGGAGCGTCTTCGCCGGCCTCATCGTCGCCGCCTCCGTCGGCGTCTTCTTCGGCGTCTACCCCGCAAGAAAGGCCGCCGACCTCGATCCAATCGTGGCCCTGAGGAGTGAATTCTGATGCGTCCAAGCGATCAACGCGAATCGATCAGGATGGCGCTGGATACATTACGCGCGAACAAGATGCGCTCCGCCCTCACGATCCTGGGCATTGTGATCGGCGTCATGACCGTCATTACAATATCCTCCGTCATCAACGGCCTCAACACGTCTGTTTCGACGCTCGTCGAACAGTTTGGCACCAATGTATTGTGGATCTTCCGCTTCCCCGTCATCGGCGTGCGTCCCACCGCCGAGATGCTCGCACGCAAGCAGATGACCTACGACGACATGCTCGCCATCGGCCAGCTTCCGCACGTCGTCGCCTCCACCGCCTCCCTGCAATACACGAACTACCAGTTCAACGCAGGGCTCCGCGACTGCGCGCTACGGCCTGCGCAAATCCGAGAACGTCGCGCTGGAAGGCGACACGCCGTCCAACGCGACCGTCTACGACAAGGCTCTCTCCGCCGGCCGCTTCTTCACTCAGACCGACCAGGACCGCGCCGCAGACATCACCGTGCTCGGCCACGACATCGCCGAAGACCTCTTCGGCAACCAGGACCCCATCGGCAAGGACGTCGTCATTGCCGGCCGCACCTTCACCGTCGTCGGCGTCTACGAGAAGCAGAAGACAGCCTTCGGCGGCGGCAAGAATCCCGACGACTCCACCGCCTACTTCCCGCTCTCCACCTTCCACAAGCTCCACCCCGAGATCCTCGACTACTGGATCACCGCCAAGTTCGACGACCAGAAAAACAAGGACCTCGTCACCGAAGAGATCCGCGAGCTCCTTCGCCGCCGCCGCAAAGTCCGCAATGAGGCCGAGGACAACTTCGCCATCTTCTCGTCTGACTCCATCACCAAACTCTGGAACCAGATCACCGGCTCGCTCTTCCTGCTGATGTTCGGCCTCTCCGCCGTCGGCCTCATCGTCGGCGGTGTCGGCGTCATGAACATCATGCTCGTCTCGGTCACTGAGCGAACCCGCGAGATCGGCGTCCGAAAAGCCATCGGCGCCACAAAGAAGATCATCCTGCTGCAGTTCACGCTCGAGGCCATCGTGCTCTGCGCCGTCGGCGGCGTGATCGGAATCTTCATCGGCTCCGGCATCGCGATGGGCCTGCGCTTCCTCATCTCCTCGAGCGTCAGCATCCTCTGGGTTCTCGCCGCCTTCCTCTGCTCCTGCGCCATCGGCCTCGTCTTCGGCATCTACCCCGCCTACAAAGCCGCCAACCTCGACCCCATCGAAGCCCTCCGCTACGAGTAGCTTGGCGCTTGGAGGAATGCTATGAAGGACAAACTGTACTGGATCGCACTGGGCGGGCTGTCCTTTTGGTTGCCGGCCATCCTCCTTTCCGCTGCTCTCCACGAGAATGTGAATACAGTTGTGTTGAATGTTGTTCCTCTGGCAGGCGTGATTTTGCTCGGAGCGTCAAGCTGGATGTACACGAAGCGCTTCCCAAAATGGGGTTGGGTGTTGGCGGGTATATACATACTCGGTCCGATCTCAATGCTGGCTCCATCAGTATTTCTTCATGCTCCATCTTCGGCGAAGATTCCTGGAGAGAAAGTCTGGATGCTCCTTTTCTGCTTGTTTCCTCCGATGACTCTCTGGCTGGCACTCCTGAATGGAATGATTTTTTCGGTGTTGTTCGCTACGGTGACCCTGCCCTTTCTAGCAAGCATCGGACGACATAGCGGCGCTGGCCCGTCATCCGTTCCGACAGCCCACTAAACTATCCGAGTGAACTCCCTCGCGCTCGCCGCTGAGCTTCTGACCGCTCTCCTCACCCTCAGCGGCATCGTCTACTGCATCCTCGCCCTCTGGGCCACCCGCCGCTTCGAACGAACCCCCGCACCACAACCCGATCCCACCTTCACCCCCGGCATCACCATCCTCAAGCCGATCAAAGGCCTCGACCCCCGCATGCACGCCGGCCTCGTCAGCCACTGCACGCAAAACTACGCCGGCCCCTTCGAAATCCTCTTCGGCGTCAGCTCCCTCGACGATCCCGCCGTCGCCGAGGTCGCCCGCCTCCGCGTCGACTTCCCGCACATCCCCATCCGCCTCATCGAGTGCCCCCTCCGCCTCGGCCCCAACGGCAAACTCTCCAACCTCACCCAGATGCTCCCGCACGCCACCCACGAGCACATCCTCGTCAACGACTCCGACATCCTCGTCTCCCCCAACTACCTCACCCACATCGCCGCCGCGTTCAACCAAGAAAACATCGGCCTCGTCACCGCGCCCTACATCGGCCTCGCCTCGCGCACCCTCTGGTCGCGCCTCGAAGCCCTCGGCATCTCCACCGACTTCATCCCCGGCGCCCTCACCGCCCGCGCCCTCGAAGGCGGCCTCCGCTTCGGCCTCGGCTCCACCCTCGCCACAACAAAATCCGCACTCGCCTCCATCGGCGGATTCGCCTCCCTCACCGACCAGCTCGCCGACGACTACGAGCTCGGCGCCCGCCTCCACCGCGCCGGCTACCGCGTCGAGCTCCTCCACGAAGTCGTCGCCACCGCTATCCCGCCCTACACCTTCCGCGGCTTCTGCGACCACCAGCTCCGCTGGGCGCGCGGCACCCGCGACTCCCGCCGCGCCGGCTACCTCGGCCTCGGCATCACCTACGTCCTCCCCTGGGCCATGCTCACCATGATCGCCAGCGGCGGCGAGCTCTGGAGCTTCACCCTCTTCTCGGTCGCTCTCCTCGCACGCATGTCCGTCGCCCTCGTCGTCGGCGTCGGCCTCCTCCGCGACGGCCAGGTCCTCCGCGACCTCCTCCTGCTCCCACTCCGCGACGCCTTCGGCCTCTTCTTCTGGGCCTGGTCCTACGCCTCCGACACCGTCGTCTGGCGCGGCGAACACTTCCGCCTCCACCGCGGCCACCTGGAGAAGTTAGGAAGTTAGGAAGTGAGTAAGTTAGGAGACAAGAAGTAGGAAGCTAGAAGGTCGCTAAGTCCATGGCCACTAAATAGCGAATCGTTAGGCGCCAGTCCCTTCACAGCCGTCATCCTGAGCGAAGCCCGAAGGGCGCAGTCGAAGGATCTCAGTATTTGCTTTTGCTGTTGCTTCTCTTGTTGTCATCCCCGAAGGGGATCTGCTTTTGTCTTTGCCTTTGTTGTTGCCTTATTCACTACTCACTATCACTCGGTCCACCACTAACCACTAACCACTAACCACTAACCCTAACTCCCTACCCCCGCAGCCGATCCTCCACATCATCCAACTTATCCCCAATCGCATGCAGCTTCCGGCTCAGCGCCTGGATCTCCGTCTCCGCTCTCCGATTCACCTGGAAGTCCAGTTCTGATCTCACGCGATCCTTCGCATCCTGCCGGTTCTGGCTCATCATGATCACCGGCGCCTGAATCGCAGCCAGCATCGACAAAAACAGATTCAGCAAAATAAACGGATACGGATCCCACGACCGCCTCTTCAACGCGACGTTGATCGCGACATAGATCAGCAGGCCCGAAAGAAACACGATGATGAACGTCCACGATCCGCCGAACCCCGCGACACGATCCGCGATCCTCTCGCCCACCGTCTCGCTCTCCTCATACACCTCATTCGGATTGCGCATTGCACGCAAACGCACAATCCTCTGCGTCGAATGAATCTCGCGCGCCAGTACCGTCATCATGTCCAGTCCCGCCATTGGCTTGTGCGTGACCAGTTGCGTCAGGTCGTGGCGGTCAATCACCACACACGTCGTCGGCTCGACCGCGACAGCGGTCGTCGCATGAGGGGAATCGTCCATCATCGAAGCGAAGCCGAAGAAGTCGCCATGATGCGGCTCAGAGAACACAACCTCCTGCCCATCCTCATCGACCAGCGTCACGCGCACCGCACCCGTAAGCACCACGAACGCGTTCGATCCCGCATCGCCTGCCTTGTAGATACGTTGTCGCGCCGCGAACTCATGCACTTCAACCTGTTGCGCAAGAACAGCGAGCTCGTCGTCATCGAGCAGGGAAAACAATGGAACGTGGCGAAGCTCATCAGCTGTACAAGGCATGGCGAGGATCCTCGCCACTCAGCTTACCCGCTGCCATGCAATTTCCTGACACACAATGACCCGCGGATGACACCGGCACGTTCCTTCGAGAGCTCAACCCACTCCGGTCGCTGGAGTGCGAGCGACTCCGGCACGAACCGCGGAGCGAGCTCAACTCACCCTGACCGCCGGAGGGTGCAAGCGACTCCGGCACGAACCATGGCCCGAGCTCAGCCCATTTTGATCGACGGCGACGATGTGCTGCAGGGTATCGGCGACGGTCTTGCCGTTGCGACGAAGGGTGCGAGCGCCAACGGCGCGCCGATATAACAGCCTGGGGCGAAGGGCGTAGCCCGCAGCCCCAGGGTTGCATCAACAGAAAAACAGAGGGCTGAAGGCCCGACCTATAAAGACGGGACCAACAATCGAACGCGCTACTGCCCGAGCGCCGCGAGAATCGCGGGTGGCCCATTCATCGCGGCTATATCGCGATGAGTGGGCTACGAGAGACTTCTTCGCGACTGCTGCCTATGCCTTTGTCGTTGCCTTATTCACTATCTCACTACTCACTGCACTTCATTCCCCAGCGCCGCGAGAATCGCATCGAAATCATCCACCCCCGCGTACTCGATGATCACCTTGCCACGGCCGCTCTTGTCTTCGATCGTCACCTTCAACCCCAGCGAGCGCCGCAGCCTGTCTTCCGCCTCGCGCACATTCGGGTCGACCACCCGTGTCTCCGCCACCTGCACCGGCTTCGCCACCATCTCCGGATTGATGATTCCCTGCACATACTTCTCCGTCGACCGAACCGAGAGATGCAGCGATACCACCTTCCACGCCACCTTCGAAATCTGTTCCGGCGGCAGTGCCAGCAGCACCTTCGCATGACCAAAGCTCAGCTCACCTGATTCGACATGCAGCTGCACATCCTCCGGCAGCTTCAGCAGCCGCAGAAAGTTCGTCACCGACGCGCGGTCCTTGCCCGTGCGCTCCGCCATCTGCTCCTGCGTCAGCTTGAACTCTTTGCTCAGCCGCTCATAGGCGTGCGCCTGCTCTATCGGGTTCAGGTCCTCGCGCTGCAGGTTCTCTACGATGGTCATCTCCATCGCCTGCACATCCGAGACCTCGCGCACGATCGCCGGGATCGTCGCCTTCTCCGCGCGCTGACTCGCCAGCCACCGCCGCTCGCCCGTGATCAGCGTGTACCGTCCGTCCTTCGCCGGCCGCACCACAATCGGCTGCACCACGCCGGATGCCGCAATCGACGCCGCCAGCTCATCCAGCTTCGCCTCGTCGAAACCCTTCCGGGTCTGGAACGGATTGCGGTCGATCTTGTCGACCGCAATCTCCAGCGGCTTGCCCGTCGCTTCCGCGGCCGCCCCCGATGATGCCTCCAGATCCACCGTCGGCTTAGGCCGCGACGGCAACAGCGACTCCAACCCCCGGCCCAACGCCCGCCGCTTATCCGTTACTGCCATGACCAACTCCTCCCAAAATCCCGCTTGCCGTCATCCTGAGGCGAAGCCGAAGGACCTCTGTATTTCGCTCGGTGCGGCACAAATGCCCCTCCGTTTGCCACCGTGGCCGATTCTTTAGCAACGTCCGACTCATTTCGCAGTTGGCGATTTGAACGGTCGTGGCGTTCCTTCGCGTCTTTCCTTTGCGCCCTTTTGCGTCAAGGCTCTTGCCCTTGCTCTTGTCTTTTCTTGTTGTCATCCCCGCAGGGGATCTGCGTTTGTTTTTTGCTTAACCACTAACCACTAACCACTCAGCCATCGCCCCTACTCCCTCCCAAACGGCCACACCCGCTTACTCTTCGGCGTACTGATAATCGGACGATCCGCCACCGGCGATATCGTCATCTAGAATCAGCTTCTTACCCGGCTTCTTGACCTCGACCCCATGCCGCTTCAGCAGCTCAACCGCCAGCTCCTGGTAAGCCTCCGCCCCCTTCGACTTCGGGTCATAGACGATCACCGGCTTGCCATGACTCGGGGCTTCCGCCAGTCGGATATTCCGCGGAATCGTCGTCGTAAATAGCTTATCTTTGAAGAAGTTACGAAGATTATCCCGCACCTGCTGCGACAGGTTTGTCCGGTCGTCGAACATCGTCAGCAGCACGCCCTCCAGCCCCAGCCCCGGATTGAACGCCGCCGAAACCCTGTCCAGCGTCGAGATCAACTCCGAGATCCCTTCCAGCGCAAAATACTCCGCCTGCATCGGCACCAACAGTCTATCTGAAGCAACCAAAGCATTTAGCGTCAACAGATCGAGCGCGGGCGGGCAATCCAGAAACACAAACCGATAATCGCCCCGCACTGGTTCGAGCGCCTCGCGCATCCGAAATTCGCGCTTCTCCGCTGCCACCAGCTCGACATTCGCTCCAATCATGTTCTTGGTTCCGGGAATCAGCGACAGATTCTCGATCTCCGTCGAAATCGTCGCCTCTTCAGCCGTCGCCTCTTTCACCATCAGGTCGTAGATCGACACACGATCTTCGTCCCGCGCCACTCCCAATCCAGCCGTCGTATTGGCCTGAGGATCACAGTCGATCAGCAGAGTCTTATGCCCCTGCATCGCCACGGCCGCCGCCAAATTGATAGCGGTCGTCGTTTTGCCGACGCCACCCTTCTGGTTGACGACCGCAATGACAGAGGTTTTTTCAGTAGCTTCGGTAGGCTTCGCTGGGTCCGGCATCTCGTGAGCCTCAGGCTAGCAGACGTCTCTGAGGATGTTCCACGTGGAACATTCGCCCAACCTGTGCCTTTCTGGACCCAAACCCCGAGATCAGATCTCAAGATCCCGATGCCGTCGCGGAATCTCTCCCCGATATCGCTCCAGCTTCGGCATCCGAAAGATCCGATGAAGCGGCTTGTATGCCGCCCTTCGCGTCCCGCGCAGAGTGGCTAATAAAAGAAACGCCAGCACTAATCCAGGCCCAAGCCACGGAACATGAAGTGCCCACAGCACGAGCCTGGGCAGATCCGGCAACTTTGCGCCCAACACAAAACGCCCCCGCACCGCAGTCGCAGGGATTCGCCAACTCAGGAGAAGAAAGACTGCCAAAGACCCAAGGGAATGCACAGCGGTTCCTACTGCCATCGGCAGGCGGCTACATGGCCGCCATGTCCGTCGTCATTGATATCACAGCTGATTAGGATGCCAATGTTCCACGTGGAACATTCCACGCGTCACGACCCCAATGTTCCACGTGGAACATTGAGAAGCCCGGTCCGCCAAACAAGCAGCCGCCTTTGCTCCGACTTTGGGATCAAAAACCCTTCTGCGCCATCCATCTTGATCTCCGATCCCACCAGCGCTGCGACCCATCCGCCCTCGCGAACCCGCGCGACAGCATGCTCCACCGTTGCTGCCATCTTTTCGACTGCCCGCATGGTCACTGCGTCGAATCGACGATCTGCGGGCATTTCCTCGACGCGGCGCGGCCAGACTTCCGCGTGAAGCCCGAGGGTTCGAATGACTTCGCGCAGAAAGGCCACCTTTTTCGCCTGCGACTCAGCCACAGTTACCCGGACTTCGGGCAGCAGCATCTGGATCGGCAGGCCGGGAAATCCTGGACCGCTGCCGTAATCCAGCAGTTCTGAGCCGCGGCTAAGGTGAGTGGCGAGGTGGGCGGCTGCGAAAAAGCTTTCGCCGAAATGACGCTGGATTATCTCCTCCGGCCGGCGAATCGCCGTAAGACTAATGCGGGCGTTCCAGCGGATCAGGAGATCCAGGTAGGTCGAGACCTGTTCGATTAACGGGCTTGACAGCGATACCGTTGGAAATGGGGCGACATAGGGTTCGAGCAGGGTGCGAATCTCGTCGGAGGAGAGCGTAGCCATCTACTTGCTCGCGAGGCCAGCCTTGCGCTCCGCCTCTTGGACCAGACGGGTAAACAATGACCGCGAGGCCGCACTGATATCGGTGCTCCGTTCCGGGTGCCACTGGACGGCCATGAAGAACCACGGGCTTTTCGGGTCGTAATCGGCTTCGATGGCCTCAATGACTCCGTCCTCCGGGCAGCGGGCGACGATGCGCATCCCGGCGGCGGGTTCGGCGATGGCCTGGTGGTGGCTGGAGTTCACGGGCAGGCGCAGAAACCCATTATTTTCAGTGGCTTCCTCTGGGCTAAGAAGGGATCCGAGCAGGCTTTCCCGGGCGATGTCGGCGGTATGGGCGACCGCGACCTTTCGGCCCGCGGAATGGTTTACCGGCAGCGGCAGCAGGTCCTGGACGAGCGAGCCGCCGCGGTAGACGTTCAGCGATTGAAGGCCGTAGCAGATTCCGAGTACCGGGAGACGATGGCGTTCCGCCTCTTCGAGGAGCGTCCAGTCGGCGGTCTCGCGGGGCTCGTCGGCTTTGTTGGTGGCGGGGTCGGTCTCGGCGCCGTAGCGGGCGGGTAGCACATCGGCTCCGCTGCCGGGTAACAGGATTCCTGAGCAGGATCGCGCAGCCTCGCGGAGGGCCTTGGCAGTTCCGAGTTCTACCCGGACCGCTTCGCCGCCGGCGGCCTCGACCGCCGCGGCGTAGTTGGGCCAGGAGCGGTGGTTATAGTCGGCATCGCCGCTGGTGGGCACAGGAATCGCGATCCGCGCACGCGTCATGGGGTTATTTTCGCACTGTTGCGGGTGGGGGTGAGGGAATTAGCGACGTTAGGGGCGCAGTTCCCGCTCCTTTGCTGCGGGAAAGGCGCATCAGGCTGACAAGCGGGAGTGGCGAATCAGGCAAACGCAGACCCCTTCGGGGATGACAACCAGGAAAAGCGAGAGATAACCAGGAAAAGCGAGATCAGCTACTTGCCGATGCAGAAGGTCGAGAAGATGCGGTTGAGGATGTCGTCGGAGGTGGTCTGGCCGGTGAGGCTGTCCAGCGATCGCAGGGCCCCGTGCAGGTCGGCGAGCAGAAACTCATGGGGGATTCCGGACTCGTTCGCCGTCTCGGCGGCAGCGAGCGATTCCAGTGCCGTTTCGACAGCCTGCTGCTGGCGGAGCGAGTTCAGCACGCCGGTGGTAGCGGCGTCGCCCTCGGCGTGCAGCAGTTCGAGGATTTTTGCACGCAGAGGCTCGAGGCCTTCACCGGTTAACGCTGAAGTTAATAGATAGCCTGATTCCTCACCGGCATTCGGCGGAGCTGCCGTCAGCAGATCCGATTTGTTCCGAAGGGTGATGTGCGGGCGACCGTTCAGCGACTGCAGGAGTTCCTGCTCTTCCGCCGAGATGGCTGCGGTCGCATCGAGCACCACGACCACAAGGTCGGCATCGGCCAGCGCTTCGCGGGAGCGGGCAATTCCCATCGCTTCGGCTTCATCCGCGGGGGATTCACCGGCGAGGCGCAAGCCCGCTGTATCGATAAGGCGGAGCGGGATGCCGCCGACGGCCATCGCCTCTTCGACGGTGTCGCGGGTTGTTCCTGGCAGCGGGGTCACGATCGCACGTTCGCGTTCGAGAAGCCGGTTGAAGAGTGAGCTCTTGCCCACGTTGGGGCGACCTACGAGGGCGAGTGAGGCGCCTTCCCGTAACCGGTGGCCCTGGGCGTAGCTGCGTTCCAAACGCTCGAGCGCGTCCCGAACACTGGTGAGCACGGAACGAATCTGCTGCGGCGAGACGACGTCGACGTCGTCGAGCTCGCCTGCGGCGAAGTCCATCCCGGCTTCGAGCAGAGCGATGAGCGTGACCAACTCGTCCTTTACCGGAGCGACGCGCCGCGAGAGCGCGCCGCCGAGCTGCTGGGCGGCCATACGCGCCTGCTCCAGTGTTTGTGCGGCGATCAGGTCCTGCACGGCTTCGGCCTGGGTGAGATCGATGCGGCCATTCAGGAAGGCGCGCTGGGTGAACTCTCCCGGCGCTGCCAGCCGCGCGCCCGCTGACAGAGCACTCCGGAGCAGGGTTTCCAACACGATGGGTGATCCGTGCGCGGCAATCTCCACAACATTTTCACCGGTGTAGGAGTGCGGAGCGACGAACGCGGTCACGACGGCTTCGTCGATGGGGGCCGCTTCCGGATTGTTGGGATCGAAGACCTGGGCGAGAACGGCGCGGCCAGCTTCGAGGGGGCGGCGGAGACGGACCAATTGGGCGGTAATCGCCCAAGCTTCCGGTCCCGAGAGACGCACGATGCCGATGCCACCGCGGCCTGGCGGCGTGGCGACGGCTGCGATGGTGTCAACCTCGGGGCGTTTTTCCACGATCGTGGCCATTGGTCTCTTCCGAAATGCTACCTTCGCGATGCGGGAGGCCTGATAATCGGTTCATCGCCTAACGATGCTACGCTTTTTGGAAGATTCATTCCAAAGGGGATAGCGCCTCTTATGACCCATTCGTGTAAGTCCATTGTTTGCCATTTGTCACACGTTTGTGACAAATGGCAGTCTACATGCAATGAATAACCCCGATGAACCAGCGGGAAGCGATCCGCTAGGTTCCCCAAAGGGGTGTGGAGTGAGAACGTTTCTACGAGCTCTTGTCGTAGGTATTGCAGTCCTGCTGCCGGTATGTATCGTGGCCCAGGATCAGTCCGCGGTTTCCGGCAGCCTTAACGGTACCGTCACGGACGCAACCGGTGCCGTGATTCCCGATGCAACCGTTACCGTTACGGGCCCGCAGGGAACGATTACGATACATACGGACAACATCGGCCGGTTTACGGCGAGTAATCTTCGTCCCGGCTACTACGACGTGAGGGTGACGAAGGGCGGCTTCTCTGCCGTTGAAGCGAAGCACAACGAAGTCACGGTGAGCGTCGCCTCGACGCTAAGCCTGAAGATGGGCGTCGGCAGCGAGTCGACGACGGTTGAGGTCACCGCCGCTGCGGTCGCGATCGACACGCAGAACACGGCGATCACGTCGAACCTGACCGACACCTTCTATAACAGCGTTCCGATGCAGCGTAATGTGAGCGCGATCTTCTACGCGGCTCCGGGCGTTGCAGCCGGCCAGGTGAACACGACCCCGAACGCGATCGGACCGGGTTCCTCGAACCCGTCGATCGGCGGCGCTTCGGGCCTTGAGAACCTGTATGTCGTCGACGGCGTGACGATCACGGATCAGGCGTTCGGCAGCATCGGCACCTTCAACCGCTACCATGGCGCGCTTGGCACGGGCATCAACCTGACCTTCGTGAAGGAAGTTGACGTCAAGACCACGGCGTTCGAGCCGGCGTACGGCAAGGCGACGGGCGGCATCGTGCAGATCGTGACGAAGTCGGGCAGCGACCAGTTCCACGGCGCGATCAGCGCGTACTTCGCTCCCGGCAGCTTCTATGCGAGCCGGTATCAGTACTACCAGTTCGGTTTTATAAACAACACGTACTCGAGCACGCTTTCGCAGCCGGCGTACGACGCCTCGATTGAAGTGGGCGGATACATTCTGAAGGACAAGCTGTTCTTCTTCGGTGCATGGGATCCGTCGCTGAGCCAGAACTACATTACAGCGGCGCCCAATGCGCCGGCGGCGTCGGTGGCCCTCGGCACCATCCACTCCAGCATCACCAATCTGAGCTATGCCGGCAAGCTGACCTGGAAGGCGACGAGCCGGACGACGGTTGAAGCGACCGCCTTCGGCGATCCTTCGAAGCACAACGTGGTTCCGAACAGCCTCTCTAGCCCGGTGCCGGTGACGACCGAAAGCTCGTGGAACTACGGTTCCGCGGATGAGTTGATCCGCATTGACTCTGCCATCACGAACACGTGGACGGTGGACGCGGCCTATGCGTACAACCACAACCACTTCACCGAGATCCCGGCCCTGAATCAGTACGAGCTCATCAACACGGTCGGCAACTACACGAAGCCAGCGTCGCCGCAGGTGACAACCGGACTGGGCGCGTTTGAGAACTCCAAGAACAACACGTACAGCATCGAAGCCAACACGTCGAAGATCTGGCAGCTCTGGGGTCAGCATACGTTCAACGTTGGGTATGCGTACGATCACACGAACTTTCTCGACATCCCGGCTCGCTCGGGACCGCTATTCGCGATTCCGGGAACGAACTATCTAAACCAGCCAATTCCGGGTATCAAGGCGTCGGCGGTTGGTCAGATGAACAACGCGATCTTCCAGATCATCCCGGCCAACACGGCCGATCTTACCGACCAGACCTGCACGAAGTGCGCACTCTATAACGGTGCCCGCGTATACGCCAGCGTCTACCGCGGAACGTACCAGGGTCTTTACGTCAACGCTACCGGCCGGTATCACCAGGCATTCGGCGAGGACGTGTACCAGATGAACCGCCGCATGACGTTCAACATCGGCGTTCGCTGGGAGCAGCAGCGAGTGGGCGGACAGGTGTTGAACTATAACTTCGGTCCGAGCTGGTCGCCGCGCATGGGCATCAACATCGACCCGACCGGAACGCAGCAGGGCAAGATCTTCTTCAACTTCGGCCGCAACTACTGGGCGATGCCTCTCGATGCCGCCATCCGGCAGCTGGGCAACGAGCAGGATGCAACGAAGTTGTACTACGCTCCGACGGTGGCCTCTGACGGGACGATCAGCGTAAGTCCCACCCAGGGTAACAACCTGAATGGAACGCCTCAGAAGACGGCAGCCGGCGTTACGACGAATTTCGGCGGACCGAGCTTCGCATCGTCCACGGGCGAAGGCATCATCCCCGGAACGAAGCAGGAGTACGAGGACGAGTACGTCATCGGGTTCGAGCGCAACCTCTCGCGCTCGCTGGTCTTCAAGGCCCGCTACACGGATCGCCGCCTCGGCCGCGTGGTCGAGGACATCGGGTCGCAGTCGCCTGAAGGCTCGACGATTATCCCGAACTACAACGGCGGTATCGCGAATCCCGGCCCGGCCACGGATATTGCTGTGAACGAGCAGGAGGTCACCTACACAGCAGCGCAGTGGAATGCGGCGAATCCTGCGGGATACACCACCTACAAGGCACCCGTGACGGGCTGCACTAAAGCGAACGACACGTATTTCACCAATGGCGGGTTCTTTACCGCTCCCAACGGCAGCAATGGCGGGGGCGCCTGCTTCCTGAACCTGGCCACTGCGGACGCCGCCCCGGGCGACGGCATTCCGGATGGATTCGTGCAGCCGGAGCGCCGCTACAACGCGGTGGAGTTCGAGGCAATCAAGCGCTTCTCGAACCACTGGCTGGCGGACGTCAACTTCCGCTGGGGCAACCTCTGGGGCAACTATGAGGGCGCGTTCCGCAACGACAACGGGCAGGCCGACCCTGGCATCAGCTCGCTGTTCGACTTCACTCCTGGCAAGCTTGGCCTCCTCGGCGACCAGTTTGCTCCGGGCTTCCTGAGCACGGACCGCCGGACGGTGGGGAACCTGTTCCTCAGCTACAACGTGGGTACGGACACGCCCTGGATGGGCAAGCTGCACGGGCTCACCCTCGGCACCGCCCTCCGCGGACAGTCGGGCGTTCCGCTCAGCTACCTTGCTGATCACCCGATCTATCAGAACCAGGGTGAGGTTCCGGTTGGAGGCCGCGGCGCCGCAGGACGGACGCCATCAGCCACCCAGCTCGACATGCACATGGACTACCTGGTACCGAAGGGCGAGAAGTATCGCCTGAAGCTGGCGATGGACTTCTTCAACGTGACGAACAGCCAGTTCCAGACCGGTCGCGTGCAATATACGCAGCTGGCCAGCACGTTCGCGGTGAACAAAGACTATGGAAGGCCGACCAGCTTCCAGCAGCCGTTCTACGCCCGTGGATCGGTCCGGTTCGAGTTCTAACCGATAACCGAATCTTCTACACTAGAGGAGGGAGGCCGCCGGCCTTCCTCCTCTAGCCGTTTTGCCACCCCCCAGCGAACAAGTGCGCCGGGGAGCGAGGTTTCAAGGAGTACCGTTGTCCCGTTTTCGCTTTCTTCCGCTGTTGTTCGTTCTGCTCTTTACGGCGGGCTTCGCCGCCTCAGCCGCCGCTCCCCGCGTGGACAAGGCTGAAAAGAACCTCCCTGCCGTTTACAGGCACTGGCTGGACGAAGAGGTTCCCTACATCATCCAGACCGAGGAACGCGAGCAGTTTCTGGCGCTACATACGGACGCCGAGCGCGACAGCTTCATCAATGCGTTCTGGCAGACTCGGAACCCTACGCCGGGCTCGGAGACGAACTCTTACAAGGATGAGCACTACCGGCGCCTGGCTTATGCCAACGAGCATTACGGCAGCCTGAAGCTGGAGAACGGCTGGCGCACGGACCAGGGCCGCATCTACATCACGCTGGGCGCGCCGCAATCGGTGGTGACGTACCCGAGCCCGCGCAACGTGCGCCCGCTGATTGTGTGGTTCTACCAGTCGCCGTCGCAGGCGCTTCCGTCCTACTTCTACATCGTGTTCTTCAGGCGCGGGCCGAATGAGCCGTACGAGATTTACTCGCCTTACCAGGACGGCCCGAACCACCTGGTGACGGGGCTCGAGGACCTCAACGACCAGACACGCAGCCTGAAGTCCATCCGCAAGTCGCTTGGTGATGAGGTGGCGCGGCTGGCTGTGTCGCTGATCCCGAGCGAGCCGGTGGACCTGAACAACTTCTCGCCCACGATGATGTCGGACGAGATGCTGGCGACGATCCGGACGCTTCCGGATAATTCGCTCGAGAAGCAGCGGCTTGCGCTGCGGCGGCAGCAGGAGAAGGTTACGGCGAGTATTGTTGTCACGACCAACACTCCGCGCGTCGGCTACACGGTGACCCGTGACGAGCGCGGCCAGAGCATGGTGCAGTACCTCATCCAGTTCCCGGAGCCTGATGCGACGCTGATCGGTGAGCGCAAGGACAAGACGCTCGGCTACGACCTCACGCTGCAGAACCACATCACCACGGAGTCGGGCACTCCGGTGTACGACGATGTCGTCGCGCTGACCGGTGGCGTGCAGCCCGCGCAGGCTGATGTCGGCCGCAAGAAACCGTTCGCTGCCGAGGATCGCTTTCCGCTGGTACCCGGCCGCTACATCATTCAGTCAACGCTGACGAACAATATCACGCTGGCGGCGCACCGCCTGCTCCAGACTGTGGTCGTTCCGCAGGCGTCGAAGTCCGGACTTGGCATCTCGGAGCCGTTCGTCTACAGCGGCAATCCGATGCAGGATGAGGGTACGACGCTGCCGTTCTCGATTGCGAACGTGCGGTTCAGTCCGCGCGGTGTGGGTACACTTACGATTCACGCGGGCGATCGCATCCCGCTGGTGTTTCAACTGTGGGTGCCCAAAGATGCGAGTGGAAAGCTGAACACCGCGCCGATTCAACTGCACTATCTGTACGGTTCGCCGGTCTCCGGCGGAAAGCCGATTGAGGAGACCGACGAGACGGTCGATCCTGACGAACGCGGACGCGGCGGGAAACTTCGTTACGGGGCATGTCTTCCAGACCGACGCCATTGCGCCGGGAAACTATCGCATGATCATTCGCGCCACGCAGGCGGGGAGTGCGCCGGTCTTTTCGACGATGACACTGCACGTTGTGCCTGCGGATGTCGCGGTCGGCGACTGGACAGCGTATGGACCGCCGCGGCCGGATCAGGATGAGCAGAAGCGCGCGCTTTCGGCGAAGGCGCAGGCGAAGGTGGATCAGGCGAAGGTCGTGAAGCAGTGAGTAGTGACTAAAGCAGTGAATAGTGAGTAGTGAATAGTGAATAAGGCAAAGACAAAGGCAAAGGCAGAAGCAGATTCCCTTCGGGAATGACAAGCAAGAGAAGCAAAGGCAAACGCTGAAGCGGATCCCGTGCGGGGCTGACGGCCAAAAGAGCAAGGGCAGAAGCAAACGCAGATCCCCTTCGGGGATGACAACCAAAAGGGCAAGGGCAAGGGCAGGGCAAGGGCAAGGGCAAGGGCAAGGGCAAGGGCAAGGGCAAGGGCAAGGGCAAGAGCCGACCGCGGATCATCCGAGGGCCAGTCGAAGATATTGGTGAACGAAAGATGGAAGAGGGTTTACCGCGTCCGTTTGGATGCGGTTTTCTTTGTGCCCTTCTTTGTGGCGGTTTTCTTTGCGGGTGCTCTCTTTGTGGCGGCTTTCTTTGCTGATGGGACGTTCTTCGCGGCAGACCTCTTTACTGGCGCGGTCTTCTTTGCGGGAGATTTCTTTGCAGCGGATTTCTTCGCTGCGGGGAGGGACTTCTTCTGGCGGGCGTCGGCGATGTGCTGCTTGATCTCGGCGTTCAGGTCGTCGACGCTGAGGGTGGTTGCGGATTTGCGCAGACGTTCGAGTCCGTAGAAGGCGCGCTTCTCCGGCGAGAAGATGTGCACGATGAAGTCGACGTAGTCGAGAAGAATCCAGTCAGCCTGCCTGCGGCCTTCGACGGAGTTCGCGTAGGTGTTGAAGTCGCGCTTCATGCGCAACTCAATCTCATCGGCGATGGCGACGTTCTGGCGCTCGTTGGTTCCGTTGCATAGAAGGAAGTAGTCGGTGAGTCCGCTCTCTGCGGGGTCCAGTGCCAGGATGCGAATGTCCTCAGCTTTTTTGTCTTCGCAGGCTGCAGCGGCAGCCGCCAGCATCTGGTTCGTTTCGTTTGTCGCCATCAGGGCTCCTCTTCTTTTAGCCTAGCGAATTCGAGCGCGTTCGGCTCACCTTTCATAAAGATGGTGTGCGCGGATGTACTCCAGAACCTTCGGTGATACCAGTTCAGCAGAACCTGGTTCGTGCTCGTGCAACCGTTCGCGGATCTCGGTGGCGCTGACCGGAATCGCAAAGTCGCTAAGCGTCTCGATGCGTGCACGCTGCTCTGCGGTGAGCTCGAGGGTTTTGAGCTGATGAAGGTCGAAGCCGGGTCGGCTCACGATGATCCAGCGTGCTTCGTTCAGGAGTGCGGCGGGGTCCTTCCACTGTCGTATGCCGAGGAAGGCGTCGGCGCCGACGATGACGAAGATTTCGGCGGCGGGCGGGAGTTCGCGACGCAACCGGTGCAGCGTGTCGATGGTGTAGTTGGGCTTGCCGCCGGGTTGCGGGCCGTCGATTGCAGAGGCCTCGATGCCGCGGGCGCCTTCGCAGAGAAGTTCGATCATGCGCAGGCGGTCGGCGAAGGAGGCGTGGGCTCCGTCGGGCTTGAGTGGCTGGATGGCTGCGGGCGCGAGGAGCACGCGGTCGAGGGCGAACCTGTCGCGCACGGCCTCGGCGACGGCGAGGTGGCCTCGGTGCGGTGGGTCGAAGCTGCCGCCGAAGAGGCCGAGTCGCATCTCGTTATCGTACCGTGCGTTTTCTTTTTGCTTCGGCGGGTGCGACGGCTCGCTGTGGCGGCTTGCGCTTTGTAGCGGCGGAGGGGCGGTGGAGGTGTTTGCTGCGGAAGTCGTCGAGATTGGCGAGGTAGGTGTCGAGGCGTTCGTCGCGGAGGTGCTCGAGCACGCGCGAGAGCGGATGCTCGGGGCCGAACTGCTTGTGGCAGACGGTGGCGAGGTCGAGGAGGTCGTGCCAGGCGCCGCCGGCGTCCTGCAACTCTTCGAGGCGTTTGGCCATGGCGGCTGCTTGCGGGCCGGGCATGGCTTCGCACTGATAGCGGGCGCGCTTGGCGGCCTTGCGCAGTTCGTGCAGGTGGTCTTCCCCGTGCTCGCGCGAGCGGAGGATGCGTTCCATCCTGCGGTTGATGGTGGAGAGCAGATCGTCGACGTGGACTTCGAGGTCCTGCGCGGGCTTGAGTGCGGAGAGGAGCTGTTCGGTGTTGCGCGTGAGTTTGGGGAGTTGCTGCTCGATGGCGGAGAGCAGCTTGCGCTCGTTGCGCTGGCGATCTTTGGCGATGCGCCTGCGGAGTTTGTCCTGGGTTCTGGTGAGGTCCGAAGGAGCTTCGACGGCGGAGCTCATCGCGTGGTCGTCGTCTTTGAGGAGCTTGTCGTGCACGTCGCAGTCGCGGACCTTGCCGGCGACGCGGCGCAATTTTTCGAGGCGGCGGAGAACCTTCTGCGCCGTGGGCTTGTAGGAGGGGAGGCCGTGGGGCGTGAGCCCCTTGATCATGGCGAGGAGCTCGAGCTGGGCCTCGACGCGGCGGGTGGAGGAGCGGAGCTCGTGGACGGCTTTCGCGGTGGGTGTGGCGACTCCGACAGAGAGCGCGGCCTCGAGGCGCTTGGCCTGTTCGCGCAGCTGTTCTACGGGAGTTGCGGCGGGTGAGTTCGGCATCATTTCTTATGATGCTCCTGCGGGAGGCCAACCCCCCACTTTTTGTGCAAAGTATTCAGGAGATTAGGTTTAGGGGTGGAATGAGTAAGTAGTGAATAGTGAGTAGTGAATAGTGAATAGTGAATGAAGCAAAAACAAAAGCGGATCCCCTGCGGGGATGACAACAAGAAAAGCAAGAGCAAAGGCTGATTCGCGTGCAAGAGCAAAGGCTGATTCGCGTGTTCAGTTATCAGCTTTCAGTTGCCAGTTTTCAGTTTAAGGCAGCAAAGACCCGACCTAGTTGCGGGCTTCATTTTCGTGCTGCGCTAGGGCGTTCCGGTTCCGGTGACGAAGATGTATTGGCCGGTGGAGGAGCCGTTGGAATCGAGGGAGATCTTCGCGGTGCGGGTGCCGGCGGCGGTGGGAGTGAAGGTGATGGTGATGGTGCAGGACTGCGTTCCGGTGGACGCGGGGCAGGAGCTCGATGGGGTGGAACTGACGGTTGGCTGCACGGCGGAGAGGGTGAAGTCGCCGGGGTTGTCACCACCGACGGCCAGGGAGGCGGCGGGATTGCCGCCGAGAGAGATTACCGGCTGTCCGTTCACGATTTGAGCGCCCACGCTTACCAGTTGGATTGTGGCCGTTTGCGCAATGCCGACCTGACTCGCGGGGAAGGTGACTGTGCCGTTGACGGAGTTGTTCTGCAGGAGCAGAGAACCAGCTATTCGTGAGGATGTTGGCGGTGAGCGAGCCGACGACTGCCACACCGGTGACGCCGCCGGGAAGTACCTGGTAGCTGGACCATGGAAGGTTAAGCAGGTTTTGAATTCCGAATGTGCAGCTCGTCCCGCTGGCGACGGTGGCGGCACAGTTGTTGAAGGAGGTCACGTAATGATGCTGGTCCTGCTCGCCGCCGGTGGCGTAGGCTGCCGGGGCACTGATGCTCATGGCGGTGGTTCCCGAATTGGTGAGGACGATGTCCTCGTTGCCTCCCCAGATGTTGTAGGTGAGGGATGTGGGCCAGAGGCTGGGCGCGGTGCCGAGAGCGACGCCGGTTCCGCTCAAGGTGACTGTGTTCGTTCCCGTGGAAGTGCTCGTAATCTGAACGGTCGCCGACTGAGTGCCCGTGGCTGTCGGAGCAAACGTGATGTAGATCGTGCAGCTGGCGTTTACGGCGACGCTGCTGCAGTTGTTCGTCTGCGTGAAGTTATTGTTGGCAACTCCGTTGATGGTGATACCGGAGACGGTGAGCACGCCGGGGCCGTTGTTGGCGAGGCTGACCGCAGCGGGAGTGGTGCTCGTCCCGATGACCGTCGGCGGGAAGTTGACGGACGAATTTGACAGGGTGGAACTGGGCGGCGAGACGCCGGTCACCGAGAGCGGGATATAGAAGATGGCGTTCTCGTTGTAGGGGATCGCAAGAAAAGCGTTGCGCCCGCCGGGAGCGGAGGGGTGAGCGTAGACCTCCACCCAGCAGGATGAGGTGGAGAGGCTGTTGCAAGCGCCAGTCGAGGGTACGGTGAAGTCGCCGGCGTTGAAATCCGACGAATTGGGTCCGACGACTCCGATGCTTCCCATGGTCTGGAAGCCCTGGATCGTGACTGTCTGAATGGGCGAGGATGAACCGACCGTGACATTGAGGAAGTTGATGGAAGAGGAGCTGACCTGAAAACCGGCGCCGGGAGGAGTGAGCAGAACCTGCCAGCTGGAAGGTGCGGAGATGAGGGTGGGCTGGAAGGGCGGTGTGGGTGGAACCAGAGCGTAGAGGGCAGCGACGTTCTGGGTGGGGTTGTTGGCGATGTTGAGCATCGCCTGAATCGTGTTGGTCGGCGCGGGGCTGGGGCTGACGGTAGTGAGGGAGAAGAGCGTGCCGCAGAGGGAGGTGTCGCCAGCAGTGCCGCCGGCGGAGTTGATGCAGGCGGAGAGGATGTCGGCGAGGGTGTTGAGCTCGGCGGTGGGAACGGTGGTGCCGTTGGGGAGGTTGGGGCCGGGCGAGAGGCCGGTGGAGGTGTCGACGAACTCGTTGGCGACGGTGAAGGCGCTGGCGAGATAGGTGTTGTCGTAGGCCGCGGAGCCGATGGCGGTGGCCGATGTCATGAAGGGAGCGAGGGCAGAGACGGCGGCGACGGTGGTGAGCTCGTTGATATTGATGAAGGTCCCGGGTGTGAGCGAGGAGCAGGGGCCGAGCGCGGCCATGAGCGCGATGTTGGGGTTGGTGGTGCTGAGGCCGGGGTTGCCGCCGGTGGCGACGATGTAGACCTGCGTGGCGTTGGTGCAGGAGTAGAGGCCGGTGATGGTGAAGCTGCCGGTGGAGTCGGAGATGACGGTGGAGGTGAGGAGTGGGGTGGCGGCGGAGCCGTCGGCGGTGGTGCCGACGGTGTAGAGCTGAATGGTGGCTCCGACGACGGGCTGCTGGCCGCCTTGGACGCTGCCGCTGTATTGGGTGTTGCCGACGGGAGTGGGGTGCGACGTGGGCGTGGCGGTGCCGCAGCCGGCGAGGAGGAGGGAAAGAAGAGCGCAGAGAGAGAGGGGGACGGCTCGGCGGAGGACCATGGGGCACCCGGGAAGGTGGGTTTGCTTGCGCGCTTACTTGCGCACAAATGTACTGCGGCAGGTGCCAGGTTTGTAGAAATTTTTCAGGGTGAGGTTGGGTCGGTCGACGAGGAGGTGGATCGCTAAGAGCTAGCTGCGCCAGTGGAGTTCGACGGGGCCGGGGAGGGGGTGGGGGCCTGCACCCCCGCCAGCAGAGCTGGCCGGGGACCCCGCGCCGGTGCCGGTGAGGCGGCGCTGCTTGAGGGCGAAGTACCACTTGGCGGGCTTGTCGGCGTCGTCGATGAGCATGAGGCCGGGGTTGGAGCGGAGGCCGCGGGCTTGCTCGACCATGGTCTGCTGGTCTTGTGCGACGAAGCGTGCGCCGAAGAATTTCACGAGAGATGTGACGAAGGGGATGTAGTAGCCGATGTTCCAGGCGGCGACGACGTCGATGCGGCAGGTGGAGGGCGTGATGGGCGTGACGGTGGTGAGGGAGGAGAACCAGCGGGGTTCGGGCTCACCTTGGGTTCTGTGGTTGGGAATTCAGGGATCCTCGGCTTCGCGCTGCGCTTCGCTCGGATGACGGCTTCTCCGGTCGAGATGACAAGCTCTTTGGGGGCTGGGTAAGAGACAGCGCGTTGTCGGGGGTGTAGATGGTGCCGGATTTGGTGGCGACGATGGTTTCGATGCGGCGGTTGGGGAGGGTGAAGTCGATGGTGGTGACGGGGCGGCCGAGGAGTTTGTAGGGCGCGGAGTTGGAGGAGGGCGCGTGGGGCGACATGCGGAAGCCGTCGTGGTCTCCGTCGGAGCTGACGATGGGTTCGAAGCACTTGGTTTTTTCGTGGATGCTGGCGGCAGAGCGCCACCACCAGGCCTGGTGAACGAAGGGGCCGTGCGCGGGGTCCATGAGGCCGATGATGCCGTGGTCGACGTTGCAGGGGAGGTCGGCGGAGAGATGCGCGGTGCGGAAGTTTTTTGAGAACTTGGGCAGGGTGGGGATGGGTGGGAGGTTTCCGTCCGTGATGTCGATGCGGCCGGCGCCGGGGGCGGGGATGTAGACCCAGGCGTAGCCGTCGCGCTCGGCGACGGGGAAGGCGTTGGCGAAGATCTTTGTGGGCTCGAGGGCGTCGTGTGATGTGAGGGAGGGGATCTCTTCGCAGCGGCCGGAGCAGGGCTCGAAGCGCCAGCCGTGGTATTTGCACTGGACGGTGTCGCCGTCGAACCAGCCGGCGGAGAGCGGGATGCCGCGGTGCGGGCAGAGGTCGCGCAGGGCGAAGAGGCTGCCGTCGCGCTTGCGGCCGATGAGGAGCGGGATGTTGAGGAGGGTTGTTGTCTGCGGCTCGCGGAGGGTGTCGGTGCGGAGCGCGGGGTACCAGTCGTTGTAGATGAAGTCGGTGGGCGGGCCGGGGCGCGCGGCGGCGTCGAGCTGGATGAGGGAGGGCTCGCGGCCGGCGGCGATGGGGCGCATGCGGGGCATCGAGGATGAGTGTAACTGGAAGGAGTTAGGGAGTGAGGAGTTAGGAGTGAATAGTGAATAGTGAATAAGGCAAAGGCGGATCCCTTCGGAGGAATGGCAAACGGGAGTGTTCCCCGGAGTATCTATCGCTTGCTGCCGCAAGCGATGCCCACCTTAGCGACGATGAAGCTGTCGCGAAGATGGGGCACCCGGTGAGTGGTGAGTAGTTAGTGGTGAGTGAACGGCGTTAACCCGCGGCACTTAGACTTGAGGTGTGGCTGAGAGTGTTGAGGCGAGGACGGGTGAGCGCGAGTTGACGGTGCCGCGGCGGGCGCGTGGGACGCTGATCTGGATTGTAGTGGTGTGGGCGGCGTTCTATGCGAGCTTTGCGCTGGTGAGGCCGGCGTTGCTGGATGATGCGGATTCGGTGCATGCGGAGGTGGCGCGCGAGATGTTGCTGCGCCATGACTACGTGACGCTGTATGCGAATGGGATTCGGTATCTGGAGAAGGCGCCGCTGCTGTATTGGTCGATGGCTGGCGGTTTGAAGGCGTTTGGTGCGGTGGGGTTGAAGGGGCCGGTGGCTTCGACCGTTGCGGTCAGGTTGCCGCTGGCGTTTGCGGTGCTGGCGCTGGCGCTGGTGTGCGAGAGCTTTGCGCGGAGGATGTTTCGGTCGGCGAACGCGGGGATGTATGCGGCGCTGATTTTGCTGTCGAGCTTTGGGATTTTTATTTTTACGAGGATCACGATTCCGGATGGGATGGTGTGTCTGTGGATTGCGACGGCGTTGTGGTGTTTCTGGCGGACGGAGGAAATTCAACCGCAAACGTCATTGCTATCCCATCCATCGCGCGAAAAGCTGCGCGATGAATGGGGCACCCGGGATTCTTTGGCAGCGGAAGCTGATTTATCGCGCGCTACCACGCGCGATACCCCACCATTTCGCGATGCGAAAGGATGGGGCACCCGGCGGACGGAGGAGATTGGTGATTCAAATCACACTTCGCGCGATGCCCACCTTAGCTCGCTGCGCTCGCGAAGATGGGGCACCCGGATTTTTGGTGATACGAGGATTTTTTGCTGGGGGTTTGCGGCGAGCTGTGCGTTGAATGTGCTGACGAAGGGCTTGATCGGCGTGGTGTTTCCGGTGGCGACGGTGGTGATTTATTTGCTGCTGACGAGGGGATGGAAGCGTTCGCTGGCGCGTGTGAGGGCGCTGCATCCGTGGAGCTCTCTGGTGGTGTTCCTGGTGATTGCGGCGCCGTGGCATGTGCTGGCGGGGCTGGCGAATCCGACGCAGGGACAACCGGCGGCGTTTCATTTTGTGGGTGGGCACTGGAAGGTGCCGCTGCCGACGGATGGCAATGTGCGCGGGTGGTTCTGGTTCTACTTCATGAACGAGCACGTGCTGCGGTATTTGAATCTGCGCGTGCCGCGGGACTACGACACGGTGCCGCTGCTGGTGTTCTGGGGGCTGTGCCTGGTGTGGATGATGCCGTGGTCTGCGTTTGGATTTAAGGCGGCGGGGTGGGCGCTGCCGGTGCGCGCGGAGAAGTGGAGGGGGCAGTTTCGGCGGCATGATTTGCCGTTGAAGTTGCGGGCGCGGTTGCTGCTGGCGGTTTGGGCGGGGTTTGTGCTGCTGTTCTTTACGTTCTCGACGCGGCAGGAGTATTACGTGCTGCCGGCGTTTCCGGCGCTGGCGGTGCTGGGTGCCGGGTGGCTGGCGTGGGTGGATCATTACAGGCCGCGGTGGACGGAGAAGGGCGCGAAGGTGGTGGTGAAGGGTGTGAAGCATGAGCAGGCGTTGGAGCTGATCAAGGCGGGGCAGGCGGCGATTCATGCGACGGAGGTGCTGCTGGTGATCGGCGTGATCTTTGCGGGGGCGGCTGGCTGGGTGCTGCTGCATGCGCATACGCCGGCTAGGAATGTTGATCTGGCGGCGCTGCTGAGTGAGCATCCCGGCGACTATGCGATGAGCATGGGGCACTTTCTGGATTTGAACGCGGAGGCGCTGGGGTTGTTTCGGCTGCCGCTGGTGATTGCGGCGGTGAGTCTGGTGGGAGGGCCGCTGGCGTCGTTGCTGCTGCGCAAGCGCGCGCGGCCGGTGCAGGCGAACGTGGCGATGGCGGCGGGAGCGTTCGGGTTTCTGCTGGCGGCGCATCTGGGGTTGCAGACGTTTGCGCCGGTGATCAGCTCGGCGCAGTTGGCGGAGGCAGATTGCGCCGCTGGTGAGAGCCGGAGGATATGGTGGCGATTCATGGGGAGTATGAGTCGGGGTCGACGCTGGGGTTTTATTTGCGGCGCGCGGATGTGCACATTCTGGAGGGGAGGAGCTCGAACCTTTGGTATGGGAGCTTCTTTCCGGATGCGCCGAAGATCTTTGAGACGCCGGAGAGTTTTCGGGCGAAGTGGGCGGGGGCGCAGAGGATTTTTCTTTGGCAGTCGTTGACGGATCCGCCGAATCAGCTTCCGAAGGTGGATGGGCCGGTGTATGTGATTGCGGAGGGTGGCGGGAAAGAGATTGTGAGTAATCGGCCGGGGCGGTAGGGAGTTCCGTTCAGTTGTGAGTTTTGAGTTGGTGGACATGGTTGAGGCCATCGCGTCGGTCATGGGTCGGGCCTTCAGCCCTCTGGCTTCTCTTTGCGGGCCGACCTGGGGCTCCGGGCACGGAAATGCGTGCCCTGCGCCCCAGGCTGGTATATTGCGCGCCGTTGGCGCTTAGGTGGTTGCATGACTGGGTTCGACCCCACTCATGCGCAGAGAACGCGCATGAATGGGCCATCCGCGGTGTATGTGATTGCGGAGGGTGGCGGGAAAGAGATTGTGAGTAATCGGCCGGGGCGGTAGTGGGTATTGGCATTCGTGGTTGTGTAGAAGGGGTTGTGGTTGAAAGGTCCTAAGTTTTGTGGTGGAACGGAGTTCATCGTGCTCCTTCGACTGCGTTGGACGCAAAGGCGCGTCCAACTTCGCTCCGGATGACAGAGCTCAATTTTTGCAAATTGAGAAAGGTGCGATGCTTCGGTCGAGATGACAGATTGTTGGTGATAGGCGCTTCGGTTGAGATGACAGATTCTTGGAAGCTCCAGCGGGTTTTAGCCTAGACTGGTGCGGGTTCCCGATAAGTCGAGATTGAGGAGAGTGAAGATGCGCATGCGTGTGCTGTCATGTGGGATTTTGTGTGTGGCGTTAGGTGCGGCGGCTCAGCAGACGTATCAGGCGAGTGCGGGGCGGACGCTGATTCGTGCGGGGCATGTGATTGATGTGCATACGGGCAATGAGCTGGCGGATGAGACGGTGATTGTCGAGGGCGAGAAGATTGTCGGGGTGGCGAAGACGGCAGATACGCCGGCGAAGGCGGGCGATCGGGTGGTGGATCTCGGGAACTATACGGTGCTGCCGGGGATGATCGATGTGCATACGCACCTGACGATGGCGGTGAACTTCGATCCGTACTATGAGCTGTCGATGACCAACGGCAAGGAGGCGATCATCGGCGTGGAGAATGCGAAGACGACGCTGGAGGCGGGATTCACGACAGTCCGCAATGTGGGTGCGGGAGGATGGACGGATGTCGCGCTGCGCGATGAGATCAACGCAGGGCACATTCCGGGGCCGCACATGCAGGTGAGCGGGCCGGCGCTGGGTATTACAGGCGGACACATGGATGAGAACCTGCTGCCCGAGCAGTATCACGTGCAGGGTGAGGGCGTGGCGGATGGGATTGCCGGCGTGCAGCACATGGTTCGCAACAATATTAAGTACGGTGCGGATCTGATCAAGATTGGCGCCAGCGGAGGCGTGTTGTCGAAGGGCGATGATCCGCAGGCTTCGCAGTACACGCTGGAAGAGATGCAGGCGATTGTGGCGGATGCGCACAGGCTGGGGCGCAAGGTGGCGGCGCATGCGCATGGAGCGCAGGCGATTCTGTGGGCGAGCGAGGCGGGCGTGGACTCGATTGAGCACGGAAGTTATATGAACGACGACGACATTGCGATGATGAAGAAGATGGGAACGTACTTTGTGCCGACGGCGTACCTCATCGACTGGCAGCGCGAGTATGGGCATCTGCCGCCGTTCTATGCGCAGAAGATGGCAGATGTTGGCGCGGTGGAGAAGAAGAATGCGCGGCATGCTATTGAGAGCGGAGTGAAGGTGGCGATGGGTACGGATGCGGCGGTGTATCCGCACGGATTAAATGCGCATGAGCTGGATGTGTATGTGAATCAGTTTGGGATGACGCCGCTGGCGGCGCTGCAGACGACGACACTGAATGCGGCGGATCTGATGGGATGGACGGACAAGGTTGGGTCGCTGGAGCCGGGCAAGTGGGCCGATGTGATTGCGGTGAGCGGCGATCCGTTGAAGGACATTAAGACGCTGCAGCATGTGAGCTTTGTGATGAAGGGCGGTGTGATCTACAAGGATGAGGCTGCGCCGGCGAGTGTGGATAAGCTGAGCGCGGTTGGGAGGGAGTAGTGGGAGTAGTGAGTAGTGAATAGTGAATAAGGCAAAGACAACTGCAAAGGCAAACGCAGATCCCCTTCCCACCCCAGCCAGCAAGCTGGCCGGGGACCCCGGCTGCGGGGATGACAAATAAAAAGGCGTTCCGTTGAGTTTCGAGTTTTGGGTTTGAGTTGGGGAGTTGTGAGTTGATGAAAGCGACAGCGCTGGAGTACAGGTTTCGGTGGATTCTGCATGCGGTGATCATCATGCTGGGATTCTGGGCGCCGTGGTGTGAGGCGCTGGGGTGGACGCGGCTGCGGACGTGGCTGGTGCTGTCGTCGTGGCTGTCGCGGACGGGATGGTTGTCGTTTGTGGCGGCGACGAATGCGGTGCTGATTGCGGCGATTGTGCTGGTGGCGCTGGGCGCGTGGCTGCGCGTGTGGGGAGCGTCGTATGTGGGCGCGAGCGTGGTGAATTCGCGGTCGATGCACGGCGAGGCGATGCTGGCGGACGGCCCGTATCGCAGGACGCGCAATCCGCTGTACCTGGGGACGCTGCTGCACATTATCGGGCTGTCGATTTTGATGCCGCCGAGCGGAGCGATCTTTTGTGTGGCGCTGATCTGGCTGCTGCAGGTGAGGCTCGCGTTGGCGGAGGAGCCGTTTCTTACAGAGCGGTTCGGCGAGGCGTATGTGGAGTATCGCAAGGCGGTGCCGCGGTTTCTGCCGGCGCCGACGCCGCAGGTTCCGGCTGCGGGCAATCCCGCGCATTGGCTGCAGGGGTTCTTCAGCGAGATCTACATGGTGGGCGTGGTGATCACGTATGTGGTGTTCGGATGGAACTTCAATGCGACGACGATGATTCGCGGTGTGCTGATCTCGCTGGGAGCGTGGATTGTGGTGAAGGCGTTCTTGCCGAAGGTGAAGGGTGAAGTGAGTAGTGAATAGTGAATAGTGAATAAGGCAAAAGCGAAAGGCCCTGCTGCGATCCAGGCAGGGCCTTTGTGTTGCTACTTCACGCGGTCGTAGACCCAGGTCTGGTGAATCTCTTTGCCGTCCTTGGTCTTGACGGTCGCAGTGATGGTCACCTTCTTTTTATCCGGCGACATGACGAGTGTGGAGTCGGAGGTTGAGCCGTCGGCCATCTCCCAGTGGGAGGAGTCGTCGGCAGTTTTGAAGCTGGCCTTGGCACCGTCCATCCCTTCGACGGGTTTGAGTGTGCCGTCCTGCGGTCCGCTCCATGAGGTGTTCCAGGTTTTGCCATCGCCGTCGACGGTGACATCGGTCCACTTGAGCCATTTGTCATTGTCGGTAAGGATGGTCATGCTGTCGGATTTCATCGTGGGACCGCCACCGAAGTCTGATGCGGCGACGTTGAGTTGCCACGTGCTGGGCGTAGGCGCGTGGGTGTGTGCGGCCAGCGCGGAAAGGGCGAAGCAGCCCAGCAGAATTGCGGAGAAAAGGGAAAGAACTCTCTTCATAAGAGAACTCCTCGGAAAGGTTTTGGGGCCTGAGGCAGAACAGCGTAGGAGCCGCGAGGGAGGTTGTCAATGGCCTGGCGCATGTGCAGAACCTTGCAGTTCGCGAATGAGCTCCAGCGCGTTGGCGGTTGCGTGGCCGAGCGCGGTGTTGTCGAAGATGACCCATTGCGTTGAGCAGGCGGAGTTGCGAAGTTGCTGCGCGAAGCGGCGGATGAACGGCGAATCGTATGCGGAGTAATAGGTGCGGGGTGTGCCGTGGAGACGCCAGTAGCAGAGGCCGCGCCAGCCGCCGGGAGTGGCGGCGAGTGGTGAGGCTTTGGGAGGGTCGGCGGCAACGCGCGAGATGTCGAAGCTGCGCAGAAGGCGATCGACGGGAGGGGTGAACCAGCTGGCGTGACGTGGCTCGAGTGCGATGAAGCCGGTGTGCGGATGCTGTGGATGGAGCTCGCGAATTGTGGTGAAGAATTCGTGCGCGAGGGCTTCGTCGAAGGCGAGCCTGGGTGGGAGTTGAACGAGGATGGGGCCGAGCTTGTCGCCGAGGCCGCGGACCTGCTCGAAGAATGTTTGCAGCAAGGCGCCGCAATTTGCGAGTTGCGCGGTGTGGGTGATGGTCTTCGGCAGCTTGACGGAAAAGCGGAAATCCGGAGGCGTGCAGCGGGCCCAACGCTCCCAGGTTTTTTGTTGATGCGGTCGATGAAAGCTGGAGTTCACTTCGACGCAGTTGAAGCCTTGTGCGCAGCGCTCGAGGTGCGTGCCAAGTTGCGGAAAGTGTTGAGCGTATTGCTTCGGCAGCGTCCATCCGGCTGTACCGATGCGAATGGCGTGAGCCTTCTCCATATGTGGTTGGACGCATCTTAACGGGGGAGCCTGAGATGTCGGGCGTTGGAGGAGTAGATGAGCAAACAACTCGACGGCAAAAGGATCGCGATGCTGGCGACTGATGGCTTTGAGCAGGTGGAGCTGACGGAGCCGAAGAAGAATCTGGAGAAGGCGGGAGCGAAGGTGACGGTGCTCTCTGTGGAGAAGACGCCGAAGGAGATCAAGGGCTGGAAGTTCATCGACTGGGGCGACAAGGTGAAGGTGGATGGGCTGGTGAGTGAGGCCAATCCGGATGACTTTGACGCGCTGGTGCTGCCCGGCGGGCAGATCAATCCGGACAAGCTGCGCATGGATAAGGATGCAGTGAACTTTGTGAAGAGGTTTGCGGAGACGGGCAAGACGGTGGCGGCGATCTGTCACGGGCCGTGGATGCTGGTGGAGGCTGACCTGGTGCGCGGCAAGACGATGACCTCGTGGCCGAGCGTGCATACGGACCTGAAGAATGCGGGTGCGAACTGGGTGGATCGGGAGGTGGTACAGGACGGCCAGTTCATCACGAGCCGCAAGCCGGATGATATTCCGGCGTTCTCGGAGAAGATCATCGAGGCGGTGAGCGGCGCGGCAGCGCGGCGCGCGGCGTAGAGCGTTTGAATTCGAACAAGGGCGAGGCTTCGGCCTCGCCCTTTTGTGTGCGCGCGGAATATGAGTGCTTGACATTGCTGCGTGAGGGCAGGAGACTTGGCGCCAGTCTCCGTTCGTACCTTGTTGAGGACCGTCGACCCGTTCGGGGTTGGCCGGGCTCTCTATTGCATGTGGTTTTTCGATTGCGGTGGCAGCTGCGGAGTGGAGCTGTGGCGCGGCTGGCGCGGTTGTGCCGGCTGGCAGGGGTTTGTTTGGATTCGGGCATGTTTTTGGCTGTGGGTCTTGAGCGCAATTCAACTAAGTTTTCCGAGGAAAATCATCATGAATACAGTTCGCGTATGTCGACTTTTATTCGTTCCGATTCTTGTTTCTGCAGGTTTTGCCGTGGCGCCGTTGATGCACGCGCAGGGGGACTCCAGCAAGGTGCTCGTGATCGAGCGCGAGTTCACGAAGCCGGGCAGGGATGGCACACCGCATGAGGCTACCGAAGCCGGCTTCATTCGCGCGGTGCAGGCCAACAAGGGAAACATTCATTATGTGGCGTTGACCTCGTTGAGCGGAAACAACCGCGCTCTGTTTATGAGTTCGTATCCGTCGATTGCAGCCTGGGATGCGGAGCGCAAGGCGATGCCTGCGGCGGCACAGGTGGCGATGGACAAGGCCATGGTGGCGGATGGTGATCTGCTCTCCGAAACGGGATCCAGCGTGTGGTTGCGGCGCGATGATCTGAGCACAAACGTGGCGGGGCCGCCGGTGGGCATGCGCTACCTGGAGGTCAGCGAATACGTTATAAAGCCGGGACACGTGCACGAGTTCGAAGAGCTTGCAAAGAAATACGTGGAGGCGGCGAAGAGCGTACCGGAGTTCCACTGGACGGCTTACCAGATGGCTTATGGACATTCTGAATCGCCGACGTTTCTTGTGTTCACGGCGCTGAAGTCGGGCGCGGATGCGGATGCGGAGTTCGGAGCGGGCAAGCGCTTCGCGGATGTGGTCGGCGAGGATGGAATGAAGAAGATGGCTGAGCTGGAGGCCACATCGGTCGCGACCGAGATGACGAACCTGTTTGCGGTGAGCGCGAAGATGAGCATACCGACGGACGAGATGGTGAAGTCTGATCCGGACTTCTGGAAGCCGAAGACCGCGGCAACGACGGCGAAGAAGCCGGCGGCAAAGGCTGCAGCGGCCAGCGGACAGTAGTCCTCTCTTAGCTTTCGCGAAATGCTAATCGGCGTTGCTTCGGATCTTGGAAGAAGCAACGCCGATTCTGTTTGTGAGTTTTGTCTATGGGGCTATGGGGTTGGGGTTCGCGTCGAGTATGGGTTTGTCGAGGCCCCGTACCGAACGCCCCATCTCGCCGCGGAGGTCGAGCACGATGAGATCGTTGGTTCCGTTGCGCAGCCATGGGCCGGGAGCGTAGAGAGTGCGCTGCGGGCCGATGTTCCAGATGCGGCCGAGGGCGTGACCGTTGAGCCAGAGCGCACCTTTGGTGAAGTCGCTCAGTGTCGAGGAAGGTGTCGGCCGGTTGCGTCGACGATTGAAGCTGGCGCGATAGAAGCAGGCGCCGGTGCATGGGCGTTGGGGTAGATGAACTTTAGTGCAGTGAGATCGTCATCGGCAGCGGATAGATCGTACCAGTCCGAGCAGGGCTGCCCGGCGAGTGTGACCTGTCTGGTGATGCCGTTGCGTTCGCCGCGGATGACCTTGGCGAAGTTCACGCGGCCGGTGTTCTCGACGAGGATGTCGAGGCGAGCGGGGTGGGTTGTGGCAGGCAGTGTCAGGTGATCTTGATTGAGGCGACGGTCGAGTGTGCCGATGAGTTTGCCGTCGAGATAGACCTGCGCGTAATCGTGAAGCTCGTCGAGGACGAGATCGCCGCCGGGCTGCGGCTTGAGTGACGTGCGATAGAGGATGTAGCCGTAGGCCTGGTCGAGGTCCTCCATGCTGAGGATCGGTTGTCGCAGTGGATCGGCGTGGGCAGGTTGTCCCAGAGCGAGGCGGCTTCGGTCATGCGTGACGGCGGGAATGCTGATGGCTGGCGCGACTTCCGGGACGGGAGGCAGGCGTGATGCCGGTGGCGTTGGCGATGACGTCGCGGAAGGCGTAGTACTTGGGCGTCGGTGCGGCCGCTTTCGTCGAGCGCGGAATCGTAGTCGTAGCTGGTGACGTCGGGCTCGATAGTCGCCTTCGCCGTTGCGAGTTGGCGCCGTTCATCCAGCCGAAGCTGGTGCCGCCGTGAAACATGTAGATGCTGACGGAGTAGCCCTGCTGGAGCATCCAGTCGAGATTCGCGGCTTGCTGCTGCGGTGTTGGTGTGCGCGTGCTTGTCGCCCCAGTGATCGAACCAGCCGTCCCAGTATTCGCTGTTCATGAAGGGGCCGTTGGGGCGGAGCTTCTTCAGCGTGGTGAAGGCCTTGTGCTGCGCCTTCGTCCGGGACCGAAGTTGATGCCGACGGGAAGTTCGGGGAGCGAGCCGTCGGGAACCTGGTCGGGGCCGTCGGCGGTGTAGAGCTGCGACTTGCGTGAAGCCGGCGTCGACGAGCATCTTGGTGGATCTGCTCCATGTAGGCGTGGTCGTTGCCGAAGGAGCCGTACTCGTTTTCGACCTGCACGAGGATGATGGGGCCGCCGTTGCCGATTTGCAGCGGAGCGAGTTCCTTGCCGAGGCGCGAGGAGCCAGCGGCGCGCGGGCTCCATGAACTTCGGGTCGGTGGTGCGGACGACTTTGTGGCGTGGTCTTTGAGGAGCCACGCGGGATAGCCGCCGAACTCCCACTCGGCGCAGACGTAGGGGCCGGGGCGAAGGATGACGTAGAGGCCTTCCTGCTGGGCCTCGCGGATGAACTCGGCGACGTCGTTGTTGCCGGAGAAGTCGTAGACGCCGGGGCGGGGCTCGTGCACGTTCCAGAAGACGTAGGTGGTGATGGTGTTGAGGCCCATGGCGCTGGCCATGCGCAGGCGGTCGCGCCAGTACTCGCGGGGGATGCGCGGGTAGTGCATCTCGCCGGAGATGACCTGGAAGGGCTTGCCGTCGAGCGCGAAGTGGCTGCCTTCAACTGCGAAGCGATGAGGAGTGTTGGTCTGGGCGAGGCTGAATCCGCTGGCGGTGACGCATAGCAGCAGGAAGGCAAGGCATCTGGAGCGCACGCGGGTTCCTCGATGTGGATTAAACGATAAGGCTCGCGATGAATGCGAGCCTTCGTGAATCGAGACAATTCTATAGGGCTACAAATTCTCGAGAGGGACGGGGAACGGATTGCGCTCGTTGAACTGGATCTGGTGCCAGTAGGGATAGGCGAGCTTGGGTTGCGCTGGCGGCATCGAGCTTTGCGACTTGTTCGGGGGTGAGCTTGAAGCCGACGGCGGCGAGGTTGGCGCGGAGTTGCTCTTCGTTGCGCGCGCCGATGACGAGCGTGGAGACGGTGGGGCGGCGGAGGAGCCAGTTGAGCGCGATCTGCGGGACGGACTTGCCGGTCTCCTTGGCGACTTCGTCGATGGCGTCGACGACCTTGTAGACGATACTCTCGTCGGGACCTGCGGGCCGGCGTCGACGACCAGCTTGCTGTGCAGGCGGCTGGTTTCGGGGAGCGGCTGGCCGCGGCGGATTTTGCCGGTGAGGCGGCCCCAGCCGAGCGGCGACCAGACGAGCGCGCCGACGCCCTGGTCGAGCGCGAGCGGCATCAGCTCCCACTCGTAGTCGCGGCCGATGAGCGAGTAGTAGACCTGGTGGCCGACGTAGCGCGACCAGCCGTAGCGCTCGGAGACGGAGAGCGACTTCATGAGGTGCCAGCCGGAGAAGTTGGAGCAGGCGATGTAGCGGACCTTGCCTTCGCGCACGAAGTTGTTGAGGGTGTCGAGCGTCTCTTCGACGGGCGTGGTCGCGTCGAAGGCATGCATGTGGTAGACGTCGATGTAGTCGGTCTGCAGGCGCTTGAGCGAGCCGTCGAGCTGGCTCGATGAGGTGATAGCGCGAGCTGCCGACGTTGTTGGCGCCGGGGCCGAAGCGGAAGGTGGCTTTGGTGGAGATGAGGACGTCTTCGCGCTTGAGGTGCTTGATGGCCTGGCCGAGGACCTCTTCGCTCTTGCCGTTGGAGTAGACGTCGGCGGTGTCGAAGAAGTTGCAGCCGGCTTCCATGCAGATGTCGATGAGATGGCGGGCTTCGTCGGTCTGCGTGGCGCCCCAGGCGGCGAAGAATTCGTTGCCGGCGCCGAAGGTTCCGGTGCCGAAGCAGAGCTCGGGAACTTTGAGGCCGGAGCGGCCGAGGGAGCGGTATTCCATGGGGGACCTCGCGGGGGAGTGTGCGCGGTGCGCGGATGTTGGGTTGGATGCGATGGCGGGTGGAGAGGGTTCGGAGCAGTGGGAGTGAATAGTGAAAAGTGAATAGTGAATAAGGCAAAAGCAAAGGCAAAGGCAAGAAGCAGATCCCCTGCGGGGATGACAACAAGAAAAGCAACAGCAAAGCGCTTTGACGCAAAGGGCGCAAAGGAAAGACGCAACGAGTTGCCAGGCGTTTAGGCGAGATCGCTACGGCGGTGATGCGACATTGCTACGGCAGTGATGCCAGCAAATCAGCCTGCTAGGCGAGTGTGCGGGCGGCGTCTTTGGCGAAGTAGGTGACGATGAAGTCGGCGCCGGCGCGGCGGATGCCGAGGAGCGATTCGAGCATGGCGCGCTCGGGCTCGAGCCAGCCGCGCTGGAAGGCGGCCTGGAGCATGGCGTACTCGCCGGAGACCTGGTAGGCGCCCAGGGGCGACGTCGAAGCGCTCGCGTGCGTCGCGGATGATGTCGAGGTAGGGCATCGCGGGCTTCATGAGGATCATGTCGGCGCCCTCGGCGAGGTCCTGCGTCGATCTCGCGCATGGCTTCGCGGCGGTTGGCGCCGTCCATCTGGTAGGTGCGGCGGTCGCCGAACTGCGGTGCGGAGTCGGCGGCCTCGCGGAAGGGGCCGTAGAAGGCGGAGGCGAACTTGGAGGCGTAGCTGAGGATGGGCGTGTTGTGGCGGCTCGGCGGTGTCGAGCGCGGCGCGGATGGCGGCGACGCGGCCGTCCATCATGTCGCTGGGCGCGACGATGTCGGCGCCGGCGGCGGCGAGTGAGGCATGCGGTCTTCGCGAGGAGCGCGAGTGTGGAGTCGTTCTCGATGGCGTAGTTGTCGCCGGTCTGGCGAGTGACGACGCCGCAGTGGCCGTGCGAGGTGTACTCGCAGAGGCAGACGTCGGCGATGAGCACGAGCGATTTTGCGGCGGAGGTTTGCTTGAGGGCGCGCAGGCCGCGCTGCACGATGCCGTCGTCGATCCAGGCGCCGGTGCCGTGCTCGTCTTTTTCGGCGGGAAGGCCGAAGAGCAGGAGACCGCCGATGCCGAGTGCGGCGCAGGCTTCGGCTTCCTTCACGGCTTCGTCGACCGAGAGGTTGAAGACGCCGGGCATGGAGGCGATCTCGCGGCGAACGCCTTCGCCTTCGCAGAGGAAGAGCGGGTAGACGAGCGCGCCGGGATGCAGGTGCGTCTCGCGCACGAGCGAACGCATCGCCGGCGTGGAGCGGAGGCGGCGCAGGCGTGTCGCGGGGAAGTTCATGGGAGTAGTGTAGTCGGCGGGAGGGCAGTAGTTAGTGGTTAGTCGTTAGTAGTTAGTGAAAGAGCGATTACGTGCGGAGCTGGTCGAGGAGGGATGTTAGCTCGGATGGGTAGCGGGGCGCGGAACTCGAGTGGCTTGCCGGTGCGCGGATGGGTGAGGTCGAGTTCGGCGGCGTGCAGGAAGTTGCGGTCGAGCGTGAGGGTTTCGTCGGTGGAGGAGCGCGCGAGTGCGCGCGATGTGATGCGGAGCGCCGTAGAGCGTGTCGCCGACGATGGGATGGCCGAGCGACTGCATGTGCACGCGGATCTGATGGGTGCGGCCGGTTTCGATGCGGACTTCGAGCAGCGTGAAGCGGCCGTGGGCGCCTTCGATGCGCTCGAGGACGCGGCAGTGCGAGACGGCGTTGCGGGCATGGACGAGGAGGCGGCGCGGCGTGTGGTCATGCGCGTGCGGCGCACGAGGTCGCGGCTGATGGGGAGATCGATGGTGCCTTCGTCGCCCTTGACGTTGCCGTGGACGAGCGCGATGTAGACCTTGCGCAGGTCGCGCTCGGCGAAGCTTTCGGCGAGCTTGCGATGTGCGAGGTCGTTCTTCGCGACGACGATGAGGCCGCTGGTCTGCTTGTCGATACGGTGCACGATGCCGGGGCGGAGGTCGCCGCTCGTTGTTGAAAGCTGTTTGCCGAAGTGGAAGAGCAGAGCGTTGACGAGCGTGCCGCGATTGTCTTCGAGCGAGCCGGCGCCGGCGTGCACGGTCATGCCGGCGGCCTTGTTGATCACGGCGAGGTCGTCGTCCTCGTAGACGATGTCGAGCGGAAGGTCTTCGGGTTCGGCGCGCAGCGGAGCGGGCTGCGGATCGCCTTCGATATCGATCTGCTCACCGCCGCGAAGCTTGTGGCTTGCCTTGGCGACGGTGCCGTTGACGGTGACCTGGCCGTTCTCGATGAGCAACTGCACACGTCCGCGGCTGACGTGCGGGAGGGCTTTGGCGAGGTAGGCGTCGACGCGCATCTTTGCGGCGGCGGCCTCGGCGATGAAGCTGCGAATGCCGGCCTCGGGCTCGAGATCTTCGAGGACCTGAATCTCCTGCGGGGCGATTTCGAGCGACTTCAGACCTTCGTAGCGACGCTCGGACGGAGTCTGGATTTCGTTGCGCGTGCCGGCGGTGTTGGCGACGCGGAGGTAAGGGTTGGAGGGATCGGGGAGAGTCTCGCGCATCAGCTCTGCGGTGTCCCACATCTCCTCAGCGGTCGCCGGTGTTCTGCGATGGAGGCCCGGCTTCGCTGCAGTTCCTTCTCGCGTTCGCGAGCGTCGTTGAGCTCGGTGCGAATCTTGCGGTACTCGGCGCGAACGGACTGGCGGCGCTTTCCCTTCGGCAGCATGTTCTTCGAGGGCATCAGCGAGCCTCCTGTTGAGCGCGCGCGTGGAGTGAGTGCGAGCAGGCAGGCTCCGAAGACGATAGCGGCGAGTGCAATCCACTGCGACATGTCTAATAGGTTATGCGAGAGCGGCTGCGCTTGCGGCTGATCTGGCACGCGGAGCATGTCGAGCAGAAAGAGGATCGTGCCACTGGCGATGAGGGCGATGGCGGCGACGCGACCGGGTTGGCGCATGCGGCGGAGCAAGGCGAACAGCGTGCCGCAGAGAGCGAGCGCGGCTGCTGCGGAGTAGAGCGCGACGGGATGCACGCGTGTGCCGGCGGAGCTCGCGGCACGTACACCCCAGGGGAGCCGAGTGGGAAGGCCGCCGCCGGTGCCTGAGGCTGCGTCGGCGAGCGAGAGCGCGCTCCACAGCAGAGCGGCGCAGGGCGCCCAGGCGTCCATCACGCGCAGCAGCGGAAGATGCTTCCAGCGCAGCCAGAGAATGACGGGAACCGCAGTGACGAGCAGGCTGAGATAGCTGATCGAGGAGAAGCTGAGGACGTCGCGAAGGGAGAGCGTGAGTTGTCCGTGCTCGACGACGACGAAGAGTGCAAGGCCGAGCAGGCGGGAGAGGACGAAGGCGGCGGCGATGGCGAAGACGCCGGCGTCCCAGAGTCGCTTCGGGTTCGAGGGCGCGTAGTGGGGCTGTGCGCAGGCTGAGCCAGAGCGCGGCGAGCATGCCGGCGATCGCGATGACGGCGTATGCGGGGATGTGCAGAGCGAAGAAGGCGAAGCAGGCCGCCAACGGCGCAGCGGAGAGGATTCATGATGCGAGAGGAGAAGAAGACCGACCCACGGGGCCGTGAGTGAAGCGCTGGTGAACCCGTCTTAAGACGGTGGGACCCGGCCGTGGCTCTTCAGGCATTCCGGACTGGCGGACACTGCACACCGAACCATGTATACGAGCTAGGCCCCTGTTCATTGAATGTTGGTTCAACCAGCGTGGATCACTGACACCTGCTTTGCAGGCCGGTCTCTGAGGTGGATGCTAACCGCACTTCGGCGGAATGGCAAACGGGGGTTGTTCCCCACTCATCGCTAGGCGATGAATGGGCCGCCCGCGGATCTTTGCAACAAGAGGTCGCCTGCTGCCGCAAGCGATGCCCACCTTAGCTCGCTGCGCTCGCGAAGATGGGGCACCCGGAGTTGGTGGGCTTAGAAGGTGTAGCGGAGGCCGAACTCGACGCGGCGGCCATTGTCGGCCTGGTAAGGAATGCCGAAGGTGGGTGAGCCGAGCACGCCGCCGACGCTGGTTACGTTCATGTGGTTCAGGACGTTGGCCGAGCGGATGTTGGCGGTGATTGTCTGCGGGTGCTCGGCCTTGTCGTTGCGCGTGAGCTTGAAGACGCGCTGCAGATTGGTGTCGAGATAGACCTGCCAGGGCATGATGCCCTTGTTGCGCGAGAAGACGCCCTGGCCGCCGGAGCTGACGAGATTGCCCCATGGTGTGGAGTAGCCGCACGGCGAGGCGTTGGGATTGACGGAGCAGAGAGGCGTGCCGGCGGGAGCGAACTGCGGGCGATCGGTGAAGACGCCGTCGCCGTTGTTGTCGAAGCCGGTGGTGACGTTGTACGGCGCGTCGCCGTTGGAGCGCATGTTGAAGCTCCACTCGAGCTTCTCGGGAAGCTTGAACGTGGCGCTGCCGAAGACGTGCCAGAGTCCATTGCCGCTGCGGCGCGCGATCTCGCCTTCGTTGCTCTGCGGCGCGAAGAAGGCATCGTTGTTGGTGTCGTCGAAGACGTTGACGCGCACGGCGCCTGCGTTGAACTGCACGTACTTGAGCTTGTGCTGCTCGATTCCCATGAACTCGACGTTGCCGCCGCCCTGACCGCTGTTGTTCAGTTGATAGATGTTCAGGTTCGGTGTACCGGGGCGGGGACCGGTGGGCGAACCATTCAGCGGCGCGTTGATGTTCGGGCTGCGGTCGTAATTCCAGATGCGCGCGTTGTAGGCGTCGAACGAGAGGTTCCAACCGCCGGGGAGCGCCTTGGTGAAGCCGATGTTATCGATGTAGAAGCTGATGTTGGCGAGATGCGGACTGGTGGACCGCATGCTCTGGATGACGGTGGGGTTGCCGCTGAATGGGTCGCCGTAGACGGGGTTGTAGACGCTGCTGGTGATGCGATTCGTACCGTCCATGCGCAACAGTTCTGATTCGACTCTGGTGCCGAAGCGCCCGGTGAACATGCCGATGTGCCCGTGCAGATTCCAGGTGGCTTTCTTGTCCGGCGTCCAACTGACGCCGAAGCGCGGCGTCGCGCCGTTCAGCAGCGTGGGGTTGTTCTGCAGGTAGTAACGCATGCCCAGGGCGAGATGCACGTTGGGGCGCACCTTCCAGTCGTCCTGGAAGAAGAGCGAATCGGAATATTGCGTGTAGTCGACGATGGGCGTGCCGGCGACGTTGCTGAAGGCGGTCGGCGAGCCGCCGGGAAGATTCAGCAGAGCGCGGCGATATTGCTCGAGCCCGGTGATGACTGCAGTCTGCCCAGGGAGCGGCTGGTTGTCTGGACCGAGCACGGGGGCGATGCCGCCGCCGAAGGTGTAGGTGCCGTTGAAGTTTGTTGTCAGCGAGCGGTGCTCGAGGTCGACGAAGAACTGCGTGCCGAACTTCAGCAGATGATTCTTCGTGTTGAGAATCGCGTCGTCATCGGCTTCGATGACCAGCTCGCGGATACGCTGCGGCCCGATGGTTGCGCCGCCGCCGGTGAAGGCGCCGGCGACACTGACCTGCGGTGTGGTGGAGATCGGGATGTCGGTTTCACCGTCCCAGCGGAGGCTGACGCGCGACTCGTGCATCAGCTTCGGCGAGATCGTCGTCACGTTGGTGAAGCGCAGCACGTGCTCGTACTGCTGGCTGTCGTAGCCGGCTTCGGGGAGGCTCGTGCCGCCAACGCCGAGGTTCGTAAGATGATTCACGTCCGCGCTGTAGCTGGTGATGAAGGTGTCCTTCGGGCCGAGCTGCCAGTCCATGCGCGCCATGCCGATCCAGCGGCGCTGCGGTGTGGGGACGGTGACGATGGTGCTCTCCGGATTGCCGGAGCTGTTGAGCGTCGTTGCATTCACGACGGCGACGTTGTTGATGCTGCGGTGCTCGAGGTTCAGCGTGAAGTTGCTGTGCTGGTGCGTGATGGGGCCGGTGAGCTCGAAGCCGAAGCGCTGCCTGCCGATTTTTCCCTTGCTGACGGAGAACGGATCGCTGGCGTTCATCCACGGGTTGCTGTCGGTTCCGAACAGCGCACCGTGATACGCCTTGGCGCCGGGCTTGGTGTAGACCTCGACGCGTCCGCCGTCGAAGGGAGGCTCCTGGTATTCGGCGGAGAAGAGGTCGGGATTCACCTTGATGTAGGCGATGGAGTCCTTGGGCGGAAGGTGGGTGGAGTCCTGAAAGCCGTCGACGGAGACGGTGGTGTTGGAAGGATTGCCGCCGCTGGCTGCGGCCAGTTGCTGGAGCTGCTGCAGCAGTTCGTCGGGATCGTCGGCGAGTGCATGGAGCTGCTTGCCGGAGATGGTCTGCGTCGGTCCGGCGGAGGTTGGGCTCACCTCGGCGGTTTCTTCGGTGACATTCACCGTTGTCTCGACGGCCTCGGGCTGCAGTATGGCGCTGAGTGCCTTGTGCAGCGGAAGCTGAACTGTGATGGCCTCGTTGGCGAAACTTGTTGCAGCAATCTGGAGGTGGTGCGAGCCGTCGGCGACGCAGGGAAAGCGGAAGTGGCCGTCGGAGCCGGAGGTTACGCTGGTGCCGGATTCAAGCGATATCGTAGCGCCCGGGATGATTGCGCCGGTCGTGTCAACGACGGTGCCTGTCAGCGGTGCGCCGCTGCATGCGCTGCCGTCGGCTCTCTGCGAAGCGCGGCGGGCGCGGCGAGCATGGCAAGGCAGGCGACAGGAAGGACAAGGGATTTCATGCGTAAGGCTCTCAAAAAGTCTTTCAGTGACGGGAAGGAGTGGCGCCAACGCGCCAGCAGTTTTACGCGAGCCGCCATAAGGCACTCGCTCTAATCGTGTGTACAGAGACCAATACGCGGAAAGAGGCGGGCCGGTTCCCGATGTGGGGCCATCGCGGTGAAAAGGAACCGCAAGGGTAAAGAGACGCGGCGAACGGTAGAATAAAGGTGACGACTTTTTAACGATTCGAGGAACCTTGTATGAGCACTACGACCGCGCCTGCCGCGCAACTGGACGCCCTGGCCCGCGCCCACGGATTGACCCTGACGGCTGCCGAGCCCGGCACTGACTTTTCCGGAAATCCGACGACTCGCGCCACGATGGCGCTCGCCGCGGAGCCGAGCCACAGCCTGTTGCTGGAGCTGGGTGAGCGCTTCGACGCAGGCGATCCGAAGTTTGCGGCGGAGCTGAACAGCTTCTTCGCCGAGACGGCTCAACGGCTGCGTAACCCGCGGCCGGAGTGCTACTTCACGATGCTGGGATTGCCGCTCAGCTTCGGCAACTTTGCGTGGCCATTCCATGCGTCGACGTCGGGCGCGGATACATTCATCGTGCACGGACAGATCAACCTGGAAACCGGCGGCGAGAGCATCCTGCACGCCAAGGTCTCGGCCTCACTGACGCGCACTTTCGCTGAGGTGGTCGCCGCGCTTGAACAGCCGTTTGCGGAGAGCTTCATTTACAACGCCGTGCGCAAGACGCTGGACCAGGGCCAGCTCGAGCTGGTGAAGTCGGGCAACCGGCAGCCGGTTCCGGTTACGACGCGCTATCACTCGGCGAAACAGAATCGCTTCATCTTCAACGACACGACCGAAGAGCAGCGAGCGCATTTCCTCGCGGGCAAGATTTACTGGCTGAGCGGCGTGCTCGGCGGCGGCGCGCCGGTGTGGGTCACCGATCCGCGCGATGCGCAGTATCTGAATACCACGACTGCTGAACTGGCGAAGGCTGCGAGCGCTCTTGCCGGCGAGGGTCTGCTCTCGCTGAACGGCAGCGGTGACTGGGCGTCGGCGACCCCGAAGCTGCAAGAGCAGAGCTCGCGGTTTGAGGCTGAGGTTGAGGATGGTCTGAAGTTCATCAAGCCAAGCTTCAACGAAGACATGCGCGCCGGGCACACGAATATGTAGTTTGCGGATGTCCACTCGTCGAGTGGATGGCTAGGCCTCCAACCCGAGCAACGCATTCCACGCGGGCTCATCCACGCCGACTCCAAGCCTCAGGCTCTCCTCGCGAATGCGCAGCGTGCCTTCGCCGGGATAGCGCACGACGCCCCCGGGCTCGACAGGGGTTGCGGCGTGCAGAAAGTCGATGGCGCCGGCGGCGATTCGGTCGAGTTCGTCCATGGACGTGAGGGCGGACGGAGCGAGCGCGAGGAAGATTTGCGACTGTCCAACCTCCTGTAAGGGATCGTTGGGGATTTCGCAGGTGGCGCGGCCGTCGGCAAGCATTGCGGCGAGTACGTCCAGTACGAAGGCCAGGCCGGAGCCTTTCCAGAGTCCGATGGGAAGAGCGCGTTGCGTGCGTTCGATTGCGGCGGGATCCTGTGTGAGCTCGCCGTGTTCGTCGAAGCCGCCGGGGAAAGGCAGCAACTGGCCGCGCTCGCGATAGGCCGACAGCGTGCCGTAAGAAAATTGCGACATGGCGATGTCGAGCACGATGGGTGCGCTGCGTCCTGCGGCGTCGTGCCGGGGGACGGCAATGATCAGTGGATTGTTTCCTACGGCGGGCGTCGTCGCTCCCCAGGGCGGCAGATTCGGCAGCGTGTTGCTCCAGCACATCGCAGCGAAGCCGGCTTCGGCCGCCTGCCAGCCGTAACTTCCGCCGCGCATCCAGTGCGTGGTGTCAGCCAGCGCGACGGCGCCGAGCCCATGTTCGCGAGCCAACTCCATCGCGCGAGTCATCGCTGCGTACGCTGCGAGATTGCCGGGGCCGCGATGCCCGGTCCAGCGCTCCAGCGCGCCGAAGCTGGCAAGGCGCTCCGGCTCAGCGCGCGGATCGATGCGTCCCAGACGAACCATTTCGGCAAAGCGAGGCAGGCGCGCGATGCCGTGCGTGCGGATCCCGTCGCGATCGGTTTCGGCGATGAGCTGTGCGGCGAGCGCTGACCGCTGCTCGAGTCCAAGCGCCAGCAGGATGCGCTCAACGCGCGCGCGCAGCTCCTCAAAGGGAACACGAATCATGCACACATTAGAAACCACAGCAGCGATTGCGCACACGCGGCTGTCGCAGGAAACATCCGAAGACGCTAGACTGTCGCTGGCGAGCCTGCGCTTGCCCCCGACTGCAGCAACTCTCCTGAGGTTCATTGCTTGCGCACTTCCCTTCTTCGATTCTTCTGTGCCGTAGTGTTCTTCGCTCTTAGCGCGACCGCATGGTCCGCGCCGCGGCCGCGGCGGTCTCCGGCTGCCAGCGCTGACGTTGTGATGCTCAGCGATCTGCACTTCGATCCGTTTTCCGATCCGGCAAAGATCTCCGAACTGCGCCACGCTCCCATCTCCGAATGGCCGGCGATTCTGTCCAAGCCCGACTCCGCCACGCGCGTCAGTACCTTCAGTCAACTGCAAAGTGCGTGCGGTGTGCGCGGCGCGGACTCGCCCTGGCCGCTGGTTCTTGCGGCTCTCCGAGAGGCGAAGCAGCAGCAACCTTCGCCGCTGTTCGTCACCGTCAGCGGGGATCTGCTTGCGCACGGATTCATCTGCAAGTTCCGGAGGCTCGACGCTTCCGCGACTCCAGCGGAGGCCTCCGGGTTCGCCGCGAAAACCGTGAGCTTCGTCGTGCAGCAGGTTCATTCTGCGTATCCGTCGGTACCCATCTACTTCGCGCTTGGCAATAACGACTCGGGCTGCGACGACTACTTTGAGACGCCTAACAGCGCTTTCCTGAAGTCCGCGGCCGTCAGCTTCGCCGCCGACCTTCACGATCCTGAAGCGCGGGCGTCACTCATGGCAAGCTTTCCGCGCCTGGGCGACTACAGCGTGATGCTGCCCGCGCCGATGCAGAACACACGTCTGATCGTGCTGCAGGACATCTTCGAGTCCGCACGATACAGGGGATGCAACAATCAGCCGAATGCCGCGCCCGCCACGCAGCAGATTACGTGGCTGCGCAAGCAGCTGACGGAGGCGCGCGCGAACGGTGAACAGGTTTGGGTGATGGCACATATTCCACCGGGCGTGGATGTTTACACCACCTACCATCGCTACCTGTTTGCGCCAGGCGAGGCATGCAACGTCAAACAGCCGCAGATGTTTCTGAGCAATAACGCGCTCGGTGAAACTATTGCAGAGTTCGGCGACATCGTTCGTCTCGCCATCTTCGCGCACACGCACATGGATGAGATCAAGCTGCTGCAGGGACCTGACGGCAAGGCGGTGCCTGCGAAAATGGTGCCTTCCGTGTCGCCGATCAACGGCAACGACCCATCGTTTCTCATCGCGCAGGTCTCGCCACAGACCGCAACGATCAAAGACTACGAGGCGTACTCGGCTGCCAATGCGCAGGGCGCTGTTTGGAACCGCGAGTATCGCTATTCAGATGTCTACCATCTGCCGGACTTTTCCGCGAAGTCCGTCGACCAGCTCACCATTGCCCTGATCGACGACAAGAGCGGCGAGGACGAGACCAGCCGCGCCTACGAGCGCTACTTTCTCGCCGGCGGAGGCACGTTCGCTGCGCTTGGCCTGCAGCGTCTCTGGCCTGCTTATAGCTGCTCGTTGCGCGAACTCGATCCCGCGGCGTTTCGCCGCTGCATGTGTCCGGGCGCGCCTGCTCCGCCGGCAGCTGCTCCAGCGACGCCCTGAACTGCTACGATGTCTCTCTCGCGTGTTCTTTATGAGACCGCGCCGGACGAACGCATGACTACAGCAGGTACACCGGGGACAAAACTTCGCGAGGCCGTCAAGGCGGAGCAGCCGCTGCAGATCGTCGGCGCGATCAACGCGTACCACGCACGGATGGCAGAGCGCACCGGCTACCGCGCGGTCTATCTTTCGGGTGGAGGGGTGGCGGCTGGATCGCTCGGCATGCCTGACCTCGGCATCTCGACGCTCGACGATGTGCTTACCGATGTCCGTCGCATCACCGATGTCTGCTCGCTGCCGCTGCTGGTTGATGCGGACACGGGCTTTGGCGGGGCTTTCAATATTGCGCGCACCATTCGCTCGCTCACCAAGGCAGGCGCTGCGGGCTGCCACATTGAAGACCAGGTACAGGCCAAGCGCTGTGGCCATCGGCCGGGAAAGCAGATCGTCTCGAACGAGGAGATGGTGGACCGCATCAAGGCCGCTGTCGACGCGCGCACCGATGCGAGTTTCGTGATCATGGCGCGTACCGACGCGCTCGCCAGCGAGGGTCTGAACGCTGCGCTCGACCGTGCCGCGGCCTGCGTCGAAGCCGGGGCCGACATGATTTTTCCCGAAGCGGTGCGCGAACTCGAACAGTACCGTGCTTTCGCAGACCGCACGCGCGTTCCGGTGCTCGCCAACCTCACGGAGTTTGGCGCAACGCCGCTCTTCACGCTCGACGAGTTGCGCAACGTTGGCGCCGGACTTGCACTCTATCCACTGTCGGCCTTCCGCGCTGCCAACGCCGCTGCATTGCGCGTGTACGAGGCTATTCGACAAGATGGGACACAGCGAGCCGTCGTCGACAGCATGCAAACGCGTGCCGACCTCTACGACTTTCTTGACTACCACAGCTATGAGCAAAAGCTCGACGAGCTCTTTGCCAAAGAACAGACGAACGATAAAGCAGGTGCACTATGAGTGAGACAGCTACCGCTCCGGCCGCTGCCGGATTCAAACCGAAGAAGTCCGTTGCGCTCTCCGGGGTCACGGCGGGAAACACAGCGCTTTGCACCGTCGGCCGCACCGGCAACGACCTGCACTATCGCGGCTACGACATCCTCGATCTTGCGGCGAAGAGCGAGTTCGAAGAGGTGGCGTATCTGTTGCTGTACGGCAAGCTGCCGACGCGCGCCGAACTGGAGGACTACAAGAAGCGCCTGCGCGGCCTGCGCGGTCTGCCTGCGGGCGTGAAGACTGCGCTCGAGCAGCTGCCTGCCAGCGCGCATCCGATGGACGTGCTGCGCGTCGGTGTCAGCGTGCTCGGCACGCTCGAGCCGGAGCCGCAGACGCATACGCCGCAGACGGCGCTGAATATTGCCGACCGGCTGATGTCGTCGCTCGGATCGATGTTGCTCTACTGGCATCACTTCGCGAGCGGCGGCAAGCGCATCGAGGTGGAAACGGCGGACGATTCGATCGGCGGGCCACTTCCTGCATCTGCTGCATGGCAAGCTGCCGAGCGAGGAGTGGGTGCGCGCGATGCATGTGTCGCTCATTCTTTATGCCGAGCACGAGTTCAACGCCAGCGACCTTCACTGCGCGTGTCATTGCCGGTACCGGCTCGGATATGTACTCGGCGATTGCCGGCGCGATCGGGGCGCTCAAAGGGCCCAAGCACGGCGGAGCGAATGAGGTCGCGCTTGAGATTCAGCAGCGCTACCACTCGCCGGAGGAGGCCGATAAGGATATTCGCGCGCGCGTGGCGAACAAAGAGGTCATCATTGGCTTCGGCCATCCGGTCTATACGATCTCCGACCCGCGCAATGTCGTCATCAAGAAGGTGGCGCACGATCTTTCGGTCTCCACCGGCGACCTCGCGATGTACAACGTCGCCGAGCGGCTGGAGAGCGTGATGTACGAAGTGAAGCGCATGTTCCCGAACCTCGACTGGTTCTCCGCCGTGGCGTATCACGTGATGGGCATTCCGACGGCGATGTTCACGCCGATCTTCGCGATCGCACGAACGTCCGGGTGGTCGGCGCACATTATGGAGCAGCGCGCCGACGGCAAGATCATCCGCCCGGCGGCGAACTACACCGGCCCGGAGGATCTGGAGTTCGTGCCGATTGAGGAGCGCGTCGTAGAACCATGTCGCAACATATCTCCAATGTTCGCCCACCGTTCGACCAGGTTCTCGTCGACATCGTCGACTACGTCCGCGATTACAAGATCACACAGCTCCCTTGCGTACGAGACGGCGCGCTACTGCCTGCTCGACACGCTCGGCTGCGGTCTGCAGGCGCTCGACTTCCCTGCGTGCACGAAGCTGCTTGGTCCGGTCGTTCCGGGCCTCACGATGAAGAACGGCACGCGGGTTCCGGGAACGAGCTACGAGCTTGATCCGGTGCAGGGCGCGTTCAACATCGGCGCGATGATTCGCTGGCTGGACTTCAATGACACGTGGCTTGCCGCAGAGTGGGGGCATCCGTCGGATAACCTCGGCGGCATCCTCGCGGTCGCTGACTGGCTCTCGCGCAACCGGCAATGGGCAAGCGGCTCACGATGCGCGATGTATTGACATCAATGATTCAGGCGCACGAGATTCAGGGCTGCCTGGCGCTGGAGAATTCGTTCAACAAGGTTGGGCTCGATCACGTGGTGCTGGTGAAGGTTGCGAGTACGGCGGTAGTCTCGAATTTGCTCGGCCTCACGCGCGAGCAGATGCTCAATGCCGTTTCGCTTGCGTGGGTTGATGGCCAATCACTGCGCACCTACCGCCACGCGCCCAACACGGGTTCGCGCAAGAGCTGGGCCGCCGGCGATGCGACGTCGCGCGCCGTGCGCCTTGCGCTGATCGCGCAGACCGGCGAGATGGGCTACCCGAGCGTGCTCACCGCGAAGACGTGGGGCTTTTACGATGTCAGCTTCCGCGGCAAGGAGTTCAAGTTCCAGCGGCCGTACGGCAGCTACGTGATGGAGAACGTGCTCTTCAAGATTTCGTTCCCTGCAGAGTTCCACTCGCAGACAGCGGTTGAAGCGGCAGTCACGCTGCACAAGCAACTCGCCGAGCGCGGCCTTACGGCCGCGAATATCTCGCGCGTCATCATTCGCACTCACGAGGCGGCGATCCGCATCATCGACAAACAGGGTCCGCTCGCGAATCCCGCGGACCGCGATCACTGCATTCAATACATGGTCGCCGTACCGCTTCTCTTCGGCCGGCTCACCGCCGAGGATTACGAAGACAACGTCGCCGCTGACCCGCGGATTGACGATCTGCGCGCGAAAATCATCTGCGCTGAAGACGCGCAGTTCACCGCCGACTATCACGATCCGAACAAGCGCTCGATCGCCAACGCGCTTAGCGTCGAACTCACCGACGGCACGGTGCTGCCGGAGGTTGTTGTCGAGTACCCCATCGGCCATCGCCTGCGCCGCGGCGACGGCATTCCGCTGCTGCTCGAAAAGTTCGACGCACGAACCTTGCGCGGCGGTTCGACAAGGCGCAGCAGCAGCGGATTCTCGATGCCTCATCCGATCAGGCGAAGCTTGAAGCGATGCCGGTCGATGACTACGTCAGCCTCTACGTCGTCTAATGCGACCTACTTCAGCGGAATGTCGATGACCTCGATGGTCAGGGGTGCAACTGTGTGTTGCATCTCCGGGCCAGTTACGTGCAACTTCGACGCCACCGGATGGATGAACTCCGGATTGTCGATGGTGTTCGTTGCCTGATACGACGCACCATGCAGCGTGTTCACGGTGGCCTCTCCTGACGCGCCGCCGCCGATCTTCAGCGTGAGGGGCTGCGGTCTGTCGGAAGCGTTCACCAGCTTCAGGTGCAGCGTCTTCGTCTTCGACGACACGGTCGCTGAGTAGAAGAACCGCGGCCCTGCGCCGGTCACCGAACTCTTCGCTGTGCCGTCGCCGAGATGCGCCGCGAACAGGCATTGCGCGTAGTAGCTTGGTGAACCGTAGGTACGCGATGCGTCGTAGCCGATCAGGTCGGTCGGCCACTGCATCGCGCCGGGATTCACATTCACAAACAGCGGAGCGTAGCTTGCCATCACGATCAGGTCGCTGTTGCGTTCCATCGAAGTCATCCACGCAGCATCGCCGAGCGCATCGCCAAAGTTCGGCGTCGGCGTGCCGGAGCGCGTGGCCCATTCCCCTACGAAGATCTTCGGTCCAGTGCGCGGAGCGTCGTCATAGTGGTGCACAAGGTCGAACATATCCGCCGGCGACTTGTAGTAATGGTCGTCGATCACATCCGGCTGCGCACCCGGATCATCGATTTTGACCGGCGCAGTGGAGATCAGCTTGTACTGTGGAAACTGCTTGCGCAGCGCCAGGGCGATCTGTGTGAAGCGCGCAGGATAGCTGCCCGATTTATCAAACCAGTCTTCGTTGCCGATCTCGATGTAGTGCAGCGGAAAGGCCGCGGGATGACCATCCTTCGCGCGCTGCGCTCCCCACTTCGTCGAGGTATCGCCGGTCACGTACTCGACTTCATCCAGTGCGTCCTGCACGTAGGGCTCGAGATCCTTGCCCGGCGTGACGTGCTCGCCGTGCAGCGAGTAGCCTGCGTACACTGCGAGCACCGGCTCGATCTTCAGGTCCTCGCACCATTCCAGAAACTCCAGCAGCCCGAGGCCGTCGGTCGACCAGTAGGTCCAAGGCGCCTGATGTCCAGGCCTATCCACCTCCGGCCCAATCGTCTTCTTCCAGTCGAAGCGATCGACGATTCGATCGCCCTCGAGATAGTTGCCGCCCGGCAGCCGCAGGAAGTTCGGGTGCATTGCCGCCATGCGCTCCATCAGGTCGATGCGATTGCCGTTGGGTGTGTTGTTGTAGGTCGGCGGAAAGAGCGACACAAGTTGCAGCCATAGCTTGCCGGGCCGCGCGACGGTCAACTCGAGGTGATTTGCGCTCGAAGGTTTTACGTCGCCCGTCGTCATCGTGTACTCATAGCGCGACCAGTCGCCGGTATGCAGCGGCACCTCTTTCTTCGCCAGCACATCACCGGACGCATCGTTGATCAGCTCGATGGTCAGCGGACCCAGATCGCTCGCCACCTTCGCGTAGAACGACCCGCGGTAGGTTGTGTGCGGACGCACCGCCATGCCCCACCATCCGGCATTTGCCAAGCCGGCGGGGCCCTGCTCATTCGCGGAGTCGACTGTGATCGCCAGGCTATGGGGCAAGGCCGCACTTGGGCCGGCCTCGCGATCCACGATCATCGACGCCTTTGCATCGCCGCGCTGAACAACGGTCCATCCTTCGGGACCGGACCAGCTGCCGTGCATGGTGCGATTGCGCACCATCTCCGCGTAGAGCCCGCCATCGTAGGAATGGTTGATCTCCTCGGTCATCAGTCCATAGAGCATCGGGCTGACCGGGGTGACGATCTGTGCCGGGTCGATCGTCAACGTCGCCGGCCCTCCCTGCTGGGCGGCACAAGGGCGAAGGGAAAGAACAATCGCGGCGGAGAGTGCGAGGCGTGACAGACTTTTGATGTTCATAGCTCGCTGTCCAGATTACTCCGGACCTCGCGTATTCTGGGCACCATGATGACGGATTCCGCGATGCTCGAGATTGCCATCGAGGAGGCGCGCATGGGCCTGGCCGAAGGCGGCATACCGATCGGCGCGGCGATCTTCCGCGCGGACGGCACGCTGGTCAGCCGCGGCCACAACCGACGGGTGCAGCAGGACGACCCGTCGATCCACGGCGAGACCGACGCGTTTCGCCGCGCAGGACGGCAACGCAGCTACCGCGACCTCATCATGGTGACGACGCTGGCGCCCTGCTGGTACTGCAGCGGGCTCGTCCGCCAGTTCGGCTTCCGCAAGGTCATCGTCGGCGAATCGCGCACGTTCCAGGGCGGGGTCGACTGGCTGCGGTCGCTCGGGATTGAGGTGGTCGATCTTCGACTCGCAGGAGTGCGTTGATCTGCTCAACGGCTTCATCACAGCGCATCCTGAGATCTGGAACGAGGACATCGGCGTCGACTAAGGGCCGCGGACTGACCCGTTATCACTTCCTCGTCAGCGCCGTGATCATCTCGGCTTCATCCGGCCAGCGCGCGATCAGCTCCGCCCGCGGCGCCGAGCGGTAGTCCGCGAATTCAAAGCCCGGACTCACGGTGCACCCGAGCAGCGCCCAACCCGATGCATCGGGACGCGTCTGTGCAGACGCGAGCAGCCGCGAACCCTGCCAGACTTCTCGTGGCACAACCACCATCGGGCGCTCGCCATGCTGCAGGTCCTTGCCGATCACCACGCGCTTTGAAGATCCATCCGGCCAGAGTTGCAGCATCTCCACCGCATCGCCGGCGTAGTGATGAAAGATCTCATCGCTGGCGAGCACGTGCATCTCGCTGAAGGTGCCGGGCTCGAGCAGATAATAGATCGCCGTGCCGGTGCGCCGAGGGCCATCGTAGCGTCCATCGCTGAAGACCTCGGGCGACACGAGTTCTTCAGACTCATAGGTGCGAACGAACCATCCACCCTCGCGCGGATGCGGCTGCAAGTTCAGAAGCCGCTTCACCTCATCTGCCGTCAATCTGTCGTTGCCCATCTCTTCCCTTCTGCGCAAACGCCGCTCAGGCTATTCTGACTGCAACCGCCAGCGTTTCGCTCTCATATTTACCTCACCAGGAGAACCAGCCGACGAATGCGCAGCCGACTGGAACGCTATTTCCGATTCGCGGAGCACGGCACCGACTGGCGCACCGAGACGCTGGCCGGCTTCACGACCTTCATCACGATGGCGTACATCATCTTCGTCAACCCGTCGATCCTGGCGGAGACGGGGATGCCCATCGCGGCGGTCACGATTGCGACATGCCTCTGCGCGGCGTTCGGCTCGATTGTGATGGGCGCGCTGGCGAACTATCCGCTGGCGCTGGCGCCGGGCATGGGCCTCAATGCGTACTTCACGTACACGGTCGTCAAGGGCATGGGCGTGCCGTGGCAGACGGCGCTCGGCGCGGTCTTTCTCTCCGGCGTCATCTTTCTGCTGCTTACCTTCGGCGGCATCCGGCAGCGGCTGCTCGCGGCGATTCCCTATCAACTGCATGCCGCGGTCGCCGGAGGCATCGGCCTCTTCATTGCGTTCATCGGTCTGCGCAATGCGGGCATCATTGTGCCCAGCCCGGCGACGACGGTTACGCTCGGCAACCTGCACGCGCCGGCGACGCTGCTCGCGATCTTCGGCATTGCGCTCATCGCGGTGCTGCAGGCGTTTCGGGTGCGCGCGGCGATGCTCATCGGCGTGCTCGGCACGATGTTGATGGGCATCGTCTGCGGCCAGGTGCACTGGCATCCGATGAGCTTCTCGCCGCTCGCGCTCCGCGACACCGCGTTCCACCTGGACATTCGCGGCGCGCTGCACCTCAACGCGCTCGAGATCATCTTCGTCTTCCTGTTCGTTGATCTCTTCGACAACATTGGGACGCTGGTCGCGGTGACGGAGCGCGCAGGACTTATCGCTGCGGACCACACGATACCGCGTCTCGACCGCATCTTCTTCGCCGATGCCAGCTCGACTGTCGTCGGCTCGCTCGCGGGAACGTCGACAGTGACGAGCTACATCGAGAGCGCATCCGGCGTTGCGGTTGGCGGACGCACCGGCGTCACGGCCATCGTGACGGGTCTGCTGTTCATCCTGGCGATCTTCGTCGCGCCAGTGGTCGGCGCGATTCCCAGCTTCGCAACCTCACCCGCGCTGATTCTGGTCGGCGCGCTGATGGTGGCCAGCGCCTCGCGCGTTGACTGGGAGGAGCCGCGCGTTGCCATTCCGGCGTTCCTTACGATCCTCACGATTCCGCTGACGTACTCCATTGCGACCGGGCTCTCGTTCGGCATCATCAGCTTCGCGGTGCTGGAGCTTGCGACGGGCCGCGGACGCCGCCAGCACTGGATGCTGTACCTGCTGGCGGTGCTCTTCCTGTTGCGATTCGTCTATCTACACGCGGGATGAGAAACCAGATACGATCGTTTCTGTCGCATCCCGCATCTTGTATCCCGCATCTGAACCCGCAAGGAGATAAGTTATGGATCGCAGCGCATCGGCAGTGTGGCGTGGCGGATTGAAAGATGGCAAAGGCACCATCAGCACGCAGAGCGGAGTCCTCAAGGATTCGCAGTACAGCTTCAGTACACGGTTTGAGAACGGCGTCGGCACGAACCCCGAGGAGTTGATCGCTGCGGCGCACGCAGGCTGCTTCACGATGGCACTCTCGGCGCAGCTCGACAGCGTGGGCAATAAACCCGACGAGCTGAACACCACGGCGGTCGTCACGATGGAGAAGACCGACGATGGACCGACGGTGACGAAGATCCACCTGACCACACGCGCAAAGGTTCCGAACATCGAGAAAGAGCGATTCGACGAGCTTGCAAAGAAAGCCAAGGAAGGCTGTCCGATCTCGCGCCTGCTGAAGGCAGCGGAGATTACGCTCGACGCGCAGCTTGTATAGATTTTTCGTAGAGGAGAGAGGCCTGCGCTTCTGGTGCAGGCCTTTCGCTTTACAGGTAACTTAGCCACCAGTCGCGTCGGCGCGCCTTGAGATTGGCGAACCAGCGGCAGGGAAGGTAGAGCACGGCGACGACTGCGATCCAGATGAGGTAAACGATGGGCAGTGAAAAGCTGGCCTGCGGCGGTGCCGGGTTAAGCAGCGGGATTGCCGGGTGCACATGCACGGAGTGCATCGCGACCATCAGGGTAAACAGCGCGGCCAGATGAATGATGTAGAAGTGCGGGACGTAATAGAAGAATGGAACGCGTCCGTAGACCTCGACGACGCCGAGTGCGCCGGTGATCCAGCGGCGTTCGAGCGCATAATCTGCGAGCGCGAACAGGACAAGCAGGATTCCGAGCGTCACGCAGACATACTGCAGTGACGGCGGATACTTCGTCACATCGAAGAAGGACATCGTCGTGCGCGTGAAGGATCCGAGGTGCTGGAAGGAGATGAAGTCTCCGTAGGCATTCGTGAATCGAAGGACAGCGAACAGGGCAAGCGCCACCGCAGAGATCTGGAGACACACGCGGCGGCGCTTCGCTGCAGGCATCAGCACAACGATGCCGAAGGCGTAGCCGAGGGCCATGATGCCGCTCCACGGAAGCGCCGGATAAGCGACGAGTGCCCAGAGATGTCCGTCGCGAACGAACGGGCCGGGAACCACCAACAGCTTCCATAGCCAGCCGAAGTGGCCGAGCTGGGTGAGTGGGATGCGGTCCAGCAGGTCGTGCAGAAAGACGATTGCGAGACCGTAGCTTGCAACGCACCACGTTGGCAGGAACTGCAGTGCAGCCATCACAATCATGCTGGCGCCAATCGCGTAGATTACCTGCAGGAAGTGGAAGTGGTACGTGAAGAAGATGCCGAAGTTGACGATGGCGATCTCGACGAAGATGAGCCACAGGCCGCGCGTGAGGAGCCGCTTGGCCATGAAGGTCTTCGAGCGTCCGCGCCGGCGCTGCAGGTAGATCGACGTTCCCGCGAGTGCGACGAATCCCGGAGCGCAGAGGTGCGTTATCCAGCGCGTGAAGAAGAGTGCAGGCCATGACTGCAATGGATTGGTTGGGTCGACCGTGGCGTTCGAGAAGAAGTCTCTCGTGTGGTCCAGCGCCATGATGATCATGATGAGGCCGCGCAGCAGATCGACCGTCGCGATGCGGCGAGTGAGAGTGGCTTCGTTGCTCGGAGCAGCTGGCGTGGTCGCGGAGGCGATCATGCGTCGTCCTCTTCATTCAGAGATGGATGAGGGGAGTCTACATGCGGGACCGGGGTTTATGTGGAGTTGTGATCGGTTGAGGCGCGGGAATTCGGGGATCTCTCCACTTCGCGTTCACTTCGTGAACGCTTCGGTCGAGATGACAAGGGTTGGGCGCGACCGGGATTGGGCGGGAGGATGCGGTGTGCTAGTGGGCGTGGCTGTGGGCGTGACCGTGGTGTGAGTGGGCGTCGATGGCCTCAGGCACGGGGGGCTGGCTGCAGCCGTCGACCGTGGGGCAGTCGGTGACCTCGAGCTGGATGGTTGTGTGATGAATGCCGAAGTGGTCGCGGAGCTGGTGGTTCAGGCGCTCCAGGATGGCTTCGCATTCGGTCATGGGCATCTCGATGACCTGCACGTGGCAGGCGAGCGCGTGCGACTGCCCGGTGAGGCTCCAGACGTGCAGATCGTGTACGCCGACGACGCCATCGACTCCCTGCATCGCGGAGCGGATGTCGTTGAGGTCGACGGTGCGCGGCGTGCCCTCGAGCAGGATGTGCAGCGCCTCGCGCACGATGGACCACGAACTCCAGAGGATCATCGCGGCGATGAGCAGCGAGAGCAGAGGGTCGAGCCATTCCCGTCCTGTCAGGCGGATGAGCAGGCCGCCGACGATAACGGCGGCGGTGGAGATGGTGTCGCCGAGCATGTGCAGGAAGACGCTGCGGATATTGACATCACGCGAGAACTTCCAGAGCAGAGCGGCGATGGCGCCGTTCATCACCACACCGGCGGCGGCAACGATCATCATCATGTCCGCGTGCACGGGCACCGGCGTGACGAAGCGGTGGATCGCAGTGATGACGAGCCAGACGGAGAGCGCGATGAGCGTCAGCGCATTGACGAAGCCTGCGAGCACGCCGGCGCGCTGGTAGCCGAAGGTGCGCTGGTCGGTGGCGGGGCGGGTCTGGAGGTAGACGGCGAAGAAGCTGAGGGCGAGGGCGAGGAAGTCAGAGACGTTGTGCCCGGCCTCAGACAGCAGCGCGAGGGAGTGCGCGCGCAGGCCGAAGATGAAGGTCGCGAGGATGTAGAGAAAGGTGAGCGCCAGCGACAGCTTGAGGATGCGCTGCATCGCGGCGTTGGGCTGCCCGTGACTGTGCACAGTTCCATTGTATCGAGTGCAGATGGTCACATCCTGATGAGAATGGCATCCTACGAGCTGATATGAAGGTTCATGAGATCTCCGCATTTAGCCATCAATTCACTCGATTTGGACTGGTCAACTGCTATCTCGTTCGCGAGAGCGATAGCTTCACGCTCATTGATACCGGGGTACCGGGCGGGGCGAAGCGGATGATCGCTGCGGCGCGTGCGATTGCCAGCGAGCCGATTGCGAGGCTGCTGCTGACGCATGCGCATGGGGACCACATCGGGTCGCTGGATGCGCTGGCTGCGGCGCTTGGTCAGCCGCAGGTGGCCATCGGGAAGCGCGAGGCGAGGCTGCTGCCGAAGAAGCCCGCGCAGGACCGGTCGCTGGATCCGGGTGAGCCGCAGTGCAAGGTGAAGGGCAGTTTGCCGGGAGCGGTGACGAGGCCGACTCATTTGTTGAGTGATGGTGAGCTGTATGGATCGTTGCGGGTGATGGCGACGCCGGGGCACACGCCGGGGCACCTGAGCTACCTCGACGAGCGGGATGGGACGCTGTATGCCGGGGATGCGCTGGTGACGGTCGGCGGCAGGGTGCACGTGGTCGGGTTTGGGCCGTGGTACTTTCCGTTTGCGGCGATGGCGACCTGGCACCGGCCGACGGCAGTGGAGAGTGTCAGGCGGCTGGCGGAGCTGCCGATCCGGAGGATTGCTGCGGGGCATGGGCGGCTGGTGGAGGGTGGACCGGAATTGCTGCGGGATGCGGTGAAGCGCGCGGAGGCGAAGCTGCGGTAGGTGTTCGTCGGATTTTGTTGGGATTGAGTGGAACGGACCTGGCAGGATTCGGCGGATGCTAGGCTCATGGGGGTGAGGCGCTGGGCGGCAGGATTGGTGGCGGGTGGGCTGGTGATGGCCGGGTGCGCGAGCCCCGGGCCACCGAGAGCGCCGTCGTTGCAACTTCCTGAGCCGGTTCGGGATTTGAGGGCGGCGCGGCTGGGCGACAGCGTGGAGTTGCGGTTCACGCTGCCGCAACGGACGACGGACAATCTGCCGATCCGAGAAAACGTTGTGAAGGTGACGGTGTGCCGGGGAGTTGAGGGGGCGCCGTGCGTGGCAGTGCCTTCGCTCGCAAACATCGCGCTGGCTATGGATGCGGGGGCGACTGCGGCGAGCCGGGACGTCGTCTGGCACGATGCGCTGCCTACCTCGGAGGCGACGGGTGAGCCGAAGTTGCTGGCCTATCGAGTCGAGTTGATGAATCTTGAGGGCAGGACGGCGGGATGGTCGGACCCGGCGTATGCGGCGGCGGGCGCGGCGCCGGCGGCTGTGAGCGGGTTGACGGCGGTCGAGACACGGGCGGGGATTTTGTTGAAGTGGCAGGGGACGGGGGAGTCGCCGCAGGATGAGGTGTTGCTGCGGCGGGAGATGGTGGCCACCCCTCTCGAGCCTAACGGCCAGGCGGTGGGCCCTGGGTTCCGGCGGGCAAGAAGCGCGAGGAGACGGAGCCGGTGTGGCTGGAGAGTCATGCGAGTGCGGATGAAACGATAGACGGGTCTGCGAGCGAGGATACGGCGTACCGGTATGTGGCGGTGAGGCGGCGGGTGGTCACGGTGGCGGGCCAGAAGGTGGAGCTGCGGAGCGCGCTGTCGGCGCCGGTTGAGATTACGTGGCGGAATGCGTTTCCGCCGGTGGCTCCGGTGGGGTTGAGTGCGGCGCCATTTGCGGAGGGGGGAGGGTTTGCTGTGGATCTGGTGTGGGAGCCTGTGCAGGAGCCGGGGCTGAAGGGGTATGTGGTGACGCGGCAGGCTCTGGATCCGGGTGGGGCGGTTGAGAGGCTGACGGCGGAGCCGGTGGCGCTGCCGGCGTTTCATGATGCGACGGCGAAGCAGGGCGTGCGGTATCGGTATGGGGTAAGGGCAGTGTCGGCGAAGGGGATGGAGGGTCAGGTGGCGACGGTGGTGGTGGAGCCGTAGAGGACTTGGAGCCCATGTTTCAGAAGCGAGATACGTGCACCGGTGATGTCAACCGCGTCTCTTACGAGATGGACGGCTGCTCGCCGTATCGATTGGCCATCGCTTCATCGACTCGTTCTTGCAGCTTCTTGTCCATGACGACATCAGCACCAAGGCGCTGGAGAGCCAAAAGCAGTTTCTGAGCCTCAGGAGCTTCGAGACCAGGTAGCGCTTTGTAGCCCCTCATCTGGACAAAAAAACGAAGGCTGTAGATGGTGCCGCCTTTTGCGGAGGCATATGCATCGAAACGAATTCTTGATACATCGGCAAGCGGAAAGGAAGTCTCATTTCAGGTGCGGCTCTTGAAGTCGAGCCACGGGATACGTGCAAACGTGAGCGCCGTGCCATCGCAATGAAAGTGCTCGTCGGAGGGCCATGCTGCGATTGCCCAACGAAATCCTAGCCAAGCGAGTACGACTGTTCCCGCGATAAGGATTAGCAATGGCGGGATCCACTCAGACGAACTCTTTGCGCTGGCGATGTCGTGCCACATGCTCTGCTGGCGAGATCTACCGGAGATGAAGAGAAGCACGGCATCCATCAGCAGAATTCCGCAAATGATGAAGAGGAAGCCTCCGAGCTTTGCGTTCGGCCGCCGAGCAGATGCGTTCAGCTTTACATCAACGGCATCATCCGTAAGTTCGATGTCCAGATCGCCACGTCTCATGTGTGCGACATTAGCCTACTTTGCGCCCAGACGAACTGGAAGCGCGTTAAGGTTGCGCTATTTCTGGCTGCGAGTCAGGGTGGTTCTGGCTGCGAGTCAGGGTGGAGTTGTGGGAAGAAAGGGTTCGGCGGTTGTGGTGCGATCGGCGGCGTCGGGGTCCTTCGACTGCGCGCTGCGCGCTCCGCTCAGGATGACGGCATATTTCCCGCTCAGGATGATGGCCTATTTCCCGCTCAGGATGACGGTGGCGGGGGACGTGGTTGGGTCAGCTGGCTGTGGTGCAAGACTCGCGCGCTACCATGCGCGATGCCCACCTAAGCGCCCGATGAAACTGCGCGCGAAGATGGGGCACCCGGGTTCGTGGCGGCTCACTTCGCGGAGGTTCCGAGGGCGGAGGGGCGGAGGGTGGCGATGCGTCCGTGGGGGCCGACGACGTAGGGGAGGGAGAGGGCGTTCCAGTGCTGGTCGGCGTCGGGCGGGTCGTTGAATCTGGGGTTGGGCTTGAGAGCGCGCCAATTGCGGCCGTCGTCGGTGGAGATGTCGGTGCCGTTGGGGCCGACGGTGATCCAGGTTTTGTGCGCCGTGTCGTAGGCGACGGCAGAGCGGTAACCACCGGGGAACGTCTTCGCGGCAGACCAGAAGCCGAAGTAGTCGTCGAAGTAGGCTGCGGTGCCTTTGCGCTCTGCGGGCCTGGTGTAGTCGCCGCCGACCGCGACGAGAATGTCGTCGTAGAGCCGGGCGATAGAGAAGCCGCCGGCGGAGGCGGAGTCGCCGGCTAGTGGAATGCGCGTGCTGTCGAACCGCGTGAAATCGCTGATGCATCCGTCGCGGCCGTTCCTGGCTGTAAGCGATGTGCACACGGAGTCGCCTTCGTAGAAGAAGGCGCCGTTCGGACCTCCGGTGATAAACGAGGGAACACCGGAGACGATCATGGAGGAGTTGCTGGCGGCGAAGACTCCTGCCTGATCGGGGGCGGCGAGGGTGTTGGTCTGGGCGCGCGACCAGTGGAGTCCACCATCGAGCGTGCCCAAGACGACGAAGCGTCCGTCGACGGGGTCGCCGAGCAGCCAGCCGGTTTGGTCCTTGCGGAACATGAGTGCGTCGAAGAAGCCGTCTTTGTCTGGGTTGGTGAAGAGGAGGGTCCAGGTCTGGCAGCCGTCGGTGGTTTTGTAGAGGCGGGAGAGGTCTCCTTTGCCGGAGGACATGACGATGGCGGTGTTGTTGTCGAAGGCCTGCACTGCGCGGAAGTCGAGGCGCTCGCCGCCGGGAGGTTTGGCGCAGAGCTGCCAGACGATGCCGGCGTCTTCGGTGCGGAGGATGGTGCCATCGGTGCCGGAGGCCCAGGCGACGCCGTGGCCGAGGTTGTGGATGCCGCGGAGGTCGGCGGTGGTGTGGGCGTCCTGCAGTTGCCACTGGGCGTTTGTGAATGGCGCAGTTGTTACCAGCAGCGCGAAGATGAGCAGTGGGCGGAGCATCGGAGGGGTGTCGAAGGAGAGCATACCCCAGGGGCTAAAGCCCCTTCTTGCTTTTTTCGTCCCGGTAGAGGCCCGACGCTAAAGCGCCGGGTTACGTAGAAGCGAGGTTTGAGAGGGGGCTCAGCTGAGCTGGACGCGGGGGATGGTCATGACACCGAGGCGCTGGAGGACCTTGCGGGTGAGGCCGGTGAGTGGGAGGAAGCCGAGGCGGGTGGTGGGGGTCCACTCGAGGTCGGATTCGGCTGGCCGGGACCTGGGTGAGCAGGGCGCCTTCGGGAGCGGTGAGGCGCGGGTCGGCGTCGAGGCCGGGGATGTCGTCGTCGGCGAGAGAGAGCTCGTCGTCGTAGAGCCGGTTGCCGTGGGTGGCGATGGAGGCGCGACGCGCGGGAGCGAGGGGGACGGGTTTGTCGTCGGCGAGGAGGGATGCGCCCGGTAAGGCGTAGTTGCTGAGGGGAGCTTCGGCGCGGGATTCGACTGGATTTTCGGTCTCGTCTTCGCCGGCGATGTGGAGCTCGAGCGGAGCGACGCCGGGGGCGGACTCGGCGAAGATCTGGACGTAGTAGTTGGTGTTGGTGATGGCGTGGCGGAGGCGGATGACGGGCTCGCGGCCCTCGACGGCTTCGAGCGGGAGCGGGGGGAGCTCGAGCATCTTGGGCATGAGGGCGGCGTCGGGCGGGCGGCGGAGGAGCAGGACCTCGGTGGCGGTGCCGCGTTTGCGGAGAGTGAGGAGGTGGGCGGTGATGCGGCTCTGGGGCTTGTCGCGGGCGGCGGTGGGGTGCTCGCCGCGGGTGCGGCAGAGATTCATGACGGGGCACTCGAGGCAGAGAGGCTGGCGCGGGAGGCAGATGGTGGCGCCGAGCTCCATCATGGCCTGGTTGTGGTCGCCGGGAGGGTTGGAGCGTTCTTTGCGCTTGGCGGGCTCGGGGACGAGGGCCTGCGCGGCGCGGGTGAGGCGGTTGCGGGCTTTGGCGGAGCGGTCTTCGGCGAGGCCGAGGACGCGGAGGAGGACGCGCTCGACGTTGCCGTCGAGGACGGCGATGGGTTCGCCGAAGGCGATGGAGGCGATGGCGGCTGCGGTGTACTCGCCGACGCCGGGGAGGGTGCGGAGGCCGTGGGCGGAGCGCGGGAGCTTGCCCTGGAGCTCGCGCTGAACGAACTGCGCGGCGCGGTGGAGGAGATGCGCGCGGCGGTAGTAGCCGAGGCCGGACCAGAGGGCGAGCACGTCGTCTTCTTTGGCTTCGGCGAGGGACTTCGAGCGTGGGGAAACGGCGGAGGAACTCGGCGTAGCGCTCGACGACGGTGGCGACACGCGTCTGCTGGAGCATGATCTCGGAGAGCCAGGTGGCGTAGGGGTTGCGGACGCCGCGCCAGGGGAGAGTGCGGGCGTGCTTGCGATACCAGGAGAGGAGTTCGCCGCGGAAGGCCTCGGGCTCGAAGGGGAGCGCGGGCGCAGAGGGGCGCGTGGGCTCTGGCGGGTTGGCGGAGCGGGCGCGGGTCGCACGGACGGATTTGGGAGCGGGTGGGCGAGAGATCATTCGGCTGGCTTCAGCATGCAGAAACGGTGAGGCTCGGAGGGCTAGTGCCCCGGATAGCTAATTCAAGGTTCAGCAGTTTTCGTACTTCCAGTTGCGGCGCTTGCCTTCGGCGATCCATTCAATGGCAGTGGCAATGCGCTTGTCGCGGGTTTCGTCGCGTTTGGCCTCGGCGATCCAGTCGCAGTACTCCCGCCGGCAGCCGGGCGGCATGGCGGCGAAGTGCGTGGCGGCAGCCTTGTTCTTTTTGAGGGCGGCGGCGAGAGAGGCGGGGACCTCAGGTGGCGGTTTCGGGGTGGAGGGCTTGGGGCGTGAGTAATTCTTCGTTCGGGCGCCAGTGTCGATGGCTGCGGCGGCGGTGCGGAGATAGGCGGCGAGCTCGCGGTCGGAGGGGAGGTCTTTGAGGGAGGTGAGCTTGCCGAGGACTCCCATGGCGGCAGCGTCGTAGGCGCCGTCAGCGACGAGCTTGTCTTTGACCTGATCGCCCCAGAGGCCAACGCTGCAGTGCTGTTTGAACGCAGCCATGTTGCTGAGCATGAGGCCGCGGTACATGAAGAATGGATGGCCCCACTTGATGGTCTCTTCCACTTCAGGAAGGGTCTTGTGGATGAGCTCGCGAAGGTGATGGAGGATGGGCTGCGCGAAAGTGGCGGTGGAGGCGATGTAAGCGTCTACTTTCGGCAAGTAAGAGCCGTTGCGTGATGGTGCCGCAGAGCGTTTGCGCGGAGGCGCAGATGTGGCTTTGCGTGCGGGGGAATTCGTGGCCCTTCGTGTTGCCATGCGGAACAGGATACGCGTGTCAGGCGGGGGCGCAACTGTTCTTCGGTAACCGGGTGATGAGGTACTCGGACGGAAGGCGGGTGTGTGAAGCGACGGCGCGAAGGCTGGAGGGAAAGAGGCGCGCGGCGAGCTCGAGGAAGGTGCGCTGCGGCTGCGTGACGAGGGCGCGAGAGAGCACCGTCGCGAGCGATAGCTGGTGGCGAAGTTGGTTGTGGAGCCCGGCGTGGAAGTGGTGCGCGGTCTGGTGGGCGAGGACCGTTTGCGCGGCGAAGCGGCCGCTGTGGAGCGCGAGTGCGAGGCCGTCGCCGGTGAAGGAGGGGATGACGGCGGCCTGGTCGCCGATGGCCCAGAGGTTTTCGGCGATGGCGTGGCGGCGGAGCAGGCCGTAGGGAATGGGGCTGATGGCGAGCGGACGCGGGAGGAGCGGCTCGGCGCCGGCGAGACGCGTGCGGAGGTGAGGGGTTTGGGTGAGGAGTGCGTAGAGTGCGTCCCAGCCGCGGCCGGCGTCGCGGAGGAGATTGCGCCGGATGACGAAGCAGAGGTTGGCTGCGTTGTCTTCTACAAGCGAGAGGCCGCCGTAGCCGCCGGGGATGAGGAAGAGCTCGATGGTGTCGCGGAGTTCGGCGAGCTGGGCGGGAGCGAGGCGGAGGTACATCTTGAGGCCGACGAGGTCGGCGTGCGTTCCGAGGAGTGGACGTGGGAGGCCGCGGAGATCGTGCTTGCCGGTGGCGAGGAGGATGTGCGGTGCGGTGAGGGTGTAGGAGTTGCTGGGGCCGGTGATGGAGACGCGCCAGAGGTTGCCGGCGCGATGCAGGGATTCGGCGGAGTGGCCGCGAAGGACGAGGGCGTGTGCGGCGGAGGCGCGCTGGAGAAGGGCTTCGTCGAGTGCGCGGCGAGTGAGCGATTGCGCGGCGAAGGGCAGGGTTGTGGAGGAGATGCCGAGCGAGCCGGCGAGGCGGACGTTGTGAATGGGGACGGCGCCGAGTGCGGAGAGGTTGACGCCGAGGCTGTTGAGGCTGGAGAGAGCTTCGGTGGAGAGGAAGTCGCCGCAGACCTTGTCGTGGGCGGCGAGGGAGCGCTCGAGGAGAGCGACGCGGCGGCCGGCGAGGGCGAGTTCGATGGCGGCGGCGGAGCCGGCGGGGCCGCCGCCGAGAATGATTGCGTCGAGATGAGTAGAGACGGTCATCGGATGCGGGCGACGCAGAGGCGGTTCATCGGGTGTTGCTCGATGGTGGCGGAGGTGATGTCGGCCTGCGCGAGCATGCGCTGCCAGTCTTCGGGAACGAAGGAGCGGCGGAGAGAGACGGGGCCGTCGTAGGCGATGAAGCGATGCCAGCCGAAGAGGACAGGGAGGAAGCGGAACCAGAAGGCGGCGCTGCGGCTGCGATGGAGGTCGTTGATGTACCAGCCGAGGCGGGCGTGATCTTCCATCCAGCGCAGGAAGCGGACGATCTCGGGGGAGCTGAGGTGGTGGGTGAAGAGCGCACTGAGGACGATGTCGGGTTGCGGGATCGGGAGCGTAGGTGAAGATGTCGGCGGTGAGGAAGGTGATGTTGGCTGCGTGAGGATCTTTGGTGCTGAAGTCGTGCAGCGGCGCGAGTGGAGTGTGGATTGAGGTCGATGCCGGTGAGCTCGACGGGGATATTGCGCGCGGCGGCCCAACGAGCGACGGCGCGGAGGGTGTCGCCGCCGCCGGAGCCGACGTCGAGGATGCGGAGGGGCTCGGACGTGGTCCGGCCTTTGCTGATGCGGTCGAGGAAGGCGAGTGTGGGTTTGTAGCCGCGGGTGACGCGGTTGACGTCAGTGAGATCGCGGAGAAAGGTGCGGTACTCCTGATAGCCGCAGGGTGAATCCATGAGCTCGGGGAGCTCGGCGGGCTCTGCGCGGCGTGCAAACGTAAGTTGGGTGAGCGGGGCGTCTGGAGCTTCGGTGGTGAGCTCAGGCTGCATGATTTACGCCGCGTGGAAGAGCATGGTCTCAGCGGTGAGGCCGGGGCCAAAGCTCATGGCGCAGCCGCGCTCGCCAGGCTGGGCGCGGCGCATGAGCTCATCGAGGACGAACATGACAGTGGCTGAGCTCATGTTGCCGAAGCGCTCGAGGACGTTGCGCGAGGCGGCGAGGGCATCGGGTGGGAGAGCGAGGCCGCGCTCGACGGCGTCGAGGATAGTGCGGCCGCCGGGGTGAACACCCCAGAGGGAGATGTCGTCGGTGGTGTAGGGGCCGAGGATTTCGGCGTTTACGTTCGCGCCGTGGCCGTCGAGCGATTTGGCGAGCGCGCCGGGGACTTGACCGGAGAGGAGCATGTCGAAGCCGAGACCGCGGATCTTCCAGGTGATGAGGTCGCGAGTGTCGGGGATGAGGACGGCGCGGAAGCTGTCGAGGGCGAGGCCGACGGGTTCGGCGGAGAGGATGCTGGCGGCGCAGCCGTCGGCGAAGAGAAGGAAGCTGAGAACCTGCTCGAGGTCGTGGGTCTCCTGCAGGTGAAGGGTGCAGAGCTCGAGGTTGACCATGAGCACGCGGCTGGAGGGTTCGGAGCGGATGATGTGGCGTGCGGTTTTCAAGCCGTTGATGGCGGCGTAGCAGCCCATGAAGCCGATCATGGTGCGCTCGACGGAGGTGCAGAGGCCGAGGTGGTCGACGATGTCGAAGTCGAGGCCGGGGGCGTAGAGGCCGGTGCAGGTGGTGACGAGGACGTGGGTGATGGAGCGGCGCTCGGAGGGTGTGACCTGCAGGTTGTCGAGGGTGCGCTGGGCGAGGACGGGAGCGAAGCGCTCGAAGATCTCCATGCGGCGTGAGGTGTCGGGGAAGGAGCCGCGCACGTAGACCTCGTGCGCGTTGAGCCAGAACTCGGGAGAGGCGGAGGCGCCGATGTGGGGCGAGAGGATGGAGTAGCGGTGCTCGATGCCGGAGCGCGACGACATGCGGTTGAAGAGGGATCGCATGCGCGGGTCGGGGGATTCGGCAAGGAGTTGCTCGGCGAAGTTTACGAAGGCCGAGTGCACGTCGTGGTCGGGGACGGCGGTGGCGATTCGATTCAGGTAGGCCTCGTTCACAAACACCATCCTCGCAGAGTTGGATGCGCAGCTTGTCCCCTAAATGTAAGCAGAACGTCGCTTGTGCAACAGAGACGAGAGTGGCCCGGGAGAAGATTCGTGCCTGGAACTTTTTGAGGTCCGACTCCCATCTAACTAAACAGAGGTTATGAGGATGCCAAAGCAAATGCGACTGTTACTTGCTGCGGCCACTCTGTCAGCGGTGAGCGCAGTTTGTGCTGCGCAGGCCGCAGAGCAGTCGGGCCCAGCGAATTCGAATTCCATGCAGACGGAGGCGGCTCCGATTGAGCACGCCTATGCGGAGCAGAACAACTATGTGGGCAGGCCGACGGCCGGATCCGAATGCTGTTGCGGGTGCCACCACGACGACGGAGCCGATTGCAGGTGTGATGCTGCGCGTGGCGCCGCAGAGCGAAGTGCAGCAGGTGAGCAATCCTTCTGCTGAGGGCTCCAGCCCAGAGAAGTTCGAGCTGCGTGTGGACCGCGGTGTGGCGAACATCAATGTGCATGACCCGGCGCAAGGACAAGGTAATTACCGTGGACCTGCCGGGCGGGCAGACGCAGCTGCTGAAGAACGGTCTGTACACATTCAACGCGGAGACCAACACGGTGCGCGTGCTGAAGGGCGAGGCGCTGGCGTTTCCGCAGGATGCTGCGCCGGATGCGAAGCCGCTGAAGGTGAAGGAGTACCACAAGGTGGTCTTCAGCGGGACGGATGTGAAGTCGCATGAGTTCGTTCCGTATGAGGCGAGCGTGGACCTGCTGCCAGGGCCGGAAGGTCCGCGCAAAGAGGGCGGCGGAGTGGGCTATGCCTATGACGGCTACGCTCCGTACGGCGACGGCTTCTATGGCTATCCGTACTATGCGTACGGCTACCCTGCGTGGGGATACCCCTATGGCTATGGGCTGTATCCGTTCGGGGTGGGGCTTGGGTTCACGTATTACGGCGGCTTTCATGGCGGATATCACGGCGGCTACGGATACCACGGTGGCGGTTTCCATGGCGGCTGGCCACGGGCGGCGGTAAATGCGTGAGAGATGAAGAAGGGGCGGTCGAAACTGGCCGCCTCTTTTTCCTTGACTTGCAGGTTATGTCGGCTGGCAGACGGTAAGACGGGCGATGACGCTGCTACGGTGAACTTTGTGGCCGCGGGAGGAGCAGCGCGAGCCGGGGCGAGCCCGGCCGGCCACATTCGGGCTACATGAACCCTCGGCGGGCCGGAAGGCGCGTGCGAGGGTCTTGTCGTTTAGAGCACATTGGCTGCCGATCGGGCTGGCGGGCGATACATCCTTTTCGTGGGATAGAAACATCCGTCTTGAGTGGCAGGCCCGGTGGGTATGGGCTGTGCCGGACGCGAACCACTCTCCGAGGCCAGTTCCCATGGAATCATCGAATCCCCTCGACGGCCAGCAGCGCCCCGAGCCAGTTTTCCCAGCCACTGCAGGACAGCCAGGACCCTCGTCGATCCCGGGTCCGCGCAACGGTCGAATCGAACTATCCCCGCAGGCGATGCGCATGTTGGAGACCAGACCGCCGCATAAACGAGCGCAGGACGCAGAGCCAACCGGCGCGATGGCTTTGCCGGAACGGGCTGACGGTGCCGGCGCAGACGGCGGAGTTCCGCCGGAGGCGGCAGAGGCGCTGATTGAGGCCAAGCGCATTGGCGAGCGAATCAAGTTCCTGCGCCAGCGCAAGCATATGGGCCTGGTGGAGCTGGGGCGGTATACAGGGCTCTCCGCAAGCTTTTTGTCGCAGTTGGAGACGGGGCGGGTGGTGCCGACGCTCAGGAACCTCGCGCGGATTGCGATGGTGTTCTCGCGAGACCTGAGCTATTTTTTCGAGCCGGAGAGGCCGGAGTTGTTCCGGATCCAGCGGGCATCGGAGCGGCAGCGCATGCCGCAGACGGGCGCGACGGATCCGGACTACTTCTTCGAAAGCCTGGGGCAGGTGCCGACGGAACAGACGATCACACCGTATGTGGCGGAGTTTCTGCCGGCGGCGACGGGTGCCAACGGCGCATCAGCATACGGGCGCGGAGTTCCTGTACATGCTGAGCGGACACCTGCGGCTGATGCATGAGGGTCGCACGGAGGTGCTGGAGCGTGGCGATGCAGTGTACTTCGATCCTTCGGTGAAGCACAGCTACGAACGGATGGGCGAGGAGACGTGCACGGCGCTGATTTTGACGATCCCGGAGCCGATGCACGCGAGCCAGCCAGCGCGGATGGCACCGCAGTCGCAGAGTGCGAACGGCGAGATGGAGAAGCGCGGCGTTAGCGCCACTTCGAAGCGCGCGCGCTGACGACACCCAAACTGTGAGACAAACTTCGCTTTCGGGGATGCGTCGACGACACGGGCTGCTAGACGGCGTTTACAGGAAGGAAGAGCTGCTCGATCTCCAGCCAGTCATGCACGCGGCGGAAGCCGGTGACGTTGACGTTGGCGGGTGAGCTGAAGAGGATGCCTTCGCCGCGGAAGAGGCGAAGCTGGCGAGGGTTGTCGTCGATGAGGTAGTCGCCGTTGAGGATGCTCTTGTTGCCGCAGAAGACGATGTGCGACGCGGGGATGTAGGGGAAGTGCTGCTTGAGCCAGTGGAACTTGGCGTTGAAGCTTGAGGGGACTTCCATGGCGGCGGTGGCGATGTAGATCTCGTAGTGCTGCTGCAGGCGCTGCGAGGACGCGCTGCGCGTGGGGCATGACGCGGAGCACGGCGAAGAAGTCCTCGGACATCATGTAGTCGAAGAGGGCCTGCTGGCGTTCGGCCGGGACGAAGTCCCAGAGCCACTGGCCGTTGAGGTCGGCGCGTGTGATTCGCTCGGCGAAGTCGCGGTTGTAGCGGAGGAGGTGCTCGCCGAGCGCGTCGGCGATGACCTCGTCCATGTCGACGCAGATGATGCGGCGGGCTTTGTTCGCGTCACCACTTCCCGGCCCGTTGTGTTGCAGTGGAGTCATGATCGAGGCTCTGCGGTTGGGGCCTGAGCGGAGGCGAGGCGCTCGCCTGCCTGCCACGATTGCGGCGTGTCGCGGCGCGGATCCCAGAAGAGGATGCGGCCGCAGGTTTCGCAGGTGAACAGCTGGTCTTCGTGCTCGCGGCCAGTGAGGTCGTTCCAGCGCTGCGGGCGGACCATCATCTGGCAGGCGGAGCATTTGTGGTCGATGGCTTCGGAGAGGCCGCTGCCTTTGGCCTTTGCGATGCGGTCGTAGTTGGCGAGCGGAGCTTCGCCGATCTGCGCGCGAAGGGCTGTGCGCTCGGCTTCGATGGCAGCGATGCCGGTGCGGGCGCGCTCGGCGGTGGCTGCGGCGCGGGTGCGCTCGGCTTCGAGTGCGGAGCGGTTGGAGTCGACGGAAGCGGCGGCGGATTTTTCGGTGGCCTCGAGAGCTTCGGTGCGCTCGAGCGAGGCGAGCTCTTCGTCTTCGAGCTTGCGGATAGCGGACTCGGCGAAGTTGATCTCGTGCTCGAAGGAGCTGATCTGCGCGGCGCTGGTGGCGGAGTCCATCTGCTTGCGCAGGCGGGTGATCTTCGTGCGGTGCGCGTCGGCGTCGAGCTCCTGGCTGCGGCGGAGTTTTTCTTCGGCAGCGAGGTCCAGGCGAACTTTGGCGAGCGCCTGCTCGGCGGACTTGAAGGCGGCTTCGGCGGCGGTGACGCGGCGCGGAGCTTCGGCCTGGTCCTGGCGGAGGCGCTGGAGCTCGAGGTCCTGGGCCTGAAGAACGACGAGATGTTCGAGGTCAGCGTTCATATCTCAGTCGGTTAGATGGCGGCACACTGCACGGTAGGATTCGCGACGTGCGCAGCAAAGATTAAGCGTAGCACTTTCGGTGTACGAAGCTCTTTTGTGACGGGGATCGGCAGATTTAGTGAATCTGCGTCGCAACCCGCAGCATCCGACTACAGATCAAATGGCGGCCGCAAGCGTAGCAGAGGTTGAAGAGCGTCACGCAGCCAGTGGATCGCGCACGCGGCGTGGCGTCCGCGTGTCAATCCGTGGATCGTCGCGATGACGGTGACGCTGGCGACGTTCATGGAGGTGCTGGACAGCTCCATTGCGAACGTGTCGCTGCCGCACATTGCGGGTGGGCTGGGGTCGACGCAGGAAGAGGCGACGTGGGTGATCACGGCGTACCTGGTGGCGAACGCGATCATCCTGCCGGCCGGCGCGTACATGACGACGTTCATCGGGCGCAAGAAGTTTTACATGATCTGCGTGCTGCTGTTCGGCGTCAGCTCTGCGATGTGCGGGTTTGCGCCGACGCTTCCGCTGCTGATCTTCTTCCGCGTGCTGCAGGGTATCGGCGGCGGCGGACTGGCGCCGAGTGAACAGGCGATTCTTGCGGATACATTTCCGCCGAACAAACGCGGGCAGGCGTTCGCGATGTATGGGCTGGCCGTCGTTTGCGCACCCGCCATTGGCCCGACGCTGGGCGGATACATCACCGACAACTTCAACTGGCGCTGGATCTTCTTTTTGAATATTCCAGTGTGCATCCTGTCGCTGTTTCTGACTTCGAGGATTGTTGAGGATCCGCCGTGGATTGAGAAGGAAGTGAAAGAGTCGCAGAAGGGCGGCATCAAGCTCGACCTGATGGGGTTCGCGCTGCTGGCGCTGACGTTTGGCTCGCTGGAGTTCGTGCTGGACAAGGGCCAGGAGGATGACTGGTTCTCGTCACACATCATCACGATCTTTGCGGTTGCGTGTGTTGTCGCCTTCGTGGTGATGATCTGGTGGGAGCTGCGGCAGCTTCGCGTGGGGCATCGGCCGATTCTGAATCTCACGCTGTTCAAGCGCCGAAGTTTTGCGATCAGTTTTTCGCTGATGTTTGTGCTTGGGTTTGCGCTCTATGGAACGACGATTCTGATTCCGCAGTTTGTGCAGACACTGCTGGGGTATACGGCGGAGCTCGCGGGGAAAGTCCTGTCTCCGGCGGGGTTCATGATGATGGCGATGATGCCGGTCGTGGGCGTGCTGTCAGGCAAGGTGGACGCGCGCAAGCTGATTGGCTACGGCTTCTTCATGCTGACGATCGCGCTGCTGTACATGGGCAAGATGAACCTGGGGCTCAGCTATGGCGAGCTGGTGTTCATGCGGTGTTTCCAGGCATCAGGGCTGGCTTTTCTGTTTATTCCGATCAACACGATCTCGTACATCGGCGTGAAGCAGACGGAGAGCAACGATGTTTCGGGGTTGATGAATCTTGCACGCAATATTGGCGGGTCGTCGGGCACGGCGTTCATGGCGACGATGCTGATTCGGCGCACGGCGGCGCATGAGACGTCGATGGTGCGCAACATGCTGCCGGGGAGCACTGCGTTCACGCGGCAGGTGACAGCGCTGGCGGGGATGTTCAAACGCGGAAATGGGCAGGGCGTAACCGGAGGTGCGTTCGGCGGTGCGTCGGCGGGCGCGATTCACCAGGCGCAGGCGTTTATCTATTCGCAGATGCACAGGCAGGCGGCGATGCTGGCGTATATCGACATCATTCGCTACCTGACGATCTTCTGCGCGTGCATGATTCCGGTTCTGTTTTTCATTCCGAAGCCGCCGAAGGGGATGCACGCGGGACACTAGGGAGTGCGAGTAGAGACACGAAGGCCGGAGCGTGGGCTCCGGCCTTTTGCGTGAATCGTAAGCGCTCGACTACTTCTTGGGAGGAGCGATCGAATCCTTCGCGGCCTTGGCGACGCGGAACTTCACAACGGTCTTGGCCTTGATCTTGATGGCCTCGCCAGTCTGGGGGTTGCGGCCGATGCGGGCCTTGCGCTCTGCCTTAACGAGCTTGCCGAGTCCGGGGATGGTGAACTCGCCGTTCTTCTTGGTCTCCTTGACCGCTGTCTCTGCGAGGGTCTCGAAGAAGGTTGCGGTCTGCTTGTTGGTGAGCTCGAGCTTCTCCGCCATCGCGCGGACGAGCTGTGTCTTGGTCATGCCTTTTGCCATTGAGGGAACTCCTTTGAAACGATTTTTTGAGGGCCATTCGGAGCACCCCATCGGACGAAAAACGTCCGCTGGAGACCCCGGAGCCCGCCGAGCCGCTTTCTGCACCGCACCGAATCGTCAGTGTTTATGCGGGTGCGGAGAACCGCGCCGTGATTCACCATCGCCCTTCCTGCGTAGTTTGTCAACGGCAAAACACCCGTTTCCACAGGTATTTTTAGGGTTTTCAGCCGAAAGTACCCAGAATTGGCCGGTTTTCGGCGGAAAACGAGGGATGAAATAGCTCGAAAGGGCTAGAGGAAGGCGTTGGCGCGGACGCGGCGAAGAGGTTCGAGAGAGGATTTTTCGGCAGAAAGGATGGCGTTGTTGAGGGTGTCGACGAGCGGAGCCATGAGACGAAAGCGCGCAGTGATTTCGCGAGCGAGTGCGGGCTGGAGCGCGAGCGATGTCGGCAATGTGCAGCGCACGCCCCAGTTGCGCGAACGCAGCAGAATGTCTGCGGGGTGATCCGCGGGAAAGCCCTTGGGCATGCGCGTGAGTGCGTCTGGCTCGATGGTCTGCATAGCGGGTGCGCGTTTGGAACGTGGCTTGAGAAGCTTGTTGAGCTGCGTGTTGTAGTCGCGATGATGTTCGGCCATCCAGCGGCGCAGCGCGAGGAGTTGATCGCGCTCCGGCATGTAGACGCCGGCGGCGAGGAAGAGATCTTTGGGGCCGATCTGAATGTAGAAGCCGCCGCCGGAGGTCTTCTCCATGCCGCGACGCGACCACCAGGCGGCGAGATGCGTTTTGTAGGGGCGCTTGTCAGGGGAGAAGCGGATGTCGCGGTAAATCCTCATCATGGATTTGTGCGCGGGGCGCATGTGCTCGGGCGCGTAGTCGACCATGGAGCGCGTGATTTCGTCGACGAGCGCAAGCATCGGAGCTTTGAGTTCGGTCTCGTAGATGCGCTTGCGAGCGTTGAACCAGTTGCGGTCGTTGTTGCGGGAGAGGCCGCGCAGGAACGTCATCGCAGCCGGCGAGAAGTGCGAGGGCATGGAGGAGAGGATAGCCCGACCGGTTGTGTGCAACCTGTGGACGAAGCGAAGCCGAGAGGAGGAGAATGGAGGCGCGGGCGCAAGGAGGCTTCCTATGCGGTTCGGTGTCGTGGCGGTAGCGTGTTTGATGGTTGCGGCGGTTGGGCAGGCGCAGACTGGTTCGGCGAGCACAGCTCAGTTCTCACAGTACGTAATTGTCGGAGCGAATTGTCCGGGTCAGTTAACGGCGCAGCAGCAGGCCAGAGGTGGTCAGACTCTGTGGACGATTGCGGAGGAAGACCAGGGCGCGAAGAACGAAGCGAACAAGGCAGGTCTGGGCGTTCATGTGGCTTTTCACGATTTGAAGACGCCGGTGCATTCGCTGGAGTTGCGAGTGAGCTATCTGCCGCAGGGCTTGCGATTGATGCCGACGGATCCGAAGCAAGGGACGAAAGACATGCGGGAATCGGACAAAACGTTTGTGCTGCAACAAAAGGCTGCGATGCATGTGGTTGGCGATCTGCTGGTGGGGCCGGCGGCCACGATCACGCGCGTGCATCTGATGAGCGTCACCTACGCGGACGGCAGCGTGTGGCGTGCCCCGAGCGCGGATGCTTGTAGCGTCGTACCGAATCGTATGGTGGAAGTGGCTGCGAAGTAGCTGACCATCCCGCTGTTGTCGCGGAGTACGAGATTAAGATTCATTGCCGCGGCGGATGAGAGAAGAGGAGAATAGAGGCGCGGTCGCTGGGGGATTCCTATGCGGTTGGGCGCTCTTGCGGGAGTGATGGTTGCGGTGATGGCGGTGGCGCAGCCCGGGAGTGCGGGCGTGACGCCGACCTCGAAAGTTGCGGTCACGGCGTCAGGATGTCCTGGAGCGCTACGGGCGGATCAGCACGAAGTCGGAGGACAACGGATCTTCTGGACGATGGCGCTCGAGGACAAGAATAAGAAGGATCAGTGGCCGGACCCGGGCGGCATGGGCGTGCACGTGGTGTTCGGGAATGCACGGATGCGGACGCGGTCTTTGGAAATCAGCGTGAGCTATCTCCCGCTTGGGTTGCGGCTGACGCCGGACGAGAAGAGTCCACAGGAATTGAAGAAGACCTATGTTGTGACGGTCGACGATAAGACACAGATTCAACGCGATCTGATGGTGGGGCCGGCCGCCGCAATACTCCGTGTGCATCTGGTCAGCGCGACGTTTGCGGACGGAAGTGTATGGCATGCGACGAGCGACGGTGCGTGCAGCGTCGAACCGAATCGCGTGCTGGCGGTGGATGGTAAGGAGAGCTCGCTCCGGTGGTGATCTGAGAGAGAACTAGAGCTGGCGCGCGAGGAGCAGCGTCATGTCGTCGGGCTGCTCGTGGTTGCCGATCCATTCCTGCAGGCGCTGCAGCGTGTTGGTGGCGAGGACCGGGAGCGGCTCGGCGTGGTGCTGGCGAATGTAGTCGAAGAGACGATCTTCGCCGAACTGCTCGTCGTTCTGCTCGGGCTCGGTGAGGCCGTCGGAGAAGGCCATGAGCAGGTCGCCGGGCTTGAGTTCGATGGAGTCCTCGCAGTAATTGAGGCCGTTGAAGAGGCCGACCGGAGGGCCTCCGCAGTCGAGGTGCTTCACGGTGCCGTCACCGGAGAGAATCATGGGCGGGAGGTGGCCGCCGTTGGAGTAGGTGAGCTTGCGCGTGGCCGCGTCGTAGTAGGCGAGGAAGAGTGTGGCGTACTTTTCGGGCGGCGTGCTGGTGAAGATGTGCTTGTTGAGGAGCTCGAGGAGTGTGGCCGGTGAGGGCAAACCTGCGTTGCTGGGGCGGCCGTCGGTTGTGCTGAGACCGAAGGCGCGCACGGCGGAGTGAAGCGAGGCCATGAGCAATGCGGCAGAGATGCCCTTGCCGCTGATGTCGCCGAGGGCGAGGCAGAGATCGTTGCCGTGGCGGCCAATGATGAAGTCGAAGTAATCGCCGGAGACGGTGCGCGCGGGTTGGCAGACGGCGTGGATCTCGAAGCCGGGAAGAGCGACGGGCGAGTGCGGGAAGAGATTGGCCTGGACCTCGCGGGCGATGGAGAGCTCGGAGAGCAGACGTTCTTTTTCGCGCTGCTGGGCGAGGAGATCGACGATGGAGGCGGTCATGCCGTTGAAGGATTGGGCGAGCGCGCCGAGCTGATCGCGGCGCTTGATGACGATGCGGTGCTCGAGGTGGCCGGCATCGATCTCGCGGGTGCCGCGGTAGAGTTCGGCGACGGAGCGCGTGATGGTACGGCTGAGGCCGGCGGCCATCAGGAGAGCGAAGAGCTCCAACAGTGCGAAGAAGACGGCGATGGAGATGAGAATGATGCGAATGACCGTCCCCAGGCCGTTGGTGGTGGAGAAGAGCAGGCCGTAGAGGATGGAAGGCCGCGAAAAGACGGCGATGATGGAGCGGACGCGTTCGCCGTTCGCCCAGGAAGTGACATTCAGGGGAGCGCTGAAGACGACCGGAGCGTCGAAGAGATGAGTGCGCGGCGGAAGAGGGCCGGAGTCGATGACATGGAAGTGCTCCTTGCCTTGTTCCTCGAGCTTCGAGATGTCATTCTTGCCCCCGATGGTGATGTTGGTGTCGTCGTCGTCGTTGTGGATGGTGACATTGGCGTTGCCTTTGCCAGGGTTCTTTCCCATCCAGCCGGGAAGCACGAGGACGCGGCCAAGATTGCCATCGGTGGAAGCGAGGGTGGCTTTGTCGAGCGGACGCGTTCCGAGCACGGAGAGGGTGCGATTGGATTGCGGGATGGCGACGAAGGCGCAGAGATAGAGCTTGTCCTTGAAGGCAACGATGCCGTGGAAGCCGGGGTGCAGCCAGGACGGAAGCGGCTCGCCGATGAAGGGATTGTCGGCCGGGGATGCGGATGTTGGCCGTTGGAAGGTGTCGCCCTTGAGAACGGCGAGTGAGATGGGCAGAGTGCTTGCCGGCAGAGGTTCAGCCGCGGCCTCATTGTGATGCGATGGGGTAGCGGTGGAGAGCAGAGCGAGGCCGTCGGTCTCATCGCGGAGCTCGGTAGAGGCCTGGTTGAGCAGTGTAAGTGCGCTGTTGGTGGCGAACTGGCCGGCGAAGAGGTAGGACGCGAGGCCAAAGAGCGTGAGGCAGAGGACGACCGGCGCAAGACTCATCAGCGCGTAGGTGAGGATGAGGCGGTTGCGCACCTTCCAGAGGAATCGGCGCGTGACCCAGCGGTAGAGCAGGATGATGAGTAGCGGCGAGACGATGAGGATGCAGAGAATGGTGGGACCGATGAATACCAACTGGAGGACGTGAGAGAGGCGGCCGAGCAGCGCCATGCCGAAGATAAGGACGGTGAGGACGAAGCTGATGCGGCCGAGGCGGCTCTGGCGCTTGAACCAGGCGCGGAATCCTGTGCCGAGCTGGGGCGTCGCTGTGCTCATGGGGAAAGGAGGCCTCTCGGGTGGTGGTGATGAGTTTAGCGTAGTGTGCTGTTGGAGCGTAATCGGCCTGGCGCGGCGCAAAGCTTTGAGACCGCAGGGTCAGCCTCCACGTTGCCGGCATGCTTTCCAGCCGGCGTGTCACGTGCAGGAATCGCAGCGGCAGGTCAACCGCTCCGCTACAATAGATAGCTGGGATTTGAGCTTCCCGAGGAGGCAACTAGAGCGATGACCTGGTTCAAGCGCGAAGCCCACGAGATCGTCCCACCCTCCGATCACGAGGTCCGCACCGAGGGACTCTGGACCAAGTGTCCGCAGTGCGGGAAGCCGATCTGGAACGCCGACCTTGAAGCTAATCTGCAGGTCTGCCCCTACTGCAGCAATCACTTCAAGATTGGCGCCCGCGAGCGCATCGACATGCTATTGGATCCCGGTTATGAGTTTTTCGACGGCGATCTGCGCTCCACAGACCCGCTCGAATTCACCGACCTCAAACCCTACAAGGTCCGCCTCCACCAGGCGCAGAAGAAGACCGGCCTCAACGACGCGATCGTTAACGCCGTCGGCAAGATCAACGGTCTCGACGTTGTCGTCTCTGCGATGGAGTACAGCTTCATCGGTGGTTCGATGGGCGCCGTTGTCGGAGAAACAATCGCTCGCGCGGTGGACAAAGCATTAGAGACGCACACACCGCTCATCATCGTCTCCGCCTCCGGCGGCGCGCGCATGATGGAGGGCATCGCCTCACTGATGCAGCTCGCCAAGATCTCCGCCGGGCTTGCGCGGCTCGACGAAGCTCGCATTCCGTATATCTCGCTGATGACGGACCCGACGACGGGTGGCGTTACGGCGAGCTTCGCGATGCTGGGCGATCTGAACATCGCCGAACCGAACGCCCTCATCGGATTCGCGGGGCCGCGGGTCATCGAGCAGACGATTCGCCAGAAGCTGCCGGAGGGCTTCCAGCGCTCCGAGTTTCTTCTCGAGCACGGCTTCCTCGATGCCATCGTCTCGCGCAAGGAGCTCAAGGCGTACCTCGCCAACGCGATCCACTGGATGAGCGAGCCGAGCGCCGTCGAGCTCGAAAGCACCGCAACCACCGACGCCACGGCAGCCGCAGCCGACTGAGCCCTGGATCACGCCCCGTGGACGAAGCCCGTCCTAGCCGCACCGCCCTTCGTGTCGCCATGCGGCGCGCTGCGCACCAATTGCATGACGCGCATCCGCTCGTCTTCGAAGATCCCTTTGCCGTTCCGATTCTTCCGCCGGACGCGCGGCTCGAGCTCCAGCGCACCCCGGCTGCCTCGCGCAAACCATTCTCCGCGGCTCTGCGCGCTTTCATGGTCTGCCGCGCACGCTTTGCCGAGGACGTTCTGGCCACAGGTGTTCGCGATCACAGCGTGCGCCAGGCTCTGATTCTCGGCGCCGGCCTCGACACCTTCGCGCTGCGCAATCCCTATCCAAACGTGCATGTCTTCGAGGTCGACCACCCCGCCACGCAATCGTGGAAACGTGAGCTCCTCGTCGCTTCGATGCTGCCGGTACCCGATGCGCTGACGTTCGTTCCTGTCGACTTCGAGCGCCAGTCGTTGCGCCAGCAACTTCTCCGCGCGGGCTTCGATTTCAACGCGGCCACCGCGACCGCGTGGCTCGGCGTCGTGCCGTATCTCACGCCGGAGGCCTTCGCCGCAACCACTCGTGTCCTCGGCGGCCTGCCGGCAGGCTCCAGTCTCGTCTTCGACTATTCGCAGCCGCGCGAGGTTCTGTCGTTTACCGAACAGCTCATGCTCGACTCACTCTCGGCGCGCGTCGCGCAGGCCGGCGAGCCCTTCCAGCTCTTCTTCACGCCACAGTCTCTCGCCGAAGAGCTTCCGCGCTACGACCTGACCGTCGTCGAAGACCTGGACTCCGACGCGCTGAACGCGCGCTATCTCGCCAACCGACCCGATGGTCTTCACCTGCGCGGCAAAGCCGGCCGCCTCTGCCACGCCGAGGTCCTGATCGCGAGACAATAAGGAGATGACCTACGACGAAGTGCTGGCGCGCCTGGCGACCATGGGTCCCGAACTGCGCACCGGTAAGGCCGGAACTCCGCGCAAGTGGTCGCTCGACCACATTCGCATTCTGCTGCACGCGCTCGGCGATCCGCACCGCAGCTTTCGGTCCGTTCTCATCGCCGGCACCAATGGCAAGGGTTCCACCGCCGCCACCCTGGCGTCGATACTGAATGCAGCCGGACTTCGCACCGGCCTCTACACGTCGCCGCATCTGCTGCGTGTCAACGAGCGTATCCGCCTCGCCGACGGCAAGTCAGCAGAGTTCAGCGAGATTTCGAACGATGATTTTGCGGTGTTGTTTGCGCTCATCGACTCCACCGCGGCCACGCTCGTCGCGCATGGCGAACTGCCGCATCCGCCCAGCTTCTTTGAGCTCCTCACCGCGATCGCCTTCTGCTATTACGCCGAGCAGGGCATCGACATTGCTGTTCTCGAGGTTGGCCTCGGCGGCCGCCTCGACGCCACCAATGTGGTCGAGCCACTTATTTCGATCATCACAGACATCGGCCTCGATCACACCGAGTTTCTCGGCACCACGCTTCGGTCGATTGCCACCGAGAAGGCCGGTATTCTGCGCCAGAACGGGGTGCTCGTCACGCTATCGCAACATCCTGAGGCCAATGCCGCCATTGGAGAAGTCGCTCTCGCACTCGACGTCCGCGGCGTGGACGCGTCGCGCTTTCTTCCGCCGCGCGGTTATTCCGGAACCAAAGCAGGATCTATTGATATCGATACATCTTTGGATTCGCCATGGCGCAATCAATATCCGATATCCATTGACGGCAAGATAATCCAGGTCGACTCGCCGCTCGAAGGCCAGCACCAGCAGCGCAATCTTGCGCTCGCCGTTGCCGCCGCAATCGAGCTGCGAACGAATCACGGCATCAGCATTCCCGGTGCAGCCATCGAACAGGGCATCCGCAACACAGAGTGGCCAGGCCGCCTCGAATGGATTCGGTCTTCCGGAGGCCATGCGGCGATCCTGCTCGACGTGGCGCACAATCCCGCCGGCGCATGGGCTCTGCGCGCGGCGCTCGCACAGTTGCCCGAAGACCGCCCGCGCACGCTCATCTTCTCCTGCCTCGCCGACAAGCCCATCGAGGAGCTCGCGCAAATACTCTTTCCGCTGTTTGACGCCTCGTCCGCGGACCCGGCCCGCAGCCGCGATCACATCCTCCTCACACACATCGACAGCGCCCGCGCCGCACGCGTGGACGAGATTCGCGCCGCCGCACAGAAGCTCGATATTCCCGCCGTCACCGCGCCTGACGCAGTCTCCGCTCTTGTGACGGCGGAGTTCATCACACCGCCCCACGGGCTCATCGTTGTCACTGGATCGCTGTTCCTCATCGCCGAGATCCGCGCGCTGCTGCTCCCGCGAATTGCCGTCCGCGCCCCCGAGCCCGCGGCGCGCACCTGAGCTCACTTCTTTGCCGCCAAACCGGCGAATCTGTGGCACTTAAGCGAAGCCAAGAGATTTAAGATAGGTTCAATGCCGTCCAACGAAATCCTGCAGCCGGAAGAGCACGTCGCGGCCGCCGAAGCACCGCACCCGCAGATTCCGTTCGCGCTTCGCTGGCTGACCTATCTTCTTCTGCTGCCGCTGCTTGCGCTCGCGACGGCCTTCTTCGGCTCCATTTCACTGGTGGTCGGCCTCTGGGACAAATCCGGGCGCCAGCAGCACTCTATTGCCCGTGCGTGGGCCCGCGTCCTGCTGCTTCTCACGCTCTCGCCCGTCACCGTCGAAGGCCTCGAAAAGCTGCAGCCGCTGCGCCGCGAGGGCAGCCGCCGCCCGCTCGCCGTCTACGCCTCCAACCACCTCAGCTACTACGACACGCCGATGCTGTTTGCGAAGCTGCCCTTCCAGTTCCGCATTCTCGCCAAGGCCGCACTCTGGAAGCTGCCCTTCATCGGCTGGTACCTCAACCGTTCCGGCCAGGTGCCCATCGACCAGAGCTCCGCGCGCGCCGGTGTCGCCAGCCTCATGCGCGGCGTCAAAACGCTTGAGTCCGGCCTGCCGCTTCTGCTGTTTCCCGAAGGCGGCCGTTCGGCCAACGGCGAGCTCAAGTCCATGGTCGCCGGCGGCGCCTGGATGGCGATCAAGGCGCAGGTTCCGCTTGTTCCGCTCACGCTCGTCGGCACCTATGAGCTTCTGCCCATTCACAGCTACGTGATGCGCCCGCGCCCGCTCAAGCTCATCGTCGGTGAGCCGCTCTCCACCATCGGCCTCACGACTCGCGACGCCGAAGCCCTCACGGATCGCCTTCGGTCGGTAATCCACGAGACCTACATCGCCAACCACGGCTGACCCATAGACTTGACTAAGTCAATAAGACTTAGCTAATCTGGACCTATGGGAACCGTGAATATCCATGAGGCCAAGACCCACCTCTCGCAGTTGATCGAGAAAGCTGTCGCGGGGGAAGAGGTCATCATCGCAAAGGCCGGCAAGCCTCTTGTCCGGTTAATCGCCTTGGAGCCTTCTCCTCCCAAGAGCAGGATTGGGTTTCTTAAGGGGCAAATCACGGTCCCGGAAGACATCAAAACGCCCTTTGCGGATGAGATCGAAGAGATGTTCTACGGCAATCCGGACAAATTGAACCGATGAGGCTTTTGCCTGACACTCATCTGCTTCTCTGGAGCACCGGTGATCCCTCTCGTCTGCGCCCTGAGGCGATAGAGCTACTGAACGATCCTTCGAACGAGGTCTTCTTCAGCGCAGTCTCAATCTGGGAAACCGCAATTAAGCACGCTCGCGGCCGACCAGATTTTGTCAGTGACCCCCGCGTGCTTCGAAATGGCCTGTTGACGCATGGTTATAGGGAACTAACGGTCACCAGCGAGCACGCTCTCAGCGTCGCCACTCTTCCGCCCTTTCACAAGGATCCGTTCGACCGCCTGCTGATCGCCCAGGCATGGATCGAGGGCCTGACGCTACTTACCGAAGACGAAACGATCCTGCGATATCCAGGAGACATACGGCGTGTATAAGTCTGCGTGCCCTCGCGAATCTGCGGCCACTACAATCGTCCTGTGATCGCACATCTCCGCGGACAGATTCTCTCGAAGAGTCCCAACTCCGTCATTCTCGACTGCAACGGCGTCGGCTACGAGCTCGCCATCTCCGTCACCACCTTCACGGACCTCGGCAACGAAGGCACGGAAGCGAAGCTGCATGTCCACACTCACGTGCGCGAGGACGCCCTCGCTCTGTTCGGCTTCTCTGAGCTCAACGAGAAGCGGCTCTTTGAGAAGCTGCTCACGATCTCCGGCATCGGGCCCAAGCTTGCGATTACTGTGCTCAGCGGCATCTCCGCCGACCGCCTCGTCGGAGCTATTCGCGCGGGTGACCACGCCACGCTGACCAGAATCCCGGGCATCGGCAAGAAGACTGCGGAGCGCGTCGTGCTCGAGCTCAAGGACAAGCTGGACGACATGACCGGCGTCGCGCCAGCGCAACCCGCTGCACCGTCGCTTGGTGCGGTCGCCGACGACGTCCTTTCCGCGCTCGTTAATCTTGGCTATCCGCGCCCCATCGCGCTGAAGGCCGTCGAATCCGCCGCCAAGGATCCAGCCGTCGCCAGCGACTTCGAAAAGCTTTTCCGCGCGGCTATGTCCGCGGTCCGCTAAAGACGTCCGCCGTCCGCTAAACGGCACGGGATCTTTAGCTGGCAACAATGCCAGTGTCGATATGCCTCCTCCGAAGTTAGTTTTCACGGAGATTCTCTTGGGGGGCCTCGACAATATGTACTGGCTCTACGACCTTCCAACCTGGCTTTTTGGAATTCTCACGCTCCTGGTGTTTGTGGCCTTAGGCTTGGTTGGCCTCTACGCCACGCGCGCCTGGGTGGCGCGCCTGGACGATGGCCACGACCACATGTACAACCACATCGTCGGTTTCTACCTGGCGGCTGTGACCGTCCTTTATGCGGTCTGCGCCGGTCTGCTGGCGATCGGAGCCTGGGCGACCTACTCCGAGGTGCAGGGAAAGATTGACCATGAGGCCACCGCTCTAGGTGCTCTTTACCGCGACGTCAATGCCTACCCGGAGCCTGCGCGCTCGGTGATGGAGAATGATCTGCGCAACTATACCCGTGGGGTCATCGACGTGGGATGGCCGATGCAACGGCAGGGAATCGTTCCCAACAACGCGAGCCCGATCCTGAACGAATTTCAGGAACATTTCATGTCTTTCGAACCTCAGGACGCGAGACAGAACATCCTGGCCGCAGAAGCCTATCGAGCCTTCAACGACCTCACGGAGAGCCGAAGAGCCCGGCTCAACAGCGTTCAGAATGAAATGCCCGGCCCGTTGTGGGTGCTGGTCCTTGCCGGAGCTGTGATCTGCATCGCCGTCAGCTGGTTCCTTCATATCGAAAGTTTCCCCGTGCACTTTTGGATGACCGTCCTGTTTTCATCCCTGCTGGGTCTGCTGATCTTTTTGATCGCAGTTCTGGACAATCCGTACAGAGGAAAGCTCGGCGTCTCTCCTGAGCCACTGGAGCGCGTCTACGAGCAGATCATGTCACCCTCAAAGTGAAGCGAGCCGGAGTTTCGACCAGTCGTGCGATCTACGCTCTGCGCCGGTACCGCACTTGAAACTGATACCCGGGATTCGGCGGGAACATCTCCGCAACCATCTTCAGCCGCGCCGCCAGCGCCGCCGGAGCCAGTAGCGGATACTCGCGCTCGCGCAGCTCGGAGTAGTCGAAGTCCAGCGCCAGCGACAGCAGATAGATCGCCACTGCATCGGAAAACGCCGACTCTACATACAGCCCGCGCTCCTTCTCGTCGACCGCGTGCGGTGCCTCATTCGTCGAAACAGGTTGCTCGCTCGAAAACGGCCTCGCCCTCGCCGTGAAGCTCCGCCGCGAGCGCGATTCTTCCGGTTGCGCATTCGGCTCGCGGCCAAAGGCAAGATTGCGCGACTCCCATGCATCCAGGCTTGTCTCGCCGCGCACGCCGTCCTGCGCCTGCTGCCACGCCAGGTCAGCAAAGCTCTCCGGCACGCCCGCTGCGTCCACAAAGGCGTGCGCCACGTTGATGAAGAACTCAAAGCTCAGCGCAAAGCGGTCGCTCATCAGCCGCGTGGAGATAAACACTCCGCGGTGTCCGCTGCCCAGTTCCACGTTCCTGTGGCAGATCGCCGACTCGCCCAGCTCATCGGTCCACGCGCGGGCGACCATCGCATGTTCCGGCGACTGCGACACCTTCCTGGCAAAGCCCTCCGGCTCGCCAGCTTGACTTGGCTCAACCGACTCCCGCAGCGCCAGCGGCACAAAGTAGTAGGTGTTTGCGCCCAGCGCCGCGCCGATCGACGGTGGCACGGCCTCGAGCATGCGGTCCAGGTCCGGCGCCGGGACGCCGGTCTCGCCAAACGTCGCAAAACGCACGCCGTTAGCCGACTGCCGTACCTCCACCTCGCGAGCCACCTGCGCCGCGCGCACCAGATCTTCCAGCCGCGCTGCCCCACTCACCTGTACGCCCTGCAGACCATCTGCCATCAGGTTTATTCTACTTGAGATGGATAGTCCCCACGATGTCGCCCGCGCCCGCAAAGAGGGCGTTCTCTTTGGAATCCCGCTCGGCGATCTCGGCTGGTTTTCATCGCTTCTGATGGGTTTGGCCACCGGTTTTGCAGCCTTCTTCCTGACGACGTTCGTCAGCATCCTGGCGCTGCTCTTCTATCGGATCGGCAGCGGCCACAACCCGGACTTCGCCATCGCCTATCGCGACATCGGCTTTCCGGTCGGCGTCCTTGTGCTTGTTCTCGCCCTGGGTTACCTGAGCGTGCTCTACGCTCGCCGCATGCGCCGCCGCCACGCCCAGCACAGCTGACTCCGCACCATAAGTCGCACTCTCTGCAACATTGCAGAGACTATTACGCAGCGCGACACGTACACTTTCACATCTAGTCCTCCCAACTTCCAGATCCCTTTTCGAGGAGTCATCGATGTTTGTGCGCCGTTCGTCCACCGTGACCGCTCTTGCGGTCGTACTGAGCCTCTGTTGTCTGGCCCAAGCCCAGAAGAAGAAAGCTGCGGCTCCCGAGGCCGCCGCTGAAAAGTCCGTTCCCAGCTACTACGGCCCGCAGCCCGCCACTGAAGACATCGACCTCAACATGTACGCCCGCATCCGCGCGGAGGGCCTCGAGCACGGCAAGGTGATGCAGTTCGGCGACGCTCTGGCCAACGGCATCGGCCCGCGCCTCACCGGCTCGCCCAACATGAAGAAGGCCAACGAGTGGACCCGCGACACCCTGACCGCCATCGGCCTCTCGAACGCGCACCTCGAGGACTGGGGCGAGTTCGGCATGGGCTGGCAGCAGATCAACACCTGGGCCCGCATGGTCTCGCCCGACCCCGAGCCGCTCTGGATGCAGGCCGCGCCCTGGTCGCCCGCAACCAGCGGACCCGTCACCGGCGAGATCGCCTACATCCCGCTGCAGGACGCCTCCGACCTCGACAAGTGGAAGGGCAAGCTCAAGGGCAAGATCGTTCTCCTCGGCGCCACGCGCCCCACGCCTGATATCACCGAGCCGCTCTTCCACCGCTATACCGACGAAGAGCTGAAGGAGATGGAGTCCGCCGAGCAGCCGAACGCTCGCCGCGGCGGCGCTCCGCAGCAGACCATCCAGCAGCGGCTGGCCGAGCGCGCGCGCCTGCAACGTCTTCGCCAGCAGGCCCTCAAGATGTTCATGGATGAGGGCGTCGTCGCCATCATCACGCCCACCCGCGATGGTGGCGACGGCGGCGGCACCGGCATCATCTTCGACGACAACGGCGCCAACCTCGCCCGCGACGCGCAGAAGCCCGAGAACGCCGTCAAGATTCCCAACGCCGTCATGATGATCGAGCACTACGATCGTCTCGCGCATCTCGCCGACGCGCACGTGCCCGTCACGCTCGAGGTCAACATCGACACCAAGGTCACCGGCGACCACGAGCACGGCTTCGACACCGTCGCCGAGATCCCAGGCACCGATCCCAAGCTCAAGGACCAGGTCGTCATGGTCGGCGGCCATCTCGACAGCTGGATCTCCGGCACCGGAGCCACCGACAACGGCGCCGGCTCCATCGTCGCCATGGAGGCCGTCCGCATCCTCAAGGCGCTGGACCTCAAGCCGCGCCGCACCATCCGCATCGCGCTGTGGTCGGGCGAAGAGCAGGGTCTCTACGGCTCGCTGGGCTACGTGAAGCAGCACTTCGGCACCTTTGCCGAGCCCGCGCACCCTGACACCAGCGGCCTGCCCGCCTTCATGCGCCGCGAGCGCGGCCCGCTCACCACCACGAAGGAGTGGGAGACGCTCGACGCCTACTACAACCTCGACAACGGCACCGGCAAGGTCCGCGGCGTCTACACGCAGCAGAACTTCCCCATTGGCCCCATCTTTGCGCAGTGGATCGCTCCGCTGAAGGACCTCGGCGTCACCACCATCAGCTATCGCGACACCGGCGGCACCGACCACCTCAGCTTCGATGCGGTAGGCCTGCCCGGCTTCCAGTTCATCCAGGATCCGCTGGACTACGAGACCCGCACCCACCACTCCGACATGGACACCTTCGACAAACTGCACCAGGCCGACCTTGAGCAGGCCGCCATCGTCGAAGCCATCTTCCTCTGGAACACCAGCCAGCGCGACGCGATGATGCCGCGCAAGCCGTTCCCGCATCCGGAGCTCGAGCGCGAGCTCAACGCCCCGATCCCCAACATCTATCCCAACGCTGAAGTGCCTCCGCCCGACAACGGCAAGCCCGGCGCACCCGCAGCACTAATCAACCTCAAAACAGACGAACGGCGGAGAGCAATCTCCGCCGTCCTTCTTTAACTCACAACTTGAAAACTCACAGCTCGCAACTGAACGGAGCCGACCGCACTTACTCCTCGCGCTCTCACTCCACTCTTTTCACTCGCGCCCGTCACCGTCACGCTGCCGGTTGCGACTTGCTCTTCCGCGTTGCCGTCTGAGCCGTCTTCGCGCCACGCTTCTTGATCTTCTGGGCACGGGTCTTCATATCGACCCCCATGTTCAGCCCCGCAAACCAAATCTGGAACTGCATCCTCATCGCCGATCTCCCGTCAATCTGGGTCTTACTCAGCCGTTCCCATCCGGAGTATCGAGGCAACTGCTTGAAATTGCACCTACAAGCTCCGCCCATTCGCCTACATCTTGAGCACCAGTCGCCTTGCGACATGCCCGCCTACTCGCGCTCGCACTCCACCGCCTTAAGCCTTTGCTCGCCGCTCGGCGATCATCCGCACCGTTTGGCGCCGGTTCGTTCGAATTAACCGTCTACTCCAGGGCATCGAACAAACGGCATGAAGGCGCAGCGGATCGGAGACAACGAAAGGTGACTGACCGGGTGAAGATGATTTGTCGCCTTGCGCGATTACGCGTTGGCGATCTTGTGTGGTTGCTGCTCATGGCCGCACTCGGCGCGAGCGGAAGTTCGGCCGCAGTCGCTCAGGGATGGCCGGAGTACGGTGCTTCGCTCGCGGGGCAACGGTACTCGGCAGCGCACGAGATCGATCGCGGGAATGTGAGCCGGCTTGAGAAAGCGTGGACGCTGGACGTGCGGCAGTATGAGGGCGCGAAGCCTCGCGGATCGTTCGAGGCCACGCCAGTGTTGTGGCAAGGGACGTCTGTATCTGACGACGCCGAAGGATGTGGTGCTGGCCGTGGATGCCGCGACCGGAAAGGTGCGGTGGACGTTTGATCCGGGCGTGAAGGATGAGGACGTGCACTACATCGTGACCTCGCGGGGAGTGGCGTTGTGGCATGATGCACGGCGCGGAGCGTGCTCGGATCGCGTGATCGTGGCGACGCTGGACCGGAGACTGATTGCCCTGGATGCGCGAGAGGGCAAACCATGTGCGGGATTCGGGAGTGGAGGGACAGTCGATCTTGCGATGGGATTGTATGTGTCGAATAAGGATTTTCTGGAGTACACATCGCCGCCGGTCGTCGTCGGAGATCGAATCATTCTGGGGTCTTCGGTGGCGGACAACCAGAGCATCGATACGCCTTCAGGAGCAGTGCGCGCGTTTGATGTGCGAACGGGGAAGGCATTGTGGAAGTGGGAGCCGCTGAGTTGGGTGACGGGGCCGGGGCCGCACACGAGCGGCGCGGGGAATGCGTGGGCTCCGCTGGCGGCAGACGCGGAGCATGACCTGGTGTTTGTGCCGACAGGAAGCCCGTCGGTGGATTACTACGGCGGAACGCGTGTGGGCGATAACCACGACGCGGACTCGATTGTGGCGCTGCGAGCGTCTACGGGCGAGAAGGTTTGGGCGTTTCAGCTTGTGCACCACAACCTTTGGGACTATGACACGGCGTCACAACCGCTGCTGTTTACGTGGCGCGGAAGCGTGCCGGCGGTTGCCGTGATGAACAAGACGGGAATGATCTATGTCTTCAACCGGCTGACGGGCGAGCCGCTGTTTCCGATCGAGGAGCGGGCGGTGCCGCAGACGGAGGTGCCAGGGGAGAAGACGTGGGCGACGCAGCCGTTCTCGTCAGTAGAACCGCTGCTGTCGACGCGCTTCAGCGTAGACAAGATGCCGGTGGCGCGTGCCGACGATGAGCGGTTTTGCGAGAGGCTGATGCGCGAGGTGCGGTACGACGGGCCATTTACGCCGCCGTCGATGCGCGGAACGGCGATCTATCCGGCGTCGCTGGGAGGGCCGAACTGGGGATCGTCTGCGCTGGATATGAAGACGGGCGTAATGTACACGCGGGTGAACTCGATGGCCTATCTCGTGTGGCTGAGCGAAGGCGCGACCGAGGTCGACGCACCGCCGAAGCAGCCGGCGCAAAATGCGAGAGATCAATTGAAAGCGGGGCTCGTTTCGGCCGCCGGATGCGGCGCTCGGGGGTGGCGGGGGTGCGATGGGAGGAACACCGTATGCGGTGAATCTGCGGGCGCTGGTGGGGCCAGGAGGAACGCCGTGCGGAGGGGCGCCGTATGGGCGGATGGTGGCGACGGACCTGAACTCGGGCAAGCAGGTGTGGTCCATGCCGCATGGGGAGATGCTGGGGGATGTGCCGGGGTCGGTAGGGATGGGCGGCCCGATTGTGACAGCGGGCGGAGTAGTGTTTGTGGGGGCGTCGAAGGATGCCTACCTGCGGGCGTATGACGCGGCGACCGGGAGAGAGTTGTGGAAGGGCGCATTACCGGGGGTGCCGAGCGGGACGCCGATGACCTATGTGGGGAAGGGGCAGCAGTATGTGGTGATCGCAACGGGCGACGATCAACACGGCGATTCTCTGGTCGCGTTTTCGCTCAAGGGTAGGAAGTGAGACTGGACCCCCTCCCCGTCAAATTTGCGCAAAGTCTTCAAGAAATAGAACTTAGGGGTGGACTTGTGTCCAAGCGGCCACATGGGTGTGGTGAAAAGTGCTCACCCACGAACGCCCCGATCCTCGCGGCAACTATACGGAAGCGGAAAGGAAGATCGGCTTCACCAACGCTTCAATCATGGCAGCCATCTCTTCGGCCGGAATGCGGTCGGGAGTCTGATGCCAACGACGCGCGGCGCCGAAGATAGCCCAGGCCGCGGTGGTTGCAAGCAGTTTTGGATCCGTTCCGGGTGCCATCGCGTGTTTCTCGCCGCCTTCCTCGAACATGCTCTCGACGACCGGGATGATGGAGCCTTCGAGCGGCATCCTGGCCAGCTGGGCAGGGCATCCCGCAGTCTCGGCAAGATAATCGCAGACGCCGAGTGCAATGGCTCGCAGCGCGCCATCGCAGTCCGTGAAGGACAGGCCGCGTCGCGCGATCAGGTCGCGGAAGCGGGCACCCGTCATGGCCTGCAGCAGAGCGTTCTTGTCTGGGTAGTGAAGGTAGAAGGTGGCCCGGTTCAAGCCGGCTTCATCAGCGATCTCCTGGATGGAGATGTCGTCGAACTCCTTTTTATTCAATAGCCTAAGCAGGGCCTCCATCAACATCTGACGGCTGCGGAGGACGCGCGGGTCCGTGCTCTCCGCTGGGATGCCGGTTTGGAGTGCGTTTGCCATCGATTCCAAGGATAGCCCCTCTGCAGCATTAGATGTCTAAGCGACACTTGTCGATTTACCTGAATCAACAGATGTCTATTACGCATCAGTTGTCGCATAGGAGATTTTCGTATGCCCAAGCTTCTTCACATTGACTCGAGCCCGCTGTATGGGCGATCCGTTTCGCGCCAGCTTACCGACGCGTTCGTCACTCAATGGGAGTCTTCCCACCCGAGTGGAACGGTCGTCGACCGCGACCTTAATGCAACCTCGATTCCGCCCATCACTGGCGAATGGGTGGGAGCCGCCTATACCCCGGATGCAGCGCGCACTCCGCAACAGAAGGAGGTGCTGGCGCTTTCAGACACGCTGCTCTCCGAGCTGGAGCAGGCAGATGAGTATGTCTTCGGCGTGCCGATGCATAACTTCGGCGTGCCCTCGGTGCTGAAGCTCTGGATCGACCAGATCGCACGCGTCGGCAGGACGTTTTCCTATGCGGATGGAACGCCGAAAGGACTGCTGACAGGCAAGAAGGCGACGTTCATCATCGCGACCGGCGGCAACTATGATCCGCAGACGCAGATGGCGTCCTTCAACTTTGTCGAGCCCTACCTGCGGTCGGTCTTTGGCTTCCTCGGCGTGACGGATGTGACCTTCCTCACGACGGGTGGAACCGCCGCACTCAACTACGGGCAGGACCGCGATGCGTTTCTCGCGCCGCATCTTCAGGTCGTGCAAACGCACGCGCAGGCGATCTAAAGGAGACGACCTATGAAGATTGCTTCCCTCATTGCACGCTATCTGCTGGGACTGATGTTTACGGTCTTTGGCTTGAACGGATTTCTCAACTTCATCCATCAACCGCCGCCGCCAAACCCGCTTGCGATCCAGTTCTTTGTCGCCACCGGTGCGTCACATTTTGCCGCGTTCTTCTTCGCCGCGCAGTTGATTGCCGGCCTGCTGTTGCTTGCGGACTTCTTTGTGCCGCTCGCGCTCACGGTGCTTGCGGCGGAGTTGTACAACATCCTTGCGTTTCATCTGACGCTTGCGCCGGCAAGCATTGCTCCAGCACTGGTCGCATGCGTGCTTTGGATCCTGGTCTTTCTGCAATATCGCGCAAGCTTCAAGGACGTTCTGGCCGCAAAGCCTGTGGTGCAGGGATAGTCTGCTTCGTGGTGGGGAGGCACAATGCCTCCTCGCCGGGGAGGATTTTTCAAACTCGACAGAGAACGATCACAAAGCAGGGACTTTCAAAAAGCCTGCGGTGGGGAGAACGGTGGGGGTAAAGCGCGCGGAGTGGATGTCACCGGTGAAGAAGTCGCGCTTGTCGATGCGTGTGCCGACGGAGGTGGTGCCGGGCGGGAGCGGGGCGAGGGTGACGGCGAACTCAGCCTGCAGCGCGCCGTCGACGTAGCCGCGGAGGGTTTTGCCGTCATAGGTGGCGGCGACGGCGTACCAGCGATCGAGTGGATGTAGATGCGCAGCGTCGCAGGCGATAGCGACACCGTGCTGCTCGGGACCGCCACGGAGGTCGATGCCGACGGTGTCCAGGCACCATTGCTGATTGACGATGCGGATCTCGAACATGCGGCGGGATTGCGAGTTCGAGTCCTGCATGTGGAAGAAGCGCTGCGCAGGCGCGCCCTTCGAGGACGGGCGGAAGATGACTTCGAACGTGTAGGTGGCGTCGCCGGAGAGTGGAGCGGTGTTGAGAAAGAGCGCGTCGCCGCTGGGGTTGCCGCTTTGGGGATTGCGTGCTGTCGGTGTTTCCGTGGCCTTCGAAATGGATGGCCTTGCCGATGGACGTGTCGACGACCTGCGGCTTGCCGACGGTGGTGACCTGCGTGCCGCCGATTGTGGTGAGGTTGTCGAAGCGCCAGGTGATGGGTTGCTGGGCATGACCATGGGCGGTAAGTGCAGAGACAGCGAACGTGAGAATCGCGGCGGCGAGGAGTTTCATGTGCACACCAGCATACGGAAAGGCTCGCGTTGGCAGACGCGCCGATGGTGTTGTCGGGATGTCCGGGTCGATAGAGGAATACGGGAGACGCCGTAGCCAACCTGCTGGCGGCGGTTCATAATTGCGGTGATAGGTCCGCCGGCCTCCACGATGGGATGATCACAGCTTGGCAGAAGGGTGGTTCTGCCGCTGTTTTCACAGGGCTACGCATTCGCTGGTCGAACTTCACAGCCTGGGAGGGAGCGAATGTTTTCTCCTCCAATTGCCAAATCGGCTAAATCGGCACAGAGAAATGCCAACAGCTCAGTAAGGGGCGGAACTCCTCTCCACTGGGATGTGAAAGGCATGAAGCCATCCTATGAGCCCACTGCGGGGAAGCAGCAGGCCGCCCCGGCGATTGAACCGGCGCTCTGGGATTTTGCAAAAGTTTCCGTACTCCCGCCGATGCCGCCAAAACGGTCCAGGTCGCGCTCATACGCGCGCGAGCTCACCGGCATTCTCCAAACGAAGCTGGCGGTTGGATCTGTCCACGACCCGGCCGAGGCCGAGGCCGATGCGATGGCCGCCCGCGCACTGGGAGACAGGGGCGTCAGGGCAATTACTCCGCACTCTTTGCCTGTTGCGGTCCGGCGCAAGTGCGCATGTTCCGAGTCGGGTGAGAAGTGCGGTCACTGCAAAGAGGAGGAGTCGCGCCTGCTGCAGCGCAAAGCGACTTCCAGCCTGCAGGTGGCAGCGGCTCCTCCGATCGTGCATCGGGCGCTCAGCTATAGTGGCCGACCACTCGATGCCGCGACTCGGGCATACATGGAACCCCGTTTCGGATTCGACTTCGGTCGTGTGCGTGTTCATACGGACGCGGACGCCGCCGAATCAGCAAACGCCATTCAGGCGGTCGCTTATACGGTCAATCATTCGATTGCGTTCAGTGCGGGAACGTACGCTCCGGGAACTTCCACTGGAAGACGCCTGCTCGCACATGAATTGGCCCATGTGATCCAGCAGCGGTCGGCTCCTGTTTTGGCTCAGGACAAGGTCGTGGTGGGTTCAGTGAAGGACCCGGTGGAACAGGACGCTGAACAATCCGCACGCGCCGTTCTATCGGAGGGAGCTTCGGTTGTCTCCCAACCCAGAATGTCCTCCGCCGCGGTCATTCGCCGCTCTCCGGGCCCGCCGGCATCTGACGCGTGGGCCACGCCCCAGGACTTCAGCGAGATACGAGAGGCAAGACCGCCGTTGGAGTTTACGAAGGACAACCACTCCGTGACAGTGAATGTCACCCGTCGCTTCCAGCAGTGCAATTTCATCAAAGTCGACGATGCGCGAAGTGGGGCGTTTTATAACGGGAGCCTCAGCCAGCTGGCGATCGATTACCGACACTGCAAAGGCTCCACTGTGATCGATGCGTTTGTGAAGGAGTTCCAGGATAGCCAGGCCAAAGGTGTGGAAGCGGGCGTTGCCGTCAACATTGCCGGCGACAACACCCAAGGTCGTATCGAGGTTGGCGCGATAGGCCAGGACACAAATACGGGTAATACGGGCGGGGTCGGCGCAAAGGTTGAGGGTTCGCTCAAGACTCATGGCGTCGACCTGAACGTCACGGGAAAATATGTCCGGAACGTCCTGAACAAGGTCGCGGGGGGCGATCCAAACGAGGTCGATGTGTCGGCGGGAGCAGGATACGGTGGTGTGTCGGGGACAGTAACCGGCACTAACCTTAACAACCGAAACCGGCAGGTGGTCGTGAGCGGGCAGGGCACATGGGATAAGCCGGAAGAGACGCGGTGTTCTATGTGTTTCGAGCCCGCGCCGAAGAAAATCTTCGAGTGCACAGAGGTTCTGCACACTCTCCCGGAACCGCCAAAACCAGAAACGCCGGAGGAGCAGAAGCCCGTAACGCTAAACCCCGAGTATCGGATGTACTTTGCGTGGGATAGTGTGAAGCCTCCGGAAGAGGACTATCTCCAAGCCGCTAACGACGAAAATTTGAGCAACTTGAAGAAGGATCTTGCGAAGCCCGGTTATCGGGTTACCGCGATCAGCGGGTACGCATCTCCGGAAGGTTTGGAGCGGCGTATCAACAGGCCGCTCGCTAAACAACGCGCTGAGGCGTTGGCCGAGAAAGTCAAAGAGGCCCTCCGCGAACTTGGACACGGAGGCGATGCGATTCCTAAGCCAGTGGGCCGTTCCGAACTGTTGGGGAGCAATCCCGCGCCTCCTTCCAGGCATCTTCGCGATGCGATCGCGGCCTCGGGCAAGCATTCGGCCGAAGACGTAACGGCTCTGCTCACTGGGAGTGAGATCGTCCCCTCGCAGATGACTTCGGAGTTCCTTGATCTGTTCAAACGGACAACTCCGGACGAATGGATGCAACTCTTCGGCCTGGGCGCCGACAGTTCGCTCCGTCCGGAGGTGGAAGGTGCCGTTAATGCCTTCATCGCCTCCAATGGCAAGGGCAAGCGGCCCTGGGAGCGTGTCTTCCGGCCACTGCGCTTCGCTGCCGTGCATCTGGAAGGAACTGAAATGCCTGCGGCTCCCAAGAAGGAAGAGTCCTCAGCCAGTAAGCCCGACGTGCCAGCTCCCCGCGATGGCAAGCCTGTTCCTGTAACCGAAGAAGGCCAGTGCGATATGTACGGCGAAAAGGCAGAACGCGAGGGAGGGTTTGGTCCGGCGATAGACTCGTCGCTCTTGCAACCACAATCGTTTATTGCCAAAGGCAAGGAGGGTTGTCCTACGGCGCCTGGCGGAGGCACTGGCAGGACCGCTGGCTGTGACTATACGATTCCGAAGAAATCAGACAAGGCTGCTCCAGCAACGTCGCCTCCTCCTCTGCAGGGGCCGAGCTTCGCGAAGAAACACTTGTGAGAACAGCAGAAGAGGCCGCGATTGCTCGCGGCCTCTCTTATGTTTTCTGAGTTGATGTTGGGCTAGATGTCCTTGACGCCGTCGACGAAGGCCTTGAGCTTGCGCGAGCGGCTGGGGTGACGCAGCTTGCGGAGGGCCTTGGCTTCGATCTGGCGGATGCGCTCGCGGGTGACCTGGAAGGACTGGCCGACCTCTTCGAGCGTGTGCTCGGAGCCGTCTTCGAGGCCGAAGCGCATCTTGATGACGCGCTCTTCGCGCGGCGTCAGGGTGCGGAGGACCTGCGAGGTGTACTCCTTCAGGTTGACCGAGATGACGGCGTCGGAAGGCGAGACGGCCATGCGGTCTTCGATGAAGTCGCCGAGGTGCGAATCTTCCTCTTCGCCGATCGGAGTCTCGAGCGAGATGGGCTCCTGCGCGATCTTGAGGACCTTGCGGACCTTCGCGACGGGGATGTCCATGCGACGAGCGATCTCTTCGGAGGAGGCTTCGCGGCCGAGCTCCTGCACCAGCTGACGCGAGGTGCGGATGAGCTTGTTGATGGTCTCGATCATGTGCACCGGGATGCGGATGGTGCGGGCCTGGTCCGCGATGGCGCGGGTGATGGCCTGACGAATCCACCAGGTGGCGTAGGTCGAGAACTTGTAGCCGCGGCGGTACTCGAACTTGTCGACCGCCTTCATGAGGCCGATGTTGCCCTCCTGAATGAGGTCGAGGAACTGCAGGCCGCGGTTGGTGTACTTCTTGGCGATGGAGACGACGAGACGAAGGTTGGCTTCGATGAGCTCACGCTTCGCCTTCTCGGCGTCCATGTCGCCCTGGATCATCTCGCGCTGGGTCTTCTTCAGCTGGTCGATGGAGATGCCGGACTCGGTCTCGAGGCGCTCAAGGTCCGTGCGGCAGTTCTTCTGCTGACGGCGGTACTCCTTCTTGAGCTCTTCGGAGCGCGAGGCCTCGAATTTGGCATCGAGCGAACGGATCTGGCGCTCGAGCGTGCGCATGGAGTCGACGGTCTTGTTGACCTTGTCGAGCAGGCGCTTCTTCTCGGCGTTGGTGTACTTCAGCTCGCGGACGACCCGGGTGACGTATACAGTCTCGCGGCCCTGGTGCCAGCGCGACTTGCGCTTGTCCTTCTCCTTGGCCTTGGCATCCTTGCCGTGGGGCTCGGAGATGCGGGCCTGCCACTCGGCGGCCTTCTTCTGATGCTTGAGGAGATTGTCGATGCGGGCGACGGTGGACTTCACGCGTGCCTGGAGGATCTCTTCGGTGAGCTCTTCCTCGTCGAAGGTGACGACTTCCTTGATGTTGCGGACGCCGCGCTTGAGGTCCTCGCCGAGCGCGACGATCTCGCGGATGACGATGGGCGAGCGCGAGATGGCCTTCATGACGCGCATCTGACCGCGCTCGATGCGCTTGGCGATTTCGACTTCGCCTTCGCGGGTGAGCAGGGGGACAGTGCCCATCTCGCGGAGGTACATGCGGACGGGGTCGTTGGTCTTTTCGAGGGTGCCGGGCGTGAGGTCGAGTTCGACGTCGTCGGACTCTTCGCCGGGCTCGTGCTCCTCGTCGCGCTCGTCCTTGCCGCGCCGGCCGTCGCCGGAGAGCACATCGATGCCCTGAGTGTTGATGGTGGTCAGCAGATCATCGAGATCATCGGGTGAGGTGATGTCACCGGGCAGGAGGTCGTTGACCTCGCCGAAGGTGAGATAGCCCTTCTCTTTGCCGGTGTCGATGATGCGGTCTACGTCTTCTTCGTACTTGTCGAGCTCTTCAGCCACGGTTTGGCGCTCCTCGGATGGTCCACGCTGGTTGGCGCGGGCAAATGTCGTGCGGAGTAGGCCCGCGCTACGGTGTGGCGCGAGGGACTCCCTGAATGTTTCGGGGTCGCTGGGACTCGGGTGCGGTCAAGGCCGCGGGCGCGGGCGGAAGTCATTGGATTTGAGTCCGATGCTTCGGCAACTCTGGGGCGCAGGTCTCCAGCAGAGCCAGTTTACACCAAATTAGACGATACCCGAAGCCCGAAAGATGCAGGGTGCGCGGGCCATTAAGGGGTAGTGCGACCGAATTTGAGGCATCCAGGGTGCCAAAGCCTACGGAATCGCGGCCGCCGGAGAGATACCGAAGTTGTAGGCCGCAGACACGGTCTGGGGGGAGGATTTTGTTCCGATTTGGAACATGTTAACGAAGTAGGTTCAGCAATTTCAGCGAGCCCTTATGAAGATAAACCTCGATTCCCCCGTTGTGAAAGCCGTTCTCGCCAGCCTCGCAGTTGGGTTGATGAGTGGATGTTCCGGGAGCTTTGCACCGAGCTCGATTCAACCGAATGAGACCCCGATCGGCAACATCCAGGGCTCAGTCCACGGTGGCCAGGCTCCCATTACCGGGGCGCAAATTTACCTGTTTGCGGCCGGCACGGGCGGGTATGGGACTAATGCGACGTCGCTGATCCGGTCGACGGCGCCGAACGCGTTTGAGGACGGCAACGGCAGCTACTACGTGGTGACGGATGCCAATGGGAACTTCGCGCTGGGTGGCGACTACACGTGCACGGAGGGGACGCAGGTCTACATGGTCGCCGTGGGCGGTAACCCCGGGCTTAGCGGGACGGTGAACAATACAGCGATCGTGCAGATGGCGGGGCTCGGGCAGTGCCCGGCGGCTGGGAATCTCGCGGCGCAGGTGCCCTATCTGACGATCAACGAGGTCACGACCGTGGCGTTTGCGTACGCGATGGGCGGATTTGCCAGCAATGCATTCAACGTGTCGAGCAACGCGGCGAACTCGGCAGCATCGGCGACGGCGATCGCCAATGCGATGGCGAACGCTCTCAATATTGTGAACATCCGGTATGGCCAGGTGCCAGCGGTGACGAACGGTAACGCGAACAGCCAGGCCCCGCAGGCCAAGATTTATGCGCTGGCGAACATCCTGGGGACGTGTGTGAATACTTCGAGCAATACCTCAACGGCGTGCACGAACCTGTTCAATGCAGCGAAGAGCACGGTGGGCGTGTCGGCAACAGATGAGGCGAATGCGATCTTCAACATCGTGCATAACCCGGCGAATACAGCCGCGAATCCGAACCGCGTCAGTAACATCTGGGCCTTGGACCCCTCGAATCCCCTGTTTACACCCACGACGATCCCGGCGTTTACGCTAACGACGCCGCTGACCTCGGCACCGCCCGACTGGACGATGCCGGTGATCTACAACAGCCTGGTCAGTGTGCCGGCGGTCAACGGAAACAACCAGATCATCAGCGGACCGTACAACATTGCGTTCGATGCCAACGGCAACGCGTGGATCGGCGATCGGGTGAAGGGTGTGGTGGAGGTGGGGCCGCAGGGCGCCGCCCATACCTTCAACAGCGGTTTCGGCATGATCAAGGGAGTTGCGGTGTCGCCGGCTGATGGAACGATCTGGGCGGCGGACTATGCGAACAACCTTGTGGATGTGCTGGATCCCTCGGGAACCGTAGTGACGACCGTGACCAGGGGCCTTGGCGGCAACAACAACCCGCGCGGACCGATTCTGACGTCGTTCGCATTGGATACAACCACGGGATTCATGGCGTATCTGGGTATTGAGGAGGTTCCTGGGATCATTCTGTACGAGGCTAATCCCTCCACCCCTTACTCATACACAAAGAGCGGCAGCGCCGAACTGGGGAGCAATGGCTTCCCGAATGTCGACACTCCCGGTTGGATCGCGGTCGATCAGACAGGCCAGGCGTGGCTCCCTAGCACGGACACGGCCTTCACCGGGAACTGGGCAGTGACCTGGAAGAATGGTGCCCGGTCGGCGAAGGCCGATGAGGCGGCCGGGCCGGAGTCATATTCGATTGCGAGCGACGGGAACAGCAACATCTGGCTGACAACCAATAGTGGTACCGCGACTCTTGAAGAGATTCGATCGGGGTCGACGACGGTTACGTCGACATTCACCGGCGGCGGCATGAACGAGCCGTACAAACTCGCTGTGGATGGCGGAAACACGATCTGGATCGCAAACGACGGAGCGAATACGTTGAGCGCCTGGAGCACGAGCAGCAGTGCATGGCTCGCATCCAGCGGCTTCAGTACCAGTGCAGCCAGCGGGACAGGCTGCGTCGTGCTCGGCGTAGACGGATCCGGAAACGTGTGGACCGGCAACGCGGACGGATCAGTGACACAACTCCTCGGGCTGGCGACTCCTACGGCCACTCCTTTTTATGGCGGTATGACCGTCACCACAGGCACGGGCAACAACCAAAGCACTGTCACGACGAACGGCAACCTAGGGTCGAAGCCGTAGCAGTCTGCACAACGACTGAGAAGAATTGATGGCGCCCGGCGGCCAGACCGCCGGGCGTAACAACACGTGCGGTCAAAACTGCTGGCGCTCGGAAGTCATGGGAGACGGTCTCATGCCTCCGGCAACCTGGAGGCGGAGGTTTCCGGGATAAGTACGAATCAATCAATTGTGTCGCATGCCGTGCAAATTGACTGCCAAGGTGAGAGCGAACGACCGAAGTTGTACGCTGCGGACCCTGTTTAGGCACAGGCTTTTGTCCCGATTTGGCACATATTAAGAGGGCAAAGCCAACAGCCGGGATCGAGCAGTTTCCCAACCAGAGCGTAGCGGGCCCATTCCATATTGCTTTGACGCGAAAGGAAACGTGTGCATCGGCGACCGCCTGAAATGCGTAGTGGAGATTGGGCAGGAGCACCGAACACGTTCTGACAGCACGAAGAACTGAACCCATCCGAAAGATTGCCAAGAAGGATTTATGTCACATTTCCCCTGGAAACGTACTGCTCTCTCACTCTGTGTGTCCGCTCTCGGAGCCATGTTGCTGTCCGGGTGCTCCACCAACTTCCAGCCTTCACCGCTGGCGGATGTGGCTTCGGAACATACGCCGATCGGTGAGATCAACGGCTCGGTGCACGGCGGCAACTTCCCCGTCACGGGCGCGTCCATTTATCTGTTCGCCACGGGAACGGGAGGCTACGGTACTGCGTCGACTTCGCTGATCACGAGTGGCAAGGCAGGAGTGTCCTGCAACGCGAATGCGAAGTTGAACGGCACAACGTATTCGGCGTACAGCAATGCCTGCCATGTCACCACCGATGCGTACGGCAACTTTGCTTTGAGCGGCGACTACGCGTGCACAGCCGGCCAGCAGGTGTACATGGTGGCGGTGGGAGGAAATCCCGGGGTCGGGGGCACGACTCCGTTTGCGACGACGGCAAATTATGCCAAGAATTCAACCACGATGACCGTAACGAGCGCGACGGGAATCACCGTTGGGATGGCCGTAACCGGCACCGGAGTAAGCGCAACTGTAACGAAGGTGACCGGAACGACGATCACTCTCAGTCAACAGACGACTGTTAAGGGCACCAACGCGTCTGTCACGTTCTCTACGACAACGGGAACGTTCTCGAACGGCGGCTACACCATCACCTTGGCAAGTGCGGCGGGCATCGCCGTTGGAAATATCGTAGGCGGCACCGGGGTAGCAGGAATTGTGACGGCGGTGAATGGAACGACGGTCACTCTCAGTCAACAGAACACCGCTACGGGTTCCGGTATACCCGTGACGTTCTCGGCTCCTGTGAGCAACCCGTATCTGGTTCAAATGGTCGGCCTGGGCCGATGCCCCGCGGCTGGAAACCTGGCGGCCCAGGTTCCGTATATAGATGTCGACGAGATCACGACGGTGGCGTTTGCGTACTCCATGGCAGGCTTTGCCAAAGACGAATTCGACATTGCCACCGACGGGACAGCGGCCGGCGCGACAGCGATTCAGATTGCGATGGCGAACTCGATGAACATCGCCGACATCTCGCGTGGGACGGCCCCGGCGGTTACGCTGACCGCCAACTCAAGCGGAACGCCTCCAATGAACAAGATGGTTGCGTTGGCTGACATTCTGGCTACCTGCGTCAATACCACTGGCGCACTGAACAATGGGACTAGCTCCCAGCCCTGTTACAACCTTTTGCAAAACGGGGGAGCTGTGTTCGCCGGAAGCGGTGCCAGCATGACGTCGACGAGTGATGAGGCGCAGACCATCTTCTATATCGCACAGAATCCAGCAAGCGCGAATGTCACCAATATTTTTAACCTCCTGCCGGCCACCCCTGTCTGGACGACCACTCTGACCTCAGCGGCGGATTGGGCGCTGCCGGTTGTTTATAAGAACGTGGTTAGCTCGCAACCAGGGAACATTGCATTCGATTCTGCCGGCAACGCCTGGATTAGCGACCGCGGCAATGGTGCGGTGGTGAAGATTACTCCGACGGGTGTCGTGAATACGTTCACGAACCTGAATAACGGGAGCTCGAACGGAAGCATCCACCAGGTCGCCGTCGATCCCAGCGATACGATATGGGCGTTGGACTATACAAATAGCCAGATTTATCGCCTCGACAAGAACGGGAACTGGCTGAGCACGATCACCGCAAACGGGACAAACCAGCTGTCCAGTCCGATTGCGATTTCCTTCAACGCTTCCGGAAGCGCCCTGGTGCTGAACTCCGGGAGCAACTACATTAGCCGCTTCAGTGCTTCAGGGGTAGTGCAGACACCGGCGACTTACAACCAGAGTGGATCGGATGGCTATGGAGGCATCGGAGCACCCCCGGGGATTGCGGTCGATGGAGGAGGAAACGCATTTATTCCTGAGAATGTCGGCTGTACTTGTGTCGGTATCCTCGTGAATAATTCCGGCAACGAGTTGGCATTCGACGACTATTCGGGCAAGGTGGGCAACGCCACGGCCATTGCAATGGATGCATCGAACAACGCGTGGCAGGCTCAAGGGTCGAGCAACAGTATTGTTGAAGATCCCACCTACTCGAACGGGGAGTACCAGAACTACAGCCTTAACTTCTTCAACTTCTTTCCGACGCTCACGGGGTACTACTTCAATTTACGGTCCGTCTTCGGGTTCCCGATTGCTGTGGCTCCGACAACTCTGACGGGAGGTGGCCTGAACAATCCTGTTGCGCTTACATTCGATGGCGCCGGATACCTCTGGGCGGCAAACTCCGGAGCCTCCACAGTCAGTGGCTTCAACGGGACAACATCGCTGGCGGGAACAACAGGCTTCCAGACCGGAAGCTCCGGTGCGACCTACGGCGTAGCGACGGACCCCGCAGGCAACGTGTGGACGGCGAACAGCGACGGCAGTGTGACAGAGATTCTGGGACTAGCGACGCCCACTGCGACGCCGGTGTATCCGGGACAGATCGCCGTGACGCCTTAAGCCGCCCCACAGACGATAACAAGGAGGCCATCGATGAGGTGGCCTCCTTTTTTCTATGCGAGCGAGATGGGGCGCGCCATGATGAGATCGCAGCAGCACTGACTGCCGACCTGGAAGGTGCGGGTTCCGGCGTCGGCGAAGTTGTTGCGGCGATAGAACGAGATGGCGCGCTGGTTGTCGGCGTTGGTGCCGAGCAGAAGACGTCGGCAACCCATGGATTGCGCCTCGGCGATAGCTGCGTCCATGAGAGCCTGACCGGCGCTGAGGTTGGGGATCGGCTGGCCGGCCGAATCGAACACCGGTGCAGTGTGGCGGGAACGAAACCGCGAGAGCAAGTAGATGCGCTTGAGCTCGATGTCGCCGGGTCGAAGATCAAAGCTCGGAAGATCGGGGGCGGAGAGCATCGCGTAGCCGACGGGGGCTCCGCTGGCGACGGTCTCAGCCAGCGTGATGCGTGTGTGCGGCGAGGCGAGTGCCGCGCGATAGGCGTCGGCGGTGTGGTTCCTGGCGCAGTGCGCGATGATATCGGCTCCGGGCAGCATCCAGGTGAAGGCTTCGAGGAAAGTAGCGGCGCCGACGAGGGCGAGTGCCGGGGCGTCGTCGGGCGTGGCGCGGCGCAGCCGGACGGGTTCGGTTGCGGGCTCTTCGGTGGGAACGATCCACTTCGTTTCAGTGAGGTCACAGGACATAGAGAATTCCGTGATTCGATGGTAGCCCGATGATGGTTCGCCGGCGAGCGTGAAGTAGCCTTGGGTGATGCGTGCCGCGACGGTGGGAGAGCACATCAGCACCCAGAAGAAGGACGCGGTGTATGCGCGGCTCGGTGAAGATCTGACGGCGGACGCGCGTGTGCCCGCGGAGATGCGCCGGCTGGCGGAGGATCCGCGTGTGACGGTGCGGCGCGGCGGTGCTCCGGAGCGCGGACGTTGTGTCGTGTACTGGATGCAGCGCGCGCAACGTGGACGCGATAATCACGCTCTCGATGTTGCGGTGAATGTGGCGAACTTGCTGGGGCTGCCGTGCGTTGGCGTACTTCGCCGCGGTAAAAAACTTTCCGCATGCGAATCTGCGGCATTACGCATTCATGAACCAGGGATTGGCGGATGTCGAGGAGGACTGCGCGGAACGGGGTGTGGAATTTGTGATGCGGCGCGCGCCTGATGAGAGCCCCGAACGCTTTTTTGCAGATGTGGGACGCGGCGATGGTCGTAAGCGATGAGAATCCTCTGCGCGGGCCGGAGCGCTGGCGCGTGCGGCTCACGGAGCGATTGCGCATTCCCTTCTGGACTGTGGATGCGGATGTCGTAGTGCCGTCGAAGCTGCTGGAGAAGGCGCAGTTCAGTGCGGGAGTGATTCGTCCGCGGCTGACGCGGATGCTGCCGGAGTTCCTGCGGCCGTATGAGAATGCTCGATCCGAGATGCTTTGGAAGAGACCGCGCGGCCTGCACGCAGAGGATGTGCGCGCGGACCTCACGCGTGGGTGGAGAGAGTTCGATCGCTCGGTGAAGCCGGTAGAGGAGTGGCAGGGCGGACGCAAGGCCGCGATGAAGCGGCTGGAATTGTTCGTAGCGAAGATGTTGGAAGGGTATGAGCGTGAGCGAAATAGACCGGAGGTCGACGGGACGAGCAAGCTGTCGCCGTATCTGCACTTTGGGCATATTAGTCCGCTCACGATTGCGCTTGCGGTAAAGGCTGCGGCGAAGAAGCACCCGCAGATGAAGAGTGCGGTGGATGCATTTCTCGACGAGCTGATCGTATGGCGGGAGTTGAGCGTGAACTTCGTGCGATATCAGCCGGAGTATGACTCGACCGCGTGCGCAGACAACTGGGCGCGGATGACGATGGCGAGTCATGACAGAGACGAGCGCGAGGTGCTCTACACGCTGAAGCAGATGGAAGAGGCGCGGACGCATGACGAGCTCTGGAACGCGGCGCAGTTGCAGATGATCCACCATGGGTGGATGCATAACTATCTGCGCATGTACTGGGCCAAGAAGATCCTGGAGTGGACGCGGGATACGGCGACAGCGATGAAGCGGGCAATTTATCTGAACGATCGATACTTTCTGGATGGCCGTGATCCGAACGGATACGCTGGCGTTGCGTGGGCGGTTCTGGGGAAGTTTGACCGTGCCTGGGGCGAGCGACCGGTCTTTGGCAAACGGCGGTACATGAGCGGGCAGAGCACGTCGCGGAAGTTCGACGCGAAACGGTATATCGAGCAAATGCAATTGTTGGCGCGCTGACAGTGTCCGCTGGGGATAAGCTGTTGGGCATGACGATGCGGGTTTCTCTGTTGCTGTTCGTGTGGGTGGTTCTTGGGGCTTCTGCCGGTGCGCAGAAGAAGGAGAAGAATCAGCCGCCAACGGACTTCAAGGCAGGCGTGACGTCGCGGGTGTTTCATCCAAAGGTGCAGCGGAACTGGCGCGGTGCTCAGCATCAGGAACTCCGCGTGACCGTGTGGTATCCGGCGGCAGAGAACGCGGTCGAGACGCAGCAGATGATCGGGCCGCCGGATGCTCCGCTGTTTCTGGCGGGCAAGGCGGCTGAGCATGCGGCTATGGCTCCGGCGCTGGATGAGAGGCCGCTGATTGTGTTGTCGCATGGAACGGGTGGTTCCGCGATGCAGATGGCGTGGCTAGGCACAGCGCTGGCGCGCGCGGGATACATCGCCGCGGCGGTGAATCATCCGGGCAACAATGCGCTGGAGCCGTACACCGCCGAGGGCTTCGTGCTGTGGTGGGAGCGCGCGACGGACCTGAGCGAGGTGATCGACGGTATGCTGGCGGACCCGGAGTTCGGGCCGAAGATCGATAAAGACCGCATTGGAGCGGCTGGATTTTCGATCGGCGGATATACGGTGCTTGCGCTGGGAGGCGCGCGTGCCGACATCAGCGTGATCACTGACCTTTGCAAGCAGCAGCCGGACGCGCCGGTGTGCCATGTGCCGGAGATGAAGGAAATGGGCACGCCGGAGCAGATGCTGGCGGCAGTGCGGAAGACAAGCGGTGTTTCACTGGCACGTTCTGATGAGAGCTATCTCGATCCACGGGTGCATGCCATCGTTGCGATTGCGCCAGCTGTGGGCATGACGCTGACGCGCGATAGTCTGCGTGCGATGAAGGTTCCGGTATTCCTCATCGTGGGTTCAGCGGACCCGATTGCGACTCCAAAGGACAACGCAGATCTGATTCGCTCTCGCATGCACCGAGCGCGGGAGACGGTGCTGCCTAACGTGGCGCATTACACGTTTCTGGACGTTTGCACTGCGCAGGGAAAGAAGGAGCTCGGAGTCTTTTGCGATGATCCTCCCGGTGTGGACCGCGAAGCGGTGCATACAGAGGTGGAGGAGATGGCGGTTGGCTTCTTCGACCGTGAGTTGAAGGTGAGGTAATGCTCAGGGCTGGCGGCCTTGCAGGTGATAGAGCGCCGCAGCGTTGTCGTGCAGAACCATGTGAGCGAGCTGCGAGGCGCGGGCGGGAGTGATCTCTCCGTCGCGCTCCATGCCGGTGAGTGCGATACCGAGCGCCTGGCGTGCGTTGCGCGAAGAGAGCCAGGTGGACTCCTCCCAGCCAAGGTACGGGCTGTAGGGGTAGCCGTCGGTGGCGAAGAGGACCTTGTCGGGGAAGAGTTCCAGCCACTCGCGCAGCCATGTCGCGAGGGTGCGGGCGGGAATGACGAGCGCCTGTTGCGAGATGTCGAGGTAGACGTTGGGCTTCTGCAACAGGGCGCCGGTCTGGTGCACGAAGGGCCAGCCGCCGTGCAGCATGACGAAGTTGGTGTGGCGCATCGCGGGATCGTTGAACAGGGGCTCCATGTTCATCGGGTTGCCGCCGGCGATGGAGAAGTAGCTGCCCGCGCCGGCCATGGAGTGGAAGTGGACGGCCATGCCGAGGCGGCCGCACTCGAGCGCAATTGTGCGGAAGAGATAGTCCTGGAGCGGCTTGTAGGCTGCTGGATCCGGCGATGTATTGGTATCAATATACTTCGCGTAGACGGCGGCGGCCTCCGCCCTGGTTGGATTGCCGATGGCGAGGGAGCGCAGATAGGCGAGCTCGAATTTAGCGGCGATGGCGCCGCCTGCGTGCTGGCGGCGGAGAGTGGGGAGCACAACTTGATTAATGTAGGCATCGAGTGTGGCTGGAGACTTAGAGAGGCCGGCGTCTCGCAGATAGCGTGCGCGCAGCTTGTCTTCGAGCGCGAAGAACTGCGCGCGATCAGGAGTCTGCGCGGCCATGGAGGCGTTGTTCAGCGGAAAGAGCAGAGCGTCTTCGTAGGGAACCCAAAGAAAGCGCGGTGGCTGGACGCCGGTGCCCATCGCGACACGGTTGGCGACCATGGTGCCGATGCCGGATTTGTCGAGCACATAGGTGGAGTAATGCTCGCCTTCGCGGGCTTTGACGCGGGCGCGTGCGGCGTCAAGTTGTTTTTGCGATGTCGAGCGTGAGCGGGGGCTCGAGGTCGATGTCGAAGAGTGCGAGCCAGGCGTCGTGAAGCGGAGGCCAATCGGGACGAAGGGCGATGGGATCGGTCTGCGGAGCCATGTTGTCGACGGGCAGCGCATCGAATTCGCGGTCGGTAGCGTCCGCGGGAGGCGAGAGCATTGGGTGCGCGTGATTATCGATCGCGGGGATGCTGTCGATCTCTCGCGCGAGGTCCGGGAGGATGGCCGGCTGCTGGGCGTGCACAGGCCGGATGCCGGCGATCAGGATTAGCGTGAGCGCAACGCGGCGGAAGCTCATGCGCTACAGCGTACGCGATGCGGGCTAGTCGACGCGGCAGATGAGGCACTTGAGGTAGCGGGTCTCGGGCAGAGTGAGGACCTCGGGGTGGTCGGGCGCGGCGGCGCGGGTCTCGAGCAGCTGGACGCGCCGGCCTGCATCGGCGGCTGCGGCGGCGACGATCTCGGTGAAGTCGGCGAGCGAGACGTGATGCGAGCAGGAGCAAGTGATGAGCGTTCCGCCAGGTGTGAGCAGGCGGATGGCGCGCAGGTTGAGCTCCTTGTAGCCGCGCAGGGCGCCCTCGGCAGCGCGCTTCGATTTTGCGAAGGCCGGCGGGTCGAGCACGATGGCATCGAATGGGCCGGGTTGCAACGGGAGTGACGCGGCGGATGCGGGGTTGCGCGTCGCGTCGTCGAGAGCGCGGAGGAGGGCGAAGGCGTCGGCTTCGATCCAGTCCACGGAGCAGCGTTCGGAGAGCTGCGGATTCAGTGTGAGGTTGCGCTCGGCTGCTTCGAGAGCGGAGTGTGACTGATCGACGCCGGTTACCTGCGCACAGACACGCGCGAGGTGGAGCGCGAATCCGCCCTGGTAAGTGCAGACGTCTAAAGCCCGAAGGCGCGCGCTTGCGCGGCGGGTGCGGCCTGAGGCGAGGACGTGACGCGCGGCGGCCTCGTAGTTGAGGCGCTGGTCGAGGAAGGCTCCGGTCTTCTGACCGGCGGAGGCGTCGTAGTGGAAGCGGAGACCGTTGAGCGTGAAGGTCGTGGTGGCGGATGCGGCGTCGGGCGCTGACGCGTTCGTGAAGAGCGGGCCGGTCGGGGGCGCGGGAAGTTGCTCGAGCTCGCGAATGCGAGGATCGGGCCGCTCCCAGAGAGTGAGCGGCTCGTTGTTCGTTGCGAGCTGAGCGCGGAGGGACTCGACGATGATCTCGCGGACGTCATCCTGTGCTGTGCCTTGCGTGAGCAGTTGCAGGAGTACGAGGTCGTTGTAGCGATCGGCGATGATGCCGGGGAGGTTGTCCGATTCGGCGAAGATGAGGCGGTGGGCGTTGTTTTCGGGAGTGAAAGGAGCGAGCTCACGCCGCAGTGCGAGCGCGGCTTCGATGCGGACTGCGCAGGTCAACGAGGTACTGCTCGCGGGTGAGTGCGGGTGTACGCGAGACGAGGCGGGCGGCGATCTGCGAGGTGGTGGAGTAGAGTGCGGTGCCGAGCGGAATCTTGCGGTTATCGACGACGGTGATCAGAGCGCCGGGGGCGAGTGTCATCGTCGGGCTGCTCGATATCGGAGCGATAGACCCAGAGGTGGCCAGCGCGCAGACGATCGGCGGCGCGGCGCGTGATGTGGAGTGTCGAAGTCATCCGTTTCAGGATAGGAGATACGAGCACGCGCAGCCTATCCATAGGTTGATCAGTTGCCGAAGGGTTTGGCGGTGGCGTAGGTCGCGGACGGCGGCACGTGGAAGTCAGCCTCGGAGTCGGGGTGCGATGGATCGAACGGCTTCCAGTCGTCGACAACCTGCTGTGCGATGGGCAGCTTGTCGTCGAGGAGGCCCTGGACGACGAGCTTGGCAAGCTCGTAGGCGCCGAAGGGCGAGTGGTGGGTTGCGTCCTTCTGGGTGTAGTCGGCGTTGTGCTCGAAGAGATGTTCCGAGCCGGCTTCGCCGAAGGCCTCGTAGAGAAGCTTCGATTGGGCGTTGAGGTCGATGAGGGCGGCGCCGGTTTCTGCGGCGGCTTCGCGCGCCATCTGCGGATACTCTTCAAGGCTGTTGACCACGTGGCCGTCCTTGAAGGTGTGACGATTCATCGGAGTGACGATGACCGGTGTGGCGCCCTTGGCCTTGATGGCGTTGGCCCAGGCGATGAGTCCTGCCTTGTATTTGCTGGCGGCGTCGGGGTCTCTCGCCTTTTCCTTCATGTCGTTGTGGCCGAACTGGACGATGAAGACGTCGCCGGGCTTGATGAGCGAGAGGATCTTTTCGAAGCGGCCGCGGGAGTTGCTGGCGGCGACGGTCTCGCCGGACTCGGCGTGGTTGGCGACGGCCACGGTTGGCTTGAAGAAGCGCAGGCAGCATCTGGCCCCACGAGGCCCAGGGTTCGCCCATCTGGTCGCAGACGGTCGAGTCGCCGAGGAGATAGATCGTCGGCACGTCGACGCGGTCGACGGTGAGGCTGCGCACGCTGGGATGCGTGCCGTCGAACTCGAGGGTGATGCGGCTGTCCCAGTCGCGTGCCTCCTGCTCGCTTTCGCGCGGGGCTTTGAGGCGAACTACACCACCGGCCGGACAGTTGCAGGTGTGCGGACGTTGACGATGAAGGTTTTCGTGACGCTTCCGCCTGCGGGTGCTGAGGCGGTTTCGATCATCAGACCGCCGCAGCTCGGCTTTCACGGTGGTGTCTGAAGGCTTCATCGGCGCCGAGCGTCACGCTGATTTTGTAGTTGCCTTCAGGAGCGTCGAAGCTGAAGAAAAAGGGGTTGCCGCCGATGCTGGTGCCTTCGACGGATGGAGTATCGCCTTCGAAACCGAATCCCCAGCCGGGCGAGTAGGGAGCGGCGGTCGTCACGGCAGTGACACTGTTGGAGCTCTTGACACTCTGGCCGAAGACGAAGACGCGGTGGTACGGCGGGGAGGTCTGTGCAGATGCGAGAGGGAACGGCGGTTGCAAGCAGCAAGGAAAGGGCGAGCAGGGTGACGCGGGGCTTCGTCAACGAATTCTCCTGAGGTAATTGTGCAGGCAAACAGTGGCGTTTGGAGATGATGACGCGGCTGGGTGGAGCGTTCAACTCAGGCGTGGAACGTCCTTCTCCAGGAGCTTGGCGAGCGCAGAGATGACAAGGCTGTGATCGTCGCGCTGCGGCAAGCCAGATAACACCACGCTGCCAACGGGTCCGGTGCCTTCGAGCAGAATCGGAAAGCCGCCGCCATGTGCGGCGTAGTCGGCGACCTTCAGGCAGTGGCGGGATTGCAGCGTCTCGTTGTTGCTCTCGAGAAGGCGTCCGATGGCATAGGAGCTGCGGCCGAAGCGGTGCACGACGTTGCGCTTGCGGCGGATCCAGTCAGCCTGGCCGGGGTTGGATGTGGGCGTCGCGCAGGCGAAGAGCAGGTGGCCGGCGAGCTCGATTTCGATGGTGCCGCCGGCGCGGCAGTCCATCAGCAAAGTGCGCAGCGTGCAGCCGAGCTCCCAGGCGGTTTCGGGGTTGAAGCTGGTGAAGCGAAGCAGGTGTTCCTGTTGCTCGAGGATGGCGAGATCATCTGCGATGGACATATTAGTTGGGACGTTCGGAGTCAGTGTTCGGGATGCAAGATGCGTTCAAAGAAGGCGGCGGTTCGCTCGTAGCTGGTGAGCCAGTCGCGGTGCAGGATGAAGTCGTGAACCTCGTCGGGGAAGATGAGCTCGTCGACGGCAACGCCGCGCGCGCGAAGGGCGTCGGCCAGTCGGGGGGTCTGCTGGTAGGCAACGTCCGGGTCGTCGTCGCCATGGATGAGGAGGACGGGAGACTTCCAGCGATCGACGGAAGACATCGGCGAACTGGAGTGCGCGAGGGCGGCAATGCGCTCCTGCTCGGCGAGCGAGCCGCGCAGCCAGTCGGCGGCGGCGTTATCCTCGCGAGCCCACTCGTGCACGCCGTGAAAGTCGACCCCGGCAGCGAAGAGATCGCTGTTGCGCGCCAGGGCGAGGGCCGTGAGATAGCCGCCGTAGCTTCCGCCCCAGATGCCGATGCGTGTCTTGTCGACGTAGGTAGATGCTCGGAGATAGTTCACGGCGCCCAGCACGTCGTTGTATTCGGACGCGCCGGCGGCGCCTGCGTTTTCGCAGTCGCGGAAGTTCATACCGTAGCCGATGCCGCAGCGATAGTTGACGCTGAGGACGATGAATCCGCGCGAGGCGAGGTACTGATTCATCGCATAAGCGTTCGAGTAGTAATCCATGCCCGGATAGCCCAGCAGCATCTGGCGGTGCGGACCGCCGTGGAAGAAGAGGATGGCGGCGTGCTGCTCGTGCGGATTGACGCGCGGCGGGAAGAAGAGCTGTGCATGCAGCATGAAGAGCTTGTCCTGCGACGGAAAGAGGACCTGATGCGGCGCATTGAGTTGCGCGGCGGGATAGGTTGTGGGAAGAGCTGCGGTGTGCAGCGGCTGCATGTCACCGCGTGAGGTGATGAACGCAGCATGCATGGGCTCGCGCGCGTTTGAGATGAGCGCAACAACCGCGTGGCTTGCGGAAGAGAACTGCGGATGCGTTTCGATTCCGGCGCCGTGCGTGATCTCGTCGGGGGTGGGCACGCTGTCGAGCTGCAGGCGCCAGATGTGGCGTCGGTCGGCGTCGAGCGGATCGTTAACCGCCTGGTTGGAGGCGTAGACGAGTGTGGTGCCGTCGGCGCTGATGGCCGGGTCTTCCACCTCGAACGGGCCTTCGGTCAGGATCTGTGGCGGGTGGTCGGTGTGGGCCAGATCGAGCTCATACAGGTGAACCCAGCCATCGGCTTCACTGGCGAAGACAATGTTTTCGTGCGCGGTCCAGAAGAGCCGCGGCTCGCCCGCTGACATATGCGGAAGGACTGAGCCGGCGACGTTGGGTGCTGCGGTAAAGACAGCGCGCGATTCCATGCTCGCGAGATCGAGGATCTCGATGGACCATGGGTTCGCGGAACTGCGGTCCGGTGCAAATTCAGGTGCCGTGGTGAATGGCGAGCGCAGCCATGCGAGCTGCTTGCCGTCGCGCGAGAAGGCTGGAGCGGAGTCGTTGCCGGTGGAGGCCGCCGGGAAGGTGAGCACATGCGTTCGAAGGTCGAAGAGTGCAAGGAAGCTGTGTTCGCGCTGGCCGGTTCCGCGCGTGCTGATGAAGGCAAGAAGATTGCCGTCCGGTGAGAGCGTCAGTGACGAGGCGCGGCCGTGGTCGACGACGAGCTGTGTCGGTTGCGCGGCCCTGGGCACGAGTACGAGCGACCAGATGGAGTGATCGCGGATGAAGAACAGCGTGTGGCCGTCGCGAGAGAAAAGCGGAGCTCGGCCTTCCACGATGGGTGTAGTGGGAACAGGTCCGGCGACGGGAGCGAGCCAGATCTCGGGCTGGAGAATGCGTTGTAGATGCGCGGGGTTCGCGGGTTTGTCGTCGGGACCATCCTCGGTCGTGCGCGTGAAGGCGATGACGCTCGCATCCGGCGACCATGCAAGGTTATAGAGATCGAGACCGTCATCCTGATCGAAGATCGTGAGCTGATGCGCGGGCGCGCGTGGTTCGCCGAGCCAGAGGTTGTGATGGCCTTCGGCACTTTCTACCCAGGCGACGCGGTCGCCGGTGGGCGCGGAGGTGAGCTCAGACGCATACGGCGCGCTGAGCACCTGTTGAAGAGAGAACGGTTGTTGTGCGACGAGAGCCCAGGCAGTGCCGAAGAAGAGCACGAATCCCCAGGTCGTGCAGGTCCGGACAGTCATGCCCGGATGGTAGCAGGAAGGAACCACGACAACACGACGAAAGAGGCGCGGGCGAACGCGGAGGTCACGAGTTGTTAACTAAACAACGAAGCAGGAGCCCGAAGGCTCCTGCTCGGTTCGCGTCTCGTCAGTGCGGGTACTGATCGTGATCGTGATCGCGGTTATTGTCGTGATCGCGCCAGTAGTTGTCGCGGTTCTGGTCCCATCCGCGGGCACGGTGCATCCCCTCGTCATAGCCACGGAGGAAGGCGTCGCGGTAGCGTTCGCGCATCTCGCCGGGGACGGGCGGATTGCGCATCTGGGGATAGTGCCAGGGGTCCATGTCGCGGCGGGCCTGGAAGTCGCGTTGTGCGGCTTCGATCCCTTCATGGAAGGCGCGCCGGCCGACGTCGTTGTAGTAGTTCGGCGGTTCGACGTTCCACTGAATTATCTGCGCATGGGCGTGTACGGGACTGCTCAGAGGCACGCCTGCCAGACCAACAAAAAGTAGCGGAGTGATAAAGCGGGTTGCATGTTTCATCGTTGTCCTCACATTCGGGCTAAGGACTAGCCGACTTCTTTAGATGTCGGCCAGGAGGCCAGTGTCCACGTCCTGCAGCCGCTAAGCTGCATTAAACGAAAACGCATTTCATCGAGTGCAACTTGTCCAGGCAACGCGGGTTCAGATGAGTGCGCGGGGAATGTTCCCGCTCGCGGAGGGACCTATGAAGACAAGAGCACTGACTGTTGCAGCATTGGCCTTATTTTTGGCGTCGACCACAGGAGTCATGGTGGCGCAGTACTACGGGCCGCCGCCGTCGCGTTATGCGCAGGAGCCCGGGTGGGACCAGGCGCCGCCGGAGTTCCGCGCAGCGCAACAGCGCGGATTTCGCGATGGCATGGAGGGCGCGCGACGGGATTTCCAGAATCACCGTCCGCCGAACGTCAACAACCGCGATGAGTTTCGCAATCCGCACTTCATCTCGCCACCGGACCGCGCGGAGTACCGCATGGGCTTCCGCCGCGGATACGAAGTCGCTGTTCATCACATGTACGGCCCGCGTTACTAATCGAACGAGTTGGCCAGAAAAGAAGAGAGCCCAGCGCGTCGCTGGGCTCTTCTGCATGGTTCACTGAAATTGCACTTACGCCGCGGTGGCCTCAGCCTTCAGCCTCTCAGCGGTGTAGTGTGCGATGAGTGCGTCGACCGTGGGCTGCAGCATGCCTTCCATCACCATGTTGAGCTGGTGATTGGTGAGGCCGATGCGGTGATCCGTGAGGCGGTTCTGCGGGAAGTTATAGGTGCGAATCTTCTCGCTGCGATCGCCCGACCCGACCTGCGACTTGCGTTGAGCAGCCTGCGCAGCGTGCTGCTTCTCCATCTCGACTTCATAAAGACGTGAACGCAGAACACGCATCGCCTTTTCGCGATTCTTGATCTGCGATTTCTCATCCTGGCAGCTGACGACGGTGTTCGTCGGCAGATGCGTGATGCGCACGGCGGAGTAGGTCGTGTTGACGCTCTGCCCTCCAGGGCCCGAGCTGCAGAATGTATCCACACGAATGTCCTTCTGCTCCACCTTCACGTCGACCTCTTCGGCCTCAGGCAATACGGCGACGGTAATCGCGGAGGTGTGCACGCGGCCCTGCGTCTCCGTCGCGGGGACACGCTGCACGCGGTGCACGCCGGACTCGTACTTCATCTGCGAGTAGACCTTGTCACCCTCGAAGATGGCGGTGACTTCCTTGAGGCCGCCGACATCGGAAGGAGATTCGGAGAGGATCTCCACCTTCCAGCGGTGCTGCTCGGCGAAACGCAGATACATGCGGAAGACCTCGGCAGCGAACAGCGAAGCCTCGTCTCCGCCGGTGCCCGCGCGAACCTCGATGATGATGTTCTTGTCGTCGTTCGGATCCTTGGGAAGCAGCAGGACCTTCAGTTCCTCTTCGACGACGGGAAGCTTGGGTTCGAGCTCAGCGAGCTCCTCTTCGGCCATCGCGCGCACGTCGGGGTCGCTGTCAGCCGCCATTGCCTTGGCTTCGGCAATCGAGTCGCGCAGCTTGCGGTACTCGCGAAACTTGTCGACGGTCGGTTCGAGGTCCCGATGCTGCTTGGCGACAGCCTGAAACTTCTTCTGGTCGGCGAGCAGCGCCGGCTCGCCGAGCTGGCGGCCGAGGTCCTCGTAACGTGCTTCAATCTGGTCGAGTTTGTCGAACATATAGATAAGTGAACAGAATCAGAATTGGGTAAAGAAGAGAAATCAGAGATTAGAGAACAGAGATCGGAATGAGCCGTGGAATCCTGAGGCTTCCGGATGGAAGAAGTCGCTTGGGCGCAGCTAGAGGAAGTCGTGGCGTGACGTCACGGCAGAGGGTGCCGGATTGTAGCTGCGGAAGACCATTGCTCTTTAGATGGTATCGCGAGCCGCGCGGATTCGCAGCCGCGACGGAAGGCGGATGCTATTCCTCAGGCGGCTTGCCCTTGGCGTAGCTGGGAATGTTCTTCGCCAGATGGCGAAGAACGAACTCACGGATGAGGTTGTTCGCCGCCTTGTTGCCGAGGTCGAGGATGGTGTCGTTGAGGACCAGTTTTCCGGGGTTCGAGCCGGGATGGTAGGTGCTGGCGATGAGCGCGGCGCTCGCCGAACCGAAGATGTGGGCGTAGGCGGGCTGCCAGTGGCGGTTGTCGCCGCGTTGGATCACAGTCGACGAGATCGCGTGCCAGGAGCGGCGCTCCCAGCTGCCGTTGGTCATCACGAAGTAGCGCGGGTCCTGGCGGAAGACCGTCGCGAAGACGACGCTGCTCATAAAGCGGCCGATGACCGCGTCGCCATAGTCCGCACCGTAGCGCCTCCAGTAACCGGCTGGGCCGCTGCCGTACTCGGGGTAGTCGTTGCGCGCGTACTGGATGCCGGCGGTGATGGCGGTTGTGCCGAGGAAGACGGGGTCGGTGGTCGCGCGCAGGGTCAACTTCAGCTTTTGTCTCGCGGTCAGAGGCGCGGCGTTCCATTGGTAGCTGGTGTAGAAGTTGGGCAGAACGCCGAACACGCGCTGCTTCAGCTCGTTGTGCAGTTCTGTCTCAGCCAGCTCTTGGGTGGTAAGCGTTACGGTGACATCGGCTGTGGTGCGGGCGATGGGCAGCGAGATCTCGGGCAGCGAATAGATCTGGCCTGCTCGAAGGTGCAGATCGTGGACAACGTAGGTCTTCAGGCCGGGCGAGCTGATGGTGACGGAATAGGTGCCGGCCGCCAGGCCGCCGACGCTGAAGAAACCGGCTGAATCGGCCGTGGTTTCCTGCGTTGCGGCAGGTGCAGCGGAGGTGACGACGATGTGCGCTCCGGGGACGAGTCCGCCCTGAATATCGGAGACGACGCCCTTGATGCGTGCTGACGCCTCGTGGCCGGGGCTGATGGCACCTGCCGCGCGCGCGGCCTGCACTTCGGATGTGGGCTGCGGCGCATCGGGAAGCGCGATAGAGTCGTCGGCTGCGGGTGCGCGCATCTCCGGCGACTGGGCGCAGGCCATTCCCGCAAACAGCAGAAGCGTGATCATCCGAGCGCACAACATGGCCGCACGAAATTCGTAATGGTACTTAAAGCTCAATTCAGAAAGGAGTCCCTACCATACAGAAAGAGGGCCATGCGGGAAATACCAATTCAGTAACCTCGAATGCAATCGAATCTGCGGGAGGTAACCGTGAGTTTTGCGGAGCTGGCGGAGTTGGCCGAGAGCCTGGCAGTCGAAGCCAGTAAGTTGAAGAAACGAGCGGCCATCGCGGCGGCAGTTCGCCGGGCGGCGGCGGAAAATGCGTCCGAGGCCGGGCGGTTCTGCCTCTATCTCGCCGGCCAGCCCTTCGCCGAAGCCGACCCGCGCAAGCTGAATACGGGCGGCGCGATCCTGTCGCGAGTGCTCAAGCAGATTGCCGAGGCGAGCGACGCCGCGCTGAATATCGCGTATCGCAAACATGGGGACCTTGGCGCAGCGGCGTTCGATCTTCTCTCTGCATCGGGGCCAACAAAACGAAGCAACCCTGACTCTGGCAGATATTGCCGATGCCTTCGACGCGATGGCGCGAGCGCGAACGACGGCTGTCCGCTCGGCTGCGGTTGAGGGTCTGCTGCGCCGGGCGACACCGCTTGAGGCGAAGTACCTGCTGAAGCTGATGCTGGGCGACATGCGCATCGGCGTGAAGCAGAGCCTGGTGGAAGAGGCCATCGCGGAAGCGGCAGGTGCAGAGGTCGCGGCAGTGCGGCATGCCGTGATGCTGGAGGCTGACCTGAGCCGCGCGGTCGAGCGGGCGTTTGCAGGCACACTGGCCGAGGCACGCATGACGCTGTTTCATCCGCTCGGCTTCATGCTGGCGTCGCCCGTCGAGACGCCGGAAGAGGCCTTCGCGCGCTTCACCGCCAAGCCCGAAAAGGTAATCAAGCCAAAGCCGAAAAAGCGCCGCAGCAAGAAGGATGCCGGTGAATTGATGCCGCAGGACGCTGCCGAAGAAGGACTCGCCGAGGATGTTGAGGCCGAGGCAGCGCCGAAGCCCGGAGTCGCCTCAGGGCCGCCGGAGTGCATGCTCTGATTGAGGACAAGTACGACGGCATCCGCGCGCAGGTGCATTGCGCGGACCCGGCGCAACCGGGCCGCGTTGCTATCTACTCGCGCAATCGCGAAGACATCACCGAGAGCTTTCCTGAACTCGAAGAGGCGTTCGCGAAGATGAGCCCCGCCGGTACGCCGGATGGAACCGGTGGGCTGATCTTCGACGGAGAGATTCTGGGATGGGATGTCGAAGCCGAACGTGCGCTTCCCTTTTCCGTGCTCGGTCAGCGGATTGGACGAAAACGCGTAGATGACGCAATAAGGCGCTCAATTCCCGTCATTTTCATGACATTTGACCTCATATGCGCGAATGGCGAACTGCTGCTTTCACTTCCTCTCGCCGAACGCCGCGCGCGATTGGAACATATCCTCAATCAATTCAGCAACATAGCTGTCTCCCCGCTGGAGGCGCCCAAGCTGCAGGCAGGATTGTTCCACGGGGAACATTCCCTCACCTCCACAGAAATTCCTCGGTTCCGGCTTTCGCCAGCGAAGATGGTCGAAAGCGCGGAAGGAATTGATCAGGCGTATCGGGATGCGCGTGCTCGGGCCAACGAAGGCGTGATGATCAAGGCCGCGGGATCGGCGTATCTGCCGGGAAGACGGGGGTTAGCGTGGTTGAAGCTGAAGCGGGAGCTCGCGACGCTCGACGTGGTTATCACTGGGGCGGAGTATGGGCATGGGCGGCGGGCTGGGTTGTTGAGCGACTATACCTTTGCGATTCAAGGAGTTACGGGGGAGTTGCTGAATGTGGGGAAGGCGTATTCGGGGGTGACGGATGCGGAGATTGCGGAACTGACGGAGTGGCTCAAGTTACACACAATAGAGGACTTCGGGCACTTCAGGACGGTGGAGCCGCTGCGGGTGCTGGAGGTGGCGTTCAATAACGTGATGCGTTCCGATCGTCATTCGAGCGGGTTTGCGCTGCGTTTTCCGCGAATTTTGCGCATTCGGGATGACAAGCCGGTGGACGAGATCGATACCCTGGAGCGGGTTGAGGAGATTTACCAGTTGCAGCCCGATAAGGGGAGGGAGACAATCGCAGACCGCGAACAGGATTGACCCGAATGGCCCGTGATTTGCTACTGAACTAGTGCTTTGCTGCGACAAAAGCATTACAGACCCGGACGCAACCATGTGAGAATCTCTGGGTAGAATTGAGGTAGGCGAATGGAAAGAGGCAAATCTCATTTGTTATCTGCCATAGCCCTAAGGCCATCCTCCCCGGAGTTTTTGTTCATGACCCTTTTCCCTCGGGCCCAGCGAATTTCTCGGCTTCTAAGTATCTCCTTCATTCTATTGGTGTTTTTCGGACTGGGCGTAAGCCGGTCCTGGGCTGAGCCGCCTCTCCTGACGCCTGGCGTTCTGCCGGCTGAAGAGACCGTCCTGCCTGCTGAGGGGCAGCGGTATGAGCTGAAGCTCTACCACCTGCACACCGGCGAGAGCCTGGATATCGTCTACCGGATCGGGGATACCTATATTCCCTCGGCGCTGGAACAGTTGAATCATTTTCTCCGCGACCACCGGACGGAGGACGTCAGCAGCTACGACCCGAGCGAATTTGACCTGCTCCACAACCTGCTGACGCGGCTGCACAAGCCGAACGCGACGATCGACATCGTCTGCGGCTATCGCAGCCCATGGTCGAACAATTTTCTGCGTACACGCGGCGGAACGGCTGACCCGACCGAGACCGGTGTTGCCGAGCACTCGCAGCACATGCTGGCGAAGGCCATTGATATCCGCGTCCCGGGCGTGAGCACTCGCATGCTGGACCAGGCGGCGTTGAGCCTGCATGCGGGCGGCGTGGGCTACTATCCGACGAGCCAGTTCGTGCACGTCGATGTCGGGCCGGTGCGCCAGTGGAGCTTCGGCGGAGTGTCCCATAGGCGCGTGCATCGCCGCCGGCGGGCTGCTGCCTGATTTTTCACAAGAAGCTAAACGAAGCCCGTGCCTGCGCACGGGCTTTTTCTCGTGTGCGCGGCATAATGAGCGAGGAGCCAATCGCCTTTCGTGAAGAGCTGGATTGAAATCTCAGAGTCGCGGCTGCGGGATAACGTCGCCGCGATACGCGCAGCCGCCGGTGAAAACGCCAACGTCCTCGCGGTCATCAAGGCCGACGGCTACGGGCATGGCGCGGAGCTGATTGCGCCCGTGCTGGTCGACGCCGGGGTGACGTGGCTGGGTGTGGGTGATGTCGACGAGGGCGCACGCGTTCGGCGAGCGCTGGGAAAGCATGATGCTCATGTGCTGGTGATGTGCGGCATGGAGCCGGAGGATGCCGGACCGGCTTGTGGAGCACAGGCTTACTCCTGTGGTGTGGACGCCATCGCATGTGCAGTCGCTGGAGGCCGCGGCGGAGCGGGCCGGAAGGCGCATTGCAGTTCATCTGGAGATCGACAGCGGGATGGCACGGCAGGGAGCGGCGCCGGGGATGGAATTGGAGCGTGTCGTGGCGGCGTTGCACCGCTCCAAGTGGCTGCGGCTGGAGGGCGTGTTCAGTCATTTGAGCACCTCCGAGGTGCGCCATGGCGAGCGAACTGCCATGCAGCTTGAGAGGTTGCAGCGCGCCTTCGACCTGCTGAAGACCGAGGACGGCGAGGTACTGATGCCGGAGTGGATTCACCTGGCCAACAGCTCGGCGCTGGATGAGGGCTCGACGACCGCATGGATGCGCCGCATCGGAGCGGCGATGCGTGCCGGTGTACTGGTTCGGCCGGGGCTGGCGCTTTATGGCTACTGCCTGGAGATCGAAGAAGAAAACGGCGGCCGACTCCTGGGATCCTGGGGCTCGAAGGGCGAACTCTGCCGGCAGATTCGGCCAGTGCTCACGTGGAAGACGCACATTATTGCGACACGCGAGATCGCGCGGGAAGACACGGTGGGGTACGGGGCGACGTTTGTTGCTGACCGCGCCATGCGGCTGGCCCTGCTTCCGGTGGGGTATGCCGATGGCTTCCGGCGCGAGGCGTCGAGCGGGGTCGGCGATGGCTGGGTGCAGATTGCAGGTCAGCGGGCTCGGGTGGTGGGGCGTGTTTCGATGAACCTGACAGTAGTGGATGTGACGGAGATCGCTGAGGCGGCGGAGGGAGTTGAGGTGACGCTGCTGGGCGAGGGTGTGACGGCAGAGGACCACGCGCGCTGGTGCGGGACGATTCCGTACGAGATTCTTTGCGGGATTCGCGCGGCGGGACGACTCATCTAATGCACAGGACGACCATCTAATCCTCAGATTTGGTCCTCAGCGCTGGCACTCCCTGCAAAGTCGCAGGAGATCACAGGGATAGACTAAGAGACGATGTTTGCAGGGCTTTACGAGAGCTGGATGGTCGCGTGGGAGACGGCGCTGACCACCCGAGACGAGAACCGGGTCGAGCGGCCGCTGGAGTGGGGTTTCGGCCACTTATCGGACTGCGGTGGTCTCCATGCAGCCCGAGAGGTTGCGACGCAGGAGTATTCTCCGCTCGAAGCCATGAAGGCGTTGAATCACCGGATCGTGGCTGATCCGGAGAGCTTTTTTGCCTACAAGACACCGACTGACTTCAATATCGAGCAGCGCTTTCCGGAGCTGCATCCGACGAACGTTCGTCCGGAGACGCTTGAACACGAGCGCGAATGGCTGCGGAAGGCCGAAGCGGGAGAGTTGCGGCGCGAGCCGTTTCTGCGCTGGTCCTCTGCGGTGAAGACCGGCGTGCCGGAGAACGATTACGCGAATGCGCGATGGTATCCGACGCCGCCTGGAACCGGGTTCGTTGATAAGCGCACGGGTCGGCGGCGGCGGCAGGCGATTGTCATCATGCCGCAGTGGAATGCGGACGCCTTCTCGCATAATGCTCTTTGCGAGATGTTCAACCGGTGGGGCATCGCGTGCCTGCGGCTCTCGAAGCCATACCACGATGTGCGGCGGCCGGCGGAGCTGGAGCGCTCCGACTACGCGGTGAGCTCGAACATCGGGCGCACGATTGCTGCGGCGCGTCAGGCAGTGGTGGACGTGCGCAGTGCTGTGGATTGGCTGGAGTCGCAGGGCTATGAGCAGTTCGGCGTGCTCGGCACAAGCCTGGGAAGCTGCTATGCGTTTCTTGCAGCGGCAATGGATCCGCGGATTGAGGTGTGCGCGTTCAATCATGCGTCCACGTATTTTGGAGATGTAGTTTGGACGGGCCAGAGCACGCGGCATGTGCGCGCCTCGCTGGAGCATGCTGGGCTAACGCGCGACGACGTGCGTGAGGTCCTGTCAGGCGTCAGCCCGATGAGCTTTATGAAGGAGTATGCGCGGCCTGCAGAGCGGCAGACGCTGGTGGTGCATGCGACCTACGATCTGACCTTCCTGCGCGAGCTGTCGGTGGATGTGCTGAAGAGCTTTGATGAGTACGGGATTCCGTATGTGTCGAAGGTGCTGCCGTGCGGTCATTACACGACGGGCGAAGCGCCGTACAAGTATCTCGACGGATGGTATCTCGGCAGCTTTGTGTGGAGCGCGTTTCGCAGAATGGCTTCGCAGCGCCCGATGAAGCAGCGGATAGCCTAGAGCCCGGCAGGAAAGAGCGAAAAAACGACGCGGTGCGCTGCGCGTGTTGCGAGCGACGGCTGCGATGTATTGACAGGCGTGAGCAGGGTCAGGTCGGGGCCTGTGAGTTGGCGCTGAGCCCGCTGCGCGACCTCGCGTTCGACCTGGGCGACGATCGCCTGCGTCTGGGCAAGGCGGTTGAGGTGCTGCGATGCCTTGCGCAACTGGCCGCCGGGAACGATATGAAGGCCGCGATAGCGCCGCGGAGTTGGTGTCAACTTCGCGGCGCCGGTTGGAGGTGGAGGAGGTGGGGTTGGAGTTACGCGTGATGTGGCAGCAGTCCCAGGGGGGGTGGGGAAGAGTATTGTGCGGGCTGCCACGGTTTGCCTTTCTGCTCAGTATTGCGGCTGGCAGAAGTCCCCAGGGCGGGGTTTCTTCTGCCAGTCAGAGTGGCCCGACTTACATGGCCTGGACCTCCCAGCGTGGGTAGGTCCTGCTGCGGGTTGCTGAAGCGCTGAAAGGAAGCGTGCTACTTGCCCAGACAGGAGAGCAGAAGCACGCTAGGCCCGAACTTCTTGCAGGAACCAGTTGCGGTTCCAAGGGAAGAATGCCCCCGGAGTACGAAAGCAGCTATCCCACGCAAGCCGTGTAGAGACTCTCGTGGGTGGGAGAGGTAATTGGACCTTTGGGGAAGGGCGTTGCGGGCAGCGTCGTACAATCGCACATAGATATGCCGATTGATTTGACTGCTCCCCTTGCCGCGGCCGATCCGGAGATTGCGGCGCAGATTCGGAATGAAGTGGTCCGTCAGCACGAAGGACTGGAGATGATCGCGAGCGAGAATTTCGTTTCGCGGGCGGTGCTGGAAGCGGCAGGTTCGGTCTTCACGAACAAGTATGCCGAGGGTTACCCCGGCAAGCGGTACTACGGCGGTTGCGAGTTCTCCGATGTGGTGGAGAACCTGGCGCGCGACCGCGTCAAGAAGCTCTTCGGCGCAGAGCATGCGAACGTGCAGCCGCACTCGGGGTCGCAGGCGAACGCGGCGGCGTACATGACGCTGCTGGAGCCGGGCGACACGATCCTTGGGCTGGATCTGGCGCACGGCGGGCACCTGACGCACGGCCACCGGCTGAACTTCTCGGGCAAGCTGTATCGCGTGGTCGGCTACCAGGTGCGCAAGGACACGGAGACGGTCGACTACGACCTCCTCGAACAGCAGGCGATTGCTGAGAAGCCGAAGGTGATCATCGGCGGCGGATCGGCGTACCCGCGGCAGTTTGATTTCGTGCGGATGCGGCAGATCGCGGACAAGGTCGACGCGAAGCTGGTGATCGACATGGCGCACTTTGCCGGGCTGGTGGCGGGAGGAGTGCATCCCTCGCCGGTGCCGCACGCGCATGTGGTGACTTCGACGACACATAAGACACTGCGTGGACCGCGCTCGGGATTGATTCTCAGCCAGCAGGAGTTTGCGGCTGGCATTGATCGCAGTGTCTTCCCAGGGCAGCAGGGCGGACCGCTGGTGCACGTGGTCGCCGCGAAGGCGGTGGCGTTCGGCGAGGCGCTGCAACCGGAGTTCAAGACCTACGCGGCGCAGGTGGTGGCGAACGCGAAGGCGCTGGCCGAGGCGCATGCAGGCCGGGGGGTATCGCGTGATTTCGGGTGGAACGGACACGCATGTTGTGCTTGTCGATGTCTTCAGCCGCGGCATGCTGGGCTCGGAAGCGGAGGCTGCGCTGGGCGCTGCGGGCATCACGGTGAACAAGAATGCGATTCCGTATGACACGAATCCGCCGCTGAAGCCGAGCGGCATCCGCATCGGCTCGCCTGCGCTGACGACGCGAGGGATGAAGGAGCCGGAGATGCGGACGATCGCTGGATGGATCGGCGAGGCACTGGAACATCGCACCGACGAGGCGAGGCTGCGGGCGATCCGCAGGCCGCGTTGGCGAGCTGGCGGAGCAGTTTCCGCTCTACGGCTGGTTGCGCAGTTAGTCGTGTAGTATCGCTGCGGCAAGGACACTCCTTATGGATATGCTTCTGTTGCTCGGCGTGGTGACCGGCATGCGCACCATGACGGCCATCGCGGCGCTGGCATGGGCTGTGTGGCTGGGCCTGATACCGGAGCACGGATGGGCGACGTGGGCTGGGCATCTGGTTGTTGTCATCGTGCTGACGATCTGCGCACTGGGCGAGTACGTGGTCGATACGTTGCCGAAGACGCCGAGACGAACTGATCTGGGACCTGCGCTGGCGCGAGTTGTCGTAGGTGGGCTGGTGGGCGCGATGGCGGCTGTGGCGATCGATGAGCCGGTGGCGGGCGGCATCATCTTTGGCGCAGGAGGCGCCATCATCGGCGCGTGGGGCGGTTTCTTCGTGCGCATGACTGTAGCCCGTGTCTTGCGCCACGATCTACCTGCGGCATTGCTGGAAACAGCGTCGGCGATTGCTCTTGCAATTATGGCTATCGTCAAGATGCATCACGGCATTGTGTTCGATCTGCAAAAGGCCGCGAGCTAACAGGCCGCGGCAAACAGTTGCCGGAGTTACTTGCCGAGATAGGTGCGGTAGCGCGTCTCGATGACGCCGGTATTGCGCGCGAGGTTCAGCTTGGCGACGTTGTACTGATAGAGAGCCCGCACAAGCTGAAACTCGGCTGAGGTCACGGAGGCCTGCGCGTCCACGACAGCAAGGTTGTCGTCGACTCCGGCGTGGAAGCGCTCGCGCGCGTCGGAGAGGACCTGCTGTGCCAGCCCGACGTTGCTCTGCGCGACCTTCACCAGTTGATTGGCGGACTGCACGTCGAGCATCGACGCACGAATCTGCGCATCAATGGTCACCCGCAGATCGCTCTCACGCTGATGAAGTGCCATCAGCTGCGCGTTCACCTGGTCCTGCTGCCCGCGCTGCTCGGCCTCGCGGAAGATGGGGAACTTCAGACTGCCTTCGGCTGTGAAGACGCCGTGGTAAAGGCCCGTGGTCTCGCCGAGCACACCATAGAAGCCGTTGAAGGCGACGGTCGGCAGACGCTGGTATCGCACAGCGCGCAGCTCGCGATCCGCCACTTGAATCTGCGCCTGCAGGCTCAGAAGATCCTTGCGGTGGCGGTAGGCAGTCTCCTTCGCGCGATCGAGATCCATCTCGGCGAGCTCAGTGAAGGGTGCCGTGTCGGTGAGCTGGAGCTTCTGCCCGGCGGGCAGGCCCATGATGCGGTTGAGCTGGATTGTGTCCTTCGCGAGTTGATTGTCCGCCGCAATGGTGGCTTGCTGGCGCTGCTGGTACTCGACCTGTCCGCGGAGTTCGTCGAGACTCGTCCCGACGCCGGCTTTGCGACGCTGGCTCGCCTGGTCGAAGAGGGTCTGCGCGGCGCGCTCCTGCGCCTGCGCATTGGTAAGGTTGGTCTGGTCGGCGAGCACCTGAAGGTAAGCCGACCCGACCGCAAGAACCAGGTCGCCGCGGCTGGTGAGCGCATCGAGATCGACGACCTCCGTCTCGCGCTGGGCGCCTCTGTAGAGCTCATATGAGGGCACGTCGAAGAGGACCTGATTGGCGCTGATCTGCGCCTGCGTTACATCCACTTTCACAATCGTCGGAATGCTTGCCGGATTGATACCAAGCTGCGAAAAGATGCTGCCGGAGCTGTAAGGGTTGAAGCCGAGCGCTGCCAGATTGATCTCTTCGGTTGCCGTCGAACCAGAGACGCGTAGTGACGGCAGCAGCGCATTGATGACGCCGAGCTGCTCACCGCGAACCGTCTTCTGCTTGGCGCGGTCGTAGATCACGCGTACGTTGCGCTCGAGACCGAGCGAGATAGCGTCGTCGATGGAGAGAAGCAGCGGAGTATCTGACGGCTGTTCGATCGCAACTCCACCGGGCCCAGGAGCCGTGGAGGGCGCTTTGAAGGTGAAGCCGGAGCCGGCCGGACGTCCGAGCGTCTCGTCCTGCTGTGAGAGCAATACCGCGCTCGGCGCAGAAGGGAGCTTGTCCTTCGCCTGCGGACCGGCAGGAGCATTTTGCGCAAAAGCGGGCGCCGCGCACAGAAGTGCGACGAAAGGCAGCGTCACCAAAACGCTTTGAACCCGACGCGGGCGGGAGCTGGGGCGGAACTCGTTCACTGTCAGTATTAGAGTGTCTCGCACCTGCCGGAGATGCGAAAAGCTGCCCGGAAGGTGTTGGTTTTCTGCGGCGAAGAGGTTTGCGGCTTCGCTGGTTCGATTACAGGCCAGCGTTCAACTGTTGCTCCGCCTGCTGGAGAGTTTGAGCGGTGGAGGGCTTCCATTCGGTCTTCACGTCGTCCTCCTGCTGCCCGATGGTGTGGAAGAGGAGTGCATGGCCGCCGATGTGGACGTGGGTCTCAGTAATCTGCCAGTATCCGTCGCCGACCATCCGGCGCTCGACGTCGAAGGTGCCCCCGCGGTTTAGTTTGCCCAGGATGCCCCAGCCGATGAGCACGTCGTCGCTGAGTTTGCCGCGCAGCGTCCGGATGCGATGACTATCTTTGGAAATGATCATCTGGCCGGTCATGATTCCGAGCACGCGCGACTGCATATCGGGCGGATTGAAATCGGGGTTGGGGCGAAAGTTCAGCGTCAGCAAATCTCCGTTTTCGCCGCCGCGGGTCCAGATGAAGGCATTGGGCAGCATCTTCAGGAGCTCTTCGGCCTGCGCTCCATCATGTGCGGCAGCTTTTCGCGCCCTGGCCTGCGCGGCTGGGTCGCTCACATAATTCTGGATCCGGTGTGTCTCGATTGCCGTGGCCTGCGGATTCAGGGGATGGCTGTTCAGTTCGATGAGGCGGCGCAGCGTGCCCTGCGGCGTCTCGATCGCCATATAAACGGCATGCTTCTCCGGAGTGATGTTGCTCTCGCGGTAGGTCCAGATGCTCTTGTCGGTCTGGTTGGCCTGAAGCTCTGCGCTAACCGCCTGACGAACCTCGGCGACCGCGGACGCGTCGGCGTCCTGAGGTTGTTTCGCTACCAGGTTGGCAGAAAAAACGAAAACGGCAACTCCTGCTGCCGCAAGAAGTCCAGGGAGCCTTAACCAGCGATGCATACACCTCATCCTATGTGGGTTGGATGCAAATTCGCGGAGGTCATGTCGTGGGAGTGAACGAGCAGTTACTCAGGAACGATCTTCACAAAGATGCCGTCGGGGAGCTTTGCATCGCCCAGCAGATGGACGACGCCGTTGCGCGTAAAGCCGCGCAGCATGGGTGGCGCAGAGGAGGGATGCTTCGGGTACGGAGTGGCGCGTGCTTCGCGCTTCGGCTCTGGCGCCTCCGGCCGTGCGTCGCCTTTGGGCTCGCGTCCCATGCCGCGATCCATGGCCAGATTGGCGAGCCGGTCAGCGTCCTTGTTTTTGTGGCGCAGCGCGTGGGTGATCTGAAACTCGTCGAGCTGCGCGATGCGGCTTCGGGCCTCTGTCCACAGCGGTTTCAGATCGGGTGAGTTCACTTTGTAGCGCCCCTGGATCTGCTTCACCATCAGCTCGGAGTCGGAGACCACGCGCAGGCGGCGATAACCGTGCTCCAGCGCCCAGGCCAGGACGCCGAGCAGCCCGGAGTACTCGGCGAAGTTGTTGGTGCGAATGCCGAGGAACTCGCTAAGCTCTGCGATTTTGCCGGCCTGACTCGGTCTCGAGGACGGCGCCGTAGCCCGCGGGTCCGGGGTTGCCGCGGGCACCGCCGTCGCAGTGCGCGACGAGCCACTCTTCGGGGTTCAGGCGGGCTGAGGGAACGCGAGGTTGGGAGGGCTCGGGGAACAGCGACGGCATCGGCCAAGTTTACCGCGGGAGTGAGGGTCACACTGACGGCAGGAAGATCTCGAGCTTGCCGTCCGGCGTCTTGCGGAAGCTGTGCAAGACGCGGCCCTGCGCGTCGACGTGGCGGAAGAGGATGGCGTCCTTCGAGAATTCCATGTCGCTGAAGCCGATGACCTTGTCGCCGAACGGGCCGCGTTTCTCCGGCGGTGTCGTCCAGTTGACCAGCTCGGCGCCGCCGCCGCCGGAGATGACGAAGCTTGTCGGATGTCCGCCGAACTCGAGGTGCTGCAGATCGTGGTCGTGTCCGGAGATCCAGAAATCGACCTTGTGCTGCGCGAAGAAGGGCGTCCCAATCGCGGATGAGGATCTTCTGGTCGCGGTGAATGCCGTTGGTGTAGAGCGGGTGATGGGCGACACAGGCCACGAACGGAGTTGTGCGCGGCTTGGCGAGCTCCTGGCGGAACCAGGCGTCCTGCTGGTCGCGGTCCTCCTTCTTCATCTCGAAGCTCCAGGGAAGGAATTTGTCGGCACCTTTTTTCATCCCGGGCAGGTTGGTGTCGAGGCAGATGAAGGTGATGACCGGGTCCTTCTGCGGATATTGAAAGGTGTACCAGCGCGACGGCAGGGTCCAGCGCGTGCCCTTGGCCTGGGCCGCGTAGCCGAGCTCGAGGTCGACTTTGCTTGAGACTTTGCGCTCGTAGTCGTGGTTGCCGAGGACGACATAGCAGGGACCGGGGAAGTGCGAGGTGGGGTACATCTGCTCGAACTGTTGCTGCCAGCGGCTCGATATGTATCCGACCCCCATATCGCCGTACCAGTTGTCGCCGAGCAGGAAGAGCGACCCGGGTTTGATGTGCCGCTGGTCGACCCACTGCTTCATTGCCAGTGCAGTCGCGGTCTGCTGGTCGAGATACTTGTCGGTGCCCCAGTCACCGATCAGGAACATGTGCTGGCCATTCGGATCGGGCGCCGGAGCCGGTTTTGGGCTGACGGCCTGTCCGGCGAACGCGAAGCGCGGGGCAGTGGCGGCCAAGGCCGAGAAGGCGAACGTCTGGCGTAGAAACTGTCGACGGTTCAGCTTGGGGGCAAACGGGTTAGACATCAGGGCTCGGGCGTCCTCACGGTTTCATCCCCATAAGACGCGCGAAGGCGCCCGGACGACGTACCGTCAAAGACCGTATGACAAAGACTTCATTGGTGCTCACTTTGTGTTTGGGGGGACGTCTACCAAGATGTAGTAGGAACCTGACTCCGGAGTCAGACTGAGAATGAGCATTAGCGATGTGATCGTCCTTGGCGGCGACAGCCGTCGGCGTCACCCTTCCCCTGCCTCTGGAGTGCGGGAGGCCGACGACGGCGTAAAATCAGCAACAATGTCGTCGTCCGTTGTCCAATCGAGCACCCGCGCCAGGCTGACAGCGGAGCAGATGGAAGCCCGCCAGCAGCAACGCGCGGAGGATGATGAGCTGATTCGCGCGGCGCAGAAGGGCGACCGTTCGGCCTTCGACGCTCTGGTTCGGCGGTATGACCGGAGCGTTCTACGGCTGGCGCTGCACATGCTGGGCAACGAGCAGGACGCTCAGGACGTGCACCAGGACGCCTTTATCAAGGCGTACCGGCATCTCTCGAACTTTCGCTTCGAGTGCTCGTTCTATACATGGCTCTACCGGATCGTGACGAACCTGTGCCTGGATCAGCTTCGTCGCCGCAAGAGCCGCAAAGAGGATCCCTCGACCGTGATGGACGCGGCCGGCGAGGAGATGGATCTGATGGCGAACCTCCAGGACGACCGCGCGACCGCGAACCCCGCGCGCGAGCTGGACCGCAAGAATATGCACGCTGCGATTCAGAGCGCGCTCGATTCACTGACACCGCGCGAACGCACAGTGTTTGAGTTGAAGCATTACCAGGGGCTGAAACTGAGGACGATCGGCGAGATGCTTTCGACGACCGAGGAGACAGCCAAGAACACTCTCTTCCGCGCGACACGCAAGTTGCGGGCGAGGCTCGTAGATGTTCGGTGATGAAGAGGGCGGAAGAGCAGCAGGCAGTATCGCTCGCGAACGTGGACAGGCAGGCGATTCGCGAGTGGAAGCAACAAGAATTGGAAGTGCGTTAAGAGAGGCCGGTTGGAGTACGCATCATGAACTGTGATAGTGCACAACAGAACATAGTTCTCGCCCAGTATGGCGAGCTGCCCGATGAGCTGCAGCATCAGCTCGAGCAGCACCTGAGCCACTGCGAAGAGTGCCGGCGGGAGTGGAACGCCATGCTCGCGCTCGGCGAGGAGCTGGCGCAGCACCCGCTGGTTGAGCCTTCGCCGAATCTGCTGGCTGCGTCACGCATGCGCCTGGATGAGGCGCTCGATGCGATGCCGCCGAGGTCTGTTGCGCAGCGGATCTGGGGCAGCACCTTTCGCTGGCTCGGCTACGTGCAGGGCGCGCCTGCGCTGACGGTACTGTTAGTTGGTGTCGGCTTCCTCGGCGGAAATGTCATCGCACGCTATCAGGCCGCGCACTCCCCTCAGTCTTCGCGCACTGTCGTCACGACGGTTTCATCGCAGGGTCCCATCGCGAACGTCTCGGGGATCATGCAGACCCCGGACCCCCAGATTGTGAAGGTGAAGTACAACCGCCTGGAGCCGGAGACGATCCAGGGTTCTCTCCAGGATCCGCAGATTCGCCAACTGCTGATGCTGGGCACCAAGCTGGCGGCGAATAATCAGGTCCATGCAGACGCTGTGTCGCTTCTGGCGAACCAGTGCCTTGCCGCAAACGGTTGCAGTGACACTGGAGCGAACGGCAGCGACAGTGTTCGCGGCACTCTGCTCGCGAGCCTGCGCTACGACAAGAGTGCCGAGGTGCGGCTCAAGGCGCTCCAGGGACTGCAGCCCTACGTCGCCCAGGATGAGAATGTGCGCAATGCGATGCTCGATACATTGATGAATGATCAGAGCGCGGATGTGAGGAGTGCGGCGATCTCGATGCTGGAACCGGTGCAGGCCGACTCCAGCGTGCGGCGGGTGTTGCGCTCGGTCTCGACGCAGGACTCGAACGCGGCCATTCGCAACGCATCCTACCAGGCGCTTCAGGGCTCAGCTGATATCGAGTAAGGTGTAACCGATGCAGCATGCAGCCAACTTCCGAAGAGAGTGGCGGAGGGCTCCCGTGCTCCGCGCGCGCGTAGTACGCCTTGCAAGCGCGTCGGTCGTACTGCTGATTCTGCTTTCTGCTCCGGCCGGTCGCGCCTATGCAGCTTCAACCGCTCAGCCTCAGCGGCCAGCCGGTTATCTTGGCATTGAATTCCACGATTTGACGAACGATCAGGCGGCTGCTCTGCATCTGCGAGACAACCGTGGTGTTGAGGTTCTGTTGGTGGACCACGACGGTCCTGCAGCGTCCGCGGGCCTCAAGCCGCACGATCTCATCACCGGGTTCAACGGCCACATCGTTGCCAGCGGTGAGGCGCTTCGCCGCATGATTCATGATGCGGGCGCAGGAGTCGAGGTGCGGCTCTCGGTCTTTCGCAACGGAAGCCCGATCACGATTCGCACGAAGCTGGCCAACCGCGAGGATGTGGAGCGCAAGGCGTGGGCGCGTGTGACCCAGGGACCAGCACCGCCTCAAGGCACCATCATTGAGGGGCTCAGTGGGATTTATGTGACCGGTCCGGGTCCCGCTCCGCCACCGCCGGCCCCGCCTCACGCATCGCCCCCAACGCACACGCAGGGCTTTATTGAGAACATGCTGCACGGGCCGTTTACCGGCCTGGTAGTGGACGCGATGCAGCCGCAGCTTGCGGGCTACTTCGGAGCACCGAAGGGTCAGGGATTGCTCGTGCAATCCGTAGAGGACGGAAGTCCCGCTGCCGCCGGAGGCATTCGCGCAGGCGATGTGATCATTAGCGCGGATAATCAGCCAATGCATTCGACCTCAGACTGGTCGAAGCATCTTCACGCGAGCAAGGGCAAGCCGATCAGTCTCGATATTCTGCGCAATCATCAGGCGTTGACGCTGACACTGCAGCCCGACACGAAGAAACACTAATCGCTAAAGGACGCGGCTGTGCTTGTAGCCCGCGGCGGTCAGTGCGGCGAGCAACTCTTCCACCTGCTCGCGTCCGCGTGTCTCCATCGTGATATCGATGACTGTGTCGCCAAGATTGACGCCGTAGTATGCGCGGTTATGCAGCGTATCGACGATGTTCGCGCGATGCGCCGCAATGATCTGCGTCAGATCCGCGAGTGCTCCTGGCCTGTCGAGCAGATGGATGCGCAGGCGAATCAGGCGGCCATCCTGCACGAGGCCGCGCTCGATGATGCGGCTCAGCAGCGTGACGTCGATGTTGCCTCCGCCGACGATGATCGCCGTGCGTGTAAACGCCGGCAGTGAGGTGCGGCGCTGCAACACCGCGGCGAGCCCTGCAGCGCCTGCTCCCTCGGCAAGCGTCTTCTCGCGTTCCAGCAGCGTAAGAATCGCCGAAGCAATCTCATCCTCGTTCACTGTGACAATCTCGTCGACATAGCGCTCGACGACGGGGAATGTAACTTCACCTGCCCGCCGTACGGCAATGCCGTCGGCAATCGTCGTAGCAGGCTCCAGTGTCACCGGATGATGCGCGAGCAGAGCTTCCTTCATCGAAGGCAGGCGCGAGGTCTGCACGCCAATCACACGCACGTCAGGCTTCGACTCCTTCACCGCGCAGGCCACGCCGCCGATGAGTCCGCCGCCGCCAATCGGAACCACGACCGCTTCGAGATTTTCAATCTGCTCCAGCAGCTCCAGTCCGATCGTTCCCTGTCCGGCCATCACCAGCGGATCGTCGAAGGGATGAATGAAGGTCATGCCCTCGGCCTGGCAGCGTCGCGTCGCCTCCTCGCAAGCTTCGTCGTAGTTGGCGCCGTGCAGAATCACCTCGGCGCCGAAACCGCGCGTCGCCTGCACCTTCACCAGCGGCGTAGCCAGCGGCATCACGATCACCGAGCGAATGCCACGCTGCGTCGCGTGATGCGCGACTCCCTGCGCATGATTGCCTGCGCTTGCGGCGATTACGCCGCGCTGCGCCTCCTCGGACGTGAGCGTGGCGATCTTGTTCAGGGCGCCGCGCTCCTTGAAGCTGCCCGTCATCTGCAGGTTTTCAAGCTTGAGGAAGATGCTCTGGCCGGTCTGGCGCGAGAGCGTCTCCGAGCGCGCGCAAGGCGTCCGGTAGATCGCACCGTTGAGACGCTCGCGAGCTGCCTTGATGTCCGCGAGCGTGAGATTTTGTGCCGCTGTCGTGCCCATTGTCTCTATGGTAGTCGAGCCGCGACTGTTGTCTCAGCGGCTGAAGTGGGTCGCCAGCTTCTCGCGGTGCCGTTCCAGCCCAAGCTCAATCAGGCGGTCGATGAGTTTCGCATAGGGAAGACCGCTCGCTCCCCACAGCTTCGGGTACATGCTGATGGAGGTGAAGCCGGGCATCGTGTTGATCTCGTTCAGCACGATTTCAGATGGCTTGCCCTTGGCCGCAGGCGCCATCAGGAAGTCCACCCGCGCCAGCCCTGCGCAGTCGCAGGCGCGGAAGGCCGCAATCGCCATCGTCCGAATCTTCTTCTCCTCGGCCTTGGTCAGCTTCGTGGGGATGAGACTGACGCTTTCGTCCGGGCCGGAGAGCTCGTACTTCGCCTCGTAGTCGTAGAACTCCTTGGCCGGCACGATCTCGCCGACGACGCTGGCCTCCGGCGCATCATTGCCGAGGACGGCGACCTCAAGCTCACGCGGCTTCACGCCCGGTCCGCCCACACCCTGTTCGATGACGATCTTGCGATCGAAGCTCGCCGCGAGATCCATCGCCGGCGCCAGTTCGGCGCGACTGTGCACCTTGCTGATGCCGACGGAGCTGCCCAGGTTCGCCGGCTTCACGAAGAGCGGATACTTCAGGGCCTTCTCGATGGCCTTCGTCGCACGCTTCCCATCAGCCTGCCACTCCGAACGCAGCATCGACACGTGGGGCGTGATCGGGAGTCCCGCCGCGAGGAACAGGCGCTTCATGGCGTCCTTATCCATGCCTGCGGCCGAGCCCAGCACACCGGAGCCAACGTACGCGACATCGGCCAGCTCAAACAGCCCCTGTATGGTGCCATCCTCTCCGAAGGTCCCATGCAGAACGGGGAAGACAATATCGAGGCCGGTGCGCGATCCAGGCTCGGCCGCCGCGAGGGCGACGCCGGTTTCAGCGCTCTTCTTCGCAGCGGGCGGAGCACTGCCAGCCAGCAGCTTCTGCGCCGCACGCGCTCTGCAGCCAGCGACCTTCCTTGGTGATGCCGAGCTCGACGACATCGTATTTCTTGCGGTCGATCGCCTGAAGGATGGAGCGGGCAGAGCGCAGCGAGACCTCATGCTCGCCGCTGCGGCCACCGAACAGAACACCTACACGAAGCTTTTTGCGAGCCATCTACTCCAGTTTGCGGCAGACCGGGCCTGTGCATGGATGTCGGGCAGGCTGATGAACCTTGGCGTACACCTTTCGTGCCCTGGAAACTTTTCAGATTCCTCGTACGTCATTCTGAATAAACCTTCGGTAGAGAGCGGTATCCCGAAGTGCCTCAAGTGAGATTCACGTAAACCAACGTACATCGGGCCCAGTAGTTTGATAACCGCGAGAACTTCTTTTTAAAGACAAATTTCATAAGCAATAAAGGCTCATGCCCGCGGCAAGCACGCCGTAGAGTGCTGCTGCTCCGGTCATGCTGAATGGCACGGCTATACGTATTCAGAATGTTCCTTCGCGTTTCATTCGTCCAAGGCGAACAGGGCCCCTCTGAGCAGCGACACCAGGCCCGAACATCTGTTCATTCACACAGTCCGTTTCTGGAGCATGGCGGCAATCGTCCTTCTGCATGCTGGAGGCAGACTTAACCACTACCAGCCGGTAGGTTTCAGAGAGTTCGTTCTCCTTGAACAGACCTTCAAGTTCGGCACCATTGCGTTTTTCATAATTTCCGGCTTCCTTGTAGGAGACCGGCTGCCGGCCTCGGATCCAGTGGGCTACCTGCGGCGGCGCGCCAACCGGCTCCTGCCGGCGTGGATGCTCTGGTATGGTGTCGAGCTCGTCTATGCCACTCAGCGAGACCTTCTGCATGCTGGCCAGGGTGCTTTGAACCTGCGCCTGGTTCTTGCCACCCTCCGGACAAATTCATCGTTCGTCTTGATCGACACGCCGCTCTGGTTCGTTCCAAACTTCCTCGTGGCGCTTACCTGCGTGGTGTTGCTGCGCAGATGGCTCAACGATCTGCGGCTTGGTGCTGCGTTGCTGGCGCGTAAACCTGTTCTACGGTGTCAACGTATATACCGAGTGGCTGCCGAGCCTGCACACCGAAGCGATCTTCGGCTTTGTCTTCTACCTCTGGCTGGGCGCCTGGTGTGCCTTGCGCAAGGACAGTCCTTCTACGCTGGGCTCGGGCGCTGTCCGGCTGGTGGATTGCGCTGTGGGCCTGCACCGCTGCTGCCGGCTCCCTCGTTGAAACGGCGATCCTGCAGGCGCACCACTGCCGAGACAGTCTGAACTCCCTACGGTTCTGCAATCAGATTTACGCGATTCTGATTGTGCTCCTGCTGATTCGGATTCAGAAGCGTACGTGGCCTAACTTTGTGAATGTGGCCGAGACCACCTATGGCGTCTACCTCATCCACGCCATTGTCATCGACGTGGTGTTTGCCGCGGCGGCACACGTCCTCTATGCGCATGACCACGTGTACGGGCCAGTGAGCGTTCTGTTGATATGGGCCGTGCTGGCTCCCATCGCCTACTTTCTGTCGCTGCAATTTACGCAGGCGCTCGGATCCATTCGAGGATTGGGTTGGGCGGTCGGAGCCACGAACCCGGCGCAGCGCAGTGCGACGACGGATGCGGTTTCCACGAGTGAGGCGGTGACTCAGACGGAGCAAAGTCTCGGAAGCGCTTGAATGGATTTGCGGCTACCCTGCGCGCCTACCATCTGAGTTCGCAAGCCCAAAGGAGGGCTCGCGGCCACGGCAGCGGCCTCTTTCGTTGAGATGCGTTCACCGGCGCGGAACTCCGCAGTGCCCTGACGCGTCCAATCGCCAGAGGTGAAATGCAAATGAATTATGTGCGGCTCGGCCAGACCGGCGTCCGCGTCTCTCCGCTCTGTCTCGGCATGATGACCTACGGCTCGAAGAAGTGGCGCGAATGGGTGCTGGAGGAGGACGAGGCCCGCCCGCTGGTGAAGCGTGCCGTCGAGGCCGGCATCAACTTCTTCGACACCGCTGACATCTACTCGCTTGGCGAGAGCGAGGTCCTCACCGGCAAGCTGCTGCGCGAGTTCCAGCCGCGGCGCGAGGACCTGGTGATCGCGACCAAGGTCTTCAATCCGATGAGCGATTCGCCCAACGATCGTGGACTCTCGCGTAAGCACATCATGGACGTCCATCGACCGCAGCCTCAAGCGACTCGGCGTGGACTACGTCGACCTTTACCAGATTCATCGCTTCGACAAGAACACGCCGATCGAAGAGACCTGCGAAGCTCTCGATGCGGTCGTGCGCGCCGGCAAGGCGCTCTATCTCGGTGCCTCCAGCATGTACGCCTGGCAGTTTCTGAAGATGCTCGACTTCCAGCGGCAGAACTCGTTCGCACGCTTTGTCACGATGCAGAATCACTACAACCTCATCTACCGGGAGGAGGAACGCGAGATGATCCCGCTTTGCCTCGATCAGGGCATCGGCTGCATCCCGTGGAGTCCGCTCGCTCGCGGCTTTCTCACCGGCACGCGCAAGAGGGGAGACAAGGATTCCGAGCTAAGCAAGGTTGTTGCAGGAGCCACCACGCGCGCCCGGACCGACGACTTCGGCCACAGCATGTACTACCGCGATACCGATTTCGACATCGTCGATCGTGTCGTTGAGGTTGCCGACGCGCGGCACGCCAAGCCGGCACAGGTTGCGCTCGCATGGATTCTTTCGAAGCCCGCTGTCTCAGCGCCGATTATTGGCGCAAGCAAGCCCGAGCATCTGGAGGATGCGCTCAGCGCCCTCCAGTTGAAGCTCAGCGAGGACGAGGTCAAGCGGTTGGAGGAACTCTACGAACCCCATCCGGTGCTCGGACACAGCTATTAGCCGTTAGTTGCAGTCTCCGCGGAGGTACGGGCGTATCTCCAGGGCTCGGTTGCTTGTTAAGCTTGAAGTACCGCGCGTCCCTTAGAGAACGCTAATCCAATCTGGCCGCCAGATTAGAGCAGGCTTTTCTTTGGCCGCGCGGAGTGCTCCTCTACGTGCTCTGTGGCTTGTGTGAGTTCTTGTCGCAGAACAATACAGTGGAGACTTCGGGACCTGCGCTTGCCGCTGCGTTGTTTTGCGAGCTCTGTACCGGCCTTTGGCCGACCTTTGCCCCGGCAATATGCCGGCGTTTTCTGCTGGATCGCCCTCGGTGTACTCACCGCACTGTGTGTCCCAACAGGACACAGCCAGGTAGGCTCTGCGGCAGCCCGGCAGCAGCGTCTGCGCGATTTCCTCGCTCAACGCCGAACCGCCGATGGCACCACCTCCGCACTTGCCCGCGAGAACGCGGAGGCGCAGCACGCTACTCTTCTCAGCCGCAATGCAGTCCGTGCGCATGACGGATCCTCGACTGCACTCACAGCTCCCTGGCAGCCGCTCGGCCCGAGCTCGATCCAGACGCAGCGGTACGGCAACGTAACGGGCCGCGTGACCGCAATCGCTCTTGACCCGAACGACACCAGCGGCAACACGGTCTATCTCGGCACCACAGGCGGCGGCGTCTGGAAGTCGACGACCGTCGCTGGCCCGCTTTCGGGCGTCACCTTCGCTCCGCTTACGGACACTCTTCCGGTCTTCAGCATCAGCGCCGGCTCCAGCACAATTCCCTCGCTCTCCATCGGCGCTGTGGCTGTCCAGCCTGCACCAAACCCCATCGTCCTCGCTGGTACCGGCGATCCCAACGACGCTACGGATTCTCTCTACGGCGAAGGCATCCTGCGGTCTACTGACGGCGGCCAGACCTGGACCATCGCTACCTACGCGCAGGACAGCTACAGCTACAATTTTGCAGGGCTCTCAACCTCTGCTCTTGCCTGGAGTACCACCTCAACGAACCTCGTCGTAGCCGCGATGTCCATCTCGCCACAGGCGGCGACGGTCGATGCGGCGCTCTCATCGTCGATCCCCGGTCTCTACTACTCCGCCGACGGGGGCGCATCGTGGCACATGGCCACGCTGTACGACGGTGCCAAGGTTGTGCAGACCCCACAACCTCCCGGCAGCGGCCAGATCGGCAACTCCGCAACCTCAGTTGTATGGAATGCGGCACGAGGTCTTTTCATCGCCGCCATACGAAGCCACGGGTACTATAGCTCGCCAGATGGACGGACCTGGACGCGCCTTGCTGCACAGCCTGGCACGGGCCTTACAACTGCAAACTGCCCGGTGGGCAACAATGGCCTGGGCAGTGCAACCTGTCCGATCTTTCGGGGAGTGCTCGCCGCGCAGCCGGCAACCGGCGACCTCTACGCCCTCACGATTGACGCTGCCGACAAAGACCAGGGCCTCTGGCAAGATCTCTGCAACGCGACCAGCGGCTCCTGTGCGAACCCATCGCCCACATGGGGCGCACGCATCGACAATGGCGCGCTTGAGGTCGGCTCCGGCAACACCGCCATCCTGCAGGGAAGCTATAACCTCAGCCTGGCCGCTGCCCCTTTGCCTTCGGGTGCAACGCTGCTCCTCGCCGGCACCGTCGATCTCTTCCGCTGCTCTATCTCGGCGAACTCAACGAGTTGCTCGTTGCGCAACACTACAAACGCGATCAACGGATGCAACGCTCCCGCCGCCGTCGCGCCGGCGCAGCATGTCATTGCCGCATCGCTCACCACCGGCTCGGAGCTGGTGCTCGTTGGCAACGATGGCGGGCTCTGGCGCTCCACCGACGGCGTCAATCAGACCGGCCCCGCTTGTTCCGCCGGCGATGCGCAGCACTTCGATAATCTCAACTCGGCCATCGGCGCCGGCGGCTCGCTCGCGGAGGTCGTCGGGTTTGCGCAGGATCCGACCCAACCCGGAACGCTTCTTGCGGGTCTGGGCGCAAATGGCTCCGCCGGGACGTCATCTGCCGCCACACTCTGCTCCGTGGCCGCAGCTCTCCGCGGGCGAAGGCGGCTTTCCGCAGATCGATCCCGACAACTCCTCCAACTGGTTCCTGACGATCGGCGCAGGCGTCAACCTGAAGGCCTGCACGTCCGGCATCGACTGCACCTGCCACCAACCTGTTGCCACCCGCCACTATCGGCGCACCACAGGTCAGCAACGATGCTGCGTTGCTTGACGCACCCTCTCTCCTCGATCCGCAGCAGACCACAAACATCCTTGTGGGCACCTGTCGCGTTTGGCGAGGCACCGCCGACACCGGCACCACCTGGAGCACTTCGAATGTACTGAGCCGTGCCTTCGATGGCGGAGGGGGAGCATGCACGGCCAACTCCGCAATGGTGCGCTCGCTGGCTGCCGGCGGTCCGCTCGCAAGCTCTACCAATGCGCAGAGCTCCGGCTCAACCGTGCTCTATGCAGGAATGGCCGGTCAGCTCGACGGCGGCGGCACCGTTGCCGGTCATCTCTTCGTCACGACCTCTGCGAATTCGGCTTCCTCCTCCACTGCGTGGACTGACGCAGCGCGCAACCCGGTCACGAACGACACGTTCGACTCGCACGTCTTCAACCCCGGTGCCTTCGACATCTCGTCCATCGCTGTGGATCCGCACGACACAACCGGCGCGACTGTCTACGCCACCATCATGGGTTTCGGAAGCGGCCCTCATGTCTATCGCTCCACCGACTTCGGGGCGCACTGGCTGAGCATCGGTTCGAACCTTCCGCAGGCGCCGGCCAACGCGATCGTCGTCGACCCCAACGATGCCAACACGGTCTACGTCGCGACGGACACCGGCGTCTTCGTCACCCAGAGCATCACAACCTGCACCTCGACCAACTGCTGGAGTCTGCTCGGAACCGGGCTGCCCAACTCGCCGGTGACCACGCTCGAAGCCGCACCGCAGATGGCCACCGGTGACGGCCGCAGCGGCATGCTGCGCGCCGGCACGTACGGCCGCGGAATCTGGCAGATCCCGCTTCTGAACGCCACGACGATTCAGGCGCCGGGGATCACGCTCTCCTCCACCAGCCTCATCTTCGCGGCGCAGGCCGTCGCAACCCAAAGCAGCCCGCAGACAATCACCGTCACCAGTTCCGGCAATCAGCCCGTCACCTTCGGCACACCCGCCATCGCCGGAGACTTCGTCGAAACGGATACGTGCGCCGGACAGACACTCGCGACAGGCGCCACCTGCACCTTCAACGTCAGCTTCGCACCAACGCACACCGGCACTCGCACCGGCCAGCTCACCATCTACGCCAACGTCCCCGGCGGACAAATGACGGTCAGCCTCAGCGGAAACGGCACTGCTGCCGCCGCCGTCGTGCTCACGCCTCTCACGTTGAGCTTCCCCGCCACGCTTGTGAACCAGACCGCAGCATCGCAGATCATCACCGTCGCGAACACCGGGGCGAATCCCGTGACGCTCAACACCCCGACGATTACCGGCGACTTCAGCATCGCCGCGAGCACCTGTGGCGCCACGCTCGCAGCACAAACCGCCTGCTCACTCTCCATCAGCTTCACGCCCACCGCCAGCGGCACGCGAACCGGCGTGCTCACCGTCATGGACAGCGCGGGCACGCAAATAGCGCAACTCAGTGGCACCGGCGACGCTCCTGCAACCGACACGCTCACTCCGCCTTCGCTCACCTTCGGCCAGCAAGCCATCGGAACCACTAGCGCCGCGCAGCAGCTCACACTCACGAATTCCGGCGACGTTGCGCTCACACTCATCAGCGCATCGGTCAGTCCCGGCGACTTCGCCGCCACCAATTCCTGCGGTGCGTCGCTCAACCCGCATTCCACCTGCGCGATCTCGGTCGCATTTGTGCCGTCCGCCGTCGGCACACGCACAGCAACGGTTACCATCACCGACCAATTCCGCTCCCAGACTGTCACTCTCAGCGGCACAGGCGTTGCACCGCCGGGAGTCTCTCTCAGTCCTGCGTCGCTTAGCTTCCCTGCAACCGGAGTGGGACTCAGCGCTCCAGCGCAGACGATCACGCTCACCAACAACGGCGGCCTCACGCTGCATCTCGCAAAGACCGCACTCAGCGCAGGCTTCATGATCGCATCCTCCACGTGCGCCTCGACTCTCGCACCCGCCGCCAGCTGCAATCTCGTCGTCGTCTTTTCACCCACCAATGCGGGTCCGGTTTCCGGAACACTCACGCTGACCGACGATGCACCCAGCGGTGGGCAGACGACCAACCTCACCGGAACCGGCATCGACTACACGCTCGCAACCAACGGCGCAGCGAGCGCCACCGTTGCCAGCGGTGCGACAGCCACCTATCCGTCTGTTGCTCAGTTCGCTGCAAGGACTCTCCGGATCCGTTGCACTTGCATGCTCCGGGGCACCGGCCAACAGCGTCTGCACGGTCAACCCATCCACCGAGAATCTCGGTGGAACCTACACCATCTCCGTCACCGTGCAGACCGGCCAGACTCAGGCAAGCAGTGTTGCCCGGCCACGCTCGCCATTCGATCCACGCAACTCCCCGGCGTATCTCGCATGCCTCGCACTTCCACTGGCATGCCTCGCGCGCAGACGCCGTCTCGGGAAAGCGCTGCTCGCCATCGTGACGCTTGCCGCACTCTCCTCCCTCGCCGGGTGCGGTTCCGCACGAGAGATCCCCGGCTCCGGCGGTGGCGGTGGTGGCGGCTCATCATCAACGACTCCCTCCGGCACTTACAACCTGACGGTCAGCGCCTCGGCCGCAGGCCTCACGCACAACGTCACTCTTACGCTTGTCGTGCAATAGATGCGCGATCAGCAGGCAGGCCTCATGCAACGCGCCCGGCACTCACCGCGCTCGCCCACGCCCACTGGAAGTTATAGCCGCCGAGCCACCCCGTCACATCCACCACCTCGCCGATGAAGTACAGTCCCGCCACTCGCCGGCTCTCCATCGTGCGCGCATCCAACTCGCGCGTGTCCACCCCGCCTGCAGTCACCTCCGCCTTCGCGAAACCCTCCGTGCCCTCAGGTTTCACGGTCCACGCGTGCACCGCCTGCTCCAGCCGATCAATGCCCGCATTCGTCCAGTCAGGCTTCTCCGTCGCAAGCTGCACCCACCGCTCCGCCATTCGCGCCGGCATCAGATCGCGCAGTGCATTCTGTGCAGCCGCCGCATCACGCCGTGCATTCTTCATTCGCAGAGCAGCAAACACCTCGCGCTCGGGCGCGAGATCGAACTGCACTGCTCGTCCCGGTCGCCAATAGGACGACGCCTGCAGTACCGCCGGCCCGCTGAGCCCGCGATGTGTAATCAGCAGCTTCTCGCGAAACTCCGGCACCGCCGCCCTCTTCATCGGCGCCGACGGCTCCGCGCGCGCAATCACCTCCGTCGACACTCCGCCAGATCGCACCAACGTTGGCAATCCTCTGGCGCAAACACCAGCGGCACCAGCGCCGCGCGTGGCTCTACAACCGCATGCCCAAACTGGCGTGCCAGCTCATATCCAAAGCTGCGTCGCCCCCATCTTCGGAATCGACAGCCCACCCGTCGCAACGATCACTGCCTCACAACGAATCTCACCCACGCTCGTCTGCACCACAAATCGCGAGTCGCCTACCTCACCATCTGCCGATCGCAGCTGCACTTCAGAGACGCGTACACCGCAGCGCAATTCCACTCCCGCCGCGCCGCACTCGCGCTCCAGCATCGTCACAATCTGCTGAGCCGAGCCATCGCAGAACATCTGCCCCAGCTTCTTCTCGTGGTACGCGATGCCGTGCCGTTCCACCATCGCGATGAACTCCGCCGGCGTATACCGCGCCAGCGCCGAGCGCGCAAAGTGCGGATTCTCGCTCAAAAAACATTCCGCGCGCGTATGAACGTTCGTGAAGTTGCAGCGGCCGCCGCCGGAGATCAGAATCTTCCGCCCAGGCCGCTCGTTGTGATCCAACAGCAGAACGCGCCGCGCGCGTCGGGCCGCCTCCAGCGCAGCCATCATGCCCGCGGCTCCCGCGCCCAGCACCACCACATCCGTTCTGCGCGCCGACGGTCCGCTCACCTCTTTGATTCTAGGCAACTACCGCGCGGGCAGCACGCCGTCTCCTCAAGACGCATCTGAGACTGTGGGAGAACCTTATGAAGACCTTGGCATGGCTCGTTGCAGGGATTGGTATCGGACTCGCTGTCTATCTCGTCGCAAATGCGCCGGGGCCTGAGTACGCCACCGGCTCCGACAATCTGGAAGATGCAGCGCGGAACACCTTCGGCTGGGGCGCAAAGCAGCGTGCGACGGGCTTCGGCAGCAACATCGCCGGACGTGTGAAAGAGGGCCTCGGCAACCTGACCGGCAACCCCGACTTAGCCGACAGCGGTTTGGCTGATCAAGTTGAAGGCAACGTCCGCGAAGGTGCCGGCAAGTTCGCTCAGGCCGCCGGACAGACTCTGCACGACCTCAATCGCTAGCGGAATCTATTGACCGCCAGAAGCAACGGCCGTTTCGGGCCGTTGCCTCTGCGCTTCGCGCGCCTTTGCAACCAGCTTCTTCAGCCTGCCCTCCACATTCGAATCAGACCCTACCATCTCCGCCGTCAGCACACCGTCGCTGTCGATCGTGAAGTAGTGTGGAATCGCCTCGACTCCAAAGGCCCGGGAGAGCGTGTGATCCGCATCGCGGTATTGCAGCCACGTCATCTCATTCTTCTGGATGAACTGCCGCCACTTTGCGTCGTCGCTGTCCCAGCTCACGCTGATGATGACCAGAGGATCGCCCGCGAAGTCCTTCGCGATCTTCTTGACCTCCGGCAGCGCCTCATTGCAGGGCCCGCACCACGTCGCCCAGAAGTCAATCAGCACAACTCGTCCGTTCATCGCATCCAGATTGAACCGCGTCCCATCGAGGGCCGTCACTTCAAACGCCGGTGCGCGCTTCTTCAGCGCAAGAGTCGGATCCTCCGCGAAGTGCTGAGCGCGCAACCTTGCCGGGTCAGTCGGCTTAGCCATAGAGGCGCATTGTGAAAAGCAGGCCTTCGCCTCGTCAATTTTTCCCAGGCGCGCCAGCGTCTCTCCATCGCGGAACAGAGCCAGAAGATTCTGCGGATAGCTCGTCAGCGCCTGCTGAAAGGCCTCGTGTGCCTGTTCCAGTTGTTCAGGTTTCGGTTTTTCACCAGCTTTTCTCAGGATCGCGTCGCCCCGCTTGAACTCCGCCAGAGATTTCAGCACGGGTGTAGGAGCCAGGCTCTCCATCTTTTCGGCTGTCTCGATGGCCCCCTTGTAATCGCCCTCGCCTGCCTGTGCCGAGTACAGTCCGTCGAGGCAATCCAGGCATGGCCCACCCGCGATCTTGTTGGCCTTGTTGAACGCATCTTTGGCAAACTGCGGCTTGCCCGCACGAAGATACTGCTTTCCCTCGCGCATCGCTGCGACCCACTTTGGGTTCGTCAGGTACGAGCTTGCATCTGTCGGGCCGCCCGCAGGCGTCGCGGCCGGGCTTTGACCACCAGAAAACTGGGCTGAGACAACGACCGCACCAACGAGCAGCAGATTTCGCAGCAGCGACACAGAGATCTCCGTAGGATTGCGCTCCCCATCATCGCCGCATCCCGTCACGACCGCAACAGATTTTTATGGAATAGAAAGGACTTAGCCTGCCTTGCGCTCCTGCAGTACCTCATCCAGCATGCCCAGCAATGAGCCTGCGCGGGAGCGCACGCTCGTCTCCTGCTGATTGAGGCTGCCTGCCAGCGCGTCGTACCTCACGCGCAGCGCGGTCAACTCGTCGGCGATGTTCAGTGCGGCCAGCACCGCAACACGCAGCGAATCCACCGTCGTTCCATGCGCCGATACTGCCCGCATCTTTGCGTCGACGATCGACGCCAGCTTTTCGATGTACTCCGCATCCGTCCCGCGCAGCTGATACACCTGATCGTAGATATCCACCACGACCGCGCCCGAGTCGCGCGCAATCTGCTCCGCGCGCGACATCTCTGCTGCCGTTCTCAACTGCTCGTTCAACTGCTTCTCCTCGTTCGCCCGTGCCGCCCTCTGGCTGGTCAGCACATCCTGCGGGTTCGTTACTGGCTCTGCGAGTTGCGGCATCCTTGCGCCCTCCTCAACAGCTCTGCGTCCCCGAAAATCCTTCAGCTACAGCAATTCATCCATCTGTGCCAGCATCGCTTCCACGCGCTGCTTCACTACCTCACGCTCACGTTGCAGGTCCTCAAGCTCCTTCGTCGCCGAGCTCGCACTTGCTGTGTGCGCCTGCATCTGTTCCCTCAGCGTGGCCAGTTCAGCCTGCGCCGCATTGCGCTCCGCCTCGGCGTGCGCGCGCGCTTCACGTTCCTTCTTGATGAGCTCGACTGTCTGGAGCACCTTCTGCTCTAACGCCTGAAACTCGTCGGCACTCACCACTGTTGTTGCCATCCGGCCCCCTGATTCACCTCGAAGTATAGCGATTTGCATCGTGGATTAGCGGATTGGAATACGCAAAGGAACCTTGATGAATCCCTTTCGGTACTCCCGCCTTTTGTACTCGCGCACACGTGCGCGTCCGCTTCCTGGACGCGGCGAGTGAGGGATGGTTATGTACTGAACTAAGCCCGCTGCGTTCCGCCCAGTGCCTTCAACGCTGCGACGATCTTCTCCGAGCCGCTGGTCAACTCGTCCTCGCTCAACGTGCGTTCGCTCGACTGGAACACCACACGAAGCAGCAGTGAGTAACTTCCCGCCGGTAGAGCCTTGCCCTTCGTATCGCGGAAGATTTCGACCGGCCGCACGCTGCGCAGTTCGGTAACCCGCAAGCCATTCGTCGCAGCCGCAATCGTCTCCCAGCGGACGCTGTCCGGAAACACGAAGGAGAAGTCGCGCTCCACGGCCTGGTACCGGGAGAGCTCATGCACCACCGGCTGCCGCAACGGTTGCGTCAGCAGTGTCTGCGCCGTCACTTCGGCGATTACGCAGCTCTGCCGCAGTTTGCGCCGTTGCAGCTCATCCGCGCTCAACTCGCCAAAGACCGCGATCGGATTGCCATCCAGGAGCGCCCGTCCACCGCGTCCTGCCGCAATCCATTTCGGCAGCCCGTTGGTATCGAACGACACCGCGCCCGCGAATCTTCCCAACAGTGACTCCAGCGCGCCCTTGACCTCGAAGATTAGTGCGTCGTCGCCGCTATGCAGCGCGCTCACTGCCGCGCCGCCCGTTGCGCCAATCGTCAGCCCCGTTACCTCGCGCACCTCAACCGTCGATCCCGTGAACACTGTTCCCATCTCAAACAGTCGCACCGTTGCCACATCGCGGTGAAGATTATGCGCCAGCATCTTCGCCATTCCTGGCGCCAGTGACGGCCGCAGCATTCCAGCCTCCTCGCTCAACGGGTTGCCCATCGCCACCGCACCCGCCTTCGCATCGCCAAACGTCGCAGCCTCCTCTGCCGAGACAAACGTGCTCGAGATCGCCTCGCTGTAACCCAGCGCGCGCAGCGTCTCGCGAATTACGCGCTCCTGCTCGGCATGTGGCTGCCTCATCACCGCGCCCGACCACCCCGGCAGCGTGTCGGCAAAGCGGTTGTAGCCATACACACGGGCCACCTCTTCAATGAGGTCGATTTCACGCTCAAGATCCAGCCGCCAACTCGGCAACTTCACCGCGTACTCGCCCGCCACTGCGCGTGTCGGCTCCAACTCGCAACCTAACGCAGTCAGCACCTGCTCGACGACGCCCTCGTTCAAGCCGGAAATACGATCGCCGCCGCGCTTGCCGCCCGCCAGCACCGCATCCTCCAGCGTCGTGCCGAGCATCCGCTGCACCTCGCTCACACGCACCACAATTCGGTCGCGCCCCGCGGTCTTCGCCTCCTGCTCCGGCACAACGACATCGGTCATTGGTCCTGCAACGCCGCCGCCCGCCTGCTCCACGACAAGCCGCGTCACAAGATTGTTGCCCACCGGTGCGCCGTTGAAGTCCGCACCGCGCTCAAACCGGTGGCTCGCGTCCGTGTGCAGTCCGTGCCGCCGCGATGATGCGCGAATCGCCCCAGGCACAAACCACGCAGCCTCCACCAGGATGTTCTTCGTCGTCTCCGTCACGCGCGAATCCCACCCGCCCATCACCCCGGCGAGTGACAGCGCCTTCTTCTCATCGGCGATCACAAGATCGTCCGCGGTCAGCGTGTGCTCGCTGCCGTCCAGCAATTGCAGCCTCTCGCCGCTCCTCGCGCGCCTCACCACAATCCCACCCTCAAGCGTGTCGAGGTCGAATACATGCGTCGGCTGCCCCATCGCCAGCCAGCCAAAGTTCGTCGCGTCCACGGGCCCTGAGATCGGCTTCTGCCCAATCGCGCTGAAATACTCCGTGATCAAACCGTTCGCCGGCTTCACGTTCACGTTGCGAATCACGCGCGCTGTAAACCGCCCGCACAGATCCGTTGCCTCAATCCGCACCGGAAACCCATCGCCCGCCCGCGCAGCTTCCACCGGTGCGCCGAGCCCGTACGTCAGCGGCTTCAACGCGACACCATAAATGGCCGCGGCCTCGCGTGCGATGCCGTAGTGGTTCATCGCGTCCACGCGGTTCGTCGTGATGTCCATCTCAAAGCGCGATCCACCGCAAGCTGCAGGGAAGATGCCCTCCACAGCGACGCCACGCAGCGTCAGGTCTTCAGCGAGCTGCGCATCGCTGACGTTCAGCTCAGGCAGGTACGAACGGATCCACTTCGTCAAAATATTCATCGTGTTGTTTGCTGTCTTTCTTTACTCAATCTTCCAATCATCGCCCGGCATGATGCGTTTCATAAACTCATCGAACAGCGGCACAGTAAAGGCTGTGTCGCCATGGCTCGGACTCCAGATCATGCCTTTTAGAATGAGGCTCTGCCGCAACACCCCAAGGGCAGTTACCGATTTTCCCAGTAAACCTGCGATATCGCCCGATCGGTGGGCTCCACGGCCAAGATCTGCCATTGCCCGAAGGTAGCGCCGTTCCGTAGGCGTCAGACGGTCGAAGCGTACCCGGAAGAAGCTCTCGTCCAGTGTTGCGACCGCCTCGCGAGACGCCTGCTCCACATCGTCCCGTGTAATCGGCGATGACGCAGCGATATCCCACGCGCGATTCCCCCATTCCTGCAGGAAGTATGGATATCCCTGGGTTCGCGCCAGTATTTCGGCAACTGCCTCGTCTGTGTACTCCACGCCTGCCTCAGCCGCCGGTTTACGCAGTGCCCGCTCTGCTTCCTCATCAGACAAGGGGCCAATCGTAGGAAATTCGAAGAGGCGTTCCGCGTAAGATTTGGCTTCGCCTGCTAACGCACGAAGCTGCGGCAGTCCTGCACCCACAATCGTTACCGGCAATTGCCGCTGAATGCTGCGGTGCAGCGCCGCAATTAACGCCGCGAATTGGTCCTGCGGCAGATACTGCAGCTCGTCGATAAACAACACCACGGCTGTGTCGGCGTTCTTGGCAGCAATGCCCAACTGTTCCAGCAACGCAGTCAGATCAATCTCCAGGTCGCCGTTGTCTGCCAGCCCTGGCTCGGGCACGGCGTCAAAGCCAACTTCCAGGTCGTGGTACTTCACCTTGAGCGCCATTGCGAATCCGGCGAGCGCGCGCAGACCCCTCGAAACCGCATCCTTTGCTGATTCCGTACGATTCAGGTGCAGAAGCGCCAGACGGATCTGCGGAGCGAGAAGCGCGGGAAGTGAGCGATTCTCCGGTGTCTCGGACCGTACCGTGCAGATTCCGTCAGCCTCGGCATCCCGCATCAGCTGATCGAGCAACACGGTCTTGCCTACCCCCCGCAGACCCACCATCAGCACACTTTTTGCCGAACGCCCTGCCCGCAACCGCGCAAGCGCAATCCTAACCTGCTCCCGCAAGCGCTCACGACCAGCCAGTTCCGGGGGTGGGGTGCCAGCGCCTGGCGAATAGGGGTTTCGGACGGCATCCATGATTTCAGTTTATAAGGAGTTTAAGGAATTTAAGTCTAGAAGCTTAAACCGCATAACTTTGTTATAACTCCGGTTGAAAACGGCCAGGCTCGCCTGCGGGTGAACTAGCCAAACTACTAAAAACACTAGGCAAACTGCTCCAGAAACCGCATATCTCCCGAGTACAGCAAGCCGATATCGCTGATGCCGTACTTCATCATCGCGATGCGGTCGACGCCCATGCCGAACGCAAACCCGCTGATCCTGCGCGTGTCATACGCCGGCTCGCGCCCCAGTTCGATCCGCTTCTTGTCCACGGCCTCGAACACCGCCGGGTCGACCATGCCGCAGCCCAGCAGTTCAATCCAGCCCGAGTGCTTGCACTTTCGGCAGCCCTTCCCGCCGCAGAAGATGCACGAGATCTGCACATCCGCGCTCGGCTCCGTGAACGGGAAGAACGATGGGAAGAACCTCGTCTTCACCGCTGAACCGAAGAACGCCTTCATCGCATGATCCAGCGTGCCCTTCAGGTCGCTGAACGTGATGTTCGTATCCACGCACAGGCCTTCCACCTGGTGGAACACCGGCGAGTGCGTCGCGTCCGCCGCATCGTTGCGATGCACCTTGCCCGGAATCACCAGCCGCAGCGGCGGGTCCTGCTCCAGCATCGACCGAATCTGCACGGGCGAAGTATGCGTGCGCATCAGCAGCCGTTCGCGCGCAGGCTTGGACTCCTGTTCGGCCACCACCAGCGTGTCCTGCGTATCGCGCGCCGGATGGTTCGGCGGAAAGTTCAGCGCCTCGAAGTTGTAGAAATCGGTCTCCACCTCTGGTCCCAGCCCGACGGAATATCCCATCCGCTCAAACACCGTCACGATCTCCTGCATCGTGCGAATCAGCGGATGCTCCGCGCCAATGCGCTGCGCAATCCCCGGCAGCGTGATATCGATCGTCGCCTCAGCTGCAGCCTTCGGCCTGGCAGCCGCAGTCTCCACCGCAGCCTCGATCGTCTCCTTCAGCGCATTGAATCGCTGGCCAATCAACCGCTTCGCGTCCGCCGGCGCCGCCTTCAGCCACGCGTCGGAGATCGCCTTCAGCCGGCCCTGCTTGCGGCCCAGCCACGCCAGCCGAAACGCCTCGGCATCAAAGTCCGGGGCAGCGAGTTGCGCGCGCGCCTCCGCCTCCACCGCGCCAAACGCGGCATCCAGCGACGACGGAGAAAAGTCTGTCAGTTGCGTCGAGTCCATATTGAAATCAGCAGATCGCCTCATCGAATAGCAGTGCACTTAGTGTACGTGCGCTATAGCGCCGACCACACCACCAGCGCGATCACCGCCCCCAGCAACAGGCTCCGCTTCGACGTAATCGCCCACACCACCGGATCGTCGTGCATTTCGCCGCGGCTCGCCAGCATCCACACCTGGCTCAGCCACAGCAACAGCACTGGCACCACCAGCCACAGCCGCAGCGCGTGCTTGTACAACAGGCTCGTCTGCGGGTTGCTGATATACAGCGTCGCCACCAGCACCGCCGCGAACATCGAGCCCGTACCAAACGCGCGAAGCTGCTCCAGGTCTCCAATGTGATATCCGCGCCCCGTAGGCGCCAACCCTCCCCGGTCACGCAGCGACTCCAGCTCGCTGAAGCGTTTTACAAACGCCAGCGAGAGGAAGAAAAACACGCTGAACCCGCCCAGCCACTCCGAGATCGGCACCGTCGTTGCGGCGCTTCCTGCAAGAATGCGCACCGTGTACAGCCCGCTCAGCACAAATACGTCGAGCAGCAGCATGCGTTTCAGGTACAGCGAGTACGTCAGCGTTGTCACCGTGTACAGCAGCAGCCACTCCAGGAACTTGTACGGCAGCAGCACCCCCCGCCGTCCCGGCAACGCCATGATGACCTTCGGCACCATGAACGCCAGCACAAAGGACACCGCCAAGCATGACGACGACTGCACTCACGCCGGCAATCGCCGATAGATCGCCTGCCGCAAACGGTCTGCGGCGCTTTCGCGGATGTCTCCGGTCGGCCTCCAGATCCAGCAGGTCGTTGATGATGTAGGTCGCCGATGCGCACAGCCCAAAGCTGAAAAACGCGACCGCGCCACCGGCCACTGTCGCGATGCTCCACGCATGCGCCAGCACCAGCGGCACGAAGATCAGGACATTCTTCGCCCACTGATGCAGACGGATAGCGCGCAGCCAGCTCTTCAGCAGCGAGCTGCGGTCCTCGAAGTTCGCCGCGACCGTCGTCTTCGCTCGTCGCAGCCCCGTCGTCAGCGCGCGGTGCGGATTCGCCGTCATCGGACTCTCGCACGCGCACAGTAGCGGCACATCCGGCTTCGCATTGCCGATGTAGCAGAAGCGTTCGCCAAAGTGTTCGCGAAATGCCTCCAGCTTGTTCTTTCCCGCGAGATTTTTCGTGCCGTCCGAGGCCAATACACCCGCGAAGATGCCCAGGTAGTCAGCCACGCGCTCTGCCAGCGAGCGGTCTGCGGCGGTCGCCAGATAAATCGCCCGTCCCGCACCATGCTCCGCCCGCAGCCATTCCAGCAACGGCCGGTTATAGGGCAGATGCTCCACATCCAGCGTTACCGCGGCTGTTACAAGCTTTTTAAACTGCGCCTTCCCCTGCGCAATCCAGCTCGGAATACGAAGAATCTCCGCCGGCCTCTGCCTGGCCATCGCCAGCACGGAATCCACTAAAGTGTCCGATTTCACCAGCGTTCCATCAAGATCCACGCACAGCGGAACGCCCGGCGCCAGCACTGCCTGGCCCGGCACAGGCTCTCTTCCATTCAGTTTCTGGTCGATTACCGGGTCTGCCGACGACTGTATTCCGCTGTCCGAAATCATGGTCCGAAACCTTGAAGGTGTGCTCATCGTCACTATACCGTCAGTATCATGGAGAAGGCGCCGTCTCGTCCGACGGGATCTCCGGCACTCGCCACGCGGCATGGCCTACCCCACCAGGGTACAAAGGCGTCTTACTAGGTTTGGTTCCAACAGCTTCGCAGGAGTTCGTCGATCTTCATGTCAGCCTCTTCCAGCCACAATGCTGCTGGCACCATCCCGCGTGTAACTACCGCGGACCCTGAGTCACGCGCAGCAACGAAAAAGACTGTTTCCGACCCGAGCCACCTTTTGCCCGAGCACGCCTCGGAGCCCGGCGGTCGCCGTCCCGGCCGTTTCCGGCTCGTTATCGTTGTACTCGTCATTCTTGCCGTCGCTGCCTTCATCATCTGGCGCATTCACGCCAACAATCAGGCGGCTGCTCAACTGGCCGCGAAGCAGGCTGCAGCTGCCAACCGGCCCACCCCGGTGCAGGTCACTCCCGTCCAGCAGAAGACCGTTCCCGTCTTTCTCACCGCGCTTGGCACCGTCACGGCGTACAACACCGTCACGCTGCATACGCGGGTCGACGGCCAGCTCCTGCAGGTGAACTTCCAGGAAGGTCAGCCTGTGAGGAAGGGCCAGCTCCTCCTCCAGATCGATCCGCGCCCCTATCAGGCGGCGCTCGATCAGGCCATCGGTACCCTCACCAAGGACGAGGCCAACCTCAAGAACACGCAGGCTGAGGCCGAGCGCTACACCGCGCTCTACGAGGCCGGCGTCGTCTCCAAGGAGCAGCAGCAGCTTCAGGTTTCCAATCAGGGCCAGGCCGCCGGCTCCATCAAGGCCGATCAGGCCGCCATCGAAGCCGCGCGCGTCAATCTCGGCTACACCAACATCTACTCGCCCATCGACGGCGTCGTCGGCCTCCGTCTCGTCGACCCCGGCAACATCGTCCACGCCTCGGACTCCACTGGCCTCGTGGTCATCACGCAGATCCATCCCATCGCCATCATCTTCACGCTGCCGGAAGACCAGCTTCCGCAGGTGCAGACTGCGATGAAGGGCGGCAGGAAGCTCGTCGTCGAAGCCTACGACCGCACCGACGCGCACAAGATCGCCAGCGGCACGCTGCTCACCATCGACAACCAGATCGACACCACGACCGGCACTGCGAAGCTCAAGGCCGTCTTCGACAACTCCGACGACTCGCTCTTCGCCAACCAGTTCGTCAACGTCCGCCTGATCCTCAGCCAGCGCCAGAACGCCATCGTCGTTCCCACCGCCGCCATCGAGAACGGCAATCAGGGCGACTACGTCTTCGTCGTGAATCCCGGCCCAACGCCGCCCGACAAGCTGAAGAACCTCCCCGGCGGAACTCAGACGAACACCACCACCGGCGGCGGCAAGCCCGCCGCGCGGCACGTTCGGCCGCGGGCGACGAGCAGGGCGATGAAGAAGAGGAGGCGGCAACGCCGAAAGCAGGTCCGCCGCGCCAGCCCTTCCACGCCGACGCTCGTGCCCGTCCACGTCGACTTCACCATCGGCACCAGCTCTGTGCTCTCCACCAGCACCAACCTCAAGCCCGGCCAGCAGGTCGTCGTCGACGGCCAGGAGAAGCTCGTCGACGGCGCGCCCGTCACCCCGCGCAGGCGCACACCATCCCAGCCATCAATAACGGAGGCGCCGTCGGCGCCGCCAACCCCTCGGCGCAGACAGCACCACCTGCGGCCGGCTCCGGCGGTCTCACGCCAGGTTCGCCCGTGCCGCCCGACTCCACGACCACCTCACCCAGCAGCGGACGCTCCGGCCGAAGCAACAATCAGAATGGCGGACAATCCGCGCCCTCTACCGGAGGAACTCACTGATGAGTCCCTCCCGGCCATTTATCCTCCGGCCGGTGGCTACCTCGCTCCTGATGGTGGCCATTTTGCTTGCGGGCTTTGTCGCCTACCTGCAGCTTCCGGTCTCCGCACTGCCTGAGGTCGACTACCCGATCATCCAGGTCCAGACCTACTACCCCGGCGCCAGCCCCAACGTCATGGCGCAGTCGGTCACCGGTCCGCTCGAGCGCCAGTTCGGCCAGATTCCCGGCCTGCAGCAGATGACGTCCATCTCCTCCGGCGGCGGCTCCATCATCACGCTCGAGTTCAGCCTCGAGGAGTCCATCGACGTCGCCCAGCAGGACGTGCAGGCCGCCATCAACGCCGCCTACACCTTTCTCCCGCAGGACCTCCCCAACCCGCCGATCTACGCCAAGGTCAACCCCGCCGACGCCCCCATCCTCACTCTCTCGCTCACCTCGGATACGGTTCCCCTGCAGAAGGTGGAAGACCTCGCCGACACCGTCCTCGCGCAGAAGATCTCGCAGCTCTCCGGCGTCGGTCTGGTCTCCATCGCGGGCGGCCAGAAGCCGGCCGTGCGCATCCAGGCGAACCCCGCGCAGCTTGCCAGCTACGGCCTCTCGCTCGAGGACATCCGCACCGCTATCGGCACCGCCAACGTCGACCAGGCCAAGGGCTCGCTCAACGGCCCGCGTCAGGCCTACACCATCGGCGACAACGACCAGCTGATGTCCGCCGATGACTACGACGACGTCATCGTTGCCTACCGCAACAACTCGCCCGTCCGCCTCAAGGACGTCGCCACGGTTGTCGACTCCGCCGAAAATCTCTACCAGGCCGCGTGGATGGGCTACGCCGCGCAGCCCGCACACACGCAAAAGCAGGACGACGGCACCACCATCGACGTCCCCGCCTCGCAGGCTTACGTCAAGCCGGCCATCATCATCAACATTCAGCGCCAGCCCGGCGCCAACATCATCGGCGTCGTCGACCGCGTGCAGGCGCTGCTGCCCAAGCTGCGCGAGTCGCTTCCCGCCGGCGTCGAACTCAAGGTCCTCACCGACCGCACCAACACCATCCGCGCCTCCATCAAGGACGTCCACTTCGAGCTGCTGCTCACCATCGGTCTCGTCGATCCTGGTGATCTTCCTCTTCCTGCGTTCTTTCGCCGCCACCATCATCCCTGCCGTTGCCGTGCCGCTGTCCATCGTCGGCACCTTCGGCATCATGTACCTGCTCGGCTATTCGCTCAACAACCTTTCGCTGATGGCGCTCACCATCTCGACCGGCTTCGTCGTCGACGACGCCATCGTCATGATCGAGAACATCGACCGCTACCTCGAGATGGGCGACAGTCCACTCGACGCCGCGCTCAAGGGCTCCGAGCAGATCGGCTTCACGATTCTCTCGCTGACCGTCTCGCTCATCGCCGTGCTCATCCCGCTGCTCTTCATGGGCGACATCGTCGGCCGGCTCTTCCGCGAGTTCGCCGTCACCCTCGCCGTTACCATCCTCGTCTCGGCCGTCGTCTCCCTCACGCTCACGCCGATGATGTCCGCGCGCCTGCTCAAGCACAAGCCTGAGTCTGAGAAGAACGCCTTCTACCGCAAGAGCGAAGAGTGGTTCGAGTGGGTCATCGCGCGCTATGGCGTCGGCGTGCAGTGGGTGCTGCGCCACCAGACCTTCACGCTCATCGTCACTGCCGCCACGCTCGTCATCACGCTGATTCTCTACGTCTACGTGCCCAAGGGCTTCTTCCCGTCGCAGGACACCGGCGTCATCATGGCCATCACCGAGGGCAACCAGAGCACCTCATTCTCCTCCATGGCCAATCGCCAGCAGCAGGTCGCGCACGCCATCCTCGAGGACCCCGACGTCGTCTCGCTCTCCAGCTACATCGGCATCGACAACACCAACGCCACGCTCAACGCCGGCCGCATCCAGATCGACCTCAAGAGCCGCGACGACCGCAGCGACACCGCGCAGCAGATCATCAATCGCCTGCAGGGCAAGCTCGAATCAGATCCCCGGCATCCAGACCTTCCTGCAGCCCGCGCAGGACCTCACCGTCGAAGACCGCATCTCGCGCACGCAGTACCAGTACTCCGTCGAAGACCCCGATCCCGTCGAGCTCGCGAAGATCACCAATCAGCTCGTCGAGAAATTCAAATCCCTCAACGGCATCGTCACCGACGTCGCGAGCGATCAGCAGATCAACGGTCTCGGCGCCACGCTCGTCATCGACCGCGACACCGCATCGCGCCTCGGCGTCACGCCTTCCAGCGTCGACAACGTGCTCGACGACGCCTACGCGCAGCGCCAGGTCTCCACCATCTTCACGCAGCAGAATCAGTACCACGTCATCCTGGAGGTCGCGCCCCACTTCCAGCGCACCACCAACTCGCTCGACAACCTCTACGTCAAGAGCTCCAACGGCGGCCAGGTTCCGCTCAACACCTTCACCACCTTCACCACGCAACCGACGTCACTCTCCATCGGTCATCAGGGCCAGTTCCCGTCCACCACCATCAGCTTCAACCTAGCCAACGGGAAATCCATCGGCGATGCCGTCGACGCCATCAACAAGGCCGTCGCCGACATGCACCTTCCCATGAGCGTCAACGTGGCCTTCCAGGGAACAGCCGCCGCGTTCGAGGCCTCGCTCACCAACGAGCCGCTGCTCATCCTCGCCGCACTCATCACCGTCTACATCGTGCTCGGCGTTCTGTATGAGAGCTACATCCACCCCGTCACGATTCTCTCCACGCTTCCGTCCGCCGGCGTCGGCGCCATCCTCGCGCTGCTCATCACCGGCAACAGCCTCTCCGTCATCGCGCTCATAGGAATCATCCTTCTGATCGGCATCGTTAAGAAAAACGCCATCATGATGATCGACTTCGCGCTCGAAGCCGAGCGCGAGCAGGGCATGACGCCCGAAGAGGCCATCTATCAGGCGTGCCTTCTGCGCTTCCGTCCCATCATGATGACCACGATGGCCGCGCTTCTCGGCGCCGTTCCGCTGGCCTTCGGCACCGGCACCGGCTCCGAGCTCCGCGCCCCGCTCGGCATCACCATCATCGGCGGCCTGCTCATCTCGCAGGTGCTCACGCTCTTCACCACTCCGGTCGTCTATCTCTTCTTCGACCGCATCGGCCGCAAGTACCTCGGCACCGCGCAGCGCCGACGAAGAGTTCTACGAGCACACCCACGGTGGCAAGCACCCACCCAACCACGGCGGCGGCGGCCTGCCCGACCCGTTACCCGGAGACTAGACTGTGGTCACTATTGGAACGAAGGAGGATTGTGAATGGCTCCGCTAACCCACACGGAAGAGAGATTGCAACTCACGATTACGCTTCCAAAGGCCGTCGCACAACATCTCCGCGAGCAAGTGGCCACCGGTCAATACGCCAGTGAAAGTGAATACATCGAATCCATTCTTCTTTCCGAGACGCTCTTCCCCCCAATCGATCAGGATGAACTGACGGAATGGATTAATACGGAAGGCGTTCGTCGCCTGCGCGCGATGGAAGCAGACCCTGCCCGTGCGCTCACTGCTGACGAAGCCTTCGATTTTCTCAACGAGAATGTCGACGAGGGAAAGGCCACCTAGTTTGTATCGGGTTCATTATTCACCGGAGTGCAAAGACGAGATTCGCGAACTCCGGGCATATAGCACAGACCAGCGCTCTCGCCGAATTGCCGATGCATACATCAGGCGACTCCGGGGACACTGCGATGGGTTAGCAATCGCGCCGCATCAGGGAGAGGCGAGGCCCGAACTCAAAGAAGGCCAGCGAACAATTGGTTTCGAGCACCGTGTTTCAATCGTTTTCCGCGTCTACGATGACCAGAAACTCGTTCGCATTACAGGAATTCGCTACGGCGGCCGCCACTTGCCGCAGTCTCAACACCAATGAGCTTCACTGACCCCCAACCCGGCGACAAAGACCCACGCGACCGCCCCCGTCCCGGCGACAGCGACGAGCTTCGCGGCCTCCACGGCCCCGACGACATCGCCGGCGACCGCGCATCCCACGACCGCGCCTCCGCTGCCGATCTCGAGAAGTCTGACGAGCCACTCGCCGGCCCCGGCGAGGTCAACACCGTGCACTTCTCCGCGCCCTTCATCAAGCGCCCCGTCGCCACCTTCCTGCTCTCCCTCGCGATCATCATCGCCGGCGCCGTCGCCTACAGGCTTCTCCCGGTTTCCTCACTGCCTGAGGTCGAGTACCCCGTCATCTCCGTCGGCGCATCCCTCCCCGGGGCCGACCCCGAGACCATGGCCTCGGCCGTCGCCACGCCGCTCGAGCGCCAGTTCGCCCGCATCGCCGGCGTCAACGAGATGACCTCCACCTCGGGCACAGGCTCGACCAGCGTCATCCTTCAGTTCGATCTCAACCGCGATATCAACGGCGCCGCCCGGGACGTGCAGGCTGCTATCAACGCAGCGCGCGCGCAACTGCCGGCGAACATGCCGTCCAACCCCACCTATCGCAAGATTAATCCGTCCGATTCGCCCATCCTCATCCTCGCGCTGACATCGGACACCGTCACCAAGTCGCAGATGTACGACGCTTCGGATTCCATCCTCGCGCAGAAGATCGCGCAGGTTGATGGCGTCGGTCAGGTCTTCACCGGCGGTTCCGCGAGCCCTGCCGTGCGCGTCGAGGTCAACCCCTATCTCCTCACCGCCAAAGGCCTCTCGCTCGAGGACCTCCGCAGCGCTATCGGCACCTTCAACGTCATGCAGCCGACCGGGTACATCAACGGCCCGAACTCGCGCATGTCGCTCTCCACCACCGACCAGCTCTTCGGCGCTGCGGCCTACGCTCCGCTCATCATTGCCACCAGCAAGGGGCCGGTCTCCAACGCGTCTGCCGCCACCGGCCTGCCCAAATCCCTCGCCTCGGCGGTCACGTCCACTACCTCGACCAGCGGCAGCTCCACCGGCGCCACCACCTCGAACGCCTCCACCGGTAACGCCGCGTCCAGCGCCAACGCCTCCGGCACCAGCACCAACAGCACTCCCAACTCCGGCGTCACCAACTTCGCCACCTCGCAGCGTCACCACTGTCGGCGCCCGCCAATGCCTCGGGCAACGTCCGTATCAGTGACGTCGCTCAGGTCATCGACTCCGTCGCTGACGTCCACACCGGCGGCACCTTCAACGGCAAGCCTGCCATCCTCGTCGTTGTCTTCAAGGCGCCCGGTGCCAACGTCATCCAGACCGTCGACAACGTGCTCGCGCATTCTGCCGCAGCTGCAGGCTTCCATCTCGCCAGCCATCAACATCCAGGTCGTGCTCGACCGCACCGGCACCATCCGCGCCTCGGTCAACGACATCACGCGCACCCTCATCATCTCCATCCTGCTCGTGATCCTCGTCGTCTTTCGTCTTCCTGCGCGAAGGCCGCACGACCCTCATCCCGTCTGTCTCCGTTCCGCTCTCGCTGCTCGGCACCTTCGGCGTGATGTACCTGCTCGGCTACACGCTCGACAATCTCTCGCTCATGGCGCTCGCCATCTCCACCGGCTTCGTCGTCGACGACGCGATCGTCGTCATCGAGAACATCACCCGCCACCTCGAAGAGGGTCTACAGTCCCTTCGACGCCGCCATGCTCGGCTCCAAGGAGATCGGCTTCACCGTCCTCTCCATGTCCACCTCGCTCGTCGCCGTCTTCATTCCCATTCTGCTCATGGGCGGCATCGTCGGTCGTCTCTTCCGCGAGTTCGCCGTCACGCTCTCCGTCGCCATCGGCGTGTCGCTGGTCGTCTCGCTCACCACCACGCCGATGCTGCGCCGGCAAGTTCCTCAAGCCGCTCTCGCAGGTCAGCAAGGGCTGGTTCTACCGCACCGGCGAAAAGCACCTCAAGCGGCTCACCGTCGAGTACGAGCGCGGCCTCCGCTGGGTCATCCGTCACCAGGTCACTACCTTCATCGTCTTTCTCGTCACCTTCGCGCTCAACATCTATCTCTTCATCATCGTGCCCAAGGGCTTCTTCCCGCTGCAGGACACCGGCCGCCTCGGCGGCTCGCTCCAGACCCAGCAGGACGCCTCCTTCCTGCGCACGCGCGAAAGCATGACGCGCATCGCCGCAGACTGTTCAAAAGGATCCCGGCGTCGAAAATGTGCTCGGCTTCCTTGGTGGCGGCGGTCCGGGCGGCGGCGCCTCCAACCGCGCCCGCATGTTCGTCATCCTCAAGCCCATCGATGAACGCCTCAAGACCGGCGACACCGCCGACAAGATCATCAACCGCCTTCGCCCCAAGACCACCAACCTTCCCGGCGTGAAGTTCTATCTTCAGTCTGCGCAGGAGCTCCACATCGGCGGCCGTTCCTCCGCCGCGCAGTATCAGTACACCCTCACGGCCGACACGCAGGAACGAACTCGACACATGGGCTCCGCAGCTCATGGCCGCCATGCAAACAGGTCCCCGAGCTCCGCGACGTCAACACCGACCAGCAGGACAAGGGCCTCGAGGCCCGGCTCGTCATCGACCGCGACACCGCCTCCCGCCTCGGCGTCAGCGCCCTCGCCATCGACGCCACGCTCTCCGACGCCTTCGGTCAGCGCCAGGTCTCCACCATGTACCAGCAGCTCAACCAGTATCACGTCATCATGGAGGTCGCGCAGGACTACCAGAACGACCCGGCGGCACTGAGCAACATCTACGTCAAGTCCAACACCGGCGCGCAGATTCCCCTATCCGCCGTCACCCATCTCGTGACCGATCGCGTTCCGCTCGCCATCAACCACCAGTCGCTTGTCGCCGGCCGTCACGCTGTCGTTCAACCTTGCGCCCAACGTCTCGCTCTCGCAGGCCACCGCCGCCATTGAAAACGCCCGCACCAGCATCGGCATGCCGTCCGCCATCCACGGCGGCTTTGCCGGCACCGCGCAGGCCTTTCAGCAGTCGCTCTCGTCCGAGCCCATCCTCATCCTGCTCGCCATCTTCACCGTCTACATCGTGCTCGGCATCCTCTACGAGAGCTTCATCCACCCCATCACCATCCTCTCCACGCTGCCCTCTGCCGGCGTCGGCGCCTCTGCTCGCGCTGCTCATCTTCAAGATCGACCTCTCCGTCATCGCGATGATCGGCATCATCCTGCTCATCGGCATCGTGAAGAAGAACGCCATCATGATGATCGACTTCGCCCTCGTCGCCGAGCGCGAGCACGGCAAGACGCCCGAAGAAGCCATCTACGAGGCGTGCATGCTGCGCTTCCGCCCCATCATGATGACGACGATGGCCGCGCTCCTCGGCGGCCTTCCTCTCGCATTCGGCACCGGCACCGGCTCTGAACTCCGCCAGCCTCTCGGCGTCACCATCGTCGGCGGCCTGATCGTCAGCCAGTGCCTCACGCTCTTCACCACGCCGGTCATCTACCTCATGTTTGACCATCTCCGCGACGCTCTGCCCCGCTGGCGCCGCGCCGCCTTCGAAGCCCTCGGCCTTCGCCGCCCGTCATCGGGGCCCGCGCCCACCCCCGCTTCCGGAGACTGACCGCCAATCAGCCGGCCGTCTTACGGCTGCAGCTGCCCTGCATATCCGGCCGAAACAATATTCCGCTGAACCGTCTCCATCGCCTTCGCGTCCGGCATGCCTTTTGTCATCACGCCTTCGAAGAAGTAGCCCGTCGCCGCGTTGCTGTTGTCGCCGCCGATCCCGAGAATGATTGCCCCTTCCTGCTTCATCGGCTGATATCCATTCGGCAGCGGGATGATGCCCGTCGTCGTCAGTCCTCCGGACTGCGCGTTCCCCTGATAAATCGCATAGCTGTGCTGACCGTCGCTCGCCCCCATGTCGGTCACAAACACCGTTCCGGCGGGAACCGCCAGATGGCCGTAGATGCCATCCTCCATATCCAGTCCCGCATCCGGCTTGCACGGGTTGCCATGGCACATGATGTTGATCGCGTCCATGTGACCGGCCTTATTGTCCAGGTTGTTCACCTCGGCATTCCCGAAGTCAAAGCAGCACTTCTCATTCAGGTGAAGCGCGGACGTCACCATGTACACGCCTTCCGGCGCACCGTTGACCGCTGTGCGCCTTCGGCGCATCGTTGCGGTAACCCGTGCCCGGATTCACGAGAACGCCATACACCTTGTGGCCGCCGACAGTCAGCGGAAGAGCATCGGCCACAGCAGGCACGTCATATCCGTTCGGCCCCAGTCCGTGCATCGCACCACCCGGCGGCGCAGGGGTCAGGTCGTTGTGGTTCGGCGACTGATCGTACAGCTTGCTGATCGTGCAAAAAGTATCCCTGCAGAACTGGTGCTGCGGCGCCGTGTCGGCATAGCCGTCAGGCAGCAGTCCAATGTCCCTGGTCGCGTTGTCGTTCACGCGAGTCACCTGGTAAAGCGGGCCTTTGTATGCGCTGTACAGCGCGCGCGTCGTGCTGACGGCCGCCACGCACGGAGTTGCCGGCGCATACAGATCGCATGGACGCGGCCCAACAGCCTGCGCCGAAGCCCACGCGGGGGCCATAGTGACGGCCACAAAAATAGCCACAGAAAGTACGTTGCGGAACAACAATGACACTGATTTCAGTCGCATGGCCCTTCTCATCGCACTTGCGCTCCTGCGTGAACCGAATCCTTCTGCCTGACCAACAATGCTAACCCGCCTCACACAGGCCTGGGATTCCACCCGCGGCACGTCGGGGTCCCGGCGAGCCCCGGCGGCCCCACCACATCCGCCCCCGGCGACTGATCCTGTGGGATTCGCCACCGCCCGCCTTTCACAACCTGGCAACTGTCACAACGCGTCCGATCTGGATGTGCTTGTGCCCGAATCGGTACGCGAGTTTGTTCGTTGCAGAATATTGCGTCCGCTGCTTCGCCAGCTGCGCGGCGGGGTAACACCTCGCCGTCTGGCGTGGAGCCTGGCCTTGGGCATAGTCATCGGGATTAACCCGTCCGTGGGGATCACGACGGTTCTGGTCATGATGTTCGCTTGGGTCTTCGGTCTGAATCAGGTCGCGTCGCAGATCGGTGCCCATGCGGTCACGCCGATCCACTTGCTTCTGTTCATTCCGTTCATCGAATTGGGCGTACATCTCTTTCACACGCGCCGCCTTCCGCTGGATCGAAAGCAGCTCGAGCATCTGAGCCATCATCCTTTACGCTTGGTTCGCGATATCTGGCAATGGGAATGGCATGCACTCATCGTGTGGGGCCTTGTGGCCGCGATTTTGCTGCCGCTGCTCGCCATGTACATTCGACGCGCGTTGGTGCTCCTGATGCGTCGCCATCGAACGCTGGTGCAGTCGCGCCCCGCATTGCACTGGCCGGATTAGCTCGTCGAAGGATTCACATCACGCAGATCAAGATTGAGATTAAGCGCGCACTCGTGCTCTGGGCCGGATGTAACATGCAGTGCAAAGACCTCACGCCAAAGACGAGGTGCCGAGTTTCATGCCGAATCTCTCTGCATTGGATCAACAGCTTCTAACGCTGGCCTCCGTGACGCCGCAACCCGCCACAATCCCGGCCGTCGTGGCCCTCATGACGAGCATCGACAACCTGCTTCCCGAAAATGACGGTCTCAAATGGTTTAACAAGCTTTACTTGAAGGTCACCCAGGCCATCGATCAGCAACCGGCCGCCAACTGGTCGGATTCGGTATGGCTCGTTCGGCTTGACGTTGTTTTTGCCGGGTACTACTTCAAGGCCATCGCAGAATTTCTGAATGACGCTCCCACCACCCCGAGCGCCTGGGACGCTCTTCTTGAGTCCCGCGACGAGCCCAACGTCGAAAGGATTCAGTTCGCGCTCGCCGGCATGAATGCGCACATCAACCATGATCTTGCGCTCGCGCTCGTTCAAACCGGCTCCGAAATGAATCTCCCGCTGACCCTGCCGAGTCCCGAACATGCCGACTACGAGCGCGTAAACAGCATCCTCGCTCAGCTTCTGCCGACCGTCCTCACCGATCTGGCAAGTGGACTGCTTGGAGGACTCGCGCAGGATACGGGTAAGGTCGGCCGGCTCCTTGCCATTTGGAATGTCGCTGCCGCTCGAGATTTGGCCTGGACCTTCGCAGCGTACTTAGGGGGCTTGCCGCAAGCGGCACGGCCTGCTGCGCTTATGGTTCAGGACAAACTCATCGGTCTCGCCGGTCGGGGGCTGCTCCTTCCATTGCAATAAGTTCACCCCCCTCTAAGTTCACCCCCTTAGAGGCGTGGGTTCGCAGATCGCCCGGCGCTCCTCACTCCCACACTCCGTCTAAGCTATTAACAGCCATGCGCCCCATCCGTATCCTCGGCCCCTGGATCATCGCGCTCCCCCTCGCCGCGCAGATGCACCACGTCGACAAGGCCCAGCGCGTCACCCGCGCCGTCGGCGTCTACGAGTGGACCGGCGACATGCTCAAGCCCGACGCCGCGCGCCTCATCCCCGTCTCCATCTTCATCAACAACCACTTTGAAGACGCCGGCGTCTTCCTCGCGCACCCCATTCCCCTCGCGCTCGAGACCGGCAACGTCTACCTCGTCCAGCACTCCGGCGATCCCATCGGCAGCCTCGACCTGGACTCCGCGCGCAACCTCGTCGACAAGCGCAGCACCGCCGACGACAACCCGCTCGGCGCCTGGTACGGCTACGGCCACTTTATTCCGGTCTCCGCCGCGCCGCCGCCGAAGAAGCTCACGCAACACGCCGCCACACCCGCCGTCATTGTCGGTAGCGAGGACGACTCCCGTCCGCACTTCGTCCCCTCGCGCAATCCCAGCGACGACACCTCCACCCCCTCTGCCGGCAAAAAAGGCTCCGCCTCCAGCTCGCCCGCTCCGGCCGACGATCCTGACCGCCCGCAGATGCACCGGCGCGACTCGGATTCAACCACCGCCGACAACGCCCCGCTGTCAGCTGGAACCGACGCGCAGGGCACAGCGGCGCAGGACACCGGCACCATTCCCGACGCCGACCCCGATCGCCCCACGCTCGGCCACCGCAACGTCCCCGACAACAAGAAGCAGAAGAAGGAGAAGGAGTCCGGCTCCGGCGTCGAGGCGATGCCCACCTCCCTCAACGATGATCCCGACCGCCCCGAGATTCACCGCGGCAAGGTCGTGTCCGCCACCGCGCCGCCGCAACTCACCGGTACCCCCGGTAACCTGCATCAGGCTGTCGCCGTCTCGGACGCCGCCAACAATCCGACGCATGTCTTCGCCCGCGATTGGGAGACGCCCATCGAGCGTGCTCAGACGATCGCCGAGATGCAAAAACTGGCCGATCCCATAGCCCGCCAGTACCTCGCCGCAAACCACCTCACGCCCGCTGCGGTTACCGCCACTGGCCCCAGGCTCAACACCGCTCCCGCTTCGAAGCCGGCGACGAACCCGGGTGCCCCATCTTCGCGCGCAGTTCCGGGGTCCCCAGCGGGCTCGCCCGCTGGGGTGAAAGTTTCACCGCGCGCTAAGGTGGGTTCCACGACCACCACGCATCACACCACTTCTGCGAGCACACCCGCTTCGCTCACCTTCGCCGACGAACATATCTCCGGCTACACCCTCAGCTACGGGGGCCTGCCCACCTTCGTCTACTCCGCCGCCCTCGTCACCACGGCCGGCCCTCCGGTGCGCGTCACCATCATCGCGCAGCGCCTTCCTGCAGGCTCGCTCCAGGTCTCCCTCTCCTCTGTCACCGACGAAGGCCACCTTGACCGCACTCCCTGGATGCGCCTCGTCGACGCCGTCGACCCCGACGACTCCCACCGCGCCAGCCTCCTCTTCGAGCTCCGCGCAAAGAGCAGCCGTCAGTTCGCCCTCTACTCCCTCGCCTCCGCCGAGGCCCAGCAGACCTTCATCACCGGCGTCATCGAATAGGTCCTTCATCCCAGGCGTTCCATGAAGTCGTCGTCCTGCCCCCGCAGCCGTCATCCTGAGGCGTAGTCGAAGGACCTCTGTATTTATGTTTGCCGGGACAGCACGCCTCGATTCGCGCGACGCTTGACACACCTTGTAAACTTTAAGTAGGGAAAGAACCCGGCACATCGCCGGGTTTTGTTGTCCGGCTCCTTGATAACCGGCGCGTTTGGAAGACTTTGCGCCGATGGCCCCTGAAAAATGGGAGTTTTCGCATCGGGTCCGGACCTAACCCTCGTCTCTCGAAGACTTTGCGCACAAACGCCGGGAGGGGGAGTGGCATCTAAACTGAAATCTCATGACCGACGCCACTGGCAACAACACCGTCACCTCCGATGTAAATCCACAGCTCGCCCTCCTCTTTCCCGGCCAGGGTTCCCAGGTCGTCGGCATGGGTCGCGCCTTCTACGACACCGTTCCGGCAGCCCGCGCCATCTTCCAGGAGGCCGACGACGCCCTCGGCTTCGCCCTCTCGAAGCTCATCTTCGAGGGCCCCGAGGACCAGCTCAAGCTCACCGAGCACACCCAGCCCGCGATCCTCACCACCTCCATCGCGATCCTCCGCGTGCTCGAGCCCGAGCTGAAGTCCCGCAACCTCACCGTCGCCTTCGCCGCTGGCCATTCCCTGGGCGAATACTCCGCTCACGTCGCCGCCGGCACCTTCACCTTCGCCGACGCCGTCCGCACCGTGCGCTCCCGCGGTCAGTTCATGCAGGCCGCCGTCCCACCCGGCGAGGGAGCCATGGCCGCCATCCTCGGCCTTCCCGCCGCCCGCATCAACGACATCTGCGCCCGCGTCTCGGACGAACTCACCGCTCCTCCGCCCGATAACCCCTCGAACCCCTCCGAACAGGCCGCCGCCACCATGGACGCCCTCGCTGACCCGGCGAACCCTGCCTCTACGCCAACGGAGGCAGCGACTCGGGTAAGCGCTGTCGTTGCGCCGGCGAATTTGAACTCTCCCGAACAAACAGTGATCTCCGGATCGAAAGGGGCAGTTGAGCGCGCCGCCGCACTCTGCAAGGAGGCTGGAGCCAAGCGCGCCATCATGCTGCCCGTCAGCGCTCCCTTCCACTGCAAGCTCATGCAGCCCGCAGAGGACGAGCTCGCCAAGACGCTCGAATCGATCACCTTCAACGACCCCGCGTTCCCCGTTGCCGCGAACGTCGATGCCCGCTTGCTGCGCCGCGGCCCCGAAGTTCGCGATGCCCTCATCCGTCAGGTCACCGGCGCAGTCCGCTGGGTCGAGTGCATTCAGCTCCTCAACCAATCCGGCGCGACACACTATATCGAGGTCGGTCCCGGCAAAGTGCTCAGCGGCCTTAACCACAAGATCGACAAGAGTCTCATCACCACGCACGTCGACAGCCCCGAAGCGCTTCAGAAGGCTCTCGTCGCTTTGACCACACCGCACGAAGCGCACGCATAAGCAAGAGGCGCAACCTCATCAGGCCGCGCCTCCTGGCAACGCGGTTTCGTTACTTCGTCACCAGGTCACCATTGATGTCTCGCACCTCCACCGGCCCGAGGCCAGCGTCCTTCAACCCCGGCTCGATCTTCGCGCGGTCGCCCGCCGCGACGATGATGAGCTGGTTCGGATGCAGGTCTTCCTTCGCGACCTTCGCAACATCTTCCGCAGTGACTGCCCGATACTTCTCCGGCAGCTTCGCGTAGTAATCAAGCGGACGGTCGTAGAGGAAGATGGACTGCATTGCGCCGGTTGCAGAGGACGTGGTCTCGAACTCGCCGGGCAGCGATTGCACCAGCGCATCTTTGCTCGCGTTCAGTTCGGTCTCGCTCGGAAGCTGCGTCGGGAAGCGCGTAATCTCTCCCATCAGCTCCTTCGCTGCCGGTGCGGTAACATCGGTCCGCACTAACCCGCCCGCGACAAACTGTCCGCCTGCGCGGTAGCCCCGATAACCGGAGCTCGCACCATACGTGTACCCATGCTCCTCGCGCAGGTTCATGTTGATGCGGCTGGCGAAGGACCCGCCGAGCGTGTAGTTCATCACCTGCAGCGTCGGCAGGTCAGGCGAGTTTGCCGGCACGCCAAGTCCGAAGGCCATCAGCATCGTCTGCGGTGCGCCGGGCTTGTCGACGATCACCACGTGCGTCGGCTGCATCTCCGGCGCAGCCGGCAACGTTACGGCTTCACTCGCCGTTCCGCTCCACTTGCCGAAGTACTGCTCGGCGACGCGGTGAGCTTCAGCAGGCGTGATATCGCCAGCAAGGAGCAGCGCCGAGTCCGCCGGACCGTAGTGGCTCTTGTAAAAGCCCATCATGTCCTCGCGCGTCAATGCCTGTACGCTCTCCTGTGTTCCCGATATCGACTGACCATAGGGACTGTCGCCGAAGAGCAGCTTCGGTCCCACGCGCTGCGCAATGGCCTGCACTGAATCCGTCTCCTGAGCGATGCGCACCAGCCTCTGCTTTTTGCGGCGGTCAAGGTCCTCGGGACGGAACGCCGGATGCTCGACGACGTCCGCGAGCAGGTCAGTACCGCGATCCGTGTTGTTCGTCAGCACGGTCATACCGGCGAAACTTCCATCCATGCTCGCGCCGGGAGTGATGTGGATTCCAATAAGCTCCTCATCGTCGGCGAGCTTCTTCAGATCGCGGCTCTCGGTGCCATCGCCCATCGTCTCGGCGACGAGCGATGCCAGGCCACCCTTGTCCTTCGGGTTGCGTTCACTTCCCGCGCGCGCAACCAGCGAAGCTGACAGGATCGGCAGCGCGTGGTCTTCAACGAGATAGACCTTCAGGCCGTTCTCCAGCGCAAAGGTCGTCGGCACGGGCAGATGCACGACCGGCAGAGGCCCGGCCTTCGGCGCCGTCTTGCGCCACTCCTGCGACTTCTCGAAGTCGGCCGTGTACGGGTTCTTGATCTCCACACTCGCGTCGGTGTCGGCCGGGCTGCGCGGCACATCGTGCAGCACTTTATCGCCGGGAACGCAGGAGACAACAACGGCTGCGTTGCTGGCGAAGTACTTCACCGCAGCAGCCTTTGCGCTTGCCGTCGTGACGGCCTCCGTCATCGCCATGTCCTTCGGCAGAAATCCCGGATCGCCTGTGTATTGGTTGTACTCATCGAGCGTATCGGCCACGCCACCGAAGCCGCCGAGACGCTGCAGCCCGCTTATTTTGTCGGTGAGGGTATTCGCCTTCGCGGCGTCCACCTCCTGTGCGGTCGGTCCCTCCTGCTGCAGCTTTGTGAGCTCCTTCCAGAAGACCGCTTCGATGTCCTCGAGCTTCACGCCCGGCCGCGCAGTGATAATGCACTGCGCCATGCCGGTCAGCTTCAGCGAATCGCCGCCACACGTGACGCTCTGTGCCATCTGCGACTTGTAGACGAGCGCCTCGTCCAGGCGGCTTGCCTTGCCGCCGCCGAGTGCATAAAGCGCGACATCGGTGTCATACGCTGGTTGCGTGTACGCGGGCGGTGTGAGCCATGCGAAGCGAATCTGCGGCAGCTTCACGGTGTCGGTCACCGTCGCCCGTTTCTGCGAGGTGATCGGAGGCGTCGTCACATTCACCGGAGGAGGTTGAGGCCCGCGTGGAATGGGCCCGAAGTACTTCATCAGTTGCGCGCGCAGCGCCTTCGGGATCGAAGTCGCCTGCAATCGCAATCGAAGCATTGTTCGGCGTGTAGTACTGCTGATGAAAGTCGCGCACATCGGCGATGCGAGCCGATTCGATGTCGGTGTGGCTTCCCATCACATTGCCGTAGTACGGATGGCTCTGCGGATACAACATGTGGATGACCGTCTCATTCGCCACGTAGTATGGCCGTCCCTCACCCTGGCGGCGCTCGTTGCGAACGACGTCGCGCTGGTTGGTGAGGAGTGTGCGATTGAGGCCTTCCATCAAAAAGCCCATGCGATCGCTCTCGAGCCAGAGCGCGAGCTCGAGTTGATTGCTCGGCATGGTTTCGAAGTAGTTGGTGCGATCGAAGTCCGTTGTGCCGTTGATGTCGGTGCCGCCTGCGGACTGCACGTACTTGATGTGCGCCTTCTCCCCGACGTGCTCAGAGCCCTCGAACATCATGTGCTCGAAGAGATGCGCGAAGCCTGTGCGTCCCGCACGCTCATTCAGCGGACCGACGTGATACCAGAGGTCAACGGCGACGAGCGGCAGACGATGGTCCTCATGCGTGATGACCGTGAGGCCATTCGGCAGCGTGTACTTCTCATACTTGATCTCGGGCAGCTTCAACTTCTGTGCGGCCGCCGGCGTCGCGGCTGCAACCGTCAGAAGCAGGGCAAGGGCGGCAACGCCACCTCGTCTCAGAGCACGTCTCATCGTCGGTTTGTCTCCTCAGGAAGCCTGCATAGCGGCATGGCGTAGATTGTGCCCATAGCATAGCTGCGAAGGTGCACGCTTGCCGCACAAATCTGCTGCAGATCCCTTCAGCGAACCCTGGCAAGCAGGTTGCAGCGTTCACACCTGTCCCCTAGAGTTGATGAATCCTGCAAGGAGTCGCAAGCCATGTCGCCTCGCTTTGGATTGATTAGCGCAACTTCTGCTGGTGTACTCGCCTTCGCTGTCACGCAGGCTGTCTCCGCGCAGACGCCCGACCGCACAACGTTGCCCATTGCGCCGCCGCCGTTTCGCGGCAACATCACACGCGACTATCGCACCTCCACACTCCAGCCCGCGGAGCCGTTGACTGCACCCAAAGGCGCACCGAACGTTCTGCTGATTCTGCTCGACGACGCAGGCTACGGACAGACCGCAACCTTCGGCGGCATGATTCCGACGCCGACGCTCGACAGCCTCGCACAGCAGGGCCTGCGCTACACACGCTTTCACGTGACGGCGCTGTGCTCGCCAACGCGCTCGGCGTTGATGACAGGGCGCAATCATCACGCCGTCGGCATGGGCACGATCACGAACTGGGCGAATGGATATCCCGGCTACACAGGATCCATCCCGAAGAGCGCGGCGTTCGTCTCCGAGATTCTGCGCGAGAACGGCTACGCGACGGCAGCGTTCGGCAAGTGGCATCTGATTCCTGATGCAGAGACGACGCTCGCCGGACCGTATGACCACTGGCCAACGCATCAGGGCTACGACCACTTCTACGGCTTCATCGGCGCAGATACCGATCAGTGGCATCCGGAGCTGACGGAAGGAACGAAGCCGATCGCGATGGTTGCTCCGCCGGGGCGCGAGAAGGACTACACGCTGAACGAGGATCTCGCGACGCACGCGTGCGCGTGGATCGAGCAGCAGAAGGCGCTTGCACCGGACCGTCCAGTCTTCATCTACTACGCGACGGGAGCGACGCACGCTCCGCTCGAAGCGCCGGAGGTGTGGATCGACAAATTCAAAGGCAAGTTCGACATGGGCTGGGACAAGTATCGCGAGATGGTGCTCGAGCGGCAGAAGAGGCTGGGCGTCGTGCCGCAGGATACGGTGCTGACGCCACGCCCCGCGGAGCTGCCTGCGTGGGATTCGCTCTCTCCCGATGAGAAGAAGGTTGCGGAGCGGCTGATGGAGGTCTTCGCCGGTTATATGGCGCAGGCGGATTTCGAGATTGGCCGCGTGATCGAGACGCTGCGAAAGAACGGGGCAGCTCGACAACACGCTGATCTTCTATATCGCGGGCGATAACGGCGCGAGCCTCGAGGGCAACATCAACGGCACCGACAACCTGATGGAGCAGGTGAACGGCATTGTGCCGCCGGCGTCGGAGGTGGTGAAGCACCTCGACACGATTGGGCTCGAGGGGTCGAACCCGCACTATCCCGCAGGCTGGGCGTGGGCAGGGAACACGCCGTTCCAGTGGGGCAAGCGCATCGGCTCGCACCTGGGAGGCACGCGCGATCCGCTGGTCGTGGCGTGGACGGGCCACATCAAGGACCCGGGCAGCGTGCGCTCGCAGTATCAGGATGTGACCGATATCTTTCCGACGATTCTCGAAGCCGCAGGCGTGCCTGAGCCGAAGAGCGTCGATGGCGTAGAGCAGCAGCCTGTGAACGGCATGAGTTTTCTCGCGAGCTTTGAGAATCCGCAGGCGCCCGAGCGGGAGACGCAGTACTTCGAGATGCACGGCAATCGCGCAATGTATGACCACGGTTGGATCGCCGCGCAACGCACGGGCCTGCTGCCGTGGGCGTACACCTTCACGAACAACAACGGGCCGCTGCCGTGGGAGCTCTACGATCTCGACAAGGATTATTCGGAGGCGAACAATCTCGCGGCGAAGTATCCGGACAAGCTTGCGCAACTCGAGAAGCTCTTCGACGACGAGGCCTGGAAGAACCACGTCTATCCCATTGATCCACGTATCAACGGACGGCAGCATCCAAATCCGCCGCCGCCGGGCGGCCGCGCGTTCTACACCTTCTACCCCGGCGCGACGCACCTCTATGACGCGCTTGCTCCCGGCACGCGCAATCGCACGCACACGTTCACGGCGTATGTGACGATTCCGCCCGGCGGTGCTGATGGTGTGCTCGTGGCGGAAGGCGGTGAGGCTGCGGGGTATTCGCTCTACATCAAGGACGGCCACCCTGCGTACACCTACAACTACTTCCGGCTGAAGGTCACGACGATCACCGCGCCTGAGAAGCTGCCCGAGGGGCATTCGGTTATTGAGCTGCACTTCGCGTATGACGGCGGAGGGCTCGGCAAAGGCGCGACCGTAACGCTGACAGTCAACGGCAAGAACGCGGGCGAGGCACGCCTGGAGCAGACAGTTCCGCGCGCGTACTCGTTTGAGGAGACGTTTGACGTCGGTGAGGACACGGCCAGTCCCGTCGGGCCATATCCTTCGCCGTTCGCGTTCACAGGCACGCTCGAAAAGCTGGAGTTGCGCTCGGCACCGCCGCCTCAATTGAGCGACACCCAGCAGAAGGTCGAGCAGGAGTATGCCGAGCGTATCGCGGCCTTGAAGGATTGAGAGGCAAGCTAAAGCAAGCGCGCTCCACTAGAATGGAAGTAGGGAAATCACGCAGAAAAATGCGTGTCTCTCAACGATCCAACGCATGAGCTTCACAGAACAATTCGACGTGCTGATCGTCGGCGCGGGCCATGCCGGCTGCGAGGCCGCGGCTGCCTCTGCGCGCATGGGCCTGCGCACGGCGCTCTTCACGCTGAACATGGACCTCATCGCACAGATGTCCTGCAATCCGGCGATTGGCGGCGTGGCAAAGGGCCATCTCGTGCGCGAGGTCGACGCACTCGGTGGCATCATGGGCGAGGTCGCGGATTCGTGCGGCATTCAGTTCCGCCTGCTCAACACCTCGCGCGGTCCCGCCGTGTGGTCGCCGCGCGCACAGTGCGACAAGGCGCTCTATCGCGTGCGCATGCGCGAGAAGCTCGAATCGATCAAGAACCTGTTCATCAAGCAGGCTGAGGTCGTGGATCTCGTCTTCGACGAGATCGAGGGATCAGGGATTAGGGCCCAGGGATTACGAGAGCAAGAATCTCTAATCCCTAATCCCTGCGCCCTAATCCCTGCTTCACGCCGGATTACAGGCGTGAAGCTGCGCGATGGCCGCGTAATTCATGCGCATGCCGTCGTCGTGACGACCGGCACCTTCCTCAACGGTCTCATTCATTGCGGCGAGCAGCAGTACACCGCCGGCCGCTCCGGTGAGCCCGCCAGCGTCCTGCTCGGTGAGAACCTGAAGAAGCTTGGCCTGCGCCAGTGCCGCCTCAAGACCGGCACGCCACCGCGCCTCGACGGCCGGACCATTGATTGGTCGCGCTTTGAAGAGCAGCCCGGCGATGCGGACCCGACGCCGTTCAGCTTCCGCAGCACGCCTGCAGACGGCAGCCCCACGTGGCAGCCGCCGCTGCCGCAGGTCTCGTGTCACATCGCGATGACCACGCCCGAAACGCTGCAGCTCATCCGCGACAACGTGCACCGCTCGCCCATGTTCACCGGGCAGATTGAGGGCATCGGGCCGCGCTACTGCCCGTCCATCGAAGACAAGATCGTCCGCTTCCCGGACAAGACCTCGCACCAGTTCTTCCTCGAGCCCGAGGGCCTGAACACGCACGAGGTCTACATCAACGGCATGAGCACCTCGCTTCCCATGGAGGTGCAGGCCGCGATGGTGCACTCCATCCCGGGCCTCGAGAACGCCGAGATGCTGCGGCCCGGCTATGCGATCGAGTACGACGCCATCGATCCGACCGAGCTCGACCGCTCGCTGCGCGTGAAGCAGTTCACCGGGCTCTACCTCGCCGGCCAGATCAACGGCACATCGGGCTATGAGGAGGCCGCGTGCCAGGGACTGATGGCCGGCATCAACGCCGCGCTCTTCGCGAAGTCGCAGCGCGATGAGCGTCGGACCAGAACACCTTCACGCTGGACCGCACCGAGGCCTACACCGGCATCCTCATCGACGACCTTATCTCCAAGGGCACCGACGAGCCCTACCGCATGTTCACCTCGCGCGCAGAGTTTCGGCTGCACCTGCGCATCGACAACGCAGACGTCCGGCTCACGCCGCACGGCCGCCGTCTTGGCCTCATCGACGACACTGCCTGGGCAGCCTTCGAGGCCAAGCAGTCCCGGGCCGCCGCCTTCGCGTCCCTTCTTGAAACAGGCAAGCTGACGGATGCCGACGTGGCGGTCCTCAGCCCGGAATGGCCGTCCGATTTTGGACCAGTTCCGGCCAGAGGCGACCGCCCGGCACAGCTTCTCAAGCGGCCCCAGGTCACCGTCGAGGAGCTGCTTCCGGCGCTGCTCGACCGCGTGGCGGCGATCCCGGAATTTGCGACCTGGCTCGCCGCGCTGAACGTCCATGAACTATCGTGGCACGGGTATTCTTCCAGTCTGGATCCGGAACGAGATGAAAACCGTCGAGACCGGCATCAAGTTCGCCGGCTACCTCGTCCAGCAGCAGCGAAGCATGGAGCGTCTGCGCCGCGATGAGGCCCGTGCCATCCCGGAGACCTTCGACTACACCACGGTCAGCGGCCTCTCCCGGGAGATGGTCGAGAAGCTCGGCCGGGTCCGTCCGTCAACCCTCGGCCAGGCCAGCCGACTGCCCGGGGTTACCCCGGCGGCGCTCTCTCTCATCCAGTGTTTCCTCGAAATCCAGGCGCGGCAAACGGCTTGAGCAAGACGTCCCGGGCCGGCACACGCGCCTCCAGAAACTGATCTGAAAAGCTACAGCCCACCGGAATTTCGCCGATACCTCAAGTGACACTTGAGGTGGGGGTTAATCACTGTGGTTCACCCTGGCGGCAACTCCTTTTTGACTCAACCGAAAGTTACTTACCGGCGTACCGTAGAAGTCCCACAAAATATGCAGCGCATACCTCGAAAGTGTCATATTCTCGTTCTGGGACACCGTATGCGCAGAGTCTTACTAACGACCGGCCTGTTCTCCCTTCTGCTTCCCGTCATGACGCCTGCCGTCTTCGGCCAGACGCCAAAGACGACACAGCAGCCCGTCTCCGAACGCCTTCCTTACACCTTCGCCAACTTTCCCTGGTGGACTGATGCCCAGATCCGCGCCGAGCTCAAGCATCGGATCCCGAGCCTCGGCGACGAGGTCGGCCGCGGCTCCGCTCAGGAGGCACAGGTCCGCGACGCGCTGACCGCGATGCTCGCCACGAAGGGCGTTCGCGCGACGGTGATCAGTGATGAGCCATCGCCGGCCTCGGTTTCGGTCTCGGCATTCATGAAGACGCTGCCGTTCTATATTCCGGGCACAGCACAGCGCCCGCACATTGAGTTCAGCATCTCTGCTCCGCAGATTCTGGTCGGTGGCCTCGAACTCGATTCCTCACCCGAGGGCGATCTGGTTGCGCGTGTTGCGCGCCAGATGGAGGGCAAGCCCTTCGACGCCGGCAACATTCCGCTCGCCGCGCACCAGCTTGCGGAACCGCTGCAGCGCCACGGTTATCTTTCAGCCGAGGTCGTCGTCAGCGCCGGTCACCCGATGCGCGTTGGCGACAACTATTACGTGCCGCTGAAGGCTGAGGTCTCTGCAGGTCCGCTCTATCACGTGGGCATGATCAGCGCCGATGCCGGTCCACTGCTGCGCGGCCGCGATCTCTCCGGCTACTACGATCTCCAGACCGGCGAAGTGGCAACGCCATACGCGTTTGACCGGCTCGAGAGCTCGATTATGACGGTGTACTTCCAGGCGGGCTATGCGTCGGTACACTTCGTCGATAAGCCGGAGCTCGATCCGGAGCGTGCGACTGCGAACTACCGTCTCGAGACGGTGACCGGACCGCAATATCGCCTGCGCACTGTGACTGTGCGCAATCTATCGCCAGCGCAGGAGGCTGAGGTTCGCAACCTGCTCGCACTCGCGCCCGGCGATGTCTATGACCAGATCGCGATCGACGAACTGCACGCCAAGGTGCAGGAGAGCGCCAACCTCAAGGGCCTGGACTACTCCTTTGCGCCGTCGACCGACCGGAACCTCAACGTCATCGACCTGACACTCGACTTCTTCAAGGACGCCGCACAGTCTTCACTGTGAGCGATCAGAGAGAACAGAGATTAGAGAACAGAGAACAGTATCCTCAAGAACAAGAAGCGCCACAGCGATTGCCGTAGCGCTTTTCTGATCTCTGACTTCTGATCTCTGATCTCTAATCAGTAGTTGAAGTTGACCTCTTCCTCGTTATCAACGCCGTAGCGGCGCAGCAGGTTCGGCAGGTTCTGGCTGAACGCTGCGCGCGGCATCACCACGTCGCAACCCGCCTCCACTGCCTTGGCCTTCAGGTCGCCCTGCAGGTGTGAGAGGAATCCGATGATCGACACCGACCGCTTTAGCTTGGTCTTGATCTTTGGAATCGTCGTCAGCGGCTTTGCATTGGCGTTATTCAGATCGAAGACGATCAGCGACGGCTTGTTCTCATCGTCACCGCTCGTCAGTTCGGCGAGCGCTTCCTTCTCGTTCTTCACGAAGGCGACCTTCACGCCGAGCTTGCGCGCGGCCTCGTTGATCTTCGCCGTCAGGAACAGGTCCTCGATAAACAGGTAGATATGCGTCTGCGCGTCCTCGGGTATCGGCACGGGTCGCGGACCTGAGAAGTCCAGCGGCTGGTTGTCGCCCTGGTGACGATGCCGGCGGTGTCCATGCAGCTGGATCGTCGAAGGCGGCGCATCCGCGTAATTCGCATCGCCGGCGCGATAGCTGTGGTCCATCGGGCCCACGAAGCCGCGCTCCCTCTGCTGTCCGCCCTTGTTCTTGCGCTTGAATCCGCCGACAAGATTTCCGAAGTTATCCGGCAGGCCCTGGCGATATCCGTTGCCGCCGCCATAGCCACCGCCGCCGCCGTTGCCACCGCCGTAACTGCCGGCATTTTCGGAACGGAAGTCATTGCCCGGATTGTCGTTGCGCGTACGGCGTTCGCGATCGCGGAACTTCTTCTTCCAGCGCTTTCCGCCCTGTCCCTGTCCCTGTCCGAACGGTTGTTGGCCACTCTGCTGGGGTCGCCGCGGCGCCTGACCAGCGTTGCCGCCGGTGGATGCGGCTGCAAGTGCGAGGCTCTCGCCTTCCATCACAATCGTGGCTGGCGCGGCGCTTGCGTCTTCAGTCGCGCCCGGCACGCCCGCCTCTCCGGAGGTGGACATCAGCTTATTCTTCCGCTTCCGGCGCCGTCGGCGGCTGCTCTTGCTCTGGCCCATGCCTGGAGCCACCGGCCCGCCACTTTCGTTGCCGCCGTCGAACTCTTCGACTTCAAACCCGTCCCCGCCAAACTGATCGGGAGCGTCTACTAGATTCTGTTCTGACATGGTTGCTGTTGATTCCCCTTACTCTGTCCTTCCAAAAAGCTCCCCAAAGGCTTCGGAGACGCGGCCCCTTGCCTCGCGCTTGAGTCGTGCTTCGCGCGAGCCGCGGTCCGAACAGAGGAGTCTTCCGACGATCTCAAATCTTGGCTCTTGGAACGGCTTACTTGCTCATCTACCGGCTGGGTTCATCATCTCTACGATCGCCTCTCGCGCTCGCGCTGAGGAACTCCGCCGCACTCAACTCGACCTCATATTCCACGGTCGTCTTGCCTTATCCCTGCTGCGGGCCTGCACGGCCCAGACCAGACGGTTCGCTGCCAGCTCCGTTCCGGCGCACCGTCCAACCCTTCGATTTTCCAGAGAGATCCTTGTTCCCACTACGGGCGTCTGCGAGTCGTGCAGCCTTCCAGGGGCCTTGCCCCTCCATCGGCTCATGCGCTCCGCGCCCGGAACAGCTTCAAGTATATCGCTCAATCTACTTCTATGCAAGCTCTTCCCACTCTGTAACCTGGCGCACTTATTCACTTGCAGAGACAGAATATCCCCAAGAAAGCCGTTGGGCCACCTCCCCTCCCCGGAAGATGGCCCTCGGACCCCTACAGGCCAGTCACTGGCCTCCGAAAATGCCCCCTTCGGAGCTGTCCCGCGGGTTGCGCCTCACTAATTGAGGTCTCTTAATCACCGCTGGACATTCGCCGCTCTGCGCCGCGTACGGTGCAAGGCTGGAATACTCTGGATAGAGCAATCGTCGTTCCAAACGTTTTTACCCCCCAAATCCTTACAAAATCGTTGTCTCGCCGGTTTGACCTACCCAAAACCGGAGAAATTATCGTTCTCCGCTCCGTTTTTCGGAAGGCTGACCCCATAAATCGGAATCCTGGAACTCAATCCGCCCCCACTCACCATGAAACGACCGCCCGCCTCCGCTCGTCTCACTCTCTGGGAGAGGGCTTCGGACTGGCCATGAGCATTTTGGGTCGTTTGACCGACGATGCTTTCGCTCTTATATAATTCTGTGCAGTCGGCCCCACAGCAGTCTGCCCGCGCCTCTCTCGCCCGTTCCGCAGGCGAGAAAGATATCAAAGCAGGACGCGGAGGGTGGCCCAGCCGAGTGGCGCAGCCTCCACTCCATGAATTCAGATTTGCCCAAATCACGTTCTCGATCCCGAAGGAGCAACATTCACCACATGAACCGCACGCTTGTCCTTGCAACAGCGTTGGCCGCTGGCCTCGCCGTCCCCTCGCTCGCCGCCCAGGCAGCCACCTCTTCAGCCGCGCCTGCGAGCTGCAGCGCCGAACGTGAAGCCCGAAGCCATCCCCGCGAAGGTCGCCATCATCGCCTTCGAACAGGCCGTTGTCGCTACCAATGAAGGACAGCGCGCCATGGCCGACGTTCAGAAGAAGTACGAACCCCAGAAGTCCAAGATCGACGGCGAAGCCTCAGAGGTTGACTCGCTGAAGAAGCAGGCTCAGGGTCTTCCCCCCTCCACTTCGGATGACCAGCGCGCCAAGCTCCTCCGCACCATCGATGAGAAGGAGAAGGCGCTGAACCGTGATGCCGAGGACGCGCAGAACGCCTACCAGGGTGATCTGCAGGAGGCCTATGGCAAGGTCGCGCAGAAGGTTGGCGCCGCTGCCGTGAAGTACGCGCAGGAAAACGGCTTCACCCTGATGCTCAACGTCGGTGGCAACCAGCAGGCGCCGAACCCGGTGCTCTGGTTTGCTCAGCCCACGGACATCACGCAGGCTGTCGTCAACGCCTACAACACCAGCTCGGGTGTTGCAGCTCCGCCGCCGTCGGCTCCGGCCCCGGCTGCGCATCGCACCACGCCGCCGGCCGGTGGTGCAGCGCACCCGGCGACGACCACTCACTAATCTCGACTCAAGCTTGACCAGAGAACGGAGGCCTTTGGGCCTCCGTTCTCTTTTGCGTGCAAGCATTCCATCGGCAACACTCACCTAAAATGTCGTCAGTGCCCAACGAAAACGACCGCAAGCCCGCCATGCCGCGGCTGGATGGAATCGATATTCTGCGCGGGCTCTCGATCCTCGCGGTCATCCTGCTGCACATCCTCATTCGCTTCGCAGGCGTGCACGTGCGGCTCGGCTGGGATTGGCCGAAGTACACGCGTCATTTCGTCTTCTTCAACGGCGGCAATGGCGTGACCACATTCTTCGCCGTCTCCGGCTTCCTCATCACGCTCACCTCGCTGCGTCGATTCGGCTCACTCGATGCCATTCGACCACGGGCCTTCTATCGGATCCGCTTTGCGCGCATCATGCCGCTGCTGCTGCTCATGCTCTTCGTCTTGAGCGCGCTGCATCTGCTGCATGTCGAGGGCTACGTCATCAACGAGAAGTTCTTTACTCTTCCGCGCGCTCTGTTCGCGGCGCTGACGTTTCATCTCAACTGGCTCGAAGCCTCGCGCAACGCCTGGCTGCCTGCATGCTGGACTGTCCTCTGGTCACTATCGATCGAGGAGATGTTCTATCTGTTCTTCCCGCTCATCAGCCTCGTGCTCTTTCGCGGCGGACGCGTGGGACGCTCGGCCTGGATTACTCTTGCGCTCACGCTCTTCGCGCTCGGGCCGTTCGCACGCACCGTGTGGTCCCATACGGATCTGCAACAGGAGAACTCCTATCTCGCCGGCATGGCCAGCATCGCGCTCGGCTGCCTCACGGCCTACCTCGTCGACCGCCTCTCACGTCACGCATTGCCATCTGCAGGGCTGCGCGTAGCAGAGATTGCAGGCTGGGCCGGCATCCTGCTGATCGCCATCTGGCCATGGCCGCACTCGTACGTCATGCTCACTCTCGGCCGCAGCGGCACGGACGACGCTCTGCTCGCGCTCTCCGTATGCCTTGTGATGGCCGCGGTCACGTTGCGCCGCAAACGCGGCTCACGCTGGTCTGCTCCGCTGCGATGGTTCGGCCGCCACAGCTACGAACTCTATCTCTCGCACGAGTTCATCATCATCGCGGGCGTCGCACTCTACGCTCGGTATCTATCCGCACCATGCCTCGCGCAGCGTCGTCGCAACCTTCGCAGTCGCGATGTTGCTTGCGACGGCGCCGCTGGCATGGGCGCTGGCACGCCTCTTCACCGAACCCGCAAACCGCTGGCTCCGCGGTGCCGAGATGGCGGCACCAACCTCCCCACACCCACACCCCGCCATCCTGAGCGAAGCCTGAAGTCGTCCACACACCCACAACCCGTCATCCTGAGCGGAGCCTCGCTCCACGAGGCGCAGTCGAAGGACCCCGATAACGTCACTGCAACCTCAACCGCTCAAACCTTCTCGACCACGACGGCAGGATGAAGGGGAGTGATTAGCCGCGGTGCTTCGCCCGTTCCGCATCCAGACACTCTCTCCACGCATGCCACCACAGGCGCAACATCCTCCGCTCGACGTCTGCCAGTTCGAAACGCTCACCCGCATCGCCCGCACTCCATGCCAGGTCGTCGGTGTAAAGAACGCCTCACCCGTCGCTCGCACACCGACGATCACCGCATCGGTAAGGCGATCATGATCGGCGTCTGTTGCCTCAGGTCGCGGATCGAAGAACCGCACCATGCCTTGATTGATCAACGGTTCGCACAGAGCCTTCGCTCCTTCGAGCGCGCCAATCTGCTCCACGAGCTCCTTCGTAATCGCGCAGCAACGATCAACCAACTCCGCCACGCCATCACGACCAAGCTGCCGCAGCGCCGCATACGTTGCAAACCCGCGTCCGCGCCGCGAGAACTCCGGGCGTCCAATCCACCTGGTCGCGCGCTCCCGCACCCTGCACCAGATACGACGAGTGCACGCTCTGTGCCGCATAATGCGCCGCCGCGTCACGCACAAATGCATAGCCGCAGTCGTACGGCACGTTCAGCCACTTGTGTCCGTCCGTGCTCCACGAGTCAGCGTCGCTCACACCATCCAGCAGCCAGCGATACTTCGGTGAAGCAGCGCACCACAATCCCATCGCTCCATCGACGTGCACCCACGCGTTATGTGCCCGCGCCAGCGGAATCAGCGTCCGAAAATCATCGAACGCTCCGCGGTTCAGATCGCCCGCCTGCAACACCACGATCGTCGGCTTGCCCGCGCGCTCCTTCAGCGCCCGCTCCAACGCATCCGCGCGCAGCCTCCCTTCGTCGTCGCACGGCAGCGTGTCGATGCATCCAGTTCCCATCCCGAGCAACCGCGCCGCCCGCGGCACCGTCGCATGCTGCTCTGTGCTGGTGAGAATCCGAATCGCCGGCGATCCGTTCAATCCGTCACGCTCCACATCCCATCCCACGCGCTGCAGCACGCGATGCCGCGCCGCCGCGAGACAGGTCACATGCGCCATCTGGCACCCGGTCACAAAGGCGAAGCTCGCCTCAGCAGGCAAACCGAACAGCGACTTCAGCCATGTGCCTGCAACCTCCTCCACCAGCGAAGCCGCAGGCCCGATCACATACAGCCCTGAGTTCTGGTCCCACGCCGAAGTCATCCAGTCTGCCGCCAGCGCCGCCGGCAGAGATCCGCCAATCACAAATCCAAAAAACCGCGGCCCCGCGCTGCCCACGATCCCGCCCTCGCACGCCGCCACCAACTCCTCAATCACGCGCTCCGCATCGACCCCATCCGTAGTCAGCGGCACATCAATCCTTCGCCGCAGATCATCGAGCGACGCCGTCGCATCCACACCCCGATCGCGTAGGCCGTCCACGTGCGCAAGCGCATGCCGCAAAGCCGCCTGCAGCGGCTTTTGAAACTCAGAATTCGTACTCATCAAGCGCGATGCTACACCGCTGCACTTGACAAGCTGATGTTCTGGAAGCGGGGGGAAATTCGTGAAGGCCCGGTGATTGCCGGGCCTTCAGTGCCTGCCAAACAACTTAGGTCCACCCCTAAGCTCAATCGTTGGAAGACTTTGCGCAAAAGTGACGGGGGGGGGCGCCCAGAAAAATTACTCTTCCCCAACCTTCAGCACCGCGAGGAACGCCTCCTGCGGAATATCCACCTTGCCGATGCGCTTCATCCGCTTCTTGCCTTCCTTCTGCTTCTCCAGCAGCTTGCGCTTGCGGCTGATGTCGCCGCCGTAGCACTTGGCGATCACGTTCTTGCGAATCGCGGTCACCGTCGAGCGCGCGATGACCTTCGAGCCGATCGCAGCCTGGATCGCAACCTCGAACATCTGCCGCGGAATCAGCTCGCGCATCTTCTCCACGAGCGCCTTGCCGCGGTCATAGGCGAAGTCGCGATGCACGATGATCGACAGCGCGTCGACAGGTTCGCCCGAGACGAGGATGTCCATCTTCACCATCGGCGAGACCCACATTCCGGTGAGGTGATAGTCGAGCGACGCGTAGCCGCGCGAGACCGACTTCAGCCGATCGTAGAAGTCGAGCACGATCTCGTTCAGCGGAAGCTCGTAGGTAATCATCACGCGCGTCTCGCTGACGTACTCGATGTTCTTCTGCCGTCCGCGCTTCTCTTCGACCAGCTTCAGGATCCCGCCAAGATACTCGTCGTTGGTAAGGATCTTCGCCTCGATGACCGGCTCTTCGATCTGCTCGATCTCGCTCGGGTCAGGCCAGCGCGACGGATTGTCCACCGTGAGGATCTTGCCGTCGGTCATCGTGATCTTGTACTGCACGCCCGGCGCGGTGATGATCAGGTCGAGGTTGTACTCACGCTCGAGGCGCTCCTGGATGATCTCCAGATGCAGCAGGCCGAGGAAGCCACAGCGGAAGCCGAAACCCAGAGCGACCGAGGACTCTGGCTCGAAGGTGAAGCTGGAGTCGTTCAGCCGCAGCTTCTCAAGTGCATCGCGCAGCAGCGCATGCTCGTGCGAGTCCACCGTGTAGAGACCGGCGAAGACCATGCTCTTGATGTCTTCGAAGCCCGGCAGAGCTTCGGCCGCGGGATTCTCGACTGACGTGATGGTGTCGCCGACCTTCGTGTCCGCAACGTTCTTGATCGTCGCGACGAAGAAGCCGACTTCACCGGCGGTGAGCTCCTGGAGCTCAACAGGCTTCGGCGTCATTACGCCCATCGACTCGACGTCGAACGTCTTGCCGTTCGACATGATCTTGATCTTGTCGCCCTTACGCAGCCGTCCGTTGATGATGCGCGCGAGCACGATGACGCCGCGGTATGCATCGAACCACGAGTCGAAGATGAGCGCCTGCAGCGGAGCGTCGGCGTCACCCTTCGGCGGCGGCAGCAGGTGAACGACGGCCTCAAGGATGTCGGCGACATTCTGTCCCGTCTTCGCCGAGACAGGAACCGCATCATCCGCCGGCAAGCCAACGGACTTCTCGATCATCTCCTTGGTGCGCTCGATGTCGGCGCTGGGAAGGTCGATCTTGTTGATGACCGGGATGATGTCGAGCCCGTGCGAGATGGCGAGGTAGGCGTTCGCGAGCGTCTGCGCTTCGACGCCCTGCGAGGCATCGACGACGAGCAGCGCACCCTCGCAGGAGGCGAGCGAGCGCGAGACCTCGTAGCTGAAGTCGACGTGGCCGGGCGTGTCGATCAGGTTGAGCTGGTAGGTGTTGCCGTCGCTGGCGTTGTACATCATGCGCACGGTGTGCGCCTTGATAGTGATGCCGCGCTCGCGCTCGAGGTCCATCGCGTCGAGCACCTGCGCCTGCATCTCCCGCGCGGTCAGCGAGCCGGTGAGCTCAAGCAGCCGGTCGGAGAGCGTGGATTTGCCGTGGTCGATGTGCGCGATGATCGCGAAATTGCGGATAAATCTGGGGTCCATGCTGTGGGGCCGAGGCAAAAGCCCCGAACCTCTAGGCTATCAGACGAGAGAACAGATATGAGAGATCAGAGATCAGCGTGTCGGATTACGCCGATACGATTTCTGATCTCTGATATCTGTTCTCTGATCTCTCTTGTTCTAGAAGATCTGGAAGGAGACATCGATGTTCAGGTAGACGGCCACGGGCTTGCCATCCTTGAGAGCGGGCTTGAACTTATACTGCTGCACTGCTTCCACAGCCTTCTCATCCAGTCCCATACCCACTCCGCGCAGCGCACGCACGTTGTGCGGCTTACCATCAGCGCCGACGATGAGCGAGACGACCACGTTCCCGGAGAACTTGGCCTTACGAGCTTCTTCGCTGAACTCCGGGTCGGGCGTGAAGATCGCAATCGGAGGGCGGACCGAGCCGCCCACCTGGTACACTCCGCCTCCGATATTCCCGCCAGAGCCCGGCCCAATACCAGCGCCCTCGCCCGATCCAATGCCGGTCCCATTGCCGTTGCCCATCGAAAAGCCCTTCAGGTTCGAGTTGGGCATGCCCAGGTCCGGCATCTTGTTGTCGGCGAGTTTGAGATCCGGCTGCACGACCACTGTCGGCTCAACCGCCAGTTTCGGAGGAATTGTCGGCGGAGCCTTGGGCGGAACGATCTGCGTTTGCGCCACCTTGGGCAGGTGACCCTGCGTTACCGGGCCAAGATCGTGCTGACCGCCGCCACCGCCAATCTGCTTCGCTTTAGGAGCGACCGGCGGTGGTGGAGGAGGCTCCATCAGGGACACCACAGCTTTCTTGACCGGCGCGGCCATGGGCACCTTCGAGGCAATCAGGATCGCGATTAAGCCGATCGCCGCTGCGTGTACGCCGACGGCTGTCCAGAGAGATGTCGTGTTGCGCTTTGCGCCGATGGTCTCCGCAAAGGCGAACGGGCGGCTGCTCCAGATGACCGGTTCGTTTTCCTGAGCAATGCGTGCGAGTAACCGCTGCTCCAGCCCTTCGGACGCCGTGGCCTGTGCGCTCTCTTCACGCAGCACATCGTCGAGCAGTTCATCAAACTCCATCGTCTCTGTTCCTTCATCCCTACGCATCGTCATCTCCCTGTCACGTCAGCAATCGTCCTCAGCGCGAGGCGATTGCTTCACCTCGACGCACTGCCCATCTTTCCTGTAACTCCGCACGCGCCCGCATGAGCCGTGTGCGCACGGTGCCCTCGGGAACTCCCATCAGTTCGCCGATCTCACGAGAGTTCATCTCTTCGAGTGCCGAGAGCCGCAAGCGTGTCTCGCAGCTCTTGCGGCAGCTCTGCGATGAGTTCGCGCAACAGTGCGCGCTCGTCGTCCTCTGCGGCTGCAGACTCCGGCGTCGGACGCCAGTCCGCGAGCTGCAGTGCGGTCTCTTCCTCCGCGGCAAGCTGCTCGTGCACTGCGGCGGTCGAGCGCGAGCCGCCACACGACGCTGGCAAGAAATGCGCGCTCCTTCGACATCTGTCGCCAGGCTTCACCGCGATAGAGCTTGAGCAGCGCTTCCTGCACGCAGTCTTCGGCGTCTTCGGAGTGGCGCAGAACGCTCCACGCGACGCGATAGAGAAAGCGTGCGTGCTCTGTCGCGAGCCTTGCGAAGGTGGTTTGTCGCTCGTGTTTTTGAACTTGCGGTGGTTGCCGCATCATGTGCCTTCAACCATATAGACCGGCAGAAAGACAAAAGTGTTCGTCATGGAAGCAGAATTTTCTCAACAGATGAAAAAGTGGCCGGGCGAACTGCCCGGCCACTATGTTGCAGCGCTGACTGAGACCTCAGCGTGCGCCTTCGTTCTCGTGAATGAACTGCGCCGTGCGATCGTGGAGCGCCTTCAGGGCATCTTCGTTGACGTAGACCATGTGTCCGGTGGGGAAGAACTTGTACTCGATGTTCTTCTCCAGCTCCTGCGGAATCGGCAGATGTTTCATCTCGTACGTTGCGCCGAAGTAGAGTGTGCCGAGATCGAAGTATCCGCCCATCAGCAACACGCGCATCTTCGGATTGACCTTCATCGTGTAGGCAATGTCACCCATCACGTTCGTGCTTGTGCCTTCCCATCCCTCCGGGCCGGGGGCGTGGTGCTTCATGTCCCAATCGAAGCCGGGTTCGTGCGCGCTGGCTTTGTAGGTCATGTTCTCGCCGAACTTCAGCGTCTCGCGTGCGTAGGTGTTCATCGCCGCGACGATGGAAGACTCGACGGAGTCCGAGAACGGATCGTAGGTAGCGTCGCGCTCCAGAGGATCGATCATGGGGCCCTCATAGCGAGAGTCCAAACGGCCCGTTGTGATGCCGGCTGGCTCCTGCAGGTACTTCGAGAACTCGCCGCCGGTGAGACGCAGGTTCGCCTTGAGCCAAACGGCAGCAGGAACTCCGGTATAACTTTCGAGCTTCGCTGCGACCGCGGACCTCTTGTCCGCACTAAGATCCGCACCGGCCAGCAGAGCAGTCGCGTAGTCCGTCAGCGCATACTGTTCGACCTCATGGATCCAGGGCTCGAGCGTCGCCGGCTGATTGGGCACCTTGTGGTGATACCAGGCAGTCGCAGCGAAACTTGGCAGAGCGAGGAAGAAACCGTTCTCGGTTCCGGGGTTGGAGTCGGAACCATCGGCCGAGTTGTCGAAACTCAAAATCTGGCTGAGGAAGACGACGCCGTTGAGATCGACCCCGTGTCGCCTCAGGACAGCGGCGAGTACAGCGTCGCGCGTTGTCCCGTAGCTCTCACCGAAGAGAAATTTGGGTGAGCTCCAGCGGTTGTACTTCGTGAGGAAGCGACGGATGAATCGGTCGAAAGCAGCTGCGTCGCCGTCGATACCGTAGAACGCCTTGAAGGCGTCCTTGCCTTCGACGCGGCTGTAGCCCGTGCCCGGAGCATCGATGAAGACGAGGTCCGCGGCGTCGAGCAGGCAGTACGGATTAGACGCGATCTGGTAAGGGCCGCCGGCCGGATGCTGCAGGTCGGGAAGTTGCACACGCACCGGCCCCATGCTGGTCATCCGCAGAAACATCGTAGCGGAGCCCGGGCCGCCGTTGTAGAGGAAGACGATGGGGCGCGTGCGCTGGTCTGCATCTTTCGCGAAGTGGGCGGTGTAGAAGATGCGAGCGGTCGCGGGGCGGTCCTCCGGCTTGGCGGGAACCTCAACGCCGGAGCCGGGCAGCAGCTTGCCGTCGAGGCCGAGGGTGGCATCCTGGCTGTCGGTTGAGCCGACGGTCAGCATTCCGGCGACAGTATGGAAGGCGATCGTCTTGCCGCCCTCGACAGAGACGGAGCCCTCGCTGAGGGAGTCTGGCGGAAGAGCCGGGTTCTTCTCAGGCTCGGTGTTTACGGTCGATGTAGTTGTTGTGGTCGTCTTCTGAGGCGGCTGTTGCGCGACAGCAGAGACGAGGCCAAACATAAGAGCGAATCCTGACAAACTCCACTTCACACAGTTCTTCACGCGCGCAAAATCCTCCCTCGGAACGCTGACAGATGATGCAAATTTGTGGAGGCTCGATTCTATGCGACAGAAGGCGAGTCCAGCTTTTTAACTTCAACCAGGGTGGAGTAGAAGGTGGCGCCGCCGCCGATATCGGTAAGGCGCTGACTGGTCAGCTCGTTCACGTTGACGCCGCCCGGGGAGAGCTTCTGCCAGTCGAGCTTCGACGCGACGGTACCGGCGGGAATGGACTCGCTGATTCGGGCTGTGAGCTGGATCTGGCCGCGGTCGTTCCAGACGCGCACGCAGTCGCCCGTAGAGATACCCCGGGTCGCAGCATCGGCGGCGCGCATCTCGAGCACGCCAGCCGTGCCGCTCTCCATCTTGCGATGGTTGGGCAGGTTGGCGAACGTAGTGTTCATGTAGTTGTCGGCCTTGCGCGCCAGCATTTCGAGTGGGAACTTCGCGGCCGCGTCGAGGTTCGAGCGCGACTCTGTTGCCGCGTGCCATTCGGGAAGTGGGAACAGATTTGCGCGACGATCGGGAGTCTGGAACCACTCATGTGTGCTGAAGGGGAGCGACTCGCCGCGCTCGTTCTTCGGCAACGCCAGCGGGGCCATGCCTTCGCGCTCGAGGCGCTCCTTGGTGATGCCTTCGAACCACGGATGCCCGCTGTCCAGTGCCTGCGCGATGAGATCGTCTTCGCTCTCGCGGAAGGCCTGCTCCTCGAAGCCCATCCGGCGTCCGAGCTCGGCAAAGAGTTGGACGTTGGTGCGCGCCTCGCCGAGTGGCGCAATCGCGGGCTGCGAGATCTGCGCGAAGTAGTGCCCGTAGGCGCCCATGAGCTCCTTGTGTTCGAGGAAGGTCGTGGCCGGGAGCACGATGTCGGCGTAGTCGGTGGTGTCGGTGAAGAACTGCTCGTGGACGACGGTGAAGAGGTCGTCGCGGCGGAGGCCTTCGTGCACGCGCTCGGAGTCAGGCGCGACGGCGGCGGCGTTGCAGTTGTAGACGAATAGCGCCTTCACGGGCGGGCCATCGATCTTGTTGGATGCGTTGCCCAGTTGCGTGAGCGCGTCGCCGAGCTGGTTCATGTTCACTGTGCGCGCGGCGCGCCCCAGCGGGCTCGCCTGCATGAGCTCCGGCATGTGGAGGCGCTTCTGATCGAAGGGAAATGCAGCGCTGGTGGACAGCAGAAGGCCACCACCGTGCTGGCGCCAGCTTCCGGTGATCAGTGGGAGCATCGCAACAGCGCGCGCGGCTGTGCCGCCGTTCTCGCCACGCTGGATGCCATAGTTGAGCCGTATCGCCGCCGGAGCGCGGCCGTCACGGCCGGCACGGCCATAGGCAAGCGCGAGCGATTCAATCGTGTCGAGGCTCAGGCCGGTGATTTCCGCGGCGCGCTCGGGCGAGTGCGCGGGACGCAGAGCGAACTCCCGGAGTTGCTGCCAGTCGTTGGTGAACTCGTTCAGATAATCCTGGTCTTCGAAGCCCTCGCGAAAAAGGACGTGCATGATGGCGAGTGCGAGCAGGCCGTCGGTGCCCGGGCGGATCTGCAAGTGCTCGTCGGCGAGCGCGGCAGTGCGCGTCCGGTAGGGGTCGATGACGACGAGTTTGCCGCCGTTTCGACGCGCCTCTTCGATGAAGGGCCAGAGATGAACGTTGTTGCCGTGCACGTTCCCGGCCCAGACGATGATGAGGCCGGCAAGCGCGAAGTCCTGCGGCGCGGTGCCGAGGCGCGTTCCGTAGATACTCTTGAGCGCGGCCGTACCAGCGGAGGAGCATATGGTGCGGTCGAGTTGCGAGGCGCCTAGCCGATGGAAGAAGCGGCGGTCCATCGACCCAAAACCGAGTTGCCCGATAGTCCCGGCGTAGCTGTAGGGGAGGATGCTCTCGGGGCCGAACTCGGCGGCGATGTGCTTGAGGCGGAAGGCGATCTCGTCCAATGCCTCGTTCCAGGAGATGCGGTCGAAAAATTCCGACTCGCGGCCCTTCGGGAGTGGACCCTTCGGGACACCTGCGCGGCGGCGCATGGGATACAGCAGGCGCTCGGGGGAGTAGACGCGATCGAGGTAGCGGGCTACCTTGCCGCAGAGAAATCCGCGAGTGACGGGATGTGCAGGGTCGCCGGCGACCTTCACGGCGCGGCCGGTGAGCTCGTCGACGGTGACGAGAACGGCGCAGGAATCCGGGCAGTCGTGCGTGCAGACGGCGTGCACAGTTCGCGTCTGGTTCCCGTCCAAAGGCTTGGCGGAATCTGCGGCCATAGCTATATTTTAGGCTCGTTCCATCTTGCCACCCAATACGTTTTCTGCCGGAGCCAAAGCTATGCGTCTGTTCGCCCGTCCGCTGCTCGCCGTTGTTTTACTCCTGATTCCCTCTCTGCCGTCAGCCTCAGCCCAGACGGCGACGAAGTCTGCCGAAAAGGACGCCATTCTGGCGATGTTGAACAAGCAGGCTGTGGATTGGAACCGTGGTGATCTGGAGGCATTTGCGACGGGCTACAAGAACTCGCCGGACATCCTGTTCATGAGCCGGACGATCCGGCGCGGGTACGATCAGATGCTCGCGGGCTACCGCAAGTCGTTTCCCACGCGCGATGCAATGGGGACGCTGACCTTTTCCGACCTCGAGGTTCAGCCTCTCGATGAACACTTTGCGACGGTTACGGGGCGTTTCCACCTGGAGCGCACAGCGGCAGGCGGGGGGGACGCCGGCGGCTATTATCTGCTGGTGGTGGAGAAGACGCCCTCCGGCTGGAAGATCGTGCGTGACGACACGACCAACGAACCTCTGCCGGCTCACTAGCGCGACGACCGCTCACCGCCGCTCGTATGATGTTGATGTCCCGAGGAGGCCTATGCCATCCCGCCGTCTCGTTCCGCTTGCTCTCGCAGCTGCCCTTAGCGCCGTTTTCCTTGTAACGCTGCCCGCCGTTTCGCAGAAGGAGGATCCGCTGTTTACGGCAACCCGTCAGCAGCTGGATGTGGTCAAGATCGTCCTGGCGCAAGAGGGTGCGTGGAACAAGGGCGACCTGGATGGGTATCTCTCGCACTACAAGGATGCTCCCGACACGCAGGCTGTTCTGGCAAATCTTGTGCGCGGCGTTGACAACATCCGCTCGGCTTACAAGCAGAACTTTCCCAGCAAGGACAGCATGGGGACCATCGAGGACACGGATATTGAAGTGAAGGCGCTGGGAGACGACTATGCGCTGGCGACCGGCAAATACCATCTGAACCGTTCGAAGAAGTCCGGTGGCTCCACGGAGGGCACATTTATGGAGCTGTTCGAGAAGACAAAGGCTGGATGGCAGATTATCTTCAGTCAAAGCTCATGATCTCTGGTTCCTCGTCCAACTCTGAGCTGCTGCTCGAAGCGCACAATCTGTCGAAGGACTTCGGCTCCTCACGAGTTGTCGACAACATCTCACTTGAGCTTTACCGCGGCGAGACGCTGGGGTCTGGTGGGTGAATCGGGGTCGGGCAAGAGCACGGTCGCGCGCATGGTGCTGCGCCTGCTCGAACCTACCGAGGGCCGGGTGCTTGTTTCACGACACGCATTCGGATGGATCGCCGCACAAGCTCGATCTGCTGGCGCTGCCGGCGAATGCCATGCGTCGGTTGCGAAGGAAGATGGCAATCGTCTTTCAGGATCCGTACGCCGCGCTGGACCCCCGCATGACGGTTCGGCAGACGCTGTGCGAGCCGTTTGCGATTCACCGCGAGCGGCCCGCAGAAGGAGTCGAGGCGCGACTGGCAGCGATGCTCGCCGAGGTAGGTCTAGATGCATCGGCACTTCGACGGTATCCGCATGAGTTCTCCGGCGGCCAGCGACAGCGCATCAACATCGCGCGTGCGCTGGCGCTGCGCCCGGAGTTGCTGGTGCTGGATGAGCCGGTGAGTGCTCTGGATGTATCGGTAGGTGCGCAGATCATTAATCTGCTGCGCGAACTACAGCAGCGGCATGGACTCACATGCCTCTTCATCTCGCACTCGATGCCGCTCGTCCGTTATCTATGCCATCGCGTCATCGTTCTTCAGCGGGGAAAGCTGGTAGAGGAAGGATCCTGGGAACAGATTTGCGAGTCTCCACGCGAGCAGTACACGCAACAACTACTCGCAGCGACCCCTGAGCTCCCGACCGTCCACTAGCTCTGACGCTGCTTCCGGAACTCGACGTCACAGACATTCCTGAGGTAGTCCCAGGAGTAAAGCCCAGCCTCATGCCCGTCGTTCCACTTGAAGCGCAGAGCGTACTTGCCGACGGGCTCGACATCCGCGGGCCGCGGTGGCGCCTCATACATCGGCAGCACTGATTTGGGCTTCGGCTTCGCAACTCCCGGCGCCCGGCTTTCTGCTTCGCGCGCCTCATGGCAGGTGGCGCAGGGACATGCGGCGCGCAGCCACGCGAAGTCCCAGTGGCTCGTGTGGCCATCGCGCCACTCGATGGTCATGCCGGTGCCGCCGGTCTTGTCGATGCGCACCTTGGCCGGCCGGATCGCATCGCCGCTTAATCGCGGCTGCTCTGCACGCGCAGCCTCATCGGCGCTGACCAGGCGGAAGCCCTCATGACTCATGTGTGGACCTCCTTTCGTCGGCAATAGCCAAACGCGAACCGTGTGAAATCAGAAACCGCCATCGATTCAATTCTAGCCGTCACAGGCCGGCGAAGCGCAGCGCTTCGTCAACGTCGGACGCGACGAGCAGACGATGCCGGTTTCCGCGCAGCATCCCTTCGCTCTCGCAAACGTCAAGAAAGGCGAGCATCGAATCATAGAATCCAGCCACGTTCAGCAGGACTACCGGCTTCGCATGAAGCTTCAGCGTCTGCCACGCGAGCACCTCAAAGAGCTCTTCAAACGTGCCAAAGCCGCCGGGCATCGCGAGAAATGCGTCGGCCTTCTCGCCGATGAGCCGTTTGCGCGTGTGCATCGTGTCGACGACGTGCAGCTCGCTGAGCCCATCGTGCGCAATCTCCTTGTCCACAAGCACGTGCGGAATGACGCCAACGACGCGTCCGCCCGCCGCAAGTGTGGCGTCGGCGACCGCACCCATGAGACCGATCTTCGCGCCGCCATAGATGAGGCCGATGCCACGATCAGCCAGTGTGCGGCCGAGTTCCTGCGCTGTCTCGCGGTACACCGCGCGCGTGCCGTCCGATGCCGCGCAGAAGACAGCGATGCTCTTTCCAGATTCCTTCAACATGGCCTCAGGATACAAGGTGAGCGACACGGTATCCTGTGTCACATGCGCGGACTGCGTTGCATGATTGCCGCCTTTCTTACGGTGCTCACGGCGTCGACGCCATTGTGTGCGCAGAACAAGGGCGAGCCCGGTAAGTTTGATTTCTACCTGCTCGATATGCCGTGGGGACCGGACTTCTGCTCGATCGCCGATGTCTCACCGCAGTGCAAGCCGCAGCGAAGCTTCGTGCTGCATGGCCTCTGGCCGCAGAACAATGACGGAAGCTATCCGGTCTTCTGCTCACAGGAACCCGGGCCTGCTGAATCCCCGCGAGAATCTCGATCTCACTCCTGACCTGCATCTGCTCGCGCACGAGTGGGATAAGCACGGCACATGCTCTGCACAGGGACCGCGGCGATTCTTCCAGATGGAGCGTGAGGCGTTTACATCGATTGACATACCGCTCGCGTTCGATCACATCGACCACGAAACCACGATGAGCTCAGCGCAGATTCTCGACCTGTTCTACAAGGCGAACCCACAGCTGCCCGAGGGCAGCCTCATCGTTAGCTGTCGCGACGACCACTTCACCGCGGTCGAGGCCTGCTTTACGACGAGTCTGAAGCCGATGCCATGTCTTGGCCTGCACTCCTGCACCAGGCCATTGCTGAAGGTTGCGCCGCTACCTGCACAAACAAAATGAGGTTCGCGTCCCCGTCACGGTGGCGCGAACCTCAAAACTCTCTTTATCTGCCGCACTGTCTAGCGCAATGCGATGGTGGTGTCCTTCAAATCTGGATTTACGGTTGCGAGAACCGTGCCCTCCGGGAACTTCTTCGTCGACTTCGCAACGGTGACTGGTGTCGCCGATCTTCAAGGAGACGTCAACCGGCTTGCCGGGTTCGAGCGTCATCTCCTGGCTTCCGGCCTTGACGACCAGAGGATCGGCTGAATCGTTGCGCAGATGGAAGCTCACCATCTGCTTGTTCTTGCCCATTGCATGCACGGGTACACGCAGTGCAGTGAGCGGTGCAGCGTATACACTCTCGCCAGCCATCAATACTGCAGCCAGCACCATGGTGCTTCCAATAACGCGACGGATCATTTCTCTACCTCTTCTCGGAGCGTAAAAATTCTGCGCGCTAGCACCCGGCCATGGATCCGAGTACCACGCGCACTCTTCTATACGCACGAGGAGAGAGATGGTTCCTCAAGTTCGCGAATTGTTGACGATATTCGTCACACCTATTTGCACGTTCGTCACAGACTAGAATGGAAGGTGTGGCCGACCTTCTCGCAAACATGAATCCGCAGCAGCGCGAAGGCATCACATCCGTGGATGGTGCGGTGCTTCTTCTTGCCGGCGCAGGATCCGGTAAGACACGTGTCATTACGCACCGCATCGCTTACCTGATTCAGGAGCGCGGAGTCTCTCCGGACAACATCCTCGCCGTCACCTTCACGAACAAAGCCGCGAAGGAGATGGAGGAACGTGTCACAAAGATTCTTGGACACTCCACGCTCGCAAAGCCGACGCTCGCGACCTTCCACAGCTTTTGTGTGCGTGTTCTGCGGCGCGATATCGAAGCCCTGCGCGTGAACGGCAAGGGACTTACAAAGAACTTTGCTATCTACGACGAGACCGATCAGCAGGCCGTCGTAAAGCAGGCGCTGAAGCGGCTCGGCGTCGACGACAAACAACTGAAGCCACGCGTTGCGCTTGGCCGGATCTCATGGGCGAAGAACCACATGATCGATCCACAGGAATACTTCCTCGCGTCGACGAATCCGCTCGAAGAGAAAATCGCGCACATCTTCAAGATCTACCGCGACGAGCTCTTCAAGGCCAACGCGATGGACTTCGACGATCTTCTGCTCGAGACCGTTCGCCTGCTGAAATCATCGAGCGAGGTGCGCGAGCGTTACAACCGCAAATACAAGTATCTGCTCATCGACGAGTACCAGGACACGAACCGCCCGCAGTATGAGCTGATGAAGCTCCTTGGTAAACATGGCAACGTATGTGTCGTCGGCGATGAAGATCAGTCCATCTATTCATGGCGCGGTGCAGACATCCGCAACATCCTTGAGTTCGAGAAGGACTTTCCCGACGCGCGCACGATTCGCCTCGAACAGAACTATCGATCAACGCAGGTGATTCTCGAGGGAGCCTCCGCTGTCGTTGCGCAGAACACGCAACGCAAGGGAAAGAACCTGTGGACCTCGCGCGAAGGAGGGTCGCTCATCGGCTACTACGAGGCGCCCGATGGAGAGAACGAGGCGCTGTTCGTCGCCGACCGCATCCAGCAGTATCTTCGCAAAGCCGGCGAGACCGAAGACCAGCCGCGCTGCGCAGTTCTGTATCGCACGAACTCGCAGTCGCGCCTGGTGGAAGAGGCGCTGCGCCGCTATCAGATTCAGTACCACATGGTCGGTGGCTTCAGCTTCTATGACCGCGCCGAGGTCAAGGACATGCTCAGCTATCTGAAGCTGGTGCAGAATCCTCACGACTCCATCGCGCTCGCTCGAGTCGTCAACTCGCCGCCGCGAGGCATCGGCAAGACGACGATGGACACGCTGGAGCGCATCGCGCTCACGACAGGCATGAGTACGTGGGATGCCATCAGCCGCGCGACCGAAGAGAGGTTGCTGCCGGCCCGTGCACTGTCAGCTCTCGGCAACTTTCGCAAGCTGATCGAGGATGCGCGTGCGATGCTCGGCCCCGACTTCGCCGCAGCACTGTCCACGGAAGTCGCGCCCAACGCACAGACGGACATGGGAGATGTCAGCTTTGATCCGTCAGCGATCGCTTCATCCGACGACACATCGTTCGACTTCGCCGTCGATGGTGAGGAGGCTGCACCGCCACCCACATTCGCCAACGACGCGAACAGCGACTTCGATACAAGCTTCAACTTCGGCTTTGATTTCGGTCCGAGTGAAGAGATCTCTACAATCGCGCCGGAGAACGCCGGCGGCTCAGCGGCCGAGACCTTTAATCCTTTCGCTCCTGTGCCGCTCAAGCAATCCGCCTCCGACAAGATTCGCGAGAAGAATCGTGCAAAGCTCGAGCGACTCGCTGCCGCGGCGGAGTCCACTGAAGTTGACGCGGCAGGTAAACCTGCGTTCCGCAAGCCCGGCGATCCGGCGACGCTGCCGGAGCTCATCAAGTTCCTGAACGATCGTTCGGGATATATCCGGGCGCTTGAGGAAGAGGCAACACCGGAAGCCTTCTCGCGCATTGAAAATCTGAAGGAACTCGCGAACGCCGCACAGGATGCCACCGCGCGCGGCGAGACGCTGGCGGAGTTTCTCGATCACGCGGCGCTGGTATCCGATGCGGATCAGTATTCAGCCGAGGCGCGCGTCACGCTGATGACATTGCACGCCGCCAAGGGCCTTGAGTTCCCGCTGGTCTTCCTCTGCGGCATGGAAGAAGGCCTCTTCCCGCACTCGCGCACCCTGATGGATCCTCCGCAGATGGAGGAGGAGCGCCGCCTGTGCTATGTCGGCATGACCCGCGCAATGGACACGCTGATCCTCACGCGCGCTCGCTACCGCCGCCGCTACGGCAATGACATGCCGGAGTCGAGCACGCCCTCGCGCTTCCTTGAAGAGGTTCCATCGAAGCTCATCGAAGACCTCGGTTCGCCCGCGAGCTATGGCGGTGGGCTCGACTACCGCAATGCGTACGCTACACCGTACCCCCAGCGCCGGCGTTTCGGCAGCGGTGACGATGAAGGAACGGAGCGGCATTACTCCTACGAAGATGAGAGTCAGGATGAGGGCAGTCGAGCGGCCACCCGTAATTACGCGGCCCAGCGCTTCGGAGCGAATCGCTCGCGACTGAGCGGCTCAGGCGCACTCGACAACACGGCCGCTTTCTTCGGCAAAGGGGGCGCAGGTGGCTACAAGCCAGGCGCCCGCGGCTCGGAATTGAACGCGAAGCGGTATCCCGCGCGTCCGAAGATGGATCTTCCGGCGCCCACCGGACGCACCGGTCTCGGCAAGGGGGCGCGCGTCCGGCACCCGAAGTATGGCGAGGGCATCATCGCAGCGCGAGAGGGTGAGGGTGACGACGCGAAGATTACAGTACAATTTAGCGGGTACGGCACCAAAAAGCTGGTGGAGAAGTTCGCCCAGCTTGAGCGATTATAAAAAGAGCAGAACACGCTTTTTGAAATTAAGAGCAGAACACGCTTTTTGAGATTAAGGGCAGAGCACGCTCTTGAGAAAGAGCAGAACCTGATATCTCTGCTCTCGCGGCCGGCAAAAATTCTTTGGAAAGTGGATCGTCACGAACACATGGCAAATACGAAGAGCATTACCGACAAGGAAGAGCGCAAGAAGGTAAAACGGGCAGCGCGCAAGAAGGCTGCTCCCAAGGGCAAGCGCACCACGCCCCGCGGCGAGAACAAGGCCAAGGTGAAGAAGCTGGCTCGCGGTCAGTCGAAGCGATAGAAAGACCGCGAAGCGCTTTCTGATAAAGAGACCGCAGAAAGCTTTTAACTTATAGCTTCCAGACGGGCGAGGCCGCGGCTTCGCCCGTTTTGTGCTGCCTTTCGCGTGATTCCGCATACAATCGCTTCATCTATCGACCCATCTTCCTCGACGAGGGCCTGACCCCTGCCTCCTGCAATCCAAAGCCGCCAGAACGCGCAAACCCGGCAGATCTTTGCCACCAAGTCCATCGACAAGCTGATCGCCGAAAGCGAGCAGCCGGAGACGGCGCTGAAGAAGACGCTCGGGCCGGTGTCGCTGACGGCGCTGGGCATCGGCGCGGTCATCGGCTCGGGCATCTTCACGGTTATCGGCACTGCGATCGGCGGCAATCCGGCGCAGACGGCGAGCTGGGCCGAGTCGCCGGTCATCGACCTTATCCTGCACCACGGGCACATCGCCGGCAGACCCGGCGCAGGCCCGGCGCTTGCACTGAGCATGATCCTCGTCGCGATCGTCTGCTGCTTCACCGGGCTTTGCTACGCGGAGCTCGCGTCGATGATTCCCATCGCGGGTTCGGCTTACACGTATACCTACGCAACGCTGGGCGAGCTGGTGGCGTGGATTATCGGCTGGGACCTCATCCTCGAGTATGCGTTCTCCAACATGAGCGTCAGCGTTGGATTTGCGGCGCACTTCGTCGATCTGCTCGACTGGCTCGGGAATTCCGCTGAGCCCGAAGTGGCTTTCACCGGCGTATCTGCCGCAGGGGCTGACCGACCTCACCGGCAACGTCGTCTATGCTCCGGGCTGGCACTTCGGGTTCAACATCCCGGCGTTCCTCATCGTCATTCTCCTGACCATGATTCTCGTGCGCGGCATCCGCGAGTCGGCACGCACCAACAACATCATGGTGCTCATCAAGCTGGTCGCGATCCTGGCCTTCATCTTCATCGGTCTGCACTTCATCCATCCGGGCTACTACCATCCGTTCTCGCCCAACGGATGGGCGGGCGTGCTTGCCGGCGGCTCCATCATCTTCTTCACCTACATCGGCTTCGATTCCGTCTCGACTGCCAGCGAGGAGTGCCGCGACGCGCAGCGCACGGTACCGATCGGCATCATCGCCACGCTGATCGTCTGCACCATCCTCTACATCGGCGTCTCGCTCGTGCTCACGGGCATCGTGCCGTGGCGATCGGTGATCGGGGATGCTGCGCCGGTCGTCAACGGGCTCAAGCGGCTGACGCTTCAGACTCACTCCAACCTATTGCACTGGACTCGCCTGGTCGTTCTGCTGGGCGCGATCATCGGCATGATCTCGTCGATCCTGGTGTTCCAGCTCGGTCAGGCGCGTGTGTGGTTTGCGATGTCGCGTGACAGGCTGCTGCCGGATGTCTTTTCGCATGTGCATCCGCGCTTCCGTACACCGGCGTTTGCTACATGGGTTGCGGGTATTCTCGTGGCTATTCCGTCCGGGCTGTTCGATGTGGGAACGCTCGCGGAGCTCTCCAACATCGGGACACTCTTTGCATTTGTGCTCGTGAGCATCGGCGTTCTCGTTCTGCGGCGGAAGCAGCCGGAGCGGCGCCGCGGTTTCCGCGTCCCAGGTGGCCCGGTTTTCCCGGTGCTCAGCGTTGTGTTCTGTGTGCTGCTGATGGCGGGTCTGCCGGTGCGCACATGGGAACGGTTCTTCATCTGGCTCGTCGTTGGGCTCTTCGTCTACTTCCTCTACAGCCGCAAGCGGAGTGAGTTCTACCGCGCCTAGTGCCGCCTCTTTCAGAATGAGTAGCTTAGCGGAGCGAGACGGCCCCAAAGTCCATTAAATCCAAAAAGAGCGCTTGCCCATTCGGCAGATCGCCCGCCCGTCCGTCTATTTCTTATAGCCGCAGGCAAACGCGGCGAGTCTCTATCAGGGCCCAGGAAATGTCTTTTTGGATCGATACAGCTTCACCTCTGCAACTGGCTATTGCTTCAAGACCGCAGGGCGGAGAGTGGTTGCAGAATGATGTTCGCCAGCTCAAGGACGAGGGCATCGACATCCTGGTTTCGCTGCTGTCGTACGGCGAAACCCGCGAGCTCGACCTCGATGAAGAGAAGGCCGCCTGTTCTTCAGTGGGAATTTCTTTCGTCAACTTCCCGCTGCCGGACCGGCAGGTTCCACCTTCGCGTCTTGGCTTCCTGACGTTTGCGCAATTTCTTCATAAGCGCGCCAGTGAAGGACTGAGAATCGGCGCGCACTGCAGAGCCTGCATCGGACGATCCTCCGTTCTGCTGGCGACCGTGATGCGCCTCGAAGGGTTTACCGCCAGGGAGGCGTTCAGCCGGATCTCCGAGGCGCGTGGATTGCGTGTTCCCGACACGCCCGAACAGGAGCGGTGGGTCTCCCGGTTATCGATTTGAGGATGCGCGGGCACCTATACTCTAGAGAGTCCACTTAGAAACGGATTCTGTAGATTCATGCCTGCACTGATTGAAGCCATCAACGTAAAACGCAAGATGCTCTTTGAGCACGAGAATGTTCCCTTTGCCTGCCTCGACGCGGATGTGTCGACACCGACGGCGCGTGGCGGCCAGACGCTGGTTCGCCTGAAGATGCGCAACCTGCTGACGAACGCGGTCTTCGACAAGACCTTCAAGGCAGGCGACAAGTTCAAGGAACCGGATCTGGTCATGGTTCCGGCGACGTTTCTTTATCGCGATGGCGATGGCTCTCACTTTCTCGACCAGGAGACGTTCGAGACGCTGACGCTCAACGAGCAGCAGGTGGGCGATGCTGCGGATTTTCTGATCGATGGTTTGCTGCTGCAGCTGCACAAGTACAACGGCAATCCGATTGGGTTGCAGCTGCCCACGCATGTCGACCTGGAGATTGCGTACACGGAACCGGCGGTGCGCGGCGATACGTCGTCGGGAGCAACGAAGATCGCGCGGCTGGAGACCGGGCTCGAGATCAAAGTGCCGCTGTTTCTGACGCAGGGCGAGAAGGTCCGCGTGTCGACGGAGACGAGGGATTTTTCAGGCCGGGCTTGAGTGAGTCTGTTCGAGGCGCCAGTTGCTGGTAAATGAGCGGCGTTCATCTCTGCTGGTGGTGAGGATTGCGTGAAGATTCAACGTGGACTGTGGCTGGTGTTGAGCGGATTCTTCGTTCTGGGTGCTGGGGCGGCGCATGTGGCGAGTGCGCAGAAGACGGCGACGATTCAGTCGGCGGAGGCGGGCGTCAGCGCTGAACGGATTCGCGAACAGGACAAGTTCATCTCCGACGATCTGTTTGAGGGCCGCTATCCCGGCCTGCGCGGCGGCGAGCTTGCGGCGAAGTACATTGCGACACAGTTTGCGCTGGAAGGGCTGAAGCCTGCGGGTGACAACGGGACGTATCTGCAGCAGGTGAATTTCGTCGGCATGACGGCGAAGCCTGCGGAGACGAGCTTCGAGTTTGAGCCTAACAACCCGACGCACGGGCAGGCCGTGTTGCTGAAGTTCGGAGACGACTTCACGGTGTCGAACCAGACGCTGACGCCGGTGGCAAACATCGATGCGCCCATTGTGTTTGTTGGCTATGGTGCGACCGCGCCCGAGTTCGACTGGAACGACTACGCGGGCGTGGATGTGAAGGGCAAGGTCATCCTTTGCATCGTGGGCGACCCGCCGAGCGATGATCCGAAGTTCTTTGCGGGCAAGGCGCTGACGTATTACGGGCGCTGGACGTACAAGTTTGAGCAGGCGGCGCGTATGGGTGCTGTGGGCGCGCTGATCATTCATCGCACGGACCTCGCGAGCTACGGCTGGGACGTGGTGAAGAACTCGAACGCCGGCGAGAAGACGTATCTGAAGGAAGACAAGAATCCGCATCTCCAGGCGGCGAGCTGGATTCAGCTCGAGGTCGCTCGCAAGCTGTTCGCGATGAGCGGGCTGGATCTCGACAAGGAGTTCGACGCGGCGGGCAAGCGCGGGTTCAAGGCGGTTGAGCTGCCGGTGCGGTTGAAAGCGACGGTCGACGAGCACGGTGCGTCCAGTTTCAGAGCCCCAACGTGGTCGGAATGTTGAAGCCGAACGCGCCATGTGCCGGGATCTGTCCCGATCAGGCGGTACTGTACACGGCGCACTACGATCATCTCGGCTTTGTGCCGGGGATGGCTGGCGACAACATCTACAACGGCGCGGCGGACAATGGCACGGGCGTGGCGATGATTCTGGAGATGGCGCGTGCGTGGGCGGACTTCAGCCGCGAGCCCGGCGTTACGCTGCCGCACTCGGTCATCTTCGCTGCGGTAACGGCCGAGGAGCAGGGACTGCTCGGCTCCGAGTATCTCGGCCAGCATCCGCCGGTTCCTGCGTCGCAGATTGCGCTGGACATCAACTACGACATGCTGCTGCCGATCGGGGTGCAGCAGGAGGTCAACGTCAACGGAGCGCAGCGCACGACGTTCTTCCCCGAGGTGGAGGCGACGGCGAAGCGATTCGGCCTGGCGATTGTTCCGGATCCGCGGCCCGAGGCGGGGAGCTACTATCGCAGCGATCATTTTTCGCTCTCGCGTGTGGGCATCCCGGCGTTCTCGATTGATGCAGGCACGCTGTACGAGGGGCACGACCGTGCGTGGGGTGTGGCGCAGGAGAAGGAGTTCAACGACAACCACTATCACAACTTCTCCGACAACTTCGATCCCAACTGGGACTTCCGCGGCGATGCCAATCTGGTGCGTTTCGGCATGGATCTCGGCTGGCAGGTGATTCATCTGCCGCACACGGTGGAGTGGAAGGCAGGGGATGAGTTCGAGGCGTCGCGGAAGCGAAGTGAGGGAAGGTAGCAAGCGCGGCACGGCTCTTGCTTCTCACTCTTTCGAAAAGCTTTACGGGCGAGACTTTGGGTTTCTCACGGACCAGCCCGATTCGAGTGTGCTGATGGCGTTGGTTGCGACCAACGGCGAAAATCTGCGTCTATTACACTAAGAAGTAGGAAGAAAAAGATGAGAACGATTGACGCAACACAAGGCATACGCATCCTCGACAGCCGGTCGACGGCCACATTGCTCAGCAAGGTGCTGTGGATTACCACCGTTGGCTTTCTGTTCACGGCTTTTGGAGCCTACCTGGCGCCGGCGCTGATGGGCGGCATCAGCTACATGGGGCTGTTCATCCTGACGTTCGGGCTGATCTTCGCGATCAACTTCGCGACCAAGCGGTCTCCGGCGCTGGCGCTGGTGCTGTTCTATGCGTTCACGCTGCTGATGGGAGTAGAGGTCGGACCGCTGATCAAGTCGTATCTGCATGTTCCGGGCGGAACGGCGGTCGTGTTTGAGGCCGCGCTGACGACCGCAGTTGGCATGTTTGCGATGGGGCTCATTGCGCAGGTGGCACGGTTCGACTACCGCAAGGTCTATAACTACGTCTTCGCGGCGCTGATCGGGTTGGTAATTCTCGGCGTGCTGAGCATGTTTGTGCACTTCATCAGCCCTGGACTCTATGCGTGGGCGACGCTGGCGATCTTCAGCGTGCTGTTACTGATTGACTTCATGCGGCTGAAGGATGGCGCGATGGGGCTGAGCCCGGTGCAGATGGCGCTGAGCATCTACCTTGACGCGCTGAATATCTTCATTGCTCTGCTGCAGATCTTCGGCAGCAGCAGTGGCGGGAACCGTCGCGACAGCAGCTGGCGTTAACTGGATGACGGTATGCGCTGGGCGGCAGGCGCGCAGCCGATACACTAATCAGATGGCCCGCACCCAGCATGACCCCCAGCCCGAGCCGAAGTCATGGCTGCGTGGGCTGCCCAAAGCCGAGCTGCATCTGCACCTTGAAGGCTCCATTACACCTGCGACGCTGCTCGAGCTCTCGCGCACGAACGACACTACGCCGCTGACCGCGGAGCAGGCGACCGAGGTCTACAAGTATCACGATTTCCCCAGCTTTCTGATGAGCTTCAAGGCGGTGACGGAGCGGCTGCATACGCCGGCGGACTACGAGACCATCACCTATGCGATGCTGCGGGACCTGGCGGCGCAGGGCGTCTGCCATGCCGAGGCGTATATCTCGATCGGCATCCTGTATCGGTTTGGGCGGCTCGATGTCGACGAGGTGATGGCTGCGATTGAGCGGGGGCGTGTTCGCGGGGAGAAGGATTTCGGGATCTCGCTGCTGTGGATCATCGACGCGGTGCGGCACTTTGGAGTGGAGGAGTGTGCGCGGGTCTTCCGCAAGGCTGCGGAGCTGCGGCAGCAGTACCCGAGCGTAGTTGGGATTGGGATTGGCGGCGATGAGGCGCGCGGCCCGGCGCATGATTTCCGGGAGATTTATGCCGAGGCCAGGGAGGCCGGACTGCACCTGACCTGCCACGCAGGGGAGGCCGTCGGGCCGCAGAGCATCTGGGCGGCCGTGAACATCGGGGCGGAGCGCATTGGGCATGCGCTGACCGCGCAGCAGGATCCGGACCTGATCCAGGTGCTCGCCGAGCGACAGATACCGCTGGAGCTGAACGTGACCTCCAATCTTCGGACGGGCTGCTGTGCCTCCCTGGAGGATCATCCGGTTCGGCGGTACTTCGAAGAGGGGCTTATGGTTACGCTGAACTCGGACGATCCGCCGTTCTTCGGGTCGAACCTGCTTGAGGAGTACATCCTGGCCCATGAGCGCTTCGAATTTCCCCTGGATGCGATGCGGGAGCTGGCGGCTAACTCTATTGAAGCCAGCTTCTTAGGGCCTGAGCGCAAGCTGCATTTGATGGGTGAAGTCGAGCGGTACGGGTGGGTAATCTAAGGGGTCATTACCAAGGCCACACTGTGGCAAAAAAGACACAGTTGTCCGACTGGTCTCCGGTGTACTCTGGGCAATGACAGCCTCCCGAGTACCCAATCCTGAGTTCTGAACTCCAATTCGAGCACACCATCGAATCACCGCTTTCGTTCAGCGGTATCGGCCTCCACTCGGGGGCACAGGTCTCGCTCCGACTTATTCCTGCCCCGGCGGGTTCCGGCATCGTCTTCCGCCGGACTGATCTCGACTCCTTCGAAATTCCAGCAACCGGCCGCAACGTCGCCAAGGTTTCGTACGCGACGTCGCTGATGCGGCAGGGCGTGCTGATCTCGACGACCGAGCACCTGCTCTCCGCGCTCATCGGCCTGGGCGTCGACAACCTGATCATCGAAATCGACAACCTTGAGGTTCCAATTCTGGACGGCTCAGCGAAGCCGTACGTCGACGGAATCCGCGCGACCGGCCGCAAGCGTCAGCGCCGCAAGCGCGAGTACATGCGCATCCTCAAGCCCGTCGAGGTCATCGAGGGCTCCAAGTTTATCGGTGTGTATCCCGGCGATGGCTATCAGATCGACTACACGATCGATTTCCCGACGCCGATCGGGCGTGAGAGCCTGCGTGTCGACCTCGAGTCCGGCGCACTACGATACGCTGATCGCTCCGGCGCGAACCTTCGGGTTCCGCGAGGATGAGGCGATGCTGCGCGATATGGGACTCATTCGCGGTGCTTCGGCGGAGTCCGCCATCATCCTCACCCGCGAGGGCGTGGAGAATGGACCGCTGCGTTTCTCCGACGAGTTTGTGCGCCATAAGGTTCTTGATCTGATTGGCGATCTTGCCCTCGCCGGCCGCCGGATCTGGGGCCGGGTCGTCGCCGAGCGCGCCGGGCACGCGATGCACACGGCTCTTGTTCAGCGTCTGCTGCGCGACCGTTCCGCATGGGAGTTCGCAAACCATGCTCAGTTGGCGTCCGAAACCAGAGTCCCGCAGGTGCGCCGTCTTCATGTCTCTGCAGCTTAGTGGTTGCACCCGCGACCGTTGCGTCCTACAGTAACCATCGACTGACTTAACTGAACGACTGCTTCTTCCATGCTTGCTGCCATTGCACTTGGGTCCAATCTTCCTTCGCGCTTCGGCGCACCCGCCGACAATCTGCGGGAGGCCATTCACCGGCTCGAAGACCTCGGAACGGTGACCGCCGAGTCACGCTTTCTCGAAACCGATCCGGTGGGCTATACGCAACAGCCGCGATTCTTGAATGCGGTTGCGTTGCTCGAGACCGACATCTCTCCGCTCGACCTGCTTCGCGGTCTGCTCGCGATTGAGCACTCCATGGGCCGCGACCGCGCGAAATCTCCGCCCAAGGGCCCGCGCATCATCGATCTCGATCTTCTGCTGTATGGAGATCTGGTTCTCGACGATCCCGCGCTGACGCTTCCGCACCCGGCGTTACACGAGCGCCGCTTTGTTCTTGCCCCGCTCGCGGAGGTTGCGCCCAACTGGCAACACCCCACGCTGGAGCTGAGCATTCTGCAACTGTTGCAGGCGCTTCCGGAGTGAGAGCTCGATTCGCAGGCGGTTAGCGCAGCGTGACGACCCAAGGCTGCGCGTTTTCATCGCGGAAGCGCACCGTCTTTCCATCCATCGACTGAATCGTTGCATTCAGAGGAAGCGTGCTCGGCGCATCCGCATCCGTCAGGCATGCGAGCCAGTGAATGCAGCGCAGCTTCGTTGGCACGCCAACGGGCTGACCCTTCTCCACCACCATCACCAGCATCGGCGGATTATCGTTCTCGAGCAGCACATCGTTGTAGAAGTTGATGTACACCTGCTCGCCGCTGACTTTCTCGCCAGAGCGTGTGACGCTTGCCAGGGGATCACGCACAAACACGCGCTTCCGCTCCACGACGACAAATACGATCAGCAAAATGACCAGCAGCGCGATCAATTTCTTCAAGTAAATTCCTCAGGCTTTCTCTCTATTTTTTTCTTCGTGGTACTCCTGCTCCGTGTTGATCGACCACACGGCAGCCTTGTCCACGTGCCCGCGCGCCAGGCCATCCACCACCGTCATCGCCGTCAGCATCGAGTGGTCCTGGTTGTTGTACTTGTGCATGCCGTTGCGGCCGATCAGATACAGATTCTCAAACCGGTCCAGCCACGAGCGCAATTCATCGAAACGGTCATAGGTGCCGAAGTAGGCGGGGTAGGTCTTGGGCACACGGGCCACGTGCGCATCCAGCACCTCGCTGGTCTTCGAGGATGCCGATCTTCTCGAGTTCGCCGGCGGCGAACTGCTTCAGCTTGTCGTCGGGCATCGTCCACAGCGGGTCCGTCTCGTAGCAGAAGTACTCGAGCCCGATCCAGACCTTCGATGGGTCGGCGACCATGTACGGGCTCCAGTTGTTGAAGATCTGCAGGCGCCCCAGCATCACGTCCGGCTCCTGAATGTAGATCCAGGTGTCGCGTGATCCGCCAGCCCGCCGTCCGGTTCCTGTACATCCAGCTTGTTCGCGAGAATGCCCACGGTGATGAAGTCGCGGTACTGAAGGCCCTCGCTGATCTCGCGCACGCTGGCCGGCACCTTCGCTCCGCCGACCTCCAGCGCCCGCACCAGGTCCTTCATCGGCATCGTGGAGAAGAAGTAGTCGCCGTCAAAGCGCTCGCGATCGCCCTGCGCGTTCACGGTCTCGACCGCCGACGACACGCTCTCCCTCCGACGACAATCGCGGTCAACCATGCCGGCCCATGTGAATCTCGCCGCCTCCTGGCAGTGACCTTGTCGGCGACGTGTTCCCAGAGCTGGCCGGGGCCGAACTTCGGATAAAGAAAGCGCTCGATCAGCGAGGTGTCGGTGCCCTTTTGCGCGACGTCTTTCTCGCTTCCATGCCGGCGGCGCCCGAATGTTTTGCGGACGAAGTGCTTCAGCGCTGTCGTTAGACTGAGGCCCTTGATGCGCTGCGCTCCCCACTCGGCCGAGATCTGATTGCAAGGCGTTCCCCAGACCTTTTCGGTGTAGCTCTTGAAGAACGTGAGGTAGAGCTCGCGCCCGAAGCGGTTGATGAGGAAGTCCTCGAGACTCTTCTCTTCCTTGATCGGGCCTGCACACGCGCCGCTACGTAGCTGATGCCGATCCGGACCATGCGAACGGGGCCGAGATTCTTGATGGTGTTGCCGCTGAGCTTGATCGGGTAGTCGAAGAACCTGCGCAGATAGTAGATGCGGCTCTTGCGCGGACGGACGAGCATGACGTGGTCGCTGTCCTCCGGGTCGGGGGTCACGACGGTGGTTGTATGTCCGTGCTCCTCTTCCATCTCCTCATCGACGGCATCGGTCTCTTCCGTCTCCGTCGTGACCGTCAGTGGACCGAGGCCGCGGAGCGGAGGCTCCTGCGGAAGATCGCGCCGGGACCTCGACCTTGTGACGCTTGCCCTGGTAGGTAATCTCGATCGTCTCGGGAACCTCTGCGTCCGTTGCGGGCGGCATCAGTTCCAGCCACCACTGCATCACGCGGTCGCTCTTGGAAAAGAAGCGGTGCCCGCCGATGTCCATGCGGTTGCCCTTGTAACGGATGGTGCGGGAGATGCCGCCGATCTCGTCGGTGGCCTCGAGTACAACGGGCTGAATCTCTGTATGGCGAAGCAGTTCCAACGCCGCAGTGAGGCCTGCGGGGCCTGCGCCAATAATCAGAGCAGTCTTTTTCATCAACCCCCTGATATCGCAAACCGTCCAACCTGTCGAGTATACTCACCGCGATTTCAGACAATGAAATCACGGCCGTCGTGCTGGGATTGGAACGGATGGCCCAGGCGAAACCGGCTGCAAGATGGCGGACGCGGCGCCGAGCCGTGAATGACTTTCCGTCCATCCTCACGGAGAATGAAGGCACTCATGTCGCATGTTCTCGTTACCGGTGCTTCCGGGTTCTTTGGCGGTGTTCTCAAGCGGCGTCTTCTCCGCGAGGGCCACACGGTCGTCAACATCGATCTTGAACGCGACGAGGACACTCTTCCCGGGCTCACCAGCATCCAGGGTGATCTCCGCGATAAAGAGCTTCTGGAGCGGACCTTCGCGGAACATCGTTTTGACGCTGTGTACCACGTCGCAGCGCAGTTGGCCCATGGCATGAAGATGGACGAGCATCTTCTTTGGACATCCAACGTGGATGCGACGAGGTTGCTGGCGGAGACGGCCCGGGCAGCGGGAGTCCGCCCTTTCGTCTTTGTCTCCACGAACTGTCTGTGGGCCTCGAACCTGGGGCATCCCGTTCATGAAGAGCGCGATGTTCCGGCGCCGATCGAGCTTTACGGAAAATCGAAGCTGGCGGCCGAACAGCTTCTTCAGGAGTTCACAGGAGATCTCGACGTCGTCGCCATCCGCTGCCCCACCATCATGGACGCGGGACGGCTCGGGCTGCTGGCGATTCTTTATGAGTTCATCGACGACCATAAGACCGTCTGGGTGGTCGGCGAAGGCGACAATCGCTATCAGTTCATCTATGCCGAAGACCTGGCTACGGCCTGCATTCTGGCGGCCGGATACGGAAAGTCCGATCTCTTCCATATCGGCTCGGACAACGTTCGGTCCATGCGGGAGGTATACGAGAGCGTCATCAGCGCGGCAGGCAGCAAGTCGAAGGTGCGCTCCCTGCCGAAGGGCCCTACGATCGCCGCGATGATGCTCGCCCACAAGCTGCGGGTTTCGCCGCTGGGGCCATATCACTACAAGATGATTGCCGAGAGCTTTGTCTTCGATACGGATCGTATTAAGCAGCGGCTGGGATGGAAGCCCACTCTGACCAACGAAGAGATGTTGCTTCGAGCTTATGAGTACTATTCGTCCAACCGCGCCGAGATTGGCGCTCGCACGAACGCCTCGGCTCATCGCAAGCCTGCTTCCATGGGGGTCATCAGGCTGCTCAAGTGGATCTCCTAAAGGCTCGGCGCGCGTTGCGTCATCGGGCTTCGCAGATGTTTCTGCGATGGAAACAGGCCCCTTCGCTATACTTAAAGGAGGCTCACCTTGCAGGAGACGACGCTTCATTGATGCCAGCTACCGAGCGCACTGAGGTCTCCTTCGCCGAGCGGCTACGCGCGCACCTTGCCATCGTCCGGCTAGACCACTCCATCAAGAATCTTTTTGTCCTGCCCGGCGTTATCGTGCCGCTCAGCGTCGACCCGACCCTGCGCACCTGGCATCTGCTGCCTCAGCTCATCCTGGCCTTCATCTCCATCACGCTGGTTGCCTGCAGCAACTATGTGATCAACGAGGTTCTGGACGCACCCTACGACCGCCTGCATCCCATCAAGCGCAACCGCCCGGCGGCCCGGGGGCTCGTCAGCATTCCCGTGGCGTACGTTCAATGGCTGCTGATGATGGCGGCGGGCGTCGCTATCGGGCTGCGCATCTCGCGCATGTTCGCGCTCACCGCGCTCGTGCTCTGGATCATGGGCTGCCTGTACAACTTCCCGCCCGTGCGCACGAAGGATGTTCCTTACCTCGACGTGCTCACTGAGTCCGTCAACAATCCGCTTCGCATGCTGCTCGGCTGGTACGCGGTGACGAGTCTCATCGTCCCGCCCGTTTCGCTGTTGATCGCCTACTGGATGATCGGCTGCTATTTCATGGCCCTCAAGCGCTTCTCCGAGCTCAACGAGCTGCACAAGTCCGGCGATCATGCCGTCGCCGGAGCCTACCGCGCATCCTTCAAGCGCTACACTCCGGAGTCGCTCCTCGTCTCCGTGCTCTTCTATGCCTCGACGGCCATGCTGTTTCTCGGCGCCTTCATCATCCGCTACCGCATGGAGCTGATCCTCGGCTTCCCGCTCGTCGCGCTCACGATGGCGATCTATCTCAAGACAGCCTTCAAGGCCGAGAGCGCCGTGCAGAATCCGGAGAAGCTCTACCGCGAGCCGCTGCTGATGGCGTCCTTTACAGCGACGGTGCTCGTCCTGGGTATTCTGCTCTTCGTGCGGCTGCCGCGCCTGGAGAACTTCTTCACTCCCACGCTCCCGCAAAACACCACCGCACCAGCCAACCCCGGTGCTCGCGTCCTGCTGCCTTCTCAGGCTGACACGCCTTTTCCCGCATGACTCAACCAGCAGGGAAGTCCGCGCTCATCTCATCACGCGAGGGCACGCCTCTCGCCGCATTACTTATTCTGCTTCTCACCGCGGCCGTGGCCTTCACCTGGTCGCACGTCAAGCTGCTCTCGCAGGACGAAATCTTCGTCCTGCAGACGGACAGCGTTTCTTCGCTGCGCGAACTCATCCGCATCCAGCGGCACTATCCGATCTCGCTCGACCCGCTGGTGTTTCACCTGCTCGCGCACGCATGTACAAAGCTCCTCGGACCCACCGCGCTTGCGCTGCGCCTGCCGTCGATCTTCGGATTTCTCCTGATGCAGGTCTGCATCTTCTTCGCGACGCGCGTCATCGCCGGACCGCGTGCAGCGCTGGTTGCCATGGCCTTTCCGGCACTCACCGCGACTTTGTTTTACGCTCCGGAAGCTCGGCCGTACGGCCTGCTGCTCGGCTTCTACGCTCTCGCCTTTCTGGCGTGGCAAACCGCTGCGCGTCGGAGCGAGAGACGCACCGGCTCTCTCATCGCCCTCGCAGTTGCGATCGCGTTGACGCTCAACACGCATTACTTCGGCATTCTCATTCTCGTTCCAATCTGCATCGCCGAGCTTGCCCGAACACTGCTGCGCCGCCGCCTGGATCTGCCGATGGCCGTCGCAATCCTTGCCGGAATGGCTGGGATTGTCTTCGCGCTGCCGTTTCAGAAGGCGGCAGGCGAGTTCCGCAAACACTACTACAACGCCGGCGCCATCAGCTTGCACGCCATCTCTCAGGCCTACCGGTCACTCTTCGTCAATTACACAACGCAACCGCTCGCCATCCAGCGTCTTGAAGCCATCCTCCTCATCGTCTTCGCCTGTGTGCTGATTGTTCTCTGCACTCGTCGCCTGCGGAGAGGGAACATTGCACTTCCCCGTCCCGAACTCGTCTTTCTCCTCGCCCTCGCTGCGCTTCCGCTCTTTGGCGTTGCACTCGCCATGTTCGTAACGCATTCCATCGAGGTCCGCTACGTCCTGAGCGCCATCATTGCGGTAGCCATCTTCTTCGCGATCGCCGTTGAGCCCTGGCTGGATGCACCGTTGTCTCCCTCCACACTCACTGCGCTGCTGGGCTTCGGCATCCTTCTCACTGGCATCATCCGCATCCGCGGCGAGCAGGCAACATCCACGCAGATTCTTGCGTCGCTCGTTCTCCCTCCATCCCTCAAAGCACAATTGCTCACCATGAGCGATGGCCATCTCTACATTCAGGACATGGGTCACTTCGAGGTCGCGAGCTATTACGAGCCTGACCCGCAGGTGCGGTCCCGCATCGCTCTGCTCTACTCCCCCGACGAAGAGCTGCGCTATGACGGGCACGATACGGCCTCGCTGACCGCTGAACATATGCAGCACTTCACCGGCTTCCCCATCGTGCCCTACGCAGAGCTCAAAGCCAACCCGGCGATCATCTTCTCGTCCTCTATCACTCCGGGTGGGACTGGACCGACCAGGCCCTCGAAGCGGACAGTGCAAAGGTCACGCAGCTCGGTCCGGCGATGACGGGCGATGCAGTGCTCATGAATTATCCGGCGCAGTGATGCGAGAGGTCTGCACTCCGCGTTCGGTTCCTCGTTAAAACAAGAGAGGCCGGAGCGATTGCTCCGGCCTCTTTACTGCACCAGCATTACGCCGCCACATGCTCTCCGGTCGTGAACTGCAGGTTGCCCTTCTTGTCGGCGTCGATCACCACGTGGTCTCCATGCAGCACCTTGCCCTCGAGAATCTGCATCGCAAGCGGGTCCTGCACCAGGCGCTGGATCGCTCTCTTCAGCGGCCGCGCTCCGTACACCGGATCGTAGCCCGCCTTGAAGATCGCCTTGCGCGCGGCTTCGGTCAGCTCCAGCGTGATGCGCCGGTCGGCCAGCAGCTTGCGCAGATCATCCAGCCGCAGGTCGACAATGTGCTCCAGCTGCGACTCGTTCAGCGGATGGAAGACCACGATGTCGTCCACGCGGTTCAGGAACTCCGGACGGAAGTGCTTGCGCAGCTCCTCCATCACGCGCTGCCTTCGCGTCGTCGAAGCCGTCCTCGCCCTGCGCCCACGCGGTCGTCAGCTGCGCTCGCACCGATGTTCGAGGTCATGATCAGCACCGTGTTCTTGAAGTCCACCGTGCGGCCCTTCGAGTCGGTGAGGCGCCCATCATCGAGCACCTGCAGCAGCACGTTGAAGACATCCGGGTGGGCCTTCTCGATCTCGTCGAACAGCACGACCGCATACGGTCGCCGCCGAATCGCTTCGGTGAGCTGACCGCCCTCGTCGAAGCCGACGTATCCCGGAGGCGCGCCGATGAGCCGCGCCACAGCGTGCTTCTCCATGTACTCGGACATGTCGATGCGCACCATCGCCTGCTCGTCGTCGAAGAGAAACTCTGCGAGCGCACGCGCCGTCTCGGTCTTGCCCACGCCTGTCGGGCCCAGGAAGATGAACGAGCCGATGGGCCGCTTGGGATCAGAAAGCCCGGCACGCGAGCGGCGAATCGCATTCGCGACAACGGTCAGCGCCTCGTCCTGTCCGACCACGCGCTCGCGCAGACGGTCCTCCATCTGCGTCAGCTTCTGCACCTCGCCCTCGAGCATCTTCGACACCGGGATGCCCGTCCATTTGGAGACGATCTTCGCAATGTCCTCTTCGTCGACCTCTTCCTTCAGCAGACGGTTGCTGCCGGCGCCCTCCGCAGCCTTTGCAGCCGCTTTGAATCCATCCTGCTCCGCGGTCAGCTCCTTCAGTTTGGCCTCCAGCTTTGGAATCTCGCCATACTGCAGCTCCGCAGCGCGCTGCAGATCGCCCTTGCGCGTCGCCTGGTCCATCTCGAAGCGAAGCGCCTCAAGCTGTTCCTTGAGCGCTGCGATGTCTCCAATGGCTCCGCGCTCCTTCTGCCAGCGCGCGCGCAGGCCCGCAGCCTTCTCGTGCACTTCGGCGAGCTCGCGTTCGACCTCGATGAGTCGTTCACGCGAATTCGGATCGTTCTCGCGCTTGAGTGCCTGCCGTTCGATCTCGAGCGAGGTTGCCCGCCGTTCGAGGTCGTCGATCTCCACCGGCACGCTTCCAATCTGAATCGCCAGCGCCGCCGCCGCCTCGTCCACAAGATCGATCGCCTTGTCAGGAAGGAATCGGTCGCGAGATATAGCGGTGCGACAACTCCGCCGCAGCCACTATCGCCGAATCCTTGATCCGCACCTTGTGGTGCATCTCGTAGCGCTCGCGCAGGCCGCGCAGAATCGCAATGGTGTCCTCGACGTTCGGCTCGCCGACGTACACGATCTGGAAGCGCCGCTCCAGCGCCGCATCCTTCTCGATGTACTTGCGGTACTCGTTCAGCGTGGTCGCGCCGATCGCGCGCAACTCACCGCGTGCCAGGGGCGGCTTGAGCATGTTGCTGGCGTCGATGGCGCCTTCTGCTGCGCCCGCGCCGACCAGTGTGTGCAGCTCATCGATGAACAGGATGATTTGTCCGTTCGACTCTTCGATCTCCTTTAACACGGCCTTAAGGCGGTCCTCAAACTCACCACGGAACTTGGCTCCGGCGAGCATCGAGCCGAGGTCGAGCGAGATCACGCGCTTGTCGCGCAGAATCTCCGGCACATCGCCCTGCACGATACGCCGCGCGAGTCCTTCTACGATTGCGGTCTTGCCTACACCCGGTTCGCCAATCAGCACGGGATTATTCTTGGTGCGGCGCGAAAGCACCTGGATCACGCGCCGAATCTCTTCATCGCGTCCGATCACCGGATCGAGCTTGCCCTTGCGCGCCAGCTCCGTCAGATCCTTCGCGTACTTCTCGAGTGCCTGGAACTTGCCCTCAGGATTCTGATCGGTCACGCGCTGCGCCCCGCGCACCTCGGCCAGCGCCTTGAGGATCGCGTCATACGTTGCGCCTTGCGCCGCCAGCGCCATCTGCACCGGTTCGCCCTTCTGCTTCGCCAGCGCCAGCAGCAGATGCTCAGTTGAGACGTAGTCGTCCTTGAAGTTGTCGGCCTCTTTGAAAGCCTGGTCGAGCACCTTGGTCAGCGCCGCGCCCATCCCGGGCTGCTGGCTGGCTCCCTGAATCTTCGGCAGCTTCGCGATGGCGCCGTTCACGGCCGCCAGCAGTTGCTGCACACCCACACCCACCTTCTCCAGTACCGGAAGGACGACACCTTCCTTGTCCTCCAGCAGCGCCGCCATCAAATGCAGCGGCAGCACCTCGGGATTGCCGTTCTCCGCGGCATGTCCCGCCGCGCCCTGAATCGCCTCCTGCGACTTCACGGTCAGCTTGTCCCACTTGATTGCCATCACTCACCCTCACACACAAAAATCTACTCTCATCTGATGTCCGATCCCAAGCCCGGACGCAGAATCTCAGTCACTTACACTCACATTTTTGACCGCTCAAAAACGCTTCAAAACCGTTCCAAAATGCTCAAAAACAGCTCAAAACTGAAACGAAAAAAATGGGCGAGCCCGGAATCGAGCTCGCCCAAGCCACTTCCTTGCTACTCATGTTGTCAACTTAGCTCTTCGTTCCGCCCTCAACCTGCTTCGGTGCCTGCGCCGTCGAGTCCGCCTTAATAGTGATCTGCTTCGGCTTTGCCTCGGGCTTCTTCGCCAGTGAGACCGTCAGGACACCATCAGCGCTATGGGCATCGATCGACTCGGTGTCGACCGTGGCTGGCAGCGTAAAGCTGCGCACAAAGCTGCCGTAACGGCGCTCAATGCGGTGGAAGTTCTCCTCTTTCTCCTCCGCTTCGAACTTGCGTTCACCGCGCACGGTCAAGGTCCGGCCCTCGACGCGAATGTCCAGGTCGTCCGGACGAATGCCCGGAACTTCGAGCTTCAGCTGGACCTTCTGCGCATCCTCATACACGTCCACCGCCGGAACGAAATTGCCGGCGCTGAGGGACTCGCTCTCGCCCTCGAAGCTGCGGCCGAAGTCGCTGAAGATCGAGTTGAGCCGATTCTGCAGGACTGCCATATCGCTCAACCCACTGCGGAACGGTACAAATCGAGTAATCGCCATCGTCTTCATCCCCTTTGTTTCCATGGTAATTGAAATGTGTGCGGGCGGCCCAATTTCCCTGCCCGCACTCCTTTAGACGAAACTATAGCGTATTGGTTGCATAAAATCTACTATTAAGTCACTCACATATTCGCGCGGGTCCTCCGCAGCGCCTTTCCGGTAGGGTCCTGTATCGTGATTTTGTGTCCAAGCTTGACCGCCGGCGCTTCTGCGCCCTGTCCGCCGCTGCTCTTGCCGTCAACCCTCTCTCCGCCATTGAGCCTCCCGCGGCCAGCGCGTACAGCCTCGTAGCCGCCGTCGATCGCGACCGCATTCTCCGGCTGGCGAATCAATGGCTGCCAGCTAAACCACAGACCATCAGCAGACTTCCCGGCTCCCAACTCGCCCGGTGGACCGCACGACTTCTTCTCGCAGGCGGATTACTTCTGGCCAAATCCTGCGAATCCGAACGGCCCCTGGAAGGAGATCGACGGCAAGTCCAACCCGGCGAACTTTCAGCTTCATCGCAAGGCGATGATCCGGTTGTCGCAAGCCGTGCCAGCGCTTACGGCCGGCTTTCTGATCACGCGACGACAGGAGTTTGCCCAGGCCGCGGCTGCGCACCTCGTGGCCTGGTTCGTCACGCCGGCGACGCGGATGAACCCGAACCTGCAATACGCGCAGGGGTATCCCGGCGGACCGACCGGGCGGTCGTACGGCATCATCGACACGCTGCACCTGGTCGAACCTGCGCGCTCGGCGACCTTCCTCAAGGCTGCACTGGGCGCGAACTACGCGGCGGTGCAGCAGTGGTTTCGCGAGTATCTCGAGTGGATGAAGACCTCGGAGCCGGGGATGAAGGAGCGCGACGCCACCAACAATCACGCCATCGCGTGGGCGCTGCAGGCCGCCGAGTTTGCGCGGCTGGCTGGGGACAATCTCACTCGCGACGAGGTCCGCACGCGCTTTGAGACTGTGCAGCTTCCGATGCAGGAGAACGCGGCGGGCGGGTTTCCGCGCGAACTGGCGCGCACGAAGCCGTACGGGTACTCCATTTTTCAGTTCGATTGCGCGACGGCGGTGGGTTGGTCGCTGGGGATTCTCGCGCCGAGCCACCTCTCCGCTGCCGCCTCATCAGCGAAGTCGACTGGATTCGAGAGTTCAGGCTTTCATGCAGCCGCGCCCGCGGGGCCGGCACCGGGCAAGGCTGGCAATGACGCGAGTGCACGCGAGGCGCTCTGCCGTGCTGCGGCGTTTCTGTATCCGTATCTCAACGACAAATCGACGTGGCCCTATGCGCACGATGTCCAGCACTGGGACTCGTGGCCCGTCCGCTCGCCGGGCCTGCTCTTCTGCGGCCTCGCATGCGACCACTCGGACTACATCGCGCTGTGGCGGCGGCTCGATCCGGACCCGACCGATCCGGAGATCATTCGCAACTATCCGATACGGCAGCCGCTGCTGTGGGTGGCGTGATGATTTGTCTTTTTGGGGCTTCTATGGGTCGGGCCTTCAGCCCTCTGATCGGTCGGTTGCGTTCTCACCTAGGGCTTCTCACCCCAGCGAGCAAGCTCGCCGGGGACCCCGATTCGCCCCAGGCTGGTATATTACGGGCCTTTGGCCCTTCTTCGGCCGCGTAAATACAGGTGGATCATGAGATGTATTGATGTCAATGCATCCACCCCAGCGATTGTTTACTGCTTCATGCTTTCGTGGTCGTAGCTGATGGCGCGTGAGATTTTCCAGGTGCCGTCCTTGTAATGCCAGAGCGTGATGAATTTTGCTTCGCCTGCATCGAACTCCGGATGGCCGGGGTGGGAGAAGCGGTGAACGCCGATCTCGACGGCACCGTAGTCCTTCAGCGGATAGATCTCGAGGGAGCCGGGGACAAGCGTTCGCTGCGTCTTGCCGCAGATGTTGTTTCTGATGGCGTCGAGGAAGGGCTGCTTACCGACGGTGAGGCCTGTTTTGTCGTGGTAGAACTCGAGGTTGTCCTCGACCATGGCGTTCAGTGTCGGGATATCGCAGTGGTTGTAGGCGTCGAAGAGTTTTGTGTCGAGTGCAGCGACGGTTGCGAAGAGAGTATCCGACGCGTGAGTTGCGGGCGGGGCCGGCTGTGCCTTCGGGCCAGCGTCTGAGATCGACGACGCCTTTGGCGCCTGGTGCTATCGGCATGCCGGTCGCCGTGCCGTGCAGGTGATCTCCGTCGATGGCGAGATCGATGTGCACCGTCATCTGCGGGTTCACCACAACGTCGAAGAGCGCGTGGTTTCCGGCGACTTCGCCGTCGGCGATTGGCGATTGATGTGCTTCGCTCTGTCCGGCCGTTCCGGTCAGGGTCTTGCCGTTTTGTTTCAGAAGGAAGACCGAGTTATCCGGCTGGACGCTGCCGTCCGGCTGCACGATGTCGAACGAGCCCGACCATCGTCCGGAGAGATCGGGTGTTTGCGCTGTTGCCACGGAAGCGAGCAATGAGAGTTCCAATAGCAACAAGTGTGCGAGAGATCTCATTGCGAACCTCCGGTGAGACGTACCTCAGGGGCTAAAGCCCCATGCCTTTGAAACCATCTTTACGGCACGGCTAAAGCCGTGCCCTTAACGAAACAGCCGTAACAGAAACAGCCCATAGCTAAGAACAGCCCATACAAAACAGCCCATACAGAACAGCCCATCCAAAACAGCTCATACTTAACAGACCGTACTTACGCATTGCTCTGTTTGCTGCTACGCGCTCGGTCGCGCAGATGTTCCCGCTATCATTGAGGTTCAAGGACTTTTCTCACTCGATGACCATTGCACTCTGCCGCAGATTCCTCGCCGTCGCGACGCTTTCCCTCTTTACCGCAAGCGCTTTCGCGCAGACGACGCCGCAGCCGGGCGACCCGATTCCGCCGACTCCGCCTGTGCGGACGCGGCATGCGATGGTTGTCACGCATTCAGCACAACGCCACCGACGCTGGCGTCGAGATTCTGCGCGCCGGTGGCAACGCAGTGGATGCGGCTGTTGCTGTTGCGTTTGCGCTGGCTGTGACGTTTCCAGCTGCGGGCAACCTGGGTGGCGGTGGCTTCATGCTCATCCGTCCGTCGTCGTCGCGGCTTGCGCATGGCGCGCCGCACTTCCTTGACTTCCGCGAGAAGGCGCCTGGTGCGGCGTCGGCGAACATGTATCTCGATGCACAGGGAAATGTGATTCCGGGCATGTCGACGAAGGGCGTGAAGGCGTCAGGGGTTCCGGGGACTGTGGCGGGGCTGGTTTATGCGGAGGGGCATTACGGGCGTTTGGGGCTTCGCCGTGTGATGGCACCGGCGATCCGGCTGGCGGAACAAGGGTTCGTGCTGACGGATGAAGAGGCGCGATCGCTGCACTCGTCGAATCTGACGAAGTATCCGACGTCGCGGCGCATCTTTCAGCGCGACGGCAATTTCTACAAGGGCGGGGATCGTTTGGTGCAGCCGGAGCTCGCGCGGACACTGCGGCAGATTGCGGCGAATCCTGCGAGCTTCTATCACGGGAGCATAGCGCAACAGATTGCGGCGTATGAGAAGGCCAATGGCGGCCTGATTACAGCGAAGGATCTTGCCAACTACGAGGTGAAGGAGCGCAAGCCGCTCGTTGGGCACTATCGCGGGCTCGAGGTGCTGACCTCTCCGCCGCCGAGTTCCGGAGGGATTGTTCTGATTGAGACGCTGAACATTCTGGCCGGATATGACCTTACGCACTTGGACGGGCAGGCGACGCCGGATCGGTCGCCTGCACAGGTGCACTACATTACCGAAGCGTTTCGTCGCTCGTATATGGATCGTGCGGACTATCTCGGCGATCCGGATTTCAACCCGCACATGCCGCTGACGCAGATGGCGGACCCGGCGTATGCGGCGGCGTGGCGCAAGACGATCGATGCGGTGAAGCCTTCGCCTTCGGCAACGCTGGTGCGCCCTGCGGGTTTCATGCCTGAGCCTCCGAAGCTTGCGCCGATTGCGCCGGAGTCGAATGAGACGACGCACTTTTCGGTTGTGGATGCGCAGGGCAATGCGGTGGCGATGACGTACACGCTGAACTTCGGGTATGGCAACGGAATGACGGTCGACAAGCTTGGCTTCCTGATGAACGACGAGATGGATGACTTCGCGTCGAAGATGGGAGTGCCGAATGGGTTTGGGCTTATTCAAGGACCGGCGAATGCGATTGCGCCGGGCAAGCGGCCGCTCTCATGCATGACGCCGACGATTGTGAGCGAGCCGGCGAAGCGCGATGCGCAAGGACATCTACAGCCGGGCAAGCTGCGGTTGGTGCTGGGTTCGCCGGGAGGATCGACGATCATGACAACGGTGATCAACGATCTCATCAGCGTCGTCGACAACGGTCTCGACATCCAGGCTGCGGCTGACGCGCCGCGCTTTCATCATCAGTATCTGCCGGACACGCTGCAGTTCGAGAAGGCGTTTCCGCAGGATGTGGTGAGTGCAATGAACGCGGCGGGGTATACGACCGAGCGGGCCGGAGCGAAGGACTTCAACAGTCCCGGCAACTGGGGTGACAGCGAGCTCATCGCGGTGGACCCGGAGACGCACGAACTAACTGGCGGACAGGATCATCGTCACCACTTTGGCAAAGCTGCTGGTTATTGAGTTGTTGCCTGGACTTACGCGGCTCAGCGCGTGAACATACCACAAGCGGATGACGCGTCTCTGCTTGCTGCGTCGAGGTTAGGCGGCGGCCTTCGGCCCGCCGAGGCTCGACAGCAGTCCGCTCAGGACGTTTGAGCTGGGAGCACTTCCGTTCCGCGCGAAGTGTGCCATGACCATCGGCAGCACGGTCGCCATGGCGGTCTGTGCGATCTCGGGTGAGACGCCAGCTTTGGCGGCGATCGTGTTGAGGAGGTCAGTGCCCTGCAAGCCGGTCTGAACCTGTGCCGGAGTGACGTCGGGGGTCTGGCCGTTCTGCATTGCGTCTACATGGCCGCCGAGACCGTTGTTACGGAAGTTTTGGAGGATCGCTCCAAGACCGCCAGGATGCTGTTCCAGCGCTTCCATCATGCCGCCGGCAACTTTGGTGGTGTTGTCGCCGCTGCTGGTCATCGAGTTCGCTGCCATGGATTCGAGAGAATCAAGGAGTCCCATTCGACCTTTTCTCCTATGTGAAAAATCGAGAAGCAGACTGCATCGTAGCGCTATTCGATGACTGTCGTAACAGGACTTCCTCAAGTTACAGGTGGCGAAGAGAGAGGATTCCTTTAGAAATTCAACGATAGATGGGATAGTATTCCGCATTCGCGCTGCCCGGAGAAATATACGCATGAATGTCCAAGGTTCGACGATTATTCCGAGTTTGAGATATCACGACGCTCACGCGGCGATTGAGTGGCTGGTGCGCGTGTTCCACTTTAAGAAACAGGCAGTGTATGAGGGCCCGCATAACACGGTGGCGCATGCGCAACTAACGTATGGCGGTGGCATGTTGATGCTGGGGTCGGCGTCGAACACGGGGATCTTTGCGAAGCTGTCGATTGATCTGAAGGAGACGGGCAGGCGGGAGACGGTGGGCCTGAGCCTGATTGTGAGCGATGAGGAGTGCGTGGCAACGTATGAGCGTGTGAAGCGCGAAGGTGTGGAGATTGTGCAGCCTTTGAGCTCGCCGGATTATGGTGGGAAGTCGTTCGGGTGCCGCGATCTTGAAGGTCACATATGGTGGGTGGGAAGTTACAATCCGTGGGATGAATACGAGGGACCGGAAGCGGAGGGAACGGCGTGAGTCTTAATCCCTATGCGGACGCACTGGGCCAGCGACGAGCCTGTTGAAGTGATTGCATCGACACCGGAAAAGCTGGATCGACTGTTGGGGAAACTCAGCGAGGAGCAGATAGAGAATCGGCCGGCGCCGGGCAAATGGAGTGTGCGCGAGATCATGGCGCACCTGGCGGACTGCGAACTGGCTTTTGGTTTTCGGCTCAGGCAGGGTGCTGCTGGTGTGCAGATGATTCAGCCGTTCGAACAGGATGACTGGGCGCGTAACTACGCTGCGTATGACTTCGCGACGGCGGTGAAGACGTATCGCGCGCTGCGGGCGTGGAACCTTGCGTTCATCCGATCACTGACCGGAGAGCAGAAGCGAATAGTGGTAACGCACCCGGAGCGCGGAACGATGACGGTGTGGACGATCGTCGAGACGATGGCGGGACACGATCGGCATCATCTGGGATCGCTCGAGAAGCTAGTGAGGCTGAGGCTTCGGCCTGCTGCTTGTGGAGTTCGGTCTCGAAGGCGGCTTTGCGTTCGGCGATGGCGCGGTGGTAGCCATCGGGATCGATCCAGACTTTGTCGCCTTCCTGCGGCATGCGGGCGAGCTTTGCGAGCATGTCGAAATACTGACCGTGCGCGCCGAGAAAGATGTCGCAGGGCAGCGCGTTGAGCACGACGAAGGTGTGAGCGAAGTCCTCCGCGATGCCGGGATAGGATGCGGGCTTGTTCTTTGTTGCGACGAGGCGATAGCCGGGATTCACATTCCAGCTGCCGACGATGACGACGTTGCGGAGCTGCGAGGCGGGCTCGCCCGGCAGGTGAACTCGCATGGTCCATGTGGTGCATCCGCGTGTGTGGCCGGCGGTCTTGTGTGCGGTGAGCGTGACGTCGCCGAGTGTGACTGTGTCGCCGTCGTGCAGGATGCGGTCGACGTGCGCGCGCGGGTACTGCGGCTTTGGGCCATAGGCGAAGTCGGTCGCCCCGCCGGATTCGACGACTGGAGCGTCACCATCCATCACCATGTATTTCGCGTGCGTCTCGCGCAGGATCTCAGCACTGCCCGCGTCGTGGTCAGAGTGCGCGTGGCTGATGAGGAGGATCTTGATGTCGCTCCAGTGGAAGCCGAGCTGCTCGACGCTATGGCGAATCTGCGGAGGCGAGGTCTCCAGATTGGAGTTGATGAGGATGTCGCCCTGCGGGCTTGTGATGAGGTACGAGGCGAGATCGCGGCTGCCGACGTAGTAGAGGTTGTCGGCGATGCGGAAGGGCGTGAGTGGTGTGGTCCAGTCAGGGTTCTCGTCGGCGCGGGCGAGGATTCCGAAGGCGAACAGCAGAACGAGAGTGGCGAGTCGGCGAAGCATAACTCGTTGGTATCACGTTGCACAGCGGATGGCGGTGTGGATTCGTGGCGGGAAGCTGGAACGGTATCGCTCGGCGGGACCTTCGACGAGGTAAGGCGGCTCCGTTCAGGTGCGAGTTTTGAGTTTGAAAGCTGGCTGAGTTATTCCAAAGCAGAGTTGACGTCGCGGACCAGGTTGCGGATGTAGCTGCGGCGATTGAGCAGCGCGACCATGGACTGCTTGGCGGCATCGCGGGCGGCGGAGTCGTTGGCGTCTTCAGCGGCGTCCCATTGTGACCACAGCGATTCGAGCTGTTGTTGAGCGTCGTTGAGCATGGCGGTGAACTTGGTGCGCGCGGATTCGAGGTCGGCGCGGGTCCCGGGATCGTCCTCGCCCATCTTGCGGGCCATGCGCATCTCTTCAAGCTGCATGTTGAGTTCGAAGGCCTCTTCGAGAAGATCGGGAGGGGCCACCTGCTTCTTTTCGGTGCCGGTGGCGCGGGCGGCGTCGGTCGCGGCACGAGACTGCTCTTCGAGTTGAATGCCTTCGAGTGAGAGGAGATATTCGGTTCTCGCGATGGGGTCGCGCAAGGTACGATAGGCGTCGTTGAGTTTTGAGCTGGCGGCGAGCGCGGCCTCCTGCTCGGCAAGCGGCCGCGAAGCGAAGCGGTCGGGGTGCAGCTTGCGCGACTGTGCATAGAAGGCCTTCTCCAGCGCTGCGGTGTCGATGCGAAGGTGGCGCGGCAGGCCAAATTGTGCGAAGTAGTTGTCGGGTTTCTCGGAGTTCATACGTTCTTAAGTTTATGAGGAGTTGGTTGAGGTGGCGTTTCCATGCGGCCAGTACGGCCGACTTTTATCGTTCAGGAGAGAAGAATGCCAAAGTTTGTGATTGAGCGGGAGATTCCGGGGCTGGGTAGCTGGACACCGGAACAGTTGAAGGCGGCTTCGCAGAAGTCATGCGGCGTCCTGTGCCAGCTGGGGCCGGATATTCAGTGGCTGCAGTCGTATGTGACGAAGGACAAGCTTTATTGCGTTTACATCGCACCGAATGCGGAGAAGGTGCGGGAGCACGCGCGTCTGGGTGGATTCCCGGCGAATTCGGTGGAGCAGGTGTTGGCCGTGATCGATCCGACGACGGCAGAGTAGCTGTAGCTGGAACGACAGCGCTGCGGAAATGCGGCTTGGCAGGTCAGTCTGGAGCAGTGAAGCGCGTCTCGTCGAGGTCGAGCTCACGCTCCAGACGGCGAAGCACGTCATCGCTGATCAGGCTGCGGTCGCGCAGATCGAGCAGCGAAGTGCGCTCAACGGAGAGTGCGCCGAGTTGAAGCCGGGCGCGGCGGGCATGGCTCAAGGCGGTTTCGGATGCCGGCTCGCTGGAAGGATCACGGATCGCTTCGAGGCGATCTTCGTAGAAGTGAATCAGGTCGTCGAGGTCGTGACGGTCCTCCTCGCTGCAGATGGATTGTTGCTCCTGCAGAGAGACGAGGGCATGGCGGAGCAGGATGCGGCGTGCGGTGACCTCTTCGTGCTCTTCCACCTGGCTGCCGGTGAGGCCGAGGGCGCGGATGATCGGCGGCAAGCTGAGGCCTTGCAGGACAAGCGTGACGAAGATGATGGAAAAAGTCAGGAAGAGGATCAGGTTGCGCTGAGCGAAGGGCTCGCCATTCGAGAGCGTGTAGGGCAGAGAAAGTGCGGCGGCAAGGGAGACGACTCCGCGCATGCCTGTCCAGCCGACGACGAAGACGGCCCTGGCGCTGGGAGTGGGTACCTGCTGATGGAGAACTTTTCGCCGGATGAAGAGTGAGAAGGCGGCGCCAGGAAAGACCCAGAGAAGGCGCAGACCGATGAGCACGAGCGAGAAGATCAGGCCCTCGAGCGCAAGCCTGCCTGTGCCGTAGCCCCTGATGCCGGGGAGAATGTATGGCAACTGCAGGCCGATGAGCAGAAAGACGAGACCGTTGAGGACGAAGTCGAGCGCCTGCCAGGAGGCGAGTATCTGGATGCGTGCGGGTGCGGTGAGGAAGGTTGCGCTGCGGCGGCTGAGAAAGAGGCCGCAGGTGACGACGCAGATCACGCCGGAGCAGTGCAGTTGCTCGGCGGTGAGATAGGCGACGTACGGAACGATGATCGAGACGACCATCTCGAGCGGACCTTCGTCGATGAAGCGCTCGGCAAAGTAAAAGATGTAGCCAAGGATGAGGCCGAGACCGATACCGCCGGCGACGAGCCAGAGAAGATGCAGGAGTGCGGATCCGGCGCTCGGAGGGTGGTTTTCGAGCAGCAGCGAAAGGCCGAGCTCGAGTGCGAGCAGAGCTGTTGCGTCATTGAGCAGTGACTCGCCTTCGAGGATGGAGGTGATGGTTGGGGCGAGGCCGAGCGAACGCGCGATGGAGGTTGCCGCGACGGCATCGGTCGCGGCGACGACGGCGCCGAGCAGGAAGCCGGAGCGGAAGTCGAGCTCGGTGATGAAGCGGTCGGCGAAGAAGGCGATGCCGAGCACGGTGAAGGCGACGAGCCCGGTGGCCAGCATGCTGATGCTGAGGATGTTCTGACGGAAGCCGCGCGAGTCGGTTTGCCAGGCGGCGGCATAGAGCAGCGGAGGAAGGAAGACAAAGAAGACGATCTCTGGCGAGAGCGGGATGCGCGGGACGTGCGGGAGAAGCGAGAGGATCAATCCCGCGAGAACGAGCAGGATGGGATACGGAATGTTGAGCCGGCGCGCGAGACCAGCGAAGAAGGCGATGATCGCGAGCAGCAGAATGCCGATGCGCTGCAGCGCGTGGCTATCGGCGGGTGGGGAGAGCGCCATGCGATGAGTATCGCAGGAGGGAATGTTGGAGCTAAGTCGAGCCACGCGGAGAAGCTGGAGCCGCAGCCGCAGGACTTTGTGGAATTGGGATTGATGAAGTTGAAGCCCTGGCGCATGAGGGTCTCTTCGAAGTCGAGGACCATGCCCGCGAGGTAGAGGAAGGACTTGGGGTCGACGAAGAGGCGGACGGGCTTGGCGCCGCTGGGATCGTTGGGGGTTTCGATGCCGGCGCCGAAGACGAAGACGCGGTCGCGCTCGCGAGGCTGCGTGTCGAAGCGGATGTTGTAGCTGAGGCCGGAGCAGCCGCCACCCTGGATGCCGAGGCGAAGGCCGCCCTGCTCGGGCGAGACACCTTCCTTGGCCATCGCGATGCGGATGCGCTTGAGGGCGTTCTTCGTGATCTCGACGGCGGCCTTGGCGCGCGGCTGCTGGCCCTCGGCGGTGAGCAGCGTCATGCCCGGCGAAGGGGTCTTTTGCGGCTTCAGCCGAGGCTCCGGGTTTGGGAGCAGCGGTTCCGGGTTGAAGGAGTGTGGACATCTAGTCGAAACGCAGATTCCCTTCGGGAATGACAAAAAGAAAAGCGACACGCAAAAGCCGGCGGAGCGCTGAGACTCGCCGGCTCTTGGAGATGCGCAAGTTAGTTCGCGGCAACAGCGGCAGGAGCCGCTTCTGCGACGTTGTTCTTCTTCTTCCAGTCACCGATTGCTGCGCGGATGGCGTCCTCGGCCAGCACGGAGCAGTGAATCTTCACCGGGGGAAGCGAGAGCTCCTTGACGATGTCGGTGTTCGAAATCTTGAGCGCGTCTTCAACGGTCTTGCCCTTGACCCACTCGGTGGCGAGCGAGCTGGAGGCGATGGCCGAGCCGCAGCCGAAGGTCTTGAACTTGGCGTCCTCGATGACCTGGGTCTCGGGGTTCACCTTGATCTGCAGACGCATGACGTCGCCGCACTCCGGCGCGCCAACCAGCCCAGTTCCAACCTCGCTCGAGCTCTTATCGAGGGTGCCGACGTTGCGGGGGTGCTCGTAGTGGTCAACAACCTTGTCACTGTATGCCATGGGTAATCCTCGATCGAGCCAGAACCCTGTCTCGTTCAGCCAGGATTCCGTCTCGTTTCTTGTCTCTTAGATGATAACTCGGACTGTTTCGGTGCGAAAGGGGTACTTTCGGCCGAGGGCCCGAACTTCAGTCGAAACTGAGGCATCCGCAGGGCTTACCGGGTGGTTCCGGAATCGTGACCAGAACCTGCTGTCGTGTCCTCCGCCTGAAGCTTCGCTTCGGCGAGCTTGATGGCGGTGGGAAGGGCATCGTCCCGCGAAGTCTTGTAGTCCGGGGTGACGCCTGTGCCCTCCCAGTCGGTTTTGGTGACCGGGTTGATGGGTCGGGCGACCGGCAGAGCGATGTCGAAGTGACTATCGATCGACAAGCCGTGAATGGGGTGGGCGGCGCCGCCGGTCGTTTCGCCGACGATGGTGGCGCGCTTCAGGTTCTTGAGGTCGTAGGTGAATTCCTCCGCGCCGGAGAAGGTTCCGTGGGAGGTCAGCACGTAGACGGGTTGCGTTGTGAGCCGGTCGCCTGGCACCCAGGGCAGCGTCCAGTACTGCGTCGTCTCGTTCTCGCTCCGGTTGTAGAGGTCGTTGATGTGCTCGTGGGTACCGAAGAGGTAGGAGACGATGAAATCGACCATCGCGGGATCGCCGCCGCCGTTCTCGCGGAGGTCGATGATGAGCGCGCGGGTGTGCGCCAGAAGACTCATCGCGGCACTGGCAGTGGGCGCGCAGATCGCGGGCGGGCCGAACATATTGAACTTCACGTAGCCGATATTGCGGGGCAGAATCTCGACCTTCTGGAAACCGCAGTTGTTGTCCGCCATTTGATGACGCATGCGGCTGAGATCGTCGGGCGTGGGGTTCTCATGGGGCGCCGATACCGGCTGCTTGAACGGAGCATAGTCCACGTGGAGGTGGCGATCGTTGCTGACGGCGCGCAGGTCTTTGGTGAGTGCATCGGCAAAGACGGCACCGCTGGTGATGTCGTTGTAGTCGCCGTGGTGTGCCCGCGCCTGAATATAGGTGTTCATCTTCGCGGCGACCTCCGGGTAGACGTACAACTTCGTCAGGTTGGACGTAACGGCGTCGATCACGCGGGTTCGTTCAGCGGCATCGAGCGGCGGATCGTCGAACTCGGATCCTGCCGGAATCACGCGCAGATTGAACAGCTCCACCATCGGCGGATTGCCGGGTGCCACCTGAAGCGTGCCGAAGGCAACGTTGGGGCCGGCCTTCTCATGCACCCGGAAGGTGATGAGATTTGGCTCGCTGCGTTCGATGGAGACGAGCGTAAACCCGCCTGTCTGGTGCGCAAACGAGAGCATGCTGTCGACGTGCTGGTGTTTGTCGACGTGGTCGACGTAGTGCTCAATCTGGGCCTGGTCCGCGCTGTTGAACGCTTCGAGCCAGACTGAGAGCGTATGTCCGGCAGGGGTATCCGGCGGGGTCGCAGCAGGAGCTTGTGCGTGCGAGGAGACCGTGAAAATGCACGCGGCCAACAGCGGAAGGGCTATCCATGTGCGCGGCATGAGGGTTGGACGTGAGGATAGCCGATCGCGCACAGATGATTCCTCTTTCTACTTTGGTGGAACGGGCGGAGCGGAGTGCGGCGGGGTGAACAGGGCAATGATGTTCCCGTCAGGATCGCGCAAACGTGCTGTAGTGCTGCCGTCGGCTTCGGTGCGTGAAAGCTGCTCGAACGAAACGCCGGCGGACTGGAGGCGCGAAACGGCCGGGATGATGTCGGTGCTCCAGAAGGACAGGAGGTGTTCGACTGCGAGGTTTTGCTCAAGTCGAATATGGCAATTTCCGTTCGAGAGAACAGCTATGCCGGGACCACGCTCGCCAGCCCGGGTGAAGCCCAATTTCGTGTAGAAGTCGGTGGAAGCTTTTACATTGGCGACTTTGAGGGCGAGTTCGAAGTGTCCGAGTGTAGGGGCGGAGCGCGGCGAAGGCGAATTTAAGAGAGGACTCGGCGGCTGGTTCTTCGCGACGTCCTGGCGAACAATCTGAACGTCAACGCCGTGCCGCTGCAGCAGCTGTGCTGCAAAGGACTGCTCCTCGCGGAGTATCCCGAGCAGCAGGTGCTCGGGGCCGATGTATCCGTGGCCCAGACGTTCTGCTTCCTCCGCGGCATAGGCGAGAGCGTGCTTGCTCTCGTTGGAGAGTGGGAGGTCGACAGAGGCGGAGATCTTCTGTCCCGGCGGCGGTGTCGCTTGATCTCCTTATGGAGTGCCTCCGCTGTAGTCCGCGAGCGAAGAAATCGCATCCACAAGGTTGGGTCTTCGCGCAGCAGACCGAGGAGGAGGAATTCGATTTCGATGTAGGGCGAGCCGAACTGACTGGCCTCATAGCGGGCGAAGAAGATGGTGCGGCGAGCTTTCTCGGTGTAGCGCTCAAACATGCCGATATTGTGCGCCTCGGAGGACGCGGCGTCATGAGGTAAATGCAGGGCTAACTCGTGGGTGGACCCGGCTTGGCGGGAGACGGCTCGTCGCCGTTCGTACCCTCGCCGTAGGTGGGATACGGGACCGGCCACGGGTTCTCGGGCATTGCCTGCAGGGTAACGAGGTCTTTCTGCACGGCAGCCCAGGCGGCGGGGTCCTTCTTCGTCGCGAACGGGCAGCGACATGTCGGCGTAGTACGCCAGAATGTCGTCCTTGATACCCGCAGGTATGGACATAGTCGGCGTCTGCGTCAGCCGATGCAGCAGGTAGGCGTACGTCTGGTCGGTGAGCCGATATCCCGCGGGCTTCACCGGATTCCCGGTGTCGAGATCGCGATTCACCAGCGGATGGTGCGGATCGCGGGAGTCGCGTGGAACGGCCTGGGAGGCACCGGGTTTGGCCGGTAGCTGGTCTGAGGGCGGCGGCAGCGAGTGTATGTCCGCAGAAGCGGCCTCTTGCTGCCGAAGGGCGTGTCGAAGGTGGCGGCGTGAACCGGCGAAGCGTGCGGTTCAGCACGTCCGTCGCGTGAATAACCGAGTGCACGTACTCCAGCTCGGTCTGCGAGGTTGGCCCCTTCACGGACGTGAACCGGATAGGTCCCACCTTCGGCAGGATGAAGATCAGGCCCGCCAGCGTGTAGGTAAGAAGGCCGGCGTGCTTGCGGTAGTCATCCCAGTGGTCCTCCTGCTCGATGGCGGTTACTTCCTGGTTGAGTCGCTTCACGTCCGGATCTGACGCGACGTCGGCCGGCTCGTGATTACGGTGCAGCAGCGTGGTGGCGTAGGCGATACGTGGGATGAACCGATGGACGGCCCAGCGGTAGTCGCTCTCGTTCATTCGAGAATGCCGCGTCTGGGTAAAGTCCTCGCGCAGGCCATAGGTCTGATAGAAGGCAAGCGCGAGCTGTCGTGTCGGAACCTCGAGGCCCACGTGGCGCAGATAGTCGACCGGAGCGAAGCGATGGTTCGCAATCTCATCGATGTCGAAGGCGAACTCTGTCCGGATGTGCTGCTGCTCGCCTTCGGCATAGTTCACGACATTGCCGTAGCGTTTCTGAAGTTTTGGAAACTCGATCGGCACGGCAACATTCGTGGCCTGCGAGTGCCCAACCGCGTCGCCGATGTAATGCGAAAGAGCACCGACAGCGAATGCGAGCTCATCTGCATTGCCGGCATTGCGGAAGAGATTAACGACGAAATCACCGGAACGCACGTAATGCGTGAGGTTTGAGAAGTTCTTGTCGCCGAACGGATAGTAGCCGATGTCCTGGATGACGCAGCCGCCGTAGGCGTAGGCGCGGGCGTGCTCAAGCTCCGCTGGCGTCAGCGTGGGATACCGGCTAAGCAGCAGCGGAACGATCGAGGTATCCCAGGTGAGGTCGATGAGCTGCTCGTGTGTGAGGACCGAATAGCCGTAAGCCGAAGTACGCAGGCCGAGAAGACAGACGAGCAGCGCAAGCGCAACTTGCAGGCGATGACGCATAGCGGTGTGATGCCGGAATCCCCGTGAGATGTACTCTAGCTCCAATTGGTTAGCGACGATCTGCATTGGCGCGCTTCCGCAGAAGAACGGTCGCGTGGGGTAAGACCAGCGGCACAGACACCGGCGAAACCGCAAAGACGCCGCCCAGCGCGCTCAGGAGCCAGCGCTTCCAGCCGTTCAGCCCCATGATCCGCTTCAACTCGATATAGCGCTGCGTTCCCGCCCAGCCGGAGAAAAGGTCCTCATAGCCTGGACCGAAGCCATGCCTTAGTTTCCACGGCCATACGCCACGTTCCCGCTGCCGGCCCGAGACCTTATCAAATCGCCTTGGGATGTAGTTGCTGAACCATTCATCCGAATGCACCTCCAGGGGCGACAGCCGGTTGCTCGTTCCGAAGACGAGAAGCGATCCTCCGGGCCGCAGAACACGGTTCAACTCCCGCTGCACCGCGGCCAGCAGATCCGGTCTGACGTACTCCAGTACGGAGTTGCAGGTGATTACGTCAAACTCGCCGTCCGCAAACGGCAGCGGCTCTCCCTCGTTCAATAACTGGAACCGGATCCCGGAGCTGCCATAACGCCTCGTATTCAAGCGGGCCATTTCCATGCAGTCCTGACTTATGTCGACCGCGGTGACCCGCGCTCCGTAGTGCGCGAGAACGATTGACGTCGCCCCGATATTGCAGCCGAACTCCAGGACCTCTTTTCCCTCTACGGGGCACACCCCAGACGCGAACAGGTGCCCGATATGTGTCATCTCATGCTCAACATATCGCGCTGCGAACTCGTAGCTTTTGGGGTGCTGCTCGCGGATCGCCAGCTGAAATTCCTGATCGGCTTTCGCGTCGGAGATGGTCGGAAAAGCTGTCATTTGGACCCTTAGTGCTACGAATTCCCCGAGAAGGCCTTCCAGAAAACATACAACAGAAGGAGAACGAAGACCCAGAAAGCTATGTGCGCTGGAATGTTACGGCGAACCTTGAACTGCTGTTTTATTCGGAAGCGGTCCCTCATGGCGCCCTCCGTAAGCGCAGCCATGGTAGCGCAACTGGAAGAGCATTTTCGTTACCATAACGGGGGATGCTAACTCTGAATGCTGTCGAGTTGCGCGTGCTGGGCGCGCTGATCGAAAAGGAAATCACAACCCCCGAGTACTACCCGCTGAGCCTGAATGCACTGGTAAACGCGTGCAATCAGAGGTCGAGCCGCGATCCAGTGATGGAACTGAGTGAGGCCGATGTGCGCTCGGCGCTCTTCGAACTGGAACGGTTCGGGCTGGTGCGCGTGCTTTCCGACGCGCGCGTGTCGAAATTCGAGCACCTGGCGTACGGCAAACTCTCGTTGGGGCGGCCGGAGATTGCTGTGCTTGGATTGCTTCTTCTTCGCGGACCTCAGACTCCTGCCGAACTGCGTGCCCGGGCGGAGCGAATGTATACCTTCGACGACACTGCCGCTGTTACCAGCGTTCTCGACCGCCTGGCCGCGCGCGAGGATTCTCTGGTGGCGCAGCTGGCGCGCCAGCCGGGTGCACGCGAGAGCCGTTGGGCGCATCTGCTGGGCGGCAGCGTTGAGAACGCGCAGCCGGTTGATGCAAGAGTGCCGGACGCTGCGGATACAGATGTGGCGATTCAGGATAGGCTAGCCGCACTCGAGCGTATGGTGAAGGCGCTCGAGGAGCGGGTGCAAGTGATCGAGCAGAGCCGCGTCTAACGGGCAGAAGCACGCGCGATCAGCGTTGCAATATAGGCAGCACCGAAGCCGTTATCAATATTCACGACAGACACGTTGGGACTGCACGAATTCAGCATGCCCAGAAGGGCGGCGCTGCCTCCAAAGCTCGCACCGTAACCAACCGACGTCGGCACGGCAATCACAGGGACGCCGACCAGACCTCCGACCACCGACGGCAGCGCTCCCTCCATGCCTGCGCAGACGATGACCGCATGCGCCTCACGAAGCTCGCCGCTGACAGCGAGCAGACGATGCAGCCCCGCGACCCCAACGTCGTAGAGTCGCGTAACGTGCACGCCAAAGGTCTCGGCGGAGATAGCCGCCTCTTCGGCAACGCGCAGGTCGCTCGTGCCGGCGCAAAGCACAGCGATGTGGCCGCTTGTCTCTGCCGGCAGCGACTGACGCAGTGACAGGAGCCGCGCGGCGACATGGTAGGTTGCCTGCGGGTGCGCTGCAAGGACAAGCTCCGCAGTCGCTTCATTCACGTGCGTCGCCAGCACATCGACGCCGGAAGCAGCGAGGCGCGCAAAGATCGCAGCCGTCTGTTCCGCGGATTTTTCACGCGCATAGATGACCTCAGGCAAGCCGGCGCGCAGACTCCGATGATGATCGATGCGCGTGTGACCGAGGTCCTCAAACGGCAGCATCGCGAGGCGTTCTGCGGCGTCGTCCGGCGTTAGCTCACCGCGCTCGACGTGCGCGAGAAGTTCAAGGATCGAGGAACGCTTCATAGCTGGTGCGTCGCAGCTGCTCTCAGAGCAGCCTGCTGAACTTCTTTCAGCGGAACCTTGGCGCGTTCTGCCGCGGCGCGGCAGTCCTCGAACTCCGGTGCGAGGTTGCGGGCCTCGCCCTGCGCCGTGCTCGCGTACTTAATGCGAATGGGTCCATAGGGTGTGTCGACTGTAAGGAGTTCGCGACGCAGGATGAGGCGCGACTCCCGGCGCGTGCGAATACCCAGCGTGGATGTTTCGCGGAAGAGGAGATCCGCGAAGGTTGACTCCGTGCCCGGTGAGCATAGCAACGTGAGCAGCGTGCCGGGGCGGCCCTTCTTCATCTGCACAGGAACGAGCATGACATCGAGTGCGCCCAGCGTGAACGCCTGCTCGGAGACGTAGGCGAGGACCTGCGGCGAGCAATCGTCGAGCGCGGTCTCGAGCACGATGACCTCGTCGGTCAGGTGCGTGGCTGTGGGTTGATTCGCCGTACTCTCGCCGATAGTGAGACGAAGGACGTTAGGAAAACCGCTCGGATTCCGTGTGCCTGCACCATAGCCGATCTGCTCGACGCGCATCGCAGGTTGAGGACCGAACGTTGGTTCGAGCGCACGAAGAAGCGCGGCTCCCGTTGGAGTCAGCAACTCCTTCTCGATGTGTGCCGAATAGGTAGGCATACCGCGCAGCAGCTCCGCCGTTGCGGGAGCGGGTACGGGAAAGCGGCCGTGTGCGCAGTCGATCATCCCCCCGCCGACGTTGAGCGGCGACGAGTGCCAGCGCCCGATGTTGAGGTGCACGATGCCCGCGCACGATGCAACGATATCGACGATGGCGTCCACCGCGCCGACCTCATGGAAATGAATCGCGTCGACCGGCACGTTATGAATCTTTGCTTCAGCGGCGCCGAGCAGTTCAAACGTGCTCAGTGCAAGCCTCTGCACGCGGCTATCGAGCGGCGCTCCTGAGATAAGCGCACGGATCTCCGTAAGCGAGCGGCCGTGCGTGTGCTCGTGCTCATGCGTGTGCTGGTGGCTGTGCGGGTCGTGGTGATGGCCGCCCTTGTGCAGATGCTGAGTCTTCGGCGCATGGCTATGCGAGAGCTCCTGCTGCTGAGGCAGCTCTGCATGGGATAACTCGCTGGTGTCCGCAATGCGGCCATGGTCGAGCACGTGCACCTTCGTTGCCGTGATGCCGCTGCGATCGAGCTTCTCAATCCGCAGCGATGCACCGATATTGAGTGCCCGCACCGCATCTTCCAGCACGACTGCAGGAACGCCTGCATCGAGCAGAGCTCCCTGAAACATATCGCCGGCGGCGCCGGCAAAGCATTCGAGATAGGCGAGGCGCATGAGACTCCGTGAGCTTATGGGCGGCCCGGAGGGCCATCTCCAGTTTGCCAGCTTTATCAGCGACGCGTCGTTGCGTCGGCGGCGCTCAGCTCGGAGACGGGAAGCAGAGCGTTCATCGAGCCGGATCGAAAACCCTGGAGATCGAGCGTGATGTAGCGGAATCCGAGAGCCGCAACTCGTGGCTGATGCGGTCAAAGAGTTCGAGTGAAAGCGCGCGCGGGAGCTCTTCGCGAGTCAGCTCGATTCGCGCGAGTTCTCCGTGGTGGCGCACGCGGAGTTGCGTGAATCCGAGCGCATGCAACGCGCCTTCCGCAGCCTCCACCTGTGCAAGCGCCTCAGCGGTGACCGGCCGGCCGTACTCGATGCGCGAGCTCAGGCAGGCAGAAGCCGGCTTGTCCGCGAGCGATAGCCCAGCGGCGCGGGCGAGGGTGCGTATCTCAGCTTTCCGCAATCCAGCGTCGGCCAGCGGAGCGATAGCATGATGCATCGTCGCAGCGCGCTGACCCGGCCGAAAATCGCCGTCGTCGTCCAGATTGCGGCCGTAGGCGATGTTCGAAAACCGACGCTGAGCACGAAGGGCCTCCATCTGCGTGAAGAGTTCGTCTTTGCAGTGGAAGCAACGCTGCGCGTCGTTGCGCTGGTAGTCAGGATTGGCGAGTTCGTTCGTCGAGAGTGTCTCTACCGGGATCGAGTGTTCGGCCGCGAAGGCGAGTGCCGCTGCGAGCTCCGCACGCGGCAGCGAGGGCGAATCCGCAATGACAGCGAGCATGCGCGTGCCCAGCACCTGATGCGCGACGAACGCGAGATAGGCCGAGTCCGTCCCCCCGGAGTAGGCGACCAGCACGGATTCCTGCGAGGCGAGCGCGGCCCGCAGCGCCGCAAGCTTCTGTTCGAGCTCGGGGAAGTGGACAGTTCGTTCGGCGGTCATGTGCTCCGTGAGTGCAATGAATCGCACATCTCTAGCTTAGACCGTTTGAAGTCAGTTGATCTTGCGCAGCCAGATGTTGCGGACGGAGATCTTCGTCGGCGTTCCTTCGAGCTCGACGCCGATAAGCCCGGAGATATTGTTGGAGCTCTTGAGGTCGTCATCGATGAAGACGGCCATGAGTTGGCCATTAATGATGTGCATCATCACCGGGCCGCGGGCAATAATCTCGTACTGATTCCAACCGTTGATGTTGACGTATCCGCCGAGCGCCTGCCGCGGCGCGATCGTGCCGACGATCGTGTTGTTCGTCGTCGCACCCGACTGCGTCGTCGTGGACTCCGTCACCTCGCCGCGCCAGGCAAGAATGCCAAGGTCCGTGTTCTCGGAGAAAACTGGCCGCTGTACTGCTCGGTCTGCGGGCTGACTGGAAACCAGAAGTCGGCCTGCGGTCCGTCATCAGCCACGCGGGCTTGGGCAGCTTCTGCCCCGGCCGCGCGCGGATCCAGGGCTGGCCAACGGTCCCGCGGTATTGGATGCCTGTGCCGCCGCCGAGCTCGACCTTGACCTCGAGCTTGAGGTCGAAGTCGTGCGCTTTCGCGTCCTCGTCGTTCGGCCCGCTGCCGTGATAGCTGATGTAAGTGTTGGGTGGACGGACGGTGCGCAGAATCGGACTCGCCGACGATCGCGCCGTCGCTCGACGCGCCAGATGGCAGGGTCACCGTCCCAGCCGTTGAGGGTCTTGCCGTCGAAGATCTGTTGGAAGCCGAGTGATCGTTGAAGTCGAACGGATTCGGTTCGTGGAAATGAATCTGCGCAGGCTTTGCTGCTGGTGGTGCGCCCTGCTGTGCAACGAGGGCGGCGGTCGAGAACGCGAGGAGGGCGAGAACGAAACGCATGCGCATGGTGCGATGAGGGTAACGCCGCAAAAGCAAAAAGCGCAGCGAAGCTGCGCCTCTTGATTCAATGATGACTGTGGGTTAGTGCGCGGCCCACTCGATCTTCGAGAGGTCGATGCCTTCCTTGACCATCTCGTAAAGCGGCGACAGTTCGCGGAGGTGCTGCACGACCTCGATGAGCTTGTCGGCAACGTAGTCGACCTCAGCCTTGGTGTTGAAGCGGCCGATGCCGAAGCGGATGGAGCTGTGCGCCACGTCGTCGCCCAGGCCGAGCGCCTTGAGCACGAAGCTGGGCTCCAGCGTCGCCGAGGTGCAGGCCGAGCCGGAGGAAACCGCGATGTCGTTGATGCCCATCAGCAGGCTCTCGCCTTCGACATAGATGAAGCTCATGTTCAGGTTGCCGGGCAGGTGGTGCTCCATGTTGCCGTTGATCTGCGTGTAGTCGAGCGCAGTCTCGAGCTTCTTGCGCAGATAGTCGCGGAGCTCGATCTGGCGCTTGCTTTCGGACTCCATCTCCTCGCCGCAGATCTCGCACGCCTTGCCGAGGCCGACGATGCCCGGCACATTCAGCGTGCCCGAGCGCATGCCGCGCTCATGGCCGCCGCCGTTCTGCTGTTCGGCGATCTGCACGCGCGGGTTGCGGCGGCGAACATACAGCGCGCCGACGCCCTTCGGCCCGTAGATCTTGTGGCCTGAAAGGCTCATCACGTCGATGTTGTCGTTGATGACGTTGACCGGAATCTTGCCCACGGCCTGCACGCCGTCGGTGTGGAAGAGCACGCCCTTCTCGTGGCACAGCTTGCCGATCTCGCGAATCGGCTGAATCACGCCGATCTCGTTGTTCGCGTACATGATCGAAACGAGAATCGTCTTGTCGTCGATCGCGCGGCGCAGGTCCTCGATGTCGACGAGGCCGTCAGCCTGCACGGGCAGGTAGGTGATGCGGTAGCCCTGCTTCTCCAGCTTCTTGCAGGTATCGAGCACGGCCTTGTGCTCCGTCACCTGGGTGATGATGTGGTTGCCGCGCTCGCGGTACATCTCGGCGATGCCCTTGATCGCGAGGTTGTTGGACTCGGTCGCGCCGGAGGTGAAGATGATCTCCTTCGCGGTCGCGCCGATGAGCTTGGCGACCTGCTCGCGGCCCTTTTCGACCGCGGCCTCAGCCTCCCAGCCGAAGCTGTGGTTGCGGCTCGCCGCGTTGCCGAAGATGCCCGTGAGGTACGGCATCATGGCCTCGAGCACGCGCGGATCAAGCGGCGTGGTGGCATGGTTGTCCATGTAGATGGGCAGCTTGACGCCGGTGGGCAGCGGCTCATTGGTGTGCGTGATGTTCATTCCGAGGGTCTCAGCCATGATGTGTACTCCTGATCCAGATACGTAATGCGAGTGCTCTATAGCGCAATCGTGACAAGGCCGCCCGCAACCGGGCCAGGCGGCAAAGAAGTGTCGGTCGGCTCGACCAAGTCGGCGATGCTGAGTCCGCTCAGCATGTCCTTGATTGAGTCATTCACCTTGCGTAACGGCTCTTTGATGGTGCAGGTGCCGTGCAGGTCGCAGGTGCCGTGAATGGTGATGCAGCTGGTGATAAACAATGGGCCGTCGATGGCGCGGATTACCTCGAAGGCGTTAATCTCGGATGCCGGGCGCGCCAGCGAGTAGCCGCCGTTGGTCCCTGCCGTCGAGACCAGGATGCCGCCGCGGGTCAGCGTTTGCAGAATCTTGGCCAGCAGTTGGGGCGGAATGTGATACGCATCGGCGATGGCCTTCGCCGAGGCACTCGCCGAGTGCGCCGGCCCAGACCCGTAAGCCTCCGCCTGTTCGGCGAGGTACTTCAGGGCCATCAGGCCATAGTCCGCTTTTTTGGTCAGCCGCAGCATGATTGGGATGGCCTAAACGCTGATGGAGCGCAGATTTCGGCCATTCTTAGTGTACGGCTGCACGGTAAATGAAAGCAAGACCAATGCGGTCGTAGATTGGTGATGGACCTGCTTTCACTCAGATAAGGAGGCATGGATGAACGATGCCGCCGAAGTGAGCTATAAGACCCATACGGCAGGAGGACGCCGGCGCGGTCGCGGAGCTTGTGACCCAGCTGGGCTATCAGCGCACCCCGGAGCAGGTGCGGAGCTGGGTTCTCGATCTCGAATCCAGGACGAGTCAGGCCTGCTTCGTCGCCGAGCTCCGCGGCGAGGTCGTCGGCTGGATCGACGTCTCCCTGGAGCGGCATCTGCAGTCGGAGGCCTTCGGTCTCATCGGTGGCCTCGTCGTCCGGGATGGCGTGCGCGGCGCGGGCATCGGGAAGCTTCTCTGCGTGCAGGCCGAGGAGTGGAGTCGCCGCCAGGGAGTGAAGACGATTCGGGTCACGTCCCGGAGCACCCGCGAGGCGGCACACCGTTTTTACCTGCGCGACGGCTACCACCAGACGAAGATCTCGATGGTGTTTGAGAAGCCGCTTGAACCTTAACGGGCGATCATGTCGCATCCTGCACAGGCCGAATCAGATACCATGCAATTCGCGACCCCTGTGAGCAAGCTGCGACAAGTCCGCTCTGCGCCGAACGTCCTGACAATGGCGCGGCTGTTCACGGTGCCGTTCCTCGTCATCGAAATCCTCGACGGCCACTGGAAGTTCGCCTTTGTGCTCCTTTGGCTGGCCGGCCTCTCTGACGGTTTGGACGGCCTCCTCGCTCGCGCATTGAAGCAGCGGACGACTCTCGGCCAGTTCCTGGATCCCATCGCCGATAAGGTGCTGCTCAGCACGCTGTTCGTCGTCCTCACGCACGTCGGAGTCATCCCGCGCTATGTCACCGTGCTCGTCTTCAGCCGCGACCTCGGCATCCTGCTGATCTCCACGCTGCTCTACGTAACCAACATCCTGCGCGACTTCCGGCCGACGTGGCTGGGCAAGATCAACACCTGTCTCCAGATATTGACCGTGCTGTTCGTCATGACGGCGAAGGTGGTTCCAGGATGGAATCTTGGTCTGTTGACGGTCTGGCTGCTGAAAACAGTCGCTGTCGTGGCGCCGCTCTCCGCCGCGCAGTACGCCTGGATCACCCTGCGCAAGGTGCAGACGCAAGGCGAGGTGACGACGCACGCGTAGCCTCCTCATGGCCGAAGATGCGCCGGAACCTTAGCAGAAACAGCTCAATCGCACGACAATGAAAAGTCTTATGTGCGAACATGCCAGAGTTTGAAGTCACGCGCTGTATGCGTTCTCTGTCTGAACGCGTGCGCGTTGTGGTGGGGCTGCGGCAGAGCAGAAGTCGGGAGGAAGTATGGCACAGGGGCAGAGCCGCGCGTTGTGGCTGCTGGTACGAAGCGCGCTCACGGGAGCGCTCGGTGGACTGTTGTTCGGCTTCGACACCGCCGTCATTGCAGGCACAACCCACGCTCTGCAACTGCACTATGCGCTTAGCGAAGCGCAGAAGGGTTTCACGGTCGCCATCGCGCTGTACGGCACGGTGGCTGGCGCAATGCTTGCCGGCCCGATTGGGCAACGAATCGGCAGCCGTACGGCTCTGCGCTGGATGGGACTGCTCTATGTGATCTCAGCGGCCGGCTGCGCGCTGGCTGGGCCGTGGTGGAGCCTGCTCGCCTTCCGCGCGTTAGGCGGCCTCGGCATCGGCGGCTCGTCTGTTCTGGGCCCGGTCTACATCGCGGAGCTCGCGCCGGCGAAGTGGCGCGGTCGCCTGGTCGGCCTCTTCCAGATCAACATCGTCATCGGCATCCTGCTGGCCTATCTCTCCAACGCGATCGTCGCCCATCTCGTGCCGGCACTGGATATGCAGTGGCGCTGGCAGTTCGGAGTCGGCATCCTTCCCGCGGTGCTGTTCCTGATCCTGCTGCTGTCGGTCCCGCAGAGTTCGCGCTGGCTCGTCTCGCAGAGCCGCTTCGACGAAGCCCAGCGCATCCTCTTCCAGATGGGCTCGCCCGACTCCGAGGCGGAGGTCGACGCGATCCGGAAATCGCTCGAAGCCGAGAGCGGCGCGGCGCACGACCATCTCTTCGTGGGGCGCTACAAACTGTTGATATTCCTCGCCATCTCCATCGGCTTCTTCAACCAGCTCTCCGGCATCAACGCGATCCTCTACTACCTCAACGACATCTTCCGCAGCGCCGGCTTCAGCTCCGTCAGCGCGGACATGCAGGCGGTGGCCATCGGCGCGGCAAACCTGGTCGCCACCCTGATCGGCATCAGCCTCATCGACAAGCTCGGCCGCAAGACGCTGCTGCTCATCGGCGCCGTCGGCGATGCGCTGTGCCTGATCGGTGTCGCGCTGGTCTATACCTCGAACTCGCACCAGAATCTCTCTGCTACCGCTGCTCATCGGCTTCATCTCGTTCTTCGCCATCTCGCAGGGCGCGGTCATCTGGGTCTATCTCAGCGAGGTCTTCCCCACCAACGTCCGCTCCAAGGGCCAGGGCCTCGGCTCCAGCTCGCACTGGATCATGAACGCCGCCATCGCCAACGTCTTCCCGATCATCGCGGCCTACAACCGGGCGGCGCCCTTCTGGTTCTTCGCGGTCATGATGGTGGTGGAGTTCTTCGTCGTCCTGATGATCTACCCCGAGACCAAGGGGCAGACCCTGGAGGGAATGAGCCAGCACCTGGGGCTGCATTAGTTCCGCAGGGTTGCCGCCGCACCCCTGCCCACGGTAAACTACCTTGTACGCACTTTAGGCGCGTAGCTCAGTTGGTTAGAGCGCTACCTTGACACGGTAGAGGTCGTTGGTTCGAGTCCAATCGTGCCTACCATTCTCCTCTTTGAGCCGTCCGGTTAGGACCTCGGGGGAATCGGAAGTGCGGAAGATTTTGCGATACACAAGTTTTGGAAGTTCTGGAGATTCGTGATGGCACAAGTATGTGAGTTTTGCGGTAAGGGACCGCAGTTTGGCAACAATATCTCGCACGCGCACAACGTGACGCGGCGCCGCTGGAATCCTAACCTGCAGACGGTAAAGGCCGTTACGAACGGCGTTGCCAAGCGGGTTCGCGTCTGCACCAGCTGCATCAAGGCCGGCAAGATCGTCAAGGGCTAGCCGCAGTACGCCGTTCCGGGCCGGGCATCGATCACATCCTTCATGTGGGGTTGCGCATTATGTCGGTGGATACGGAGCTGATCGTTCAATCGCTGAGAAAGCGCGGGCACACGGTCGAGAGCGTCATCAAGGTCCCGGACAATGCCGGCGACTACGAATTTGTCGTCGATGGTGCCACCCTCAGCCTGGAAGAGACACGCGCGCTCCTGGAGCGTGATCAGGCGGAAGACCGCCGTGCCCCTGTTGTACCCAAAACGGCCGTCACCACGGGGTCCTGAGCCTCTACTTCCGGCAAAGAAAAACCCTCGCCTGGCGAGGGTTTTCTGTTGTGCCTCGTTTCAGCTTCACTGCTTCTCAAATCCGAGTGACGCGGAGTTGATGCAGTAACGCTCACCTGTCGGATTGGGTCCATCCGGGAATACGTGCCCCAGGTGCGAACCGCATGTAGCGCACGTTACTTCAACGCGCCGCATGCCATGAGTGTTGTCTTCGTGAAGCTCGACCGCGTCCGGCGACAACGGCTCGAAGAAGCTCGGCCAGCCCGAGCCAGAATCGAACTTGGTATCGGACTTGAAGAGCGGAGCGTTGCACGCGGCGCAGTGATACATACCGTCGGCGTGGTTGTTTACGAGAGCGCCCGTAAAGGCACGTTCTGTGCCCTTTTCGCGAAGTACGTGGAACTGTTCCGGCGTCAGGCGCGTGCGCCACTCGGCTTCGCTGAGCTCTACCTTACGGGCAGAGCCAGCGCCGGCTTTCGGGTTGTCTTTTGCGACCGCGGCGTCGCTCAACGGTCCTGCTGCAGGGATCTCGGGCATGGTGGATCTCCTTTGTTCTCATTATGACGCTGACGGTCTTGAGGAGGTCGCAAGGATCGCCGGTCTGCCAGCGCTCTGCCCGGGTATCCATGAAGATTCGGACTTCAAACGATCTGGTCTTCCAACCACTTTTCCAGAGGAGTTTCAAATATTGATTTAATCGTAACTTCAACGAGACAATCGCTTTACCGATGTAGTTCAATAGATTTATAACGTTCGAACTACAAACCAATGGTTCAAAAATATGCATCTGGCGCGAAAAAGCGGTTGCCAAAAGTCGATCTGACAGGGTAATGTGGGCGCGCTATCAGGTAAGCGCAGAGATCGTCATGAACGCTCTGGGCGCCTAGTTGCATCGTTGCTTTTTGTTTTTCTTTTCGAGGAGGATCACAGTGAACAGGTTTTTGCGGACACTCCTGCTGCTACTCGCAGGCTGCGTGTGGGGACTCACCGCGCAGGCACAGCTTTCAACAGCCACCATGTTTGGAACCGTGACGGACAGCACCGGAGCCGCCGTGCCCGGGGCCACCGTCACCATTACGCAGACGGACACCCACTCGGTCCGCGCGATCAAGACAGGGAACGACGGCGCCTACCGTGCCGACTTCCTGCCCGTCGGCCCGTACAAGGTGGCCGTCGCCGCCCCGGGCTTCAAGACCCTGGAGCGCAGCGGCATCACGCTGACCGTCACGGAAGAGGCGCACGTCGACCTGGCGCTGTCGGCCGGCGGCGAGTCCACTACGGTTGAGGTTACCGCCGAGGTGCCGCTGCTGAACACCGGCAACTCCACGCTCGGCCGCACCGTCTCGAACGTCGAGATCGACAACCTTCCCCTCGTCGACCGCAATGTCTACACGCTGCTCGATCTCACCCCCGGCGTGCAGAACAACAACAACTCCGGCGCAGGCGGCAACGGCGGCGTCATCAACCCGCTCGGCTACCCCGAGCAGCACGTCAAGATCAACGGCTCGTCCGACTCCGGCGTCGGCCAGGTCTCCTACTACCTCGACGGCGGCTCGAACATGACCGGCGTCCGCAACACCGGCAACCCGCTGCCCAACCCCGACGCCATCCGCGAGTTCCGCGTCGACACCAACAACTTCTCCGCACAGTATGGCCGCAACTCGGCCGGCGTCGTCACGGTGCTCACGAAGTCGGGAACCAACCAGTTCCATGGTTCGGTTTTCGAGTTCTATCGCACGCGCAACTTCAACGCCACGACCCGCGCCAACAGTTCGAAGACGCCCTACAATCAGCACCGCTTCGGCTTCACCGTAGGCGGACCGGTCCTGAAGGACAAGCTGTTCTTCTTCGGCTCCTATGCTGGGTTCCGGTTCAATACCGACAATATCTTCAACCCGGTCGTGCCTAGCAAAGCGATGGCCAAGGCGACTTCACTGAGAACATCCCCACTGGCGTGGCTCCAGCCGACAGCGCCAAGTGCTCGACTGCGGCGCAGTCGTCGACACGATTCTGGGCCTGCAATCCCTTCCTGCCGAAGGCCACGGCTGGTGCAACTTCCAGGGCCATGCGAACGTCTGCGATCCCTCGACCCTCGATCCTTCCATCTCGGCAATTATGAAGGCCGGGTCTGATTCCGACCTCCGACAGCAGCGGGACGATCACCAGCAGTTCAGCCCGTACAGCCAGAAGACCAACGAGCAGCTCTACAAGGGCGACTATCAGATGACCGCCAAGCAGCGGCTGGCGCTCAGTTACTTTCACGAGACGGGCGACTTTATCGTGAATCCCTCGGGCAACACTGTGAACGGATGGGTGGTGCATAACTACACCTTCGCCCAGCACGAGGCGAACATAGCGCACACCTGGACCATCAGCAACAGCACAGTCAACCAGCTGATGCTCAACTACACCCGGCTCATCGGCGGCCGCGTCCCGTCACCTACGGAGAGCCTGGCAAACTACGGCTCGGCGTTTGCCGAGCAGATCCCCAACGGACAGATCTGCGGCGTGCCGGCGCAGGCTGGCTGCTCGCGGCCCGACCTCAACGTCAGCGGCTGGTTCCGTGGAGCCAACGCCATCTCCGGTCCGGTTACCGGGAGCAACGTCTACGCCATCCGCGACGTCGTCAGTTCCACACACGGTCGGCACACGCTGTACTACGGCGGCGAGGCGAACCGTGAGAACGACGCTCAGCAGACGACCCTGAACGACTATGGTGTCTTCGGCTTCACGGCCGGCAGCACCACTGCGGCGAATCGATCGGTCGCTGCCATCGTGAACTTCTTCTACGGTTCGCCGAACTCCATGGGCCAGGACGTCCCGGTCTACGCCAACGCGAACTACTTCAACTACGGCATCTTCTTTCAGGATGACTGGCGCGCTCTGCCGAGCCTGACGCTAAACCTCGGCATTCGTTATGACATCCAGACCACGCCCACCGACACACTTCGTCGAACCATGAACTTCGTCCCGAACGCGGTCTCGAGCGTCGCGCCGGGCGGATACAAGGGAGTTCTGTTCCCCGGCGATCCTGGCGTGCCCGCAGGTGGTGTGAACACACGCTATGACCACGTCTCCCCGCGTGTCGGTTTCGCCTGGACGCCCTATCCAGATGGTCGTACGGTGATCCATGCAGCGGCCGGTCTCTTCTATGGATCGGTCGGTGGAAACCTGTTCACGTATCCGTCCAACGGCGAGCCCTTCTCGGGCCGTCCCTCGTTCGGCAACGTCATTCACGTCAACAACCCCTACGCGACCGACCCGAAGGACTTCTGCAACGGCGATCCCGTTTGCATCGCGGGCGGCGTAGGACACTCGCCTTATCCGTTCATCTACAACCCCAAGAACCCGCAATACGTAGTCACACCGGCGGCAATCATTCCGGTGTCTCCGAACTTCCGGTGGCCGGTGAGCTATCAGCTCAACGTCGGATTCCAGCAGCAGCTGGGCGCTGGATTCGCCTTCTCAGGCAGCTACGTCGGGGCGCTCTCCCGCAAACTCCCCACGGAATGGGACGTCAACTACCCGCAGTTCAACCTCACCTCCTCCGGGGGCAATCCGACAACGCCGACCTGCACGGACACCACACTGGCCTGCGGCTACCTCAACGCGACCGGCACAGTGAACAACCGTCGTCCCTATAACGCAAAGGCGTACGGAGCGACCGCGACGGCTTCGGCGGCAAACCCGATCTTGTCCTCGATCTCGCAGATTCAGTCGTCGGAGAGCGCCAACTACAACTCCCTGCAGGTCACCATTCAGAAGCGCCTCACCAAGGGCTTCAGTGCCCAGGGCTTCTACGTGTGGTCCAAGGCGCTGCAGAGCCTCGACCTCGATACAGCCGGCAACACCGGCAACAGTGCAGGTACCCAACCGGAGGACCACAACTTCCACTATCTTGACCGGCAGCGTTCCGACTACGATCAGCGTCACGTCGTAGCCGCGTCCATCGTGTGGAAGCCGCACTATGCCTTCGACAACCGGCTCCTTCGTGGCGTCGTGAACGATTGGACTATCACCTCCATCATTCGTATCCAGAGCGGTCTCCCCTTCAACATCACGACTGGCTCCGATAACAACCTCGACGGCGTGACGAACGATCGTCCCAACCTGATCCCGGGTCTTACCCATCCGTCGGTCACCGACAATGGCCATTCGCGTACGGCGATGATCAATAACTGGGTGAGTAAATCGCAGTTCTGTGTAGGGAGCGGAACTCTGAACACCATCGCGGCCTGCCCGCAGCAAGGCGCAGGTCCGGCCGGCTTCGACGGAACGGTTCGCCAGAACCCGCTGGATGCTCCGGGGCGGCGCGACATCGACGCGTCGATCTTCCGCGACTTCCCGATCTGGGAGCAAATCAGACTTCCAGCTCCGCGGTGAGGCGGCGAACGTCTTCAACCTCACGAATCTGCCGGCTCCGCAGGGATCGCTCTCCTCGTCCACCTTTGGACAGGTCACGACCTCCTATGTCGGCACCTTCGGCAACCGCATCATCCAGGTTGGCGGACGCATTTTGTTCTAACGCGTTGTTGCGCCCCCTTCGCGGCAGACGATGCAAATCGTCTGCCGCATTTTCTTTCAGCGCTCATCCCTTCGCGATGCAGTCGATCTCCACCAGCGCATCCTTCGGCAGAGCGGCAACCTGCACCGTAGACCGCGCTGGTGCCACAACACCTTCGCCGGCGAAGGCGCGGCCGTACACCTCATTCATCGCGGCAAAGTCGCCCATGTCCTTGAGGAACACCGTGGTCTTCACAACGTTCGCAAAGCTGAGGCCGGCGGCGGCCAGCACGCCGCGCAGGTTGGCGATCACACGCTCCGTCTGTTCGGTGATTCCGCCCGTAACCATCTGTCCGGTCGCGGGGTCGAGCGGAATCTGGCCGGAGGTGAGTACAAGGTCACCCGTGCGCACAGCCTGCGTGTAAGGGCCGATGGCGGCCGGAGCGTCGGTGGTAGCGATGGCGGTCTTATCAATAGGCATAGGCCGGATTGTCGGCGACCGCCCGCCGTGAGCGCAAGCGACGCCGCGGCTCCCGAAGCATCCATTCCTGATAGTGGAGAATAGAAGATGGCGCGTTTTGCGATAGTTGCGCGCGCCGAAGAGGAGTCTCGTGGCAGAACAACAGCAGCGCGTCGTCGGCATTGACCTGGGCACCACCAACTCGCTTGTCGCCTATATGGAGGGCGACACGCCGCAGGTGATTCCCGGCGAAGATGGCGCGTCGATCGTGCCAAGCGTCGTGGCATTCGATCAGGAGACGAAGGAGGGCTTCGCCGTCGGCAATGCGGCGCGTGACGTCCTGCTGAAGCAGCCGGCAAACGCCGTCTACTCTGCGAAGCGGCTGATGGGTCGCGATATCGAAGACGTTCAGGCAGAGCTGAAGCTCTTCCCGTTCCATGTCGCCGATGGCCTCAAGCCGGGCGAGGTGCTGAAGCTGGACGTCGGCGGCCTGACGCTGACGCCGCCGGAGATCTCGGCCTACGTGCTGCTGCAACTGAAGCGCAACGCGGAGCGCTTCTTCGGCGCTCCGGTGACCAAGGCCGTCATCACAGTTCCTGCGTACTTCAACGACGCGCAACGCCAGGCGACCAAAGATGCGGGACGCATCGCAGGCCTCGACGTGCTGCGGCTCGTCAACGAGCCGACAGCTGCAGCGCTCGCGTACGGGCTCGACAAGCTGCATGGCGGCAAAGATGGAGTGATCGCCGTCTATGACTTCGGCGGTGGAACCTTCGACATCTCCATCCTCAAGCTGCATGAAGGCATCTTCGAGGTCATCTCGACAGGCGGTGACACGCACCTCGGCGGCGACGACATCGATCATCTGCTGCTCGGTGTGGCGATCGACGATATTCGCGGCGACCTTGGCGATCGATGTGAGTACACAACCTGAGGCGATCCAGGCGCTGCGCAAGGCCGTCATCGACGCGAAGATTGCGCTCTCGTCGAATCCCACCGCGCGACTTCAGGTCGAGCTCTCCGGCGGCAAGCAGTATCTGCGCGAGATCACCCGCGAGCAGTTCGAGCAGTTGATTGCGCCGGTGATCGAGCGCACCGCAGCGCCGGTGAAGCAGGCGCTGAAGGATTCCGGCCTCCAGTCGGAGCAGATCGACGAAGTCGTGATGGTCGGCGGTTCCACGCGCATTCCGGCCGTGCGCGCGCTGGTGACGAAGCTCTTCGATCTCGAGGCACGCGGAAAGAAGCTGCACACAGAGTTGAATCCGGATGAGGTTGTTGCGCTCGGCGCTGCGGTGCAGGCGAAGATTCTCTCCGGCGATACGAACGCGACGACCGATGACCTGCTGCTGCTCGACGTAACTCCGCTGTCGCTCGGCATCGAGGCGCTCGGCGGTGTCGTGGCGAAGATCATCCAGCGCAACTCGACCATTCCTGCGAGCGCGACAGAGCACTTCACGACGGGCGTCGATGGCCAGACAAACGTTGCGATTCATGTGGTGCAGGGCGAGCGTGAACTCGCGAAGGACTGCCGCTCGCTTGCTCGTTTTGATCTCAAAGGAATTCCGCCGATGGTCGCTGGACTTCCGCGCATCGAGGTGAAGTTCCTCATCGACGCCAACGGCATCCTACAGGTCAGCGCGCGCGAGCAGCGCAGCGGCAAAGAGGCGCAGGTCGAGGTGAAGCCGACCTACGGCCTCACCGATGAGCAGGTGGAGTCGATGATTCTGGAGAGCTTCGATATGGCCGAAGAGGACATCACAGCGCGGCAGGTGATCGAGGCGAAGAACGAGGCGCAGACGATCCTCGATGCGGTGGAGAAGGGCGAGCAGTCGCCTGCGTGGCAGCAGCTCACCTCGGTGGAGCATGAGGAGATTCGGGCTGCAGTGCAGGAGGTCAAAGCTTCGCTCAAGGACGAAGACCACAAGATCATCCGCAAGGCCATCGAGCAGTTGGACAAGAAGACCAGGCGGTTTGCGGAGATCATGATGGACTCGGCGGTGTCAGGCGCGCTGCAGGGCAAGACGATGAACTCGGCGGGCGAGTCGATGGGCGAAGGACCGAGCGCACCACATCCGTTTGCGAAGGCTGAGATTCAGGAGTCCGGACCGAAGAATTTGATTGAGCGCGCGGAAGCTGATCCGGAGACGCCGGGCGAGTCTGAAGAGGACTGAGCTACTGGAGTGCGCGGGAGAGGATGCCGTTGGCAGCGTCGAGCTTCGCTCGGGCGGCTGCGGCGTCGAGTTTCAGTTTTGCCATCACGATGGCAGTTTTGACGTCGTTGCCGGAGTCCTTGAGGAGCTGGGCGGCGGTGGGGCGGTCGACGCCGGTGGCGGCGGCGATGATGCGCTCGGCGCGGTCGACGAGCTTGGCGTTGGTGGGGCGGACGTTGACCATCAGGTTGCCGAACGTCGCTCCGGTGCGGACCATGACTCCGGTGGAGAGCATGTTCAAAACAAGTTTGGTCGCGGTTCCAGCCTTCATACGGGTGGAGCCGGTGAGGACCTCGGGGCCGGTGGCGGGGGTGATGGCGATCTCGGCGGCGCGGGCGAGCTCGGACTTGGGGACGCAGCTGAGGCCGATGGTGAGGGCTCCGTGCTGCTTGGCGTAGTCGATGGCGCCGAGGACGTAGGGCGTGCGGCCGCTGGCGGCGATGCCGACGAGGGTGTCGGGGTGGCCATCTGCGGCGAAGCCTGCGGCGGCGAGGTCGCTGGGCGCCGAGCTCGGGCGAGTCCTCGGAGTGCTCGCTGGACAGGCGGAGGGCGCTGTCGCCGCCGGCGATGAGGCCCTGGACGAGCTCGGCGGGGACGGAGAAGGTGGGTGGGCACTCGCTGGCGTCGAGGACGCCGAGGCGGCCGCTGGTGCCGGCGCCGATGTAGAAGAGGCGACCGCCGCGGTTGAACCGCTCGGCGATGGCGTCGACGGCGCGGGCGATGTTGGGGAGCTCGGCGCGGACGGCGGAGGCGACGGTGGCGTCCTCGTCGTTGATGAGGCGGAGCATGTCGAGGGTCGAGAGCTCGTCGAGGTGCTCGCTCGCGGCGTTGCGGGATTCGGTGAGGAGCGTGCCGAGGGCGGCGGTGTCGTGGGGTGGCATCTCCAGTAGTATGCCCCTCCCCGTCACTTTTTGCGCAAAGTCCTCAGAAGATTGGACTTAGGGTTGGACTTAGCGTGCAAAGTATTGATTCTATTACGACAGGTATACAAAGTATCTGGAATCAGCTGGTTGCATCGGATTGCCGTGCGGAGGGCTATCGTCGTCAGTTGCGCATTCCAGTTCCCAGTTGCCAGTTTCCAGTTATCAGTTCTTCTATGTCTATTTTACGAAATTGGCCGTAATTAATATGTCCTGAGTTTTCCGCGAATTTCGTTTTTGTTTTGTTTGGGTTGCGGGGTTTTGCACGGGGTAAGGGGCTTGACAAGAATTCTGTGGTTGCAGCGTTCAGGGTGTGGTTTACTGCGCAGGACCGATGGAGTCGTGGGAACAGCATCTTGTGCGGTGGGAGACGGCGGGCGTTGTCGATGAGGCGACGGGGCAGCGGATTCGTGCGTTTGAGGCGGAGCAGGTAAATCCGGCGCGGCAGCGGTGGCAGGTGGTGGCCGCGTTGATTCTCGGCGGGATTCTCCTGGGAGCCGGCGTGCTGCTGTTTGTGGCGGCGCACTGGGATGAGGTGTCGCCGACGGGACGGTTTCTGCTGGTGGTGGGGGTGCTGGCGGCTCTGCATCTTGGGGCGGTGTTCAGCGGCCAGCGCTTTCCGGCGATGGCGACGGTGCTGCATGGTGTGGGAACGGTAGGCGCGGGCGCGGCGATTGCGCTGGTGGGGCAGATCTTCAACATGCAGGAGCATTGGCCGGCGGCGATTCTGCTGTGGGCGTTGTGTGCGGCGGCGGGGTGGCGGTTCCTGGGCGATCAGTTTCAGCAGGTGTTGTTTCTGCTGCTGGTGCCGGCGTGGATTGATCTCGGAATGGAGCTACTGGGCGAATAACTTTGGAGGTTTCGAGATTTACCTGGCGCGGATGATCGCGGTTGTGGCGGCGGTTTACCTGACGGCGTTCATTCACTCGAAGCGGGAGGTGGTCTTTGGCGTTCTGTTTGGCGTAGCGGGAGTCGCGCTGGTGGTCGCGGTGGGCTTTGTCAGTGATGGATGGCAGTCGTGGTATGCGCATCCGACGTTGTCGCTGAGTCTGCGGCTTGCGGCGATCGCGGTGATGCTCGCGACGATTGCCGTTGGATGGGTGTGGGAGCGGAGAAGCGTGATTCCCGTGGTGGCTGTGATCGGCGATGATGTTTGCGCTGCCGTGGCTGCGCGCGATGGTGCGTGCCGGACGAGTTTGGCAGCCGGGCTATCCTACGAGGCGCCGAGTTTGCTGGCGTACGTGGTGGTTGCGGTAACGGCGATGGTGTTTGTGTGGTGGGGAGTGCGGGAGCGCTCGCGTGCGGTTGTGAACTATGGGATTGCGGCGTTCGCGTTGACGGTGGCGTGGTTCTACTTCTCGAGTTTGATGGACAAGCTGGGGCGGTCGCTCGGGTTGATTGGGTTGGGGATTCTGTTTTTGCTGGGTGGGTGGCTGCTGGAAAGATTCCGGCGGCGGCTGATGGTGCAGGTGCGGCGTGAGCCGAGTGCGGAGGCGACGGCATGAGCGCGCGCAGGAATGGACTCGTGGTGCTCGCGATTCAGGTGGCGCTGGTGCTGAGCATTGGAGTGAAGTATGCGTGGGAGCGGCATCACTGCCCGATGGTGTGGACGAGAGCGAAGCAGTACGATCCGATCCAGCCGCTTCGCGGAAGGTATCTGGCGATGAGTCTGCATGCGAGCGCGTGCGGGCTGCCAAGCGGAGTCCGATTCATATGATGCGCACTTCGGGCAGCGATTTGCCGAGTCGTCGACCGATGGAGTGGCGCGTGGTCCCTGCGGTGCGGAATGGTGAACTGGCTCCGAAGGTCGTGGACGACACGTAGCCGGGCCGACACAGGAGTTCAGACGCTCGATCGAGGATTGCCGTGCGAGTATGCGCGGTTGAGCGGGACCAGTGATTTCTTCATTCCGGAGCATGCGAAGTCGCCGTTTCCGTTGCAGAAGGGTCAGCAGTTGTGGGCGCTGGTGACGGTGCCGCCGAGCGGGCCGGTGCGGCCGGTGAAGCTGGCGGTGTCGGATGCCAAAGGCTTTCGTGTATTGAATCTCGACTGACTGGTTGATGCTGTGGGGAGGCTCGGTCTTCAGGGCTGCTGGTTGCGGGCTGGGATACGAAGGCAATTGAGTCGCTACGCCTTCGGCTTCGCTCCGGCCTTCGGCAGAGCGGAAGCGCCGTTCGGCGCGGGCGGTTTACGGCACGGCTGAAGCCGTGCCCTTAACGATTTGTGGCGTTAGGGGCGTGGTATCGCTTGGCATGGGGCGTGATATCGCGGCAAGGATGGGCACATAGCTTGTGGTTAGCACCACGGAGGAGACTACGTTCCCACCCGTCCGCAAAAGCGCGTACGGATGGGCCACCCGAGCGGTGTCAGGTCGAGAGGAGAAGAGCGGCGTTTGGGGGCATCCGGCGATTGTCGTCGTGATGTAGAATCCGGCATCCGTTCCAGGGCCAATCCTCATGCTGCATCCAGCAAGAAGGGGGATACGCCGTGCGCCTGCTGGTCCTCTGTTTCATCGCATCTATCGCATCTCTGACGGTCCAAACCGCTGCCCAAACCAACAAGCCTGCGCCGAAACCAGCGGCGGTTCCAGTAAGATCCTCCGCGGCGTCGAAGCCGGCCTCGAGTGGTCCTGCGCACTTTTCTGCCGCTGGCCTCAACAACGAGGACGACCTTCTGCGTATCTACTCGGGCGACTTCCAGAGCGTTCGCCTGGACCGCAGCGGCAATGAGTTCATGATGATCATCTCGAGCTACATGAACGACTATGCGACCGACTGCAAGCAGTTCCTGCCAGCCGACAAAGTCGAGATCACCAAGCAGGTGTGTACCCAAACCAGCACGCTGGTCAACGGCTATGGCAACCCGGTCGGGGCCACAACCTGCGTCTCGTATGAGACGGTCGGCACCGGACTGTACGCCGATCCGCAACTCTACGATGCGGTGAAAGACGTAGACGCGAAGGCCGCGGCACACATGCTCGGTGACATGGTGGGAATGATGACCGGAAAAGGAAGTCACGCGGCCAATCCTTTGACGATGCCCCAGCAGATGACCGACCAGCTCGTTGCCGTCGGCGATGAGATGAGAGGCGTCATCCATGTGAACGCGTGTGGCAGCACTGGCCTCAGGAATTTCCAGTCGAACCTCATCCGCTTTGCCAACGGCGAGACTCCCGTGAAGTACGCGGGTGCCGTAGCCACAGCCGCTGTTCCCGGTTCGGCGGCGGGCGGGCCAGCGAAGGATGCCGACTACACGCGGCTGCTCGACGACCTGGTGGCCGCCAATGCCCGGGGATGGATGATGAATCGCTACCAGACTGGCAGCATCTCCGACCCCATCGTGCAACGCGACCCGCTGGGCCGCCCGGTGCGCATCACGGCGCAGTATAGTTACGCCGGCATGCAAGGCACGCAACGCGGACGCGTCACGGTGTCGTTCAAGGATGGATCTCCGGACTGCCTCTACTTCTCTGACAATCCAGATAGCTGCCGCCTGCCCGCGGCGGGCGTGGTCTCGGCGTATGAAAAGAACGCCTACGCAAAGTAGCGCTGTTTTGTGGTGGACTTCCTGCGCACAGGCCAACAGACTGTAACAACGCAGCCTGCTGGTTCGATTATGTCTGGATATTTTTCAAGTGGCCGTAGCAGAGGTGTCCCGGCACTTGCGACGTTCGTCGTGGTACTCCTTCTGACGCTCTCGATGGGAGACTGGCCGAATCTGTATCGCTTTGCTGCCAGCGGTTCTGGTGCGCGAGCGGATATTCATGCGCCGCTGCGCCTCGATGACGATGTCATGGTTTCGTTGCGCGCCGGGTCGATGCTCCGGGAGACAGGCAAGCCGTCGATGAATCGAAGCGATGTTGCGCAGCCGTCGACTTCGTATGCCGCACCGTATTTGTATTCGGGGCTGCTTCATTTTTTCAGCAGAGAGTCGGCGATCGATGTCTATGCGCTGCTGGGTCTGCTCAGCGTTGCGCTGACGATGTGTTTGATTGTGCTGTGTTCCGCCTCGGTCATTCGTGGAGTGATGCTGGTGGCGGCACTGTGCCTCACAACCACTCATCTGCTTTATGGCCTCGGCGGGTGGGACCATCTGTTCCAGGGATTGTTTTTGACGGCGGCTGCGTGTCTCAGCCTGTCGAAGGGCGTTCGGCCGCAACGAGCTGTTGTTATCGCGCTGCTGTTGGTGCTTGGAACAGTGTTCAGGCCGGACGGCGGTCTTTTGGCTCTTGGCATTCTCGCGTCGCTTTGGGTTGAGACACGGCGGTGGCGAGTGCTGTTCGCAGGGGTGATTCCTTACGCCGCGGTGATGGGATTGGTGCTGGCGGTTAACTACCATCAGTTTGGCCATCTGACACCCACGCCGGCGAGGCTCAAAATTGGCGGAGCGCCGTCGCTGGGATACATGCTGCATTACATTGGGGCGAACGGAGTGTTGTCGTACAGCGCGCTGACGCTGTTTGCGGTGCTGCTTCTTCTTGTATTGGCCTATCGCATTCCGGCGATGCATCGACAGACGATACCGATTGTTGTCGCATGCGTGGTGACGGTGAGCTTTGCGCTTTATAACAGCGATTATTTTGCCGGGGCGCGGATGGTGTGGACGTCCACGTGTGTTCTCGCTGCTGTGTTCGGAATGCTGGCGCCGCGGTTGGACTATGTGGAGGTTCATGGAGCGAAATCAGCATGGTTGCAAGCACCGCCTGTGGTGCGGCCGATTCTGGTGGCCTTTGTGGTCGTGGTGGCGGTGGGCGTAACGGCCGGCGCAGTGCGGCGAAGGATTCAGGAAGCGACGATCACATCGCAGCGAGTGGAGACTTCCGCAGTCGCGCAGCAGTATGTGATTGCGCGCTGGATCGATGCGAACCTTCAGCCGAAGGACGGACCGATCGGATTCTTTTATCTCGGGGTCAGCTATGAGGTTCCGTCTTTTGAAGCCGCGGACTTTCTGGGGAAGGCGGATGAGGCGATCGCTACGCTGAAGGCAAAGCAAGGACCGCCGGGCCATAACAAGTGGGATCTGGATCGCACGCTGACGAAGTGGAAGCCGCAGGCGATTGTGCCGCCCGGCCCGGTTGATCCGAACCTTGCGGAGACAAGAGAGAACTCGCACAGGCATGCGCCGGATCTGCTGCTCAATCAGCAGATTGCAACGGACTTTCAATATTGCTATGTTCCGGCTTCCGAGTTCGGAGTCGTCGACCGGTGGGGATTTTTTGTGAGAGATGATATCGCCGCCCAGCACGCGGGCCAGCTGCGTTGTTCACGATCGGTCGGCGAGAGATGAGGGTAGGCGGGAACTGCCGTTCGAAGGAGCTTCTGCTGGGCTGGTGTGGGCCGCTGTGTCAGCATAGAGAGAGATGAGCGACAGTGAGGAACGGCGGAACGCCGCTGCGGCGTGGCAGCATCGCGACTTCCGCTTTTATTCCGGAGCGCGGCTGGTGGGCATTCTGGGGGCTGAGGCCCAGGCCGTCGGTGTGGCGTGGCAGATCTATCAGATGACGCACTCGGCGCTGGCGCTGGGGTATACGGGGCTGGCGCTGTTTCTTCCAGGGCTGTTGTTCACACTGCCGGCGGGACATGTGGCGGACATCTTTGACCGGCGGACGGTGCTGCTGGCGTGCTATGTGCTGCAGTTTGGAGCGACGCTATGGCTGTTGGATATGACGCTGCATGGCGTGAGCAATGTGGCGTGGATCTACGGCGCGCTGGCGTTGATTGGGCTGGGCAGATGCTTCAGCGGGCCGGCGGCGGCGGCGCTGGTGCCGGCGCTGGTGCCGAAGGAACACTTCGTCAACGCAGTGACGTGGGGCTCGGCGATCTTCCAGATTGCGACGGCGACCGGGCCGATGTGCGGCGGCATTCTGTTCACGATCTCGCTGGCGGGGACGCGATGGGCGAGGTGGACGGGAGCGCCGGTGGTGTACGTGTTCACGCTTGTACTGATCGCGGTGTATCTCGTGATGATTGCGATGATCCGGCCGCGCGGGGCGGCGGAGAAGAAGGGCTTCACGTTCGGCACGATGGTGGCGGGACTGCGGTACGTAATGCACACGCGGCTGCTGCTGGGGTCGATCTCGCTGGATTTGTTTGCTGTGCTGCTGGGCGGAGCTGTGAGTCTGCTGCCGATCTTTGCAGACACGATTCTGCACGCGGGACCACATGGGCTGGGGCTGTTGCGCGCGATGCCGAGCCTTGGGGCGCTGTCGGTTTCGATGACACTGCTGACGCGTCCGATGAAGCGCAATGCGGGGAAGAAGATGCTGATGTGTGTGGCGATCTTTGGAGCGGCGACGGTGGTGTTTGGGTTGAGCCGGAATATCTGGCTGAGCTGCGCGGCGCTGCTGGTGGTGGGCGCGTCGGACATGATCAGCGTGGTCGTGCGGTCGAGCATTTTGCAGCTGGCGACGCCGCATGAGATGCGTGGAAGGGTGTCGAGCGTGAACTGGCTGTTTCTGGGCGCGAGCAATGAGCTGGGCGAATTTGAGAGTGGGTTAACTGCTCACTGGTGGGGCGCGGTGCGAGCGGTGGTGATCGGCGGCGTGGCGAGCATGGCGATTACGGGGCTGTGGGCGGTGTTCTTCCCGTCGCTAAGAAGGGCGGATAGGTTGGAGGCGGATCATCTGATTGCGCTGGAGCAGGAGTTGAGTGCGACGGAGCATGTGGGGTAGAGACTTCAAGGAGTGAATTTGCTAGAGGCCGTAACACAGGATTTCGCTGATCGATCAGGCGTTTGCTTGGTGGCCTGCAACAATCTTGCCGCTCAGGCTGTAGCCAACCCCAGCGGCTCCTTGCCACAGACCAAGGCATTCGTGATGAGGGCCGGAGTATATTCGGCGTGGCCACAAAATTTCTGTTGTACTTGGTTCGCAAGGTGGCGAGAGATAGGAGCGCTTCGTATAACCGCGATCCAGCAAGGCGCCGATGTGGCTGTGGGCATTCGAAGGTACGAGTCTGATTTTGCAGGGTGATGGGACCGGGTCTATGCGGTCGTCGAACGCTGGTGAAGACGATCTGGGGATGTTGATATCGAAGCCCATAGAGGGCATGAATGCACTCCCTCGCAGTGGCAAGCCGGGACCAGACAGTTTGTGGGTCGGAAAGTGGTGGTTCGGTTGTTTGACTCCGAGTTTAGTGATCATGTCAGGTCTCGTTTTTCGGCAACGAGGACTGATGGGCTACGAATTCGCACCTACGTCGGCGCAAGAATTGTCTGCGATTGATGCCGCCGACAAGAAACTTAGGTGGTTTCGCTACCTTCCTGGAACGAGCATCACTGATTGCCAGTGTCTAGCCTCCCAAATATAACTTCCAACTTGACCACGAACTCACCACTAATACGGTTCTCAGTACTGGCCGTAGCGGCCTTTGACGGAGTCGAGGAGTTTTTGGGAGTCGAAGGCGACGCCGTCCTTGAAGATGAGGACGGTGTTTTCGATGTCGTTGATATTTTTGCTGGGGTCGCCGGTGACGACGACGAGGTCGGCGTTTTTGCCGACGGCGATAGAGCCGATGTGGTCGGCGCGGCCCTCGAAGGTGGCGCCGTTGAGGGTGCCGATCCTGATGGCTTCGAGGGGCGTGAAGCCGGCGTCGACGAGGAGCTCGATCTCGCGCTGGTCGCCGAAGCCGGGGAGGGTGCCGCCGTCGCCGGTGGGGTCGGGGCCGGCGAGGAGAAGGCCGCCGGCCTGGGCGAAGGCGTGCTCCATGGCCATGTCGTTCTTGAGGAGCTGGGCGCGGGCGGCGGCGGCTTTGGGATCCAGAGCCGCGCGCTGCAGCTCGAGGCTGCGGGTGGTGAGGTAGGCCTGGCGCGTGGGCGGCGACATGGTGTCGAGCACGCGCGGCTGCACGTGGAGGCGGACGGGGTCGTCGCTCTGGAACACGGGCAGCGTGGAGGTGATGGCGACGTGGTGTGAGACGAGGAGCTCGATGAGCGCTTTGCCTTCGGGTGTGTCGGGCGTCATCTTCGCGATGGTGGGGTTGCCGGCGGTGCGCGGGCACTGGTCGGGCTGCTTGCCGGGGTCGAGCTGGGTGTTGACCATGAAGCCGTGCTCGAGGTTGTCGATGCCGAGCTCGACGGCCTCGGGGTAGGTGACGGAGCAGAGGTGGCCGGTGAGTTTGAAGCCGCGCTTGTGGGCTTCGTCGATGGCGGCCTTGAGCTCGGCGCGGGTGATGTTCATGTAGGCCTTGAAGCTGGTGACGCCCTGGTCGGCCCAGAAGTCGACGGTGGATTTGGCGTCGGCGGCGTCTTTGAGCTCGTGCATCTCGAGGGCGAAGGCGCCGGGGCCTTCGAGGTAGGGGCCGGTGACGTCGATGTGCGGGCCGGGGATGCGGCCGTCGTCGATGGCGCGGCGGAGGTTGAGGTCGAGGTAGGGCTCGACGGAGCCGGTGGTGCGGAGGGTGGTGACGCCGGCGCCGAGGTAGAGGCGCGGCGAGGAGAAGGACATCTCGGGGACGACGACGGGAGGCTCGGAGGCGCCGGTGATGTCGAGGTTGGGGCGCGTGAGGTAGTACATGTGGTCGTGCATGCCGACGAGGCCGGGGAAGATGGTGTGGCCGGTGAGGTCGAGGTGGAGCGCGGGCGGGCAGTCCATGCAGGCGAAAGCATGGTGCGACGGGGTGAGGATGGCGGCGATTTTGCCGTCAGAGAGGACGACGGTGGCGTCTTCGAGCGGAGCGGCGCCGGTGCCGTCGATGACGCGGACGTGGTCGAGCCAGAGGGTGTTTTTGGCGGTGTCGTACTTGACGTAGCGCGTGACGGCGGGCGAGAGGTGCTCGGGCGCGGCTGGTGCGGGAGTTTGAGCGGCGGCGAGAGCAGGGATCGAGAGAGCGAAGAACAGAGGGAGAGTTCGCATCAAACCTCACGAGCAATTAATGTGTGCGGCGATGATAGCGCAGGTGCGGTTGAATGCCGGCACGAAGGCTGGGAGAATCTAGAGGCGTGGAGGGTTTGGGATGACGAAGGGTTTGAAGATTGCGCTGGCGGCGACGGCGGCGTTCGTGCTGGCGATTGGTGTGGAGACGCTGTGGCTGCACCACCGGAACACGGTGGACGAGAATGCGCCGGTAGCGCGCAAGGACGCGTATGAGAAGTCGGCGCTGACGGAGGACCAGGCGGTGTTTCTGCGCAAGGAGCGGCCGGATTCGTTGAAGGACGAGCGCGAGCTGATTGGGAAGACGATCTGGGTGAGCGCGGGCGGGCAGATGGACTACTACAAGGACACGGGCAAGCACGTGGACTATGCGAAGCCGGTGGGCGTGTTGCTGGGCGCAGAGCCGCTGATCATCAAAGACGTGTTCGAGGAGAAGGCTCCGGCGAACTCGCGCGCGGTGTTTCGCATTGCGCCGGGGCAGCGGCAGGTGCTGCTGGCGTTCACGATGCCGAAGTCTTCAGATGCGAAGGAACTTTATGCGGTGCCGGTGGGGAACTTCGATGAGGGAGTTTACAACTTCTTCACGGATGAGATTTTTTTCTATGACGATCCGCATGTGCTGTACAAGCACTGGGGGTCAGAGATGTGGGCGCACATCGACAAGCATGAGCCGGTGCTGGGAATGAGCGAGAACCAGGCAATGATGGCGCTGGGTCAGACGATTACGCCGCACGGCGACAACGTGGGCGATCGCAGTGTGACGTTCGATAACAATGGACATCCGGTGACGATTGATTTTCAGAACAACAAGGCGGTGAAGATTACGCCGGGTAGCTAAATGATCCATGTTGAGACCTGGCGCTCAATTTGAGTTGTGCGCGAAGGTCCGGAGCTGCTTGTTAAAGGCGTTCGCATCGTCCCAAAAGGAAGCGTGTCCGACGTTTTGCATAAGCTGAATCTGCGCGTGTGGGATCAGCGTTTTATGCTTCTCGACGACCGATGGCCTGACGATGGAATCCGCAGCGCCATGCGTGAGCAATACCGGTTTGCGCATCTTGGGCAGGAGGTCGTCGTTGTCGAAAGAGCGAGAGAACAGCGCCTCACGGACGAAGGGTGGAACGGCAACGTTATAGCCCAACATCAAACAGAGTTCTTCCCAGGAAGGCTGCTGGGCAAAACACAATCGGAGCAGACTCTGCAGGCTGCGAATGCTGTCCTCAACCTGTGTCGAAAAGAACCCTGGCAGCAGGGCGAGAAATTCGGCAGTGATGACCGATGCGGCGTCCTCGCTGCCGAGCTTTGAGATCCCGCCTACGATCTGGACACCGCCGATATCGTTCTCTCCGTAGTGCCGGATGTAGTCGAAGATTGGGAGCGCGCCATAGGACCAGCCGGACAGGATCGGGCGATCGAGTGTGAGTGTCGTGATCACGCTGTTCACGTCATCTGCCCAGAGGCGCGAATCGTTGTAACCCTCGCGCGGCTTGTCTGAGAGTCCGTGCCCGCGGAGGTCCATGGCGATCAACCGGTGATCGCTGGCTAAATCAGAATTCAGCTGGCGACTCCACGCGAGAGAGCACTGGGATATGCCATGGATAAAAAGGATGGCGCGTGCTTTGGGATCGCCGGCTTCAACAACGTGAATCTGGATGTTCCCGCCGCCGGTGATTTTGTGCTGATTCATACCGACCCCCTGCCGCAGGTGGGCGCCAATTATAGCCACCCTGCGAGAGACTTCGGGGACCGGAAGCGATCGCGGAGCCTCGCCTGGCGAGGTGTTTTCTCCGCCGCGGAAACTACTCCACGATCGAGTTGCGCCGTGGCGTAGAGCAAAAGATTGGCGCTCAGTGCTTTGACTGACGGAAGAGCAGCGGAGCGAAGTGCGTGAGGTTGTCGCGCCACACGAGCCAGGTGTGCCTGCCGGGAGTTTCAATGGGCGTGACGGGCAGATTCTTCGACTTCGCCCAGGTGACGAAGTTGCGATTGGTTTTGATGAGGTCGTCGCCGGTGCCGCAGGCGACCCAGAGGAGGCGGAGGTCGCGCGCCATTCCGGGGTCCAGGATGAGTTGGTTGAGGTCGGTGTGCACGAGCGCGGAGCTGAAGCCGCCGACGTAGGCGAAGTAGTCCGCATGATTAACGCCGACGATGAGGCTTTCAAGGCCGCCCATGGAGAGGCCGGTGATCGCGTGGTTATCGCGACCTTTGGCGATGGGGTATTCGCGCTCGACGGCAGGGACGATCTCCTGCATGAACATTTTTGAGTAGAGCGTGAGGTTGTTGTTGATCTTGGCGCCGTCTTCCCAGACTCCGCGGCCGGCGGAGACGAAGCTGTACTCGCCATAGCCCTGCGGCATGACGACGATCATCGGAACGATGCTGCCGGTGGAGATGAGTGAGTCGAGGATGAGGTCAGCCTTGCCGACGGTGAGCCAGCCGCCGCCGTAGTCCGACCAGCCGTGTAGCAGATAGAGCACGGGATAGCCGCCTTTGTGTTTGGGATCGTAGTTGGGCGGCGTGTAGACGAAGTAGGGTTCCTGATTCATGGGCAGGCCGTGCGCGACATAGGTGGTGAGCATGTGGCGCGTGACGTTGCCGTGCGGAATCTGCGTGAGCTCCCAGGGCGCGGGCGGCTTGCCGGGGACGAGGACGTTGCTGAAGAGCGAGACGATGTTAGGGCGCACGTCGTCGTTGTAGGGATCGAGTTGTTCGACGCCGTCGACGACAAAGGTGTAGCCGTAGATCTCTGCGGGCAGCGGTGGAGTGGTGACGGACCAGAGACCGGAGCTGTCGCGCTGCATCTCCAGCGGCTTCATGGCGGCGTCGGTATCGACCTCGACCTTGGAGGCGCTGCCGTTCAGATAGCGGAAGGTGATGGAGCCGTCAGAGTTGACTTCGCGGGAGTTGATGGTAGGAAGATGACTGGTTCTCTGGGCGAAGGCGGGGAGGGCTGCCAGCAGGAGGGCGAGGGGCAGGAGGCGGCGCATGGGCGCCAGTATAACGTCCGCGTGAGGGGAATGCGCTGCTACGCTAGCAGCAGAAACTCGAGAAGGTACAACGATGCTCGATGTCCATCCTCCGCAAAAGCGTATCCATGGTGTGGGTGAGTTTTTTCTTCATCTGTTCACGATCACGATTGGGTTATTGATCGCACTGGCGCTGGAGAACGCAGCGGCGGCTGTGCATCACCGGCATCAGCGGCAGGAGGCGGAGACGACGATCCGTGAGGAGATGGCGGAGAATCGCCAGGAGCTTACGAAGGCGGATGCGGCGATCAAGAGCGAGCTCGACAACCTGACTGCGGCGCTTGGGTATCTTGCGGCGCGGAGCGACGGGAAGGATGCGTCTACGGCGGGGATCTCGCTGGGTTTCAGCCTGAGCCATCTGCAGAACGCGGGGTGGCGGACGGCCGCGGCGACCGGTGTGGTGCAGTACATGGACTACAAAGCTGTCCAACAGTTCGCGGAATCGTATGACCTGCAGGAGGTCTACAACGGACTGCAGAATCAGACGCTCAATAACTATCTGAACCTGAACTCTCACATTGCGGCGGAGAGGGATTCGAAGAGCCTGACTCCGCAAGAAGCGAAGGCGGCAATGCCGGATGTGCGCACGACCATGGCGCATCTCGTAGCGATGCAGGATATTAGCCGCGGTCTGCTGCAGAGCTATGATGAGGCGCTGAAGTAAGAGGCTGGCTGCCTGGCCGTCAGCCTGTGTTGCGAAGCCCGGCGCTGATGCCGTTGATGGTGGCCGTGATGGCACGGTCGAGTTCGGCGGCGTCCTTCTGGAACTCCGGGTCGTTGCTGTCGCTGGTGCGTTTACGGGTCAGGAGCTCGAGCTGCAAGAGGCTCATGGGATCGACGTAGGGATTGCGCAGGCGGATGGAGTTGGCGAGCACGGGGTTGCGCTCGAGCAGCGTTTGCTGCTCGGTGACGGCGAGGACCATGCGGCGTGTGCGCGTGAACTCCTCTTCGAGCAGGGTGTAGACGCGGTCGCGGAGGGCTTCGTCTTCGACGAGTGTGGAGTAGAGGCGAGCGACGCCGAAGTCTGCTTTGGCGAGCGCGAGCTCGACGTTGCGAATCATGTCGATGAAGAGCGGGAAGCTGCGCATCATCTGGCGGAGAAGGTCGAGTCCTTTGGGATTGTTGTTTGCGAGTTGCTCCAATGCGTAGCCGACGCCGAAGTACGCGGGTACGACGTGGCGCGACTGCATCCAGCCGAAGACCCAGGGGATGGCGCGGAGGTCGGCGAGCGAGCGCTGGCGGGTGGCGGCTTTGTCGCCGCGCTTGGCAGGGCGCGAGCCGATGCGAGCGTGTTCGAGCTCGGCGACCGGCGTGGCCTGTTCGAAGTAGTCGAAGATTTCGGGGTTGTCGAGAATGTGCTGCTGATAGAAGCGGAGTGAGGTTGCGGAGATCTCGTCGAAGGCGGTTTCCCATGCGGGGTCGATAGCGCCGGTGAGATGTGTGCTTGGGTCGTTGCGCGTCGCCGTTGCGGGATGGCGAGGTCGGGGCGGGCGACGGCGTCGACGGCGGCGGCGATCATCAGCTCGAGGTTGCGCTCGGCGAGCACGACGTCGGAGTACTTCCAGTTGAGGACTTCGCCTTGTTCGGTGAGGCGGAGCTCGCCGTTGAAGCTGTTGAGAGGCTGCGCATAGAGTGCACGATGCGTGGGACCGCCGCCGCGGCCGACGGTGCCGCCGCGTCCGTGGAAGAGACGCAGGTTTACGCCGCACTCGCGCGCGACCTGATGCAGCTCGCGGTGAGCCTTCCATATCTCCCAGGTGGAGGCGATCATGCCGCCGTCCTTGTTGGAGTCGGAGTAGCCGAGCATGACCTCCTGGCGGCCGCCCCAGGCGTCGAGCAGCGGAAGAAAGGACGGGCTGGTCCAGAGCTCGCGGCAGACGGCGGGCGCGTTGCGGAGATCTTCGATGGACTCGAAGAGGAGAACGGGTTGCAGGCCGGGATCGACTCCACTGCCTTCGACGTGCACGCCGCCCACGCGCGCGAGCCAGAGGACGCGCAGTGCGTCCTCGGCGCAGGTGGCGCCGGAGACGACGTAGTTGGTGATGGCTTCTGGGGTCTGCTGCTTGAGCGCGGCGAGCATGCGAAAGGTTGCGAGGACTTCGGAGGTCTGCGGCGAGAGCTCGGAGGGGAGTTGCAGCGGGCCTTCGGCGAGCGAGCGCTGCCAGGCGCTCAACTCTTCGACGGCGGCGGCGTGTACGCGCGCGTGCTGGCGGAGGTCGAGCGTGTGGAGGTGGAGGCCGAAGGTGCGGACGGAGAGGATGAGCGGGTCGATGTACATCGCGGCGAGGCGCTCGCCGTGGTTCTGCGCGAGCGAGTCGCGGAGGAGTTGGAGGTCGTCGGCGAACTCCTGGGCGTTGGTGTAGGCGGGGAGCGATGCGTCCTGCGCGAGCTGCAGGTTGCGGTACATGACGTTGGGCGGATCGCCGCCGAGACGAAGGGTGAAGCAGGCGATGGCGAAGCGGGCGGCCTCATTGGGGATGGTCTGGGTGGAGGTCGCGTCAGCTATGGCGCAGGCGAGCGAGGTAGCTGCTGAGGCGCTCGCGCAAGGCAGGAGAGATGGCAGCCTGCTGCTGCGAGGACGCGAGCTGCTCGAAGACGATGTGCAGTTGCTCGAGATAGAAGTCGCGGAGCAGATTGCGCGCCATCGCGAGTGAGTCTGAGGTGGTGGTCGCCGTGACGAAGGGATTGCCGTCGCGGTCGCCGCCGATCCAGGAGCCGAAGCGGATGAGCGTGGGTAGCGTCGTCAGTTGAGTGTGCGCTTCGGTGTTTTGCGGGAACTCGGCGTCGAGTGCGCCGGCGATCTCGCGGTAGAGGGCGGGGATGGTGTCGAACAGCGAGGCTTCGTAGTAGTCGAGCCCCATGCGGATCTCGTCGCGCACGGTGGGGCGCGCGTCGCGAACGTCGTCGGTCTGCCAGAGCGCCGTGATCTCGGCGAGGAGATCGCGCTCGAGTGAGGCAATCTCGGCGGGCGGTGTAGCGAACTGATCGAGCTGTTCGAGGAGGTCGGAGATGCGGCGGCGTTTGAACATCACGCTGCGGCGTGCGACCTCCGTGGGGTGCGCTGTGAAGACGGGGATGACGCAGATGCGCGCGAGGAGCTCAAGCGCGGACGCGCGCGTGTAGCCGGCTTCGCGGAGGCGGCGAAGGGTGCCGCGCATGCTGCCGCGCTGGACTGGCTGCGGCTGGCCCGCGTGGGGCTCGCGCTCGGCGAGCATGCCGGCGCGACGGCGGCGTCGGCGGTGGTTGGTCTCGGCGAGGTTGATGAGCTCGAAGTAAAAGGCGAAGGCGCGCGCGAGCTTGTGCGCGGTGGAGGGATCTTCGGCTGCGGCGCGGGTGAGCGCGCGGGCCTCTTCGAGGCGGGCGCGGGCCGCGTCGAGATCGCCGGCGAGCTCGGCCTCGCGGCGCGCGATGCTGGCGCGGCGGAGGGTTTCGACCTTTTCGAAGAGCTCGTCGCCGGCCTGTTCGCGGAGAACCTGGCCGAGCAGAGCGCCGAGAGAACGGATATCGCGGCGCAGAGGCGCCTGCTTGGCGTCGAAGTCGCGTGCTTCAAGCTCGGCGAGGCGGTCGGTCCAGCGTTCGGGGGTCCACAACGAAGGCATCTTTTGATTATGCCTTGCCGCGTACGAGGGCGCGGATTGCGGACTCAGGCGCGAGCGCTGAGCCTCCGGGCTTCGTAGACCTTGAGCTGCACGTAGGTTGCGAGGAGCAGCGGCGTGGCGACATTGTGCGACTTCGCCGCGAGCGAGCAGGTCACCGATGATGTGGTCGGCTTCGACGGCGGCGTTCTTGGTCATGTCGCGATACATGGAAGAGGTGAGGTCGGAGCCGGGCAGCGTGACTCGCTTGCGATCCCAGGCAATGAGATCCGGCGGTGGGGGATAGCCGTTCGCGGTTGCGATGGCGATGCACTCATCGATGGCGGCATTGGCGAAGGTGAGGCCGTGCGGCACGGCGACGACCTCGCCAACGGTGCCCTGCGGGAGGATGCAGATGGTGTTGAGGCTGGCGAGGATGTACCACTCTGTGCCACATGGCGGCGAGGACGTCGGGCGAGAGGATGATGTCGAAGAGCGCGCCGCTGAGCTCGGCGTTGATGCGGGCGATGCGTTCTGTGTGTTGGCCGTCGCGTTCGCCGAAGGTGACGTCGCCGAATTTCAGAGCTGCAGCA
>CAVZMD010000014.1:0-282393 GCA_963776265.1 uncultured Acidobacteriaceae bacterium | reverse complement strand
TAGGCGACGGCGGGTTCGGTGAGGGTGGGGAGTGGGGCGTCGATTTCGAGGGGGATGATTTCGAGGGAGTCGAGAAGTGCGTTCTGGTGGCGGGAGACGAAGGCGTTGCGGCTGTCGAGCAGCTCGTCGAGGAACTGGCGGCGGTGGACGTCGAGCCGCTCGTTGGTCCATGTTGTGGTGCCGCCGTGGACGGCGATGTTGAGAAGGTCTTCGACGACCTCGAAGAGAATTTCGTTGCTGGCGCGGGTGATGCGGCGGACGGTTTGTTTGAGGTCGGGGAGATCGGGGAGGGGGCACATGCGCTCCATGATGGCGATCTCGTTGGAGACCCAGTTGAGCTGGGGCGAGAGGGCGCGGTAGCCGTGGATCCATCCCCAGACGTCGACGATGCCGGACAGTGACTGATAGAGGGCGTTGGTGCGAGGGTCGAGGAAGTCGTAGTCGGGTTTGACGATGTCGCCTTTGAGGCGGCCGGTGCGCTCGAGCTCGTCCTTGATGGGCGTGCCGTCGTAGGGGAGCATGCGGCAGAAGACAGCGGCGGCGCAGCCGTCGGCGAGGATGGTGCGGAGGAAGTTGAGGTTGGCGCGGACGGAGTCGAGGTTGCTGCCGGGGTCGAAGAGCATGAAGCCGAATTCGAAGAGCAGGCCGACCTGCTTGAGGAGTCGGACGGCGCGGAGGTTCTGCTCGACGGTGACTTGCTTGTGCAGGGTTTTGAGGCCCTCTTCGTTGCCGGACTCGAGGCCCATGTAGACGAGATAGAGACCGGCGTCGCGCATGGAGGCGAAGACGTCGGGATCGACGGAGTCGGCGCGGCAGTTCATCTTCCAGATGACGCGGCTGGAGAGGCCGGAGCGGTGGAGCTCGGAGACGAAGCTGGCGGCCCAGCGGCGCCAGACGGGGCCGAAGAGAGGGAAGTCGTCGTCCTGGAAGAGAAAGATTTTGATGCCGCGATCGAGATAGAGCGAGCGCATCTCTTCGACGACGAGCGCGGGCTTGCGGGTGCGGACGATTTTGCCGGGAGCGGCGCGGTAGAAAGTCTGGATGGAGCAGAAGGAGCAGGTGCGCGCGCAGCCGCGGCTGGCGAGCAGCGGAAGAGCCTTGTGGCCGATGGCGGTCTCGGGCTCGTAGTTGCGGTCGGGGTAGGGGAGAAGGTCGAGGTCGTCGACGAGCGCGCGCATGGGGGTGGTGGCGATGTTGTCTTCGGTCGCGTTTTCTGCGGTGTTGTCTCTGCGGAAGGCGATGCCGGGGACGGCGCGCCAGTCGCGGCCGTTGCCGATGACGTCGGCGAGCTCGAGCAGGGTCATCTCGCCTTCGAAGCGGACGACGCTGTCGAGCTGCGGGACCATGTTGAGGGTCTGGATGTGGCTGAGGCTGGGGAAGTGTCCGCCCATGGTGAAGTGGCAGTCGACGCCGGCCGCGCGGAGCATGCCGATGATCTGCTTGTACTGCAGAATGTAGAACTGGAAGATGAGCGAGAAGCCGATGATCATCGGGTTGGACTGCACGGCAGTGGCGACGATCTGATCGGGCGGAGCTTCGATGTCGCAGATGATGACGTTGTATCCGTGCTGACGGAGTGTGGACGCGAGGTATCCCACGCCCAGATTGCCCTGATGCTGGAAGCCGACCAGAAGGATGGGCCGGGAGGTGTTGCGCACCACGGTGGCTGCCTGCGTGTGGAGGACAGGGAACTGAGAGACATCGGGCATCGTGACTCCCTTCAGTGCGCGCGAGACGGCGGCCCGATGAGGAGGGGCTATCGCGGGTCGTCTGTTCGGCGCCTAAGGAACGCAGGGAGCCCTTGCCGGGACAGGAGTGAAAGTGCGCGCGAGGTCGCGTCACAAATTCTGAGAGATGTATTCCATCTGACGCCGACCTGGCAAGGGCTTGCTGCGGATTCCTTACTGCTTCGCTAGTGCGGCGCCCATTCTCTCGAAGCCCGCGGCCTGGACCTTGAGAATCTCTGCCTGGGTCTGAAGGCTGACGGCAACGAGCTGACGTTGGGCAGCGTCTCCGAGGTTCTTGAAGATTTCCATGTCGATGGGGTCCCACCACCATTTGCGGTTGTAGGCAAGTTGCGCGGGAATATTCGGAATAGAGAAATCGGACATGCACGCCTCCTTGGGGGGAAATTGCAAGCAAGGCCTGGGAACGGGGAGGACAACCGGTAGTTCGTCACGGATTCTGTGCTTGCACAGAGGGGATGTCAAGCGATTTGTGGTGAAACTGCGGATTGATGTGGCCTTCGATTGATGAGGCTTAAAGGCTCAATCCACGATAGTTTTCGCTTCGTGCAAAGACACTGTTGTGCGCGGATGAACGGTGATTCGGCCTCGCGATGCGAAGTAATCGGCTACGCGGATTTCTCGCGACCTGGTGTTGGTGTTTCGCTCAGTCGAAGGTGACGGGGAGTGTGCAGCGCTGCTGGTGGGATTCGCGCGCGAGGTCGAGGATGCGGAGGGTGCGGTAGCCGTCTTCGGCAGAGACAGCGAGCGTGGACTTGCCGAGGATCGCGTCGCGGACGTTGGCGTAGAACTGGCGGTAGTCACCGGGGATGGTGGGGACGCGGGTGCGGGTGAACTCGGTGGGTTGCTGGAGATTGAGTGGAAGGGTGACGGTGCCCCACGCGGATTCGGGTTCCGGGAGCCAGGGCTCGGCTGAGTTGAGCGAGGGTGGGCGGAGTGTGGGGTCGGCGAGGAGTACCGGCTCCTGCGGGTCGACGCCGAACTTGCGGAAGCTGCCGTGGGTGCCGTTGACGAGAAAGCGGGCGGAGGGGTCCGCTGCGAGCATGGTGGCGTGGCAGGAGTAGCGCAGGGCGCGACCGTAGGGCATGTCGTAGTCGAGGACGAGGTCGAAGGCGTCGTCGATGTCGGTGCGGTCGCGATCGTGGCGGACGGAGGCGGTGATGCGCGCGGGCGGACCGAAGAGAGTGAGGGCCTGGTCGACGAGGTGCGGGCCGAGATCGTAGAGGAAGCCGGTGGCGGGGCTGGCGACTTCTTTCCAGGTGTTGGGGCGCTGGAGGGGGCGGTAGCGGTCGAAGCGGGAGACGATCTCGACGACGCGGCCGAGTGTGCCTTCGTGCAGGAGTTTGCGGAGTGTGAGGAAGTCGCCATCCCAGCGCCGATTGTGGAAGGGCGCGAGGATGCGGTTGTGCGCTTTGGAGAGGGAGACGAGCGCGCGCGCGGATTTCGACGACGAAGTGATGGGTTTATCGACGACGACGTGCTTGCCGGCCTGGAGGGCCTGCGCGGCGAGGTCGAAGTGAGTCTCGCTGGGTGTGGCGACGACGATGAGATCGATGGCGGGGTCGGCGAAGGCTTCTTCGGGGGAGCGGAGGACGCGCGCGGTGGGATAGGCCTGCGCGGCTTCGTCTCCTTTGCGTTGGACGATGGCCGTGAGTTCGAGGCCGGGGACCGCGGCGATGAAGGGAGCGTGGAAGACTTTGCCGGCGAAGCCGAAGCCGAGGACAGCAGCGCGAATGGGAGTTTCGGGCATGGAATTATCGTACGACGCGTTGTTCACTGGGCGGTGAACGGAATCTGCAGCGTGCCGGTGCGTCCGGTGGTGAGGTCCCAGATGGCGACGAAGAGATAAAGGTCGCCGCGGGGGAGGCCGACGTTCTGCGCGACGTCGACAGGCATGTGCGGGTCATCGTGCGGGAACTTGACGGAGACTTTATCGCCTTTTTCTACGACCTGTTCGCCGGCCTGATTGAAGCCGAGGACGGCGACCTCGAAGGAAGCATTCTCGCGGCCGTCGACCGTGTGGGTAGCGAGGACGTCGGGCGGAAGAGAGTAGAAGATCGAGTAGGTGTTTCTGCCTTTCTTCGCAGGGGCGTTGTCGTTGAGTGCGTGGAACTCGGCGGCGGGAGTGGGTGGAGGATTGCCGGCCGGAACGATGGATGCGGTGAAGATGATGGGCGAGCTGTGGAGATCGGCAGGAAGATCTTTCGTCTTGCCGCCGGCGAGCAGGAGGGTGCGCGGCCGGTCGTCAGACTTCGGGCCGAGGTTGTTGCCGTCGGCGAAGTAGCCGCGACGATAGCTGAGAGTGTATGGGCCGCCTTCAACCTTGACCTTGACCTGATGCCACTTGTTGTCGGGGTGGAAGTCTTTGGGCGAGAAGACGAGGGTGTAGAAGCTGTTGTCTTGCTCGAGGATTTTAGTAGCCGCTTGAGCGAGCCAGTTGCGGTTGTAAACCGCTTCGCCGCCGGTGTTGTCTGCGATTTCACGCATATGGAGGTGCTGCAGGGCGAGCGAGGCGCTATTACCGGTGACGCCGCGGGCGTCGATGGGATAGACGGAGATGCGAGCGAGCTCGATCTGGTCATAGACGGACTGAAGCACGGAGGGATCATGGTAGTCGCGAGGATCGAGGCTGATGCCGGCTTCGCCGCCGGAGAACCAGAGGACATTTTTGCGGCCGGGGAGCTGAGCGAGTTCGAGGGCCAACTGTCCGAGGAGATTGTTGTCCGTGATGTGCAGCGGATCGCGGCCGGGTGGCGGAAGGTGCGGCATGACCTTGGCGGAGGCGGCGAGGAGAAGGGCGTGATCGGAGGTGAAGTCCTGGACGAGCACGGGGGTTTCGCCGACACGAGCGTAGAGCGCTAAGGGAAGGTCGGACGGAAGGCTCTTGAGGAAGTTGTTGAACTCGTAGGCGAGATACATCTGGTCGGTAAGGCGGAGGGTCGCGGTATCGAGCACGACGATGTTGAGCACGGGCGGGAGATGGCGGAGGAACTCGTTCGAGTAAGTGTTGGGGCTGGAGACAGGCAGGGCGGCGATTGCGGTGGGCGCGTTGTTGTGCTCTTCAAAGGTGGAGATGGTTTGGGGCTGGTTGTTGTCGGAGATGCGAAAGGCGGAGGCGGGGAGCCCATGGACGATGTGGCCGGCGCGGTCTTTGACCGTGACGTCGGTGAGAACGATGCGGGCGGAGCCGTGCAGCGTGTAGGCAGAGCTCTGCGAAGGGGTGTCGGCTGCCTGCTGTGCCGTCAAGGGAACGGAGAGCGCGGCGAGGATCAGAAGCGAGAAGGTCCGGACGAGGCGGATGAAGCGGTCGGGAAGTGTTTTTCGACGGCAGCAGAGAGGGCCCGGGCTCATGGCAGTCATGATACGGTCCAGTCCCCGAAGGAGTTGCCGACTGCGAGGACAATCCTCTGAATTTTCGCTGACAGCGTGATGACAATGAGGGTTCCGCCGCCGGATATCGTGAGCTGTGTTGTTGCGGCGCCAACGCGTGGCTTTCTGGCTGGAGCGCGCGGTGTTGTGTGTGGCCGTGTTGTACCTGTGCGTGCACACGTTGCCGAAGGCGTGGCGGACGCTGAACACGGACTTTCCGAATTACTACATGGCAGCGCGGCTGGTGCATGACGGCTATGACACGTCGCGAATGTACGAGTGGACGTGGATTCAGCGCGAAAAGGATCATCGCGGCGTGGATCAGCGGTTGGTCGGGTTAGCGCCGCATACGGGGTTTTCGGCGCTGATGGTGTGGCCGATTGCAGAGCTGAAGCCGTTGACGGCGAAGCATGTGTGGATTGTGTTCAATCTCCTGCTGCTGGTGCCGATCGCGTGGATGCTGCGGGGGATGACGGGGCTGAGTACCTCGCGAATTGTGCTGGTGATGGCGCTGTGTTTTCCGCTGCAGCGCAACCTGCAATACGGGCAGATGTATGAGCTTGTGCTGTTCCTGGTGGTGGCTGGCTGCTGGTGCTGGTTGCGTGGGTGGCAAGTAGCGGCGGGAGCTCTGGTAGCGGTTGCGGCTGCGGTTAAGGTATTTCCGGTTCTGCTGCTGGTGTGGTTTTTGAGGCGAAGGCAGTGGCGCGCGCTGGTGTCGGGATTGATTGCAGGCGCGGCGTGCGTGGGGATTTCGATCGCGGTGTTTGGAGTGGCGGCGAATCGCACATGGCTGGAGGAGGTTCTGCCGTGGGTGATGCGTGGCGAGGGGCAGGAGACGTATGCGGCGAGCCACGCGGGGATCTCGAATGTGCTGCATATGCTGCTGCTGGCGGAGCCGCAGTGGAATCCGCATCCGTGGCACGAGTCTGGTATGACCTATGCGGTGCTGATGCCGCTGCTGCAGATGTTGGTGTTGGCGCCGGCGGTGTTGTTGATCTGGCGGGAGGATGAGCGGTGCGAGGACAGGCGAGAGAGATCGTGTGCTGATGGAGTGGTCGGCGATTGTGACGATGGCGCTGGCCGTTTCGACGATGCCAGCGCTGTACCACTTCGTGCTGATGATATTTCCGGTGTGCGTGATGGCCGGGATGCTGCTGCGGCAGCGGCAGTATGGGTGGCTGACGGCGCTGGCGGTGGCGTTTCTCGGAATTGGGTTTCCATTGCCGGTGCCGGCGAGCGTGACGGGGCTTGCGGTTCTGCTGTATGTGCCGCGGCTGTGGCTGATGCTGGCGGTGCTGACGGCGATCTACGTGTGGCTGTGGCGTGATGAGGCCACGGGTCGCGCATGGGAGTGGGAGCGTTATGCATGGGCCGTGGCGATGGCTGCGGCGGTGATCGTCAGTGCAGTGAAGACGCTGCGCGTGGAGGACGCGGAGCGAACGGAGTATGCGTTTCGGCTGCCGCTGCAGCAGCAGGGGCTCTTGAATGGGGAGCCGCAGGCGACGCGGACAGGCGTGCGCTACACGGAGCTTGGGCTAAACGGGTACGAGTTAGTGACCCAGGATGGGAGTGGAGCGGTCGTCGATCCTCCGGCAAATGCGAGCGAGGATGATCTGTCCTTCGCGAATCGTGACGGGCATGTGTGGGTGGAAGAGGCGGGTAGGGGAGGGTCGCTGGTTGTGGATGTGAGTGCGGCGTCGCGTGTGGTCGTGAACGATGCGCGCGAGCCGATGGTTTCGGCCGATGGGAAGGAGTTGGCGTTCGTTCGTGATGAACGAGGACGCGGGCGATTGATGGTGCGCGGACTCGGAGAGGGCGGAGTGGAGGAGACTCTGACGCCGCAGGAATTGAATGTGTACGAGGCGGCGTTCCGGTCCGGGGTTGATTATGCATTTGCGGCGGCGGAGGGTGCGGGATGGCCGAAGGTCTATATCGTCGATCGGGCACGCGGGAGGTCGATGGTGACGATTGCGGATGCGAGGTATCCGGCGATCTCTCCGGATGGAAGATGGATGGCGTACAGCCACATGGAAGATGGTGTGTGGAACCTGTGGCTGATGGATCGAGATACGGGCGCAACGCGCAGAATTGCGGATGTGCCGTGTAACCAGGTGCAGTCGTCGTGGGAGAGCGACTCGAAGACGCTGTTATATGGAACAGACTGCGGGCGCAGCTTGTGGTTTACGGCAGTGGCGCGGCGCAGTGTGTTGCCGTGAGGAGCTGGTGAGGCTGCAGAGCGAACATGTTAACCAGCGGTTCGCGTCGGAGTTAAGGTGCCAGGACATCGAGCGAGTTAGCATGGGAGACGGTTCTGGGGAGGGTCACTATGAAGAGGCTGCTCGTGTGGGTTGGCGTGTTGGCGGCGCTGCTGGGTGTTGGAGCGCAGGCGCAGGATGGGCCGGAGACTTGGCAGGGAACACTGCACGCAGGGCAGCAGGACATTCGCCTGGAGCTGCAGATAACGAAGGCGGACGGGGCGCTGAAGGGGAAGCTCTACAACGTCGACGGACAGGGCCCGGGGGGACTGGGCACGACGACGATGTCGCTCGATGGTGGCGTGCTGAAGTTCACGATCGTCGCCGCCGATGCCAGCTATGAGGGCAAGGTGGGCCCTGATGGAAAGAGTGCGGTGGGGGCGTGGAAGCAGGGTGGACGTGAGGTTCCGCTAACGCTGGAGCATGTGAACGCAGATGCCGCGTGGCCGATCCCGAAGCCGACGCCGGCGCTGAGCCTGATGGATCCGAAGCTGACGCCGGGGTACGAGGTCGCGACGATCAAGCCGAGCGCACCGGATCAACAGGGCCGGGGGTTCACGCTGCAGGGACGGCACATGGTGGCGCGGAACTTCACTGTCGAAGGTCTGATTACGCTCGCGTATAACCTGCATGCGAAACAGGTGACTGGAGGACCGGAGTGGCTGACGACGGAACACTTCGACATGGATGTGCTGCCGGATCACGAAGGCTTGCCAAGCCTCGATCAGGCAAGGGGAATTGTCCGGAAGCTGCTGGCAGACCGGTTTGCGCTGAAATTTCGTGACGATACGAAGGAGCTCTCGGTGTATGTGCTGTCGGTCGCGAAGACGGGACCGAAGCTGACAAAGAGTGGAAGCGATCCGAGCAGTCCTCCGGGGCTGGGCGGACCTCCGGGCAGGATGTTCGTGCGCAATGCGAGCATGGCGGAGTTTGCGCAGGTGATGCAAGGGACGCTGGACCGGCCGGTAGTGGACCAGACGGGCTTGAAGGATCGGTATGACTTCGTGCTGAAATGGACGCCGGATGAGTCGCAGTATGGGGGGAGGATTCCGCCGCCGAACAACGCAGATACGAGCGCGGCGAATGCCGATCCACTGCCTCCGTTGTTTACGGCGATCCAGGAGCAGCTTGGGCTGAAGCTGGATGCGGTGAAGGCGCCAGTGAAGGTGATGGTGATCGAGAGCGTGCAGAAGCCCTCGGCGAACTAGAGCCTTTCTAATGGGCATACTGTGGCCGCAGCGTGTAATTCACGACTTTGGCGGCGCATTATGTGGCCGTAGGGGAATGCAGGCTGTCAACTTCGAAGAGAGTGGGGCGATGAGGGGGTGGGGGATTTCTCATCGCGCAGCGGAATGACCTTGTCGGCCTGCAGGCGCCCGCGATCGCCGGGCACCACGTCGAAGGTGACGGGCTGACCTTCGCGCAGGGTTTTGTAGCCGTCGCGTTCGATGGAGGTGTAGTGGGCGAAGACATCGGCTCCGCCATCATCGCGGCCAAGAAAGCCGTAGCCTTTTGAGTTGTTGAACCACTTTACTGTTCCGGTGTGCTGTGACATAGGTCTAGTTCCGCTGCAGATGGGTTGAGGCCCAGTGGCGGGGGCACGGGCGTGTGAGTTTAAGCGGCAGACTGCCGCGACCAGAGTGTCGGGACCGTCGAAGGTGCTGAGCGTTGCATCCTGCCCGAAGGGGGCGTATCCGGATTCGTTTGCTACCAGGAGGAGAGATTTCAGATCTTTTTGCAGGCTCTGCGCGACCGAGAGAATGGCGCTACGGTCCGCTTCGCGGAGCGTGTGACAAAGGATGAGGAGATGGACGGGCCCAGACGCCAGGATGCGGGTTGCTTCAGTGTGATCTGTTGTGATGCAGGTATCTAATCCGGCCCTCCTCAGGATGAGCTCACGCGTCATCAGCAGGGTCATGTCATGCCCGAATATGAGAACCCGGTGGATCATTGATCCCAGCCCATAGCGAGAAATCTGCTTCGAAAGCAGCATTAAGGTAATGGATGGATGGGAGAAAGATAGGTTCGGTACCGTACCGATTTTGAAATGTTTTATGTTGAGCCGGCCAGCTAGAGGTATAGGCTCAAATGTGCAGGTGTGTATGACCCTGCTCTACGTCAGAGACGTGATCCGCGTCCTTCTCTAAAAAATGAGCAAAATGGGCGTCCTTTGCGCGAACTGAAGCAAGGACGTTATGCGAACCCCATTCAGGCAGTCGATGCTGTTCCATCTCTTGCAGCCGTTCGGGTTGGAGGGTGGTAATGGTTCAGAGAGGCCGGCTAAGTCACGGGCCGAGGACGGAAAAACGCAGGCGGCGACGGCGGGTGCCGGACGCGGTGCTTTCTCCGAGCAATGGTACGGTAACGTACACAAATCAAACAATTTGTCCGATAGTCTCCGGATAGCAGACTCTGATCGAGAGCAGCGCCCGTCAAGGGGCAGCCGTGGTCCGCTGATTGAGACTATGCCGCCCAGAAACAAGAATCTTTTCCTCTCATCCCTATCTCCAGCGAGTCGCCAGTTGCTTGTAAGCCGGTCTACGCCGGTAGCGCTGCGCCCGAAGATGAGGCTGTTCAAGCCGGAACAGCGGCCGACGTATGCGTACTTCGTGACGGAGGGGATTGCGTCGGTGGTGACCGAGATGTCGGACGGCGCGACGGCGGAAGTGGCCATGACCGGCAGAGAGGGCATCGTTGGAGCGCTGCACATCCTGGGGCCGGTGCTGGCGCCGACGCATTGCTTTGTGCAGATGGAGGGGACGGCGCTGCGGATGCCGCTGGCCGAACTCCGGAGCATCTTTCACGACTCGGAGGAGATTCGTGACGCCATCCTGAAGCTGGTGCAAAAGGAGGCGATGGTGCTGAGCCAGGTGGCTGGTTGCCATCGACTGCACTCGGCCGAGGAGCGGCTGGCGCGGTGGCTGCTGATGGCGCAGGATCAGACACGGACGGACGATCTGCACTTCACGCAGGCTCTACTGGCGAACATGCTGGGCGCACGGCGGGCGACGGTGACGGAGGTGGCTGGTTCTCTGCAACGCAAAGGACTGATCAAGTATCACCGAGGGCACGTAATCATCCGGGACCGCGACGGGCTGGAGTGCGTGGCGTGCCAGTGCTACCAGGTGATCAAGGAGCTGCGCGGCGATCTGTACCACATATCGTAAGCGGCGGCGTTACTTGCGCGTGGCGGTGATTTGCTTGTACTCGTGCCTGATGACCGTGTGATTGGCGGGGTCGGGCGCGGTGTTTTCGGATGACCAGAGCTGTTCGAGATCGGCGAAGAGGGCCTTCTGGCCGGCTTCGTCGAGCTTTGAGAACGCGACCTTGGTGGGGCCGAAGTAGGTGCGGAAGAAGTCGACCGCACCGGCGGCGTTGGTGGGGAGATCGAATTCAAGCGGAATGGGCTTGACTTCGATGCTGGTGAAGTAAGGCTCGAGGCGCTGGCGAACTGTGGCGTCGTCTCCCCAGAGGATGGGCGGGAGGACGCCGGGTGGCGGTGGAACGTGCGTGCTGCCGATTTTGAACATGCGGGCGACGAACGCGCCGGGACCCCAGTTGGCCATGCCGAGAAGGCCGCCGGGCTTGAGGACGCGCGCCATCTCGGAGGCGACCAGCTCGGGGCGCGGGGCGAACATGGCACCAAACATAGTCGTGACGGCGTCGAAGGTGGCGTCGCCGTAGGGAAGGGCTTCGGCATCGCCTTCGTCGAAGGTGGCAGCGAGACCTTCTGCGGTGGCGCGGGCGCGGGCCTGCTCGAGCAGGTTGGGCGCGATGTCGACGCCGGTGACGATGCAGCCCTGGCGCGCGAGTGGGATGGCGGTGTTGCCGGTGCCGCAGGCGATGTCGAGCACGCGCGCGCCGGCGGGGATGTTGAGGCGGGCGATGAAGTCCGCCGCGGCTGTGTACATGGGCTTGGCGATCATGCCGAAGTCGCCCGCCATCCAGGTGGAGCGCATGTTGGATTTGATCTGGTCGATGGTGGGCGCGGGCGTGCTCATGGGGTGACCTCGGTTTGGATGGGATTTTGAGGGGCCCGGGAGGATAGAGAAACTTTAGCGCAGCTGTGTGTGTGGTCGTTATCGAAGGGGCGAATTCGGTGGGCTGAGGGTCGCTGGGCGATGATTAGCTCGGGCATGGGCGCTGACGGTGACGGGGATCTGCAGCGTGCCGAGGTGTCCGCTGATGGGGTCCCAAACGGCGAGGGCGAGGAAGTCGCCCCCTTTGGGGAGGTTGATCTGCTGCTGAACGAGGAGTTTGCGCGGAGGGCTGCCGGGCGCGAGCGCGAAGCGGACGCGGTCGAGTGTCTGGCCGATGCGTTCGCCGTTACTGTCGAGTGCGATGGCGGCGAAGACGATGGTGGCGCGCGAGGCGCCGTCGATCTCTGAAGGGGAGAGCCCGGCGGTGGAGAGCGAGTAGTCGACGTGGAAGGCGGTGGTGCCTTTGGCCGCGGGCGCGGCGGGGCGGAGTGGAACGAATTCAGCGTTTGTGGCCGGAGATTCAGACGCAGGGTGGACGCTGGCTTCGAAGAGAAGCGGATTGCTGTGCAGGTCGGGCGCGATGACCTGCTTGGGATCGTCGGCGAGCAGGTTGGTGAGCTTGTGCTGGGTGGCCGGGAGCGGGTGCGGCTTGTCGGCGAAGTAGCCGCGGCGGTAGTCGAGGTGGTAGTCGCGATTGCCCGCGGTGATGCGGATGTTGTGCCACTTGCCGTCGTAGTGGAAGTTTTGCGGCGTGTAGGTGAGGGTGTAGGAGCTGGAATCGTTGGAGAGGATGTGCGCGGCCGCGAGCGCGAGGCTGTTGCGGTTGAGGATGGCTTTACCGCCGGTGGCATCGGCGGTCTGGATCATCTGGGTCTGCTGCGGGCCGAGTGCGACGTCGCCTTCGGTGGTGAGGCCGCGGGCGTCGATGGGATAGATGGCGATGCGGGCGGCTTCGAGCTCGTCATAGACGTCGCGGAGAGTGTCCATGCCTTCACCGACGGAGGATGTGGCGAAAGGTGTAGAGGGTGACATGGCACCCATGGTAGCGGCGGCTTGCGCAGAGTTTGGCGGAGGACCGACAGCGGTGGGCGCGGTGAGGGCAGCGAGGCCGTCGAGAAGATAGGCCGTGGAGCCGCCGGTGAACCAGAGAACGTTTTTGCGGCCGGGAAGCTGGCGGAGATAGATGCCAATCTGGCGGAGGGTGTCGGCGTCGGAGCGGTACTCGCGGCCGACGACGAGGATGCGCGGGAGGGCGCGGTCGATGGCGGATTGCAGGAGAGTGTGGTCGGACGTGAAGGACTGGAGGATAGTGGTGAAGTCGCCGTGGCGCGCGAAGATGGCGATGGGCTGGCCGGGGGGCAGTGCCTTGATGAAGCGGGTGAGCTGGATATGGAGGTACATCTGGTCGGGCAGCTCGAGGTTGGTGGTGTCGAGCAGAACGACGGTCAGGACGGGTGGAAGGGGCTGGTCGTTGTTGCTGGAATTGTGGTTGGCGGTGAGGTGCTCGGCGTTGTGCTCTTCGAAGGAGGCGATGTGCTGCGCCTGGCCATTATCGAAGACCTGGAAGTCGGAGGCTGGCAGGCCGTGGACGGCGTTGCCGTGGCGGTCGGTGACGGTGACGTCGGCGAGGACGATGCGGGTGTCGGCGTGGAGAGTGAGTGCGGGTTTGTTGTTCGCGGGTGACTGCGCATCCGGCTGTTGGGAGGATTGGCCGGAGAGCAGAGCGAGCGGTCCGAGGACCGAGAGGCCGAGAAGCGCAGCGAGCGAGCGTGTGGGCATGCGAACCGTAACAGATTAGCTGTTGGGCGTGACGGCTCGTTGGAGATTAAGTTGTGAGCACTTCCAGGCGCTCGCGGAGTTTTGCATTTTCGGCTTCGAGGGTAGCGAGGCGTTTGCGCAGCGGAGCGAGGGTGGGTTCGAGCTCGGCGATCGTGTAGCGCGGAGTGATGTGCTGCGGGCAGTTCCAGTCGAAGCCGGAGACGTGGATGAGCATGGCGCGCTCGATGACGGCGTCTGGGTTCGGCTCGTGCGGAGCTGCGCAGAGTTCGGGGCGGTCGTCGTGCTTCGTGGATCTCGGCGTGGCCGAGGATCTTGAGACGCGTCTGGTTGCGGGTAGTCCATGAGGAAGAGCGCGACGCGGTCGTCGTGCGGAGAGATTGCCGAGGCGAGATGTACTGCTTGTTGCCGCGAAGGTCGGCGAAGCCGATGAGGTCGGTCGTCGAGGACGTGGACGAAGCCCGGGACGGCCGCCGCGATGCTGGATGTAGGGCCAGCCGGTCTCGGAGACGGAGGCCATGTAGAAGCTGTCGCGGAGAGCGATGAAGTTCTGCTCATCGGGGCCGAGCTGATTGTGGCCGGCGAGCGCTTGCTCCATGCGCTCGTATTGGCGGCGGCTGCCGTGTTCGGATTGCTGGTCTTTGACGCCGGGTGTGAAGGCGATCTCGTAGAAGCTTTCGGACATGCGGGGTCCTCGCGGTGCGCTTCTTATGGATTCGCGAGGGCCGGATTGGATGCAACGGTGTCGCAATACCCACGTCCGAAGAGCCCACCTTAGCGGCCTCTACGCGACTGCGAGATGGGGCACCGGTTTCGTGGCGGCGTTACGATTCGATCGTTTTGAGAGCGGGGTAGAGTTTGCGGAAGCGGGCGTAGGCGTGGGCCATGGCGTCGGCGTTTTTAGGCGCGATGGTGGTGGCGGGGCGGATGGTGGCTTCGCACGCGGCGGCGACGGTGGGCCAGGCGTTGACGCCGGTTCCGGCAAGCAGCGCGGCGCCGAAGGCTCCGCCTTCTTCGGCTTCGAGGATTTCGACGGGGTGGTTGTAGACGTCGGCCTGGATCTGTCGCCAGAGAGGGCCGCGGGCGCCTCCGCCGCCGAGGCGAATCTTATCGACGGGGATCTTGCAGTTCGCGGAAGAGTGTGAAGGTGTCTTCGAGGGAGAAGGCGACGCCTTCGAGGACGGCGCGGATGTAGTGCGCGCGGGTGGTGGAGGCGGTGATGCCGGCGAAGGCGGCGCGGGCAATGGGGTCGAGGTGTGGGGTGCGCTCGCCGAAGAGATAGGGCGCCCAGAGGAGGCCGTCGGAGCCGGGAGGGACGTCGGCGGCGAGTTTGGTGAGCTCGTCGTAGGAGGCGGTGGGCATGAAGGTGTCGCGGAGGTAGCGGAAGCTGAGGCCCGCGCCGTTGGTGACTCCCATGACGTGCCAGATGCCGGGGGCGGCGTGGCAGAAGGTGTGGAGGCGGCCTTTGGGATCGAAGGTGGGCTCGGCGGTGGCGGCGAAGACGACGCCGGAGGTGCCGATGGTCGCTGATACGGAGCCGGGTGCGAGGATGCCCATGCCGACCGCGCCTGCGCCCTGATCGCCAGCGCCGGCGGCGACGGGCGTGCCGGGCTGGAGGCCGGTGGCCGCGGCGCCTTCGGGCGAGATGCGCGCGCAGATTTCGGGGCCTTCAAAGAGCTGCGGGAGCCAGGACATCGGGATGCCGGCGGCGTCGGCGACCTCATTGGACCAGCGGCGATGCGCGACGTCGAGGAGCAGAGTGCCGGAGGCCTCCTGCATGTCCATGGCGTAGACGCCCGTCATGCGGAAGCGGACGTAGTCCTTGGGGCAGAGGACGTGGGCGATTCTGGCGAAGATCTCGGGTTGATGTTCGCGGACCCAGAGCAGCTTCGTGAGGGTGAAATTGGGCAGCGCGGGGTTGGCGACAAGCTGGATGATCTTTTCGTAGCCAATGGTGTGGTTGAGCCAGTCGGCTTCGCGCTGGGTGCGCTGATCGCACCAGATGAGTGCTGAGCGGAGGACGCGGCCGTCGGCGTCGAGCATGACACAGCCGTGCATCTGGCCAGTAAGACCGACGGCTTCGACGTTGGTACCGTTACCGGCAGCGTCGGCGGCCTTAAGGGCGCCGAGGATGGCTTCCTGTGCGGCGCGCCACCAGTCCTCGGGGTCCTGCTCGGCCCAGCCGATGTGTTCGGAGTGAACGGGTGCGTGGTCGGCGGAGTGGGAGGCGAGGACGTGGCCTGCGCGGTCGATGAGGACGGCGCGGGTGCCGCCGGTGCCGACGTCGATGCCGAGGAACATGGGGAGGGGCTCCTGAAATGAGAAGTGTTGCAAAGAAGAAGTGTAGAGGCTGCGCATTTTTATGTCGCGAACATCTAAATCGAAATAATTGCGGCGGCCTCCTCGGCCCTTTGATATGGGCTGGCAGGATGGCCGGAATTTCGACGACAAACTTTTGAATATCCACCAGCGGGTGCTGCATCTGTATGAGGAAGAAAGCTTCTGAGCAGGTTGAACCGCGCGGGTGGGAGCACTGCCACGGGTTAGCATGAGAGATATGTTTGAAAAGAGGAGACGCGCGTCGCTGAGCGCGACCGCGTTGCTGGCAGGCCTTGCACTTTCAGCGGCCGCGATGGCGAACGCGCAGAATCAGCCGAGCCCGACCGGGATTCCGCTGAACCAGACCAATCCGGCGCAGACGAACCTTCAGCAGGTCCAGCAGGTACAACAACAGTTGCAGCAGCCTGGGCCGCCGGTAACGCCCCAGAGCGGGGCCGACCAGAGCTTTCACGGCAGCCTGGTGAGCGGAAAGGCCACGGCGGAGGTGCTTCCGCTGAGCCTCGATGATGCGATTCAGCGGGGGCTGAAGAACAACCTCGGGCTGATTCTGCAGAGCTCGAACGAGAAGAATGCGAATGGAGAGCGGCTGCAGGAGCTGCAGCGGTTGCTGCCGACGGTGACGGGCGCGGCCTCGATTGAGGTGGAGCAGGTGAACCTGGCGGCCTACGGGATCAAGTTTCCGGGGGTCAGCCCGATCGTCGGGTCCGTTCCAGGTAGTCGATTTTCGCGCGTACCTGACGCAAAACCTGGTGAACCTGCAGGCGCTTGAGAACTACATGGCCTCGAAGCACAACTTTGCTGCCGCGAAGTTGACCGCGCAGGATGCCCGCGACCTGGTAGTGATGACGGTAGGCAATGCGTACCTGCTATGCCTGGCGGATGAGGCCCGGATCACGGCGGTGACTGCGGAGATGGCGACGAGCGAAGGTGTCGTTTGATCAGGCGACACAGGCGCATGAGGCGGGCACGAGCCCACGGCTGGATGTGCTGCGGTCGCAGGTCGATTATCAGAACGAACAGCAGCAGTTGATCGCGACAACGAACCAGCTGGCGAAAGACAAACTCTCGCTGGCGCGTGCGATTGGATTGCCGCTGGATCAGAAGTTCGATGTGAGCGACAAGGAGCCGTTTGCGGCGATGGATACGCCGGATCCGGAGCAGGCGTTCCAGCAGGCGGTGAAGCAGCGGAAGGATCTCGCCGCGGCGACCGAGCAGTTGGAGGCGGCGAAGGCGAGCCAGAAGGCGGCGTTCGACCAGCAGCTGCCGGTGGCGAGCTTCTCGGGCGACTTCGGTGACCTGGGAACAACGCCGGGGCATTCGCACGGGACGTATTCGGCGACGGGGCAGGTGAGCGCGCCGATCCTGCAGATTGCGAAGGTGCACGGTGATGAGCAGGTAGCCGCTGGCGCAGTATGACCAGGCGAAGGCAAAGCTCTCCGACCAGGTGCAGCAGGTGAACCAGGATGTGCGCGACGCGATTCTGGATATCCAGAGCGCAGCGAAGCTGGTGGATGCGACGAAGAGCAACGTACAGCTCGCGACTGAGGCGCTGAACGAGGCGCAGCAGAGGTTCAGGGCGGGCGTGAGTGACAACCTTCCGGTGTCGCAGTCGCTATCGCAGTTGGAACAGGCAAATGATCAGTACATCAGCGCGCTGTATCAGCACAACGTAGCGAAGCTCTCGTTGGCACGCGCGCTGGGTGTGGCATCGACGAATTACAAGGATTATCTCGGAGGGAAGTAGACGTGGCCGATCAGAATGAACATGGACAGCAGGGCCAAACTGCGGAGATACAGGGCACGGTCCAGATAAAGCCGCAAGGTGGCGGCCAGCCTGCCGAGCCGAAGAGCGAAGAAGAGTTTCCGGAGAAGAAGAGCCGGCGGCGCGTGATTGTGATCGCCGTGGTTGTACTGCTCGCGATTGTCGCGATCTTCTTTTACTGGCGCTCTACCTACACGGAGGACACGGACGACGCGCAGGTTGACGGCAACCTGTACCAGGTGAGCGCGCGTGTGGCAGGTCAGGTCGTCCACGTGGATGTGGAAGAGCAGCAGACGGTGCATGCGGGCGATCCCATTGCAGAGGTCGATCCGCGGGACTTTCAGGTTGCGGTGGAGCAGGCGCAGGCGAACCTGGCGAACGCGCAGGCCGAATATGAGCAGGCGCACGTGAATGTGCCGATCACGAGTGTGACAACGCGTACGCAGGTGCTGACGTCGGGCTCCGATGTGGCCTCAAGCGAGGCTGCAGTATCGCAGGCCGAGGCACAGGCGCAGGCGGCCAACGAGCGGATTCAGCAGGCGAAGGCGAATGCGCTCAAGGCGCAGATCGATGTGGACCGCTATACGCCGCTGGTGAAGAACGACGTTATCTCGAAGCAGCAGTTCGACCAGGCAGTGGCGACGGCGGCGGCTGACCAGGCGGCATTGAACGAGGCTCAGCGCAGTGCGAGCGCTGCACAGGATCAGGTCCGTGTGGCCCGCGCTCGGCTTGCGCAGTCGCAGAGCCAGCAGTCGCAGAGCCAGCAGACCGCACCGAAGCAGGTTGCGGTGCAGCAGGCTCGTGAGCAGGCTGCGCTGGCCGCGGTACAGCAGGCGCAGGCGCGGCTGGACCAGGCGAAGTTGAACCTGGGCTACACGAAGATCACGGCCCCGATCGACGGCATTGTGAGCCGCAAGACGGTGGTGGTAGGAGCGAATCTGAGCGTGGGACAGTCGCTGCTGACGATTGTGCCGCTTCAGGACCTGTGGGTGACGGCGAACTTCAAGGAGACACAGTTGAAGCAGATGCGCGTCGGGCAGCCTGTTGAGATTTCGGTGGACGCGCTGGGCGGAAAGAAGTTCGACGGGCATATCGCGCAGATTGGCGGAGCGACGGGATCGGCGCTGAGCCTGTTCCCGCCGGAAAACGCGACCGGGAATTATGTGAAGGTTGTACAGAGAATTCCGGTACGGATTAACTTCGACAATCTGCCGCAACAGGACCAGAATCATGAGTTGCGCATTGGCATGTCGGTCGTACCAAAGGTCCGGGTGAAGAATTGACGGACGATAATCGGCAAAAAGACCGGGCTAATTGCCCGGTCTTTTTATTCAGAGGCATACAGGGCTGTGATTGCATCAGAGTGCTGAGAGGAGAAAGCAATGGCTGTAGCGATGAAGAAGAACGAAAACCGCAAAGATTTTGTTACAGAACGCTGGCACCAGAAGGCGAAGGAGATTCAGAAGTTCGGCGACGTAGTGAAGGACCTGCCGCACCCGCTCGAGGAAAAGGTTCGGGCGCAGATGTGCGAAAAGTTGAACCAGCTTCTGGCGGACTCGATTGCCCTGCGCGACATGTACAAGAAGCACCATTGGCAGGTTTCAGGGCCGACCTTCTATCAGTTGCATCTGTTGTTCGATAAGCACTTCGACGAGCAGGTGGAGATTGTGGACGCCATCGGGGAGCGCATTCAGTTGCTGGGCGGCGTCTCGATTGCGATGGGCGGCGATGTCGCAGAGATGACCAAGATCAGCCGTCCGCCGCGAGGGCGCGAGGAAGTCCCGGTACAGATTGCGCGTCTGCTGGAGGCGCACAAGTCGATCATGCAGGACTGTCATGCGATCGCAGAGGCAGCGGACAAGGCCGGCGACGATGGGACAAACGATCTCGTCGTGAGCAATGTGCTGCGACCAAATGAGCTGCAGGCATGGTTCATCGGCCAGCACCTGGTGAAGATGCCGCTGACGGACGCAGAGTAAGTTCACCCCAGGCGGTGTACGGCCCGGCAATTTTTTGCCGGGCCGTATTGTTTCATAGCGATCTTGCCTGGTTATCGGCTATCTTTTCTGCAACGAAGGAGTCAACAGAGACATCTACAGAGGCATCTAGGGGAGTTTTGGGGGACCGGTATGGGTCTGGTCAAGATGCTGTTTCTGCGGCACGCTTACTCGGTGTTGTTCGGCTGGGTGCTCGTGGAGCAGGCCGGGATTCCAATACCGAGCGTGCCGCTGATGCTGGCCGCGGGAACGATGAGTGCTGCGCACAAGATTCATGTGGCGCTGGTGCTGCCTGTCATATTGCTGGCGTGCCTCATTGCGGACACAGCGTGGTGGTGGCTGGGACGACGGTTTGGCAGCCGGGTGCTGGACCTGCTGTGCAGGATGTCGCTGGACGCCTCGACATGTGTGAACCGCGCGCAGGGATCTATCGCCCGGCGCGGTGGAGTGACGCTGCTGTTCGCGAAGTTCGTGCCGGGAGTTAGCACGATCGCGGCGCCGATCGCCGGGCAGGCTGGCATGACGTTCCATGAATTTGCAGCCTATGACATGGCCGGCACGCTGGTCTGGGCTGGGACCTGGTTGTTCGCCGGGCGGTTCTTCGGCGACATGGCGGCGCATTCCAACAAACTGTTTGCGACACTGGCGCACTTCGCCGCAGCGTTGGTGCTGCTGATGATTCTTGGCACGATTATCTATCGCTATATAAAGCGAAAGCGTTTTTTGGCGGAGCTTCGGGGGCTGCGGCTGGAGCCGGAGCAATTGCTGGCGATGATCGAAGAGGCGCGCAGCGACGGCGAACTTTCGCCGTTCATCATCGATCTGCGGCATCCGCTGGATGTGCTGACGGACCCGGAAGTGGTGCCGGGCGCCCTTCGTATTGGCCCGGACGAACTGAAGCTGCACCGCGATGAGATTCCGCAGGACCGCGAGGTGGTGCTGTACTGCACCTGCCCGAGCGAGGAGACCAGCGCGAAGGTCGCGATGGAGCTGAGGCGCCTGGGCGTATCTCGCGTACGCCCGCTACGCGGTGGACTCCAGGGCTGGAAGGATGCAGGTTATCCGCTGGAAGCCGTGCTCGTGAATGCGCACGCCACCCTCGCTTAGCCTCCCATACGGAAGTTGATGGTGATGGTCGTCTGAACCTCCGTGGGCTGACCGTTTAGCAAAAAGGGACGATAGCGCGCCTGGCGTACGGCTGCGAGCGCAGCGGCCTGGAGCATCGGTGGTCCGCTCAGCACGTGCGCGCTTTCAATGCTTCCTGCTCGGGAGATGATGGCATCGATGACGACGGTGCCTTCGACGTGCGCTGCCCTGGCGATGGATGGATACTCAGGGCGTATAGGCGCGATGAGATTGCCGGCAGAGACGCCGCGCGAGACCGGGACAGGAGTCGAGGAAGCTCTGGCTGCGGGTGGGCCGACGGTGACATGCGGGCCCGCTGGAGCGGCGCTGTTGATGCCGGCCGGCAGGGATGAGTGGGCATCGCCAATATCAATGACAGGGAGTGCAGGCGCCTCGACGGCGGGGCCTGTCGGATGAAGCAGGGTTGGCACAAGAGGTGCGCTGCGAATGGTGTTGGGAGCTGCTGGCGCGGAGGTTGTAGCTGCGGCTCGTGGTTCCAGGTGGATGGGCTGCGGTGGCGGGACCGGTGCCCGCGGAGGTGCGAGCGTTGCCGGAAGGATGTGTGGCATGGGCAGAACCTCGGGGTGAAGCAGCGGAATGGTAAGGATCAGGGCCGCAGCGCAGAGCTGCGCTGTGACGGAAACAACAGCGGGCCAGCGGTTGTGCGTGCGAAGAAGGGCGGCGGATTCGACGAGTGAGTCCTCAAACATGGTGGCACCTCGAGTTCGGTGAAGCTCGATGTGCGTCCGGCGAGGAACGCCTCTGCCGCAATAGACACCGTTAAGGGTGAAGATGTTCCGTGGTGGGCTGGCGCGGGTCGTGTGCAATCGTGGATGATGACTGTAATGGCAACGAGTGTCTTTCCGGAGCATGCGACGGCAGAGCGAATAGTGGTGAAGCCGCAGCGTGTGCTGTCGGTGGATGTGCTGCGCGGGCTTCACGATTGCGCTCATGATCCTGGTGAATGATCCGGGCGACTGGTCGCATAGTTTTCGCAGCTCGACCACGCGGAATGGAATGGATGGACGCTGACGGATCTCGTGTTCCCAACCTTTCTGTTCCTGGTCGGGGCGTCGATTGTGTTTTCGATGAGCGCGCGGGCAGCAAAAGGCAATTGCAAGGCGACCCTGACGGGGCGGATCTTTGCGCGCGCAGGGAAGATCTATCTGCTGGGCCTGGTCCTTGCGTTCTTCCCGTATATGCGCTGGACGCACCTGCGCCTGTATGGCGTGCTGCCCCGGATCGCGGTCTGCTATTTGATTGCGGCGCTGATTGTGCTGGCCACACGGCGTGTCCGCTGGCTGGTAATAATCGTCACGACGCTGCTGGTGGGCTACTGGGTGCTGCTGCGGTGGGTGCCAGTGCCGGGGATCGGGATGCCCGGGCACGATGTGCCCTTCATGGATAAGAACCTGAATCTCGCGGCGTGGCTGGACCGTGGCGCGATGGCATGGACGCAGCGCTGGCTGCACACCGGCACGCTCTATAACCACACGCACGATCCGGAAGGGATTTTGAGCACCCTGCCCGCCGTAGCGACGACCCTGCTGGGCTCGCTCGCGGGTCTTGCGATGCAGGCGGCCAGTGCGGGCCGAACGAGTTGGAAGGATGTGCGCGCGCGGCTTGCGGTGTGGGGAGTCGCGGGAATCATCGCAGGCGAGGTCTGGTCGCGATGGTTTCCGATCAACAAGAATCTGTGGACCTCAAGTTATGTGCTGCTGGCAGCCGGGATTGCGTCGCTCGTGCTGGCGGCGTGCTCGTCGCTGGTGGATGACCGGCCGCAGCCCTGGCCGAAGTGGCTGCGCGCGCTGACATGGCCGTGGCTGATCTTCGGATCGAATGCGATCGCGGCGTTCACGATCTCGATTGTGATTGTGAAGACGATGCTCGTACCTGCATGCCACCGGGTCAGACGGCGTGCGGCGCACATGGTGGTACTTCATGTACTGGGATGTATTCGCGCGCGCGGGATCGAATGCGTGGACATCGCTGGCGTTTGCCGTATGCTTTGTTGCGGTGTGCTTCGTGCCGGTGTGGTTCCTGTGGCGGAAGCGAATCTTTTTGAAGCTGTAGCCGGAGAGTGTTTTGGCGTACGAGAGTTTGCGGGATTGGTTGGAGGCGCTGGAGCGCGCGGGTGAACTGAAGCGCGTGAAGGCGGAGCTGTCGCCACGACTGGAAATGGCCGAAGTGGCGGACCGCGCAGTGAAGAGCAACGGACCGGCGCTGCTGTTTGAGAACGTCGCGGGCTACAAGGGCGCGCGCGTGCTGATGAACCAATTCGGCAGCGAGCGGCGCATGAAGATGGCGCTGGGTGTCGACTCGCTCGACGATGTGGCGAAGCGCATCGAGGCGCTGCTGCATCCGGTACCACCGACGAGCCTGATGGACAAGCTGAAGATGCTGCCCATGCTGGCGGAGGTCGGATCGTATTTCCCGAAGGTGGTCGATGCGAAGCGCGCGCCATGCAAAGAAGTGATACTGCGCGGCGAGGATGTCGACGTCCTGAAATTTCCCGTGCTGACCACATGGCCTGATGATGGTGGCCCGTTCATCACGCTGCCCTGCGTTGTGACGAAAGACCCGCGTAGCGGCAAGCGCAACGTTGGGATGTATCGCATGCAGGTGTACGACGGCAAGACTACTGGCATGCACTGGCAGAGGCAGAAGGTCGCTGCGGAGCACTTCCGCGATCGTCTGCGTGCTGCCGCGGAGGATGCAGCCGGCGCCGTCGACGTGATGGCGCGCACCGCGGGCGGAACGGCGGCCGCGGTGAATATGAGCGGAGTTCCTCAGCATGTCGTCACCAAAATTCGTGGCGAGCGGATGGAGGTCGCAGTCGCGATCGGAACCGACCCAGCGGTGACCTTCAGCGCGATTGTGCCAGCGCCGCCCGGATGTCGAGGAGTATCTGATTGCGGGCTTCCTTCGTGGCAAGGCCGTCGAGTTGGTGAAGTGCGAGACAGTGGACCTCGAAGTGCCGGCGACGGCGGAGATTGTGCTCGAGGGGTATGTGGAACTCGGTGAATTGCGCTCCGAAGGCCCGTTCGGCGACCATACGGGCTTCTACACAATGGAAGATGAATACCCCGTCTTTCACATCACGTGCATTACTCACCGCAAGAATCCAATCTACGCGGCGACCATCGTCGGCAAGCCTCCCATGGAGGACGCTTGGATGGGCAAGGCGGTAGAGCGAATCTTTCTGCCGCTAATGAAGCTGACACTGCCGGAGATCGTTGACGTGAACCTGCCGCCTGAGGCCGTCTTTCACAACCTGATGATCGTCAGCATCCGCAAGAGCTATGCGGGCCATGCGCGCAAGGTGATGAGCGGCATCTGGGCGATGGGCCAGGCGATGTTTACCAAGTGCATCATCGTTGTCGACGAAGACTGCGATGTCCATGATCTGCGCGAGGTGACGCTGCGCGTGGCGAACAACATCGACCCTGAGCGGGATATTCAGTTCACGCTGGGACCGGTGGACTCGTTGGATCATGCCAGCCGGTTGCCGAACTTTGGAAGCAAGATGGGCATCGACGCAACGCGGAAGTGGGCGGCGGAAGGATTCACGCGGCCCTGGCCCGCGATGCTGGAGATGCCTGAAGAAGTGAAGCAGCGAGTTGCGAAGGTTTGTAAGGACCTCGGTCTGGAATAAAGTTCGTCATTTCATCGCCGCAGCGGCGACAAGCGCATCAAGCGCAGAAGGTTTGACGCGTGGCGTCGGTAGAGTCGACGGGGCCTTGCCAGAGCGCGCCAAAGCGGGTCGAGCTGTTGTCGTTCGCCCAGATACAGTCTGCGTTGGCATCGGCGAAGGATTTGAATTGCGCGCTCGGTGCAGCGGCGTGGAGCGCCATCAGGTTGCGAAGGAAGACGCCCTTGAACTGCGGAGCATCGCCACCGGAAACGCCGTGATCGACAAGAATGCCCTTCGGATTGATGAGCGGGGATGCCGGCGAGAGCACGGCGTTTGCAATACCTTGCGCGCGCGTGAGTAGAGTTGGATCGGAAGTGGCTCGCGACAGTTCGACCAGGCCGCCGAGAACGACGCCCTGGTTGTAGCTCCAGACGATACCGTTGTTGTTCTTGCATGCTGCTGGGTCGCGAGAGTTCAGGCCATCGTTAATCAGGCCGCTCGTGTTGATCATGCCGGAGGCAACGAACCAGGTCCATTCCTTCTGCGCCCAGGTGAGATAGCTTGCGGATGCAGTCCCGCTGGTGCGGTTAGCAAGCTTTGCCGCCATGGTGAGAAAGAGCTCATTGGTGATGGCGTTTTTGTAGGTGTGGGTTGTGTTCCACCACATACCGCCTCCGCAAGTCGCAGTGTCCCAGCCGCCGGTCATGTAGGTAAAGATAGTCTCGGCCATCGAGAGATAGGTTTGATTGCCGGTCAGGTCATACGCGTCTATCCACGCGAGGCCCCACCAGCCAGTGTCGTCGTAGAAGGTGTTGGTGAAATTGGCGTGGCCCGATGGGCCGGTTTGAGCCTTGGCGAAGGTGTTCGCAATAGTGGAGACGTAGGTCGCGTCATGGGCGACGTGTTCAAAGTCAGCGAGTGCAGTGATTGCGTTGGCGGCGTTCCACCAGCCGGCCGGTCGGGCGTAGAGTCCGCTGTCGGAGCTGTACCAGGTTTGCAGGCTCTGCGCCGCGAGTGCGGCCTGCTCCAGATAAGTCGAATCGTTCGCCGGAACACTTGCAGCAATGATGGTGCCGCCGCACGCTGCCGGTGCAAGGCAGAGTGCGCAGGTAAATGCGACGGATGCGAGTATGCGAAAGTTCACTTTGAGGGAACGGTCTCTCAAAACAAAATAATATAGCCAGCTATACTTATGCTTGCGCCTTAAAGGTGCGAATTTGCTCTCTGGAGAGGCTGTTTGGCGAAGGCGGAGATTGGGATTATCGGCGGTAGCGGGCTGTATGGCATGGAAGGGTTGACCGACGTCCGCGAAGAGAAGATTGAGACGCCGTTCGGAGATCCGAGCGACGGTTTTTCTGCTGGGCAAACTTGAAGGGCGCGATGTCGCGTTCCTGGCGCGTCACGGCAAGGGTCACCGCATTCTGCCAAGTGAGTTGAACTTTCGCGCGAATATCTACGCGATGAAGAAGCTCGGCGTGACCAGCATCCTCAGCGTGAGCGCCGTTGGCAGCCTGAAGAAAGAGCACAAGCCGACCGACTTCGTCGTTCCGGATCAGTTCATTGACCGCACATTCGCGCGCCATGCCACATTCTTCGGAGACGGTGTGGTGGGTCATGTCGCCTTTGGCGACCCGGTCTGCCCCATCGTGCTGGACACGTTTGTGAAGGCTTGTGAAGAGGTGGGAGTCGTCGGCAAGCGCGGTGGCACGTACGTTTGCATGGAAGGCCCGCAGTTCTCGACGCGTGCGGAGTCGAACCTCTATCGCTCGTGGGGCGCGGACGTCATCGGCATGACGAATCTGCAGGAGGCCAAACTCGCGCGCGAAGCTGAGATCAGCTATGCGACGTTGGCGATGGTAACCGACTACGACTGCTGGTACGAGGGGCATGACGATGTCACCGTCGAGCAGGTGATCGCCGTCATGCATCAGAACAGCGGCAACGCGCAGAAGGTGGTGAAGGCCGCGGTGCGGCTGATGCCGAAAGACCTTAGCGCAAGCCCGGCGCAGACCGCGGCGAAGTACGCGATCATGACCGATCGCAAGGTGATTCCGGCGGAAACAAAGAAGAAGCTGGATGTGCTGTTCGGCAAATATTGGTAGGCCAAATTGTCAAAAGTAGAAGCGGAGAGAGAATGTCGATTCTTGTTGTAGGTTCGGTGGCGTTTGATTCACTGGAGACGCCGAGTGGCAAGCGGGAACGCGTGCTGGGTGGAGCGGCGACTCACTTCGCCTTGTCTGCAAGCCACTTCACAAAGGTGCGCGTCGTGGGCGTGGTGGGCGAGGACTTTCTCCCCGAGCATGAATGCGTCCTGACGAACAGAGGCGTGGACTGCAAGGGCATCGAGCGCGCTCCGGGTAAGAGTTTTCACTGGAAGGGCGAGTACCTGCGCGACCTGAACGAGGCGGACACGCTGGCTACCGATCTGAACGTTTTTGCAGCGTTCGAGCCGAAGATTCCTGCCGAGTACGAAGACTCTGAATTTCTCTTTCTCGCGAACATCGATCCAGTGCTGCAGCTGCGTGTACGGCAGCACATGCCGAAGGTTGCGATGGTCGCCGGCGACACGATGAACTACTGGATTAACGCGCATCGCGAAAATCTTCTAAAGACGCTGCGCGAGCTGGACGTGCTGCTAATCAATGACAAAGAGGCGCAGATGCTGAGCGGCGAGTCGAACGGCCTGCGCGCGGCTGAGGCGGTGATGGCGCTTGGGCCGAAGTCGCTCATCGTGAAGCACGGCGAATACGGCGCAACGGCCTACTTCAGCGAACGCAGCTTCGGCGACGGCGTGAAGCGCCGGCCCTTCCGCGCTCCCGGTCTGCCGCTGCATGAGGTCGTCGATCCGACTGGTGCGGGTGATTCCTTCGCCGGCGGCTTCTATGGTTACTTAGCCTCGCAGGGCAAACTCACGCCCGAGATCTTCCGCCGCGCCATGTTCTACGGCAGTGCCATGGGCTCTTTCGCCGTAGAGCGCTTTGGCACAGAGCGCCTGCAGGGCACGACGCGTGCGGATGTCGATGAACGCATCGAGCATCTGCGCGAACTGTCGCATCTCTAGCGCCGCTGCACAGGAGTGCCAAGGGTGCAGAGCTCAGGAAAGAAATCGAGCGGATCAAAGACGGTGGCGCGGCCGAGAGGACGTGCGTCGTCTTCTCCGCCCTGGGATCCGGAGGCGATCTCAGCGGCCAGGCGCGATGAGGTATTTCCATTCACCGCTGCCGGCGTAGTGCTCGGTTTTTTCGCGCTGCTGGTTTGTTACTCGAAGAACTATCTGCTGCTCTACGGCGATGCCGTCGCGCATCTCGGCATCGCGCGCCGCATCCTCGATTCCCATTATCCGGGCATCGCGCAACTTGGCGGCGTGTGGCTTCCGCTGCCGCACGTGTTGATGCTGCCGTTCATCAGCAACATGCAGATGTGGCAGACGGGTTTTGCCGCCGTACCGATGTCGATGCTGAGCTTCGCACTGAGCGTCGCCGGCGTTTGGCGACTCGGCCGCCGAATCATGCGGCCGCGCTGGGCGCTCGTTGCCACAACCTTCTATGCGCTGAACCCGAACCTGCTCTATCTTGCAACCACTGCGATGACCGAGGCGCTGTTCCTGTGCCTGCTCATCTGGACCGTCGTCGCAGCCGTCGAGACGGTCGCTGCGCTCCGCGCGGGCCGGACGCGCAGCGCGGGCGCTGGGATGATCGCCGCCGGTGTGCTCATCACCGGCCAGGTGATGACGCGCTACGACGGTTGGATCATCGGCGCCGTCGTCTGGTGCTGGATTGCCTGGGAACTGTGGCGCAGCGGCTTGTTGTTTCGCCTGCGGACTCCGTTCATCCTCTTCACGCTCCTGTGTCTTGCAGGGCCGGTCTTCTGGTTCTGGTACAACGCGCACTTCAAAGGCGACTGGCTCGACTTCATGCGCGGGCCCTACTCAGCGGCCGCCATCGAGCGCAGGACCGCGCCGCCGGGACAGCACTATCGCGGATGGCACAATCCCGCCTGGGCGCTGCTGTTCTACACGCGCACGTCGCAGATCGACGCAGCTGCGTGGGAGACGGGCTTCGCGCTGATGGCCGCTGCGCTCTATGCCGCGTGGCTGCAGTGGAAGCGCCGCGCCGAGGCATCAGCCCGCGCACGTGCCGAGTCCGGTCTGTGGCTGCTGTGGCTACCGCTGCCGTTCTACGTGTACTCGGTGGCCTATGGCTCGGTCCCCATCTTCATTCCGCAACTTTGGCCGCACTCGTACTACAACGCACGCTACGGCATGGAGATGCTGCCCGCCCTCGCCATCTACGGCGCGTTCGCGGCAGAGCGACTCGATCTCTGGTTGCGCACCCAGTCGGCGGGATGGGCACGCGTGGGCGCGCGGCTCTGGCAGCCCGTGGCGATGCTCCTCTGCGCGGCCAACTGCATCGCGATGATGTATCGCATTCCACTGGTGCTCAAAGAGGGCATGGTCAATGCGACAACGCGTATTCCGTTTGAACATGCCGTTGCGGCAACTCTGGAGACGTTCCCGATGCAGGCGCCGGTGCTGATGTCCACGAGCGCCCACGTGGGTGCGGTGCAGACCGCCGGCCGCCCGCTGAAGACCATGGTCAGCGAGGATGACGAGGTCGCCTGGGAGCAGGCACTTGCAGATCCAGCGCACCACGCGGCTTATGTGGTTGCGATGGTCGGAGACCCCGTGGCAAAGGCGGTCGCCGCGCACCCTGAAGGTCTCAAAGAACTTGAGGTCATCTGCACGACGGGCCAGCCCTGCGCGAAGGTGTATCAATCCGAAGTCTGGTCCGGGCAAACCACGCCGTAGAGCGAACCCGCATCTTATGGTGTATGGCGCGAATCAGAGGCGCCAAATAACCGGCAGGGCAAGTTGGCCGGTTCGAGCCACAACCAAAGCAGAGCAACAGCGCTCTCTGAATCAGGGCGTATGCCCCCACTTGCGCTGAGAGGAGCAGGAACTATGGGACTATTTACACCCGACTTGAACAACCTTCGTGAGCTTTACAGGACAATGTTGCAGCGGTCGCTGGACAGCGAACGTCAGATCGTCAACGACGGTCTGCCGGCAATGATTGAGGACTCAACCAACAGCGAACTGAAGAACGCGTTTCGCACCCATCTCGAGGAATCCAAAGAACACATCTCGCGTCTGGAAAGGATTCTGCGGGAGAACGATGGCGAAGCGAGCACAACGAAGTGCAAGGTCACCGCGGCGCTCATCAGCGAAGGTGGATCGGCCGCCAAGGATGCCAAGGATCAGACTCTGCGCGACGTAGTTTTGATCGCTGCAGGCAACCAGGTGGAACATCACGAGATAGCGATTTACGGAACACTGCGCAATATGGCGATCATCCTGGGCGAGGCGGACCATGCCGCCCTGCTGGATAAGACACTGGATGAGGAGAAGCACGCTGACAAGGTGCTGACCGAGCTCTCTGAACAGATCAATGTAGCGGCTCCGGTCGCATAGTCTTCCACGGTGAGAGCGTACCCGTGCCGTTTCTTGCGGCACGGGTTCTTTTTTTGCCGCGGTCGTGGGGTGTCGCTCCGGGTGCAGGGCCAACGCATGGGAACTGCGCAGTAGTATTCTGGCTCGGTGCTGGCCCCCGTTATTCATGTAGATTTTCCGCAGCAGATGGCGCTCGGCGGCCCGGCGGCAAAGCGCCTGCTGATGGCATGCGCCCTGGGCGGAGCCGTCGGCCTGGAACGCGAGTGGCGCCACAAGGACTCCGGTCTCCGCACCAACATGCTCATCTGCATGGGATCGGCGCTTTTCACCATCATGAGCGAGGTGCTGGCTGGAACCTCCACGCCGAACAAGGGTCAGGTCGCCGCGAACATCGTGCAAGGCATCGGCTTCCTCGGCGCCGGTTTAATTCTTCATACGAAGAATCGTGTGCTCGGACTGACGAGCGCGGCCACGGTATTTGTTGTTGCCGCAATTGGGATGACATGCGGCGCCGGGATGTATATGGAGGCGCTCATCGCGACGCTGCTTCTGCTGGTTGCGTTGCAGATCATCGGTGCCATGGAGGGCCATCTGGGATGGAAGCGCTATCCGATGGTCTACGAGGTGCGTGCCGAAGTGGGGTCAGTGATGGGGAAAGAGGTGGTCGGCACCGAACGCGCAGAGGAGCTTGCGCGCCAGGTGACAGCCGCCCGCGTTCGGATGATGGCGGCCATCCTGAAGGTGCTGGATGCGCTTGGGCAGCGGCTGCAGGTCATTGACCGCGACAGCGTAGCCGGTTGGGAGCGCGTCTCCTTTACGGTGATGGCGACGAAGCGCAAGCACGCAGAGGTTCTCGCCGGGCTGAAGGCCAATGACGCGACCGACTATGTGGTCGTGTTTGAAGATGCGGAGGTCGAGTGAGTTCGCTCCAGTTTGTAAAGGCGCACGCGTGCGGCAATGATTTCCTCGTCATCGAGGAGAGTGCCGCTACGGGCAGGCATGCCGCGCTCGCGAAGAGATTGTGCCAACGGAACACCGGTGTAGGTGCGGATGGCATCGAGTTTCTGGAGCGCAATCCTGACGGTACATTCTTTCTGCGTTTATTCAACGCAGACGGCAGTGAGGCCGAACTCAGCGGCAACGGAACGCGTTGCGTAGCTGCATGGCTGGCACAGAGCGAAGGCCGTACAGAGATGATCTTCGGCACGCATGGTGGTGTGCGTACATGTCGTGTTCTCAGCCGCGACGGCGCAACGTGGTGGATCGAGAGCCAGATGGGCGTGCCTCGGGTCATGCGTCGCGCGATCGAGATTGCAGGCGTGAGCGGTGCAATCGACGGTGCTATGGTGAACGTCGGCAACCCGCACTTCGTCACCTTTGTGGAGAGCAACGACTTCAGCAGTCACGGCATGACGTGGCAGGAGCTCGGCGCAAAGATCGCGGTCGACCCGCTCTTTCGTTTCGGCACGAACGTAGAGTTTGTGCGCATTCTCAGCGCGAATGAGATAGAGTTCCGCATCTATGAGCGTGGGGTTGGGCCCACGCACTCCTCCGGTACGGGCACGTGCGCGTCGTCAGCCGCAGCCATCGCACTGCAGGGTGTCGAACGCGAACTCGGCGCAACATCGATCGGTGGACGTCAGCGCGTCGTCTGGTCGGCCGACGATAAAGAGATGTTGCTCACCGGACCGGCTGAGGTGATCTGCCGCGGCGAGGTGGAGCTTGCGTGACGTTCTGCGCCCGCGACTGCGTGATGGCAGCCAGGTTGCTGTCGTCTCGCCCGCATCCGCGGCAAAGCCGGAACTCGTCGAGAAGGGCATCGACCGCCTGTTGCACTACGGCTACAAGCCGCTGCTGATGCCGCACGCGCTCGCATCTGGTCCGCTCTACTACGCCGGAACCGCAGAGCAACGTCTGCAGGATCTGCACGAAGCATTTGCCAATGCGGAGATCGAAGGACTTCTGTGCACACGCGGCGGCTGGGGCTCTGCCGAATTGCTGCCACGACTCGATGCACGGCTTATCCGCGCAAACCCGAAGGTCTTCGTCGGCTACAGCGACCACACCTCGCTGCACGTGTGGCTATGGAACGAGCTGCACATGATGACCTTCTATGCGCCGATGGTCGCCGCCGATTGGTCGAATATGGACGGCGTGCATCGCGCGACCTGGCATGCTGCAGTCGAAGCAAAGTCTATGTGGCGTGTTGGCTCGCAGGATGGCCTGCGCTCTCTGCGCGGAGGTGAAGTCGAAGGCCGCCTGCTCGGCGGCTGCCTCTCGATTCTCGCCGAGGCGCTTGGCACACCGTGGGCCCTGCGCATCGATGAGCCCACGATCCTATTCCTCGAAGACATCGGCACCAAGCCCTACCAGTGGGACCGCATGCTCCAGCATCTGCGCGCAGCCGGCATGCTCAAGCATGTGCGCGGCATCATCCTCGGCGACATGACGGCAAACGTGAAGCCGGATGAGATGCAACTGCTCGAGGCTGCGTGCCTGCATGCGCTCGACGAGTTCGTCGGCCCTGTCGCTATAGGCTTGCGCAGCGGCCACGTCGTAGGACAGAACCGCTCGCTGCCGCTGGGTGCATGGGTAAGGATGAACAACGACACCGTGGAGGAAATTTCGTGAGCAGCGCGAAGCATGTGCATCTGATTGGAATCTGCGGAACCGCAATGGCGTCGCTTGCGGGCATGCTGCGCGCGCAGGGTCATCGCGTCACCGGCTCCGACACCGCAGCCTATCCGCCGATGAGCGACCAGCTGCGCGCGATGGGCATTCCCATCATGGAGCCGTACGCCGCCAAGAATCTCGAGCCACGGCCGGATCTTGTCGTCGTCGGCAACGCCATCTCACGCGGCAACGCCGAGCTCGAAGTTGTGCTCGACGAGCGCATCCCGATGACCTCAATGGCCGCGCTCATTCACGACGAATTTCTGCAGGGCCGCGAGCGCTTCGTCGTCTGCGGCACGCACGGCAAGACCACCACAACAAGCATGCTCGCCTGGATCTTCGAGACAGCATCGCGTATGAAGGGCGACGGCGCTGCGCTCTGGAAGCCATCGTTTCTCATCGGCGGCGTCGCAGAAAACTTCGGCACCAGTTTCCACGTGCAGGACGGCACACGCCCCTTCATCCTCGAAGGCGACGAGTACGACACCGCCTTCTTCGACAAGGGACCGAAGTTCCTGCACTACTTTCCCGACTCCGCAATCCTCACACACGTCGAGTTCGATCACGCCGACATTTATGCCGACCTCGAAGCCGTGAAGACCGCGTTCAAGCGCATGGTGAATCTCATCCCGCGTCGCGGCCGCCTCGTCGCCTTCGACGCGAGTGAAAACGTCACCGAGTGCTGCGCGCGTGCCTTCTGTAAGGTCGAACGTTACGGCTTTCTCGAAGACTCCTACTGGCATGCCGTCGATCTGCGCCAGGATGGCGCTTCAACAACCTGGAAGCTGCTGCGCGGTGGACTGGAGTTCGCTCGCCTGCGGCTGCCGATGGCCGGCGAGCACAACGCACTCAATGCGACCGCGGCCGCCGCGCTCGCGGCAGGACAGGGCGTTTCTGTTGAGGCGATCGAGGCCGCCATTGCAAGCTTCAAGAGCGTGAAGCGGCGCCTCGAAGTGCGCGCCGAAGTTGCCGGCGTCACGGTCATCGACGACTTCGCACATCATCCGACGGCTATCCGTGAGACGCTGCGCGCTCTCCGCGCTGCGTACTCAGGGCGCAGACTTTGGGCCGTGCTTGAACCGCGCTCCAACACACTTCGCAGGAACGTCTTCGAGCGCGAGCTGGTCGAAAGCCTCTCGCTCGCCGACGATGTGGTCCTCGCGGGCGTGTTCAAAAGCGACGCCATCCCCGTGCTTGAGCGCCTTGAGCCGAGCCACGTCGTCGAGGCGCTCGTCGCTCGCGGAGTTCCGGCGGTACTGTGTGCAGACGCGGACGCAATCGTGAGCGAGATTGTGCCGCGTGTGCGATACGGCGATGTGATTGCGATCCTCTCCAATGGAGGCTTCGGAGGAATTTACGAAAAATTGCCGAAGGCCATCGAAACAGGCTCGCACCTGGAGCGCCGCCGCGACGGCTAGCCAGTCATTCTTCGTGCACACGCGCGCACGGTATCCTTGCACTGTATGTTTGCAACGTTTCGGCTGCTGTTCGTGTATCTCGTTCTCGGTGTGCCTGCTGCACTGATCGGGATCCCATGGTCCGTATTGCGAAAGGACTTCCGCACAATGTACGGCTGGGGAATGAAGATCACCGCGCTCGGCCCAAGGGCTGCGGGCGCGCGCGCGCGGCTTGAGGGGCTCGAGAACGTGCAGCCGGGCGTGCAATATATCTTCCTCAGCAATCATGTCTCGAATCTCGATGCGCCGCTCCTGCTGCCTTCTATTCCCGGGATGACGAGTGTCTTTATCAAGCGAGAGCTGATGAAGGTTCCCTTTCTGGCGACTGCGATGCGGTTGGGCAAGTACGTTCCGGTGTCGCGCGGCAACTCTCGTGAGGACGCGCAGCGCAGCGTCGACGCAGCGGCGGACGCGCTCAACAGTGGACTGCATATGACAATCTTTCCCGAAGGGACGCGCTCACCCGATGGAAGGCTGCTGCCATTCAAGAAAGGCGCGTTCTTTCTCGCCGAGCAGACGGGCGCGCCAATCATTCCCGTCGTCATCAGCGGCACAGAACGCATGATGCCCAAGGGAAGTCAGCGCATCACACCGGGCGAAGCGTACATCCGATTTCTCGCGCCAATCCATCCGCAGGACGCAACATCGCGCGAAGATCTGATGGAGCGCGTGCGTGCTGCGATGGAGAAAGAGCTCGAGCGCAGACGTTCTATTGAAGACAGCAATGCAGACGTTACTTAACGATGGCGTTGTAACCGTCGACGATTAGCCGCTCGCGCATAGCCTCGGCGTCAGCCTTCGTCGCGAACGGCCCAACCTGAACATGAATCAGCTTGTCCTGTGCTTCAGTCCGTTCGGAGACTTGGTAGCCCTTGCTGTGCAACGCGTTCACCAGCAGGTCGGCATCGTCCTTGTGGGTTCCCGAGATGGCAGCGATCTGCACGACAAAGGCTCCGCCGGCAGCGATCGCCGGCGCGGGTGGTTGCGAAGCACGCGGCGGAGTCGATGGATTCGCTGAAGTTGGAGTGGCAGGCCGCGTAGCGGCCGGCGTTGGCGCTGTGTGAACGGGCACAGGAGCACGGTTGTGTCTCCGTCGAGTTCCCTTGTGCAGTCGTCGCAACAGCTGGTGGCGCTGTTTTCGACATTGACGCCGTGGAGGATGACGCTGGAGGTGAACTCGGCGACGGCTTGAAGTTGTCGAAGGACGATTTTCCTGTGCCTGCAGGCTCCGTATCACTCGTCGCGGCAGGCAGCGGCGCATTGGGGACAGCCGTCGACTTGCGGCCGAGGTTGTAACCGAAGCCGAAGAAGACGGCGCACAGAAGTACGAGTCCCAGAAAGATGGCGAGAATTGCGCCTGTGCTGAGAGTCAGCTCCCGCTCCCGATCCGGGAGGTCGTCTTGGTCGTCGTCGAGAAGGCGGCTCATAGAACTAGAAGCGGAAGTAGAAACCAACCGTCGGCTGTAAGGTCGTTGTGTGTTTCAGGATGGTCAGATAGTTCTGACCGAAGTCTGGCGCGAGATAGAAGGTCTCACGGAATGAGGCGCGCATACCGAAATTGCTGTTGAAGAGTTCCTTCTGCAGTCCTACGTTGTAATAGTAGGTCGCGCGATATTGGTGCGGGGCTCCATTGCCGCCGCCGCCTGTAGGCTTGAAATTATTGGTGCCCGCGCCCGCGGATGCGAACGGCTGCATACCGAAGATCGGATGCGGAGGCGTTACGATCCAACCAAAGCTGGTCTCATTTGATGTGGTCTGGACCTGAAACAGGGAGGCGCCATTGGGTGCGGGGCTGTAGTTTTCCGTGTAGCGGCCCCAAACGTAGTTGAACTCCACACCGATATACGGCTTTGCAACGTACCGGATATTTGCCATTGCGCCAACAGTGTCGGAGGCGAACTGCGATGTGACTACGCCCGCGTTGGGTGCGCCGGTCGGAACGATGGGCCCGGTGACCGTTCCGGTCAATTGACCCGCACCGCTGATGCCGAAGTCGATGCGCGACATCTGGCGGCTGAGCGGCGTGGTTTGTGCGGCGGCGATGCCGGTGACAGACAGAAAGAAGGTCGCGGTGGCGAGCAGGGCTCGCGAAAGGCTGTGCATCAAAACGAGAAGGCTCCGGGCGCTTTGTGCGCTCTTTCTTAGTCTAAACCCTTGTTCTGGCGGGCGCGCCGCGCGATGCGGGTAAGCACGGTGGTTCCCGTTCCGAGGAACACGCCGCACAAGAGTGCTACCCATGGGCTGATTCCGGGCTCCACGGTAGCTGGGAATAACGTGCCCATGGAGAGGATGAGGAGGATTGTTGCGCTTGCGGGAATGATCCACAGCAGTGGACGCCTCGCCTGCAAGAGCAGGATGGCCATCGAAGCAATGAACTGCAAAACCGGTTCGGGGCGCGGACGATGTTGCGACAGGCTGGCGGCCGCGAGCAACGTTAGAAGCAGGCCCATCGCGCCGGGGAGGATCGAACCGGGGCGGTTGAGTTCAAGCGCGACGAGCGCAAGACCCACAGTCAGGATCAGCACGGCGGCGTTGGGCGAAAGCGCTGTAAGCAGCGGCAGCATCGCGCTCTAGCGTACGCTCTGTCCGCGCTGCTGCAGGCTCTGGCGCATGGCCAGTGCGGCAGAGTTGGCGGGCTCCACGTGGAGGGCACGCGAGATGTCCTCAGCCGCGGCGGGCAGTTGATTCTGTGCGATGTCCAGACGAGCGAGCACGAGGAGTGCGGGTACGTTCGGCTGAAGGTTGATGGAATGCTGCGCCTCGGCGCGCGCGTCCTTGGCATTGCCGCTGCGTTCACGGACCTCAGCCAAACCGGCATGGGCAGCAGCGCTGTTGGAATCGGCCGCAAGCGCAGACTGGAACTGCTGCTCGGCCCTTGGAAGCAAACCCTGGGCCAGGTATTCGTGGCCTAACTCGGTGTATTCGGCGGCGCGCTGAACGGGCGGGAGCGCAGCCATACGGGCGGCACGGAGTTGGTCAAGCTGGAAGGCAGCCTGGCGGAAGGCGGCTTCGGAGTAGTTGCGGCGGATACGCTCCACGGGGGCGAAGCCGCTATTGGGGTCCAGCTTGGAGCCGGTGGGGGCTATGGAGAGGTGGGCGCGCAGGGAGCCGGCCTCGGGATCATTGGGCTTCAGCTTCAGGCAGGCATCGGCCTCCTGGAGAGCGGTCTGGAGGTCGCCGCGACGCCAGAGGGCGATGGCTAGGTTGTAGTGATAGTCCTCGTCAGAGGGGTCGGCGGCGGAGGCGCGCTGGTAGAGAGCGACGGCATCCTTGCCCTGGCGGCTGAGGGCGACTCCCTGGTTGTTGACCACCTCAGGAAGCGGAAGGCGGGAGGCGAGGAACTCAAAGGCGTTGTACGCACCGGCGTAGTTGGCGGCGTTGAAGCGGGCGAGGCCGAGGTAGAAGTTGGCCTCCAGCGCCTGCGGGTCGGAGAGCGGGACTTTGGCCAGCGTGGCTGCGGCGGACGTGTAATCACGCGCCAGGTACTGCTGCTTGCCGAGAGCGAGCAGGGCGGCGGCGTAGCTGGGCGCGGCGGCGACGGCGGTCTTGAGGCGTACGAGCGCCTCGGCGGACGTGGTGGCGTTGATGCCGCGGATGTAGTCCTCGAAGGCGGGGAGCGGAACGGCGGCTTCGCCGGCGCCGAGGAAGGTCTGCTCGGCCACGTTGAAGGTGGGATCGATGGTGCGGGCGACCTTCCAGGCGATGGAGTTCTCGGCGTCGTAGAGGCGGTCGAGGGCGGATCCGCCGGTGACGGGCGGCGAGAGGGTGAGCTTGTCGATGGACAGGACCTGAGCCTGGATGGCGATCTGGCTCTCGGCGAGGGTGAAGCTGCCGATGACCACATAGTTGGCGTCGAGTTGCTGGGCGATGCGGATGGTTGTGGCGCGCGAGGGGCGGAAGTCGCCGGGAAGGCCAAGGTGCGTGAGCGCGTAGACGCGGTCGTCGTGGGAGATGGTGAGGAAGCCGGCGGAGTTGAGGCGGCGATCGAGCGTGTCGGGAAAGGAACTGCCAATCCAGTTGAGGGTTGCGTTGCCGGTGTGGTTCTCGAAGGGAAGGACGAGAACGACGCGTCCTCCGGGGAGCGCCTGCGCGAAGAGAGTCGCGGGCGAGAGCGCTGCGACGGTGAGGAAAAATATTTTTGTGAGGAGGCGGTGAGCGCGGTTGCCGGAGGGTGCGAGGGCCATCGGGAGTAGTGTAGCGGAGCGGGTCTTGGAGGGTGTCCCCTCCCCCGGTCACTTTTTGCGCAAAGTCTTCCAGACATTGGAGTTAGGGGTGGACCTAATATGGACATGAAATTGCAAAGTATTGAAGGCAAAGGAGTTGCGGTTTCGTATCTTTGCAAAGTCTAGATGCGAAAGAGCTTAGCGGATGTCTTCAGGGTTAACTGAAGACGCCCGGCATTGGGCCGGGCGAGAGGATCTCCTATTTTTATTGTAACGGGGGTGTCAAGGGTTTCTGGGTTGTGCGGTCCGCTTTGAGCTGCGAGCTTTGAGCTGTGAGCAAGGGATTGGTTGTGATTGCCGCGTGTCTGGCGCTGGCGCCGATGTTGTGTGTGTTCGGTTTATGCGCTGGTGGCGACGGCGCGTGGAATGTTTGAGTGGCAGTGGTTTGGGGTGTGAGCTCCGGGTTTCGAGGTCCGAGTTAAGCCGCTCGTCATGTGAACGTGATGCCACTTTCCGTAATGGAGGAAGCCGAGGCCGACGCGCATGTTGTGGATGAGCGGTGGAGGGATGGTGATTGCCAGCGTGATGCCGAGGGCGGCGTGCGCGATCGCGAGCGGGATGATGTTGCGGTAGTGGAGGAAGAGCAGGCAGGAGATGAAGCCCCAGACAAATGTGATGGGAGTGAGGATGGGGTTGGGCAGATGCGCGAGCGCGAAGAGCGTGGCGGCTGCGAGTGCGGCGAGACGCGGCTTCGACGGAATAAGGACGAGAAGACGACGGAGGAAGACGTCCTGCAGGAGGATCTGCTGGACGAAGGCCCAGAGAGCGTAGCCCCAGTAGCGCGCGATGAAACTTGAAGCGCTGTGCGGAGCGCGCAGGGTGTGTATGTGCGCGGCGATGAGGATGATGGTGGCTGCGAGGATGAGCGCGAGGATGGCGATCCAGAGGGAGCGCAGGAGATTCGTTCGGCGAAGGCCGAGTTTGTCACGATTTTCGAACGCGAGCGCGAGGATGGCGGCGAGCGCGATGACTGCGGCGATGTAGAAGATGCGCTGCCAGGGATTCGGTGTCCAGATGACAAGCAGAATGAGGACGTAGGCGAGTATTAGCTCGAGAATGGCGCGCGTGCGTGTGAGTGGCCTGGGAGCCATGTGGGGATGGACGCTGGAGTGCGCGAGCGAGTCGCAAATTGTTCGACCCCACCCATGCGCCATGTGCTATCCAATACGTCGTGAGCGATGAATCGAACGGAACCGTTCGGATTATGGTGGGCGCCGATGCTCAGGCGACCGTGATCTCGCCGGGCGGCTATGGACATTTTTTATCGAAGCAACTGTCAACAAGATCTGCCTGACTTCCGTCGGGTGATGGGGAAGCGGCGGAGTTGAGTCTATTCCGTGGCAGAACCTTTGCGATGATCGACCACTTTGTATCCCTCGGGGGGCCGGAAGAATGAGGGGTCAGGCTCCATCGTGGTGATCTCGGTGACGGTAAAGGTTTGCCGTCCGATCTGCGGCGCTTCTACGACAGAAGTCAGGTTGAAACCCAAGACTTCGCAGAAGCGATATTGCCGCACCGTCGACATCGGCATGTCGTTGCCGAGAACGCCCGGATTCAGAGTGGTGGTGTCCTTATACTCGTGGACCGGCAGCCCGAGGAAATACTGCTCGCCGATATCTTCATGGGTGCGCGTTCCCTGATCCTGCCCCTTGATGTCCTTGAGCGGCCCCGATTTAAATCGGGCAGGATCGAAGCGAATTGCCGTTGTGTCTCTCAGGGTCAGCAGCTCGCAGATCTTCTGCCGCACGTTGCACTGATAGAGCGTGTGCGCGAGAGGATCGGCAATCTGGATCCAGCTCATCTGCGATGGAATTTTGCTGCCCTTGGGCGTCATCAGCCAGCGCTCCTGGTAGATCCTCCCCAGGGTGTCGCGCTTGATCGGGCGGCTGTTAGCGGTGGTGAAGGTTCCGCCGTTGTTGATGGGGCGCGACCACTCAGCCGTCAGAGTCAGGCTGAAGGGTGCATGTGCCATGTAGGGGACGAAGATGCTCTGGAGGACCTCCTCGCCGCCGCCATCGAAGCTGACGCCTCCCTCGTCCGGCGTCTGCGCGCAAAGCACGCATCCGCCGGTGGTCAGTGCGATTACGATCGCAAGAATCGATAGCCGTTTGTAGAGTCCACGCCCGAGATCGCGAAGCATGTGCACCTCACAGAACAATGTGTAAGGCAGCTCTTGAAACCGCATCCACCATATAGCATTTTCCGCGAGAATGCGTTGGGAATTGCGGAATTGTGGCCTCAGGCCGACTGCGGCTGGCCGTTCACTACTACATTCTCGAACTTGAGATCTGTAACGCCGGAAGTTGCAAGCTTGTCCTTGTCCGGTGGGAGCACTACGTCGAAGTCCTTGAGGAGGACGTTGCTGATCTCCGTCTGGCCGGGGTTGGGCTTGATGGTGCCGAAGGATGCGAAGTGACCCTTGATGCCGATGAGGTTGAGGTTCCGGACCATAGATTTGGGCGGCGTCCGCCCTGCAGATCGAAGTACTGAGACCACGGCGCCATGGTGATGATGCCGCCGGAGGGGCCTTCGGAGGTGATGTTGCGGAAGGTGATGTCCTCGTAATGCTGCGGCGTGTCGGGCCGCAGCTTCAGCGTTGCGATGCGGACGTCGCCGATGATCTTGCAGTTTTCGACGACGACGTCGCGAACGATGGTGGCCTCGCTGCCGCAGGTCAGGACGCCGCCGCCGCGCTTGAAGGTGCAGTTGCGGACGCGGATGTGCTCGACGGCCGGACTGTCCTTGTCCTCCATGGCGTGAGGGCCTTTGGAGCCCTTGCAGGCGATGCAGTCGTCGGTGACGGAGAAGAAGCAGCCATCGACGGTGACGTTGCGGGAGCTGTCGATGTCGATGCCGTCGGTGCTGGGGGCCTGCTTGTAGTCGTCGGGAACCTGGAAGTGGACGTTGTGCACGAGGACGCCGTCGTTGTTGTAGAGATGGCAGATTCCAGAACTGCGAATCCTTGAACGTGATGCCCTCGATCTTGACGTCCGTCGAGCTTTCGATGAGCGCGAGACGGGCGCGGGGCATGCCGATGTTGGCGAAGTTTTTGTTTGTCGGCGCGGCTCCTTCCAGAACTGCTCCCAGATGGGCATGCCGGCGCCGTCGAGAGTGCCATCGCCGGTGAGCTGGAATCCGTCGCAGTTCTTCGCGTTGATGAAGGCCGGGGTGAAGTTTTCCATGAAGTGGCCTTCGATGCGGGTGCGCTGCGCGGGGAAGTTCGACAGGTCGGTGGAGCACTTGAGCACGGCGCCTTCGGCCTGAAGGTGAAGGTTGACCTTCGGTTTGAAGAAGAGAGCGCCGGAGACGAAGACGCCCTTGGGGACGACGACGGTGCCTCCGCCCGTGGCGGCAAGCTGATCGATGGCAGCCTGGATGGCCTTGGTGTTGACGGTCGTGCCGTCGGCTTTGGCACCGAAGTCAGTGATCAGGGCTTGCGAAGAGGTTTCTGCGCGGGCCATCAATGCAGATCCCCAGAAGGGAGCTGCGAGCATCAGCGACATGAACTTGCGGCGAGGGTACGGTTGAAGGGACACAATTCTCCTATGGACGGCGGATGAAGAGGCTTATGAGGGCGTGCAGGTGATGTGGATCTGCGTCGCGCACCTATTGGCATAGCCCGGTCAGTGAATGCCCGTCCCATTTTCACTATACAAATCGCGGCGGAGACATTGCAGCGCAGAGTAACTGTTGAAGATGACAGTAGTGTTGCGGGGTTGCGTCAGGAAGCTTAAGAGGAGTCACGCGATATGGCTTGCGGCGCGGCAGGAGGTTCCATGCGGAGGATTTCAGGGCGTGTCTGCGCAGCGCTGTTGATGGCTGTATGCGTCGCGGGATGTCGCGAGGAGAGCCACGAGCCGACGGAGCAAGGGCAGCCGACAGGTTACAGCTTCGAAGAGGGGTTTCCGGTCGGGGATTCGGCACAGAGGTCGTATGCGGATAACGACTTCAGACGTGCGGTGCAGGCGTATCACTTCTGGTATCCGACGGTGTCGGCGGAGGGGATCTTTCAGGGCGCTCGCGACAATGGGATTCAGGACAACGCGGGGGGGATGATCCTGGCGGCGGGGCCGATGCAGGTGGGGTTCACGCTGAACTCGGATACGCCGTATGGGTCGGCGACGCTGGATGTGTCGCAGGGGCCGATGGTGATTGAGGTGCCGGCAGGGCCGTACATCGGGCTGGTGGACGATCACAACCAGGGCTGGGTGATGGACCTTGGCCTGCCGGGGCCGAGCGCGGGCAAGGGCGACAAGGTGGTGATTGTGCCGACGGGATATACGGGCAAGACGCCGGCGGGGTACAGAGTAGGGAAGTCCGAGACGTACAAGCTGCTGCTGGCAGTGCGGGCGCTGCCGGTGAACGGCGATCAGAGTGCAGCGCTGAATTCGCTGCGAGCGGTGAAGGTGTATCCGCTGAATGCGAAAGACAAACTGTTGACGTGGACGGACGCGACGGGGAAGAAGATGGATGTCTCGTGCCTGCGGTGGGAAGACAACATGCAGTTCTGGCAGGTGCTGAAGAAGGTTGTGGATGAGGAGCCGGTTTCTACACGGAATCCGGTGATGTCAGGGCTGCTGGCGGCGATCGGGATTGCGAAGGACAGGCCGTTCAATCCGAGCCCGAGGATGAGCGGGATTCTGCTGCGGGCCGCGATGACGGCGCGGGACCAGATGCTGGTTTCGGCGTTTGCGAGCAATCGGCCGGACAGGCTGGCATGGAAGGGCCGGAGGTGGCAGTGGGTGGTGCTGACGCCGGGATCGGCGCAGTTCGAGACGCCGGTTGGGATGGACCTGGAGGCGCGCGACCGGTGGTTTATCCAGGCGATTGTGACATCGCCGGCGATGTTCCGGAGGACGCCGGGCGCGGGGTCGTTGTACTGGCTGGCGGCGCGAGACAGTGCGGGCGTGTACCTGAATGGAGGAAAAAACTACAAGCTGGCGGTTCCGCAGCCGGTTCCCGGCAAGCTGTTCTGGAGCGTGACGGCGTATGACGCACAGACAAGGTCTGAGGTGCAGACGGACCAGGAGAAGGCGGCGCTGCGATCGATGTTTGAACTGAAGGATGTGTCGACGACGCAACCGACGGAGTTGTACTTCGGGCCGACGGCGCCGGCGGGACATGAGGGGCAGTGGATCAAGACGGTGCCGGGAAGGGGATGGTTTGCGTACTTCCGGATCTATGGGCCGGAGCAGGCGGCGTTCGATGGGAGCTGGAAGCCGGGGGATTTTGAAGCGGTGCAGTGACCGGCTACTGTTGCCCGATGAGGATGGAGGGCGTGGATCGGCGACTGCGACGTCGGGGAGAACGGCGCCACTGCTTTTGAAGGAGCCGCCAGGCGAAGGTGCCGGCTGCGGGTGCCGTGGTCATGCGCGGACATGCTGATGCCCAGTTCGAACTGGTCGAGGGGGTGCGGTGAGGGACCCAGTTGGAGTCTTTGCCGGAGGGAGGTCCTGCGGCGACTCCCGAAGTACGAGATCGTGGGATGGGGCCGTACGGGGTTCTTCTGGAGGTCGGGGATCTGTGAGGAGTGGCTCGCGCGCGGCATGCCGCTTGATGAGGGTGTGGAGGTAGCGGTCGTAGGCGGAGTGTTGACGGACCAGTACTGCGAGACGGGCGCGTTGGGCGGCACTGTGGGCCTGTAGGTCTTTGAGCCGTCGAAGGCGTATGCCGTGTTGGTCTTGGTGGAGATGGTGTAGGTACCTCTGTCGTTGCGGAAGCTGCGGTTGAGGGTGAGATCGCCGCCCCCGTCGCGGCGCCTTCGAGGATCGGCTTGACGCCGTATGAAGGCGTACCTGTAGGCGACGCCCGCGGTCGTACGACGGGACCGTAGGTATTGGCGACGGACCATGAGTCCTGCTTGTGCTCGCGAAGCTCGCCAGTGAGGACCATTCCGCCGAGGCCGTTCCAAGGGCTGATGTCGACGGCCAGAGCGCTGGTGGCGTCGAGAAGTAGGCGCGAGGATCTGGGTCGTGGTGGCGTTGTGATAGCGCGGGTAAAGGTTGGGGTTACGCGTCCGAAAGTGGGATCGATGGTGCCAAACGAGCCGGTGAACGTGACGAGTTCGGGAGTGGAGTGCCGCCGACGATGTTCTCGAGATAGCCGTTAGCAATGACGCCGGAGGAGGTGTCGAAACGGCCGGCAGTGGCTTGAGCAGTGGCCACGAAGGTGCGGGCGTCCTGCGCGGCGGAGGCGAGGAGGGAGCGTGTCTGGTCCGTGGGCTCGAAGGGCTTGCCTTTGACGATGCCGAGGGAGGCGAGCTGATCGATCATGACGCGGTCGCGGTCGAGCCATGACTCGGACTGGATGATGTTGTTGAGGTGATCGAAGAAAGTGGAGTCGTACTGGATGGTGGAGTCGTAGTCGATGTCCTTGACGTCGGTGAAGACAGTGACCGGAGGTTGCTCGGCGGCGGAGAGCGGGTAGACGCGCATCTGTTTGCCGTAGGCGATGGACGCAGCGACGTCGGCGTCGGAGTGACTCTTGAGGTTGGCGCGGAAGAGCATGTAGCCGCCGAAGGTGTCGGACTGGAGCGGGAGGAAGCCGGCGGAGACCTGGCCTTTGTAGCCGGGAGGGAGGACGACGAACTTGCCACCTTTGCCTTTGTCGAGTCCCAGGAGGCCGGCGTCTTCGAGCGGCATCTGCCAGAGGGTGACGATGTTGGCGTTGAAGGAGCCGTTGTCCGTGGCCGGCGGGAGATCGAGGACAACGGGGCCGTCCTTGGTGTTGTAGAAGGCCATGAAGTAGAGCGCGTCGGGGTTGGGCGTGAGGGTCTGGTTCTTGGAGTCGAGCGGGCGGCCCCAATAGATGACCTGGCCGACTTTGCCGGAAGTTTTGGTGAGCATCTGCTGAAGCATGAGGTCGTAGTTGACGGCGGGCATGCCCCAGATGACAGCCTCGGCAGCGCGGGCGTGCAGGATGCGGTCGTTGAGGATCTGCGCGGATGATGTCGAGGGCATGGAATCCTCCGTGCGTCAGCCGAGCGCGAGAGTAACGATCACTGTGCCAAGAAAGACAAAGTAAAGCTTGCGTGCGATGTTCATGCGAGGTCTCCGCAGAGCGAGGTTTGCCGCAGGCCCCGAGGTGACACCGCGACGCATGCATCAAGGATAGAAAGAGGCGGGCAAAGGTTTAACTGTCATTTCTTGCAGCGATGAAACTAATTGTGAACGTCATTGCGTACGGGCGGTTTGCGGGAAGACCCAGCGGTGCGCGAGGAGGAAGTTGGCGAAGCCGCAGGAGGCGATAGCCAGTGCGTTGGCGAGGAGGACCGGCCAGTGGAAGGAGCGGACAAAGGCGCGCATGAGGGCGAGGTTGCCGAGGAGCGAGATGAGGCCGTTGGAGAGATGGAAGCGGAGCAGGGAGATCGTGGCTGAGCGGCGCGAGATTTTTGCTTGTGGCCAGGTGTAGTGGATGTGCCAGGTGAAGTTGTGGAGGAGCGTGAGCTCGACGGCGAGGGTGGAGGTGAGGAGGTAGCGCGCGGGGATGGCGCGGTTGAGGAGTGCGAGAGTGGTGAGTTGCGCGACGATGCCGAGAAGGCCGACGAGGTTGAAACGGAGGAAGCGCGTGAGTGGGCTCATGGGATTTGATCTGAGGTCGACCCACCCGTCCGCGATGAAACTGCGTACGGATGGGGCACCCGGCTGTCGTGCGAGCCCACCCATGCGCGATGAGGCCGCGCATGAATGGGGCACCCGGCGTGAGGAGAGATCCTGCGAAGGGGTTTGTGCAATCGGCTGTGAGCTGTGAGCTGTGAGCTGTGAGCTGTGAGCTTTGAGCTGCGAGTTAGTGCAGCATTGGTGGTCACGGGAGGGGTTCTTCGCGGAAGAGTTGCGCGGTGTGGCGGAGCGCGAGGGTGAGGACGAGGGCGAACATGCAGAGCGCGCCGATGAGAGCCGCCGAGGTCGAAGAGGAGGATGCGGTGGTGGAGGATGTGCGCGTAGGGGTCGCGGAGGAGGAAGAGGTTGGCGAGGATGAGGAGGATGCGGAGCTCGGTGGGGCCGAAGAGGAATTGTGAGAGCTCGAAGCGCGCGAGGGTGTGGGTGGCGAGGAAGCTTTCGGCGGAGAGAAGAAGGAATGCCGTGAGCATGGCGAGTGCGACGGGCCAGTGCGCGAAGCCGGAGAGGGCGAGGCCGGTGAGGAGCGCGGTGGCGCCGAAGAGATCGGTGATGTGGTCGACGTAGAAGCCGAAGCGCGGACGCTGCTGGTGGCGGACGCGGGCGAGTGTGCCGTCGAGCGAGTCGCCGAGCCAGTTGAGGAGGATGCAGGCGTTGACGGCGAGGAGCCAGAGTGCGTGCGTGCGCGAGAGTGCGTAGAAGAAGCCGGCAGCGACTTGCGCGGAGAGGCCGAGGAGTGTGAGGTGGTCGGAGGTGATCGCACGGGGTGCGTGGCGCGGCGAGGAGTTCGAGGAGGCGCTTTTCTGTGGAGGCGGTGAGCGAGCGGTTGATGCGGAGTGCTGGCGTGAAGGCGGTGGTGGTGGCTGTGAGTGTGGGAGTGGCCATGTGCGGTCCTTTGCGGTCGAGCGGTTCCGTTCAGTTGCGAGTTGCGAGTTGGGGAGTTGTGAGTGAGGGATGCTCTTTCTCGAGGGCGTTGCGGGCGGAGGTGAGGGTGAAGACGAGGGATTCGCGGGGGATGGATTCGAGGTAGGGGCGGATGGCCCAGGCGAGGCCGCGGGGGATGGAGCGAGTGAGAGAGAGGGATTCGATCTGGAGGTAGAGGCCGCCGTCGCGCTGCTCGTAGCTCCAGTAGGTGTTGAGGCGGTAGAGGAAGCCGTCGTCGCCAGAGGGAGAGATCTGGTCGATGCGAGTGCTGCGGGAGATGCTGTAGCCGTGGTCGGCGTCGAGTGCGGCGAAGGTGACGTCGCAGGTGGTGTCGAGGACGACGGTGATGACGTGGTGCTGGCGGGTGCGGAGGCGGAGGAGGGTGTCGGGGCGGTGTATCGCGAAAGGACGGTGGAGGAGACGATCTGCGGTGCGAAGTTGTGCGGGTAAGCGGAGAAGTTCTGGAGGAGGCGTTCGAAGTCGGCTGGCGTGGCGTTGGGGACGAAGGCGGTGGCGCGCCAGTGATGGAGGAGGGCGTCGGGGGTGATGGGGGTTGTGAGCTGTTCGATGAGGAGCTGGCCGGATCGGAGTTGAGCGCGAGTGGCGGGGTCGCCTGGGAGGGCGAGAAAGGTCTCGGGAGAGCGGTGGTGCTGGGCGAGGCGCGACTCAACGGTGTGGGCGTAGGTGTTGAAGGCGACGACGGCGGTGGGGGAGAGCTCGGCGAAGAGACGCGGTGCGCGGAGGAGAAGAAGTGCGCCGAGGAGAAGCGGGAGCCTGCGGTTCATGAGGCTGAAGATGACGGGTTGGCGGTGAGAGAGCAATGCATGGGAGGTAACGCGGGGCAGAATTGAATCTCACGGTGGAAGTAGTGCGGGATGTGTGGGTTGCGGGGTGATCTCAAACGGTGGAGAGGCGTTGAAGGCGTGCGGATTGAGTAGACTGGACCCCGATGGTGGAGCGAGTGGCGGCGAAGCGATATCGGTTTGGGGCGTTTGAGGCGGATGCCGCGACGGGAGAGCTGCGGCGGCAGGGCGTGAGAGTGCGGATGCACGCGCAGCCGTTCCAGGTGCTGATGATGCTGGTGGAGCGGCAGGGCGAGGTGGTGACTCGGGAGGAGATCAGCAGGGAGCTTTGGCCGGAGGGGACGTTTGTGGATTATGAGCACGGCGTGAACTCGGCGGTGAACCGGGTGCGGGAGGCGCTGGGCGACAAGGCCAACAGTCCGAGATTTGTGGAGACGCTGGCGCGGAGGGGCTACAGATTTGTGGCTCCGGTGGAGAGGATTGGGGAGGAGGTTGCGGGTGTGCCGGGTGTTGTTGATCCGAGTCCGGCGAGCGAGACGGTGGAGCGGCGGTTCTGGGAGGGGGCGCTGGCGACGCCAGAGGATCTGCCGAGGGACTCGCATCGCGTGGCGCGGACGCTGTTTGTGCTGTTGCAGGTGATGTATGTGGGGTTTTATGTGGGCGCGCTGGCGAACCTGGGAGAGATCCATGAGCTGCTGAGCCCGCTGAGTTATGCGCGGGTGGCGTTCCTGGTGATTGTGACGACGGCGGCGGTGCTGATTCCGGTGCGCGTGTTTGTGGTGTGTATGGTTTTGTTTCGCGCGCCAAGGGCTAGAGAGAAGTTTCTGCGGATATGGCCGGGGTTGGTGGCGATGGATTTGCTGTGGGCGCTGTCGCCGGCACTGCTGCTGCACCATATCAACCTGGGACTGGCGATTGCGGCGATGACGCTGCTGGTGTACTCGCCGTTTGCGCAGAGGGCGCTGATGCTGATGGGCGCGGCGGAGTAGGCGGGTGTTATTTAGAAGGCAAACTTAGAAGATTAACTTGCAAGATTAACTGTCTATATGAGACAGTGATGATGTATGGCGAAGAAGCTGGAAGCCGAGCTGCTGGATTTTACGCAGGCGATAGGGTTGCTGGTGCGGCGGGTGCGGGCAGCGGGGCGGACGCATGAGCTTTCGTTGACGGAGTCGGCGGTGCTGGCGAGGCTGGACCGCGAGGGACCGGCGACGACGGCGGAGCTGGCGCGCGCGGAGGGCATGAAGCCGCAGTCGATGGGGACGACCGTGGCAACGCTTGAGGAAATGGGAATGGTGCGCCGTACGCCGCATGCGACGGATGGGCGGCAGATGATGATCACCCTGACATCCAAAGGGGTCGCGGTGCGCAAGAGTGTGAAGGATGCGAAACATACATGGCTGGCGGAGGCGGTAAAGAAGCTGGACAAGCGCGAGCAGGAGACGTTGTTTGCCGCGGGCGAGATTATCAAGCGTCTGGCGCAGCAGTAAGAGGGACCTGGAGTGAGCAAGAAGGCCAACAATGCGAAGGTAACGGACTCAATCTCGCATGCGTGGCGGGCGCTGCGGCATCGGAACTTCAAGCTGTTCTTTTCTGGGCAGGGCATTTCGGTGATCGGGCACGTGGATGACGCGGCTGGCGACGAGCTGGCTCGTGTACCGGATGACGCACTCGGCGCTGCTGCTGGGCGTCGTGAGCTTCGCGGGGCAGATTGTTGCGTTTGTGCTGGGGCCGTTTGCGGGCGTGTGGGTCGAGCGGCTCGATCCGGCGGAAGCTGCTGGTGTGGACGCAGGCGGCGGCCGCGGTGCAGTCGCTGGCGATGGCGGCGCTGACGCTGGCGCACGTGATCACTCTGTGGGAGATTATTGCGCTGGCGGCGCTGCAGGGCTTGATCAACGCGTTCGACATGCCGGGGCGGCAGTCGTTCCTGGTGCAGATGGTCGACGACCGCGAACGACCTGGGCAATGCGATCGCGATCAATTCGTCGATGGCGAATGCGGCGCGGCTGGTTGGGCCGGCGATCGCGGGGCTGGTGATCGGGCGCGGTCGGCGAGGGGTGGTGCTTTCCTGATCGACGGCGTGAGCTACCTCGCGGTGATCGCGTCGCTGCTGATGATGCGGATTACGCCGGCGGAGACGTCGGCGGCACGACGCAGCAGCATGCTCGAGCAGATGCGCGAGGGGTGGAACTACGTGCGGACGTTTCGGCCGATTCGCACGATCCTGCTGCTGTTTGCGCTACTGAGCCTGATGGGATATTCGTACTCGGTGCTGCTGCCGATCTTTGCCGGCGACGTGCTGCATGGAGGCGCGCACACGCTGGGCTGGCTGACGGGAGCATCGGGAATTGGGGCGCTGGTGTCGGGGCTGTCGCTGGCGCTTCGTAAATCCGTGGTGGGGCTGACGCGGATGATGCAGGTCTCGGCGGGGATGTTTGGTGCGGGGCTGGTGCTGTTTGGTTTGTCGCACGTGCTGTGGCTGTCGCTGCTGCTGATGATGTGCGTGGGCTTCGGGATGATGCAGTGCGCGGCGGTGGTGAACACGATGGTCCAGTCGCTGGTGAGCGAAGACAAGCGTGGGCGGGTGATGAGCTATTACACGATGGCGTTTGTGGGGTCGGCGCCGTTCGGGAGTCTGCTGGCGGGAATGCTGGCGCACGAGATCGGCGCGCCGCATACGGTGATGATTACGGGTGGGCTCTGCATGGCAGGCGCGGTGTGGTTCGCGCTCAGGCTGCCTGCGGTGGATGCAGCGATGCGGCCGGTGTATGAGGCGAAGGGATTTCTGCCGGCGGACGATACGGACCTGGTGGTGGAAGAGAGCAGCGCGGCGTAACGCGAGAGGAGAGAGCAATGCATTGGTACAGCTATCTGGCGTGTTTCTTTGCGGGGATGTTTCTGGCGAATTCGGTGCCGCACTTTGTGCACGGCATCTCCGGCGATCCATTTCCATCGCCGTTTGCGAAGCCGCCGGGGAAGGGATTGTCGCCGGCGCCAGTGAATGTGGTGTGGGCGCTGGTGAACATGGTGATTGGGTATGCGCTGTTTCGCGGCGGCCACGTCGCGCAGGGAGAGGCCTCTGTGTTGCTGGTCTTCTTTGCGGGAATTGCGGTGATCAGCGTGTGGTTGAGCGTGGAGTTTCAGAAGAAACACGCGCGGTGAGAGAACGTTTGTTCAGAGAGGAAAGAAGAGAAGATGGCGCTTACACAGCTGGATGAGAAGGCGGCGTTGATTGTGATCGATCTGCAGAAGGGGATCGCGGGGTTTGTGGATTCGTCGGCGGAGATTGTGGCGAGGTCGGCGGAGCTGGCGCGGGTGTTTCGCGCGAAGGGACTGCCGGTGGTGCTGGTGAATGTGGCCGGGCGGGCTCCGGGACGAACCGAAGCCGGGCCGCCGAAGGGGCTGACGTTTGCGCCGGACTGGGCGGAGCTGGTGCCGGAGCTGGGGCAGCAGGCGAGCGATCTGCTGGTGACGAAGCATCGCGTGGGAGCGTTTCTCGGGACCAATCTGGATGAGCAGATGCGCGAGCGTGGCGTGACGCAGGTGTTTCTTACAGGGATTGCGACGGGGAGTGGTGTGGAGTCGACGGCGCGGAGCGCGTATGACCTGGGGTACAACGTGGTGTTCGTGGTGGACGCGATGGCCGACCGGGATGCTGAGATCCATCAGCACTGTGTGACGAAAGCGTTTCCGAAGCTGGGTGAGACGGAGACGACAGAGAATGTGCTGAAGGCGATACGCGAACGCTGACCGTAAGGAGTCAGGAGTCCGGCGAGCTCTCAAGAACGAGAGTGAGACGACCGAATCTTCGAAATGACGGGGAAAACCCCGCTTTGTGGCGGGGGTTTTCTTTTTAAGCCAGAAAAGGCTTGACATGGTGAGCTGGTGTTATATATGACTACAACACCATCGTGAAGTGACTCGTAGCGATGCCGAAGGAGAACGGCGATGAAGGTTATGCGAGTGTTGTTTTCCGGTGTGTTGATCGCGGCTTCTGCGGTGGCGCTTGGTCAGTCGGACGGGCAGAAGAGCTTTGACCAGATGAAGACGCTGGCTGGGACGTGGCAGGGGAAGGTCACGACGACGCCGACGGAAGGAATGATGAAGATGCAGGGGATGGTGCTGAACGTCTCGCTGCGCACGACGTCCTCGGGCAACGCGATCATGCATGAAGTGAAGGCCGGAGGGATGAAGGATGATCCGATCACGATGCTGTACCTCGACGGCGACCGGCTGCTGCTGACGCATTACTGCGATGCGGGCAACCGTCCGCGCATGGTGGCCAAGAGTTCGGCGGATGGGAAGACGGTGGAGTTCGACTTTCTGGATCTTGCCGGGCCGACGGAGCACGGACATATGGACCATGCGGTGTTTACCTTCGTGGACGCCGACCATCACACGGAAGACTGGACGTACATGATGCCGGGAGACAAGCCGGTGAAGGCGCACTTCGAGCTGGAGCGCGTGAAGTAGGGACGCGTCAAGCAAAGGCACAAGGGGAACTGGGAAACGGAATGGACCTGGAGTGGAATGACGCCCAACCGATCTACCGGCAGCTGCGGGATCATGTGGTCGCGATGATTCTGGATGGCGTGTTGAAGGAGGGCGACCCGTTACCGTCGGTGCGGAACGTGGCTGCGGAGTACAGAGTGAACCCGCTGACGGTATTGAAGGGCTATCAGCAACTCACGGATGAGGAGCTGGTGGAGAAGAGGCGAGGGCTGGGGATGTTTGTCAGAGAGGGAGCGCGGAAGGCGTTGCTTGCTGCAGAGCGGCAGAGGTTTCTGGAAGAGCAGTGGCCGCGTGTGAAGGCGACGATCGAGCGGCTGGGGCTGAAGCCGGAAGAGCTGCTGAATGGAAGAAAGGGAGGCCGCTAAATATGGCATGCATTGAGGCGCATGGGTTGCGCAAGGCCTATGGTGGCACGGTTGCTCTGGATGGGATCAATCTTCAGGTCGAAGAGGGGCGCATCGTTGGGCTGATCGGGCCGAACGGCGCGGGCAAGACGACGGCGCTGAACTCGATTCTTGGACTGACCTCTTATGAGGGCACGTTGCGTGTGCTGGGTCGCGACCCGTGGAGTCAGCGTGCGGACCTGATGCGCGATGTCTGTTTTATTGCGGACGTTGCGGTGCTGCCGCGCTGGATGCGGGTGTCGCAGGCGCTGGATTATGTGGCCGGCGTGCATCCGCGCTTCGACCGGGCGAAGGCGGAAGGGTTTCTGACGAAGACGAACCTGCGGCGGACGAGCAAGGTGCGCGAACTGTCGAAGGGCATGGTGACGCAACTGCACCTGGCGCTGGTGATGGCGATCGACGCGAAGCTGCTGGTGCTGGATGAGCCCACGCTCGGTTTGGACATTCTGTATCGCAAGCAGTTTTATGATTCGCTGCTGAACGATTATTTTGATCGCAGCCGCACGATCCTGGTGACGACACACCAAGTGGATGAGATTCAGAATATTTTGACGGATGTGATGTTCATTGATCGCGGGCGAATCGTGTTCAGCTCCGAGATGGATGCGTTCGAAGCGCGCTATGCGGAGGTAGCAGTGAACCCGGAGAACCTTGCAGCGGCGCGGGCGCTGGGACCGATGAGCGAGCGGCCGGGCTTCGGGCGGAGCATGCTGCTTTTCGCCGGAGTGGACAGGCAACGGCTGGCGGAGCTGGGCGAGGTGCGCACGCCGAGTATCGCGGATGTGTTTGTTGCGGTGATCGGCGGAAGAGCGGAAGCGAGAGAAGGAGTCGCGGCATGAGTGCACAGACGAATGCGGTGACGGAGCCGCGCTTTGGAGGCGAGGCGGTTGTGGCGTCGAAGACTGCGGTGACGCGTCCGGTGTATTGGTCGGTGCGGCGCGAGTTGTGGGAGAACTGGTGGCTCTATGGAGCTCCGCTGGGCGCTGCGGGGCTGGTGATTGTGGGTGTGCTTCTCGGTGGGTTTCATGGGAAGGGCTTGTTACTGTCGCCCGACCCGATGCAGCAGCAGATGATCGTGGGCGAGCAATGCAACCTCACGGCTCTATTGATCATGCTCTCCACGACGCTGGCGGGGGCGTTCTACTGCCTCGATGCCCTTTATGGGGAACGGCGCGACCGCAGCATTTTGTTCTGGAGATCGCTACCGGTCTCCGACACGGTGGCGGTGCTGACGAAGGCGAGCGTTCCGATTGTGATTCTGCCGCTGCTGACGTTCGCGATTGCTGCGGCGACGCAGTTGATTGTTCTGGTGATCGATGCTGCGACGTTGGCCGCGCATGGGCGAGAGGTTTCGGTGCTCGGCCAGGTTCCAGTTCTGAGCATGCAGGCGGGACTGCTGTATCACCTGGTGATGGTGCATGCGCTGTGGTATGCGCCGATCTATGCATGGTTCCTGCTGGTTTCCGGCTGGGCGCGGCGCATACCGTTTCTGTGGGCGTTCCTTCTGCCGCTGATGCTGGGGCTCGTGGAGAAGATTGCATTCCGAACGAACTACTTCGGCCGGTTTATCGGGTATCGCGTGGGCGGAGCGCCGGCGGGCGGGGACTTCGCTCACGGCGGAGCGTGGATGGCCCATCGGATGTCCGGGGCGACGCCGGGACTGTTTTTCGCCAGCCCCGGGTTGTGGGGCGGCCTCATCGTTGCGGCGATCTTTCTCGCGGCGGCGGTGTGGCTGCGGAGGTATCGCGCACCGATTCAAGGGTGATCAACCGCTCGTCAGGGGATGTGTCGGGCTCGGTGAAGTCATGGCGTGGTAGATTGGCTGCCATGATTCTCCAGGTGGATATAGAGAAGCCGAACCCCGGCGTGGCTGTGGTGCGCTTTACGGGCCCGCTGACGCTGGGCACGAGTCTGCATGCGGCAGACGCGCAACTGCAGAAGACGATCAGGGACGGAGCCGCCAAGGTGGTGTTGGATATGGCGGGCGTTCCCTATATGGACAGCGCCGGTTTGGGGGCGCTGGTGCAGGCGTCGGGGATGGCGAAGGAACAGGGTGGGGAGCTGCGGCTCTGCGGAGTGGCGGAGCGGGTGGCTGACCTGATCAGGATGACGCGGACGGATAGCCTTCTGCCGATGGACGCGGATGTCGAGGCGAGTCGTGCGGCGATGGCGTAGGCGGTGACCGCGCTCAGGGGAGATGGGCGCAGGCGGGTTCACGCTTTGAGGTTGCGGTTGTCTGCGTGACCGCCGCATCCGGTTCCAGCGAAGATCCGAAAAAGGCGGCGAGGTTTTCTGAGCCTTCATAGCGTGGGGTGGAGACCATGAAGGACTCGATCTGTTCGACGGACCGGATGCCACCACGCGCGCCCTCAGACATGCAATTGATGGCGGCGGCGGCGCAGGAGAAGTCGAGGCAGCGCGCAAGAGGCCAACCCTGCAGTAGAGCGTAGATGAAGCCTGCACGGAAGATGTCGCCGGCGCCCGTGGTGTCGATGACGGGGACGCGGAAGGCGGGAGCGTAATGGAACTGTTCTCCGTCCCAGGCGAGGACGCCATCGTGGCCAAGTGTGGCTGCTGCGAGACGGCTACCGAAGCGGCGCTGCATTTCGCGGAGTGCGGTCTTCAGGTCGTGTTCGCCGGTCAGCTGGAAGGGGAAGTCGTGGTTGACGATGAGGAAGTCGATGTTCTTGAGGAGCTCGTCAATGCCTTCATAGGTGTCGTCGAGGTCGGCGGTGACGAGCACGCCTGCCTCGCGGGCCCAGCGGGCGGCGAGCGTGGCAGCGGCGGTGTCGTGGCCATCCACGTGAAGGGCGCGGGCGTTGACGATCCATTCGCGCTTGAGCTCCTCGGGCTTCAGGGTGAGGCGCTCGTCGCGGCGGCAGAGGACGGTGCGCTCGCCGGTGCGGTCGAGGAGGATCAGCGAGCGGGCGCTCGGCGTGCCGGCAACGTTGACGAGGTGCGCTTCCGTTCCGGTGCGGAGGAACTCTTGAGCGTGGAGGCGGGATGCGTCGTCGTCGCCGAGCTTGCCGACGTAGCGTGTGCTCAGGCCCCATGTCTGGCAGGCGATGACGGTGCTGGCGACCTGGCCGCCAAGCATGATGGTCTCAGCTTCGTACTCGACCTTGGAGCCGCACTCCGGGAACGATGAAACATGAATGACGGTGTCGGTTGCGTTCAACCCCACACCGACCAGGTCGACCTTCGGCTGTTTTACCATCCTTTTATTTTATGGCGGATAGCCCGTGATAGGGCGATTTCTTGCCGACAACGTTGTCCAAGCGACGAACGGAGGGTCCGGCCCGCTGTACATTGTCCGGAGCGAACGCATCTAACGGATAGGTATACTCGCGGCACAGCCCGCGAGTGCCAACGCAGTTGCTCAGAAATTGAGGGAATGTGAAGAGAACCTCCAGCAGGAGCGGAGCGAAGATCGAACGGTTTTCGCAATCGCTCGTGGTGGCGAGCCGATTGTTGATGTGGTTGATGGTGGCGCTGTTATCCGTGGCGCCCTGGACCGAACATTACGGCACATTCGACAACTTTCCTCATGGCCAGGACTTTGAACTGAGTCTCTTCGCGTTTCTGGCGCTTCTCTGCCTTGTGCTGCTGTTGGCGCAATTACGTAAGCAGCGGCTGAAAGAACCTCCCGCGGTTCGCGATGATTGGGAGTGGTGTCTCATCTGCGAGCTTGCTGTTTGCGATGCCGGACGGGCTGCGAACGCGGATTGCCCGAGTATCCCACTCGCCGCCGGGCGGAAGCCATCCGCCGGGCGCTTACAACCTCCCTCTTCAGATCTGATCCCGCGACCTTTGCGGTGTCGGTGCAGGCGTTTTCAGCATGCCTGTGGTTGCCGGCTGTTTTCAAAGGCCGGCGGAGATCAGCTTGTGAATGAGGGAGTTTCGATTGTCTATTCATCTGGTTAATCCAAGTGACAGTTCGTTTGGGATTGCGGTGATCACGCCGCGGTGGCTGTTTGTGCTTGCGGCGGCGACACCGAAGGAGTTTGGGGATCCGAGGATCGTGGACGAGACACTGGAGCCTCTCGATCCAGCAACGATTCAGGCAGGGGATGTTGTCGGGATCGGGATTCATACGCTGAATGCGTTGCGCGGATATGAGGTCGGACGCATCGCACATGAACGCGGGGCGCGAGTGGTGTTTGGGGGCGTGCATGCCTCGCTGTACCCGGAGGAGGCATTTGAGTATGGCGCGGCGGATGCCGTGGTGCGGGGCGATGGCGACGTCGCCTGGGGCGAGGCGTTGCGGGATTGTGCAGAGGGCCGGCTCGGAAAGACGTACGAAGGAGGCAGGCTGGAGGCAGACCAGTTTGCGGAGGCGCGATGGGACTTGCTGCCCGACGGCAAGTACATGTGGGGCTCGGTGCAGACGACGCGGGGATGTCCGAAACACTGCTCGTTCTGCTCGGTGTGGCGCACGGACGGGCAGAGGCCGCGGCAGCGCCCGTTTGCGCCGGTCATCCGGGAGATTGTAGAGCTGCGCCGCAGGGGCATACGCTTCATGACGCTGGCGGACGACAATTTCTATCCGGTGAGTCTTACGGACCTGCGCCTGGCGCGGGAGCAGAAGAACTACGAAAAGCTGGCCGCGCTGGAAAAGACTCGCGCAGAGAAGATGCAGCTGATGGAGGAACTGGCGGAATTGCCGAGCGACATCGTGTTCTTCACGCAGATTACGATGGAGGCCGCAGAGGACCCGGAGTATCTGAAGGCGATGCGCAAGGCGCATATTCTTGGCGCGCTCGTCGGCGTGGAGGCGGTGACAGCCGAGGGGCTGAAGGCGGTGTTCAAGGACTTCAACCTGTCCGGGGAGAACCTGGTGCAGAGGCTGAAGGTGTTTCGCGCCAACGGAGTGCATGTGCTGGGCTCGTTTATCTTCGGTCTGCCGACCGACAAGCCGGACACGTTCGAGGCGACACAGGAGCTGGCGAAGCGCGCTGATATAGCATTCGCGCAGTTTGTGATGCTGACGCCGCTTCCGGGCACGATCGATTTTCAGCGCTGGGAGAAAGAGGATGGAGCGGAGGCGCCGAAGGTAGATGGGGTTCCGGTGACGCGCTACTGGCTGATTCCGGCAGAGCGGCGGCCCAAGCTGTTCATGCCGCATCCGTCGATGAAGCCGGCGGAGATTCGGGAGCGGACGCAGAAGGTGTGGGATTCGTTCTACAGCATGGGAGCGATCTGGAAGCGGGCGTCGGTGACCCCGAATCTGCGCGCGCGGCTGGCGTTTGTGTTCGTCTCGAAGCTGTACCGCCAGATGTATGCGAATACGGGAATTGCGACGGACAGCGCGCGGCGGAAGCGGGCGAACTCGTGGGCTCGGTGGATTGCGATGCCATGCCAGAAGCTGTTTCAGGCGAAACCGATGCCTGAGCTGCGGGTCCCGGGACTGCAAATGGCGATGGCCGGCGCGGGGGGTGGCGAGATAGCGGAGAACGCGGTTTTGCGGCCCAATCCAGAACCGTTCCAGATCCTGCGCTGAGGGCTCAGGGGTCGTTGCGGATATTGTTGACGTAACGCTGCAGCCGGATGAGGAAAGCTCTCGATTCCTCATCCGGCGCGTGGCAACTACTTTCTGCCGAAGACGTCGCCCATCCTGCGGATCTGGGCGCCGACCCCGCGGAGCTTTTCTTCGATGTGCTCGTAGCCGCGATCCATGTGGTAGACGCGGTCGAGGATGGTCTCGCCGTCAGCGACGAGCGCGCCGAGGACAAGCGCGGCAGAGGCGCGGAGGTCAGAGCACATGACAGCGGCGGACTGCAGCGGAGTTTTGCCGCGGACGGTGGCGGTGCGTCCGCTGATGGTGATGTTCGCGCCCATGCGGTTGAGTTCGCCGACGTGCATGAAGCGGTTTTCGAAGATGTTTTCGGTGACCACGGAGGTGCCTTCGGCCTGTGTCATGAGGGCCATGTACTGGGCCTGCATGTCGGTGGGGAAGCCGGGGTACTCCTCGGTGGACATGTCGTTCGCGGTGAGCGAGCCGCCGGAGTGAACGCGGACGTTGTCTTTGCCGACTTCTAGCTTGACGCCGCACTCCTCGAGCTTGGCGATGACGGCGCCGAGGTGCGCGGGGTTGCAGCAATCGACGTTGAGGTCGCCGCCGGTGATGGCCGCGGCAATGAGGAAGGTGCCGGCCTCGATGCGGTCAGGATTGATGCGGTGCTTTGCGCCGTGGAGTTTTGCAACTCCTTTAATCTTGATGGTGCCGCTGCCGGCGCCTTCGATCTTCGCGCCCATGGCGTTGAGCAGAGCGGCGAGATCGGTGACTTCGGGTTCGCGCGCGCAGTTTTCGAAGAGGGATTCGCCGTCGGCGAGCGCGGCGGCCATGAGGAGGTCTTCGGTGCCAGTGACGGTGATCTTGTCGAAGACGATGTGCGCGCCTTTGAGCCGGTCGGTGCGGGCTTCGAGGTAGCCGTGCTCCTGGGTGATGGTGGCGCCCATGGCTTCGAGGCCCTTGATGTGGAGGTCGATCGGGCGGCCGCCGATGGCGCAGCCGCCGGGCATGGCGACGCGGGCCATGCCGGTGCGCGCAATGAGTGGGCCGAGCACGAGAGAGCTGGCGCGCATGGTTTTGACGATCTCGTATTTGGCGACGGGGTCGGAGAGCACGCCGCACTTGATGCGGGTGCGGTGCTGGGCGCGACCGTAGCCGAGCTCGACCTCGGCGCCCATGGAGGCGAGCAGCTTGCGCTCGGTCTCGATGTCACGGACCTGCGGGATGTTTTCGAGGATGACTTCGTCTTCAGTGAGGATGGCGGCGGCCATGCACGGGAGCGCGGAGTTCTTTGCGCCGGAGACTTTGAGAGTGCCGAGGAGAGGGTTGCCGCCACGGATGACAAACTTGTCCATCTGGCTAGTGTACGGAGGACGCATGTGGATGAGAGTGGCTGGAAAGGTGCAGGGAGGTACGGGAGGGCGGGAAAAGCGAAAAGCCCTTGCCGGGTGCAAGGGCTCTGCTATGCAGCCTTGTCAGGTTAGAGGCCGCTGGGATTTTGCGGGGGCGGAGCCTGGTTGGTGTTGCCGTTGGGACCGCGCTGCCAGCCACCGCGGTGACCGTGCTTCATCGACTTCAGCTGCTGGAGCTGGTCGGGGCTGAGAACCGTGGCGAGTTGCTGCTCGGTGTTCTGGTGGATGGCCTTCATCTGCTCATGACGCTGGTCCGGCGTGAGGGACTGGTCCTGCATGAGTGCCTGGAACTTCTGGGCGCGGTCCGTGAGGATCGGCGTCAGCTTTGCAGTCTGATCCGCGGAGAGGTTCAGCTTCTTGGAGATCAACTCGGCCTGGCGCTGCGGGTTGGGCGCGTGATGATGCTGGTGGTGGTAGGGCGCGTTCGCGTTCGGAGTGTTGTTCTCCGGAAGCGTGGGCTGCGACTGCTGTGCGAATGCCGCTGCGCCGGTGAGGGCGCCCGTCAGAATAAAGCCGAGCGCGGTGGAAAGAAGTGTACGTTTCATCAGACTGCTCCTTGCCGCGGCTGGGGAGGAAGCCCGCGTGCTAGTGAGATAAACACGGTACCAGAGGAATGTTGCGGTGGCGATGGCCGCCTATGGTGGTAGACGTGCCTTCATGGGCGAACGAGTACACGGGTGTGGCGGGCGATCTGGAGCTCCTCCTGGGAGGGTAAGGCGAGGACTTTGTTTGGGTTTGCGGGGGCAGCGGTTTCGGGGTCGAGACCGAGGAAGGCCAGGTTTTTGCAGATGCGGGAGCGGGTGGCCTGGCTGTGCTCGCCGATGCCGCCGGTGAAGACGAGGAGATCGAGGCCGCCCATAAGCGCGGTGTAGGCGCCGATGGTTTTGCGGATGGCAGTGCAGAAGGCGTCGATGGCGAGGGCGGCGGTGGGGTCGTTGGCGGATTCGCGCGCGAGAAGGGCCTGCATGTCGGATTCGCCGTTGGAGAGCGCGAAGAGGCCGCACTGGCGGTTGAGAAGCTGTTCGAGTTCGTCGGCGGAGAGATGCTCGTTGCGAAGGAGGTAGACGAGGACGCCGGGGTCGAGGTCGCCAGTGCGGGTACTCATCGGAATCCCGCCGGTAGGCGTGAGACCCATGGAGGTGTCGACCGATTTACCGTCGAGGACGGCGGTGATGCTGGAGCCGTTGCCGAGGTGCGCGATGATCACGCGCTGCGGGATGGGATTGAGACGGGCGATGACGGACTCGCAGGAGAGGCCGTGGAAGCCGTAGCGGATGACGCCGGCGTCGTGGAAGCGCGTGGGGATGGGGAGGTGTTGGGCGACATCGGGCAGTGTGCGATGGAAGGCGGTGTCGAAGCAGGCGAAGTTCGGAGTGCCGGGGAGTGCCTGCTGGGTTTGTCGAATGAGTGTGAGCGACTGCGGGATATGCAGCGGAGCGAAATGTACAGACGCTTCGAGGGTGGAGAGAAGTTCGGGTGTGATGCGCTGGTGCTCGCGTAGATGCGGGCCGCCGTGCACGACGCGATGGCCGACAGCGGCGGGCGTTGTTTGTGCGTAGTCACGCAGTGCGGAAAGGATGGCGGCGAGGGCTTCGGGTTGCGATTCGAGGATGTGATCGCGCTGGAGGAGATCGTCGCCTGTCGGTGTGCGAATGTTCAGGTTGCCGGAGTCGCGGCCTATGTTGTTGGCGCTGCCTTCGAGGATGAGCTGCTCATCGCCATTTGCGCCGGGAGTGTAAAGGCCGAACTTCAGCGACGAGGAGCCGCTGTTGAGGACGAGGATCGCGTTGTCATGTGTGGGCATCGTGATTCGGAATACAGGGGTCTCTCTGCTACGCGCTGCGCGCTCCGGTCGAGAGGATACAGTCTATGCGGGTTTGCTTTCGGGCCAGATCCAGTTGGCGATCTCCGGTTTGTCGATGCCTTCGGTGTGGGCGTAGTTGATGGATTCGATGATCTGGTCCTTCAGCCAGCCTTTGATGTGTGCAGCGGAGGCCTGCAGGCCAGGCACGCGGTCGATGACGTCAATGGCGAGATTGAACCGGTCGACCTGGTTGAGGATGGCGAGCTCGAGCGGCGTGTTGATGTTGCCTTTCTCCTTGTAGCCGCGCACATGAATGTTGTCATGATTCTTGCGGCGATAGGTGAGCTTGTGAATGAGCGAGGCGTAGGAATGGAAGTTAAAGATGACGGGCTTGTCGAGCGTGAATAGCGAGTCGAAGTCGCGATCGCTGAGGCCGTGCGGGTGTTCTGTGTCGGGCATGAGGCGGAAGATATCGACAACGTTGACGAAGCGAATCTTGAGCTCGGGAAGCTTCTCTCTGAGGATGGCAACGGCCGCAAGAGCCTCCATGGTGGCGATGTCACCGGCGCAGGCGAGCACGGCGTCCGGCTCACTGCCGTTGTCGGTTGAGGCCCAGTCCCATATGCCGATGCCCTTGGTGCAGTGGAGCACCGCTTCCTCCATGGAGAGGAAGACGAGGTGCGGCTGTTTGTCGGCAACGATGACGTTGTAGTAGTCGACGGAGCGGAGGCAGTGATCGGCAACGGAGAGCAGGCAGTTGGCGTCGGGTGGGAGATAGATGCGCACGACGTCGGGGCTCTTGTTGGTGACGACGTCGAGGAAGCCGGGGTCCTGGTGGGTGAAGCCGTTGTGGTCCTGCCGCCAGACGAGCGAGGTGATGAGCAGGTTGATGGAGGAGATGGGAGCACGCCAGCGGAGTTCATTCTTGGATTTCTCGAGCCACTTGGCGTGCTGGTTGAACATGGAGTCAATGATGTGGACGAAGGATTCGTAGGTGGAGAAGAAGCCGTGGCGCCCGGTGAGGACGTAGCCTTCGAACCAGCCTTCGAGCGTGTGCTCGGAGAGCATCTCCATCACACGGCCGTCGGCTGAGATGTCGGTGCCGTCGGAGTCGATGGGGAGGATGTCGGCGAGCCAGGTCTTGTCGGAGGCGGCGTAGATGCCGTCGAGTTTGTTGGAGGCGGTCTCGTCAGGGCCGAAGACGCGGAAGTTCGTCATGTTGCGCTTCATGACATCGCGCAGAAGACTGGCGAGCGTCGCTGTGGGCGAGACGTAGATCTGCGCCTGGCCCTTGGCGTCGACGGCGTAGTCGCGGAAGTCGGGCATCTCGAGCGGCTTGCGCAGAACACCGCCGTTGGCATGCGGATTGGCGGTAATGCGGCTGATCGCCTTCGGGTGCGAGTTCCTGTAGCTCTGGGATGAGCGGCCGGTTTCGTCGAAGAGCTCTTCGGGCTTGTAGCTGCGCAGCCAGGATTCGAGGAGCGCGAGATCTTCGGCGTTGGTCTTCGCGTTCGGGATGGGGACCTGGTGCGCGCGCCAGAAGTCTTCGACGTGGTGGCCGTGCACCATCTTTGGTCCGGTCCAGCCCTTGGGCGAGCGAAGGACGATCATGGGCCAGCGCGGGCGCGTTGCGTCGTTGTTGCGTGCGGGCGTTCTGCTGGATGGAGCGGATCTCGTTGATGCAGTGCTCGAGCGTAGCGGCCATCTGCTGGTGCATCTGCTCCGGGATCGTCGCCTTCGACGAAGTACGGCGTGTAGCCGTAGCCGCGCATGAGCGCGTCGAGCTCATCGTGCGTGATGCGCGCGAGGATGGTGGGGTTCGCGATCTTGTAGCCGTTGAGGTGAAGGACGGGAAGGACGGCGCCGTCGCGGATGGGATTGAGGAATTTGTTGGAGTGCCAGGAGGTGGCGAGCGGGCCGGTCTCGGCTTCGCCGTCGCCGACGCAGCAGGTGACGATGAGATCGGGATTGTCGAAGGCCGCGCCGAAGGCGTGCGAGAGCGAGTAGCCGAGCTCGCCGCCCTCGTGGATGGAGCCGGGAGTCTCGGGCGTGCAGTGGCTTCCGATTCCGCCGGGAAAGGAGAAGCGGCGGAAGAACGTCTGCATGCCGGCGTCGTCCTGGCTCCTGTCCGGGTAGACCTCGGAGTAGACGCCTTCGAGATAGCTGTTGGCGAGCGTGGCGGGCGCGCCGTGGCCGGGGCCGGAGATGTAGATGACGTCGAGCGAATACTTCTTGATGAGCCGATTGAGATGCACCCAGAGGAAGGACTGGCCGGGGTCGGAGCCCCAGTGACCGAGCAGGCGGTTCTTGATGTGCTCGGGTTTGAGCGGTTCGCGAAGAAGCGGGTTGTCGCGGAGGTAGATCATGCCGACGGAGAGATAGTTGGCTGCGAGCCAGTAGGCGTTCATGCGCTGGAGTTCGTCGGGCGAGAGCTTGGCGGGGGAGTATTCTTGGGGCCATGCTGGTGTCTCCAGTGGCGTGCGGGATGAGAACATGCTACAGCGAGAGATGTGTGACGCGTGTAAAGGCGAGAGCGATGGCTGGTCTCGTGATCTAGTCTGAAGTGAGGGCAGGCGAGCGAATGGGACGCGAACATCTGGCGAGCCTGATCGAGGACATGCGGCGGCGTGGACGCGAGACGGCGGTAGTGGAGCATCGCGGCGTGCGGCATCCTGCGCACGAGCTATGGAGAGATCGCGGAGCTTGCTGGACGATTTGCAGCGGAGTTGCGCAGGCGTGAGGTCGGCGCGGGCGAGCGTGTGGTGCTGTGGGGCGTGAACTCGGCCGAGTGGATGGCAGCGTTCTTCGGGTGCGTGCTGCGCGGTGTGATTGTGGTACCGCTGGATGCGGCGGGAGCGCGCGAGTTTGTGGAGCGCGTGATCGCGGACACGCAGGCGAGGCTGGTTGTCGGCGACGCGGAGTTGTTGCGGAGGTTGCGTTTTGATGGGGCAAGGCTTCGCGCTTGAGGAGTTGAGGACGATGTTGCCGCGAGAGCCAGAGTTCTCGGTAGATGCAGCAGTAACACTGGATGCGCCGTTTCAGATTGTGTTCACGTCGGGCACGACATCGGAGCCGAAGGGGATTGTGCACACGCATCGCAACGTGCTGGTGAGCCTGGAGCCGATTGAGAGCGAGATCGCGAAGTACCGGCGGTACGAGCGGATCTTTCATCCGCTGCGGTTCATGCACACGCTTCCGCTGAGCCATGTCTTCGGGCAGTTCATGGGATTGTGGATTCCGGCGGTGCTGGCGGCGGAGCTGCACTTTGAGACGCAGCTTGAGCCGTCGCGCATGGTGGAGTCGTTGAAGCGCGAGCGGATCAATCGTGCTGATTGCGGTGCCGCGAGTGATGGCATTGTTGCGTGCGCATCTGCTGAACGAAGATGCGTCGCTGGCGACTGATGTGGAGCGCGTGGCGGCGCTGCCGGCGTGGAAGCGATGGTGGCGGCTGCGGCGGGTGCATCGCAAGCTGGGGTGGAGGTTCTGGGCGCTGATCTGCGGCGGAGCGACGCTGCCGGGTGAGCTGGAATCGTTCTGGCGCGCGGTGGGTGTGGCGGTGATTCAGGGCTACGGGATGACGGAGACGGCGGCGCTGGTGACGCTGAATCATCCGTTCAAGATTGGGCGCGGAACACTGGGCAAGCCGTTGCCGGGGCGCGAGGTGAAGATCGGCGAAGGAGGCGAGGTGCTGGTGCGCGGCGCGATGGTTTCTGAGCGCGACGTGGCAGGGCGGAGCGATGCAGCCGCGCGACGGAGGAGTGGCTGGCGACGGGCGATCTTGCGGCGCAGGAGGAGAGCGGCGAGCTGCGCTTTCTGGGGCGCAAGGGCGATGTGATCGTGACGGCCGCGGGGATGAATGTGCATCCTGCGGATTTGGAAGTTGAGTTGATGAAGCAGCAAGGCGTGAAGGCTGCGGCGGTTGTCGCGTGCGAGGCGGCGAATGGGCAGGAGCCGGTAGCGGCGGTGATTTTCAATGGGAGCGATGCGGAGCTGGAGCGAGGCGGTGCGGCGTGCGAACGCGTCGCTGGCGGAGTTTCAGCAGATACGGAGATTTGTGCGCTGGCCGGATGCGGCGCTGCCGTATACGTCGACGGGCAAGCTGATTCGGCGACAGGTGGCAGCGTGGGCGTGTGCGGCAGTGCGCAGTGATGGCGCGGTCGCAAAGCCGAAGGAGATTCTGCTGGAGATGATCGCCGAAGTGATCGGCGAGACTCCGCGTGCAGTCGGCGATGAGGCGCGGCTGAGCGAGGATTTACGTCTCGATAGTCTGGCGCGCGTGCAATTGCAGTCGCTGCTGGAGAACCGGTTGGGTGTTGAGGTGAGCGACGACGCGATCGCGCAGGTACAGACGCTGGGCGAGTTGCGTGGCATGGTCGACGGAGGAACGGCCGCGGTTGCAGCGCCGCTGCGTGAGGGTAACGAGGGAGCTTCGCTGAGTGCGATGGAGAGTGCGCCTGCACCTCAATCTGCTGTGCAACGTGTGGCGAAGGAAGAGTCGTTGCCGTATCTGCGGTGGCCGTGGTCATGGACGATGCAGGCGGTGCGCGCGGCGTTTCTCGAATTGATTGCACAACCGTTGATATGGCTGCTGGCTGGGCCGCGCGTCGTGTGCGAGGCAGAGAAGATTCCCGAGGGGCCGATGCTGCTGATCGCGAATCACGTGACGGCATACGACGGTCCACTGGTGATGTATGCGTTGCCGGGACGAGTTCGGCGGCGCGTGGCGATTGCTATGTCGGGCGAGCTGTTGGTGGATTTGCGGCGGGGCCGCGGGCAGGGCAGTGCGGTGTTGAATCTGTTGGCCCCGATTGGATACTGGCTGATCACGGCGCTCTACAACGTCTTCCCCCTCCCGCGGCGTCGTGGGTTCCGCAGGAGCTTTGCGCATGCGGGCGAGGCGATGGATCGGGGTTACTCCGTGATGATCTTTCCGGAGGGGCACCGCAGCGAAACCGGAAAGTTGCAGCGGTTTCGTGAGGGTACCGGATTGCTGGCGAAGGAGTCGCAGGTGCCGGTAATGCCGGTGGCGTTGCGGGGATTGGGCGAGTTGAAGGCGAGTGGGCGGTGGGTGCGCTCGGGAAGGTTGGAGGTGCGTGTGGGTGCGCCCGTGGAATTGGGACCGGAGGCGACCGCCGCCGAGTGGACTGCAGCGTTGGAGGCGGCGGTGCAAAGGCTGGCAGAGTAAGCTGTTAGCGCGGAGATGCGAATTTACGGTGCGTTCGCAAAGTGAATACGGGGTGAATCGTAGACTCGAGGGTGTGCGGACGAGAGCTCTGCACGCTGGAGGGGCTGTGAGCCAGACGATTTATGTTCTGGAGGATGATCCGGATATCAACCGGCTCGTAGGACATCAGTTGGAGCGCGCGGGCTATGCGGTGCGGCCGTATTTCGCGATTGGCTCGATTGTGGAAGACGCGGAGCGCGCGCGGCCGTCGCTATTTTTGCTGGATGTGATGGTGCCGGGCGGGGATGGAATGGAGTTATGCCGGCGGTTGCGGCGGCATGCGATGCTGGCCAGCGTGCCGATCATCTTCCTGACGGCGCGCGCCTCGGAGAACGATCGCGTGCGCGGGCTGGAGTTGGGCGCCGACGACTACATCACGAAGCCGTTCGGGATGCGCGAACTGCTGGCACGCGTGAAGGCCGTGCTGCGGCGGTTCGAGCAGCCAGTTGGTGAAGCTACTGCGCCGGTGATCAAGTTTGACGATGTGGAGATCGACCGCAGCGCGATGCAGTTGCGCGTGAAAGGCGAGGCTGTGCCGACGACGGCGACGGAGTTTCGGCTGCTGGAGTATTTGGTAAGGCATCCGTCACGGGTGTTTACGCGGGACCAGTTGCTCGACGCGGTGTGGGGCGATGCGCGTTTTGTGACGCCGCGCTCGCGTGGATGTTTATGTCGGACGCATTCGCGAAAAGATCGAGGAGACGCCGGATACGCCGCGATATTTGAAGACGCTGCGCGGGGCCGGGTACCGGTTCGAGTTTCCGAAGACGCGCGAGCCGGAGCCGGAGATGAGCGGGCTGCGGGGGTAAGTACTCCTCCGCCCTGTTGTTTGGCTTAAATATCTGGAATCAGTAATAAGCGGGTGTTCTCCAGATGCCTGCCACCAACTGATCCAGTTGAGAGATAGCCTCCTCGAGGCTGTCGTAATGCAGCTCGAACGTCGCAATTCCGGCCAGCCTCTCCAGGATCTTCTGGTGTCTCAAGCGAATTTCGCCGGCGGAATATAGCTCCTGCGAGAACCTCTGTGTAGCACTGCCGTGAGGAAGCGGTATCAGGGTTGGTCGGGCGCAAGCCGAGCGACGCAGATAAACCACCGCAGAGACGTTCGCCTCGTCTGACGTGTCGAAGGAAGGCAGGACGGAGACGGGGACCTCAATCGAAGGCTTTCCTTCCATGCGCGGCGTAATTTCTCGCTCACGAAGTTCAGGGAAGAGAGTTTTTGCCTGAGGTCGAAAGCGTACCCGGTGCGAGTGTCCGATCACGCGTGGTGGATCTGAGTCGTTGAGGAGATAGCAGGTGTCGTCCGAGGTGTAGGTCCAACCGGCGCGCGCACAGGCGTACGAGAGTGTTGATTTGCCGGCGCCGGAATCGCCGCACAGCAGGATGCCTTTGCCTTGTTTACTGATGCATCCGGCATGGATGTCTGTAACGACCGAAGCACCGAGCAACAGGTAGACGACCTTTTCCAGAAAGTTGTGACGAAGGTAGAGCGGGTCTGTCAGCGCAGATTCGTTCAACCAGACAAAGTTGGATCCGGTGCGAAGATCGAGCACCGCCTGGTTCTCGGCGTCGGCGACCATGGAGTAGAGATGGTTGTACTCACGGCGGAGGGGAGGCGGTGGAGTGCGCCCGCTGGTGCCTTCGCTGACACCGATTCTAATTTCGAGGTGTGCATCGCCATGCTGGAGGCTTCGATGCCCAAAGCTCGCCTCTGCTGCTGTCATCACCTCGTGCCGATTGGTCAGAAGGACCACGGCGAATCCAAGCGGAAAGAATGTTCGGCGCAGCGGCAAATCCATATCGCAGAGCAACGTGTCCTGCGGGCGCGCGAAGGGTAGTTGGCTCGTGTTTGGATGAACAACTACGTCTGACATCGCAATCGCGCTATTCCGGTGTTTTCACCCGTACCTCTGCAGAACAGAGCCAAGGCCGTTGTGTTGAGGGTAATCGCCAGGAGGCGGGACTTGTCATGGGCCGGTCATGCAATTGTCAGCAGTATTCCTCCCTTTGCGGTTTGCCGATAGACCGCATGGGGCAAAGAGCATTCTCAATCTGCAGTGACAAAAAACTGACAACCGCCAGAAGATCGTGAGACATCGCCGGGCAACGATTTCGTTAGGTTAGGCACAGTGGTTGCCTTAGCGATATTGGCCGGGAGGGGTTGGCGATATGAAGGGTTTCGATGACGTTCAAAGGGACACTCTTTCCCCCTCAATTCTGAAAGAGGCGCTGGCACTCAGAGGGTATGCACTGGTTCGCCAGGTGATTCCCAAGCCGGACGTTGAGCGGGTTCTTGCGGACGTTGCCGAGGTCCTCTTCAGGGCCGGGTGGCTGCGTTCGGATAGATCTCCGTTGGATCGTATACCGGTTGAAGGGGCTGCCTATGGCGACCCTGACCCGATCTTCAAGCGGACCTACCAGGAGGTGTTCAACCTCGAGCTATTCCATGCTCTGCCACATCATCCTGCGCTGAAGAAGGTGATGCAGATGATCGCGGGCGATCAGGTCCTGGTGCACCCCAAGCCTATCGGCCGTCTCATTTTTCCGCGTTGTGAACGACTCGTCACGCATGCACATCAGGACTACGAGTTCATGGGAGGAGATCCGGAGTTCTACACCGTATGGATACCGCTGCATGATTGCCCGATGGAGACAGGGCCGTTGCGGATCCTTGAAGGATCTCATCGCTACGGGATTCAGGGGCATGAAAGGGAAAACCTTCACGTTCCAGAGATTCCCGCTGGACGTTGTTACCGGCGATGAGTGGGTGGAAGGACAGGTGAACGCGGGTGATGTGCTGATCTTCCACAGTCTTACTGTTCATGCGGCGGCGCCAAACGTCTCCGATCGCATGCGCATCTCGCTTGACTGCAGATTTCAGGACGCACGCCGGACACTTCATCCTTCGAATCTGGTCTTCGCCGGCGAGTCGGGGAAATCATGGGAGAAGACTTATGCAGGCTGGCAATCGGATAGTCTGCAGTACTACTGGCGAAAGCTTCCGCTCACATTGAAGCCGACACGCGAAGACCTGGAGGATCTCGCCATTCATGTGGAGGATCCGGCCTTACGCGCACGTTATGCGCGCATGGCGAGCCAACTGGCGTGAAGCGCGCTACAGAACAGACGGCACGGATAATGCAGGAACTTTGACTGGCGGCATTCGCTTGCCGGCACGTAGACGAACTCCCTCGGTCTCCATTCGGTATCGGATCAGGTCGGCCACCGCCAACATCTTCATGCCGTGTTCGCGGCAGAACTCGATCAGATCAGGTACGCGTGCCATGGTGCCGTCGTCCTTCATAATCTCGCAGATGACACCTGCGGGGTGCAGGCCGGCGAGTCTGGCAAGATCTACGGATGCCTCAGTCTGGCCAGCGCGAACCAGCACACCGCCATCGCGTGCGCGCAGCGGAAAGATATGCCCGGGCTTCGCGAGGTCTTTGCGTGTTGTTTGAGGAGCGATCGCAACCTGAATGGTATGGGCGCGGTCATGGGCGGAGATTCCGGTCGTCACGCCTTCTCTGGCTTCAATGCTTTCAGTGAACGCTGTGCCAAAGCGCGAGGTGTTCACGGAGGTCATCGGCTTCAGGCCGAGATGGTCGGCTCGCTCCTGGGTGAGGGCGAGGCAGATAAGTCCGCGTCCGTATCGCGCCATGAAGTTGATGGTTTCCGGGGTGACAAACTCCGCGGCCAGCGTGAGATCGCCCTCATTTTCGCGATCTTCGTCATCGACGACCACGATCATGCGGCCCTGGGCCAAGTCTTCGATCGCTTCCGGGACCGTTGCAAACTCATTCCTCATCTGGACCTCCACGCATGCGTTGGAGAAAACGCTCCGGAACGCCGGTCGATGCATGGTCATTACTCGAAAAAAGCATCTGCTAAATCATGGTGCAGACCCCTCGAAAGGTTGTCACTCCTTTGTCAGCACTTTGCCAGAATGATGCATTTCGCGCGGTGGATTTTGTGTAGTTTAGGGGGCTGACGACGATGCTGTATGGGATGTATTTCCGGTAAGGAATCTGTCGCTGGACTACATATTTCAAGCTTGTTTTGTATCCAAAATAGTCTACAATCCGTTTCATGGTTTCGGAGATGAGCAAGCGGGTCAGGGTGTTGGATTCGCATACGGAAGGGGAGCCTACCCGGGTTGTTCTTGAAGGAGGACCGGACCTGGGAGAGGGGTCGCTGGCCGATCGGCTCGAGGTTTTTCGGGCACGGCATGATGGGTTCCGTTCAGCAGTCAGTTGCGAACCGCGCGGCTCCGAGGTGGTGGTGGGAGCACTGTTGTGTGAGCCAGTGAATCCAAAGTGCGCCACGGGAGTGATCTTCTTCAACGACGTGGGATACCTGGGGATGTGCGGACACGGCGCTATTGGGGTCGTACGCTCTTTGGCGCATCTCGGAAGGATTCAGCCGGGGCAGCATTGCATCGAGACGCCGGTGGGCGAGGTCCCTGTGGAACTGCTGTCGGATGGCAGTGTTTCGGTCTCCAATGTTTTGAGCTACCGGTATCGCCGCTCGGTTCCCGTCGATGTTCCGGGGATCGGGCTATTGACTGGCGACATCGCCTGGGGCGGCAACTGGTTTTTTCTTGTGGGTGAGCACCCGTATGAGCTGACGATGAGCCGGCGGATTGAGCTGATCGCCGCGACGCGCGCCATCCGGACGGCACTGGCCGACGCCGGGGTTACGGGCAAGGACGGCGCGCTGATCGATCACATCGAGCTGTTTGGCAGGCCGGAGAATCCGGAGAACTCGAGCCGGAACTTTGTGCTGTGCCCGGGCGCGTCGTTTGACCGGTCGCCATGCGGCACGGGGACGAGCGCGAAGATGGCGTGTCTTTATGCGGACGGCAAGCTGGCGGAGGGGCAGGTGTGGAGGCAGGAAGGCTTTCTGGGAACGCACTTCGAGGGCTCGATTCGCGGGCAGGGTGTTGCGGTTCTGCCGACGATTCGAGGGCGTGCGTGGATTACCGGTGAGTCGGAGTTGCTATTTGAGCAGGATGATCCGTTTGCAGGCGGCATAGGGTTTTGATGGAGATGTTTGACGCAGTCATTCTCGGGGCGGGTATCGTCGGCGCGGCGTGCGCGTACGAGTGCGCGGCTTCAGGATTGCGTGTTGCGGTCGTGGAGCCGGGGGTGCCGTCGGGAGGTGCGAGCGGCGCCGGAATGGGCCATCTCGTGGTGATGGACGACTCGCCGGCGCAGCTTGCGTTGACGCAATACTCGCGGGATCTCTGGCGCGAGTTGCAGAACACGCTTCCGGCGGCGGTCGAGTTTGAAGAGTGCGGGACGCTGTGGATTGCGGCGGACGAGGAGGAGATGCAGGAGGTCTTCGCGAAGCGGACGGCTTATACGAAGTGGGGCGTTGAGACCGAGGTACTGGACGAGCAGATGCTGCGCGAGGCGGAGCCCAATCTGCGCGCCGGACTGCTCGGTGCTTTGCGTGTGCCCAACGATGCCGTGATCTACCCCCCAACTGCGGCGGGGCACTTTCTGGAAAGGGCGCAGCAGATGGGAGCGCAACTGCTCTGTGGCAGACGCGCGGTCGAAGCCGGCAAGGGCGAGGTGTTGCTGGAGGACTCGACCCGGCTGAGAGCGGGCCACATTGTGATCGCTACGGGAGCGGATGTCAGCCTGTGTCCGTGGGTGAATATGCAGCGGCGTAAGGGCCATCTCGCAATCACGGATCGATACCCCGGAGTCCTGCGACACCAACTGGTGGAACTGGGGTATTTGAAGAGTGCGCATTCGCTGATGGAAGATTCGGTGGCGTTCAACCTTCAGCCGCGCAAGACGGGACAGCTGCTGATTGGATCGTCGCGTCAGTATGGTGATGTTTCAGCCCAGGTCGAACCGGAGATGCTGCGCAGAATGCTGGACCGTGCGGTCGAGTACATGCCAATGCTGGCCGGCCTTGCAGTGATTCGGGTGTGGACGGGGGTCCGCGCGGCCACGCCGGACAAGCTTCCGCTGATTGGTCCGACGACAGACAGCACGGTGTTGCTGGCCATGGGATTTGAGGGGCTCGGGATAACGAACGCGCCGGGCGCGGCGCGGCTGATGCTGCACCACATAACGCAGGCAGAGATCGCGCTGGATCCGCGGCCGTTCCTTCCCAGTCGCGTAGGAGCGCCGGAGGCGATGTATGCCTGAGGGGAATGGGGCCGGTGGAACGGTTACAGTCCGCGTGAACGGCGAGCAGGTGACGTTGCCGCGCGGCGCAATGCTGGTAGCGGCGTTGCTGAGGGTTGGGGCTCCGTGCCGCGTCTCGCAGAGCGGCGAGCGGCGCACCGCGCTTTGCGGAATGGGAGTTTGTTTCGAGTGCCGCGCACGCGTTGATGGTGTGGCGCAGCAGCGCACCTGTCAGATCGTGTGTAGAGAAGGCATGACGGTGGAGACGCAACGATGAGCCGCGCATACGACATCGTCGTGGTGGGGGCAGGTCCGGCGGGACTTGCGGCAGCGACCGCGGCGGCTGCTGCGGGCCGCAAGGTGGCCGTGCTGGATGATAATCCGCATGTCGGTGGGCAAATCTGGCGCGCGGGCGCGGGGAAGTCTGCAGCAGATGTCGCGCGAGAGCGGGCTGTTGAGGCGTTTGAGGCGTCGGGCGCAGAGTTCTTCGCAGGATGTCAGGTGGTGGACGCGACAGCCTCGCCGGGTATGTTGCAGTCGTGGAGCGCGGCGGAGCAGAGGCTGGAGAGCTTTCAGTTTGAATCGTTGATCCTTGCGACGGGAGCGCGAGAGCGCTTTCTTCCATTCCGGGGATGGACGTTGCCTGGTGTGTTTGGCACCGGCGGATTGCAGGCGCTGGTGCGCGGAGGATATGACGTTCGCGCCAAACGCGTTGTGGTGTCCGGTACGGGACCTCTGCTGCTGGCCGTGGCTGCGCACCTGAAACAAGATGGCGCGGAGATTGTGACGATTGTCGAGCAGGCTTCGATGCGTCAGCTGGCAAGGTTCGCCACGAGCCTGCTTTCGCGGCCAAGGAAGATATGGCAGGGGATGCAGCTACGCGCGGAGCTGAGTGGCGTGCCGTATCGTCCAGGCTGCTGGGTGGTTTCCGCGGAAGGGAACGTGGCCGTGACAGGCGTGCGCTTGAGCGACGGCTCGCGCACCTGGGTCGAGGCATGCGACCTGCTGGCCTGTGGTTTCCACCTGGTGCCCAACACCGAGCTCGCGTCGCTGCTCGGGTGCCGTGTCACAGAGACTGGCGTCGAGGTGAATGCAGAGCAGCAGACTTCAGTGAAGGGCATCTATTGTGCGGGTGAACCGACAGGCGTCGCGGGCGTGGATGCCGCAAATGTGCAAGGCAGGATCGCCGGGTTGGCGGCCGCAGGAGCAGGCCGCATCCGCGGCTATCCTCTATGGGCGGCGTGACGCTGAAGTTGCGTTCGGACGTGCGATGACTCGCGCATTCGCGCTGCGTACGGAGGTCCTCAGGCTGGCTGAGCCCGATACGATTGTGTGCCGCTGTGAGGATGTGTGCTTTGGCGAGCTCGAAAAAAAGATGATGCCGCGCAAGGACTGGACCGATGCAAAGTTGCAGACACGCTGCGGCATGGGCCCCTGCCAAGGGCGAATCTGCGGGCCGGCACTGGAGGCGCTCTTCGGATGGCGTAATACCTCGGTGCGTCCTCCAATATTTCCCGTTCCGATTTCGGCGCTGTGCTCCGCGCCGTTGCATGACAGTGAAGTTTCCATTCTTGAACCACAGGAGATCTCCCGATGAACTGGTTTGGCGTTATGCCCGCCGTTACTACGCCCTTTGATAAAGACCTCAAGGTCGATCATGAATTCTTTGCCCGCCACACTGCGTGGCTGCTGGAGAACGGCTGCACTGGCCTGGTGCTGCTCGGTTCGCTCGGCGAGGGCGCAACGCTGGAGCATGAGGAGAAGATTGCGATCTTGAAGACGGCGGTGAAGGCTTCCAAGGCCAAGGGAACGCCGGTCGTAGCAGCGATCTCGTCGCTCTCGACGCGCAATGCGGTGCAACTGGCGAAGGACGCCGAGCAGGCGGGCTGCGCCGGGCTGATGGTTCTGCCGCCGTATGTGTACGCCTCGGACTGGCGGGAGATGAAGCAGCATGTGGCGGAAGTGATCCGCGCGACGAAGCTTCCGTGCATGCTCTACAACAACCCGATCGCGTACAAGACGGACTTTCTGGCCACGCAGATTGCTGAGCTGGCAGCTGAGCATCCGAACCTGCAGGCGGTGAAGGAATCGAGTGCAGATGTGCGACGTGTGATGGCCATTCGTGAGGTGCTGGGGGAGCGGCTGAAGATTTCTGTCGGCGTGGACGATGTGTTGGTAGAGGCCGTCGATGCGGGTGCGACGGGTTGGATCGCTGGCCTGGTGAATGCGTTCCCGCGCGAATCGGTGGAGCTGTTCGATCTGGCGATGGCCGGAAAGCGCAAGGAAGCTTATGCGCTCTACGAGTGGTTCCTGCCGCTGCTGCGGATGGATACTGTGCCGAAGTTCGTGCAACTGATCAAGTGGGTGCAGGAACAGACGGGTACAGGGCGGGCATTGGTACGTGCGCCTCGTCTTGCACTCGCCGGCGCGGAACTGGATGAAGCCAAGGCGGTATTGAAGAAGGCGCTCAGTGCGCGGCCTGCGGTGAAGTCGACGGCACTCGAGGCGCTCCAGGAGGCGTAGGCCAGACGTCAGCGTTTGCGAGTCCACAATGAAAGAAGCCACGCCGTGCATGACGTGGCTCTTTTTGTTGAGTGTTAAGTTGATGTGAGTCTAAGTTGCAGACTGCATCCAGACCTTTGAATCGATCTTGCGAGGACCGCGGCTACGCCGGGGAGTCGAATTCGCCGGGGTTGTCGACCCCTGGAACGTCGCGCCTGCCTTTGCTGTGTTGTTGCTTGTGCCGTTGGTTGCGCCGGGAGCGTAGTTCACCGAGCTGTCACCAGCGACGGCGGGATGATCGTGCTCCACGCGATTCATGCGGGCGTAGTTGGGGATGGCCAGCATGGGCGTTCCGTCCTGCCACTTGCCGGTGATGACCATCACGCCGCCGAGCAGGTCGGGCCGCCACTCGGCCTTGAGCGGCTCGTTGCTGAGAGGCTGATCGAGCTTCTCCTGATCGGCAGTTTCGACGTTATAGACAAGAGGACCGTACTGCAGGGCGACGTCGTTCACGTCGGCCTTGATGCGCGGGTCAGCCTTGAGACGCTGCACTTCCATCGGAAGCTCGAGCTCAATCGTGTCGCCGGGCTCCCAACGGCGCGTTGATGACCGCATAACCGTTGATGATGTGCGGCGTGAACGGCTTGCCGTTCAGGGCAATCCGCTTGAGGCCGCTAACGGTAGGCGTCATAGCGTAGAGCACCGAGGTCGAGCGGTTGGGCACGCGCACGTGCACACTGAACGTCTGCGGCTGCTCCGGTTTGATGGTGATGGCAACTGCGCCCTTCCATGGGTATTCAGTTTTCTGTACCACCTGCACGTTGGTGCCGGCGATCTTGCCAACATTCACGCGGCCGCCGATGAATAGGTTCACATGCAGCGCCGAGGGCCCCTTGCTGTAGCTCCAGGTGGGCACCATCAGCAACGTGCGTGAGATGTTGCTGACGCAGCATGGGCAGACGTGCCAGGGCGCACGCTGCGTGTTGATCAGAGGATTGGTGTAGCAGAAGTTCTTTCCCTGGAGATCGACGGCGCCGAAGAGCGCGTTGTACATGGTCTGCTCATAGAGGTCGGCGTACTTGGCGTCGTGATAGGCGAGGTTCATCTTGTACTGAAAGAAGATGACACCGCAGCTCGAACAGGACTCGCAGTATGCTTCGTTGCGAAGCGAGTAGTTGGGGCCGAAGCCTTCGGAGGTTTCGCCGCTGCCGATGCCGCCGGTGACGTAGTACTTCTTGTTGACCATGTTGTCCCAGAGCGAGAGGACAGCGCTCTGGTAGTCCTGGTCGTGGGTTTCGGCAGCAACGTCGGCCATGCCGGAGTAGAAGTACATGGCGCGGACTGCGTGGCCGACGGCTTCATACTGCTTGATGGCCGGCGCATGGCTCTGGTCGTACTCCTGCCCCGCGCCAAGGCCTGTGCCACGGCAGTCGATGAGGAACTTTGCGAGCGCAATGTAGCTGTCGCCGCGGCCGTTCCCCTCCATGTCGTTGACGAACCGGCCAAAGCGCACCAGCGCCTGCTCCATCTCCTCATGGCCGTCCCACCACTGCTTTTTGCCGGGACCGATGCTGGCTACCCAGCAGTCGGCGAGTTTTTTTGCCGCGTTGTAGAGGCGCAGATCCTGCCCCTGAGTGAGGGTGTAGTGATTAATGGCCGATTCGATGAAGTAACCGGCGGTGTATCCCTCATGATTGCCGCGGTGCTCCGGCATCCAGGGCTGCGGCCAGTATGTGCGATCGGCGAGCGTGTATGCGGTCTGCAGATAGCCATTGGGCTCCTGTGCAGCGAGGACAATGGGAATCCACTTCTCAAGCGAGATCTTCATCTGCTGCTGCGCGGCGATGATGTCTGGGTCGCCCTGCGGGTCGACCATCAGCGCGATGCACATGGCCTCCACTGTCTGATGCACCCAGGCGTTCGAGAAAACGTAGCCTTTATGGCGGCCATGCGGCTCGCCGCGCAATGCCTTGGCGGCTTCAATGAAATTGTCCAGTCCGCCCTGCCCCTGGGTGAGGTCGGTACGTTCGCACTGCGCAATGCAATGCGGAATCCAACTGACCATGAGGGACTTCGCGCGCTCGTTCCACATCGGGTTGTCGATGGAGTAGTTGGTGGTATAGACCACGTCGAGCCGCTCCTTGGGGGGTGCCTTTTCTGCATGTACGAGTAGCTTCGAGGAGCTGTTGTCAGGCTTTCCGAGAGCGGTGAGTTCCAGAACATAGTCGCCCGCCGCAGAGAAGGTTGCCGTCGTGTCGGTCGATGCAGGATCTGCGAACGTTACATGACCGGGGCCGGAAAACTTGCTCCAGCGCACACGCCGCGGAGCCGACGGCATTAGCCAGTCGGCGGTACCGGAGAGATAGGTTTTGCTGCCAAGCACAACGGAACGGTCCACTCCTGCAGCGACGATCGGAGGGAAGAGCGGGACCGGGCCGGTGCTGTAGACCTTCCACTCGAGGATGCCGGGCGAATGCGTGCCGTCGGAGACGATCTCGAGGCGCAGCTTGTCGGTTTTCACCGCGTCAAAGGTGGTGCTGTTGAAGCTGTTGGCGTCGATACCGAGTCCTTTGGCGTTCGCGACCGGAACGAACGCCGAACCGTTCCAGTAAGTCACCTTATAGGAGGCTGGAGCGCCGACACCCTGGCCATCGACCCACCAGTAGACCTCGACCCGGTTGGTGGTGACAGGTTTGCTCCAGTCATATTGCACCCACTGCGGCTCGACATGGGGCCACGTGCCAAAGACACCATGTTGGTGATCGTGGGAGCTGGAAGGAACGAAGCCATCGTTCAGTGCGGAGAGCCTGGCGTCGCCCGAGGCGTTGGACGCAGAGGGAGTAGCGACCTTCGCAAGATTGACGGAAATTCCTTCGCCAGCGACGGAGGCGAGTGCGGGTGAGCGATCAACCGCTGCTATCAGCGCCGCACCTGCAGCGCCAGACAAGAAGTGTCTCCGGTTCAGTGCACCGCCGGCGGGTTCCGAGCAAGAAGAAGACGAAGAGGAAAGGTCTTGAGGCGACGGGCGTACAGGCTTCATTGTCAATTCCTTTAGCGTGTTGTCCGAACCGTCGCGGCAACGAACTCATTTCCGTGATGAATGAAGAATCCGCCCGATCGTTCGCCCGCTGGTTTTGCAAGTATCGTACCGCCGATGCATCCGCGATTTCCATCAGGAACCGTACGCGGTCGCGCCAATTTGGTATACGTCAATGTACACACAAAAGACAGAAGCGTCTATAAGTGCCCTTGAGAGTGTCAGAAGCGCTCAAAGCCGAATAGAGACGCCCATATTTCGCGGCAGACGGTGCAAGATCCGGCGGTGGTAAACCGCTGGCAGTGTCTGGATGCGGGCCGAACCCAGACGCTGACGTCGTCAAAAAAAGAGCAAATGTCTGCAAAAGTACCGTTGACATTGGATACACAGTTGAATACAAAATAAGACCCACAACGAAATCCGGCGCTTCCTCATTTTGTAAAGTCTGCGGCAGAGCAGCGTTGAGAAGGGCCAATGCGGATTCGTTGCCGGATGTTCCTGCTGGTCCTTATGGAGGCTGAGTATGAGATTTACGGCATCGCGATTCGCGTCTTTGGCATGTTCCCTGGTGGCGCTTTTCCTGCTCTTTCCTACCGCCTTCCGCGCTCAGTCCGGTAACGAGGGAACTGTTACGGTGACGGTGCAGGACACGTCGGGCGCCTTGGTCCCCACGGCCAAGCTTGAGCTCGTTGAGAACAGATCGGACAGCGCGCGCGCCGCGGAGACCGACAGCAAAGGGCAGCACAGTTTTGTGAACCTGAATATCGGCACGTACCACCTGACGATCTCGCACGCGGGATATCAGACCAAGGTTTACCAGGACGTGCTGGTGGAGAGTTCCACCACAACGACGCTTAACGTGGTTCTTCCTGTGGGTCAGGTTACGGAGACGGTGAATGTGACGTCGCAGGCGAACGCGTTGCTGCAGACCACGTCCACCGAAATCGGTACAGTCATCAACTCGCAGGATATTGAGAATCTTCCGATCTCGGGGCGCGCGATCTCCGGCTTGACCCAGCTGACCGCTGGCTACAGTGGCACATGGAATGGTCTGCCGGATCCGGCGCAAGGTACAAACGTCGATGGCGCGATAGCAAATAACGGCCGAACGAAGTACCAAGGCACCATCGCGACCGCCATCTCTCCGCGCATCGAGTCATTCGAGCAGGTGAGCGTGGTGACGGACGGGCTCAACCTCGGCAACGGTTTCGGAACGGCCACGATGCAGCTCAACTATGTGTCGCGGCGGGGAAGCAACAAATTTCACGGGCGTGCGTACTATGACTTTCGCAATGATGGCCTGAATGCGAACTCCTGGGCGAATGATGCGTCAGGGGCGCGCAAGAACAAGCTCATCCAGCACGACTTCGGAGTCAGCGTCGGCGGTCCCATTCTGCATAACAAGCTTTTCTTCTTCGGCACCTTTGCGATGTTCAAGCAGCCGGGGACACAGACGGTCAACAACTACGTCTTCCCGACCTCGGTGGTATCGGGCAACGACACCTACGTAGGGACCGACGGGAAGTCGCATACCGTCAACCTGTTTCAACTGGCATCGCAGTACAGTTCGACTCTACCGAGTACGATCAATCCCGGGGTTAATACGCTTATCCAGAACGCTCTCACAGCCTCTTCCGGATTGAAGACAACCGCCACTGCCGACCCGAACCTTACACAGATATTCTTCAGCGCACCCTTCACACAGACGCAGTACTATCCGGTGGCACGGCTGGACTACAACCTGAGTGACAAGGTCCGGATGTACTTATCGTGGATCATGCAGGAGCTTAAGCCGGTGGGCAGCTATCCGGCGCCCTTTCCGGGCTCGGCTTATGCAAGTCAGAACGGTAATAATTACACTCGCAACTTCCAGGTCAATTACGGCCTCGATTACATCATCACGACGAAGCTCATTAATCAGTTCAAATTTGGGTTTCTCTACAGCAAGCAGGAGTTTGCAGCCACGGCCGCGCCGAACTGGCAGACCACGCCGCCGGTTTTCTTCAACATGACGGGCGATTCACCGAACCGAATGTCGGGTCTGAATTACACGCTGCCCAGCGGTTATGAGTATCCAGTCTTCAGCCTCTCCGACAGCGTGACGTATGAAAAGGGCTCGCATAGCATCAACTTCGGCTTCCAGGGCTACCGCGAGCAGGACCACTACTACAACCCGCCGGTAGGCTTCCCGAATATCAACTTCGGCCTGATAACGGGAGACCCGGCGCAGAACGCGTTCACTTACACTGGATCCAACCCCACGCTGCCTGCCGCTAACAGCACAATCCAATCGGAGGCTTGGCAGATCTATTCCATCCTGGCCGGCCGCATCTCGGGTGCGAGCGGAAGCAATGGCTACGACCAGTCGACCCAGGCGTATGGGCCGCACTCGTTCAACCTGGATGAGGTTGCGCTGGCGAGTGGTATCTGGGCTCAGGATTCGTGGAAGGTTCTACCGAATCTAACGATCAACTATGGGCTGCGTTGGGACTTCGTTGTAGACCCGCATGATGTGAAGGCGGCCTATCACAATGCTCTGCTGGACAGCATCCTCGGACCGACATCGGCAAACAATCTCTTCCGTCCCGGATCTCTGGGGGGCAACCTGAGTCCGCAGTTCGTGCTGAACCCGAGGCCGTTCCATGGGTTCTACAAGACGCCACAGCCGCAGTTTGCGTTGAACTGGAGTCCGCGTCCGGATAAAGGATCTGCCTGGGCCCGGATTTTCGGCGATGGCGCTACGTCGATTCGCGCGGGTTTTGGACTGCGAAACTTTACGCAGCCGTACCAGTTCTACTGGGATGCAGCATCGGATCAAGCTCTGCTCTATTACCAAACCTTCGCATTGACCGGCAACACCAGCGGCGCGACGGGGACATTCACACCTGGCTCGCTCAGCTACGGCCAGAGTCTGCCCCCCTATGCATTCAACCCGGTAACCTTCCCGCAGAATGCGCCGCTCACGAACTTCTCGTTCATCAACGGCGGTGTACCGGTGGAGGGCATCAACTCCAACATTCGCATGCCGTACACGGAATCATGGAATTTCGGCATTCAGCGGGCGCTGGCGCGCAACACCGTGCTGGAGATCCGCTACAACGGGAACCGCACGATTCACAACTGGACAACCTTCAACTACAACGAAGTCAATATTGTCGAAAATGGCTTTCTGACGGAGTTCAAGAACGCGCAGTTGAATTACCTGGCGAATGGCAAGAAGAGCTTCAGCGATGTGAACGGCATTCATACGCCGATCCTCGATGCAGCGTTTGCCAACACGCCGAGCGCATTCACCAATGCAACGTTCCTTGGCTATCTTGCCAACGGTCAGGCCGGTTCGTTTGCGCGGCAGCTTGCGGGAAATGGACAACAAACGCCAGCGTACTTCTGTGCGTTGGTCGGCTCCAGCTTTACGCCGTGCGGTGTGAACGCGAAGTTCACAGGTGCCGGCGCCGGTTATCCGATCAACTTCTTCCAGGCAAATCCCTACGGTCCGGGTTCGAATACGGCCTATATGACGGATGCGGGATATTCAAACTACAACGCAATGCAGGTGGACCTGCGCCAGGGAAACTGGCACGGGCTGCAGGGCGATTTCAACTATACCTTCGGCAAGACACTCGGCTTTGGAACCAACAACAACGACTACCTGGCCACGGCAGACAACTTCTACACGCTGCGGAATTTGCATCTTTCCTACGTGCCGCAGTCGTTCGATGTGCGCCACGTCTTCCACGGCTTCGGTACCTATGACCTGCCGTTCGGTAAGAACAAGATGTTCCTCAATTCCAATAACCTTGAAGATAGGGTCTTCGGCGGATTCACACTGGGCACAGTCATCGGCTATCAGACCGGCAGCCCGTTCCTGCTTACCGGTGGTTACGACACCTTCAACCAATACGATGGCGGTGTCATGCTAAACGGCGGCGCAACGGCGAAGTCAATTCAGAGCAAGATGGGCGTTCACTATGTGCCGGGTCGGTCGACGGCGCTGGTGTTCGATCCGTCGCTTTACTCTAACGGTGCGACCGGTGGCACTGCGAATACCGCGATTGTGGCCCCGAACACGACGCCCGGAACCATCGGCAACGTGGTGTTCCTGTACGGACCGCATGTCTTCACCCAGAACATGGCGCTGTCGAAGCTGATCCCAATCAAGGAAAACATTGCCCTGAGTCTGCAGGCGGAGTTCATCAATGTGTGGAACCATCCGACATGGGGAACGCCTGCCGCCGGTTCCGGCGCCGCCCTGCAGTCCACCAACTTCGGTACGTCGAGCGTTTATACACCCAGCATGTATTCACCCAGCACGAGCTCTGGTGCGCGCCAGATCGAGCTGCGCGGCAATATCACTTTCTAGGCGGCCTGAATTATGAGGACCTGAAACTATGGATCGAGGCTGATGCAGTGACAATCACTGCATCAGCCTTTCTTGTTGGACGGTCGTCAAAATCCAGTAGAGCGCGGGCTCAGCGGATGAGCGAAGGAATCTCAAATGAAAATGAATCGCCGTCAATTTGTGAGAGGTGCGGCTGTGTTCGCCGCCGCAGGAACGTCGCCGGCCATCGTGCGCGCGGCTGCTGCCAAAGGGCTGGTCCCATCTTCGGCGAAGCCGCTGCCGTTATCGGCGGTACGGCTGCTGCCCTCTGATTACGCGACGGCGGTCGAGGTGAATCGCAGTTTCCTGTTGAGTCTCAGCGGCGATCGCCTGCTGCACAACTTCATGAAATACGCAGGACTGCCGCCAAAGGGAGAGATCTACGGCGGATGGGAGAGCGACACGCTCTCCGGACACACGCTGGGGCATTACCTTTCCGCGCTGGTGCGCACGTACGAACAAACAGGAGACGTGGCATGCAAGGAGCGAGCTGACTACATCGTGGACGAACTGGCGCGTGCACAGGCGGCGCGCGGTACGGGCTATGTCGGCGGGCTCGGCCGCAAGCTGAAGGACGGCACGATTGTCGATGGCGAAGCGATCTTTCCCGAGGTGATGCGCGGTGAGATTCACTCCAGCGGCTTCGATCTCAATGGGTCGTGGTCGCCACTGTATACCGTGCACAAACTGATGGCCGGGCTACTCGATGTGCACGCAGCGTGGGGTAACCCCACGGCGCTGAAGGTAGAACTGGGCCTTGCGGAGTACTTTGCGAAGGTCTTCGCTGCGCTGAGCGACGAACAGATGGAGCAGATGCTGCACACAGAATATGGCGGGTTAAACGAGAGCTTCGCTGAGCTATCCGCGCAGACAGGCGATAAGCGATGGCTCGAGATCTCACAGCGAATTTACGACCATAAGGTTCTTGACCCGCTCGAAGCGGGCCAGGACAATCTGGCGAACCTGCATGCGAATACACAGATTCCCAAACTGGTTGGCCTGGCGCGCATTCATGAGCTGAGTGGCAAATCCGCGCCAGGAGATGGCGCAAGCTTCTTCTGGACGACCGTGATGCAACATCACAGCTACGTCATTGGCGGCAATGCGGACCGCGAATACTTCTCCTCACCGGACACGCTCGCCGCGCATATTACAGAGCAGACCTGCGAGCACTGCAACACGTACAACATGCTGAAGCTCACGCGCCACGTGTACAGCTGGACGCCGAACGGCTCGTACTTCGACTACTACGAGCGTGCACATCTGAATCACGTTATGGCGGCGCAGAATCCAGCGACCGGCGGCTTCACATATATGACACCGTTGATGACCGGTTCACGCCGTGGCTATTCAACTCCGAAGCGCGATGCTTTCTGGTGCTGTGTGGGAACCGGCATGGAGAGCCACTCAAAGCACGGTGACTCGATCTTCTGGGAAGGGGATGGCACGCTCCTGGTTAACCTCTACATCCCTGCAGAAGCCACATGGGCTACGCGGGATGCAAAGGTGAAGCTCGAGACGAGATACCCGATGCAGCCGGAGTCAAAGCTGACGCTGACGAATCTTCAGAAGCCCGGCAAATTCGCTATCGCATTGCGTGTACCTGGTTGGGCGAAGGCCAGCGCCGGCGTCACCGTGAACGGCAAAAGCTTTACTCCGGCGATGACCAAGGGCTACGCGATTGTTGACAGGAAATGGAAGCAGGGTGACATTGTGGCGATCACGCTGCCACTTGATCTGCGCCTCGAGTCTACGCCGGGCGATGAAAGCACGATTGCCGTGATGCGCGGACCGATGGTGATGGCCGCTGACTTAGGCCCGACCTCAGAGAAATGGGACAACCCGGATCCGGCGATGGTCGGGGAGAACCTGCTCGGTGGCTTCAAACCAACGGCCAACGTGGAGAGGGTATCGTACGAAACGCACGGTGTAGTGCGACCGGCCGATCTTACTTTCGTGCCCTTCTATAGCCAGTATGAGCGGCGCAGTGCCGTCTACTTCAAACGTTTCAGCGACGAACAATGGAAGGTGGAGGAGGCTGCATTCCTGGTTGAACAGGAGCACCTCAAGGACATTGCCGCTCGTTCTGTGGACGTGATGCACCTTGGCGAGATGCAGCCGGAACGCGACCACAATCTGATTTCGCAGACTTCCTATCCGGTGATCTATCGCGGACGACAGGGCCGCGATGCGCGCGCGGGCGGCTACTTCGAGTTCACGATGAAGACCAAGCCGGGACCACTGGTGTTAATGGCAACCTACTGGGGCGAAGAGCGTGAAAACACCTTCGACATTCTTGTCGACAACGTGCTGTTGGCCTCGCAGCAATTGAACAGCAATAAGCCCGGTAAGTTTTTCGAGGTCGAGTATCCGGTGCCTGAAGCATTGACCAAAGGCAAGACCAGCATTCGTGTGAAGTTTGTGCCTCATGGCCGTTCGACAGCAGGGCCGGTCTTCGGTGTGACGCTGTTCACGCAGAAGCCGTTGAACGGACCGGCAGAGGGCCAGGCCACTACGACCTCCTCGTCCAGTTAGGCGTGAGGAGCACTGACAATCAGGACAGCTTGATGGAGACGCTGTTCGCAGCGAGCGTGAAGCTCTTCTCTACGCCTCCCGCGAGCTTTGCGTGAAAGGCACGCGGCCTCGTGCGCGATCCTTTGCCGCGGCGCAATGTGAGGGTCTTTGAGGCATCATCCCAGTTCATGAAGATCTCCTCAAAATCACCGCGCTCATAGGCGAAGCTCAAGCCGTCATCGTCGTAGAAGGTGAAGGCGCCGGTATCTCCTGGATAGATTGTCAGCGTCAGCGGCTCGTTCGAAGGCTCTTCCGCGTACTGCTTCACGGGCCCAGTGGGTACGATTGCTCCCGCGCGCACCAGCAACGGCATGGAATCGAGTGGAGCTTCGACGGTGATGCTGCGACTTCCTTCGACACGCTGCGCAGTCCAGAAGTTCCACCACGCGCCCCCGGGAAGCGTGACCGAGCGTGACGTTGCACCAGTTTCGAAGATAGGTGCGACGAGCAGAGTCGGACCGAAAAGATACGAGTCGACGGTTGCCCATGCCTTCTCATCCTCGGGAAACGCGAGGCCGAGACTGCGGATCAATGGAAGGCCTGTGGCGTGAGTCTCGTACGCCGCAGAGTAGAGATAGGGAAGCAGACGGTAGCGCGTCTCCAGGAATTTGCGGCAGATGGGTTCGACCGCAGCGTTGTGCAGGTCCTCTTCCTTTGGAAGAAATGATGCTGCGTTGGGTCCCATCTCCGACGGGCCATAGCTGCCTGTGTTCCAGCCCCACGGTCGCCGCAGCTGCCAGGTGCGGCCATGGCAGCGAAACGATGGGCAAAAGGCGCCGAACTGGAACCAGCGAACGAACAGCTCGGCGGTGAACTCGTGCGTGGGGACGAAGCCGCCGATATCCGTGCCCCAGTAAGGTACGCCGTTCAGTCCGGCATTGATTCCCTCCATGATCTGCGTCTCGAGCGTCTTCCATGTGGAGAAGGTATCGCCGGACCAAAGCCATCCCCAGCGCTGAATGCCTGCGTAGCAGTTGCGGTGCAGCGCGAAGGGTCGCTTGTCGGGGCGCGTCTTACGGCCGCCCTCCCAGTACATGCGATTGCGTACGAGACGCGAGTACGTTGGAAGCACGTCTCCCTCGTCAGGCCACCAGCCATCGACGCCTAAGTCAACGAGCGGTTCGTGCTGCTGCCAGTAGTTGGCTCCATCTCCACGAATCGAAGCCGCCACGCCGGTGTCGTCTACGGAACCATGCAATGTTTCGGGCGGATTGACGACGTGCAATACAACCTTGAAGTGCTGCTCGTGGAATTCGCGCAGAATTTGAGGGGGATCCGGAAAGACGGCGCGGTTGAAGACGAAGGAACCATGCCCGGTGTTCCAGCCTGAAGGACAGAAGCCTGTTCCGAGATAAATCATCGCATCGCACGGCAGCTTCTTTTCGCGGAAGGTGCGACCTTCGTCGACGATCTGCTCGCGGCTATCGAGCGTGCGGTGCGACTGCTGAAATCCGAACGTCCATCGCGCGGGAAGATGCGGATAGCCGGTGAGTTCGGCGTATTCACGCAGCAGCTCAGCAGGCGTTTCGCCGACGACGAGGAAGATGTCCTGCGCTCGCGCGACGTCGCTTGGGCGCCAGATGCCATCGTCGCCGGTGAGGTCGAACTGGCCCGTGGGCAAATGAAAGTAGAGTCCCCAACCTTTACCCATCAGCCAGGGGATAGGGTTGCGTGCGCCGAAGATGCGCAGGTTATCGCCTGCACCATTGCGCATGATGTCTTTCGTGCCGCGGCGATCCAGGGGATGGGTACCCGGACCAAGACCGTAGACCGGCGCCCCGCCATACCGAAAGAGCACCTGGTTGGTTTCAGGATGAAAGGTCAGCTGCTGAATGCTGCGCTGCGCCTGCCGCACGCTCACTCGTAGCGGAGCAGTCTCTATGTGAACGGTGTATGTCCCCCAGACGACCTCATTCGGAGCCGTCGACTGATCCGCTCGCTGACGGTGCAGCGCAGCCGGATAGGTGCGCGAAACGAGGCTGCCGTCGTCGTAATAGTTGTCTATCGTCTCGTCGACCGCGGCTATCGTGATTCGCAGCATCCGGGGCGTTACCGCGACGAGCGTTAGCTCCGTCCCTGCATCGCCGGTGAGTATCGGTGGCTTCGAGGCTGGCTTTGTGGCCGATGGCTCTGTCGTTTCCGCGAAAGTCGTATGGCTGGAGAGAAGCATGCCGGCGGTTCCCGCCCCGGCCGTCTTGAGCAGCCTTCTTCTGGAGATCGGATGACGGGTAGGACACATCGGGAGGAACTCCTTTGCGAGGACGGTTGACGAAGCCAGCCTCATGGCAGTAGGTGTCGAACCAAGATATACGAATACCGATTTGTATACAAAGTGGTGGACGTGTATAAAGGGTGCCACGCAGTAGCCCTCATTATGCAGAACATTCTTCGGGAGGGATGCCTGCGCCATCTGCAAGACGGGGGGATCGAGCGCATGCGGTATTTGTGGCGGTTTGGGGTTGGCAGCCTGCTCGCGGCCTTGCTGTTCGCAGGAACGGCAGTCGGAGAGGGAACTGCTGCGAGTTCCCCCATCATGCGACCTGTGATTGAGCAATACACGGCGGACAACCTGGCCCTGCAGCGCACCTATCCGCTGGACATCTCCGCTTCTCACGTGGATCGATTCAACAAGTTCTACGCTGACGAACTGACTCGGCTGCGGGGCATCGATTTTGGCCGCTTGTCGCACGAGGACCAGGTGGACTATGTGCTGTTCCGGCATCTGTTGATCTCGCAGCAGCATCAGCTTGCGATTCGGCGTAAACAGATCGACCACATGATGCCGCTACTGCCATTCGAGAAGAACGTCGAAGCGCTGCTCGATGCCAAGCGGTTGATGAAGACGCCGAACGCGGAGCAGACAGCCGCCACGCTGACGGAGATTGTGCGACAGATCGACACGGCCACCCGCGAATTCGATCCGTCACCGCGCGGCGCGCAAACGCCGACAAGAACGCGGAAGCGAAACCGAAGATCGATCCTGTGGTCGCCAACCGTGCGGCGAACGCGACGCGACAGATCACCACTGGCGCTGCATGAGTGGTTCGACCAGTACAACGGCTACGATCCATCTGTTTACATGGTGGGCAGACCTGCCCTACAAGGATGTCGACAAAGCGCTCACGGGCTACCAGGGTTTTCTCAAAGAGAAGCTTATTGGCATAGCCGCAGACGACAAGACAACAATCATCGGTGATCCTGTGGGCCGCGACGCTCTGCTGGACGAGCTTCAGGACACGATGATTCCTTACACGCCAGAGGAACTCATCGCCATCGCGCAGACCGAGTACGACTGGTGCATGAAGGAGATGCTGAAGGCGTCACGCGAGATGGGCTATGGCGATGACTGGCACGCTGCCGTTGCGAAGGTGAAGACGATGCACGTCTCACCAGGCGAGCAGCCCGAACTGATTCGCAAGCTTGTCGTGCAGGGAAGTGATTTCGTCAAGAAGAACGATCTCGTCACAGTGCCGCCGCTGGCAGACGAGACCTGGCGAATGATCATGATGACGCCACAACGTCAACTTGTGAATCCCTTCTTCACTGGTGGCAACGAGATCAGCGTCTCTTATCCCACGGACACGATGACCTTCGACCAGCGCGAGATGAGCATGAATGGCAACAACATTCCGTTCGCGCATGCCACTGCATTTCACGAGATGATTCCGGGGCACTTCCTGCAGTTCTACATGTCTTCCCGCTATCACGTGTATCGGCGGCCCTTCTCGACGCCGTTCTGGAGCGAAGGAAACGCCTTCTATTGGGAGATGGTGTTCTGGGACAAGGGCTTCGACAGCACACCGGAGGAACGTGTCGGTGCGCTGGTGTGGCGCATGCATCGCTCCGCGCGCGTGATCTTCACGATGAACTTCCACCTGGGCAAGTGGACGCCACAAGAGTGTGTGAAGTTTCTCGAGGATGCGGTGGGTTTTGATCCCGACAATGCGACGGCGGAGGTGCGGCGCTCCTTCGATGGATCGGTCGGCCCGCTATACCAGTGCGCCTACCTCATGGGCGCGCTGCAGTTTCGCGCGATGCGGCATGAGCTTGTCGATTCGAAGAAGATGACCGAGCTCCAGTTCCATGACGCGATCCTGCACGAGAACGCAATGCCGGTTGAGATTCTGCGAGCGGACGTGGAGAACCTGAAGCTGACTCCCGATTACAAGACCAACTGGTACTTCTACGGCCCGCACCCGACGCATCCTGGAACGCCCCAACCATAAAGGCACCGTCTGATTTTGCGCAAAGAAAGGTGAGGTAGATGGATCGACGCAGATTTCTGCAGACTGTGGCGGCCAGCGCAGCCGCCGTGAAAACGTTGAACGCCGCTGCGCAGAAAAGGGCGGCAAACCGGACCTCTACGAATTCAACTCTCGGAGTGGTTGCGGCTGGGAGCCTTGATGTAAGCGGGTATACGCTGGTGTGCACTTTCTCGCATGATGGTGCGACGTGGAAGGTTTACGAAGACCTGCGCACGCGCGATGGCGCGATCACGTTTGTGTCATCGTCCGGTCGTGCGCGTGTGCTGACGAAGAGTGCTGAGGCGAGCTTTGCCTCCGATGGATTGCAGCATCTTGGCCTGGACATCAAGGACATCGGCATGGCCGGGCCGGATTTGCTTGCCGATAAGCTACTAGCGCAGGGCGATCCCAACGAGGACGACGTGCGCAACGCTGCGCCGCCGATGCATTCGTTTCATCCGACCATGCCGAACCGGAACTATCGGCCGAGCTGGGAGACGTTTGTCGGCACACGTGAGTGCAATGACACGATGCCCGTGTATCCAAGCGGGAATACGCGCACCTATCACCCCGTGCAGTACTTCAGAGAATTAACGCAGGAGCGTGCGAATCGCCGGTTCGAGGGCCTCATCGGCGGATGGATGCCCGCAGTGCGGAAGGTGCTTCCGGGGGATGACGATTCTTACTACGAGATCGTCGTCTTTGGCGATGTGGTGGCGAAGGATCGCTTCATCGTGCAGACGTGGCACCGCACGGCGCACGTGCAGAATGGCAAGATCGTCAAGGTCGAGTACGGCCATAGCTACCCGGCTTACACTCGACGTCGCCAGGATCCGAAGCCGGAGGAGTTCTTTCGTGCGCTACTGATCTTCGCAGCTTACTGGGAACATCAGTTCGAGGACATGTCTGCGATCACGCTGCCCGATCCGAGTTGGACGAATATGGCGCGTTATGCGTTCGTGAAGGAGCTGATGGTGCGTCCAGGCGGAACGTATCCGAAGTACGGCGCGGTGGACCGCGACTACTACGGACCGGAGTACGACGGATTCCAGGACATCTTCACAATGTCTCTCTACGCGAACATGGAGTGCGGCCGTCTCGACCTTGCGCGCGAGGTCTTCGATGGATACTTCACGGACTTTACCGACGACAAGGGCATGATCAACATGCGCGGCCCCGAGACAGGGCAGTATGGGCTCACGCTCTTTCTCGTCGCCCATTACTACGGATTGACAGGTGATCGCGCACTCCTCCTGAAGCATCGCGAAAAGATCGAGGCGATCGCAACGATGCTCGCAGAGCTCGAGGACGAGGCGCTGGCGCTTCCGGCGAGCGATCGTGGGCATGGGCTCATTCACGGATGGTGCGAGTCTGACTCATGCCTCGCGGCCGATCCTTCCGTGTGGTGGAAGCCCTACTACGCGAATAGCGCGTTTGCGGTGCGCGGCTGGCGAGAGATCGCTGCGACGTGGCGCAAGCTGAACCTACCGCGAGGGACAGCAAAGGCCGCAGACTGGGAGCATCGCGCAGGCCGCCTGCAGGGTGCGCTGCTGAAGAGCATCGACACGAACACCCGTAAGGATGCGAAGCCGCCATATGTGCCGCTGTTGCCAGGATCGCAATACACGTTCCGCGAGGCGCTCGAGAAGGAGCGGCCCAGCGAGCAGCAATGGCCGCATCGCTGCTACACCGAGTTGTTGCAGGCTAATGTCCTACCCGACGCAACAGCAAATGCGGTCATCGACACAATGCGTGCGTACGGTGCAACGACTATCGGTGTGGTGGCCAACGTCGGCCGTCCGAATCCCAGCGGCCGCGCGATTCTCGGCTTCATCTCTTACGGTTACGCACAGATGCTGCTGCGTCTCGACCGCATTGAGGAGTACATCCTCTTCATGTATGCGCACCGCTACCACGACCACACCCGCGGCAGCTGGACCGCGGGCGAGGTCTCAGGCATCACCGGCGGTGGCGCCATATTCTGCATTCCCGCACAGCAGACGATTCCCCTGCTCGTGCGCTGGATGCTTATCTTCGAGGACAACGATAAGGACGTACTGCACTGTGGGCGCGCCATCCCGCGCGATTGGGTGGCGACAGGCAAGCCGATCGCGATCCAACAGGCGCCGACACGCTACGGTCATGTGAGCTACAAATTGGAGACTCGTGGTGACGAGCTCGTTGCCACGGTGGCATTGCCGCCAGCGGGTAGGCTGCCGAAGGAACTGCACGTCAGCTTCCGGGCGCCGCGCGGCAAGAAAGTGGCGAGCGTCACAGTAAATGGCAAAGCGGGTACGCTGGGCGGGACTCATGGCGACGCAGCGGTGATTATGCCGGCCGCCCGTCACTTCGAGGTTGTGGCAGAGCTCGCGTGAGAGAAGCGATATTGCAGGAGGCAGCAGACGTGAGCACAGGCATCCATGTGATGGAGTCGCAAACAGGACCCGCACACGCAGGAGAGTTTCGCAAAGCGCTGGGATTGTTCGACTCCGTGATGATTGTCTCGGGCATCATGGTGGGCTCGGGCATCTTTATTGTCAGCGCGGAGATTTCGCGCCAGGTGGGCTCTGCGGGCTGGTTGCTGGTGGCGTGGATCATCACCGGTGTGCTCACCGTTGCCGGCGCGCTTTGCTATGGCGAACTGGCGGCAATGATGCCACAGGCCGGCGGCATGTATGTCTATCTGCGGGAGGCTTTTTCGCCGCTCGTGGGGTTTCTGTATGGATGGACATTGCTTACGGTGATCCAGACCGGAACCATCGCTGCGGTGGCCATCGCATTTGCGCGATTCACGGGCGTCGTTGTTCCGCGCATCAGCGAGACCAATTATCTGATTGCGCCGATTAATATCGCGCCGGGCTATGCGGTTTCGCTCTCCACCGCGCAGGCGCTTGCGCTCGGCATCATTGTGCTCATCGCGGTCTTGAACTGCTACGGCGTGCGGTGGGGAAAGCTTATACAGAACGTCTTCACAGTAGCCAAACTACTTGGCATGGTGTTGCTGCTCGGGTTGGGCGCGTATGCGTTCTTCCGCGCGCCGGCCGTCTTCCATGCGAACTTCGCTCACGCCTGGACTCCGCATGCTACGGTGCAGATCGGTCATACGGAGATAGCAACCTGGTTCGGCATGCTGGTAGCGCTCTGCGTCTCGCAAACCGGTTCGCTCTTCTCGGCCGATAGCTGGCACGATGTCACGTTTGTTGCCGGTGAGGTGCGTCGACCAGAGCGCAACCTCCCTTTAGCGCTTGCGCTTGGCACATCGCTGGTGATCGTGCTCTATCTGCTCTGCAACCTCTGCTACCTTGCTGTCCTGCCGGTGCACGCGATTCAGACCGCGCCGTCGGACCGTGTGGCGACAATGGTCGTCAACACAGTGCTGCCGGGGCTCGGTGAATTCGCGATGGCTCTGCTCATCATGGTCTCCACCTTTGGCACCGTGAACGGTATCACGCTGGCAGGTGGACGCGCCTGCTACGCCATGGCGCAGGACGGGCTTTTCTTCCGGCGCGCCGGAAGGCTTAACAAAGAGGGTGTTCCTTCCTCCGCGCTGATGATGCAATGCGCCTGGGCCCTGCTGCTGGTGTTGCCGCGCACTCACAATGCGGCTACGGGAACGTATGGCAACCTGTACAGCAATCTGCTGGACTACGTGATCTCGGCAGCGCTCATCTTCTACATCCTTACTGTCTCGGCGATCTTCCGGCTGCGGCGCACGCGCCCTCATGCGGTTCGGCCCTATCGCTGCTGGGGATATCCGTGGCTGCCGGCACTTTATGTTACGGGAGCCGCAATCGTACTCGCCGTGCTCTTCTGCTACCGGGCCGCAACGACCTGGCCGGGGTTAGTGATCGTGCTCAGCGGTATGCCTATGTACTGGTTTCTGCGTAGACGGAGCGGTAAGCCACAGGAGGGAAGTGCCCCCGCCGTCCTATCGCCTTAAGCGGCATCGCGGCGGCATGTACTGACAATGCAGTGCCGAATCAGTACATCAAACCTCTTCTTCTTTGTATACAGTTTTGCGTTTCGCTCGTGAGATAATTGCACGTCCCTGCCATGGCAACCAAGAAAAAGACGACATCCTCCAAGAATTCCCGCTCGAAACCCGAACACGGAACCAGCCTTATCACAGCGTTTCGCGAGATCCGTGAACTGATTGTGCATGGCCGTCTATCCCCGGGCACGTGGATCCTGGAGGCGGACCTGGCCGAGCGGCTGAATATGAGCCGAACCCCTGTGCGCGGAGCCATTCAGTGGCTGCAGCGCGAAGGATACGTGCTCGAGCACCGGAACATCAGTAAATCGCGGATGATCGTCGCTCCTCTCACCAAGGAGGACGCGAACGAACTGTACATGATCATTGGCAGCCTGGAAGGAATTGCAGGCCGCGGCGTGGCTCGGCTTTCCCAGACGCAACGCAAACAGATCGGAAACCAGCTGCGAGCACTTAATGTGCGGCTGGACGCGATTGCCAGCGGGCAGAGCTGTCATCCCGGCGAGATCTTCGAGATTGATCGCGATTTTCACCGGCTCATCGTCAAGTACGGGGCCGGCCCGCGCCTCACGACCCTGCACGGGGGCGTTGAACCGCAGACCGAGCGTTACTGGCGCCTTTACGCGAGCTCCATCATCAAAGACCTCCACATCTCTGTTGAAGAGCACAAGGAGATCATCCGCTCAGTAGAGGCTGGCGACGCTGACGCCGTTGATACCGCCCTGAAACAGAACTGGCTGAAGGGTGCAGAGCGTCTTGGGCATGTCATCGACATTTTCGGTGAGCGCGGAAGCTGGTAAGTCAGACGCCTCCCATTGCCAGGCTTTAGGATGACCTTCCTCGTCCGACTTCTCAGCGACCCCACGCTTGATATATACAAAAATGCATTATTACTTAATTAGATCGGGAGTACGTGTGAATCGCCTTCCTTTGCCGTCCCGCCGCCTGCTGATCGCTGCTGTCGCGCTTGCGCTCTGCGGTTTGAGCTTCCCACTTCAGGCTCAGGATCTGAGCGGTTACTGGGATGTGCGCACGCCCAACGCAGACGGCGACGGAACCTTCCGCCAGACGTTCTTCCATATCGAGCAGAACGGTGTGACTATCAGCGGCGAACTCATTCGCAGGCCCAACGGCATTCCCATCAGCGGCACCTTCAAGGATGGCGCCCTTCACTTCGTTACGGTGCCGCCGACGCCTCCTCCACCGCCTCCGGGTACGCCACCGCGCCGCCAGATGCCCGTGCTCACCTACGACGGCACGCTCGAAGATGGCAAGCTCATGCTGACGACGCATGGCCGCATGGGCGAGATCCACTCTGTCGGAGAGAAGGTGACGAAGGAGGCGACGGAACCTCCCGCGGCTTTGCCGCTGCCCGCTCTCAAAGATGTGCCGGACAATGGGCTTGCGAGAACGCCGCCGATGGGCTGGAACAGCTGGAACAAGTTCGCCGGCCGTGTCGATGACGCTTCGGTGCGCGGCATGGCGGACGCGATGGTGTCGAGCGGCATGCGCGATGCCGGCTATGTCTACATCAACATCGACGACACCTGGGAACTGGGCCGCGACGCCAACGGAAACCTGATCCCGAACAAGAAGTTTCCGGACATGAAAGCCCTCGCCGACTACGTCCACTCCAAGGGCTGAAGATCGGCATCTACTCGTCGCCTGGGCCAAAGACCTGCGCAGGATATGAGGGCAGCTACGGCCACGTGGCGCAGGACGCGAAGACATGCGCGGCGTGGGGCATCGACTATCTGAAGTACGACCTGTGCAGCGACCTCGAAATCTACAAAGATGACGCGCCGACGCTGCAGGCGATCTATCAGGAGATGGGCGAAGCGCTCCAGGCTACGCACCGGCCTATCATCTACAGCCTCTGCGAGTACGGCCGCGCTGAACCTTGGACCGGCTGGGGCGACGAAGTCCGGCGGCAACCTCTGGCGCACAACCGGCGATATCAGCGACCGCTGGGAATCGATGGACCGCATCGGCTTCAGCCAGCTCAAGATTGCCTCGTACGCCAAGCCGGGGCACTGGAACGACCCCGACATGCTGGAGATCGGCAACGGCGGCATGACGGCCGATGAGTACCGCACGCACATGAGCCTCTGGTCGCTGCTGGCTGCACCGCTGATCGCCGGCAACGACCTGCGTTCGATGACCGACGAGACGAAGAGCATCCTGATGAACCGCGAGGTGATTGCGATTGACCAGGACCGCGACTACAAGCCCGTGATCTCCGTGTCCAGCAACAACGGTCTCGAGGTGCTGATGCGTCCACTCTCCGACGGCTCAGTCGTCGTAGGCCTCTTCAATCGCACGCAAGCGCCCGCGGAGATGTCCTTCCCGAGAACGAGCCTGCCCGCGAGTTTCACCGGCAGGAAGCTCGAACTGCGCGATCCATGGAAGCATGAGCCCGCAACGATGAGTGGCGACAGCTTCACGGCGACCGTGCCGACACACGGCGTGGTCCTGGTGAAGTTCACGGCGCGTTAGAGCGAATCTGCAACAGAATTCTCGAATTTTCCCGTCTCTTCGAAAATACTTTTACGTATACTTCTTCGTGTCCCAAGTTTTTCAGGCATTGGGCAGCGAACCAGCCTTTCCAATCTGGCGCGAGGTGGACAGGCCTGTCGAAAGTCTGCGCCGTGGCGCACCCAAAGGAGCCTTCTTGAAGATGACAAACCCCTGCCGCTTCTCGCTGATTCTGCTACTCGCCGCGATGACTCCGGCTCTGTATGCGCAAGGGACGCTCGCCGACTATCAGCGTGCGCAGGATCTGCAGGCCAAAGCTCGCGACCTTGTCCTGAATGAGCCCGGCCCCGCGCATTGGATTGGCGACTCGCACCACTTCTGGTATGCGCACAGCGTCAAAGGGGGCGCGGAGTACGTGCTCGTCGACGCAGAGGCTCCGACGAAACACGTGGCGTTCGATCATGCGAAGCTCGCCGACGCCGTCAACAAGGCAGCCGGCGGACATTACACCGCGCAGACCTTGCCATTCCAGCCGGGAATTGGTCAGCGCCCTGGCGCAAGACGCGCGATGGGTGGACCTCCGCAGACCGCGCCGCTGATCTTCGTCGACGACGAAAAGGCGATTCAGTTTGGCGAGGGTGGATCGATGTACAAGTGCGATCTCCAGGCCTACACCTGCGTGAAGACCGGACCGATCCCGTCCCCCGGAGCGGACCGTCGCGGGGAGAGCCCGGAAGCGGATGCGCTGAGCGCTGAAGATGTGAGTCCTGAGGGTCCTGGCGGTGATCCGGCGGATGGACTCGCCTGGCAGCCTCCCGCATCGCAGGAAGGCGACACCGGCCGGTTCAGCCGTCTGCAGCGTGCGTGCGCTGGTTCGCACGATCGTCAAGGTCCGAGAGAGAGAGTCACACCGGAGCCGGCGCGCATGGGAGTCGGCTCTCCGTTTCCCGGGCAGCTTCCTCCTACAGCTCCAGAGACCTGCAAGTCCTTCGATGGCAAGTGGGAGGCGTTCATTCAGGACTTCAATGTCTTCCTGAAGCCCGACGGGTAAGGGCGAGCCTGTGCAACTCAGCTTCGATGGCTCTGAAAAGAACTACTACTCGCTGCGCACGGTTGCGTGGTCGCCGGACTCGAAGAAGCTGGTCGCGTATCACACGCGACCGGGATTCGACCGCGAGATCATGTACATCGATTCCTCGCCGGCCGACCAGTTGCAGCCGAAGCATATGACGGTGCACTATGCCAAGCCCGGCGACCCGGTGGACATCGCCTTTCCAGTGCTCTTCGACGTCGCATCACGCAAGGGCACCGAGATCGACCGCACGCTCTTTCCCAATCCGTACGACATCACACCGCCGGTGTGGTGGAAGGACAGCCGCGCCTTCACCTTCGAGTACAACCAGCGCGGCCATCAGGCCTACAAGGTCATCGAAGTCGATGCCAAGACCGGCAACGCTCGTGCTCTGATCGACGAAGAGACGAAGACGTTCTTCTACTACAGCAACCTCGGCCCTGGGATGTCGGCAGGCCGAAAGTTCCGTCACGACGTGAACGATGGCAAAGAGATCATCTGGGCGTCTGAGCGTGATGGGTGGGAGCATCTCTATCTCTACGACGGCACCACCGGCAAGGTGAAGAACCAGATCACCAAGGGCGACTGGCTGGTGCGCGACGTGGTGTGGGTCGATGAGGCGAAGCGCCAGATCTGGTTTGCAGCCGGAGGCTCGGTTCCGGGACAGGATCCGTACTTCACCCAGTACTACCGCATCAACTTCGATGGCACTGGTCTCACGCAAGCTCACCGACGCAGATGGTATGCACACGTCTCGTCTTCTCGAAGGACCACAAATACTACGTCGATACCTGGCAGCGCGTCGATCTGGCGCCAATTGCGCAGCTTCGCCGCAGTGACGACCAGAAGGTCGTGCTGGACCTCGACAAGGGAGACACGAGCGCGCTGCTCGCCGCCGGCTTCCGTTTCCCTGAGGTCTTCGTTGCGAAGGGCGCGACGGCAAGACGGACATCTGGGGCACCATCACCAAGCCGTTGAACTTTGATCCGCACAAGAAGTATCCGGTCATCGAGAACATCTATGCCGGTCCGCAGGGATCGTTCGTTCCCAAGACCTTCAGCGCGGTTGCTCCGGACCAGGCGTTGGCCGAGCTGGGATTTGTCGTCGTCCACATCGACGGCATGGGCACGAGCAACCGCTCCAAGGCCTTCCACGATGTTGCATGGAAGAATCTCGGCGACGCCGGCTTCCCGGATCGCATCCTGTGGCACAAGGCCGCGGCTGCGAAGTATCCCTGGTACGACATCTCGCGCGTGGGCATCTTCGGTACCTCGGCGGGCGGACAGAGTGCTCTGGGCGGCGTGCTCTTCCATCCTGAGTTCTACAAGGTCACCGTAACCAACAGCGGCTGCCACGACAATCGCATGGACAAGATGTGGTGGAACGAGCAGTGGATGGGTTATCCCATCGGCCCGCAATATGAGGCCTCATCGAATGTCGTCAACGCCCACTTGCTGCAGGGGCACGCGCTGATCATCGCGGGAGAGCTGGACGACAATGTCGATCCCGCATCCTCGCTGCAGGTGGTCAACGCGCTGGTGAAGGCGCACAAACACTTCGACATGCTCTACATCCCGGGACAGAATCACGGCGTCGGGCAGTCTCGCCAGAGAACACTACCGGGACGACTACTTTGTGCACCACCTGCTCGGCGTGGAGCCGCCGGACTGGAACAAGGTTTCGTTGAAGGAGTCGGCGGAAGATCACCAGGACGCCGGTCAGTAGCCGCGTCTGCTGCTGAGGAAACTGCAGGAGAGCAATCAAAATGAGGGTTGAAGATGACAGCTTCAGACAGCCAAGGCAAAGGTCTTTTCAGCGCGTTGCTGCTTCTCCTGGCCTGTGCTTTCGGGGGATTTCCACGCTTCCAAGGGCTTGACAGGATTTTCTAGGCTGTCGCCGTTACCCTCAATGTCTTTGTCCCCAGAGTGGAGTGAGTCACTTTCACGGTGATAGCGCCGGTTGAGTTGGGCCTGGACTTAATCCATACAGCGCCGGCGCCTCCGCTTTCTGTCAGTGAAAACGTCCGGTCGCCGATCAAAACTCCCGGACCGGTGATCTCAATGGAAACCTCGCCGCTGCCAAGCAGCCTGGGTGCGCCGTACTCGTCCCGGATCTGAAAGGCAACGCGCGTGGCATCGATACCGTCTGCGCGGATCTCGGAGTCGTCGATGCTGACGACAAACTGATCGTGCACCGGATCGGATGAGAATTGGCGACTCAGCACCTTGTCGCCGTTGACGAAGCCATCGATGCGCAGCTCCGGATGGTTGCTGCCATCCATCTCGAGGTCCACCCATGAAGGCGCGTGCAGCAGATGCGGATATCCTTTGCGATCCGGTTCGAGTGAGGCTTGAAGTTTTCCATTTACGAAGACCTCAAGCCGGTCGCAGTTGTGGAAGATGGCCAGGTTTTTGCCGGGTCCTTGCGGTGTCATCGTGCCGAAGTCCCAGTAGAAGTTGGGCTCGATGACGGGACGGACGGATGGGCTGACTTGCGACTGATAGAACGTTGCGCCGAGCTTGGGAATGCGGAACGCGTCAGCGACGCCGGGATTCTTGACGCCTTTGTACCCGTTATTGGGGCTGGCGTATTCGAACGCGCACCATGCAATGACGCCGCACATGCGGTCGTAGGCGCGGGCGCGGTCATGAGCCTGAGCGTGGTAGATGGCCTGGTGATACTGCATGGACGGTTCTGCGGCGCGGCGGTACCTGTTGTTGAAGCCGGGGGCCGTATAGGTGTACTGCCCGACGGTTTCGGAAAGCATGTAGGGGATGCCTTCCAGCGGCGGATGAATCTGGACGGTTCCATCGGAGGACTGATGGTAGTCATCGAACGAGAAGACGTCCTCGTGCCACGTCGTCTTCCAGTCACCGAAGTAAGTCATCGAGCCGGAGTCAGGCCGCGAATCGTCGAGCGCCTTTGCGGCGGCTGTGGTTCGTATGTAGAGAGGGTTGTTGTGCGACTCGTTCACACGCACGCCCCAGATGATGATAGACGCATGATTGCGATCGCGGCGCACCATGTCGCAGACATTCTGCAGGACCTGGTCCTCAAATTCCTTGTCGGCGCCGACGTAACCCCAGCCGGGAGTCTCCTCCCAAACCATCAGGCCGAGCTCGTCGCATGCGTCGAGAAAGGCCTCATGCTGCGGATAGTGCGAGCAACGAACAGTGTTGCAGTTGAAGTCGCGACGGATGATCTCCGCGTCTTTGCGCATGACGCGTTCGGGCATCGCGTAGCCGGTATAGGGATAAATTTCGTGCCGGTTGAGTCCGAAGAACTGCATCTTTTTGCCGTTGAGGAAGAAGCCATCGACGGTGAATTTCGCCTCGCGGAAGCCAATGCGTGTTTTGTAGTCATGCACCGGCTTGGCTGCGACGTGCAGCGTGACCACCACGTTGTAGAGGTGTGGATTGTCGTTATCCCAGAGCTTCACTTCGTGCAGCCCGGTTACGCTGAGGGTGACCTCTGTGGCTCCTGGCTTGAGTGCTGCGAGATCTTTGCGTGCCTTCGCAACGACGCGCTCGCCGTCGAGCACCATGGCCTCCAGATAACATTTCTGTGCAAGACCGGATGCCGAGTCGAGAGTGCAGGTAAGGTCGACGCGACGCGATGGTTGAAGCACGTCAACCGGCTTCGCGAAGACGTCGCTCAGGTAGGTCTGCGGCACGACGTAGAGCGACGCTCCGCGGATCATGCCTCCGGGGACGTAATAGTCGACTGAGTGTGGGCCCTTCGGGTTGCCCTCGGGCGGGACGTTCTGGAAGCGAGAGTCCAGACGTACTTCAACGACGTTCTCATCCTTCATCCGCGAGGTGATTTCGTAGGAAAAGGGAAGATATCCGCCTTTGTGTTGTGGGAGTGCCGCGCCATTCATGCTGACATCCGCAGTCACCATCGCACCTTCAAACTTGAGAAAAGTGCGCAGGCCATCACTGTCGGGCAGAGGTTGGAAGGTCTTGCGATAGAGCCAGACGTCTTCCCAGGATTCAGCGTTCCAATCCTGCCAGGAGAGCTTCGCGACCGAGTGAGGAAGAGAGACAGTGACAGGCTGCGACGGCTGCGCAGCCTTGCCGAGGAACTGCCAATCGTGGTCAAACGCCGTCGTGCGATGAGAGGGACCCGAGCGTCGAGTGTCGGTCAGCCCCCAGAGCGGACGAACGGCGAGCGCCGCGCCAGCGGTGAGAGACGATTGGAGGAACCCGCGACGCGAAAGACAATTCTTCGAATTGGGAGATTTCATGCTCGAGCTTTGGCCCTTCAGAGAGAGTTGGAGATGCAGGAAAATCTAGGTATAGCGCAGCTTGTTTCGAGTAATCGATTGCCATCAATTATGCCGGAAGAAAGCGAGTTTTGCTCGCCGGTCTGAGTCTCAGGAGTCGATGTCTCACTCCATGGCCTTGGGAAGTGATGGATCGAAGCCACATTTGGAACGCTTGCAGAACCGGCCATGCGGCTTGGGATGAAATTGTGCCGGAAGACGCGCAGCTTCGCATGGATTTCAGGGAATGATCACGGCCGAACTGGAGACCTCATCCGATTTCAGCGCGAGAAGCGCCTCGTTCGCCTGGTCAAGAGGGAACGTCTGCACGCGCGGAGAGAGAGAAATCTCGGCAGCGATGTTCAAAAACTCTCTCGCATCGGCTCGCGTCATGTTGGTCACGCTGCGAATCTGGCGCTCACCCCAGAGAAGCGAGTCGTAGTCGAACTGCGGGATGCGATCGAGGTGGATGGCATTGATTGCAAGGATGCTGCCTTTATCGAGTGAGCGCAGAGCCGCAATCACGACGTCGCCGGCCGGGGCGAAGGTGATCGCGGCGTCCAGCTTCTGCGGAGGAGTTGCGAGCGCATCTCCGACCCATGCTGCGCCGAGATCGCTGGCGATTGACTGATGCCGTTTCTCCCGCGTGGAGATGTAGACCTCGCAGTTCCAGGCCTTGAGGAGTCGCATGATTAGTTGCGCCGAAGATCCAAAGCCGAAAAGTCCGACACGCATGCCGGGCAGCACGCCCGCAACTCGGACACTGCGAAAGCCGATGATGCCCGCGCAGAGTAACGGCGCGGCATCCGTCGGGGAAAGTTTTTCGGGTAGCGGAAGGAGAAAGTCTGTGCGGGCTGTGGTGAACTCGGCGTAGCCGCCGTTGTGCGAATAGCCCGTGTAGGTGGGTGCATCGCACAGATTCTCGCGATCCGAGCGGCAGAAACGGCAGGTGCCATCAACGCCGCCGATCCAGGAGACGCCTACACGCTGGCCGGGAACGAATGTTGGGTCTGGTGAGCTAACGATCTCGGCAACAATCTGGTGACCGGGAATGACAGCGTCGAGCCGCTGCGGGAGTTCGCCCTCGACGATATGCAGATCGGTTCTGCACACGCCGCAGGCCAGTACTTTGAGCAGTGCAGAATCTTTTCCCGGCTCCTCGACGGCCACAGTTTCAATGGTGAGCGGTCGGTCGCGGACCGGGGCAGGGTGCCTAAGCACTGCCGCACGCATGTTCGTGGGCTTCATCAGCAACCTCCTTGTACGGTCGATTTCGTGAGGCACGGAGAGGTCGCAGGGTGGGTGGGTCGACACTGCGGCTCGCCGGCCGGTTGATACGTCTCTTCAACTGAAACGTAACCCGGATGCGATGATATTCAGGAGCACAACGAAAGGACAATGTTGATGAGGAGAAGTTTGATCGCGCTCTGCGCAGGTGTGGTGCTGTTCTGTCTGGCTGCGGGAGCAGCGGGGCGCAGAGCTGCGGCGGAGCAACCGCTACGATCTCCATGGGATGGCAAGCCGGTTGCGATGACCTCTGCTCCGTATAGCTGTCCGGCGACTCCCAATATTGCGCCGGATCTCATCACCGACGGATTTTATCGCCTCGACGATCCGACCCATTCGATCGTCGACCCAGTGCGCCAGGCGGCGTATCAGAAATCCAGCGGACCGGTGAAGGCTGCGGGCCAGGCGGTGGTTGCAGCCGCTGATGCCTATCGTACGACCGGATCACGGCAGGCTGCCGAATGCGCGTTGAAGTTCATCGCGGCAATGGCAGAGCAACACTCATTGACTGGAAAGATGTCGTCGAATCAGGCGTACTACGTGCAGGGCTGGGTCGCCGGAGCGATCGCGATTGGATATTTGAAGATACGCGACGCACACCTCGCTACACCGGAAGCAGGCGAAGTCGATCGCGGACTGGCTGGTAAGCATGGGCGAGCAGACGAAGGGATACTTCGACCCGCGCATGGCGAAGGGAACGAGCGACGCGCGAAATAATCATTCCTATTGGGCGGGTGTGGAGCTGGCGGCGATTGGCGTGGCGGCGAATAACCGTGCCGACTTTGACTGGGCGGTTGCAGCCTACGACGCCGGCGTTCGGCAGATTCGCCCCGACGGCACGCTGCCACTGGAAATGGCCCGCGGCCAGCGGGCGCTTCACTATCATCTCTATGCGCTCGCCCCGCTGGTTATGATTGCCGAATTCGGTGAGGCCAATGGCATGGATCTCTACGCTCATTCCGGCGGAGCGATACATCGGCTCGCGGATGTATCCGTAGCCGGGTTGGCGAACCCGGAGCTGTTTGCGAAGGCCACAGGTGTGCAGCAGGAGGTTCCTGCCCGCCCCAGCGGCGATCAGATCGGTTGGGCTCCGCCGTACGAGCAGAGATTTCCGAACCCGCAACTGGCCAAGCTCATCGCGAACGCATCCACTCTCAGCGTCTACTACCTTGGCGGTTTGCCTCCCAAGGCATAGACGCTCCAGGCACTCTACGACATCACGCGGCGAAGCGTGTCTGCCGCGGACTCCGGCGTGATGTCGCGTTGCGGCGAACCGAGCAGTTCAAAGCCAACCATGAACTTGCGGATCGTTGCCGAGCGCAACAGCGGCGGATAAAAGTGTGCGTGCAGTTGCCACTCGGGGTGCTCGTCTTCATCGCATGGAGCGGCATGGAAGCCCATCGAGTAAGGGAACGGAGCGTTGAAGATGCGGTTGTAACCGGCTGTGACGACCTTCAGAATTGCGGCGAGGCCATCGCGTGCAGTTGTGTCGAGTTCGTTGAGCGTGCGGACGTGTGTGCGCGGCAGCAGAAGCGTCTCGAACGGCCAAACCGCCCAGAATGGCACGAGGGCAACCCAGGAGTCGTTTTCAGCTACGATGCGCTCTCGCAGCTTGAGCTCCAGATCGAGGTAGTCAAGCAGCAGAGGGCGTCCGTGCCCGGCAAGATATTCGCGCTGTGATGCCAACTCGGCGGCAGGTTCGTTGGGGATGTGCTCGGTTGCCCAGATCTGTCCGTGCGGATGCGGATTGCTCGCGCCCATCATCGCGCCACGGTTTTCGAAGATCTGCACGTAGCGAATGTCCGCGCGCGCAGCCAACTCAAGCTCCTGCGAGGCCCAGACGTCGACGACTCGGCGAATGGCTTCCACTTCCATTGTCGCGAGTGTGAGATCGTGACGCGGATCAAAGCAGAGCACACGGCACACCCCGCGTTCCGTCGCAGCGCGCAGCAGGCCAGCGTTCTCGATGTCGAACTCCGCAGGAGCGATGTCGCTTTTGAGAGCGGCGAAGTCATTTTCGAAGACATAGGTGTCCGTGTAAACAGGAGTGTGATGACCTCCCGCGCGGACATTTCCAGGGCAGAGATAACACTCGGGATCGTAGCTCTTTGCAGTTACCGCGGCAGCCTCTTCGGTCTGGCCCTGCCATGGCCGTTGCGTGCGATGCGGCGACACAAGCACCCACTCACCGCGCAGCGGATTCCAGCGCCGGTGCGGAGATTCTCTGAAAATTTCAAGCATCAGCGCGCCTCCTGGGCATTGCTTCCCGTTGCAGCGTTGCGCGCAACCGCGCCATCGACGGCCGCGCACACATAGGTGTCGAGCTCCAGCGAGAACCGCGCGCGATAAGCAGCGGTCAGCGCTGCGATGAACTCGTCGACGTCGGCAGTGTTGACAAGATTGACGGTGCATCCACCAAAGCCGCCCCCGGTAAGCCGCGCGCCATAGCAGCCGCGCAAACCAACAGCGGTGTCGACGAGGAAATCGATCTCCTCGATACTGCATTCAAAATCATCGCGCTCACTCGCATGAGCCGCAGTAATGACGGAACCAAGGCGCCCGGGATCACCGGCGAACATCGCCTCGCGCGCTTCGCGGACCCGCTGATTCTCGCTGATAATGTGGCGGCACCGTCGAAAGCTCTCGGGCGATAGCTCGTGTTGGCATGTCGCTAACTGCTCCAATGTTGCGTCGCCCAGGTCGCGCAATTCAGGGAATCGCTCACGCAGCTTGGCCTGTCCGGCCTCAACCTCACGGCGCCGAAGCCCATAGTCGCCGCCCGCAATGGAGTGCTTCACGCCGGAGTTGGCCACGACAACTCTGCAGCGTGCAAGGTCACCCTTATTCATCGGCAAGAGTTCATATGTCAGGTCGCGCGTGTTCAGAAGCAGCGCATGGTCGGCCTTCGCCGCAGTGACTACGAACTGGTCCATAATTCCGCAGGGTGAGCCCACGTAGTTATTTTCTGCGCTCTGGCAAAGCTTCGCGATCACATCGGCGGGAAGCGTGGCGCGTGCATGCGACAGAAGCGCGATCGCGGTCACAACTTCGACGGAGGCTGACGAGGACAGGCCTGCTCCGAGTGGCACGTCGCCGCCCAGCTGTAACGCAAACGGCGGAATCCGCAGACCGCGCTGTTGGAGTTCGCGCAAAACGCCAACAGGATAATCACTCCAGTCACCGACGCGCGCAGAGCGATCGTCGGGTGTCATCGAGCGGGTGGCCGGAAAGAGCTCGCTCGAGAAGCTGTATCTTCCGTCGGTCGCAGGGCAGAGTTGCGCGACAGTGGTGAAGGGAATCGCCATCGGCATGACGAAGCCACCGGTGTAGTCGGTGTGTTCGCCGATGAGGTTCACCCGCGCTGGAGCAGCAAATTGCTGCGGGCCGGCTTCCGTTCGCTCGGAGATAAGTTCGTTGGACAAGGCTGTCATCAAGTGGTTCTTCGACTGCTATGTATCTACTTTAACCGGTCTGCCGGCATTAGATGTGTGAAGTCTGGTTATGGGGCCGGGGAGTCTGATCTCTTATCTCCATATCACGTTCAGCCCTACGCATGCGCACAGTAAAAGAGCCGAGAGAATCCATAGCAGCGGAGGGATGCCGCGTACCGTGAGGTTCATATGAAGCGAAGGCCTCTCTTCTTTTTTCGGCGCGCTCGGCCGGCTGACCAGCGAACGCGACCACAACCGACGTACAGAAAGCATAGATGGCGACGTAAAAATTTGCGCTCATCACGCTGCCGTAGTGGAGCCATCCGCGACTGAAGGCGAACAGGTGCAGCAAAGCCACAGAGGTGCCGGTGAGGAAACCGGCGATTGCACCGCGCTGGGTGGTGCGGCGCGTCGTCATACCCAGCAGAAAGATCGCGAAGAACGGAGCTCCGAAGACTGAGAAGATCAGCTGCACGTGCTCCATCAGGTCTGAGAACAGAAAGTTGATGTAGGAGGTCAGCAGGCTTACACCGATTGCCGCGACGGTCGCCGCACGGCCCATGAAGAGGTAGTGGCGATCCGGCTTCGATGTGACGAGGTGAGCGTGATAGATGTCCTCGGTCCAGAGTGCGGCAAACGCGGAGACGTTGGCCGCGAGGCCCGACATCAGGCTGGCTGCGATTGCGGTCAGTCCGAGCCCAAGCATCGCGGGACCATACTGTTGTCTCATCAGCGCCGGCAAGGCCTGGTCGAATCTTTCCGACGATCCGAGGCCAGGTATCAACCTGTATGCGGCCAGACCAGGCAGCACGACGATCATGGAGAAGCCAAGTTTGCCGAAACCGGCCCACAGCGGAACCCGTCGCGCTTCAGCCTCCGTCCGTGCGGTAAAGGCGCGCTGCATCAGCACAAAGTCAGTGCACCAGTAGCCGAAGCTGAGGACGAATCCGAGACCCAGCACGATTCCCAGTGCGTCGAGCGGAGAAGCATGCGAAACCACCGGCAGCCCGCGCCATAGATGATCCCGTGGCTCGGTCGCAAGAGAGAGCATGCCATGGTGCCAGCTACGGATGGCGAGAGGAAGAAGCCCCGCAATCATCACAGCAAGTTGAAGCACCTCGTTGTAAATGGTTGCGCGCACACCGCCGAGCATTACATAAACAAGCACAACGCCTGCGCAGAGAAGAACGCTTGCAGCAAAGTTCATCCCGGCGACGACCTGAAGGACCTGCGCCATGGCGTAGAGGCTGATGCCTCCGAACAGGAGCATCGTGACGGCCAGCACGCAGGCGTTCAGCAAACGAATGCCGCCGCCATAGCGGAGCTCCAGATACTCCGGAATGCTGCGCACACCACTGCGGCGGTAGACCGGCATCATCCATAAAGCGAGAAAGATCATCGCCGGAATCGCGCCAATCCAATAAAAGTGGAAGGCCTGCGCGCCGTACTGTGCGGCCATTGCGCTCAGCCCGACGATCTCCAGCGCGCCGCAGTTTGCTGCAAGAAACGCGGCCGTGACGATCGGGAGAGGCAGAGAGCGACTCGCATTTAGAAAGGAATTGGCGCTCTCACTATGACGGCGCGCTATCCAGCCAATCAGAATGGTGAGTCCGAAATATGCCGGAAGGATCGCGATTCCGAAAACGATACGCAGGGAGTTGGGCATCGGTTCGGCGTCACCGCTCCGGATGCGGCACGTGCACGCTGCTCGCGACGGCTCGCGTCTTCATACCGGTACTATACGTGTGACGCAGCCAACCGCTGGGGTTCGTGTTGTCTGGCAGCATCCCTCAGATATCTGATTAAGCGACAAGTTGCTGCGGCGGTGATAAAACTATTTGCATTCTCATGAGTCGCAAGTCCAGTGGAGGCACTGAAGAACGCCCGATCAGCCTGAAAGGCCTCGCCGAGTACCTGGGACTTTCACCGGCCACCGTGTCGCTCGTCGTGAACAACGCGCCGGGCGCCAAGACGATCGCGCCAAAGACTCGCGAGCGCGTGCTGGCTGCCGCGCAAAAGCTGAATTATCGACCTAACTTCCTCGCGCGCTCTCTTCGGACGCGGCAGACGTTCACGATCGGGGTGATTGTGCCGGAGTTCAGCGAGGGCTACTTCACCATGGTGATGAACGGTGTCGAGGAGCATCTGCTGCAGGCGGGTTATCTTCACTTCGTCGTCAGCCACCAGGGCCGCGGCGACCTGCTGGAGGGATATCCGCGCATCTTGACTGAGCGTGCTGTAGACGGATTCATTCTGGTCAACACTATGCTCAACGAGTCCGTCGGCGTGCCTGTCGTTTCCATCTCAGGGCACAAGAAGATGCGCGGCGTAACGAACGTGATGCTGGATCACGATCACTCGGCTGCACTCGCGCTGCAGCATCTCTATGATCTCGGCCATCGCGACATCGCCTTTATGAAGGGCCAGCCGCATGCGCTGGATTCAGACTCGCGCTGGCAGAGCATTCGCCAGATCGCGGAGCGCATTGGCATTCGCATGCGTCCAGAGCTTTGCGTACACATCAGGAACAATTCGTGGTCGCCGGAACTCGGCTATCCGGTTGTGCGCGATCTGCTCGCCACCGGACATCACTTCAGCGCCATCTTCTGCTTCAACGACATTGCAGCCATCGGCGCCATTCGCGCCATCAAAGACGCTGGTCTGCGCTGCCCGGAAGACATCTCCGTCGTCGGCTTTGACGACATTGCGAGCGCTGCATATCACACGCCGAGCCTTACGACGATCCGCCAACCGCTTCGCCGAATGGGGGAGATGGCCGCTCAGCAGTTGCTGAAGCGCATTCAGAATCCGAACGAAGCCTTTCCCGACACAATTATGTTTGAACCCGAGCTGATGCAGCGAGAGTCCACCATCGCGATTCCGGTTGCGGCCGCACCGACGAAGGGGAAGCGTTTTTCAGGCGCGGAGACTAAGCCAGCCCGCCGCGCGCAATGACGTCACGATAGAACGCCGCGCTCATCTTCGGCGTTCTCTTCTGAGTGGCGTAGTCCACGTAGACGATGCCAAAGCGTTTTGCATAGCCGTCCGCCCACTCGAAGTTGTCCAGCAGACTCCACACGAAGTAGCCCTTCACCGGCACGCCCTCGGAGATTGCGCGGTGCAGCTGGCCGAGGTAGTTCCGCAGATACATGATTCGGTCCGAGTCGACGATCATTCCATCGTTCTCGGGCAGATCCGATGAGGAGGCCCCGTTCTCCGTGATGTAGAGCTCCTTCGGGTTCCATAACTGATTCACCAGCCGCGTAGCCCAATAGATGGCCTCTGGGCCGACATACAGCCACGGGCTGTACATATGCGGAAACGATGCCGGCGGCGTGACCACTGCATATCCGCTGGCGGAGTCGTCCGCGCGAACGTACGTCGGCTGATAGATGTTCAGGCCGATGAAGTCCAGCGGGGAAGCGATGATCTTCATCTCCTCCGGTGTAAACTTCGGCGCGTCTGCGCCGAGCCGGCGCAAATAGGCATCGGTGTAGCGGCCTTCGCGAATGACTGTAAGGTATTGCGCATTCTGCTCGCGCATGGCACGAGTCGCAGCCTCAATGTGAGGAGGCGTTTCGATCAGCGGCGTTGTCGCCTGAACGTTATCAGCGATGCCAACCTGTGTTCCGGGACGCGCCGTTGCTCGAATTGCCTGTACAGCCAGCCCGTGCGCCAACACCGCATTGTGGTTCAGTTGGGCAACTCGCGCTGCACTCAGCTTCAGGCCGGGGGCGTGGGTACCCTGTTGATATCCGAGCTCTACGAACGACCGAATTTCATTCATCGTCATGAAGCGATGCACGCGGTCGGAGAGTTTACTCGCAACATAGCCTGAGTAATCGGCGAACGCACGCGCCGTATCGCGGTTCTCCCATCCGCCCTTATCCTGCAGCGCCTGCGGCAGGTCCCAATGATAGAGCGTGCAGAACGGCTCGATTCCGTTGGCAAGCAATTCATCGACGACGCGGTTGTAAAAATCGACGCCCTTCGGATTCGGCGTGCCGCTGCCATCCGGAAAGATCCGTGACCACGCAATTGAGAATCGATAGCTGCGCAGGCCCAGGCTCTTCATCAGCGCGATGTCCTGTTTGTACCGGTGGTAGTAGTCGACCGACACATCGCCGGTGTCGCCGCCAGCGACGGCTCCGGGAAGATGGCTGAACGTATCCCAGATCGACGGGCCGCGGCCATCCTCGTGAACACCGCCTTCAACCTGGTAGGAAGCAGTTGCCGATCCCCATAGAAATCCCTGCGGGAAGGCCATTCGGCCGCTCGTGTTGGCGGACGATGCTGTCCTGGCCGCGGTCGCAAACGGGGGCACGGAGGCCGAACCGACCAGGGCACCGACAAGGCGCGCAAAGGTGCGCCTGGAAAATGAACTCTTCAAGACAGTCTCCCTTCGAGACCGGCGTACAGGTTCTTCGGCTGCTGAAAAAACAGGTTCAAAAGCTGTATGAAATCCTTTACTAAATCGATTAGCTAATTGCAAGTGCAATCTTGAAACTTTTTCTAATCCTGGTCCCGGAATAGCTCTGATAGCCCTGGATTGCTTCCTTCACGGGCTCGTCTCGGCAGTTGGCCTGCGCGGCTGCGATAGACTTCGAACGATGAACAGGAGAGAGTTTCTCGCCGCTTCAGCGGCAGCTATGTGGAGTCTGAGATCGACGGCTCAGTCGAAGATCGACGTCGCAAAGATCGATCGCGCACGCATCCTCAGAGCCGCCAACCGGTACATGCAGGAGCAGCCGAAGACCATCACCGCCGTCCACGCCGCGCGCAGCGAGGGCGGCACGCACGACTACTTTTCTGAGGGCGACTACTGGTGGCCCGATCCGAAGAACCCCACCGGGCCTTACATCCGCCGCGACGGTTTTTCGAACCCTGCGAACTTCAACGATCATCGCGAGCTCCTGATCCGTCTCAGCCTGCAGATGCCCGCGCTCACCGCGGCCTGGGTCATCACCCGCAAACGCTCCTACGCCACGAAGGCCGCCGATCATCTGCGCGCCTGGTTCGTCAATCCGGACACGCGTATGAATCCGAATCTGCAGTACGCGCAGGCCATTCACGGAGTCGCTCCCGGCCGCGGCATCGGAATCATCGATACTCTTCACCTCGTTGAGGTCGCCCGCGCGGCTGCATGGCTCGAACACTCCGGTGCCCTCAAGCCTGGCGAGATGGAAGCGGTCCGACGCTGGTTTGCCGACTACACAACCTGGATGACCACCTCAAAGAACGGCCTCGAGGAACGGGCCGCCAAGAACAACCACGGAACCTGCTGGGTCGCGCAGGTTGCCGAGTTCGCGCGCTTCACACACGACGAGGCGAAGCTTGCCGACTGCCGCGAGCGCTTCCGCACGGTGCTGGTGCCCAATCAGATCGCGGCCGACGGCCGTCTTCCGCTCGAACTCGCGCGCACCAAGCCGTACAGCTATTCACTCTTTGACATGGATGCGCTCTCGCTCGTCTGCCAGATTGCCAGCCGCTCCGTCGATAACCTCTGGGCCTTCACCACGTCTGACGGCCGCGGCATCCGCAAGACCATCGACTTCATGGCGCCGTACATCCGCGACAAGTCAAAATGGCCTTTTCAGCATGACGTCGAGTACTTCGACGATCTGCCCGTGCGCCAGCCGAGCCTGCTGTTCGCCGGCATCGCCTATAACGATGACGCCTACCTGCAACTCTGGAAGACGCTCAACCCGGATCCCACCGTGCCCGAGATTATCCGCAACTTTCCCGTGCGCCAGCCGGTGCTCTGGGTCAGCGAGCCCGCTTAGCCGCTACTGCAGCGTGCCGGAGTTCAGCACCAGTGCTACTGCGCTGCGCAGCCGCGCCGATCCGCCATCGTAGGCAGGTCGAAGCACGGCGCTCGAGCTCAACGCGTGCCGGTGCATCTCCGCCTCAATCATTGGCCCGAAGCGATACCAGGCCGAGGTGAAATCGCCGACAATGACAATCTCCTTCGGCGCCAGTGCGGTCGCGATCATGCGTAAACCCCGGCCCAGGTTCATCGACATTCTTTCGAGCGCGAGATTTGCTGTCGAATCGCCTGCGTGCGCCAGCGACAGCAGCGTCCCAAACGAGGTTCCTGGAGAACCGCCGGACTCCACGAAGTGCCGCACAGCAGCACGGTTGGAGGCGAGCGTCTCCCAGCAGCCGTTATTCCCGCAGCCGCATGGCGGGCCATCGGGATCAAGCTGTACGTGGCCGAACTCGCCGGCCATACCATTGTCTCCGCGAAGCAATTTGCCGTTGGCGAGGATGCCGGTACCGATACCCTCCGAGACATTCACGACAACCAGATCGTGGACACCATCGCTCTCGCCAAACCACACCTCGGCCAGCGCGCATGCATTTGCCACGTTGTCCATCTCCACGCGCAACCCTGTCGCCTTCGCAATCCGTTTCCGAATATCGCGAATAGGGAAATGAAGGTTGGGAGCGAAGATAGGGTCTTCGAGCACGGGATCCGTGCGCCCCGGCAGGCATACGCCGATTCCGTCGAAGGCCTTCTGCTTATGCTCGGAGATCATCTTCTTGATCGCCGAGACGATCGCTGCCACCGAGCGGGTGCTTTCGGGAATGTCGACCAGTTTCTGTGCAAGGATCTTTCCGCCGAGATCCGAGATCGCGAGCGTGATCTGCTCCGGGTGAATGTCGAGCGCGAGCACGGCGCGCTGCGAATTCAATTGCAGAAATGTCGGACGACGACCGCGCGGTAGCCGGCCTGTGGGTCCTTCCACGACCAGACGATCGGCAATCAGCTCTTCGATGATGAGCGACACGGTGCTGCGCTGCAGGCCGGAGACGCGCGCCAAATCAGCTCGCGAGATTGGCTGCTGCTTGCGGACGAGATTCAGAATGAGATTGCGGTTGATCTGTCGCGGAGTCCGATTTGAGGCGCTCTGGCGTTCGGAAGGAAAGTACTGTCGCGTGATGGGCAATCTTGTCCGCCGGTTTTCAGCACGTTTGTGCAGATGGTCTGAAAAGCGGACTTAGTCTACAGCATGAGCAAAAGCGCTGTCAGCGTATTTCTTGGGAAAACTCTTGAATGAAGAGTGATCAACGCGGCGACGGCGCACTTTCTCTGCGATCTAGCGAAGAGTTTGTTCACGCAATCGAACTTTATTCCTTATTGCGAATCACCTGGCGGGAGGCTGGGCCACGCGCTTCTCGCCGCGCAAGCGCATGTAGGTCTTGTGCTGGCACGAGCGGCATTCCCATGGAAAAAGGCCGAACAGCGGCAGGATTGAGCGCTCAAAGAGACCTTCGCGCGGGAGACGACGGAACTCTTGATGACCACAAATCCGACAGGGTCGCACGAAGAACCTCAATGGCCTGGAAGCAGGCAGAGCGTCAAGATCAACAGGCAGGATACCCTAACCGTATCGCCTCGCGCTCTGGTACCTCCGTGTACTTCTGGCGCGTGAGAGGTCGATCAATCGCGACAGATGGTCATTGGACAGACAGACCGCGAGTGGATCGAACAACGGGTCCGCCAGGCCGGATTTGATCTCGCCGGCATTGCTGCGGTTCCTGCCGAAGGAACTGCTGCCAACGTTGAATCCAGCAACCGCTTTGCCGCGTGGGTCAGCTCCGGTCGCGCCGGCGAGATGGAATGGCTCAAGCGCCTTGATACCGCGGGCCAACTCGTTCGTGGCGACCTCCAACGGTCGATCCCGTGGGCGCGTTCGGTCGTGGTCTGCGCCATCAACTACAACCCTGATGCACCGCGTTCAATCGACGAAGCTGAGTCCGGTAGCGGCTGGATTGCGCGCTATGCATGGAGCAGCCGCACAGACGACACCTCGCGCGGCAGCGACTACCACGATGTGCTTTTCACCAAACTGCGAGTGGTCGAGCAACACCTCCTCGAGCGTTTCGGTCCTGATCTCCAGACTCGCTGCTACGTCGACACAGGTCCCATCGTCGAGCGCGAGTATGCGCAGCGCGCCGGTATTGGCTGGATCGGCAAGAACACGTGTGTCCTGAATCAGAGCCTCGGCTCGTGGCTCTTGCTCGGCGTCATTATCACGTCGCTCGACCTCGCGGCCGATGCATGGGCACTTCCTGCCGAAGATCGCTGCGGCACGTGTACGCGTTGCATCGATGCCTGCCCTACCAACGCGCTAACCCCTCGCCAGATGGACGCGGCACGCTGCATCTCCTATCTGACCATTGAGAAGAAAGGACCCATCGACGAATCGTTGCGCGTGCCGATGGGTCGCCAGGTCTTCGGTTGCGACATCTGCCAGGACGTGTGCCCGTGGAACCGTCGTGCTCCGATTGCCGCCTCGGATGCGCTGCCTGCGCGGGCCGAGCTCGTGAACCCATCACTCGAGTGGCTTGCTTCCATGGATGGCCCCACCTTCAACCGCACCTTTCGCGGCTCACCGCTTGAGCGCACCGGCCGCCGCCGCCTGCACCGCAACGTCGCCATCGCCATGGGCAACAGCGGCGACCCAGGTTATGCGACCAAACTGCGCGAGTGGGCCGAGGGCGAAGATCCCGTGCTTGCCGACGCCGCACAGTGGGCACTCGATAGACTGGAACGATGAGCCCTGAGCAAAAAATCGTTGGGACCACCGGCCGCAGCGGGCGCGAAATCAAAGCAGAGGCAACGCCCGTCCCAAAGAAGGCCGGCGAAGAATCCGTCTCACCCGACCTCGGCGCTGCTCCGGCTCTGCGCGTGGACAGGGATGGCTCGTGGGAGCAGCTCAAATCTCTCGGCCGCTATCTCACCAAGACGGAGGTCCACACCTACGCCTTCTCGGTCGCCGCGCAGGCCATTCTCTCGCTCTTCCCGTTCATCCTTCTCCTGCTCACGATCTCGCAGCGTGTCTTTCACTCCTCGCATATGACCGAGGTCGTCGGCGACATGATGTCGAACTTCCTCCCGAACAATCAGGACTTCGTCATGCGCAATATGCGCCTGCTCGCGTTCACCCACGCGCCGATAAAGATCTTTTCGATCATCATGCTGCTCATTACTGCAACTGGTGTCTTCCTCCCGCTGGAGGTCGCGCTCAACAGTGTCTGGGGTGTAAAGAAGAACCGTTCCTACGTTCGGAACCAGCTTGTCTCCATCGGCCTCGCGGTGGGCGTAGGGCTTTTGGCGATGGCTTCGGTCGCGCTCTCAGCCGCCCAGCGCACCGTGCTCGACTGGATGTTTCTGGGCCACACCAACGGCAGGCTTTTCGCACTCGCCGCCGAAGCTTTTCTCCAGATCGTCGCCCTCGGCGCAGCCAGCGCAGTCTTCTTCCTCATCTACTGGGTGCTCCCGTACCGCAAGATACCGGCGCTCGCAGTCCTCCGCACTTCGATCGTCATGGGCATCCTCTGGACCGCAGCGAAATACATCTACATGCTCATCCTTCCGCACCTCAACTATCACGCTGTGTACGGCCCGTTTTATGTCTCTGCAGGACTCATCACCTGGGCGTTCATCTCAGGGCTTCTGCTCCTCGGCGGAGCCTATGCCTCCGCTACACGCCTGACCCTTCGCGAGACCCGCGAGGCCGAACTTCAGAATCAATGACCAAGCGTCGCCCGTGTGTGGAAGGACTTCACGACAAGGTCGTTCGGGTGATCGCCTGCGGGAAGCATCGTCACCAGCGACGGGCCATTCCCGCTCTGCATCCGAATCACCGCCACATCTGACGACCCAGCATCCGCCACCAGCAGCAGATGCTCGTCCGCGGAGAACGCGAGCGCATCCGGCCGTGAGCCCGTGCGCACTGCTGCCACCATCCGCCCGTCATCGATCGAATACAGGCTCACCGAATCCGCGCCGAAGTTCGTCACGCACAGCGTCGAATCGTCGCGGCTGATGATGCCGCGCGATGGCTTCGATCCAATTACATACGTCCCCAGCACCTCATTCGTCCACGTCGACACCTCGGAGATCGAGTCCGAATCGAAGTTCGTCGTAAAGACTTCGCCGCCATCCGGCTTCAGTGCAATGTGCGTTGGCGTCCTGCCGACATCCAGCATCGTCAGCATCTGGTCATGCTGCAGCGATGCATCCTGCTTGCCGCGCCACGAGTCCGGAGCGGCACCCAGCCAGATCGCCATCACGCGGTGCCCGCCCGAGCACGCCACAAATGCTTTGCTCGAATCCGGCAGAATCGCGATGTCCGTTGCACCTGCGCAGCCCCCGAACGCATCACGCAGCGTCAGCGGCGCGCCCGATTCGTTGATCGAGTACACCGAAACGCTGCCCGCCTGCTGGTTCGTCACCACCAGCGTGCGGTTATCCGGCGAGACCCGCGCCACTCCCGGCCCCTCACCCGTCGCAGCGACGCCAATCTGCCGCCGTGCGTCAAGATCAAGCACACTCACCGTGTTCGAGCCTGAATTCGGCACATACGCGCGTTTGCCGTCCGGAGACACCGCAATGAAGTAGGGCCGCTGATGCACGCCGATCGTCGCCACGACGTTGTTCGTGCTCGCGTCAATCACGCTGACGGAGTTCGAGCCCGAGTTGACCGCGTACACCTCGTTCTTCACCGGGTTCACCGCCAGTCCCGTCGGACTCCGTCCCACCTGCAGCACACGCTCCTGACGCAGATACACCAGGTCGAGCACGGTCACCGTGTTCGAAGTCCCTCCCGTCACATAAGCGAACTCGTGGTAGTTCTCCGGATACTCAGGGAATCCGCGATGCCGGCATCCCGCCAGCAGAAAGCTCGCGCTTGCAAGCAGCGTTGCGGCTGCGCGAACTACAAGTCGAGTGCGATCTGGTCGGATCAGGAACACGTCTCCCGAGTCTATGGGTCAGGTTGCGCCGTCGCAACGTGGAAGAAGTTTTAACGCAACCGATCTCAAAAAGCCGGGTTCATCCCAATGACGAGGCAGCCAGGCTGAGCGGCCCGTTGAAAGCGACTCCTCGGACCAACGGATCAAAGTTTCCCACTTTGCTCCGTTGTTTTTTTTCGCGTTTGCCGCCATTGCACCGCCAGCCACGTGCCGTAGCCGAACTGCAGAATCCACACCGCGCAATAGGCATAAACCAGGTGCCGTTCCGAGAGCGTTGAAAAGGGAATCATCGAACCTCCAGAATCGGGGTTGCCGCCGGTGCGATCCGAGGCGCAGTCTCAGCCGCCGCAATCCGTTGCCGCCGACGCTCAATCGCGTAACGAAGTCCGAGCACGAACGCGCCCCACAGAGCCCACGCGGTCAGATTCCAGAGCACGGCCGGATACATATGCGGGTCGATGCCCGAATCAGCACCTCCACCAAACACCGGAGCTGGGATGTTGCGTCCTCCACCACCGGATGGACATGAAGCAGATTGGAATATCGATCGCCGCGAAGATCGCGAGCACTGCCGAGAACACTGCCTTCTGATCGCCCGTTGTGAGTCGCCGCAGCAGAAGGTAGCTCACATACAGCAGCCACAGCAGCAGGTACGTCGTCAAGCGCGCATCCCACGTCCACCAAATTCCCCACGCCGCGCGCCCCCACAGCATGCCCGTCGCCAGCCCAACGGACGAATAAAGCACCGTAACCTCCGCCGAGGCCAGCGCGAACGCGTCCGCCGCAAGTGCCCTTTGCACATTAGTTCGGCGCCAGTACAGGAACAGGAACGCCGCCACGCAGTTCATGTACGGGAACAAGAAGCTCAGGATCGTGTGCGGAAAGTGATAGAAAAATACCCGGTAGAGGTTGCCCATCGTCGCCTCTTTCGGCGCCGTCATCGCCTCAAAAAATCCAATGGCGAGAACGGCGAACGTCAGCGAGAGATAGAGGCTGGCCCATAGCGGGAAGCGTTGTGTTTGGCTGCGATTGTTCACTTCCCTTTGATTCTATCTTGTTCGCAACGCTAGTCGCCTGCGTTGAGAACCGTCTCGAAGAGGAAGATGCAGGCCATCGTGAAAACAATGTCATAGCCCACCAGCAGCCTGATCCACAGACCGGGCTCGAACTCTCCCGTCAGCACATTCGTTGTGGCCTGAATCATCGCCAGCAGTGCAGGCATGGCAATGGGGCAGAGGACCAGCGGCAGCAGGAGTTCGCGGTTTCGCGTGCGCAGACTTAGCGCGGCAAAGAATGTCCCGTTGACCGTCAGACCCCACGTTCCCAGAGGCAGAATCAGCAGCAGCAGCCATGCCTGTCCCAGCGGATGCAGGTTGTAGAAGATGGCAAAAACAGGCGCCAGCACCAGCTCAATGAAGCTGACAAAGATGAGATTCGACAGCGCTTTGCCCAGAAACAACGCGGAGGCTGGTGCGGGTGAGAGCCGCTGCGCGTCCAGCACCTGGTTGTGCAGCTCGCGCGCCCAACTCTGGTTCAGTGCGGTGATCGATGCAAACAGCAGCCCGACCCAGAGCAATCCACCGCTGATCTGCCGCGCAATCGTCGGATACGCTGTCGGGTCGAACGCCAGCGAGAAGACGACGACCACCAGCAGCGCAAAGAAGAGCATGCCGTTGATCAGCTCTCGTGCCCGCCACTCGAGCTGCAGGTCCTTGCGCAGATGCGTGAGCACGTAGCCGAGATAGCTCATCCGTGCGTTCCTTGCGCGGGTTGCGGTGACGCCTTTGTGAGGTCGGCAATCGTAGCTTCGGTCGCGCGCAAATAGTCTGCAGGCGAGAGCACGATCTGCTGTCCGCGCTGTCCGGCCGAGATGGAGATCTGATCGAACAGCTCGATCGTCTCATCGGCAAAGGCACGAAATGGCTTCTTTGCCGCCAGCACTGTCACACCGCCGCGAACATAGCCGGTCAGCGGCTCGACCTCCTTCAGCGCCGCAAGCTCCGCCTTGCGTGCACCCGCTGCCGATGCCAGTTTCTTCAGATCGAGCTCATCCCCGCCGGGAACTACGGCAAACAGATGCTCACCATCCGATGTGTGCGTCAGCAGTGTCTTGAAGACCTGCTCGATGGGCATGTCGATTTTGCGCGCGACAGAGATCGCCGTCAGATCGTCAGGATCGACCTCGTACGTGCGGATCTCGTAGCTGATGCCGAGTTTGTCGAGCAGGCGTGCGGCGTTGGTCTTCATGCGTCGTTCAATTCCTCGCAGTCAGCTGTCCCGCCATGAGCGTCAGTATCGTTGTCGCCAGCGGCCGCGCCAGGTCAGCCTGGTGCGTCGTTAGAAAGAGCGTGCGCGCGACGCCGTTGTGTCCGGGCTGCGCGAGAAAGGTGCGCAGTCGAGCCGTCATCATCTGCACTGACGCCGCGTCCATGTTGGAGAAGGGTTCGTCGAGCAGCAACAGATCAGGCTCCAGCATCAGCACGCGTGCCAGTGATGCTCGCTGCCGCATGCCCTGCGAATACTCACCGACGTGTCGCGGGAGCTGCGGGTCAAGTCCGACATCGCGCAGTGCCTGCTCGGCTTTGGCAGCGTCGATTCCGTAGAGCGAGGCGAAGTAGCGCAGGTTCTCGACGCCAGTCAGTTCGTCGTACAACATCGGCGCGTGGCTCATGAATGCGAGGCGATCGCGCTCGGAGCGAGGCGATCCGCCGAGCACCGTCAGGGTTCCCTCGCTTGGTGAAATGAGTCCCGCAATAAGCCGCAGAAGCGTCGATTTGCCCGCACCGTTCTCTCCGAGGAGCAATACCGAAGCACCTGGATGCACGCGCATCGAGAGGTTTCGCAGTGCGGCGAAGCTGCCGTACATCCGCGAGATTCCGGAGAGTTCGACGGCGGGTTGAATGTCTGAAGATGCGGGCATCGCTGCTATGCGAGTATAGAGCCACAAGAGAGATACGAGAGGCGAGATGCGAGACAAGAGAAGAGCTGTGCATGCGATAGCCGCTGTGAGTGCGCTGTTGCTATTTGGGTTTCAGGCCATCGCACAGAGCGCTCCAGGTCTCCCGGAGCAGGACCGCACGCTGGCACGCGACATCTTCAAGCAACTCATCGAGACGAATACGCAGGACTCTAATGGCAGCGTGACCGCGGCAGCGGAGAAGATGCGGCAGAGATTGCTGGATGCAGGCTTTCCAGCGGAAGATCTCGTGCTCGCGGGACCGAACGATCGCAAGCAGAATCTCGTAGCGCGCTACCGCGGCAAACCCGGCTCAACGCTGAAGCCGATTGTCACGATCTGCCACCTGGATGTCGTCGAGGCACGTAAGGCGGACTGGACTACCGATCCGTATCAGTTTGTCGAGAAGGATGGCTTCTTCTACGGTCGCGGGACGCAGGATATCAAGGAGGAAGATGCGGCACTGGTTGAGACATTCATCCGGATGAAGCGCGAGGGCTATGTGCCGGACCGCGACCTCGTGATTGCACTCACTGCCGACGAAGAAGGCGGAGCATCGAACGGTGTGGCATGGTTGCTGGAGCACAGGCCCGACCTGATGAAAGCGGACTTCGTCATCAATCCGGATGCGGGCGGGCTGGAGTTGCGCGGAGGGAAGCCGACCGAGTTCGATGTCGAGGCGACGGAGAAGCTCTATGCGGATTTCGAGGTGACGGCGACGAATCCGGGAGGGCATAGCTCGCAGCCGCGACCGGACAACGCGATCTACGAGCTGGTGCACGCTCTGACGAAGCTCGAGGCCTCGCCGTTTCCGGTGGAGCTGAATGCGGTGACGCGCGCGGAACTGGAGGAGAAGGCAAAGATCGCGGACCAAACCTATCCGCAGCGTGCGGAGCTGATTCGCGGTGTGCTGGCGAATCCGCCGGATCCGGCGGCCTTGGCGGAGTTCTCGAAGGACCCGACGGACAATGCGACGCTGCGGACGACGTGTGTGGCGACGATGATGAATGGGGGACATGCGCGCAATGCGCTTCCGGGGATGGCCAGGGCGAATGTGAACTGCAGGATTCTTCCGGGGCACTCGCAGGAGGAAGTTCGGCAGCAGTTGATCAAGATTTTTGAGGATCCGAAGCTGACGGTGAACTATGTGAACGATGCCGGGGAGGTGCTGGGGCTGGGGTCGGCGAAGAAGAGCATGGACCCTCCGCCGGCGCGGCAGGATGTGTACGGGCCGCTCGACAAAGTTGTGCACGAGATGTGGCCGGGGGTGCCGGTGGTGCCGACGATGTCGACGGGGGCGAGCGACTCGATCATCACCATGGGAGCGGGATTCCGAGTTACGGGATCAGCGGGATGGGTGTGGATTTCGACGACGACCGGGCCCATGGGCGGGATGAGCGGATTCGTACGGAGGCGTTCTACCAAGGGGTCGAATTCCGGTATTTGTACATGAAAGCGCTGACCAAATAACAGTACCCCCCCTCCCCCTGTTCTTGCGCAAAGTCTAGATGATATTGGGATTAGGGGTGGACCTTGAGAATGGCAGTGGGACGACGTCGGCGAGAGAGGGCCCCCTGGCGGCCGGGGCTTTTGTCAAGTCAGGTGGAACCTGGTTGAGGGTTGTCGCGGGTGGGGCACCCGGTCAGGCACGCTGTCCGCGGGTTTGTGAGACACTCGCAACTTATTGCATGGATATCAGTGTTCGCCTCTATGAAGATCCCCAAACGTTTGCGGCGGCCGCTGGAGAGTTTCTGCGGTCGCGCCCGGTTCTTCATAACCTGATCCTGACGATTGTGGACAGGCGGTTGACGGAACCTGAAGCGGGGAAGTACTGGGTGGCCTTTCGCGGGGCGCAGGTGGTGGGTGCCGCGCTGCAGTCTCCTCTGACGTATCCGGCGACGGTGGTGCCGATGGAGCCCGAGGTGGCCGTGGCTGTTGCGGATGCCATTGCGGACAGCGGCGCCAGTTTGCCCGGAGTGAATGGCGACGTGGCGACGGCCGCAGGTTTTGCGGGGAGATGGACGGAGCGGCGGAGATCGGCCGCCGTGCCGACGCAAGGGCAACGCCTTTACGAGTTGATGGGGCTGAATGAGATGGCATGGGTGGATGGGCGGCTGAGAAAGGCTGATGCCGAGGACCGAAACCTGGCTGTGAGATGGTTGCAGGAGTTTGACGCTGAGGCGCATGTACCTGCGAGGGATATTGAAAGTTTTGTCGATGCAGCCTTGTTGTCCGAGCGAGTGTGGCTGTGGGACGCGGGAGGGGCGGTGTCGATGGCGATGTTCAGCAAACCTGTTGAGGGCGTGGTGCGCATCTCCGGGGTGTACACGCCGAGGGAGGAGCGCGGTCTTGGACATGCCGGGGCTTGCGTCCACGGGCTGACCTCGCTTCTGAGCAAGGCGGGGTATCGCTGCATTCTCTATACAGACCTGGGCAATCCGACCTCGAACTCGATCTATCGCAGGATTGGATACAGGGCAGTGAGTGAGGGGATTTGTTACAGGTTCGATGAGTTGTGAAGAGTCGTCCCAGTGGGCTGGCGAGCCTGTACGAGTAAAGACATCGCGCGCTACCACGGGCGACATCCCACCCTGCCCGGCTGCGCCGGTCGGGGGTGGGGCACCCGGTGGGTAGACTTTGGGTGATCCGAGCAAAACACAGAGGTCCTTCGGCTAACCACCCTATCGAGCAAAGAACGCTCGCTGGGGGACCCCGGTACGGCTCAGGATGACGGCATCTCAAAATTCACCGCTTAGGAGACGGCATCTCAAAATTCCCGCCAAATGAGAATAGGTCGATGCAACCCTAGTTCGGCGTGGGTTTTTCGATGTGGTCGATGACCATGTGGTCGACGGGGCCGCGGGTTGCGGTGAGGCGGAGGCCGAGTTGGGTGGGCAGCGCCTCGAACAGGGTTGGGAGGTCGCGCTGTTCGGGCGGAAGGGCGTCGGCGGGTGCGTCGGGCGGAAGGATCGGGCGAAAGCTGAGGACGAAGTCGTAGTTGCCGGTGAGGCCGGTCTGGTTGACGACGGGGCGGGCGTCTTCCTGCAGGGCCTGCGAGAGGAACCAGGTGAGGTAGACCATCGGCACGCGGATGCCGGTGACGTGCGCTGGAGCGCCATTGACGGGGATGTTGTCGTTATCCGGGGAGGTGTTGGGCTTGAGTTTGAGGCCGGAGGGGTCGACGGTGAGGGCGTAGATGTTGCCTTCGCGGATGTCGTGGTGGAAGCGCAGGCCGAAGCGGTCGGCGAGAAGGTTCTGGTACATGGTGTGGAGGTCGTCGACGGAGTAGGTGCCGTCGGACCGGGCTTCAACGTCGAAGCGCTCGGTGTCCATCCAGCCGGGACCGCCTTCGATCTGGCGGGCGGGGATCTTGTACATCAGCGCGATCATGAGGCGCACGGGGATGTTGGTTGCGGTGTAGCCGTGGCTGCCGGGAATGGGCTTGATGCGGCCGCCGATGGCGGCTGGATCGGAAGGATGGATGGAGACGACGTCGAAGGTGAGGCGCGGAGAGGCGGCGGTTTGCGCGAGGAGGCAAGCTCCGAGGAGGAGTGCGGAGAGTTTCACAGGGAGATTGTAGCGAGAGGCAGTCGAGGCTCTGTGAGGCTGGTCTGAAATACAGAGGTCTTTCGCCTGCGGCTCATATTGAAGTGGCCGGGAAGCGCGGCAGTGAAAGAATGGGCACCCCGGTTTTACTGGGCGACGGAGGCGGTGGTGGCCATGGGGGTGGTGTTTCCGGTAGGCGCGGTGCCGGGTTTTGCGGGAGCGTACTTGGAGGCGCACTTGGCCTGAAGCTGTGTGGCGTGGAAGACGCCGTCGCGGCCGTAGGTGCCGATGGCGAGGGCCTGGGCGTTGTCCTTGAAGGTGTCGGGCGGGGGCTCGGCGCCCTGGTACTGGACGCGGAGGGTCTTGTCGAGCTCGACGAGGGTGAAGGTGGCGCTGGTGCCGACGCGCTGGATGGAGCCCGGCTGGACGTTGCCAGCGACGCGGAGGTGCACGGTGTAGGCCTTGTTGCCCATCTGCTGAAGCTCGGCGATGGTTTTGTAGTAGCTCTTGGCCTGCTCGCCCGCGGAGAAGGCGATCCAGACGATGACAGCGACGACGATGGCGCCGGCGATGACGAACTTCAGCGGAGAGCTATTTTGCTGGACTGCCATGAAGATAGTTTATCGCGAAGGGTCTTCGGCCAGCAGGCGAGTGAGGCGAAGTCAGTGTTTCTCGCAGGAAACCTGACCGTAGCCTGCTCCTGCCAAGGCGTAACGACGAGCCGGGGGAAGTTTACTCTCTGATTTCGTTTGAGTCTTTCGCAAACCAAGAATCATCGAATTGCTGCAAACTTCAGGTCTCTGGTCACAGTGGCCGAGGAGGAAATGACTAGCATGAAGGGCCAAATCAACGAGGACCTCGAAGACATTCCGATGGCATACCTGTGGTATGTGGTCTTTGCAATTATGGCGCTTGTTGCCGCAGCAGCGGTCGTGGTCATTCGAATGTTTTAGGATGCCTTAAGTCGATTTCGGAGGAGGCCGGTAACGGTTACTCTTCGAGACATGAATAAGCGAGAGTTCCTGAAGACCTCAGCCATGACGGCCGCCTCGACTGCAATCCCCAGCAGTCTGCTGGCGGCAGGTGACGGCGACATACCGCGTGAGAACTGGGCAGGGAATTATCACTACAGCACCAATAAGGTCTTACAGCCTTCCACGTTAGCGGAGACTCAGGATGCGGTTCGTTCGGTCAGTCAAGTCCGCGCGCTCGGCACGCGGCACTGTTTCAACGGCATTGCCGACTCGACCGTGGCGCAAATCTCGACGCTGCGGCTCAATTCCTTTCACGTGAACGCTGCGGGAAGACGGTCACGGTGGGTGCCGGTATCAAGTACGGCGACCTCGCGGTGCAGCTCGACCGAGCAGGCTTTGCGCTGCATAACATGGCGAGCTTCCGCATATCTCGGTTGCGGGATCGATTGCCACGGCGACGCACGGTTCGGGGTTGCACAATGGCAATCTCGCGACGGCGGTGAGTGGGCTGGAGGTGGTTGCGGCGGACGGTTCGGTGCACAACGCTGACGCGGGCGAAGGACGGTGAGCGTTTTCTCGGGTCCGTCGTCGGGTCTGGGCGCGATGGGGATTGTGACGAGTGTCACGCTGGATGTGCAGCCGCGATATGAGATGACTCAAGTGGTCTATCGCGGATCTGGATTTTGCGCAACTGGAACACAATCTCGAAGCGATCATGGGTGCGGGGTACAGTGTCTCGCTGTTCACGGACTGGCAGGGGCACCGTGCGGGCGAGGTCTGGATTAAGCGCCACGTCGATCAGGGCGGCGCTGCGGCTCCGCCTGCAAACTTTTGTGGCGCAGCTCTGGCCACGGAGAAGATGCATCCTGTTCCAGGGCAGGACGCAGCAAGAACGACCGACCAGATGAACGAAGTGGGTGCGTGGTATGAGCGGCTGCCGCACTTCAAGATGGAGTTCACACCTTCGGTGGGCCGGGAGATTCAAACGGAGTACTTTGTGCCGTTCGAGCGAGGCTATGAGGCGGTTCGCGCTGTGGAGAGCTTGCGCGACCAGATCACGCCGCATCTCTTCATCACGGAGCTGCGAGCTGTCGCAGCAGACGACCTCTGGATGAGTATGGCCTATAAGCGTCGGTCACTCGCCTTGCACTTTACATGGAAGCCTGAGCCGGCGGCAGTGAGCAGGGTTGTTGCGCAGATTGAGGCGAAACTGGCGCCTTTTCAGCCTCGTCCGCATTGGGGGAAGGTCTTTGGCCTGCAGGCGGCGCAACTTGCCCCGGTGTATCCGCGCTGGAACGACTTCAAAGAGCTCGCTCAGCAGTTTGATCCCAGGGGCAAATTTCGGAATGCGTACATGAACGATGAGGTTTTGGGGTAGCGGCTCAGGATTGAGGGATTGAGCCAGTGAGCTTGCGGACGATGTTGGTGGTGGAGAAGCCTTCGACCGTGGGGACGATGGCGACGCGGCCGCCGGCGGCGAGTACGTCTTCATGGCCGACGACGGTTTCGATGGTGTAGTCGCCGCCTTTGACGAGGACGTCGGGGCGGATCTCGCGGATGAGCTCGAGGGGCGTGTCTTCGGCGAAGAGGACGACGGCGTCGACGGCGGCGAGGGCGGCCATGACGCGGGCGCGTTCGTTCTCGCCGACGATGGGGCGCGTGGGGCCTTTGAGGCGGCAGACGGAGGCGTCGGAGTTGAGGCCGAGGACGAGCTTGGTGCCGAACTTGCGGCAGTCTTCGAGCAGCGTGATGTGGCCGACGTGGAGGAGGTCGAAGCAGCCGTTGGTGAAGACGATGGTTTCGCCTGAGGCGCGCCAGTCGGCGATGCGGGCGGCGAGGTGCTGGCGGTCGAGGATCTTTTCGGCGCCGGTGAGCGGAGCTGGACGGCGTGAGGAGCGAGATGAGCTCGTGGTGCGCGATGGGCGCGGTGCCGACCTTGCCGACGACGATGCCGGCGGCGAGGTTGGCGAGGTCGGTGGCGGTTTCGACCTTGAGGCCGGCGGCCATGGAGGCGGCGAGGGTGGCGATGACGGTGTCGCCGGCGCCGGAGACGTCGAAGACCTCGCGGGCGCGGGCGGGAGAGTGGTAGCTCGAGCCGGCGGAGAGGACCTGGATGCCGCGCTCGCTCATGGTGGCGGCGAGGTAGTCGAAGCCGTGCTCGGCGCGCTGGCGCTCGGCGGCGGCGAGGAGCTCGTCGAGATGGTGGGGGAGACGCCGGTGGCCTGGGAGAGCTCGTTGAGGTTGGGGCAGACCATGGTGGCGCCGGAGTACTTGGAGAGGTCGGAGGTCTTGGGGTCGACGAGGATGGGGATGTCGCAGCGGCGTGCGGCGCGGATGGTGGCAGGCGCAGAGCTCGTAGGTGAGCGCGCCCTTGGCGTAGTCGGAGAGGATGACGGCGTGGACCTTTTCGACGAGCGCGAGGACGCGGTCGCGGAGGTGTTCGATGTCGGTGCCGGAGGGGGCTTCGCGGGATTCGATGTCGAGGCGGAGGAGCTGTTGGGTGCGGCCGACGATGCGGGTCTTGGAGATGGTGGGAAGGGAGGAGGTGACGACGCCGGCGGTGTCGATGTGCGCGGCTTCGAGGGCGGCGGCGAGCTCGCGCTGCTCGGTGTCGGCGCCCCAGAGGCCGGCGAGGAGGGCCTGGCAGCCGAGCCCGGCGAGGTTCATGGCGACGTTGGCGGCGCCGCCGGGGCGCTCGTAGCGATGGGCGTGGCGGAGGACGGGGACGGGGGCTTCGGGGGAGATGCGGTCGACGTCGCCGACGATGTAGCGGTCGAGCATGAGGTCGCCGACGACGAGGACGCGGATGTCGTGGAAGCCGCCTTCGAGGAGGCCGAGGACGCGGTGGAGTTCGGGAAGCATTCGAGGCTTAGGATAGCGCGGCGTGCGGGTGGTTGCCCGTTCTCCCGCGCGATTGCACACCAACGCGTAGTCGGGCGAGGCGTGCGAAGGATCCTTTGGGGAGACTGGCAGACGTGAGATATCCCACGCTTCGCGATGAAGCCGCCAAAGGATGGCCCACCCGATGCTCGCCCGGCTTGACCGGAGAATTCCCATCGTCTGCCGACTGCCAAAATTGATAGTTTCGACCACTGGCTTGGCAGCCCTACGATGAGCGTGGATTTCTCTGAACAGATTGCTCTCGTCTGAACCCTGGAACCCGGAGGTCGCAACCGTGGCAGCCGTAGAAGCTAGGTCGAGGCAGGATCTGGACGGTATATCGGAACACTTCCGCGGAGCGGAGCATGATTTCTCGCTCGTGACGGGTGGGCCGCTCTTTCAGTTTTTCCTGCGAGCCCATCTTGCCGGAAGTGCGCTCGAACTTCTTCGTCGCCGGATTTTCGTGATCACGGCGATCGCGTGGCTGCCGCTGCTGCTGCTGTCGTTAAAGGACGTCTTCTCGGGCGAATCCTTTCTCCGCGATGTCGAGGTTCACACGCGTTTTCTGGTAGCGCTTCCGGTGCTCATTCTCGCGGAACGGATCGTGCATTCACGGCTGACTCCGCTGGTGCGGCGCTTTGTCGAGCGGCGAATTGTTGTCGGCGAAGATCTGCCGCGTTTTGACCGCGCGATCGATTCGGCAGTCCGGCTGCGCAACTCCAACGTGATTGAGCTCGGGCTGCTCGTCATCGTTTACACGGTGGGGCTGTGGCTGTGGGGCAGTCGAATCCCAATCGACTCGGCCACCTGGTACGCGATGCCGGGGGGCCGCTGGCACCTGACGCCCGCAGGCTACTGGTATGTGTTCGTCAGTATTCCCATCGTTCAGTTTGTGTTGCTGCGGTGGTACCTGAGGCTCGGCATCTGGTTTCGCTTTCTATGGCAGGTGTCGAGGTTCAACCTGCACCTGGTTCCTACACATCCTGACCGTTGCGCTGGACTCGGATTTCTGGGCGCAAGTTCTTATGCCTATTCCCCGCTGCTGTTCGCGCAGGGCGCGATGCTGGCGGGAGTGATTGCCAGCCGGGTGCTGTATCACGGCGCAGCCGCTGATGTCCTTCAAGATGCGGATTGCCGGCTTCGTCGTATTTTTCGTCTTCGCCGTTCTCTGTCCGCTGCTGATGTTTACGCGAAAACTGGCGCGTGCGAAGAGAAGGGGACTGGGGGAGTACGGCCAGCTTGCGCAGGACTATGTGGACGAGTTTGAGCAGAAGTGGGTGAACCGGGATCCCGCGGAGAATGACGAGTTGCTGGGGTCGGGGGATATCCAGTCGCTGGCTGATCTAGGCAATAGCTACGCGATCGTCGGCGAGATGCGCTTCGTGCCCGTCAGGCTGACCGATGTGACGCGCCTGGCCGCGGCGACAGCAGCGCCATTTGTGCCGCTGCTGCTGACGGTGTTCTCTTTGGAGGAGCTGGTGATGCGTCTGGTTAAAGTGCTGTTCTGAGGGGAGAATCAGTGGCTACCGAAGCCGCCTTCCAACTCAACCTTGCCTGCCGATTCTTGTACAAAGCCAATCAATTACCCGCATCAGGTTCTACCGTCTGGCACGCGACCTCAGCGCTGTAATTTCCTTCGAGTTGCCGATGCACGCTCTCCTTATTCTCGTGTCGCTCCTGCCACTTCTCTCCCGTCTGTCGATAGAAGTCGCACTCGTGGCATACGCCAGAATTTTTCCCAAGCCCTCCTCCGCAAGTCTCACAAAGTGGGAGACCACCACGTGCAACACGAATACCCGCCCACAGTAGAAGAATCGCTATCGCGATCCCGGTAGCTATCCACATACGTACGTGACCGTCCTTCTCAATCGTGGACCCTATCATTCAAGTCGGCTAGCGATGTAAGTTATATCTCGAAACGATATACCATACTTGCGGATGAAAGTGAATCTTTTTTTCAGAATCGATATGACTTAGACAATTGCTGAACCCCTTTCAAATCAGGTTGGTTTGCTCACATCACGGCAAAAGGCCGCCTGAGATCAGGCGGCCTTTGGTGTGTTGCGGGGTTGGTTAGAGGAAGAGCGGCGCGAGGACGAGAGTAATGGTCGCGAGGAGTTTGATGAGGACGTGGAGGGAGGGGCCGGCGGTGTCCTTGAAGGGGTCGCCGACGGTGTCGCCGACGACTGCGGCCTTGTGGGCCTCGGAGCGCTTGCCGCCGTATTGTCCGGTTTCGATGAACTTCTTGGCGTTGTCCCAGGCGCCGCCGCCGTTGTTCATGAGCATGGCGAGCAGGATGCCGGCGATGGTGCCGACCATGAGCAGGCCGGCGACGGCGGTGGCTCCGCCGAGGTTGACCGGATGGCCGTTGATCATCGGGACGTTGGACATCTGGCCGGCGGTGAGGACGATTGAGCTGGTGCCGTAGGTGGACGAGAAGTTGCGGAAGATAAGGCCGACCGCGACAGGAAGACCGACGACGAGAAGGCCGGGGAGGACCATCTCCTTGAGCGCGGCGCCGGTGACGATGTGGACGCAGCGAGCGTAGTTCGGGTTTGGAGGTGCCCTCCATGATGCCGGGGTTCTCGCGGAACTGGTCGCGGACGTCCTGCACAACTTTCTGGGCGGTGCGGCCGACGGCCTTGATGGCGAGTGAGGAGAAGAGGAAGACGAGCATGGCGCCGAGCAGAGCGCCGACGAAGACGGGAATCTCGGCGAGGTTGATGTTGGTGAAGGACCAGCCGGGCGGCATGTAGCCGTTGGGCCCTGCGGCCGCGACCTTGTCGGCGACGATGGTGTGGACCTCTTCGAGGTAGGCAGAGAAGAGCAGGAAGGCGGCGAGCGAGGCGGAGCCGATGGCGTAGCCCTTGGTCAGCGCCTTGGTGGTGTTGCCGGCGGAGTCGAGCGCATCGGTCTTGTTGCGGACGGCGTCGGGCTGATGGGACATTTCGATGATGCCGCCGGCGTTGTCCGTGATGGGACCGAAGGTGTCCATGGCGAGGATGTAGGCCGCCGTTGCCAGCATTCCCATCGTTGCAATTGCAGTCCCGTAGATGCCCTTGGCGTAGTCGGAGATCGCGAGCGCGTGGCCGTAGGTGTCGGTGGCGTTGGCGAGTGCGCGGACGCCACAGTAGTAGCTGGCGAGCAGCGCGATGGAGATGACGACGACCGGGATGGCAGGAGTCTCCATGCCGACGGCGAGGCCGGAGATGATGTTGGTGGCCGGGCCGGTGAGTGAAGCCTCGGCGATGCTCCTGACGGGGCGGTAGCGGCTCTCGGTGTAGTACTCGGTGATCCACACGAAGAGGAAGGCGGTGGCGAGACCGATGACGCCGCAGGCGAAGAGCCAGCCGGGCTGGACGCCTGGGCCGTCGAGCATCTTCCAGACGATGACGCCGAAGCCAGCGAGTGCGATGGCGGCGGTGACGTAGAAGCCGCGGTTGAGCGCATTCATCGGGTCTTCGGTTTCGGAGGAGCGCACGACCGCGACGCCGATGGTGGAGGCGACGAGGTTGATGGCGTGGACGATCAGGGGAAAGAGGATGCCCTTGATACCGAAGACGGGGTACAGCGCGGCGCCGAGGATCATGGCGCCGACGGTCTCGGCGGCGGTCGACTCGAAGATGTCGGCACCGCGGCCGGCGCAGTCGCCGACGTTGTCTCCGACGAGGTCGGCGATGACGGCGGGGTTGCGGGGATCGTCTTCGGGGATGCCGGCTTCGACCTTGCCGACGAGGTCGGCGCCGACGTCGGCGGCCTTGGTGTAGATGCCGCCGCCGAGCTGGGCGAAGAGTGCGACCAGGGAGGCTCCGAAGCCGAAGCCGACGAGCTGGTAGACGACGGCGGTGGGGTTGGTGGTGCCGCCGTAGACAAGGAAGAGGATGCTGACGCCGAGCAGCGCCAGCGCCACGACGACGAGGCCGGTGACGGCGCCTCCGCGGAGGGCGGCCTGCAGGGCCTTGTTCAGCGAGTTGCGCGCGGCAGCAGCGGCGCGGATGTTGGTGCGAATCGAAACGTACATGCCGGTGAAGCCGGCGATGCCGGAGCAGGTGGCTCCGACGAGGAAGCTGATGACCGTGCGGAGCGCGAAGGGCGCGGTGCGCGGCGAGGCGTGGTAGCCCACGAAGACGATGACCGCGAGGATGACCGCGATGATCCCGATGGTGCGGTACTGACGCGCGAGGAAGGCCTCGGCGCCCTCACGGATGGCATTGGAGATGGCCTGCATGTCCTCGGTGCCCATGTCGCCGGCGAGGACGGAGCGGGCGATGAGGAGGGCGACGACGAGCGCGAGGACACCGACGGCGAGCGCAATCCAAAGCCAGATGGTGTCACTGCTGGAGATCGGTGTGGCGGCTGGGGAATAGTCTTGAAGGGCGACAAGCAGAGCCGCGGGTGCGCCGAGATGCATGAACAGGTTTCCTCCTGAAGTCGTGCAAGGGGTAAGGATATAAGTTTTCGGCCGGATGACCGCTGGTGTACCGGAGTGACTCCCTTGTGGGGAGACTGGCGAATTAGAGCATTATGAGTGCGAACGGGTCAATTGATTGAATAAGCTTGGCTCTGGGTGGCAAAAGGTTTCGCTCCGGGGACGGGTACCGGGGCAGTTTGTTTGGATGTTTTCCCTCGCTTTCCAGTTGGCAAATTTGCCAGTTGCTAGTGTTTTGGGGGAACGAGGAGTCTAACCACGAAGCACGTGGTGGCACTGGAGATGACGGGATGGTTCTCGCGGGCCGACGGCGTGGGGGTGTTGGTCTTAAAGCCGAACAGTGCGATAGTGTTAGTCCACGGGATCCACGCGAAGTCTGGGGAAGAGGCGCGCGGAGGACGAGGTGCCGTATGCGGTGCTTGCAGTTGGGCCTGGGTCAATGGGGTGGGCGGAGCAGCGGATTGCTAAAGATATGCTCTGCGTTCCTGATGCTTATGGCATTGGGGACGGCGGGTAGTGCGCGAGCGCAGGAGAACCCGTTGGGCGATGTGAAGACCCCTGTCCCGGCACCGGCTGAGGCGCCGAAGGACACGCGGCCGCTGGTCACAGGCAAAGACGTGGGAACGAAGGCCACAAGCTCGCCGGGCGCGGAGATTCGCGTGGACGTAAACCTGGTGCTGGTGCCGCTCACCGTGACCGATCCGATGAACCGGCTGGTGACGGGGCTGGAGAAAGAAAATTTTCAGGTCTACGACAACAACAACCTGCAGACCATCAAGAGCTTCATGACCGAGGATGCACCGCTCTCCATCGGCATCATCTTCGACCTGAGCGGAAGCATGCAGTCGAAATTTTTGCGCGCGCGCAAGGCGCTGTCGGAGTTTCTGCGCACCTGCAATCCAGCGGATGAGTTCTTCGTGGTGGGATTTAATGACCGGCCAGCCATCCTGGTGGATTACACATCGGATGTGGAAGACGTCGAAGCACGTATGGTGATGCTGCACCCGCAGAACCGGACGGCGCTGATCGACGCAATGTACCTTGGCGTGAACAAGCTGAGGAATGCGAAATACTCACGCAAGGCGTTGCTGGTAATCTCCGATGGCGGCGACAACCGGAGCCGGTATACGGAGGGCGAACTGACAAGAATTGTGCGAGAGAGCGAGGTGCAGATCTATTCGATCGGCATCTTCGATGCGTTTGCGCCGACTGAAGAAGAGGTGAATGGACCGACGCTGCTGCATGAGGTTTGTGAATCGACCGGTGGGCGGCTGTTCCGTGTAATGGACATGCAGGATCTGAGCGATATCGCGCAGCGCATCAGCGAGGAGCTGCGCAACGAATACGTGATTGGCTACACGCCGAGTGACAAGCGGCGCGACGGACAGTGGCGCAAGCTGAGGGTGAAGCTGATGGAGCCACCGGGGCTGCCTCCGCTGACGGTGCACAGCCGCGAGGGCTACTATGCGCCGACGCAGTAGATGGTTGACATCTGGTGTGCTGGCGGCGTGGATGCTGTTGTGCGCGTCGGCGGTCGGCGTGAGCGCGCAGCAAACGGCTCCGGCGCAGACGACGGTTCCGCCGGAACCCACCTTGCAGAAACAGCAGCCGCTCAACGTGGACAGCGATCCCGTGCCCTCGCCCGATCCGGATACGAAGACGGCAGCACCGCCCGCGACGAAGCAGCCACCAAAGGCCGGGGAAGTTACCAAGGAGAACGGACGGTACACGCTGCGCGCAAATGCGTACGAGGTTCGGCTGAACGCTTCGGTGGTCGACTCCAGCGGGCAGACGGTGGAGAACCTGACGCAGGATGCGTTTCATGTGTACGAGGACGGCGTGCCGCAGACGATCATCGGCTTCCGGCACGAGGATGTGCCGGTGTCGCTCGGGATTCTGATCGACAGCTCGGGGTCGATGTACGACAAGCGGGCGGCGGTGGATGCGGCGTCGCTGGATCTTGTGAGGCTTTCGAACCGCCAGGACGAGGCATTCCTGGTCGACTTCAGCTCCGAGGCATACATCGACCAGGACTTCACGAATTCGATCGACAAGCTGCAGCAGGGACTGGCCTACATCAAGTCGAGCGGCGGGACGGCGATGTATGACGCGGTGATCGCGTCGGCGGATTATCTCTCGAAGAATGCGAAACGCAGCAAGCAGGTTCTGCTGATCGTGACGGACGGAGACGATAATGCATCGAGCGGAACGCTGGAGCAGACAATTCGCCGCGTGCAGGATCTGGATGGTCCGGCAATCTATTGCATCGGTCTGCTCTTCGGCGAAGATGTCAGCCACAGCGAAGCGCGCCACTCGCGCGAGGTGCTGACGGAGCTGGCGGCGGAGACGGGAGGACAGGCGTACTTTCCGAGGTCGCTGAAGGAGGTGGATGGGATTGCGCGGGCGGTGGCGCAGGATATCCGCCAGCAGTACACGATCGAATACCGCTCGACGAAGTCGCCGGAGTTGGGCGGTTACCGGCAGATTCATGTCGAAGCGAAAGAAAAGGGCTATCGAGGGTTGCAGGTGAGGACGCGCCCGGGATATTTTCCGAAGGTCGCTGCCGGTGGGGCACGCAGCGAGACTTCTGGAAAGTAGCAGACGACAGCTTGCGAATTGGAACAGATATCACTCAGCTGGTGGGCCACACGCCCATGGTGCGGCTGGCCCGGCTGGAGGGCGCGGATTCAGCCGAGGTGTGGGCGAAGCTGGAGACGATGAACCCAGGCGGAAGCATCAAGGACCGTGCGGCGCTGGGCATTGTGCTGGATGCAGAGCGGCGTGGCGTGTTGCAGCCGGGTGGCACCATCGTGGAGGCGACGGCGGGCAATACGGGTGTGGGGCTGGCGCTGATCGGTGTGCAGCGCGGGTATCGCGTGAAGCTGTTTGTGCCGGAAGGATTCGCCGAAGAGAAGTGCGTGCTGATGCGCGGGCTGGGTGCGGATGTGGAGCGCACACCCGAGTCCGAGATGATGGCCGGCGCGATCAGGAGGGCGCTGGAGTTTGAGGACGAGACGCCGGGCGCGTTCTGCGCGTTGCAGTTTGAGAATCCGGCGAACGCGGACTTTCACGAGCAGACGACGGCGGAGGAGATCTGGGAGCAGATGGAGGGACGCATCGATGGTGTGGTCATCGGCGTGGGATCGGCGGGAACGTTTACCGGGTCTGGCCCGATGCTTCAAAAAGCGGCTCCCGAAGGTGCTGACGGTTGCGGTCGAGACGCAGGGAAGCATTCTGCAGGGCGGCGAGCCCGGGCCGCACAAGGTGGAGGGCATCGGCGTGTCGTTTATTCCGGCGAACTTCGACCGCAGCGTGACCGACCGGATCATCATGGTGAGCGACGACGATGCGTTTGCGACGGTGAGGCAGCTGGCGCGCGTTGAGGGCGTTCTGGCGGGCTCGAGCGCGGGCGCGAATGTGTTCGCAGCGCTGCAGGTGGCGAAGGAGCTGGGGCCGGGCAAGCGCGTCATTACGGTGGTGCCGGATTCGGCGGAGAGGTATCTGTCGAAGGGGATTCTGGATTAGAGGCTCGCTCCGGAAAGTTGCACATTCAGCTTCCAGGCGCCAGATTTCAATCGCCAGTGAAGTGGCTTTCGTCCGGCTGTGTACTCTGGTGCATCAGAGGGTAGACGTGGACTGCGGCCGAACCTGAGGGAGAGACGAGATGCTGGAGTTGAACACCATCAACGACATCCTGGCGAACATTGCGAAGCGCGACGGCGAAACCGTTGCGATGTGGAAGAGCGCCGAGGGATGGAAGCCGATCACAGGCCGCACGACGTACGGCCGCGTGCGCGCGCTGGCTGCAGCGATGGAGAGCTGGGGGATTCAGCGCGGCGACCGCATCGCGATCATCAGCGAGAACCGCTGGGAGTGGCCCGTCGTCGACTTTGCCGCGCTGGCGTTGGGCGCGGTGGATGTGCCGCTCTACCAGACTCTGTCGCCGGAGCAGGTGGGCTACATGCTGCGCGACTCGGGCAGCAAGGTGGTGTTCATCTCGACGCTCGAGCAGTACGACAAAATCATGAACGCGGGTGAACTGCCGGCGCTCGAACGCGTGGTGGTGTTCGACGACGGCGAACTTTGCCAATACGACGAACCTGAGCAAGCTGCTGGAGAATGCGCCGCAGACCTCGAAACGCGCGACGCCGCCTTCGATGCGAAGCTCGGCGAGACCAAGCCGGAAGAGCTGGCGACGATCATCTACACGTCCGGCACGACGGGCGATCCCAAGGGCGTGATGCTGACGCACAAGAATCTCTGCGACAACCTGCGTCACTCGACCGACGACCTGCAACATCGCGAAGGGCGACTCCGTGATCTCGTTTCTGCCGCTGAGCCACGCGCTGGCGCGGCACCTGGACTACGCGATCTATGCGCACGGCGGAGTGATTGCGTATCTGCCCGGGTTTGATCGCCTGCCCGCTGCGATGAAAGAGGTGAAGCCGACGATCTTCCTCGCCGTCCCGCGCGTGTTTGAGAAGGTACGGCAGGGCGTCGAAGGCAAGGCGCAGGGCATGCAGAAGCGCATTCTGAAGTGGGCGCTGAAGCAGGGCCGCGCGCAGAAGGCGACGATCGTCGCAGGCAAGGAGCCGGGCTCGCTCTTCTGGAAGATCGCGAACAAGCTGGTGTTCTCGAAGATTCGCGAAGCGTTCGGCGGGAACGCGAAGCTGTTTATCTCCGGCGGCGCTCCGCTGGGCAAGGAGACCACTGACTGGTTCCTCAGCGTCGGTATTCGCGTCTTTGAGGGCTACGGGATGACGGAAACGTCGCCGGTGATCTCGCGCAATACGTTCGCGGCATACAGGCCATACACCGTCGGCACGGTGGTTCCGAACATCGAGACGCGGCTGGCCGAGGATGGCGAGCTCGAGGTGCGAGGCACCTCGATCTTCGCGGGCTACTGGAAGAACGAAGAGGCGACGAAGAAGGAGTTCACACCCGACGGCTGGTTCAAGACCGGCGACATCGCCAAGCTCGAAGACGGCTTCCTCTCCATCACCGACCGCAAAAAGGAGCTGATGAAGACCTCGGGTGGCAAGTACATCGCGCCCCAGCCGGTCGAAAGCAAGCTGAAGGTCGATGCGCTCGTGGGCCAGGCCGCACTCATCGGTGACGAGAAGAAGTTCGTCACGGTCATCATCTCGCCCAACTTCGACGCGCTCGAGAAATGGGCGAAGCAGAACGGCGTGGCCGCCGGTGATCGCGCGAAGCTGGTGGAGGATGCAAAGGTGCAGCAGGTGTACAAGAGCATCGTCGGCAAAGCCAACCAGGGCCTCGCGCAGCATGAGACGATTAAAAAGGTTGCCGTTGTGCCGGACGAGTGGACACCGGAATCAGGTGAGCTGACGCCGAGCATGAAGCTGAAACGCCGCGTGATCAATGAGAAGTACAAGGACAAAATTAATGCGTTGTATAGCGCGAAGAATGGCGAGTAGAGCGAAGCTCTTTGGCTGGGTCCTGGTTGCGGCGATCGCGACTGGCGTGCCTGCGCAGCAGGCAGGTGTGGTTCCGACTGACAACTACGGTCCTCCACTTTGCACGGCCGGGGCAAAACCGCCCACGAAATCGGATGCAGCGGAGCGTGCGCGCAATGAGCAGAAGGACGCGGCTGAGAACTCCCGTATCGTTCTCTCGGATGAGCCGCTCGCAAACTTTGGCGTGGAGCGTTACAAGCTGCTGGCAGTACGGCGACTGCACCGGCAACAACGGCTGCTACTGGGCCGACCTCGACGCGCAGTACAAGCGCGCCGAAGCGCAGCTCGCAAGTGAACTTGCGACGAACAAGCCGGGCGACAAGCTCGCCATCGTTATGGACATCGACGAGACCACGCTGACGAACTACTGCGAGATGCGGCGCGAGGACTTCGGCTACATCCACTCGATCTATCGTCCGTGGGAGTTGAGCCCGGAGTCTGCCGTAGCCATCCCCGGAGCCCTGCGCCTGTTCAACAAGGCGCGCGAGGCAGGTGTAGCCGTCTTCTTCATCACGGGCCGGCCGGGCAAGCAGGACCCTCAGGCGCAGGACCCCCCATGACCCCGACGAGAATGCGGCGACCGCAAGAAATCTTCAGGCAGCCGGGTTTCATGGATGGGCCGGTCTTCGCCTGCGCAACGGCGACGAGAACCATATGCCCACAATCGCCTACAAGACGCAGGAGCGCCAGAAGATCGTGGCCGACGGCTACCGCATCATCATGAGCCTCGGCGACCAGTGGAGCGACCTGCTCGGCGACCCGCAGGCAGACATCAGCATCAAGCTCCCTAACCCGTTCTACTTCATCCCTTAGCGCCAGCCCCAGTTGCTGCGATAACGGACACGACGAATCCCGGGCCCGTGTGAGAGTATCGAAAGACTCTATGGGGTTGTTGCAACGCGCCAAGAAGCAAGGCGGGAAATACCTGAATCCAGTCCCGACGGTTCTCGGCGGGTTCGGGCTGGTCTTTAAGGTCCTGCCGCTGTACTTCAAAAACAGGGCGGAGCGCGAGCCGAAGCTGCCGCTGGGGCCGTTCCGCACGGACGTGCGCGTGTTCCGGCAGCCGCCGGCGAGCGGGCTGCGGGTGACGTGGTTCGGCCACTCGTCGATGCTGCTGGAGATCGACGGACTTCGGATCCTCATCGACCCCGTCTGGGAGGAGCGCGCCAGCCCGGCGCAGTGGTTCGGTCCGCAGCGGTTCTTTGCGCCGACCATGCCGCTCGAGCAGATGCCTGAGCTGGACGCGGTGCTGATCTCGCACGACCACTACGACCACCTGGGCGCCCTGACCGTTGGGCGACTGGCTCGCATGAATGTGACGGCGAGGGCGCTGTGGATCACCTCGGCGGGCGTGGGAAAGACGTTGCGCAGGTTCGGCGTGCCGGAGGGCCGGATCGCGGAGCTCGACTGGACGCAGTCGACCGAGGTTGCTGGAGCAGAGTTGGGGCAGGGTGTGCGGATTACCGCGTGGCCGACGCGACACTTCTCCGGCCGCATGCCATGGGGAAGGAATTCGACCCTGTGGAGCTCGTTCGTCATTGAGGGCCCGCAGCACCGGGTGTACTTCGGGGCGGACTCAGGCTGGTGGGAGGGCTTTGCGGAGATCGCCGCCCAGTATGAAAAGTTTGATCTGACAATGCTGGAGATCGGCGCGTTTCATCCGCTGTGGCAGGAGATTCACCTTGGGCCCGATGGGGCGGCGCGGGCCTATGAGTCGATGGGCGGCGCGGGGAAGGCCGGGCCGCTGTTCCCGATTCACTGGGGCATGTTCAACCTGGCGCTGCACGGCTGGAGGGAGCCGATCGACCGTCTGGAGGAGCTGGCGGCAGGCAATGGAATGCGCCTTTGGACCCCGACGCCGGGCGTGCCCACGGAGGTGCGCGACGGTGGGGTGAGGCCGCGCTGGTGGGCAGATGAATTCTAGGTAAGCAGCCTTATTGCTGATATTTATCAGAGATATATAAAGTCAAAGTTGAGAGAAGAGGTTTACTGCTTTCTCTCGTGATGAAGTCGGCAAGAACCGGCGAAAGCAGGAGAGAACCGGGTGATTGCCCTTGTGTGGGGCGAGAAAAGGGGGTACAAGAGGATTCGCGCTGGAAGTTGGCGCGGGTTCCTGAGAGCTTTTCACGATTGGAGATTGGCCATGGCATCAGCACAGGCACAGCCCGCGCTTCGCGAAGTGATGGACATCCGCCAGGCAGCGGAGTACCTCGGGATCAGCGGCGACACGCTCTACCGCTACGCGTCTGAAGGATTCGTGCCCGCATTTAAGCTCGGGAACCGGTGGCGGTTTCGCAAGAGCCTGCTGGATAACTGGATGGACGAGAAGAGCGGAGTTAAACCAGCGGTTCAACATGTCGATGTAACGAAGAAGAAACCGGCGGGTAAGGCGCGGTAGCTCACCTTCAGTGCGTGTGTGACTGCGTAACCGGCGAAGCCGACGTGCCATCGGACCATTTGCTCAGCGTGACCATGAAGATGGTCATCCGCTCTTCAGGGTCGTCTGTTGCGAGAACGGGCGAGCCCGGCAAATTGGCTCCCCAGCTTTTCGCTGAGACGCCGGGAACGAAGAACATCAGGTGTGGATGCCAGGCCTTGCCCTGATCTTGCAGGTACTGCCGCTTCGACATCATGTAGCACATCGCTGCAGGCCCAAGCGGAGGGATGTCCTTCTTGTCGAGGGCCGACTCGACCGCACGGCCGATCTCCGCCCTGGACTTTCCTGCGAGGACCCACTTCGTCTTCAACACGATCAACGCCGCGTAGCTCTTCGCAGCAGGCGGATTGAAGCAGATGGGAGCGCGGAGCTTGGGATTCCAGAACTCGGGGAAATCGGTGGAGGCAGACCACGAACGCTGCACCATGCAGACAAATCCGTTGCTGCCCTTGACCGCAGTGGTGTATCCGTTCCGCGTCAGCACCAACACCTCAGCGGCATCGGAGATGGACTTTGGGGCAGCGGAGCGGGCGAGCGCAATCTCAGCGTTCTGGTCCGAGATGAGGTACTGGGCGAGAGGAGCCATGGCCGGGTAGGGGTCCTTCGCCTGTGCCTGGCACGTTGTGCCGAACGACCCGCTCTGCACAAGGAATGCCAGAGCGATGAAACTCAGCGGCTTTTTCTGCATGAACTCCTCCTGTACGCATGCTCGCAGTTTCGGAAGATAGATCCGAGATGCCAGTGAACGTTGGCGCTGATATTACAGCAGGAGGTCGATCTGACTATCTTCGCGGAGGTGGGTTAGGCGCGCTGCAGGGTGAAGTGGGTGATCTCGGCGGGGCAGTTGAGGCGGAAGGGTAAGCCGACGGTGCCGAGTCCGCGGTTCACGTACAGCTCCATGTCGCCGAACCGGAAGCTGCCTTCGATGTACTTTTTGCCCATCGGCGGAAGGATCAGCGGACCGATGACCGGCAGCCGCACCTGCCCGCCATGGGTGTGGCCGGAGAGCATCGCGTCGATCCAGGGGAAGCGCGGGTGGCGAATGACGTGGTCGACGAAGTCCGGCTCGTGGCACATGAGGATGACGGGCGCGCTGGGCGCGTCGGGGACGGCGAGGTTCAGGTCCGGGTCGCGGGTGCCGGCGTCATCGGAGCCACAGAGCCAGAAGTAGTCCGAGCCACGCTGGATGGGGACGTAGCTGTCGATGAGCATGGGCGTGCCGTGCGCCGCGAGCGGACTGATGACGTGCCCGGCGCCGACGCCGACGTCGTGGTTGCCCAGGCAGGCGTAGCGCTGGGGTGCCTTGAGGCCTTCGAGCACTTCGGCGGCAACCCCGGCGGCGCGCCAGGCGTACTTGTCCGAGGCGGGACCGCGGCTGACGAAGTCGCCGGTGAGGAGGACGAGCTCGGGATTGAGCTGGTTGATGACATCGACGGCGCGCTGCAGGAACCAGGCCTCGGTGTACTCCTCGAGGTGGATGTCGGAGAGCTGAACGAATCGGAATCCGACGAAGGCGTCGGGGAGCTCACGGATGCGGAGGGTGCGCTCGGTGACCTCGATCTCGTGGCGCGCGTGCGTGCTCCCGTAGGCGGCAAGGCTGAGCCCGGCTGCCGACGCCCCGATGAGGAAGCTGCGCCGGGTGAGGGTCCGCGCGCTAACCTGATGATTTCCCAAGAGACGAACGGGCATATTGCATGATACCGAGGGTTAGACGATGTAAGCGAACGTACGGCTATGAGGCCCGCTGCCCCAGCGAGCAAGCCCGCCGGGGACCCCGGGTAGAATCAGTTAGATGCAGCATCGATTGAGAAGGCAGACAGCGCTGGATGCAGCCAGGGGTGCAGGAGCGGATTCTCTGGTAGTGACGCATCTGCCGGATGTGCGCTGGCTGAGCGGATTTACGGGATCGAGCGGAGCCGTCGCGGTCGGACGCGGCGGCGCGGCGCTGTTCACCGACGGCCGCTACACCACGCAGGCCCGAGCTGAGGCAATCGGGTTGAAGGCCGTGATCGGGAAGGGATCCCCGGGGGGCCAGGCGGCTGCGTGGCTTGCGGAGCGCAAGGCGAAGCGTTGCGCGTTCGACGCGATGAATACGACGGTTGCGGGGCTCGAGGCGATGCGGAAGGCGCTTCCTGCGGGAGTGCGGCGGAGCTTTTTTCTTGCAACGTCGGGATTGGTCGCGAGACTGCGCGAGGTCAAGGACGCGGACGAGATTGTGAAGATGCGTCGTGCGGCGGCGCTGGGCTGCAGGCTCTTTGAGGGTGTGCTGACGGGCATGACTCCGGGCGCAAAGGAAGCCGAGATAGCGCTGGTGATGGAACTGGAAGCGCGACGCGCGGGCGCCGAGGCGATGAGCTTCGAAACCATTGTGGCGAGCGGGAAGCGGAGCGCTCTGCCGCATGGGCGGGCGAGCGCGGCGAAGCTGCCGCAGCGTGGGTTTGTGACGCTGGATTTTGGAGTGGTGCTGGATGGGTACTGTTCGGACATGACTCGGACCGTCCACATGGGCAAGGCCACGCAGCGGGAGTGGGACGTGTATCATTCGGTGCTGGAAGCGCAGCAGGCGGGGGTGGCGGCCGTGCGGCCGGGCGCCCGATGCGGCGATGTGGATGAGGCCGCGCGTTCGGTTCTGCGCAAGGCCAAGCTGGAGCGTTGGTTTACGCACTCCACCGGGCACGGTGTCGGGCTGGAGATACATGAGGGGCCGCGGCTTGCGGCGAAGCAGGAGCAGGTGCTGGAGCCGGGGATGGTGGTTACGATTGAACCGGGAGTTTATCTGCCAGATGAGTTTGGAGTGCGCATCGAAGATATGGTGCTCGTGAAAGAACGTGGTCACGACGTGCTGACGAAGGCGAGTCCGAAGGTCTGGATCGAGTTGTAACGCAGTCGGTAGCAGTTATTGTTCAGGAGTTTTTGGATGGCAGCAGACGATCTGCAACAGCTCAGAGAGCTGGTTGAGTTTCTGAAGGCGAACGGTATCGCCGAGTTTGATATGGAGCGCACGGACCTGAAGGTCCGGCTGAAGTTTGCCGGACTGCAACCGGCTGCGCCGGCGATGGACCTGTCGCATCTGGCGAGCGCGATTGCGGCGCAGAGTGCGGCGCCGGCTGTTACGCCGCAGGCTCCGGTGGCGGTTCCTGCGACGTTGCCGGGAGCTACTCCTGCCGCGGCAGCTCCTGCGGCTGAAGCTGGACCGGAGGCGGGAGCGCACATTGTGAAGTCTCCGATTGTGGGGACGTTCTATGACGCGCCGTCGCCGGATGCGGAGGCGTTCGTGAAGCTGGGCGACAACGTCTCGAATGGACAAGTGCTGTGCATCGTTGAGGCGATGAAGCTGATGAACGAGATCGAGAGCGATGCGGCCGGCGAGATCGTGAAGATTTACGTGAAGGCCGGGCAGCCGGTGGAGTATGGACAGCCGCTGTTTGCGATAAGGTAGGAAGGTAGTTCGTGGATGCCATTCATGAAGCCGATGACAGCTGACTCTCGCTCGCGATCGATTCGGCAAAGGAAATTGGATTGGTTTTCTATAGTCCTATTCAGCCTGATGACATTCATCTCGCGCAGGGAATCAGGATGGTTGTTTTGGATTTACCCGATCTTACTTTTGCTGTTTATTTGTCTTCTCATAGTCAACGAGATTCGGTTGCGCCGAGCATCAGTGCCGGGTTCAACACAGGAACAAAGGCGATAAATGTTTCGTAAGGTTCTGATTGCCAATCGAGGTGAGATTGCGCTGCGCGTGATTAATGCGTGCAAGGAGATGGGGATTCGTACGGTCGCCGTTTACTCCGAGGCGGACCGGAACAGCCTGCACGTGAAGTTTGCGGATGAGGCGATCTGTATCGGGCCGCCGCCGTCGAAGGACAGCTACCTGAATGTGCCGGCGGTGATTTCGGCGGCGGAGATTGCGGGCGCGGATGCGGTGCATCCGGGGTATGGGCTGCTGAGCGAGAATGCGAACTTCGCGGAGGTGTGCCGCGCGTCGAACATCAAGTTCATCGGGCCGCCGCCGGAGGTGACGCGCATGATGGGCGAGAAGTCCACGGCGCGGCAGACGATGAAGCAGGCAAAGGTGCCGATCCTGCCGGGAAGCGACGGCGTGCTCGAGAGTGAAGAGGCTGCGCTGGCGTGCGCGGAGAAGATTCGCTATCCGGTGATCCTGAAGGCGGTGGCCGGCGGCGGCGGCCGCGGCATGCGGATCGTTCGCAACAAGGATGAACTGCCGGGACTGTATCAGCAGGCTTCGACCGAGGCGCTGAATGCGTTCAGCAACGGCGCGCTGTACATGGAGAAGTTCATCGAGCGGCCGCGGCACATCGAGTTCCAGGTGCTGGCGGATGAGCACGGCAATGTGATGAGGATGGGCGAGCGCGAGTGCTCGATTCAGCGGAGACATCAGAAGCTGATTGAAGAGGCGCCGAGTTTGCAGGTGACGCCGAAGCTGCGCGAGAAGCTGGGCAAGACGATCGAGCGGTCGCTGCGCGATATCGGGTACTGGAATGCGGGGACGATCGAGTTTCTGATGGATGAGGATGGAGAGATCTACTTCATCGAGATGAATACGCGCATCCAGGTGGAGCACTGCGTGACGGAGATGGTCACCGGCGTGGACCTGGTGAAGGCGCAGCTACGGATTGCGGCGGGCGAACGGCTGCGGGACATCGTGCCTGAGGTGCCGGAGATTCAGGGGCATGCGATTGAGTGCCGCATCAATGCGGAGCACCCGGAGAAGTTCACGCCGAGTCCGGGCAAGATTACGGTGTTCAACCTGCCGGGCGGCAACGGTGTGCGCGTCGATACGGCGCAGTATGCCGAGGGTGTAGTGCCGCAGTACTACGATTCGCTCATAGCGAAGCTGATCTGCCATGGCGTGAATCGTGAAGAGGCGATGAACAAGATGCAGAGGGCGCTGAGCCAGTTCGTGGTGCAGGGAATTCATACGTCGATTCCGCTGCACGAGAGGATCTTTGCCGACGAGGATTTCCGGCGCGGGCAAGTTCGATACGAAGTTTATGGAAAGATTTTTGGGCGACAGAAGGAAGGCGTAGAAAGACAGAGATCAGAAAACAGAGATCGGAGAAAAGGCTCGGCTTACGCCGGGCTTTTGTTTCGGGGTGTTGCGGCATTTAGGCGTCGGTGCGGTTGCGGACGATGAGGTGATCGACCGTGAGCTCGCCGACGTGGAGCTGTTCGAAGCGGCCGAGCTTCAGTTTGAGTTTGCCGATGGCGAGCTTGCCGATAGCGAGAGCGCCGATGGCGACGGCACCGAAGGCTAAGGCACCAATGGCCAGAGAGCCGCCGGCTGCTGCGCCGACTTTGACGAGGGTTCCTGTGCGTGGGCGAAGTCTCATGCGGGGATTGTAGTCCCGCTGTGTGCTCTGGTGATTCGCAGGATAGCCTTGAGGGGATGAGTGGGTTTCCGAAGCTGTATGCGATTGTGGACCGCGCGACGCTCGATGCGCGTGGTGTTTCGGTCGGGCGAATTTGCGCGGGAGTTGCGCGAGGCGGGCGTGCGACTGGTGCAGTATCGCGACAAGTCTGAACGGGCCGCAGGAGATTCTGCGCGCGGCGAATGAGATCGATCAGGCGTTCGCGGGTGTGGAGGTGACGCGGATCATGAATGATCGTGCGGACCTCGCAGTGTTGGCGGGGTGGGATGGCGTGCATGTGGGGCAGGGGGATTTGAGTGTGGAGGCGGTGCGAAGAATTTTGCTCACCGACGAATAGCGGCGTCCTCTCGGGCATGCCACGAAAGATGAGCAACGTCGCGGATGGTGGGGATCTCGACGCATAACGAGGAGCAGGTGAGAGCGGCGGTCGGAGTGCGCCCGACTATGTGGCGGTGGGGCCGGTGTTTGCGACGGTGTCGAAGGCGAATCCGGAGCCGGTAGTGGGGCTGGAGTTAGTGCGGAGGGCGAGGGCACTGACGGAGTTGCCGATTGTGGCGATTGGGGGCATCACGCTGGGGAATGCGCGGAGCGTGATTGAGGCCGGGGCGGATGCCGTTGCGGTGATCGGTGGGCTGTTCGTGGAGAGGCGGACGGTGCGCGAGGTTGCGCGGGACTTTCTCGAAGTTTTGGGGTAGTGTAACGGGCAAGTGACTCCTCAGACATCAGTGGCAGAAGACACGAAATACAGGGATCCTTCGCCTAATCACCCCATCGAGCAAAGAACGCTCGCTGGGGACCCCGATACGCCTCAGGATGACGGCCGGGGTGTGGGTACGCCGCACTTTGTGCAGGGGCTGGGGCTGTTTTCGGCGACGGCGATTGTGATGGGCTCGATGATCGGGTCGGGCATCTTCATTGTGCCGGCGGAGATGAGCCGGGTTGTGGGGTCGCCGGCGCTGCTGATTGCGGCGTGGATGGTGACGGCGCTGATGACGGTGATCGGCGCGCTGAGCTATGGCGAGCTGGCGGCGATGATGCCGAAGGCGGGCGGGCAGTATGTCTATCTGCGCGAGAGCCTGGGGCCGCTGTGGGGATTTCTGTACGGGTGGACGCTGTTCGTCGTGATTCAGACGGGCACGATTGCGGCGGTGGGTGTGGCGTTCGGGAAGTTTCTGGGCGTGTTCTTTCCGTAGCATCAGCCAGACGAACTGGATCGTGCATGTGGGCTCGGGGAACGTGGGACTGAGCACGGCGAACCTGGTTGGGATTCTCGTGATCGTGTTCCTGACGTTCACGAATACGCGCGGCGTGAAGACGGGCGCAGCCGTGCAGAACGTCTTCACGACGACCAAGGTGCTGGCGCTGCTGGGCGTGATTGCGGTGGGGCTGATTGCGCAGGAATGCAATTGCGCACGCGGCGAATTTTGGGGTGGGCTGGCATAACTTCTGGGCGGGGGCTCACTGGGGTACGCCGCATGTGGTGGATGTCGGGTCATTCCTGGGGATGGGCGGCGGGACGGCTGTTGTTGGCGTGCTGACGGTGGTTGCGGTAGTGCAGGTGGGCAGTCTGTTTTCGAGCGATGCGTGGAACAACGTGACGTTCACGGCGGGCGAGGTGCGGAATCCGAAGAGGAATCTGCCGCTGATCGCTGGCGATTGGGACGGGCGCGGTGAGCCTGCTGTATATCGCGTGCAACTTTGTGTATCTGAGTGTGCTGCCGATGAGCGGGATTGCGAACGCTCCGCAGGACCGCGTGGCGACGGCGGTGATGGAGGCAGCGTTCGGGCCAGTGGGTGCGAAGCTGATGGCGGCGGCGATTCTGGTGTCGACCTTCGGATGCGTGAACGGGTTGGTGCTGGCCGGGGCGCGCGTGTACTACGCGATGAGCCACGATGGGCTGTTCTTCAAGAGCACAGGCAAGCTGGACAGCAAGGGCGTGCCGAAGAACTCGTTGTGGATGCAGTGCGCGTGGACGTGTCTGCTGTGCCTGAGCGGACAGTACGGCAACCTGCTGGATTACGTGATCTTAGCGGCGCTGGTGTTCTATGCGCTGACGATCATCGGGTTGTTTGTCCTGCGGCGGAAGCAGCCGGATGCGGCGAGGCCGTACAAGGCGGTCGGGTATCCGGTGCTGCCGGGGCTGTATATCGTCATGGCAGTGTGGATTTGTGGTGTACTGTTGCGATACAAACCTCAGTACACGTGGCCGGGACTGATTTTGGTGCTGCTCGGTGTGCCCGTCTATATGGTGTGGAGATGGGCAGGTAGCAGGCAGCGGTAGATCGGGATCGGCACTAGGGGTTAGGAGAAAGACGAACGCATGGCGAAGTTGTTTGCGGTAAAGCCGCTGAAGGCCTTGATGCACGAGGCGGAGGACGAGGGCGCAAGCGGTCTGAAGCGGGCGCTGGGTCCGGTGAACCTGATCACGCTGGGAATCGGCGCGATCATCGGCGCGGGCATCTTCGTGCTGACGGGACAGGCGGCGGCGAAGCACGCGGGGCCGGCGGTGGCGCTGAGCTTCGTTCTTGCGGGCATCACGTGCGCGTTTGCGGGCTTGTGCTATGCGGAGTTTGCGTCGCTGATTCCGATTGCGGGATCGGCGTACACGTATGGCTATGCGACGCTGGGCGAGCTGGTGGCGTGGATCATCGGCTGGGACCTGGTGCTGGAGTACGCGTTCGGCGCGGCGACGGTGGCGTCGGGGTGGAGCGGGTACTTCACGGGCCTGCTGCAGGATTGGGGGATTTATATTCCGCCGCAGTTCACGACGACCTCGGGAACGGTGCTTTACAAATACCAGGGACACTGGCTGCCGTCGGCGTCTTTGCCGGGCGTGAACCTGGCGGGGTTGCCGCATGTGACGGGCATCGCCAACCTTGTGGCGTTTTTCGCGATTTTGGTTGTGACGGCGGTGCTGGTCGTCGGCATTCAGGAGTCGGCGAACCTGAATACGGCGATCGTGATTGTGAAGCTGGCGGTGGTGGGCATCTTCATTGTGCTGGGCGGTTGGTTCCTGTTGCACCACCGCGAACTGGCGCACGCGAACTGGCATCCGTTCATTCCGCCGAAGGATGCGAACGGCAACTACGGGTGGGGAGGGATTGCGGCCGGTGCGGCGTCGATCTTCTTCGCGTACATCGGATTTGACGCGGTGTCGACGGCGGCGCAGGAGGCGAAGAATCCGCAGCGGGATATGCCGATCGGGATCCTGGGATCGCTGGTCATCTGCACGGTGCTGTACATCGTGGTGTCGACGATTCTGACGGGCCTGGTTCCGTATCATGCGCTGAACGTGCCCGATCCGGTGGCGGTCGGGCATCAACGTCGACGGGTGTGTGGTGGGGCAAGCTGCTGGTGAAGATCGGCGCGGTGTTTGGCCTGGGCACGGTGATGCTGGTGATGCTGCTGGGGCAGAGCCGCGTGTTCTACTCGATGAGCCGCGACGGCCTGCTGTGGAAGTGGGCGGGCGAGATTCATCCGAAGTTCCGCACGCCGTGGAAGTCGAACATCGTTGTAGGTCTGATTGTGGCGGTGATGCCGGCGCTTGCTGCCGATCGACAGGCTGTCCGAACTGGTGAACATGGGCACGCTGCTGGCGTTCGCGATTGTGTGCGCGGGTGTTTGGATTCTGCGGAGACGCAATCCAGATCTGCACCGGCCGTTCAAGACGCCGCTGGTGCCGCTGGTGCCGATCTTGGGCATCCTCAGCGCGGGGTACTTGATCTGGACGCTTGCCAGCGCTGACCAAGGAGGTTGTGGTGATCTGGCTGGCCGCCGGGTTCATCATCTACTTCACGTACAGCGTGAAGCACAGCAAGGTGCAGCATGCGCAGCGGGAGACGACGGCTGCGGCGGATTAGCGGTCGATCTCAATCAAGACAAGCAAAGAGGCCCGGCGAAAGCCGGGCCTCTCTCTGTGTCTGCACCTGTTAGGAGACGCTGTGGGTCATTTCTGAGGCGTGGTAGCGGAAGGATTGGCCGAAGGCGGCGTCGCAGTGTCGTCCTGCGGGCCGCCGTCTTTGTGCGCTCGAGTCTCGGAAGCGGGTGGGGTGGTGTCAGGCGACTTGGTGGCATCGGACTTGGCCGAGTCGGGTTTGTCGGACTTGGTGTCGGTCGAGGTCGTTGAAGCGGCGGCCGCAGACGAGGGATGGCGTACGCGGGCTGTCGCTGCCGGCCGCGCCGCGGGCAGAGGTGAGGGGATGCTGGCGGCGTTAATGGAGTTGGGGTCGTCGCGAAGCTTGAGGAAGAGCGTGCCGGCGCTGACGGGATGCGGGACGGTGAGCGTGGCGCCGGTGTAGCCGTCGGGGACGTGCGCAGGATCGTCGAATGCGGGCGTGGGCGCGATGGTGTCGATGAGGTACAGGCTGGAGCCGGAGAGGGTGCAGGCGGCGGTGGGATCTGCCGGGCACTGCAGCGTGCTGAGCTGGGGCAGACGCACGAGCGTGCCGAGCGGAATCCAGTTGCTGGAGGCTTCGTCTTCGGCGGTGGTGTTGGTGGGGTTTGTGGCAGCACCGTTGTCGCCGCGCTTCTTGAGGGGGAAAATGGCGCGGACGTGAAGGGCACCAAAGGCGCTGGGGCCGAAGGCGCGAAGCGGGTCAAGGGTCGCGACGACGGTGCGGGGATCCTGAAGGACGAGCCCGCCGGAGGGCGCAAGGGTGAGTACGGACCGCAGTGTGCCGTCGAGGGTCTCGACCTCGACGCGGCCGGAGCGCGGGAAAGGCTGGGCGGTCTTGAGGGTGAAGGTCAGCGGAGCGGAGAGCGGGAGATCGTCGGCGCTGGAGAGCGTGATCTCGGGCGGAGTGCTCATCTGGGCGTTCTTGCTGAGCAAGGTTACGGATGGCCGCGGCGCGGAGACGGTCACTGGGGCGGTCAGGGTGCGGCCGTCGTGGAGGGTGATGTTCGCGGTGAGGTGGTCGCCGACCTTGGTGGGTGGCACAGGCGCGTCAGGCGGCAGCGAGAGGCGCAGGGAGTTGGAGGTCTCGGCAGGCTCTGCGGCGTCTGCAGCCGAGGGTGGCAGTGGACGGAAGTTGAGGTCGCCGAGGGTGAGGTGCTCGATCTGATTGAGGCGGAGGCCGGTCAGCAGGATGGTGCGGTCGGCGGCGTGAAGCTCCATTGAGTCGACGTGCGCGGGCTCGGCGAAGGTGCGGGCGGAGAGTTCGTCGGCCTTGGGCTGGCCGAACTGCTGGATGGCGAGGTGGAGATCGCCGGGAGTGATGTCCTTCTCGAGCGGAAGGGTGAGCGCGAGCAGGTTGGGCTGCTCGGGAGTGGGCGCCGGTTTGAACGAGATGTTTTGCGTGCTGCCGGACGCCACGTGGTTGCGCGGTGATGGTGTGGACGCAGGCCGAGCCGGTGGAGGTGATGAAGAGCTGCGAGGATTTGCCGGCGATGAGCGGACCTTCGCCGGCATCGCCGTTGGCGATCTGCCAGTCGCCGCCGGGGAGCTGCTGCAGCGGGACGGTGGGGCCAGTGAAGGAGTCGAAGCCCCAGTTACCCTGGATCGTGCCTGTGAGGCGAATGGGCTCGGGTTGCGGCTTGGGTGACTTGGCATTCTTGCCGTCGGACGGCTTCCCGTCCTTCGCGTCGGCGGAGCGGTCATGGAGGACGTCGTGGATGGGGACGTGATGCTCAGGGTTGCGCTGCAGGACAAGGCCGCCATGGTAGGCATCGGCTACGAGTGGGATGTCAGCCTCATGCGGAGCGCCAGGAGGTGTATTGAGATGCAGGACGAGGTCATGTGCGAGCGCGGTAGAGAAAACGAGCGGAGCGCCTTCGATAGGCAGGGTGACGGTCGGCTCGATGAGGCAGGCGACGTGGTTGGGATCGGCGGGGCGCAGCGGTGGTGCTGGCGAAGCCTGCACGGCAGGCAAGCCGATGACGAGCACGGACTTGGGATTGTGAAAGGACGGCGGCATGTTGAGGCGCAGATTCATCGCGTCGTTCTGCGGGAAGGCGATGGCCGGGATGTACTGGTACGACGCAGTGTGCAGGTTGGCCATGACGCGGACGAGGTCAACGACGGCGCCGACGTACGCCGAGTAGAGTCCGCCGCCGGCGAGGGCGGTGTAGCTAGCGGCTGCGATGAGGTCGGAGCTGGGCCCGTTCGAGAGAGCGGAGGCGATGGACTGGCCGTGGCCGTCGTCGAGAAGCGACTGCGAGCCGGTCTGGGTGAGGCAGGTGAACTGCATGTCGACGGGCTGCTGGAAGCAGGCTTCGTTAGGCTTGAGAGCGAGGGTGCGCGCGAGCAGGTCAGAGTGCTTCTGGAGCGCGTTGGCATCGGCGGGCGGGACGCGGCGGATGTCGGCGAGGTACTTCTCGATGCGGGATTGCTCGAAGCCGGCTTCGGCGAGGTCCTGTGAGGCGCGAACGAAGATGCCGGGGCGGCCGCGGACGGCGGACTTGAGGGTGGAGAAGTCGCCGCCGGTCTCGGGCGCGAGGAAGAGGACGGCCTGCTGGGCCTCCTTGGGGACTGTGACGAAGACGCCTTCTTCGCGGACGTCCTTCTGCCAGGTCTCGATGCGGGTGAACCAGTCCTCGGGCGGCGGGTTGGTGTTGCCGCGGAGGAAGACGCAGATGAGGAGGTACTTCACGGACTGCGTGGCGGGCAGGTCGGGGTGCAGCCAAATCCGGTCGCCGGGCTGGAGGTTGGGAACTTCGGCAATGGGAAGGGTTACGCCATTGCGGGTGACGCGGACGTTGATGCGCGGGCCGACGAGATCAAACCGCGCGTCAACGGCGGCGCTCGGCCGTACGAAGGTGAGCAGAAGGGTAAAGAGGACTAGCAGACGAGCGCATCTTGCCATGCTTAAAGTTTAGATGCCCGGGAGGGGAGCACGTTAGCAAGCCGGGAACCCCGCGAGCCGGTGGAGCGACGGAAGATTTTTACTTACTTGCAGATGCAGTGAGTGTTAATATGCTCGCGTTCTCACTGGAAAATGGAAAATTCTGTGGCGTGGCTTTGCCGGGTTGAGTTCGGAGCCGTTGCGCTTTGCCTGTGTGGCGTGATTGCGCGGGTGATGGTGCGCGAGGGCGGAGCACTGGTGCGGGCGAGCGTGGCGGAGGACTGGCTCCTGCTGGCGGGTTCTCTGGCGACTGCGGGACGGATGGTCATGGCGCCATGGATGGGCAACGTGGGGGCGGTCTGGATTTGGCTGTTTGCGGCGACGTGTGCCGCTCACCTGGCGGTGAAGGGATTTCGAGCAACTCGAGTGGAGAACTGACGAGGAGGGACGATGACCCCTGTAACGACTGCTTCGACGTATACGGAGCGAGTGGTTTACCTGCTGCTTCCTATCGGCATTGCGTTCATGGTGATCATGGGCCTGCTCTGCCTGATGCTGCTAATCAAGATGTGGAGGAACGAGATCAACCTCTGCAGCGTGCTGGAGGAGGCCAACGGGCAGGCAAGCATGTCGCGCTTCCAACTGCTGGTTTTCACGCTGGTCGTGGCGGTGGGAGTGTTTCTGTCCATCCTGCACACGCTGACGCTGCCGGACATTCCGAACAGCGTCCTGATCCTGCTGGGCATCAGCGCGAGCACGTATGCGGCAGGCAAGGGAATCTCGTTCTCACGGCCTGAAGGGGTGATGAGACAGTCTGCGCCGCCAGCGCGAGTTGCTCCGGCACCGCCTGCAGCGGCACGGCCTGCAGATGCTGTTCCGTCTACAGACCCTCGTCCATAGCCCGATCCAGCGAGAGACAAATGACCCCGACCAGCGAGACTCACCGGAAGAAGAACCATGTGGGGACGGCGGTGCGGACGCTGGCACCCATGGTTCCGCTCGCGATCGCGCTGGCACATCAGGCAGTCGCGCCGAAGAGCGGGGCTCGAGAGCAGCCCGCGGCTAACGCTGTAGTTGAACGTAAGCGGGCGAGCGCTCCTGGATCAGCACCCTCGCTTTCTGGCTGTGTGACGCAGAAGCCGTGCCCGCTGCTGGCGAAGGGAAAGCCGGCAGTGGCCTGGTGGTTTGTGTTCAAGTTCAATGCCCACAGCTTTCCGGGCTGCGATGGCACAAACAAGTGTCCCTTCGGAGGTGATCCGCAGACTTATAAGATCGGGCAGCACTATGTCGTCGCCAGCAGCGACGCACCGAAACTGGCGGATGGCGCGGGAGGCTGCCTGGGCGCGACCGCGGACGACCCGGTAGGCGCGACCTTCGATGAGGTATACAACGGCGACTTCCATTACGTGATCTGGAACGATCAACCGTACGGCGACCCGAAGATTGCGGGATGCACCAGCAGCGGCGGGAACTGCGGAGCGCCGTGGGCGCACTCGAAGGGCATGCTGGCGTGGAACGACGCGGGCGAAGGCTTTGTCATGCAGGTGTCGACGCCGTCCTGGCCTATCTCCGGCAACGCGAATCTTGAGCGGCAAAGCGGCAACACGCTGGGATGTTTCAAAGGCCCGGACAACGTGCTGTTCAGCCAGCATTTCTTCGCTCTTCTGTTGAGCAAAGAAGACGTGGTGAATGTGCTGCAAGGGTTGGCGAACGCCGGAGTGGCGACGGACAACAGCGATGGATCAATGATGATCAGCAATGGTGGGCCAACGGACATCCAAGGTTTGGTTTCGTCGCTGGGGACAGAGCCCGACAAAACGACCAAACACGTTGTGGAGGCCACGTTGTCATCAGGGGTCAAGTTGCTATCGAAGTCTTCGGGGATGGATGTGCCGTCGTGGCAGTTCGTCTCTGCGGAGCTGGGTGGGATAAATCTGCGCGTGGCAACCTTCTATGACACTGATCAGATCCCGAGCACGACGCAACCGGGCAGGCCGACATGCTGGGATGCATCGCTTGGCGTGCCGGGCGCAGTGGAAAACGCCAAGACCGGAAGCTGGCCCGATCCTTCGACGGGGAAAACCGGTGGTGTTCAATTTTGGATCGTCGCCGAACAATGGAAACCACGCGAAGGTCGGAGTGACGACGAGCGGGACGCCGATGGCGATCTTCGGGGACGAAAACCAGCAGGGCGGCCTGGGACCAGTGGGTACGCAGGGATGCGCTGCGTCGCAGAACGGACGTGGAGGCACATTCTATGCGCTGCAGGATCCGCAATTCGCGGCCAGTCTCGGCCAGTTGATGGCCGGCGACAGCTTTTAGCCTGGTGGGAATGAGATAGATGCGACACCTGCCCAGTTTCGCAACGGCGCGCGAGGGGGCCGACTTCCAAGGGCCGGGAGCCTAATGAGCCGTTTTTGCTCCGCCATGGCCGCGGCGCGTGCTGGGGGCGTCAGAGAAGACGCTGCCGTCGCGGATAGAGATGATGCGGTGCGCGAAGTCGGCGATGTCGGGCTCGTGGGTGACGAGAACGATGGTGTTGCCATGCGCGTGCAGGTCGTCGAACAGCGCCATGATCTCGACCGAGGTTTTGGAGTCGAGGTTTCCGGTGGGCTCATCGGCCAGGATGATGGAAGGGTGGTTGACCAGGGCGCGGGCGATGGCGACGCGCTGACGCTGACCACCGGAGAGCTCATTGGGCTTGTGGTTCATGCGCGAGCCTAGCCCTACCTGTTCGAGAACCTCTTTGGCGCGGGCGATGCGCTCGGTTGCAGCCGTGCCGTTATAGATGAGCGGAAGCTCGACATTGTGCAGCGAGGTGGCGCGGGCGAGCAGGTTGAAGGTCTGGAAGACGAAGCCGATCTCCTTGTTGCGAATGCGGGCGAGCTCGTCGTCGTTGAGCGAGGAGACATCGTGGCCGTTGAGCCAGTACTGGCCGCTGCTGGGTGTGTCGAGGCACCCGATGAGATTCATCAGCGTGGATTTGCCGGAGCCGGACGGACCCATGATGGCGACGTACTCGTTGTGGCGGATGCGGATGTCGACCCCACGGAGGGCGTGCACCTGCTGATCACCCATCTCGTAGGTCTTCCAGAGATTGTGGGTGACGATGACCTCGCCGGAGTGCGGGGGCTCGAAGGCGGTAGTGGTCGTGGGCTCGGCGGGAAGTGTGGTGGTCGCCATCATTGACTCCGGTGCAGCAAAATCCCCTGGGTAAGAGACTAACTTGAGGTGTCGGTCAGAGTGACCGGCGAGTTGTCACGTTTGACAGCGGTACCGCTCTTGAGGGTGCGAAGAATTTTGTAGCGGCCGGTGACAATCTCGTCGCCGGATTTGAGGCCGCTCAATACTTCGATGTCTGTGGAGCCGACGACACCCGTCGTTACGGGAACGAAACGAACACGAAGACGGTTGCCGTCGTGGACGAGCAGATAAACCCCCTGGGTGTCGATCGTCTTGGTGGCCGCCGCGGCTCCGCCCTCAGACTCCTTGCCATGGTTCTTGTAGAGAGTCTCTTCAATGTTGGTGTCGCGCTCGACGAGAGCCTGGATGGGGACGGTGAGGACGTTGGGCTTGTTGGCGGTGGTGATCTTCGCGTTGCAGGAGAGGCCGGGGCGAAGGTCAGTGGGCGGATTGTCGAGAGTGACGACGACCTTGAAGTCCTTCGCCTCTTCGGTGCCCGTGGTGGACTGCGAGGTGGCGACGCCGGTGGTGCGAAGGAGGGCCTGGTCGCCTACCTCGGTGACGTGACCCTTGAGGACGCGGCCGGGGAAGGCGTCAATCGTGACATCGGCGGTCTGACCGAGCTTCACATTGACAATGTCAGTCTCGTCGACTTTGACCTCAGCGGTGATGACGCTCATGTCTGCGAGGGTCATCAGGGTTGATCCCTCGGCGTTCTGGATGCCGACGACGACGGTCTCGCCTTCGCGGACGGGAACGTTGGTGACGAGGCCGTTAAGGGAGCGCGGCTCTCAGTGAGGCCGAGCTGGTAGGAGTTGCCCTTGAGCATGGCAACTGACTGATTGACCTGGCTGCGCGCGGAGAGCGTCTGAGCCTTCGCCTGGGCGAGCGCGGCCTGCCGCTGCTGCACGGTGGCCACGTCGACGTCGTAGAGGGCCTTCTTGGCGTCAAAGTCCTGCTTGGCGATCAGTTTGTCGTTGTAAAGCTGCTGGGCGCGCTGGTAGTCGAGCTGCTTCTGCTCGAGGTCCGCTTTGGCCTGAGCGACATTGGCCTCGGCGGTCTTCTCGGCGGCGATGAACGACTGGACGTTCGTCTGGTTGGCGGCGATGGTCGCCTGCTGGGCCTGTACCTGGGAGGCAGGCTGCTGGCTCTCGACTGTGGCGATGAGCTGTCCCTTGGTGACGTGGTCGCCCTCTTTGACATAAAGGTGGGTAATACGACCGAAGGCGGTGGCGCCAACGTTCACGTACGTCAGGGGCTTGACCTGGCCGGTTCCGCTGACGGTGGCGATCAGATCCTGCTGCACAGCCTTGCCGGTGGCGACGGCCGTGACGCTGTTACGGCTGTGAATGATGGAGCCGATGACAACACCGGCGACGACGAGCAGGATGGCAACGACAAGCAGGATCTTCTTTAGGCTCATACGACTTTCCCCCGGAGCGGCTGCCCGGGTTCGGACGAGGTCCCGGCGTGAGGTTTGGACTCCAGGTTGTAATCGAAGTACGCAGAACGAAGGCCGGTGGTTCCGTGTCAGCGGGAACGGGGCTCGTGACGCGGCTTCGAGTGGCTGGGTCTGCACCGGATTCTAACAGGGAACCTGGGCGGATTACCTTGTGTTTGCGGGTGAAAGACACGTAAAATAAGGTTTGTCTGTACCTTTAGGAGTCGGCCCGATGCGACTGCGCGTTTTGTCCACTGGAATCATTGCTCTAACCCTCGCTGGATGGGGGATGGGAGCCCGCGCACAAGCGACGGACAGCACGACAACCCCTGCGGCGCAGGACAATGGCGGCGTGCTAAAGGCGCAGCCGCAGGAAGAGAAGCCGGACCCGCTGAAGAGGCGGCTAAGCGACTCGCAGGAGCGGCAGCGCAAGAAGAGCGCCACCGAGGAGTTGAAAGGCACGTACAAGACCTGGCTGGACCAGGACGTGCGTTGGATCATCACGGACGAAGAGGCGAAGGCGTTTCAAGAGCCTCACGAACGATGAGGAACGCGATCAGTTCATCGAGCAGTTCTGGCAGCGCCGCAACCCGAATCCGCGACTCGCCCGACAACGAGTTCCGCGATGAGCACTATGCGCGCATCGCGTATGCAAATGAGCATTTCGCAGCTGGCAAGCCCGGGTGGATGACGGACCGCGGACACATCTACATCGCGTTCGGCAAGCCGGACTCGATCGACTCGCATCCTTCGGGCGGAAGTTATGAGCGTCCGATGGAGGAGGGTGGTGGAAATACCTCGACATTCCCGTTTGAGGTGTGGCACTACCGTTATCTGGCGAGCGTGGGTGACAACATCGACATCGAGTTTGTGGATACGTGCATGTGCGGCGACTATCATGCGACGTTCGACCGCTCGGAGAAGGACGCCCTGAAGCACACGCCGGGCGCCGGCCTGACTCAGTACGAAGAGATGGGTATGGCGCAGAAAAAGGACCGTTTCAATGGCGGGCTGGAGCAACTGGGCAACGGGCCGATGTCGAGCTCGCAGCAGTCGAAGCAATTCGACCGGCTGGACACGTTCTCGAAGCTGTTTGCGCCGCCGCCGGTGAAGTACGCGAACCTGGATGAGTTCCTCAGTTCAGCGAAGGTACTGAACGGGCCGCCGTTTATCTTCGACGTACGCACGGACTACGTGAAGCTGACCAACGACACGGTGATGGTGCCCGTGACGCTGCAGATTCGCAACGGCGACATCACGTACAAGACGACGGACGGAGACTCAGTGGGCGTCGTGCACATCATGGGCCGCGTCAGCAACATTACCGGCCACATCGTGCAGAGCTTCGAGGATTCGGTAAAGGTCGAGACGCCGAGCGATCTGCTGGCGCGCACCAAAGATAACGTGTCGGTCTATTGGAAGGCGTTGCCGCTGCCGCCGGGCCGCTACAAGGTCGAGATCGCAATCAAGGACGGCAACAACAACGCGCATGTGGGAACGTGGAAGCGCAGCGTGGATGTTCCCAAGTATGATGACGACCGTCTGGCGAGCTCGTCGCTGATTCTGGCGAGCGAGATGAACCGCGTGCCTACGAAGGATGTGGGCGCGGGGAACTTCGTGATCGGCAACACGCATGTTGTGCCGCGTGTACCGCCGACAGTCTCGACGCCGGTGACATTCCACCAGGGCCAGAATTTGAATTTCTGGATGCAGGTCTACAATCTCGGGATCGGCGATGATAAGAAGAACAACGCCACGATCGAGTACCAGGTTCTCGATCTCGCAACGAACAAGCAGATTCTGAACGCGGAGGAGACAGCTGCAAAGCTGAATCCGAACGCGGATCAGTTGACGTTAGAGAAGACGATGCCGCTGGCAAGCCTGACGCCAGGACGGTATCAGGTGTTGATTAAGGTGAATGACGGAATCTCGAAGCAGCAGATTGCGGAGAGTGCGCCATTCAACGTTGTGCAGTAGCCGGTCGTTTTTTGGAACCGGGCGGACGCGTTCGGGTTCCCTCGCAGCAAGGGCAGAGTCACGCAGGACTGGACAGCGATGACTCGCTCGGCGTAAATATCCCAGGATGGTTTGGAAGAACAACTTGGGATTTCGGGAGAAGCCTTCGACGCGCGTAAGGAGTCTCAAAGCGCGGTGAGACGAGCTGTAGCAGGTCTTGTACTGACGGTACTGGTGCTCGGATGGACGGGCTCCAGTTGGGGTGCGCCCAGCAGGGCGGCGATCTCAGGTGTTGTGCGCGACAGCCACGGCACACCGCAGATGGGTGCGCTGATTGAGCTCCTGACCGCCGACGCCTCAATGGTCGCCTCCGCGCTGACCGATGACCACGGCCGCTACATCATCCCCGGCGTCCATCCTGGCAAATATCAACTTCGCGCGTCGGCGGCCTTCCTGGTACCGGTTACGCGCGGAAATCTGCGTCTTCAGGCTGGTGCACAGGCGGTCATCAACCTGACCATGACGACGCTCTATGAGGCCGCCAATTGGCTGCCAACGCAGGGACGCCGCGCAGACGAACCCGTGGACGATTGGAAGTGGACGCTGCGGTCAACCGCGAGCCGCCCTCTGCTGCGGCTGACAGATGAGAACGGGCTGGAGGTTTCTTCCAGCGCGATGGAGCGCCGCAAGGCCGTTTCGCAGGGCAGGGTTGAGTTGACGAACGGGGATGGGTCGTTCGGAGAGGGCGGTCTGCACCAAGTACTGATGATCAACCGTTCGCTGGAGGACGGTGACAGTGCGATTCTGAGGGCGGACATTTCGGACCTGGGATCGACGGCAAGCCCGCGCTTTGCGGCCGACGTGGGCGCCGGGTATGAGCGGCGGTCCCAGTTCGGGAGCACGCGGCTGGTAGGAACGATGCAGACGCATCCGGAACTGACGGCGTCTGGCGGGAATGCCGGATACGGGACGGTGCGACTCGCCAGCACCCAGCAGATGTCAATCGGCGATGCGGTGATGGTCGACGCCGGAACGCTGATGATTGCCGAGCGGCTGGCGCAGACGATCTTTGACGCAGAGCCCTACCTGAGAGTGGCGGTACGACCTGGCGACGACCTGCTGGTGGTGTACAGGTACGCAAGTGGGCGGGAACTCCAGAGCGCTGAGGACCTCGACCGGTTGAAGCCAGTGAACTCGCTGCTGGCGGATGCCGAAGGACGACCGCTGAGTGGGCGCGGTATGCACCACGAGGTGAACGTCAGCAAGAAGATGGGAAGCCGGGTTGTGAGCGCTGCGGCATATGTTGACCGTGTGAATCATGAGTCGGTAGGCGGCAGCGGCGTGATGGACATGAAGGCCGAGAAGGGGATGGCGCTGGTCGCCGACCCGGTTACAGGGACCTTCCAGCTGGCAACCGGACCGTATACCGGCCGGGGCGTAAGCGTGAGCCTGCAGCAGCGCCTCACGCCGGTGCTGGCGGCGTCGGTCCAATATGATCTGGGAACGGCGATGGAACGCGACCGGGACATCGCAACGCTGGCCGAGGCTGCCTCCGAGTTGCACGCCGGAACAGCACAGGCGGTGACGCTGGTGCTGCATGGAAAGGTAGTGCGTTCCGGAACGACGGTGCGCGCGGAGTATCGTTGGCAACCGCAAGAGAGCCTGACGCAGGTGAATGCGTACAATACGGACCCCAATGAGGCCTACCTTAGCTTCTATCTGCGGCAGCGGCTGGCGTGTGGGCGCTTCCTGCCGAACGGCCTGGATGCGGTGGTGGAGGCGACGAACCTGCTCGAGCAGGGATACCAGCCGGTATTGGCGGCCGATGGACACACGTTATTCCTGGCCCAGATGCCACGCGCGATTCAGGCCGGACTGGCGTTCAACTTCTAGCTTGAACGAATCTTCCGACGAATATAACTGCCCTCTTCTCGTGTGACACGATAGGGCTGTACGATGTTGCGAAGACTAAGCAGCGGGAGTTGGGATACAGCCGATGGTCAAGACCCACCGAAGATATCAGGAGATTGCGGGACGCATCTCGCGCTATATCGCTGAGAACAATCTCCATCCTGGAGCCCGGTTGCCGGGTGAGATCGACCTTGCCAAAGTTTGCGGCGTGAGCCGTCCGACGATTCGCGAGGCGATGATTGCGCTGGAAATTGCAGGGGAATTGGAGATTCGCAGCGGATCGGGCGCGTATGTGCGTGAGGCCGTGAATCCGATGTCGCTGGTGCTGGATTCCGGTCCGGGACCGTTTGAGCTGCTTCGCGCGCGGCTGCTGATCGAAGGCGAGACAGCGGCCGATGCGGCGCTGTATGCGTCGGCGGGTGACTTGAACAAGATTGAGAAGACGCTGGAGCAGATGAGGAGGATGGTCGACGGCAAGGTGAATGCCCAAGTCTCCGACCGTCAGTTTCATGTGTCGATCGGCGAGGCGGCAAAGAACAGCGTTCTGGCGAGCATCATCAATGGGCTATGGGCGGGAATGTTTGCTCCGATGTATCACCGGCTGAGCCAGCGTGCCGGCTTGGAGCAGCATCAGGCCGCGGCGCTCGAGGACCATGAGGCGATCTTCAACGCGATTGCAGCGCGCGATCCGAATGAGGCGAGGCGTGCGATGCGGCGGCATCTGCAGCATGTGGAAGAACACCTGACCAGCGATACGGATGAACCGGAAGTAAAGGAAAAGGCGTCGAAACCTTCTCCTGCAAAGCGGGTGGTGCGCAGTTCGGGCAACGGGACCACAACGCAACGACGCAACTAAGTTGAGCCGATAGGTTGAGTTGAGCAGTCATGCGATTGCGCGAGTACAACAGCACCGATTTGGGCACCATTTTTGCGCTGGACGAAGTCTGCTTTGAGCCGCCCTTCCGGTTCTCGGCGCGCGTCATGCGACAGTTTGCAGAGGCGCGGAACGCGTTGACGGTCGTTGCGGAGACTGAGGCAGGCGAGATTGCAGGGTTTTCCGTCGCGCATGTGGAGCGAGCGGGCAAAGGGCTGCGAGCCTACGTAGTAACGCTGGATGTTGCTCCGCATTACCGACGGCATGGGCTCGCCCGGCAGATGATGGAACAAATAGAGCAGCAGGCCATCGAGGCAGGATGCGATTCGATGGAATTGCATGTCTCGGTGGACAACAAAGGGGCGATTGCTTTCTACGAGAGTGAGGCCTACGAGCGGTCGCACATCGTCAAGAGCTTCTACGGGCTGGGACGGCACGCGTTTGTGTACCGGAAGGTGCTGGCGAGCACCGCGCGAAACAACGAGGAGTGGGGCACGTTTCTCAAGGCGTGAACTGGCCTAGAATGTGAGGCGTGCGGCGAGCTGCACGTTGCGGGGGTCGCCTACCGCATTGGCATGCCCGAACGTAGTATTAGGCGTCGACGGATAGGTGCCCGTGCCCCATGTTCCGTTGGGAATCATGTCGTTGCGATGGTTGAGGGTGTTGAAGGCCTCAGCCATGGTTTCCAGTCGGAAGCGCTCGGTCAGTGCGAAGGTGCGACTGAGACGCGCATTAAGACTGAAAAAGTCAAATCCGATGCCAGCGTTGCGGCCAATAATTGCTCCCCGGAGAGCCTCTGTACACGGATTCACGCCGCCGTTGGCTGTCAGGCTGTAACCGAATGCGCAGGGGCGCTGCGAGGTTTGCTGCAACGTATTACTGCCTGTCGTGATGTTGAAGGGCAGCTTGGAGTAGTACTGGAGAATTCCGCTGAGTCTCCATCCGTGTGTCAGATGACCCACGTAGCTGCTAGTCGGCTTCGTGGACGACGTTAAGTTGGCAGCGAATACGACGCGGTGTCTTTGATCGTCGTCGGAGCGGCTTCGATCGACACCGAAGTCGAAGTTGTTGATCGGTGAACTGAAGAAAAACTCGCTCACGTTGTCAATGGCATGCGACCACGTATAGGAGATGCGCGCCGACCCCCACCAGACGGGTCGTTGCGTGAAGCTGATTGCGAGACCATCGTAGTAGGAGTCAAACACCGAGCTATACGGCTTGATATTGCCGCGGGTAGGGTCCGGCCGCGTTCCATTCGTGTTGATGTTGGTGTTATACGAGCTGATGAGATGTTCGCCGCGAAGGTGTTGGTAGCTGACGCCGAGGGTGCCTTTCGATGAGAGCTGTTGCTCGATTCCGATGCTTGCCTGTTGCGAATAGGGGTTCTGGATGTCCTTTTGCATCGTGGAGAAGTTCTCGACGGCGCCTGCAGGCGGATCCGCGGCGACATCGGGGAATACAGGTGCACCCACCTGATGCGGCGTAAAGGTGTAACTCAGTAACGTTGCCTGGTTATAGTCTGTGCTGTTGTGCGCTGAGAGAAGCGCATTGGCCAGCGGGCGCAACGGTACGCGGTCATAGAAGAGGCCATAACTGCCGCGCACTACTGTCCGGTTATTTCGATACGGGGACCAGGCAAAGCCGACGCGTGGAGAGACGTTGTTCTTGTCCGTGATGATCGTCTCCAGAAACTCGAGATCATATCGCACGCCCAGGTTCAGCGTGAGGGCGGGCGACACCTTCCATTCATCCTGCGCATAAAAGCCAACATTCGGGTTCGTCTGTTGGACGGTAGGGTTGCCGAAGTTCTGCGTAAAGCCGCCGTTGTTGTAGGTGCCGGTCAAGAAGTTCGTGAGAGAAGAGAACGAGTACGAACCCCGGATCGACTGGGGATAGGTAATCGTATCGTCGTTATATAGAAAGTCGAGGCCGGTCTTTAGCGTATGCGCGCCACGTTGGACCAGGAGGTTGTCGACGATCTCGCCCAGATAGTTCAATCGCCCCGTAGGCGAGGAGGTCGAACGTCCAAAGACAGCAACACCGGAGATCGTTACCGCAGGTCCTATCTGGTCATTCGGCGGAGCGTACAGATTGTCATCAATGAACTGGGCGCGTGTCTCGTTATAAAGACGAGGCGAAAAGGTAACGATATTGCTGATGGCAAACGTATGATTCGTGTCATAAACCGAAGTTCCATTGCTCACCTCATTCAACGATCCCACTCCCCGAGCGTTCAGACTGCTGAGTTGGTAGAAGCTGTACCGCGCTTCGATGTGGTCTTTGTGACTGAAACTATGATCACCGCGCAGAAATACAGTGTCTGTATGTAGCGTTGTTGGGTACAGAGTTGTTGGGGTCGTTACAACAGGTAAAAGGGGAGCTTGATAACCCACGGCTGCCAGGTGCGCGTTTATGGCGCTGGCATTCGCCGGCGTAACGGTGATGACGCCATCGGTGCGCAGGCGTTGCTCTTCGAAATTTCCAAAGAGAAAGGTCTTGTTTCTTTGGATGGGCCCGGAGAGGCTGACGCCGTACTGCCCCTGCGTCAGTGGTAATTTTGTTCCGGAAAGTGCGTTGTCTGCGTTGAGACGTTGATTGCGGAGAAAGCCGTATACAGATCCGTGCAGGTCATTCGTGCCGCTTTTGGTCACAATGTTGAAGTAACCTCCAAGTGCGCGTCCGAATTCGGCCTGACCACCTGAGGTCACCACTTGAAACTCGCGAATGGCGTCCATGCTGAAGACATTGCCTGCGACGCCTGCCGCATCGTCATTGCCCGACAGTCCGTCGACGATGAAGCTGTTCGAAAGGTTGCGCTGGCTGTTCACTGAGTATCCTTGTCCGACGACCTCCGACGTCTCCGCAAGAGTCTGCGTGCTGGCAGTGTTCGTCGGAGAGACGCCTGGGACGAGTAACCCGAGATCGAGATAATTGCGGCCTTCGAACGGCAGATTTTGCACCTCTGCCTGCTGCACGGTCTCGGCTATCTGACTACGGTCGAGTTCAATAACCGGTGTCGCTCCGGAAACCTGAACCGTGCTGGAAGCTTCGGCAAGTCGTAGTTGCAAGGTGATGTTGAACGCAGAGCCCACCGTAAGATCGATGGTTTGTCTACCAGCCGCGAAACCTGCCGATTGTGAGCTGATTTGATATTGGCCAATCGGCAGAAAGGAGAGACGAAAGCGTCCGTGGTCGTCCGTCAGCGCGGTGAAGGTCTCGTTTGTGGCGGACTGCAGAGCAGTAACTGTTGCGTGCGGAATGACGGCTCCGGTCGGATCGACCACTTGTCCTGTCACAGAAGCGCTGCTGATCATCTCCTGTGCCGGGGCCATGCGGACATATCCGGGAAGAAGCATCATCAGGGCAAGGGTGATTCCAGGTCGCGCAAACATACGTATCTCCAAGAATCGGGTGGCCGCATAACTGACGCCGGGTGTGACATCCGGATCTGAACCAGCAGTTACGGCGACGCGAATGCGCGCCGAATCGCTATGACCGGTGACCGGGCCGAACGGGACATGAGCAGGCGCGCAGGCCTGTCCATCGAGGCCTGAGCGAAGGGCTATAGGGAGATAACGGAGGGAGGGCCGCGCTTGGGATGAAGGCACTCCTGGGCCGCCACGACAGCAGTGCCAAACTTTGCGGTAACCGACAAACTGATGTGAAGAGAAACGGCGGCCGATGAAGCGGGCGCAACGAAGTGGTGAAAGCCAACCGGCGAGGGGACGGCGCGCTGTGGCCAGACGGGGCAGACAGCGACGAAGCGATGCGAGGAACTGTTGCGCCCGGCGTCCAACATCGCGCAATGATGTTTGCCGTGACGGCGGCAACAGGCCGGAAGGCCGGCGTCCGGATTCTGCGCAAGTGCCAGCAGCGGCGCGAGGATGGGAAGCGCGAAGGCCGCAAGCAACAGAATGGAAAGGAGGCGTCGCATGGAATACCGGACGGTTCCAGTGTACGGCCTCGTTGGCTGAACCGCACGCGGGCCCTTGCGTTGTATGGATCTCGCCGAGTTGTGGTCTAAGCTGGGTGTGATTTCGGAAGGGAGGCATGATGGTTTGGCGAGCGGGGAGTGGAGTATTCGGCGCTGGGTTAGTTGCGCTTACAGTCGCCGGCGGGACCGCGGCGATTCACGGACGGAATGGGGTTGCGCTTGGGCCGCCGCCGGCCGTGGCCGTGAAGCCGGTGACGGACGTAGTCGGCGGACACTCAATCACCGACAACTATCGCTGGCTCGAAGACCAGAACTCGCCGGAGACACGGGAGTTTCTTCGCGCTCAAATGGAGTACACCGACGGCTACTTCTCGCAACTTGCGCGGACTGCGGGAGCGTATCACCAAGCGGCTGACGGAACTGAGCCGCGTGGACCAGACAGGCATGCCGCAGCAGCGTGAGGGCGCGCTGTTCTTCACGCGGCGGCTGGCAGAGGAGAATCAGGCCTCCATCTATATGCGGCCGCCACGCTATGAGGTGAAGGGTGGAGCGTGGGTGCAGCCTGGCGATGTAAGGCTGATCGACGCGCGCAAGCTGAGCACGGATGCGAACGCGTCGGTGAACATCGCGGCGATCTCGGACAACGCCGGAGCTGCTGGTCTATGGGGTTCGCCACGGCGGCGCGGACGAGCAGGTGATCCACTTCTACGACGTACCGAAGCGGAACGACATCAGCGACGAGCTTCCGCTGGCGCGCTATGGCGGCTTTGGGCTGACGTCGGATGCGAAGACTCTGTACTACTCGAAGACGTTGAAGGATGGCACGGGTGCGGTCTTCGAACACACGGTGGGAACGCCTGCAGATAAGGACACCGAGGTCTTCGGTGGAACATACAAAGGCGAGACGTTGGGGCCACTGGACCTGCTGGGATGCCGCGTCAGTGAGAACGGGCACTGGTTGATCGTAACGGTAAGCCACGGTGTGCCGGCGACGCGCGAGGACATTCTGCTGAAGGATCTGCGCAACACGGATTCTCAGTTTGAGCCGTTGGTGTTCGGTGTCGATTCGCGCTTCGAGTTGCACATGTATCACGATGACATGTTCGTGAGTACGGACTATAACGCGCCGAACGGACGTGTCCTGCGCGCAAGTCTTGGCGATCCTACGACGAAGAGTTGGCCGGTCGTGATTGCGGAGAGCAAGAGCCCGATTCGTGCGGTTTCCATTGTGGACGGTGTGTTCTTCGTCGGACGACTGAACGACGTGAAGACCGAGACGAAGATCTACACGCTGCATGGCAAAGAGGTCGGAGAGATCAATTACCCGACCATTGGCACAGGAGGTGTGGTGCAGGGTCGCGAGGACGCGGACACCGGCTTCTATACGTTCTCGTCGTTCACCGTCCCGCCGACGATCTACGAATACAAGGTGCCGACAAGTGAGAGTTCGGTGTGGTCGGAATCGAAGGTGCCGTTCGATTCCGACAAGTACGAGGTGCGGCAGGTCTTCTACACGTCGAAGGACGGAACGCGAGTGCCGATGTTCATCGCGGGCCGCAAGGGTTTGGCGATGGACGGCAAGGCGCCGCTCCTGATGACCGGCTACGGTGGCTTCAACATCTCCGAGACGCCGGCATTCGGCGCCGAGTATGCGTGGTGGATGGAACAGGGCGGCTTCTTCGCGGTGCCGAACCTGCGAGGAGGCGGCGAGTACGGCGAGACGTGGCATGAGGCCGGGATGTTTGAGCACAAGCAGAACGTCTTCGACGACTGGTTTGCTGCAGCGGAGTATCTGCTGAAGAACCACTACACGACTCGCGCGCGGCTGGCGATTACCGGGCGATCGAACGGTGGTCTGCTGATGGGTGCGTCTATGACGCAGCGGCCGGATTTGTATGGGGCGATTCTATGCGGCTATCCGTTGCTGGATATGAGTCGATACCAGCGATTTCTCGTCGGGCGGTGGTGGACGACGGAGTATGGCTCGGCGGAGAAGCCGGATCAGGCGGCCTACATCCTGAAGTACTCGCCGTACCAGAACATCCGGCAGGGCGTGCAGTATCCGGCGATCATGTTCCTCTCGGGCGACAGCGACACACGCGTGGCTCCGCTGCATGCGCGCAAGATGACGGCGGCCATGCAGGCGACGGTCATGGCCGAACCTGAAGAGGAGCGGCGGCCGGTTCTGCTGCACTACGACACGCGCGCGGGACACAGCGCCGGCGTGAGTGTAGAGCAGGGAATCCACGACACGTCAGACGAACTGACCTTTCTATGGAACGAGACGGGCGGGAGCTAGCGGAGCAAGACGAGCCTCGTAGCTGCGGTTGAAGCGAAGCACGACAGCCCATTCGCCGTCGAGATTCGTCGACTGCCAGACGATCTGGCCGTGCAGCATAAGGGCGATCTGCGCGGGAGAGAGGTCCGGGTTCGCGGTCACAGCATGGCCGATGCGGCTGTCGGGGTGCGAGTGCAGATAGCGTTGCAGGCTCGGCGCGACGTAGTGCGTCGTGAAAATGATGGCTGTGTCGAAATTTTCCGGATGTTGCGCGGCTTTCTCGATCTCTTCGAACGAGAAGTTTTCGACGGGTGTGACCCGCATCTGATGTGTGGTGTAACCGAGTTCGGGATTGAAAAGATCGTTCGAGACCGGCCACGCAGTGAGTACGGTTGCGTCCGGATAGTGCTGGTTGACGAAGGCGATGGCCTCCTGGTGCACAACAATCATGTCGCGGTAGACGAGTGTGTCTTCAGGAGCGAAAGCCGTGGGCGGGTTGATCCAGAGGCCGCTTATGAAGACGGCTGCGGTGGCTGCCGTCAGCCACGCGAGCCATTGCGTTCGCTCGCACCAGATGTCCACGCAGAGTAGAAGGATGATCGGGTAGATCGGCAGCAGATACCGCGTAAGGAGCGCGCCTCCGAGGACGGAGAAAGCAATCCAATTGGCGACGATGAGCAGAGCGCAGGTGAGTCGCGTCGAGATCGTGAGCGGATGAACCTCGCTGCGTGGCCGACGCGGGAGAAGCAGACACGCGACAGCGAGCAGGATCGGCAGCCAGATGTTGCGCTGCCAGAAGAGATGCACAAAGCGGTATCGCAGCGCGGTGAAGATATGCGCCGCGGTAAGGTTTGCCGTGGCGTTGTAGCGCAGGTAAGCAGGGTTTCCGAAGGTGAAACCAGTCCGTATCCGGTGATAGGCATACCAGGCGGCGAGTGGCAGAAAGGGAACCGCGAGCGCGGCGATCCAGCGAAGGTGCTCTCTGCGAGCTTCAGGCGATCGGCGTTCGCGCAGCAGCCGGCTCACTTCAAGAGCGATGAGGGCCGCCGGTTCAACGATTGCGGTCTCCTTGGAGAGCGCGGCAAGCGAGAAGAGAATGGCGACGGCGATCCGCACTCGCGCGGGTGTCGAGTCGAGGTTGTGAGCCCGGGGAACTCGTTGCAGGCAGATAAAGCGCAAAGGCCCAGAGGGTGAAGGCGGCGGCAAAGATGTCGGCGTGCGCTAATGTGCTCTGCGCGAACCAGATCGGGTAGACGGATGTCAGCAGGGTGAGGCTGATCGCTGCGGAGGTTGAGAGAAGGCGTTGCGCCAGTCTGAAAATCGCGGTCAGGCCGGCTGCCGCAACGGCGCAGACACACAGGCGCGTCGCCAGAATGTGCAGCCCGACCACGTGCCAGAGCGTGCCGAGCAGGACATTCGGCAAGGGCGGGTGCGCGTTCGTGAACTGAGGAATGAGCCAGCCATGATGATAGAAATCCAGCGCAGCCGGGATGTAATATCCGCCCTCGTCCCAGTAGTACGGCAGGCGTAGCAGGGTGAGATGGCTGACCGTGACCGCCGCGAAGAGCAGAAGCCAAAGCAGCCACAATGGTAAGGCAGCGATGCGGTTGGAGATCGAACCTGAGGGGCGTGACGGCACTGCGGTCTAGTGAACCGGACCGCCCGGAGGCGTGACGAAGCGCGCGCTGTTTGCGGCCGTGGGCTCGAGCGAGATGGGGCCGAAGGCCTGTTCATACTGAGCCACGTTCACGCCGAGGATGTTGTGCAACGCCTTGGCCTGCTGCGGGCTGAGATAGATGCCCTGGAAGTTCTCGATCTCGATCTGCTCGGGCGTCTGCGGCGAGAGGGTGCCGAAGACGAGCAGAAAGTCCCAGACAGAGAGGCGTACCTGGACGCTGTTGGCATAGGAGTCGCGATAGTCTTCGGTGCGCTTGAGAACGATACGAGGGTTGTCGGGTGTTGCGGGCTGATTCATGGGATGTCCTGCGGCTTTGGTGCGGGAAGAGGGACTTGAACCCTCACGCCTTACGGCACAGGCTTCTAAGACCTGCGTGTCTGCCATTCCACCATTCCCGCTGCATGGCCGTCACTTCAGCGTATCGGTAGAGGCCGTGGGTTGCAATGCGCCGGTGAGATAAGGAGCCGGAACCGTCGTTTCGTCTTCAGCGGCGATACCAGGGGCCGGGAGCATCCGGACGATGAGGGCCTCGTGGAGGTTGAGTGCCGGTGCCGCTTCGTTTTGCAACGTGAGGATCGGGTCCTCGCTTCTGAACTGCTGATCTTTGGGATGGTTATCACGAAAACGGTGTCAGATAGCCGTAAAACGGTTTATACCTGTGAATTCTCACGACCCGGCCCAAGTCCGCGCGCAAGTTTTTTCTTGACTCGAATACAGGCCTGTCTGTATTTTGCCCTTCGCAAAAATACCTTCATTGATTGTGGTTACGAAAAGAGCTGAAGGAGAATGCTCGGACCATTCGCGGCAGCGGCCGTTGCTACCGGCTGACTGCGCATTGCCGCGTCTGACGGCCTATCCGGATGGGCTGGGTTGCTGAAGAAACATCGGGCTGAGTGGAGAGAAAGATTTTCGAGCCATTAGGCAGAAGGAATCTCTGGAGGCGGCGGATGAGGGTCAGCGTGGTTCACGAGGCATCGGAGGCGAAGACTGGGATGCAACGTATTCACAACATGGTGCGTAGAGATGCGGGAGCGTGGGCCCTTCTGCTGACCATTCTCGTCTTGTGCCTTTGTGCAGCAATCGCCGGCGCGCAGAGCGTGCCGAACGTGGTGATGAGCCAGGTGACACTCATGGCAGGCTTCGGGAGCGGTGGCGCGCTCACTGGCGGTGCCCCCTCGGGAAGCAGCATGGCCATCGATGCCAACGGAAATGTCATCGTCAGCGCCACGTACGGGAAGAAGATTCTGGAGTTCACGCCGGGGGCGAGCTCGCCGACAACGCTGGGGGGAGCCTTCACCAATTTCAACCCAGGCGGCGTCGCAATCGATCCTGCGGGGAATCTCTATCTCTCCAACACATATAACGGAACGATCATCAAGGTTCCGGTATCACACGGGACCTATGCGGCGATTCCTGAGCCGGACGGCAGCACGCCGACATGTACGGGGAACGACACGGCCGAGTGCGCCATGCCGACCACGCTCCCAGTCTCCGGTGTTGTGGCGATGATCTTTGACGCGTCCGGAGACCTGTTCGTTACCTCCACGAGCGGAGGAACAAACCCAAACTCGGTGATTGAGTGCACCTCAGCGTGTCTTATGACCGGGACGCCCGCACCGGCCATTCTGTTTGCGGAATCGACGACCGCGACCACGGAGGGAACCTCCTCGGCCATTTATAACCTTGGTGGTATCGCGGTGGACAAGTGGGGAGACGTCTTCTTCACCGACTCATTGATGGACTCGAGCAAGGGAAGCCAGGGTGAGAGCTACGGAGGAAACCTGCAGGAGCTGATTTACAGCGGAAGCGCGTACAGCTCGACGCCGACCACAATAGCGACGCTGACGGACAGTTCGCCCGGCACATACGACAATCAGCTGGACGGCGTCGCCGTCGATGCGAACGGCGTGGTGTATTACGCGACGCAGTACGACGGTATCTTCGCGTTCCCCAACAATCAGGGCGTGGTGAATGCGACTACCAAGTACATGGTGTCCTCGCAGGGCGCGAAGATTCTGACTACCGACGGGAATGGCAATTTCTACGTTGCGAGCTATTCAAACACGGCTGGCGGGGACGCGGCCATCAAGGTGGGTGTCGGAAACCTGACCGCGACGTCAGCAGCAGTTGGAACACCCTCAACGACCACCAACATCACCACGATTCTTAACGACGAGGGCTGCTCTCCTGCTCCCGTGGTCAACTTCTCGGCACTCGAGGGCACCAGCTCGACGACCGAGTTCACAGCCGCCACCAGCGGTTCCTGCAATACCGTAAACGGCAGCGGCGCGAGCTACGCGACCACGGTGACCTTTACACCCGCCTATGGCGGAACGCGCACGGCTTCGCTTGCCGCGACTGAAGCCGGTGGTCCTGGCAGCACCGGCAGTGCGACTGTGACCGGATTCGCGACGGGCCAACTGGCTCCGCCGACATTCTCGCCGGTAGCGGGAACCTACCACGCAGTGCAGACAGTCAATGTCTACGGCCAGCCGGGCGTATCGATCTACTACACGACCGATGGCTCCACGCCGACGGCGAGCTCTACGCTCTACTCCGGTCCGATTACAGTCTCGTCGACGGAGACAATCAACGCGATTGCGACCTCGACCACAACTGGGGTGACGAGCAGTGCGGTGGGGACTGCAGCCTACACGATTCAGCTTCCCGCAGCGACGCCAACCTTCACTCCGGCGGGCGGATCGTACAACGCAGCGCAGACCGTGACGATCACCGATGCGACTTCCGGCGCGACGATCTACTACACGACCGACGGAACGACCCCGACAACCTCCTCGAGTGTCTACGGAGCGCCGGTCGCGATCTCGACGAGCGCTGTGTTGAAGGCGATCGCGGTAGCCAGTGGAGCGCCTACGAGCAACGTAGGGGCTGCGACTTATGTGATCAATAGCGCGACGAACGGGACCTCACTCAGCGTTCTGACGAACCAGATTTCTACCCTTGGAACCTTTCAGGGAGGCGGTGCACTTCCTGGCGGCAGTCCTGCCGGAAACAGCTTCGCAGCGGACGCGAATGGAAACCTGATCACCGGGACCAGCTACGGCAAGAAGATTCTGGAGTTCGCGCCAGGCGCGACTTCCGGCACCGTACTGGCGTCTTTTACCGGCTTCAACCCGGCTGGAGTTGCCATTGATCCGGCAGGGAACCTTTATCTATCCAACACCTATAACGGAACTCTTACGAAAATTCCCGTTTCGGGTGGAACGTATGCCACGATCAGCGAACCTGGCAGCAGCACGCCCGCCTGTACGGGAAGCGATACGGCCGAGTGCAACATTCCGACCTATATGCCGGTGAGTGGAATCGTGGCGATGGTATTTGACCGATCTGGAGACCTGTTCTTTACCTCTACGGGAGGAAGCACAAGTCCAAATACCGTCTATGAATGCACCGCAGCCTGCTTGATGACGGGATCTCCGGCGCCACACTGCATCTATGGTCCGAGCCCACCACGACAGTGGCTGAAGGCTCCGCGAACGCCAGCTGGTTCATTGGCGGCGTCGCAGTCGACCCATGGGGCGATGTGTTTATCACGGATACGCTGATGGTTGCCTCGGCCAACACCAACTACCAGTCGACCTTGAAGGAGTTGACTTACAGCGGAGGAGCCTACAGCTCGACGCCGACAACGCTGTATACACTGACCGTCGGCTCGCCCAGCGCCTACGACAACCAACTCGATGGCGTGGCGACGGATGCCAACGGAACTGTGTACTACGCGACCCAGTATGACGGCATCTTCGCGTTTGGGAACAACCATGGCGTAGTGAATACCTCGACGACGTACACCGTGTCGACGCAGGGCGCGAAGATCCTGACGCTCGACTCGAAGGGCAACGCATACGTAGCGACGTACTCCAATTCCGCTGGTGCCGATGTTGGCATGCAGATTGCGATTAACAATATCAACCTCCCGAATGCTGCTGTGCCTGGCTCATCGAATGCGAGCAACGTGACGACCATCCTGAATGACGGCGCCTGCTCCACCTCGCCTGTGGTCACCTTCTCGGCCACAGAAAATGGTGCCTCGTCGACTGAATTCTCTGCCAACACCACAGGAAGTTGCGCTTCGACACCGACCGGAGGAGCCTCGTTCCCAACGAATGTTTCCTTTACCCCGACAGTCGCCGGAACCCACACCGGCATTCTCACCATGGTCGACACGGTCAACGGAGGGGTCGGCACGGCGAATGTCTTCGGTGTCACCTCAGGTAGCGCAGCGGCGACCCCAACCTTCTCACCCGCGCCCGGGACCTACACGAGTGTGCAGACCGTGACGATCTCCGACGCCACGCCCGGAGCCACGATCTACTACACTACCGACGGCACAACGCCGACCAGCAGTTCCACAAAGTACACCGGCTCGATCACGGTCTCCTCTTCGGAGACAATCAACGCCGTTGCTGTGGTGAGCGGACTCGGCAACAGCGCCGTGGCGAAGCGGGGCCTACACGTTGAACCTCCCGCTGGCGCAGACGCCGGTGATCTCGGTGGCCACCGGCACCTACACCTCCATCCAGACGGTGAAGATTACCGACGCGACCCTGGGAGCGAAGATCTATTACACAACCGACGGCAGTACGCCGACGGCGAGTTCGACGCTCTACAAGAGCCCGCTCACGCGTATCCACCTCTGAAACGCTCAACGCAGTCGCAATCGCAACTGGCTATGCCCCGAGCACGATAGCGACGGCTGTCTACACCATCAACCTCACGGTTGCTCCGCCGTCATTCTCACCGGCGGCCGGTACTTTCACGACCATTCAGACGGTCACTCTGGCTGACGCAACACCGAATTCGACCATCTACTACACAACCGACGGCTCGACGCCGACGACCGGCTCGACGCTGTACAGCGGACCGATCCAGGTCCTTGGCTCGGAGACGATTAAAGCCATCGGCGCCGCGAGCGGATATGCAAACAGCTCGGTCGCTTCGGCCGCCTATACCCTCAACCTGCCGGCCGCTGCGACGCCAACGATCTCACTCGGGAGCGGCACCTACACCGTCTCGCAACCGGTCACCATCTCCGATACGACCACGGGCGCGACGATCTACTACACCACTGATGGCTCCACGCCGACCACTAGCTCGAAGGTCTACTCCGGTGCGTTGACGCTTAATGCGACGGAAACCCTGAAGGCAATCGCCGTCGCCATCGGCTATAGCCCGAGCGCAGTGGCCACGTCGGCCTACACGGTCAACCTGATGTCGGCAGGCTTCGCGCTTTCCACGAGTCCTTCTTCCCTCACGATCCCATCGACGGCGAGCTTCGGCATTTTGCAACTCACGGTGCAGCCGGTGGGTGGATTCACCGGGGCCGTGATGCTGACATGCTCAGGACTTCCTCCGGGAGCCGCCTGCGGCTTCAGCAACTCCCCTGTCAACCTCACCAACTTCAACCAGCCACAGACCGTGACGGTGACTATCAGCACAGGGCAGACGGCGATGCTCCGTCACCGCTCCAACCCGCTTGTACCCGAGGCTACCCTGGCATTGGCGATCTGCTTCCTGGGCTTCCGCAAACGGCGTGGGCTCCAGATCCTGCTGCTGATCGTCGTTGGTGTGCTCGGCACGAGCATGCTGTCCGGCTGTGGTTCCTCCGGTCCGGGAACCTCCACGTCCACCGTCACTGTCACGGCTACCGCCGGCTCCATCTCGAGCAAGACGACGGTTTCGGTCACGATGAACCACTAAACGTGCTTTCTACCCTCCAAGGCCTCCCCCTTGTGGGGGGCCTCACCTTTTGCTCCAGAGGCGACCGGCATGGCCGCGACAGCCCCCAGCGACATCTTATGGAGCAACCACTGGGTGGGGTCGAGATCGAGTCGGGCTGGGGCCCTCAGGGTTGCGGAATTTGCGACTTGAGCAGGGTCTAGTGCATCCTATGCATGAAAGTTGATAAGGACACACTAAAGATGCCAAACGAGTTTGTGAGTGTTATTCGGCCGACCGGCGAGAGAGAGGCTGAAGCGCGGTCCGACGGGAGCTCCTATCCTGTTCTACCCGTTAGGGATACGGTTCTGTTTCCTCACGCAGTCCTGCCTCTGACGGTTGGGCGGGAGAGCTCCATCCAACTCATCCAATCCCTGGGGGAGGAGAAGACGATCCTGGTGGTCGCCCAGCGTGACGCCCGGCAGGACACCCCCCTCGGAACCGATCTGCACGCTATCGGCACCAAGGCGACCGTCCACAAGGTCGTCAAAATGCCCAATCAGAGCCTCTTCGTTTTCACTGAGGGCACCGAGCGCGTGAAGTTGACCAATTTCACCCAGGCGCAGCCATTCATTACGGCCGAGTACGAGACCGTTGAGGACGTTATCCCCGAGGTCTCACCTGAGTTGGAAGCGCTGCAGCGAAACGTGGTCAGCCAGTTCCGTGAGATCGTCACATCATCGCCAACGCTATCCGATGATCTGCAGACGATCGCGATCAATATTGAGGAGGCGTCGCGCCTATCCGACTTCATCGCTTCCAGCCTGCCGTTCCTGACGACGACCGAGCGCCAGGAACTGCTCGAAACCGCCGACGTGAAGGCTCGCCTCGAGAAACTGAACAGCCATCTCGCCAAGGAGATCGAGGTCCAGCAGCTCCGCAACAAGATTCAGAACGAGGTGCAGGACGCTGTTCAGCAGTCGCAGCGTGATTACTACTTGCGCGAGCAGATGAAGGCCATCCAGAAGGAGCTCGGCGATCAGGACGAGACCCAGAAGGACGTCCAGGAGCTAAGGGAGAAGATCGAAGCCGCCGGCATGCCGGAGGACGTGAAGAAGGATGCTCTGAAGGAGCTGAACCGCCTAAGCCGCATGAATCCAGCTGCCGCGGACTACTCGCTGACGCGCAACTACGTCGAGTGGCTGGCCGTGCTGCCGTGGTCCAAACACTCCGCGGCCGAGGTTGACATCAAGAAGGCGCAGGAGGTCCTTGATGCTGACCACTACGGTCTGAGGAAGGTGAAGGACCGCATCCTCGACTACCTGAGTGTGCGGCGGCTGAAGCCGGACATGAAGGGGCCGATCCTGTGCTTTGTTGGGCCTCCGGGCGTCGGCAAGACCTCCCTGGGCCGCTCGATTGCGAAGGCGCTCGGCCGCAAGTTCTCGCGCATCTCGCTCGGCGGCATGCATGACGAGGCTGAGATTCGCGGCCACCGCCGCACGTACATTGGTGCACTGCCAGGTCAGATCATCCAGCACCTGAAGCGGGTTGAGGTAAACGATCCGGTCTTCATGCTGGACGAGATCGATAAGCTCGGACGCGACTTCCGCGGCGATCCGGCGAGCGCGCTGCTCGAGACACTGGATCCGGAGCAGAACAATACGTTCCGCGACAACTACCTCGATCAGCCGTTCGACCTCAGCCACGTGCTCTTTATCTGCACAGCCAACCAGCTGGACACGATACCTGGGCCGCTGCTTGACCGCATGGAGATCATCGAGCTCACCGGTTACACCGAGGAGGAGAAGGTCAATATTGCGGAGCGTTACCTGATTCCGCGCCAGATTAAGGAGAACGGAATCGCGCCGGAGACGATCGAGTTTCCGACGGCGAGCGTTGCTCTTATCGCGCGCCACTACACACGCGAAGCGGGCGTGCGGCGGCTCGAGCAACTCATCGGGACGATTTGCCGCAAAACCGCGCGTCGCGTCGCCGAAGGCGCGATTGATCCGGCGAAGGGCGAGAAACTCGTTATCACTTCGGAGGTCGTGCACGAGTTCCTTGGCGGCATCAAGGTTCGTGTCGACACCGAACTCGCGGAGCGCACAAAGCGGCCGGGTGTCGCTGTAGGGCTCGCATGGACCCCTGTGGGCGGCGACGTCCTCTTCATCGAGGCGAACAAGATGAAGGGCAAGGGACACTTCAGCATGACCGGGCAGCTTGGCGACGTGATGAAGGAAAGCGTGCAGGCAGCTCATACGTGGATCCGCTCAAACGCGGCGTCACTCGGACTCGATGAGGATGTGCTGAAGGAGCTCGATATCCACGTGCATGTGCCGGCTGGTGCCATCCCGAAGGACGGCCCCAGTGCTGGTGTCACGATGGCGACGGCCCTCGTCAGCCTGCTGACGGACAAACCGGTCCGTCCGCTGCTGGCCATGACCGGCGAGATTACGCTCAGCGGCAATGTGCTTCCTGTGGGCGGCATCAAGGAGAAGTTCCTCGCGGCGAAACGCGCAGGCGTTCGCGATGTGATCCTGCCGATCGATGTGAAGAGCAACGTCGAGGAGGACCTGGCTGCCGACCAGACCGATGGCGTCACCATTCACTATGCCTCGCGCATCGAGGATGTTCTCGCCGTGGCCCTGCCTCATTCACAGCAGGAGTCCGTACACGACGAAGAGGTCCGCGAAGAGGTCCTCGCGACCGTAAACTAAGCCGAACAAATCTCTAAAGACAGCTGGGGCGAACCTGCCTTGGCTGTTTTGTTTTTGCGTTGCAAAGATGCAAGCACGTTGACGATATCCTGATCGCAGAGGCCCATGGTGACACCGCAGAGCAAACTTTTGCTGATTGATACGGTCGGCGATGCACCCGGTGCAGTGTTGACCGCTGGTGAGCGTGTACTCGCCAGTGCAGAATTTCCACTGCGTTCAGCCTCAGCTGTCCTGACCGGTGAATTGAAACGCTTGTTTACCTCCACCGGCATAGCCTTACGTGACCTTGGCGGAATTGGTGTCGTCTCCGGTCCGGGCTCCTTCACCGGGGTACGCACCGGCCTGGCAATGGCTAAGGGCCTCTGCGAGGTCATCGGCCTGCCATTAGCGACTGTTTCCCGCCTGGATGTACTGGCGCAGGCTGCAGATTTGCGCGAGGGCTTCGCAGTGCTCGACGCCGGCCGCGGCTCGCTTTACGTTCGCGAGCAGCGAAGAACCGACCCTGCCCACGAATTTCTCGTGAGCGTGGAAGAGTTTCAACGGAGCACCGCTGGTGCGCCCATTGTTGTTGCGGAGGAAAAAGTGGCGGAGCTCCTGGATCGAGTGGCTCCGGTGCTGCGCCAGCTTCGTCCCATCGATCTTCTGAAACCGGTGCAACTCTGTCTCGCTGCGGGTGGAACGAACGTAGCTCTGGCCGACGCAAACTATGTTCTGCCTGAGAGTGAGATCTATACCCGTCCGCGTCATACGCCGACGGCATCCGCGAGTCCGCGCTGATGGTCACGCCAGGTATTCTTCTTCGTTCCGCCGAGGCATTCGATCTTCAGCGGCTGCTCGCGCTCGCAGAAGATTGTCCTGGCGCGCCGCGCTGGGCGCCGCGAACCTGGCAGCAGGTGCTTGAATCCCCGCAGATGGGAGTACAGAGAGTCGTTCTCATCGCAGAGACAGTGAACGAGTGCGTCGGTTTTGGAGTGTTGGGTCTCGCTGCTGACGATGCCGAAATCGAAAGTCTTGCTGTGAGCACCTCGTGGCGCCGCCGTGGCATCGCGAAACGACTCTGCAAAGATTTGTTGGGTTGGGCGCACGCTCGAGGCGCGAGGCATACGTCGCTTGAGGTGCGCGTGTCCAACACGACTGCGCGTGCTTTATATGAGTCGCTCGGCTTTCACGAAGTTGCCGTGCGGCGCGGATACTATCGGGACCCTGAAGAGGATGCGATCGTCATGACAATCAAACTGTAGGCAATCCTCCGGTTAGGTGCTCTGAGAGGACATCGCCGCCGGGTATAATCGTGTGGCTATGGTGCGTGATGGGCTTCTTTATGGGCTGGCGCTGATTGTCGTCGCGGTCATCGTCTGGTTCTCGACGCACATTCTTGCGTTGACGTTGATTCCGCTGCTGTTGGCGGCGTTTTTCCTATGGTTCTTCCGTGACCCTGCGCGTCGCATCCCCCAGGGCGAAGGTATCATCGTCTCGCCCGCGGACGGCAAGGTTGAAGAGGCTGACTGGATCGAGACGACCTCCGGCAGCCGCGTTCGCGTGACGATCTTCCTCAATGTATTCGATGTCCATGTGAACCGCGTTCCATCTGAGGGAGTCGTCAGCCTGGTCGAGTACCGCGAAGGCCAATTCCTGAATGCGCTCAAGCCGGAGTCCGCCGTGCACAACGAACAGACGCTGGTAACAATCGAGAACGAACATTACAGCATCAGCTTTAAACAGATTGCCGGCCTGCTTGCACGCCGCATCGTCTGCAATCTTCAGGCGGGGCAACGTGTCGAGCGCGGGCAACGCATGGGCATGATCAAATTTGGCTCACGCTGCGACGTGCTGCTACCCGCCTCGGTGAACCTGCGCGTGAAGGCTGGCGATCGAGTGAAGGGTGGAAGCTCCGTGCTCGGCGTCGTGACGATTTCAGGGCAGACGGACGGACGCGGATGAGTGCTGAGCCGGTACGGATGCATCCAGTACGGCATGGGATGTACGTCCTACCGTCGCTGTTCACGGCAGGCACCATCGCAATGGGCTACTACGCGGTGCTGCAGAGTATCCGTGGTATGGTCACCAGCAACTCGGCCTGTTTCGACCATGCAGCGATTGCGATCGTCCTCGCCGGCGTATTCGATGGTTTGGATGGCCGCATTGCCCGCCTCACAAACACCTCCAGCGCCTTCGGGCGCGAACTCGATTCGCTGGCAGACGTGATCACCTTCGGCGTCGCGCCTAGTTTGCTCGCGTACCTCTGGGGGGTGCGCCAAGTCATTCCGTCCGGCTATCCCATCATCGAAAACCGCCTACAGCACATCGGTGCTGTGATCTGCTTCCTCTTCCTCATCTGCGGAGCTTGCCGACTCGCGCGCTTCAACATCAGCATCGACCCGCAGCCACGAAACCCAGGGCGGCCCGGCCGGCAAGTACTTCGTGGGAATGCCCATTCCGGCCGGCGCCGCGGTGATTGCCGCGGTCATCCACTTCGAGGGCGGTTCGCCCGTCCACACTCTGTGGCTCTCTGCAGTGTGGATCGGGTTGGTCGCATTCACCGGCTTCCTCATGGTCAGCAGCTGGCGCTTCTGGAGCGGCAAAGAGATCGACTTCAGCTCGCGCAGACCAGGCCGACTGCTCGTACTCCTCATGGTGCTGCTGGCCGTCATCTTCGAGTGGCACCAGTACGCTCTGATTGTGATGGCGATGATTTATCTCGTCTCCGGAGTGACCGCGCGACTCGCGTACTCCTGGAACCGGCGTTCCGTCAGGGCGTCATAGCATCGAAAGAGGGAAGGAGAGCGGCGATGGCGACGAATCTTCGCGGCGTTATCGTAGGGGCCTCGACTCTGATCGGCAAGGAACTCATCGAGGAGCTGAACACCTCGGAAACACCTTGGGACCTGCGCCTCGCCGACACGAGCGACACGAGTGGACAACTCGTCGCAGGTGGTGACGAAGCGCTCGTCGTCCAGCCCCTCCGTCCTGAGATCTTCGAGGCGCGCGACGTGGCGTTTTTCGCTGCCGAGCCGCAGACCACGCAGGCTCACTGGCAGGAGGCCCAAACGGCGGGCGCTGCCGTGATCGACCTGACCGCCGCGCTCGAATCTCAGGCAGGCGCGGTTATTAGATCGCCATGGATTCCCGGCAACCCCGCGCCGTCGATAAAAATTTCAGTGGTCATTCCCGCGCATCCAGCGGCCGTAATGCTGGGCGTCATTGCTTCGCGCCTCTCCGAAGCATTCGGTCGTGTGCATTTAGCGGCGACCGTGCTAGAGCCAGCCTCGCAACAGGGAAATAGAGGGCTCGACGAAATGCATCAGCAGACGGTTAGCCTCCTCGGTTTCCACTCGCTGCCGCAGGAGGTTTACGACGCTCAGGTCGCATTCAATCTGCGCATCGGCGTCGGCGAAGCCGCGAAGCTCGATATGGGTACGATCGCATCCACCATTCGCCGTCACCTCAAAGCAATCGCCGGCGAATCGATCGCATCTGCCGTGACGCTGCAACTTGTGCAGGCCCCCGTGTTCCACGGGTATGCCATGTCGGTGTACGTGCAGCTTCCCGCAAACGCAGACGCATCTGCTGTCCGGCGCGCTCTCCACGGCGGAGTAATTCATCTCACGAACGCCCACGAAGAAGCACCCAGCAATCAGAGCGTTGTGCAGGAGCCGGGAATCGCCGTCGCACTTGCCGAAGAGCCGACCATTGCTGACAATATTCGCGGGTTCTGGCTTTGGATGGTCGCCGATAATCTCAAGCTCACGGCTCGCCACGCAATTGCTTGCGCGGAAGAGGTGGCCGCGTCGCGAGCCGCCAAGCCACAATAACCGCAAGCCGCTGGTACACTCGAAGAGGTGCGCCGGGATGGCGGAACTGGCAGACGCAGCGGACTCAAAATCCGCCGATCCTTGCGATCGTGGGGGTTCGACCCCCCCTCCCGGCACCAACACTCCTCAGCCTCATTTGTGCAACGGTGGTTTGTCGCGAACCCTCAGCCGGGGGATGCACGCTTCAGAGAATGGCTTGACCAGAAACGTGCCGGGTATCCCGGAGACTATTACCGTTCCGTCAGCGTTGAAGTGAACCGAGCGATACTCGCCATCAGGAAGGTCGCTGAGCCTCCTCCAACTCTCGCCGCTGTCGGCGCTCACATACACACCCGTAATGGAAGTAACGACCTCCCGGTTGGGCCGCGACGGGTCGACGTCGATGCCATAGGTCCGGAGGTTCGAGCCTGTTTCGTCGGACATGCGATGCAGCAGGAAGTGTGCGTTCGTCACTCTCCTCACGACGCCCGGACCGGCCGGATTGTAGATCCCCCAGCAGGCGGCGATGTGAAGACCTCCGACCACGCTCATCGCGTGGATCGCAGAATCGGCGCCGACTCCATGAACGCGTCCCCATTGTTTCGTGTGGAGGTTTAGCACATACGCCTGGTCACCGGTTCCCACGTAAACAAATCCAGGGTCAGGGTTCTGCGGGTCGTCAAACTGAATTGACAGAAGATCCATATCCGTTGGAAGCGGCGGCAGCGGACCGTCCTCGATCCACGATCCGTCATCGCTTCGGTGATACTCAAAAATTTGCGGCTCGAGATCGAAATAACCGTAGCCGATGATCATGCGTTGTCCGTCTGCCGTGATCGCAACGATGTTGGCGCGCACAGGATCACCGCTCTTCTTCGGTATGGGAATCTTCGGCGGCGAATCAGGAACCCGAGGTCCAGGGATTGGCTTCACCACCGGTTTGTAGCTGTCGGGTTGAGGCACAACCTGAAAGGCTCCTCGCTGTGTCGTGATCACAAACTCATTGCCGCCGGGCAAGACAGCCAGACCGTTTCGAAGGCCTTCAGCGATCTGCGCATCGAAATATCTCGAGTCCACGCGCGCGATTGATGTCCAGGTTGCACCGCCATCGGCAGACTTTGAGATGTACATCGCCTGTCTGTCGGGCAATACACTTTCACTGAGGTCTGTTGTGAGGCCCCATATCATCGAAGCGTCATCGGTATCAGGATCCGTCGCGATCGTCTCTATGAAATCTGTAGCGAACTGATGGCTTCCGGGAAAGGCAGTTACCTGACGTACCCGACAGCTCTCTGGCACATCACTCGCACTCAGATCGTCTCCGTTTGACGGATGGGAGTTCGTGGAGGTGACGTGCGCGGATATCGGGCCTCGAGGTGTCTGTCCGGCGGCCGCCATAGTGAGGGCGACCAGCAGACAAAGGAGGATTCTGCTCGGCCCTGCACGATTGATGTGCCCAATCGCCATAAACTCTCTCGAAAACAAACCTCATCCTCGAATCTAGTCGCGCCTGCCGGGAATCGCCAGCAGTGGCATGGCTTTACCAAATCGATATCTCGAGCAACGAGATATCCCCTCCGGTGAGCTAATCTTGGAAGAGTCAAGAGCTTATCGGCACGGCTTTCCCATGACAAAGACGCGCACAGTCCCGACGATCGATGAATACTTGCGTCAGCGGTTGACGCCGGCTGAAGGTGCAATCCCGCAGATCCCCGGTATTGAGATGTACGGCAATTCCATCCCCGCGGAAACTGTCGGCGGCGATCTCTTCGAGTACATCAACTTTCAACAGCGCTATGACATCGACGCGCGCATTCAGCGTGCCCAGCGTCTCGCCAAGGAATATCTCAAGCCGCTTGCGCCAGGAGTTCCCGCGCGCAACTCCGTCGACGATCACGTGGAATGGCTGAAGGGGACCACCGGCTACCGTCCGGTAGATGGAAGTCGAGTACAGGTTCGCAAAGAGCTCCGAGCAAGTGCGCGTCGCAGAAGATTTGCCCGAGCTCTATTCGACTGCGGGAATCCTGATCGTGGACGCACAGGGACACGGAATCATTTCAGCGAAAATTGCGTCCACGGTTCACGATACCTTCCACGCCTTGCTGCTAGACGAACTGGATCAATACGGAAAGACGACGCCAGAGCTATTTGAAAATCTGAACCTCCGCCTGGCGCTCTCCGCTACGGCGCGTAATACTCTCGGGATAACTCAGAAAGAGCGCTCGCGCGAAGTCGCCACCTTGCTTTATGGGGAAGTGCACCCTGATGGTTCCTTCCGCTTCGCAAACTTTGGACACCCTCCGCCGCTGGTGTTTTCGGCCAAATCCTCTCGTCTGCTCAAGCTGAAGGAAGACCAGATGGCGCAGTTCCTTGCGCTGGGTCTGCAGCTGTCCGCAGATCATCCGGATCTCCAGAAGTACTTTTCGCTCAATCTGCGAAAGAGAGAGTTCAACAGCTCCGACGTCGCCGAGATAACCTTGATCAACCCAGGAGACATTCTGGTTCTCTATACCGACGGAGTTTACGACGGCAGCGACGACCAGGGACGCGAGCAACTGGAGTCGCTTCTCCGCCAACACCATCAAGCGTCTGCGCGCGACATTTGCAATGCGGTGATGGATTACGCGCTCGCGCAGGACGAACGGCTTCGGCAGCACGGAGACCAGGCCCTGATCGACGACAAGACCGTTTTCATCGTCAAGCGCACCGAATAACTCCAAGAATTCTAGGCGCTGCTCGGCACCTCAATCGGCTCAATCGGCTCAATCGGCTCAATCGTCGCATTCGCCTCAGCTCCGACCGCATACCTGTATTGCCCCAGGCGCGTAAGCAGAATTATCGTCAGTACCATCGCGACACAGAAGCTCGCGAGCGGAACTGTATACGAATGAAAGCGATCGTATCCCGCGCCCATCAACAGCACCCCGGCCGACCCTGAGATCATGAACGCGCCGAAGGCCACACCGTAAGATGTCCCGAAGGTGGCGAGGCCGAAGTAACGGCTCATCATGTAAGCCATGGTTTCTACCTCCGCCCCCATGCCGAGGCCGGAAAGAAACGCGGCAATGAACGCCAGCTTTCCATTGACGCCCGTGCATAGCATCGCGATTCCTAACGCCGTTGCGCTGTAAAACAGAATCGTCACGCGTGGCGCGAACATGCGATCGAGCAGATATCCGGAGCAAAGCCGGCCTACGATTACAGCCGCGCCCACAAGCGAAGTTGCCGTAGCAGCCGCCGCTGCGCTGACGCCTCTGTCCGTAAAGATCGCGGCCATGTGCAACCCGACACCGTGCACGCTCGCCCCGGCCAGCGAGAAGATGCAAAGCAGCAGCCAGAACGTCGGGCTATGCCAGATCTCGTGCCAGCTCATGCCACTCTTCGCCCGCTGTGGCAGCTGAGAAACCGTTGCTATCTCATCTCCGTCAGGTTGCAGGCCTCGTTGTTTCGGGTCGTTCTGGAGCCACGCAGCCAGCACCGGAAGTGGCACGAGCAGCACCACGCCCCCGAAGATCGCAAATGCGCTCCGCCAGCCGAACATCGTGATGAGTCGTTGTGCGAGAACCGGAACGACCACCGACCCAATACCGATGCCCATCATCGATAAGGCCAGTGCAAGCCCGCGATAGCGATTGAACCAGTGTGAAATCACGACACCATAAGGAACCGGCGCGGATCCTGCAGTCATCGCAATGTTCAGCACCGCGTAGAAAAGATAGAGCTGCCACAGACTGCCCCCCACCCACAAAGCCGCACACAAGACCAGGCCGTAAAAGAGGGTCGATATAACGATGAGACGCTTTGCGCCAAAGCGATCGATGACAATGCCCACGCACGGAATCGAGAGGGCGCCCACCGTGTTCGCCAGCGAAAATGCAAACGACACCGCCGCGCGGCTTGCATGAAAATCCGCCACCATCGGCTTAAAGAAAACGCTGAAGGAGAAGACAACAACGGGTGCGCCGAGGAACAGGCCCACCGCACTCAGGGCAACAACCACCCAACCATAAAATAGTTGAGGCCGCTTGTTCATCACACTCCGTTCATCAGGTCGAGGAGCAGGGCCGCGAACACTCTTAAGTATGGAGTTGTTAGGTCAAGGCAGTGTTCTAGAGCACTATACGCGCACCGGGTGGGCAAACAATCCGAAAATAGCAGCCGAATTAAAACGCCTCCGGCGCTCGGTCGACACTCGCGAGGCTCACATCACGACCTTGCGCGAAGCCATAGATCACAACCGCGAGGTAGGCAACCGCCACCACGATGTATCCACGCGCCAGGCTTCCCGTCGAGCGCGCAATTGCTCCCAGTAGCGGCGGAAAAGCCGCGCCCCCGACGATCGCCATCACGATCAGCGCGCCACCCAGCTTCGTGTTCGCGCCCAGCCCCTTCACGCCCAGCGCAAAGATCGTCGGAAACATGATCGACATAAAGAAGCTCGTCACCATGATCGCAACCGCACCCGCAACCCCTGGATGCACCATGCCGAAGCCGATCAACCCGATATTCACGACCGCGTAAACCGCCATCATCCGTGACGGCCGGAACCACCGCATCAGCCCCGTCGAAACAAATCGCCCCAGCGCAATCAGGATCAGATTGCCCGTCAAAAACCATCCTGCCCCGCGTTCCGAGAACGTCGTGTACTGCTTCACATAAGGAATAAACGCCGACCACGTCGCTACCTGCGCACCCACATAAAAGAACTGTGCAATCACGGCAAACCACAGATGCGGATACTGGCTCAGCTCGCGAAAGCTCCCGCGCTCCTCTTTATTGGCGACTGCCGCCATCGCCGGAAAGCGCGTGATGCCGATCAGCAGCGCCCACAACAGCACCACGCATCCGAGCACAACATACGTCGGCACAACGCGCATGATCTCCGTGTGCAGATACGGCGCATACGTTCCCGCAGCCTTCATCTGCGCTACTTTGTTCGCCGGCAGCTCAACGCCGGAGAAGATAAAGTACGTTCCTACCAGCACGCCCGTAATCGTTCCCGGCGGATTGAACGCCTGTGCGAAGTTCAGTCGCTGCTCTGACGTCTCCGTTGCACCAAACTGCGCGATGAAAGGATTCGCCGCGGTCTCCAGCGTCGCCGAACCGCACCCCACAATAAACAGCGCCATCAGAAACGGTGCATATTGCCCGATCACTGCTGCCGGCCAGAACAGCAGCGTCCCCGTGCCGAAGATGCACAACCCAGTAAGAATACCGGCTTTATATCCCCACCGCCGCATCAGCAGTGCCGCGGGCAACGCCATGCAGAAATAGCCCGTGAACACTGCCGATTGCACCATCTGCGCCTGTAGTTGCGAGAGATTGAAGCCCTTGCGAAACTGCTGAACCAGAATGTCGGTCAGGTTATTCGACATTCCCCAGATGAAAAACAGCACCACCACCAGCACGAACGGCAGCATGTATCCGGTCGGAAATACCGGAGCATGATCGATGCGAGTGGATGGGGTTGTCGGCTGCTGATTGGCTTGTGTTATCTGCACGGGACTCCAATGGTTTTAGCTGATCTCGATCACAACTTCTAACTCACGCTTCAACAGTCGCGAAACTCAAATCCATCTTCAATCCATACGCCTTCATCGCGCAGCCGCCGAAGATCGACGCGCGCTCATCCTCGCTGCACTCGGCGAAGCAACCCCGCAGAAGGTCCCACCATCCCTTGTAACTCGTTCCTACCAGGCAAACTGGCCAGTCGGAGCCCGCCATCAGTCGCGACGGCCCAAACGCTCCCACAACTGTGTCGAGATATGGCCGCAACTGCTCCGGCGTCCAACTCTTCGGGTTCGCTTCAGTCACCATGCCCGAAACCTTGCAGTAAACGTTCGGCCGCTGCGCCAGCTCAATGATCCTCTTCCGCCACGGCTCCAACTCACCCGCCGCAATCTTTGGCTTCGCAATATGATCCAGCACAAACGTCTGCTCCGGATGACGATCGACAAAACGCGTCGCCTCCTCCAGCTGAGGCTCATAGATCAGGATGTCGTATACCATCCCCGTTCCCACCATCGCACGGATGCCGCGATTAAACGCCTCGGCATCCAGAAATCCCTTAGGCTCCGCCTGGACAACATGCCGCAGCCCTACAAGCCGCGGTTGTTGTGCCAGATGATCGACCGTCTTCTCAAAATCCTCCCCTGCAATATCAGCCCATCCGACCACGCCGAGAATTTGAGATGTCTCACGAGCGAGTGAGAGAAGCCATCGCGTCTCGTCATTCGTCTGTCGAGCCTGTACAACGATGGTGGCTTGCACATCGGCAGCGAACAACTCGCGCTCCAGATCTTCCGCTCACAAAATCGCGCCGCAGCTCGGCCATCGAATCGTCGATCCATCCGTACTCTGCTGCCGAATAGCGCCACAGGTGATGATGCGCATCAATCGTCCTCGCTGTCTCCTTCCGCATCGCCCTCTCATTCCGTTTCACAGAATGCAACGTCACTTTCAATCCACAACATAATATCCTTTCCTCGCATCACCTCCCCTATGCAGGAAGAGGGCTCCCATGCGATCGCCGCATATTCTGGAAGTAGACTGGTAAACAGGTGAATTCAGCGGTTCTATGGCTCCAATCCTGACAACTCAGGCGATCTCTAAACGCTTCGGCGCGACGCCTCTCTTCGAAAATCTTTCCTTCTCGGTCAACGACGGCGACCGCATCGGCCTCATTGGCCCCAATGGTGCCGGCAAGTCGACCCTCCTCTCGCTCCTCGCCGGCGAACAACAACCCGACAGCGGCGAGATCAGCATCCGCCGCCGAGCTACAGTCACCTACGTCCAGCAGGATTCCCAATTCCTGCCGCAGGTCACCGTTCGCGAGATCATCGAGCACGCGATGGATCGCGCCGCCGTTCCCGCCGAAGAACGAGAGCAGCGGCTTCGCGAGACACTCGGCCGCGCCGGATTCGCCGATGACGGCTCCGCAGGTGCATCCTTCAGCGCCGCTGCGGCCAGCCTCAGCGGAGGCTGGCGCAAGCGCCTTGCACTCGTCGAGGGAATGGTTCAGCGACCCGACGTCCTGCTGCTCGACGAGCCGACGAACCATCTCGACATCGACGGCATCGAGTGGCTCGAAGAGACGCTGCGTACTGCGTCCTTCGCCGTCGTGGTCATCACGCATGACCGCTACTTCCTCGAGAACGTCGCGAACGACATCATTGAGCTCAGCCGCACGTACGCCGAAGGTCTGCTGCGCATTCGGGGAAACTACTCCGACTTTCTCGAAACACGCGAAGCCTACATGGAGTCACAGATGCGTGTGCAGGAGGGTCTTCGCAATCGCGTACGCACCGAGATCGAGTGGCTGCGCCGCGGCCCCAAGGCGCGTGCGACCAAAGCGAAAGCCCGCATTGACAATGCGAACGCGCTCATCGGTAAACTCGCTGAAGTCGACGGCCGCCTGCGAACCTCAACCGCATCCATCAGCTTCGACGCGACCGATCGCGAGACAAAGCGCCTCATCGAACTCGAAAACGTCAGCGTTGCCTTTGAAGGCCGTGAGATTGTGCGCAACGTGAATCTCCTGCTGACCAATCGCGTGCGCCTCGGCATCATCGGCCCGAACGGCGCAGGGAAGACAACCATCCTGCGTGCGATCACAGGAGAGATTCCGGTCAGTTCGGGCACAGTGAAGCGAGCACCTTCACTGCGCATTGTCTATCTCAGCCAGTTGCGCGAACTCGATCTCTCGCTCACCTTGCATCGCGCACTCGCACCCGACTCCGACGCGGTCGTCTATCAGGGCCGCGTTGTTCATGTCGCGAGCTACGCCGCGAAGTTCCTCTTCACTGGCGACCAGCTTCGTCAGCCCGTCGAGCGCCTCAGCGGAGGCGAGCGCGCCCGCGTCCTTCTCGCTCGCCTGATGCTCGAGCCTGCAGATGTCCTCATCCTGGATGAGCCGACCAACGACCTCGACATCCCCACGCTTGAGATCCTCGAAGAGGCGTTGCAGGAGTTCTCTGGCGCGGTCGTCCTCGTTACGCACGATCGCCATCTCCTCGATCGCGTCACCGACAGCGTGCTCGGACTAGACGGTCGCGGCAATGCTGCAGTGTTTGCCGATTATCTGCAATGGGAGCAGTGGCGCGAGAGCTCTTCTGACGCAGCGGAGCCTAAGCCTGCTACAAGCACGCGTGCAAAAGCCGCTCCTCAGGCAGCGATCAAGAAGAAGCTCTCCTACATGGAACAACGCGAGTTCGACAGCATCGACGCCTCCATCGAAGCAGCTGACGAACGTCTCGCCGCAGCAAAAAGCCGTGTCGAAGATCCTGCAGTCACAACCGATGCTGCGGCTCTCACGCAAGCGTTAGCCGAACTCGAAGCTGCACAAGCCGAGCATGATCGCCTGCTCGAACGCTGGGTAGAGCTCAGCGAGAAGGCAGGCTAGTCCTTCCGGACAACCTCACCGTTTTTCATCACAAATTTCACATGTGTGAGAGTTGAGATGTCCGTGAGTGGGTCGCCGGGAACGGCGATGATGTCGGCGAAGTAGCCGGGTTTGAGTTGGCCGATCTGATCGGCCCAGTCGAGCAGCTTCGCGCCGTTGATGAGGCCGGAGCGGAGCGTATCGGCGGGGCTCATGCCGAACTTCACCATGAGCTCGTACTCACGGGCCTGCGTGCCGTGCGGGAAGGGTCCTACGTCGGAGCCGACGGCGAACGGAACGCCTGCGGCCATCTGCTTCTTGAACTCTGCCGCATGGTAGTCGAGTTCGTTATCCATCGTCTGGCTGCGGTCTGCAGTCTCCGCATGCTGGCCGAAGTATTCGCTGATGGCAAAGGTAGGGACAGCGTAGATTTGTTTTTCGTGCATCAACTTCATCGTCTCGGGCGAGAGGGACCAGGCGTGGTCGATGCTGGCGACGCCGGCAGTGGCGGCATACAGGGCGCCGGGTTCTCCGGTGCAGTGGACGCCGACGCGGGAGCCGGTGCGGTGGGCCTCGGCGACGGCGGCGGCGAGCTGGGCCTCGCTGTACTGATAGGGCGTACTGAAGACGGGATTCGGGCCGGGGAAGCCAGTGAGGTGGTCACGGCCGGTCTCGTAGATCTTGGTGAAGTCTGCGCCCTGCTTGCGCTGCTCGCGCATGGTGGCGATGATCTCGTCGGCGGTGTTGGCGCGGTCGGCGTTGGAGAGCAGGTGCTCTGCGGGGTTGAGGCCGGAGTTGTCCTCGTGTCCTCCGTTGATGTCGATGGCGTTGCAGGACATGCGCATGCGCGGACCGGGAATGAGGCCGGAATTAATTGCGTTGCGGATGGCGACGTCGGCACACCCGGCCCCCTCCGTACCCATGTCACGCTCGGCGGTGAAGCCGGCGAGTAGGTCGGCTTTGGCGGCGGCGGCGGCGAGGAGGGTGCGCTGGGGTACGGACTCGAGGACGGTCTGGAAGGCCTCGTTGCCGGGGTGGAGGAAGAGGTGGACGTGGGCGTCGATGAGACCAGGCATGAGGGTGTCGGAGCCGAGGTCGATGACGGTCGCGTCTGCGGGGTGGGAGACGTGCTCGCCGACCTCGGTGATGCGGTTGCCGGTGACGAGGACCTCGCCGGGAGAGATGAGCTTTCCGGCGGCGACGTCGAGGAGATGAGCGGCGTGGAGGACTGTGGATTTCTGGTTCTGCTGCAGCGGTAGCGGCGAGGGGAAGCAGGAGCGCGGCGGCGAGGATCTGGTGTCTCATCGGGGTAAGAATACTCGATACCCCCTCCCCGTCACTTTTTGCGCAAAGTCTTCAGCGAAGAAGATTTAGGGTTGGACCTCATGTGCGCAACAGAGCCAAAGTCCTGATTTTTCGCAGGAGGTTCCGGCAAAGTCTTCAGCCGATTCGACTTAGGAAGAGCGCAAGAGCAAAACCGGGCGCTCGACCGAGTGAAAGTCTCCCTATTTCTATTCTATCGGGGTCGTCAATAGGCGACGTGTGGATAAGGGGGTGGCTTCGTCGAGCGATTCGGCCGATGGGACCGGGGGCTGTGATAACGTTGTGCGGGCTACCGGGCCGCGTGGTGGGTTCGCTGTGAATCTTTTTTGACAGGAGCGGCACGGATGGCAACAGTACCTCAGACAAGGGTTGGGGACGACTACGTCCTGACGACGGGAGACAGCGGGGCGGACAGACTGCGCCTGCTGGACAAGGTTTATGGCGCGTCGACGCGGCGCGTGTTGCTGGAGGCGGGACTGAAGCCTGGGATGCGCGTGCTGGATGTGGCGTGCGGCGTGGGCACGGTGACCTGCTGGATGGCAGAGCAGGTGGGCGAGCGCGGCGCTGTAGTGGCGATGGATATCAGCCCGGATCAGCTTGCGGTTGCGCGGGAGACGTGGGAGTCGTGCGAGGGGCTGCAGCCGGTGGAGTTTCTTGAAGCGAGCGCGTACGACACGGGGCTGCCCGCGGAGAGCTTCGACCTGGTCCACACGCGGTTGCTGCTGTGCCATCTGAACCGGCCGGAGGATGCTGTCGCCGAGTTCTACCGGCTGCTGAAACCGGGAGGCGTGTTCGTGTGCCATGACCTGTATCTGTCGGGGATGTTGAGCGTGCCGCTGACGAGTGCGTGGACGCGGTCGACGGAGATCGGGCATGCGCTGGGAAAAGCGATCGGCGTGGATTATGACCACGGCCTGAAGCTGCCGATGCGGATGCTCGAGGCTGGTTTCCAGAGGCCGGAGGTCAGCTTTGATATGCCGGTGTATATGCGCGGACCGGAGAAGCGGCTGTGGGAGCTGACGTTTGCGGAGGCCGGGCCGGCAATTGTGCGGGCGGGTGTGGCGAGCGCGCAAGAGATGGACGAACTAGTGGCCCAGATGAAGAGGGAAGCGGAGGATGAGACGACGCTGATGGTGCCGTATCCGCTGCTGGGGGCGTGGGCGGTGAAGTAGATGGAGTCAGGAGTTGATGGTTGTCCGTAATTTCATAGAGGCGCAGCCGTCCTCCTCCCCATCCTCGAAGTCGTCCCCCTCCAACTCCTCGCCTACCACATCGCCGTCCGAAGAGGCTGCGACGTCGACCAGCCTAGAAATCTGGCGAAGAGCGTGACGGTCGAATAGTGACGACTGGGTGTGTTTCATCAGAAGCCGAAAAATCAATAGTGGAGATTAGCTGTTGGGCCGAGCCTTTTGGCGACCTCCCCTACGCTCCACCGCACCCTCACTGTGTGTCCGTTCCTTAGCTTGACCCAGGTTCCTCCCTTGAAGTCTCCTTCTTCCTCATGACCGAAAGATTCGATGTCAGCGATTGGGATATAGCTGAGGCCATCGTCAAAAGTCACAAAATTGGGCATCCACTGTCCTCCGCCCGCATGGGGTCAAATACCTGCAAGCAATTCTGACAGACTTTTCATCCAATGCATCCGCGATCCGCTTCAGTGTCGTGAACTAAGGCGCGTCTGTTAGCTGCGCTTTCAACAGATCGCTGAGATAGGCAGCCAACTGACTTACATCAAAATGGCCGTTTTCCCAAGCCTGATCGGCTGCCCGCAAGGCTTCATAGTACGGCTGCCTATTTTGCCGGATACGCTCGGGCACAATCTTGTTCCCAGGCAGAATGCGTCCCTGCCTCATACAAAGCAGGTAATAGCATGCCGCGCGTGCAGTACGGCCATTGCCCTCGACGAAAGGATGGATCCAATTCATCCGCCACAGCGCATAGGCGGGTAGAAGCGTTGGATGGTTCATTACCGTCCAGTTCTCGTGGATCACCGAGAAGAACCGATCCATCTGCTCCGATACATCTCTGAAGTGCGGCGGGATGTGATTGCCAACGTATATCGGTTCCTGCCGATACCGTCCACCAAACTGCGCGATGTTGGCAACCGCAGCCGCATTGAGCGACCACAGCGTGTATTTGTCGAACGCCTCGATACCCTTTTCAAGGCCGATCTCAATACAATTCAGCAGCAGATCGTACTGGCGGAGCAGGTTCTTTTCCTGCACGCTCTCAAACAAGATCGGGTTATCTGCTTTACGAACAGACATGCGGAGCTATGCGCGCAGGCGCATGCTCTCGGAGGCGCGCACCACGCTATCCCGCTGGATATCTTGCGAAAATGGCGAATTGCCAAAAGCAAAGCTTATGCGCTGCTCCCGCAGTTGTTCATCGCTGACCACGACGTTACGCGTCTTCTCGAGAAGACTCACCAGTTCGGCGTCCGCATCTCCGACATTCAAAAATTGCTTGCGGTCTGCCATGCTCTCCCCCACTCTTCCGTTCTTCCGTACTCTTCCTAACCCTAGCACTTGATGCTGTGCACTGCACAGTCATTCTTTGGGTCACGGGTTAGGGGGGTGGATACCCGTAAGGTCGACATAATGCAGGCAGTGGCCCACTCATGCTGCTCCACATTCTGGGCGAACCCAGCCCCTTGGGCGGAGTGCCAGGCGCCCCACCTGCTACAATAACTCAAGAACCCCTTACACCTCCTAGCGGTGTGTACTGCCGACCGTACCTTTGGTCAGCAGGCGAGAATCCCCATGAAAAAAATTGCTTATTTATTGCTGTTAGCCTTCGTCCTGCCCTGTAAATCGCTCATCTCCGAAACGAGATTCTCTCGCCCAGTCCTTAAGGTCCAAGATCCAAAGGATTACACCTTTTTCAAACTCGACGATCTGCGGATTCCCATGCTCTCCGGCATGCAGTATGACGTCAGTTGTCTCGTGTATCGCGGAACGGAGCGTTATTACGTCGAAATCGGCATTCGGAACAAGACATCTGCCCCCATCCACGTTCCGGCTGATTTTTTGGGGTTCAACAAACCTGGGATATACGGTCTTTCGCACCCATCCAGATGACACCATTAGCGAACTGGCGCAGTTCACGAATAGCCGCTTTGTCCCGACTCCGGCACCTCAAATGCCGAGCACTACGTACACAAACGTTGACGCGACGGCTACAACGTACGGTAACCAGACTCAAATCTCAGGCACGGCAACGACGACTAATGACCAGTTCTCCCAAGCCGGTGCGAACCTAGGCAACGCAATCGGAAATTCTATTGCGGCACGCTCCTTCTACAAGGCACAGAATGTCGCTGCTAGATTTGAGGGTTTCCTAACTGTATTCGCGCAGCCTCCGTCAGGGACTACGATCCAGCCGGGTCAGACACAACTAATTGTTGCGACCTTCGTACAGGCGAAACAGAAGAAAGCACCGTTCGAAATCGACATTCATATAGGCACCGAGGACTTTCCGTTCAAGTACAAGGGATAGGCCGGATGTCGGGTACCCCATTCATCGCGGCAAATCGCGATGACTGGGGTATGCTCCCGCTGATGTTCCGAAGATCATCCACGCTACAATCGCCGCGAGGTGAACCATGATCAAAGTGGCATGGGACCGCGTGACCCGTGACAACGTGTTGCGCGCGTTTTCGGCATCGATCTTCATCGGAGCAGCCTGCTTCGCCTTCGCGGCGGATGGCGGCACCCACATCACGGTCTCCGGTTGGGTCATTGATTCGGCATGCGCGTACACCAAGGGTCTCGACAAACCCATCGGCGTAGCCTGTGCCAGGGCATGCGCAAAAAACGGTTCTACACTCGTCATCCTTCGCGACGATGGCACCATCTTCCTCCCCATCGACAGTAAAACGCCCTCCTCTTCGCAAAACCCCAGATTGATGCCGTTTGCCGGTGAACATGTAACGGTCACGGGCAAAGAGTATGTCCGCAAAGCTTCGCATGCGTTGGTCATCGACAAGATCTCGAGGTAGCGGGAATCCGGAAGTAATGCCTGCCAAGCTTCATGAGGTGGGTTCAAGGGGAGACCCAAGGCTAAAGCCCTGGGCTACCTAGAAGCCGCAGCGCAGCGCCTCCGGGGCTAAAGCCCCCTTCATAATTGCGTGTTTTACGGCACGGCTGAAGCCGTGCCCTTAACGAGACCTTCGAGATGCGAGTTTTGAGTTGCGAGTCAGGGCCTTATAGATCGGGCCTTCAGCCCTCTGTGCTCTTCTGGGGCGCGTTCCTGGGGCTGCGCCCCAGGCTGGTATAGGGCGCGCCGTTGGCGCTTAGCTGCGCAGGCTGGTATAGGGTGCGCCGTTGGCGCTTAGCTGCGCAGGCTGGTATAGGGCGCGCCGCTGGCGCTTAGCTGCCCAGGCTGGTATAGGGTGCGCCGCTGGCGCTTAGCTGCCCAGGCTGGTATAGGGCGGCCGTCTGGCGCTTATTTAGGGCCGAAGGGTTCGTCGGCGGAGGGGCCGTAGAGGCCGGGGACGGGGATGTCGTTGAGGCGGAGGTAGACGCCGAGTTGGGCGACGTGGTGGATCATGTGGTCGAAGAAGAGGCCGCGGAACATGGCGGCGCGGGGAGCGTCGCCGATGAGCTGTGGGCCGAAGCTGAAGCGCCAGTTTTTCTGCAGGGCTTCGTCGCTGGCGTTGACGAGAGAGTTGCGGCATTTTTGTGCGGCGTCGTCGAGCGCGGCGAGGGCGTGGGCGCGGCCTTTCCAGTCGAGCGAAGAGTGCGGGCGCGTGGAGGCGGCCATGTCCATGCCTTCGTCTTCGAGGATGTAGTGGCCGAAGAGCGGGATGGTGGCGCAGTGCATGGCAAGGCGGCCGAAGGGCATGGACTTATCGTGCGGCTTCCAGGCGGAGGTGGAGTCGATGTCGTCGGGGACGCGCTCGAGGGTGCGGCGGTTGTTTTCGATTTCCTTGTCGAAGTCGAGGAGGAGGATGTCGGCGATCTTCATGGGGGTCTCTCTGCGGTGGGATTGCGGTCAAGGACAAGATACAGCGGTTTGGTCAAAGGCGTGTATCGCGGCGGGTTCTGGAAATATCCTGCGAAGGGTTTGTGCGGTGAGCTCTGAGCTATGAGCTTCGAGCTACGAGTTAAGCGCGGCTTATTGTGTGGAGGGCTGCCGGCGGATGGCGTAGGTGCGGGACTCTTTGGCGATGAGCGTCGACAAAAACAAGATACCGGGCGTGGAAGATAGAGCGGCACCCGGGTTCGTAGCGGGCTAGATGCCGGTGACGTTGAAGCCGCAGTCGACGAAGGTGATCTCGCCGGTGATGGCGCTGGCGAGAGGGGAGCAGAGGAAGAGAGCGGCGCCGCCGACCTCTTCCTGCTCGACATTGCGGTGGAGCGGGGCGCGGTGGGTGACGGTGTCGAGGATGGTGGCGAAGTCTCCGATGCCGCGGGCGGCGAGGGTGTTGATGGGGCCGGCGGAGATGGCGTTGACGCGGATCTTCTTCGGTCCGAGCTCGGCGGCGAGGTAGCGGACGGCGGCTTCAAGGCCGGCTTTGCAGACGCCCATGATGTTGTAGTTGGGGAATACCTTTTCGGCGCCGTAGTAGGTGAGCGTGAGGATGGAGGAGCCTTCGGGCATGAGCGGGGCGGCGACGCGGGCGAGCGCGATGAGCGAGTAGACGCTGATGTCGTTGGCGATGGCGAAGTCCTGGCGGGCGGTGTCGAGGACGGAGTTCTTGATGTTGGGCGCGAAGCCGATGGAGTGGACGAGCGTGTGGATGGCGGGGAACTTCGCCTGGATCTGCGCAAAGGCGGCGGTGATGGCGTCGTCCGAGGAGACGTCGCACTCGACGAGGAGGCCTTTATCGGATTGGCCGAGTTCTTTGAGGAGCTCTTCGGAGGTTTTCTTCAGGCGCTCGGACTGATAGCCGAGGACAAGCGTGGCGCCGGCCTGTGCGAGTTTTTCCGCGATGGCGTAGGCTATCGAGCGCTTGTTGGCGACTCCGAAGACGACGGCGACCTGGCCTTGCATATTGATCATGAGAGCTCCTGTTCCGTGGGTCAGGATAGCAGGGTCAGGAGTGGATGATTTCCTGGACAAGGTTCGAGATACGAGTAGAGTTCGAAGACCCTGCGAACCCACCCGTCCGCGATAAGACCGCGTACGGATGGGGCACCCACTTACTTGGCGGGGTAGGGGGTTCCGCCGTTGTAGTCGGCGAGCATCGTGTCGTGGAGTGAGGTGACGCTGGCAGCGTCGGTGACGTACATGCCGAGCTCGCGGTTGGAGTTCATCGATGCGTTGGAGTAGTTGATGGAGCCCATGTAAGCGTTTTGTGTGGGGAGGCCGTAGTCGGCAACGACGGCCTTGGCGTGGATGTAGAAGCCGGTAGTGGAATTGGGGTAGGTGTGGAGGCTGCAACCGGCTTTGGTGATGGCGGCGAAGCTGGTGGCGTAGGCGGTGTTGTTGACCATGGCGAGCTGCACCTGCACGCCGTTTTTGCAGGCGGTCTCGAGCGCGGAGAGGATGGCGGTGGCGCTGGAGGCGAGCTCTTCGTTTTCGATGAGCAGAGTCTTCTTGGCGGTGGCGATGAGGCTGACCATGGCGGTCTGCGCGGTCGTGGGACTCCAGATGAGATGGTCGCCCGGGTCGGGAGTGTAGTTGAAGTCGCTGGCGCCAGTGGTGCCGGTTGCGGTGGTGCCGGCGGCGAAGTCGGCGTTGAAGGTGGCCTCGATGGCGGCGACGTCAGGTGGGTCGTTTTCGATCATGGCGAAGTCGCGCGTGGTGGTGTAGTACTGCGGTTGCAGGTTGAGGGACATGATGGCGGCGTGCATGCCGTCGATGACGAAGCTTTTTTCATGGGTGGCCTGGAAGGCCTTGTTGGCCCAGACGGCAGAGCAGTTTGCGTTGGGCGGCGTTGAGCCGGTAAAGGCTGCGGTGTTGCCGGATTTTTCGAGGTTCTGGTCGAGGATGACGCGCACGGTGACGCCACGCTTGCAGGCGGCGAGGAGATCGGTGGTGAAGGCGGTGTCCTCGAGTGCGTACATCGTCATGTCGATGGACTTCTGCGCGCTGTTGACGAGGGCGTAGAGCGGGGTTGCGCTCTTGTCGGGCTGGGGGAAGGTGTAGAGCGTGTAGGTGACAGGCGCAGGGGGTGCGGCGGGCACGGCAGCGGAGGTGGCGTTGGTGCTGGTGCCGGCGAGGCGGATGGTGTGGGGTGTTTGGGGGTCGTTGTCGGAGATGATGACGGCGGATGGAAGGTCGCCGGCAGTCTGCGGCCTGAAGGTGATGCTGAGAGTGCAGCTGGTGGAGGGGGCGAGCGTGGAGGCGCAGGTGCTCGTCATGTTGTAGTTGCCGGTGTCGCTGAGGTTAATTTTGGAGAGCGTGAGAGCGGCGGTGCCGGTGTTGGTAAGCGTGACGGTTTGCGCGCGGCTGGTCTGGCCGACGGCTGAAGTGAAGGAGAGCGCGATGTCGGAGAGTGCGAGTTGGGCGAGGTCGGGAGGCGGAGTGGGGCTGCTGGGGGTCTCGTGCCTGCAGCCCATCGCGAGGACGAGGAGAAGGGTAAAGAGGACGTTGGCGCGAGAGCGAGCCATGGCGTTGGTCTCTGCTGCGGGAAAATTATAGGCCGACAGGATGACGGCTGCGACGAATGGGCTGGTTATCCGCTTGGCGCTGAAATGGAGTCCAACGCAATCGCAGAGGTTTTACGCAATCAGTTTCCAGTTTTCAGTTTGCAGTTGTGAGTTAAGGCACGCGAGCATGTTGCGAACCCACGTCTCAGAAGCGAGAGGTGGTGCACCCAGGTTCGTCGGTTGGAAAACGTTCGGCGGTATGGGTCATGCGAGCGCCTTCGGGGTCCTTCGACTTTACGTCACGTTGTGACGCTTCGCTCAGGATGACAGAGTTTGGATGGACGCCGATGGACTGAAGAAATGCGCTTAGTCGTTGACGAGCCAGTCGAACTGGGCGTCGGTGAGGGGGACGACGGAGAGGCGGAACTGGCGGAAGAGGAGGGAGTCTTTGAAGACCTTGGCTTCGCGCATCTCGGCGAGGGTCTTTTCGCGCTTGAGACGCTTGCCGGCTTTGAGGCGGACGAGTGGCGTCTTGCCGTCGCTGTCGAGCTTGACCGAGACGACTTTGGCGAGACCGACGGCGGCTTTGCCGGTGTTGGAGTGGTAGATGACGACCTGCTCGCCGGGCTTCATGTTGCGGAGGGTGATGAGAGCCTGCGGGTTCTTGATGCCGTCCCAGGTGGTTTCGCCGTCGCGGACGAGGTCGTCGAAGGAGTAGGCGTCGGGCTCGGATTTGAGGAGGTAGGGCATAGTCAGGGATCAGGGAATAGGGATTAGGGAATTAGGAATAAGGCAAAGACAGTTTAGCCGCCGAAGGGGTGAAAAATATGCGGCGGCACCGGCGAAATACAGGGGTCCTTCGCCTAAGGCTCAGGATGACGGCACCGGTGGCGGCGAGGTCAGCCGCCGAGGTCTAGGAGTTGGACGGAGTCGATGGGTTGGTCGAGGAAATGGCTGCCGAGGCGTTGGAATTTTTCGACGGAGTCGGTGGCGAAGCACTCGAAGGTGGAGGGGGTGGAGGTGAGGTTGTGGATGAGGGGGAGCGTGGCGAGTTCGCGTGCGACGGCATCGGCGGTGGCCTGGGCGGAGTCGACGACGACGGCGTGCTGAGTTGAGGGCGCGGACCTCGGCTTCAATGGCGGCGTGAATGAGCGGGTAGTGCGTGCAGCCGAGGAGAACGCCGCGCGGCGTGCAGGTGTCGAAGGCTTCGCGGAGATAGATGCGGATGACCTCGCGGGTGACGGGGTGGTGGACCCAGCCCTCTTCGACGAGAGGGACGAGGAGCGGGCAGGCCTTCTCGGTGGCGTTCATGCCGAGCGCAGCGCAGGCGGCGTGGTAGGCGTGGGATTGGACGGTGGCGGCGGTTGCGAGGACGAGGACCTCTGGGTTGGAAGGTCGTTCTACCCCACTCATCTCGCTTCCCTCGATGAATGGGGCACCCAGCTCTTGATCGATCGCGCTTTGCGCGATGCCCACCTTAGACGACGATGAAGCCGTCGTCGAAGATGGGGCACCCAGAGTGGTGGCGGCGATGGCTTCGGCGGTGGCGAGGGCGCCGGGTTCGATGACGCCGACGACGGGGACGCGGACGGCGGAGCGGATGTCGTCGAGGGCGAGGGCGGTGGCGGTGTTGCAGGCGATGACGAGGAGCTGGGCGCCGCGGGATTCGAGGAGGCGGGCAGACTCTACGGCGTAGCGCGCGACGGTGGCGCGGGACTTGGCGCCGTAGGGAAGGCGGGCGGTGTCGCCGATGTAGAGGAAGTGCGCGCCGGTGATGGTCGAGAGAAGGGCGCGGAGGACGGTGAGGCCGCCGAAGCCGGAGTCGAAGACGCCGATGATGGGGCGTTGTGTGTCGGATTTCGGCGATTCAGCGTGTATCGACATATTCGCGGTGAGCAGAAGAATCTGTGATGGAAAAGGTTTGAAACGTTTGTGCTGGAACAGGCTTCTTCGGGGTCCTTCGACTGCGCGCGCTCCGCTCAGGATGACAAGAATTTCTTTCTACATTCAATTCCTTGGCCTCCGAACAAATCCCGGACTCCTATTCGGGTCATTGGCTGCCGCTGGAGGTGTCTCGCGAGGGGTAGGTGCGGAGGAGGTCGGCGTGGCCGGCGAGGGTTTCGCGGGTCTGGCCGTCGACGAGGAATCGGACCTGCTCGATCTGCGGGAGGTTGGCGTGGAGCGTGCCGATCATGGAGAGCAGGGTGAGGTTTTCGACTTCGACACCGGAGGGGTGCTGATTGACGAAGCTGCCGCGGAGATCGATGACGGCAAGCTGACCGCCAGTCGCCGAGGGCTTGGCGTCATTGGGGTCGTCGGAGGCGACGGGGACAGTGGGTGTGTGGCCGTTGGCTTCGGTTGCGGCGTTGGGATTGACGGCGTGGCCGACGACAGGAAGCGGGAGAAGGAAGACTTCGTCGACGGCGGCGCCGGGCTGGAGAGGGTGCGCGGAGCCGGGGAGCGCGTACTCGGTGACGAGGTGGTCGAGGAGGGCGCGGGCGCGAGCGGTGGTCTCGGAGGGGAGAGCGATCTGGCGGGTTTCGGCGGAGATGGTGCCATCGTCGTCGTTGGCGAGGAGGAGGGTGACGGGCTCTTCGTCGGTGTAGGGGGCGTCGAGCGGCGTGGCGTCGGCGAGGCGCTCGATGCGGGTGCGGCGCTCTTCACGGTGGGCGAAGAGCTTGATGCCCATGCCGATGACGGCGGCGACCATGATCCAGAAGATGATGCGGGAGGTGCGGACGCTCATGGGGTGGCGGCCTCCGGGGTGGCCGCTGCTTCAGCGGGCGGCTCGGGCGGAGCGAGGTGCGGCGGAGGTTGGACGGCGTCCTTCCAGAGGATGAGGGCGTTGGCGGCGGCCTGGGCGATGGACTGCTGGTAGTCGGCGTCGTTGATGGAGTCCGGGTCGTCGGTGTGGGGGGCGAGCTCGAAGACGAGGGCGGGGCAGGCGGTGGAGTCGACGGGGCGGATGGAGGCGTAGCCGTCGACGAGCGGGATGTGCGAGCGATTGAGGGCGTCGGCGATGCGGCCGGCGAGGTGCTGCGACTGCTGGACCCAGGGAGCCTGCAGGGTGAGCCAGGGAGCGGCGGGGAGTTCGCCGGCGGCTGGGGTGAGTTCAGAGGTGTAGAGGTGGACGCCGGTGCCGGAGGAGGTGGCGTGAAGGAAGATGCAGGCGGAGGCGCGCTCGTGGTTGGCGATGCCGGCGCGGTCGTCGAGGGTGAGCGGAGCGAAGGGCGGGTTGGCGTTGGCGGCCTTGTCGTCTTCGCGGGTGAGGACGACGTTGAAGCCGCGGGCGGTGAGCAGAGAGCGCAGGCGGAAGGCGAGCGCGAGGGTGACGTCCTTCTCGACGATGTCGTCGGAGATGCGCGAGCCGCTGTCGGCGCCGCCGTGGGCGGGATCGATGACGATTGTGGTGGGATGGAACTGTAGTGACGGCAACGAGACGAGCGCGTTGTGGAGGCGTTCGGCGGGGGATTTGGGTTTGGGGGCGGGTGTGTTGGTTGTTGCGGGTGCGGTGTTGTGGGTTACGGGGAAGGAGTCCTTGTAGGGCGGGGGCGGGGGCTGCGGCTGGGTTTGCTGCTGACGTCCGAGGGCCGAGGGCGCGATGGAGATGAAGAGAAGCGCGCCGAGGAGGGCGATGTATCGTGCCGGAGTCATTTGCGGTGAGGTCAAGCGGTCGCCTTCGTCGTCGGTTGGCAGAGCGTGAGGTCGCAGGGTCGATTGTACCGGGTGAGATGCGCGGGAAGAGATGCGTGGCGGGGGCAGAGGTAGACTGGTGGCAAGAATGCGCGTCTTCGGGATCGACTGCGGAACGGAGTTCACGGGGTACGGGGTCGTCGAGGTGGACGCGACGGCTCGGAACCCGCGGCTGAGGCCGTTGTGCGCGGGTGCGATCAAGTTGAACAAGAAAGACCGCACGCCGCTGCGGCTGGCGCAGGTGTATGCCGAACTGACGGCGCTGATGGAGATGTGGGAGCCGCAGGTGGTGGCGATTGAAGATGTGTTCTTTGCGGCGAATGCGAAGAGCGCGCTGAAGCTGGGGCATGTGCGCGGTGTGGCAATGCTGGCGGCAGCGAACTGCGGGCTGCCGGTGGCAGAGTATGCACCGCTTTCGATCAAGAGTGCGGTGGTGGGCTACGGGTTGGCGGCGAAGGAGCAGGTGCAGTTTATGGTGGCACGGCTGCTGGAACTGGAGCGGGCTCCGGAGCCGGCGGACGCGGCGGACGCGCTGGCGATCGCGATCTGCCACATTCATCATGCGCAGACGGCGGAGGCGTTGCGGCGATGAGACGAGCGACGGCGTTGCTGATGCTGAGTGGAGCGGCGTTGTTTGGCATAAACGCTGCGGAAGCTGCGGGAGGCTCGGCGCTGAAGTGGACGGCGGTGGAGCTTTCGATGACTCCGCGGAGCGATGGTGTTGCGCCTTCGTGGAAGGTGCGGCTGCAGGCGGACGGTGCGGGGACGTACAGCGAGGGCGCGACGGCCGACGCGAAGCAGATGCCGCTGATGGTGAGTGGAGCGACGCTGGAGCGATTGAAGCAGGGCGAGCACGCGGCGAAGAGCGGCAAGTGCGAGACCAAGGCGAAGAACGTTGCAAGGACCGGCGAGAAGACGATTCGCTATGAGGCTGAGGAGAAGACAGCGGAGTGCACCTTCAACTACTCCGATGATGCGGGGTTGATGGGCGCGACGGCGGCGTTCCTGGCAATTGCCGACACAATGCAACGTGGCGAACGGCTGCAGCATGATCTGCGTTACGACCGGCTCGGTCTGGATGCGGAGATGGAATCGCTGGTGGCAGCGCAGAAGGACGGGAGCGCGATTGAGATTGGGAACATTGCGTCCATTCTGCAGACGCTGGTGTCGGACGACCATGTGATCGATCGCGTGCGGCGCCGGGCGGCGCGGCTGCTTCAGGACACGGGCTCGCCGGTGCCTGCGGGGTACGATCCGAGCGAGCGGTAGAGCTCGGCCATCGATTCAAGAGAGACAGCTTCAGCGCGGACCTGCACGGGGAGATCGTGCGGCCAGGAACGTTGGATGTCGGCTGCTTTGTAATTGGCAGAGCGGAGATTGTTCGCGAGTGTTTTGCGTTTTTGCGCGAAGCTGGCGCGGAGGAAGCGGTTGAAGCCCTCGGGGTCGACGTGGAGCTCGGCGAAGCGCGGAGCGAAGTCGAGGCGGATGACGGTGGAGTAGACGTCAGGGGGCGGCGAGAAGGCGGATGGCGGGAGCGTCAAGAGATTTTCGACGCGCGCGTGGAGCTGGGTGAAGGCGGAGAGTGCGCCGTAGTCGCTGACGCCGGGGCTGGCCGCGATGCGGTCGGCGACCTCGCGCTGCATCATGAGCACGGCGCGGCGGAGGAGATTGGCGCGCGCGGCGGCGTAGAGATGGAGCAGGATGTCGGAGGTGATGTAGTAGGGGAGATTGCCGATGATGTCGAGGGGTGGGGTTTGCCGATCAGCTGCGAGCTGTGAGCTGTGCGCTGCGAGTTTCGTGCTTTCAGTTTCCAGTTGCCAGTGTCCAGTTACCAGTTTTGCGAGGTCGAACTGGAGGACGTCGGCGTGGTGGATGGTGACGCGTGAGTTGTCGCGGAACTTGAAGGTGAGCTCGCGGGCGAGGGATGGGTCGAACTCGATGCAGTGAAGGTGAGCGGCGCGTGTGGCGAGGATGCTGGTGATGGCGCCGTGGCCGGGGCCGATTTCGACGACAGTACGAGTAGTGATGACGCCGAGGGCGTCGGCGATGCGATGGCAGGCGGCGTCGTCGGTGAGGAAGTTCTGGCCGAGCTTGGGTTTCTTCTGAGGCATGACTAGCTCGTGTGCCGCTCGCGCGAGTGCTGCTGTGATTTCATCCACCAATAGAGTGGCACGCCGAGGAGGATGACGCCGGCACCGGCGATGGAATTGCGCGGCTCGGTGACGAAGCTGAAGGCGATGATCATGAGCGCGGCGAGGATGAAGAGGATGGGCGTGACGGGATAGCCGTTGACGCTGTAGGGCCGCGCAACGTCGGGTTCGCGGCGGCGGAAGACGAAGACGGTGGAAGCGGTGAGCGCGTAGAAGAGCCATTCGGAGACGATGGCGAGCGAGAAGAGCGCCTGGAATTTGCCGATGGCCAGCAGGAGAAGCGAGCTAAGCACGGCTTGCAGGATGAGGCTCGCGAAGGGTGTGTGGAAGCGCGGGTGGATGGCGGCGAGCGAGCGCGGGAAGAGGTGGTCTCGCGCGGCGGCGAACGGAACGCGGGCTCCGGACAGTGAGCTGCCGACGAAGGTCGCGCAGATGCTGACGGCCATTCCGATGGTGACGAGCGCGGAACCTGCGCTGCCGGCGATGACGCGGAGGGCGTCGGCTGCGGGACGGTCGGAGGTTGCGATGACGGCGGCGGGAAGGATGTATTGAATCGCGCCCTGCACGAGCATGTACAGAGCGGCGACGATGAAGACGCCTCCGACGAGAGCGAGCGGCATGGAACGCTGCGGATCGCGGACTTCGCCGGCGAGCTGTGAGACATCGGACCATCCGTCGTAAGCCCAAAGTGCGGCGATGAGTGCGGTCATGAAGCCGGTGAGGCCGCCGCGTGCGCCAAGGTAGACGGTTGCGAGATTGTGCAATGAGCCATGGCGGACGCTGGCGAAGCAGACGACGGCGATGCCGACGATCAGGATGATTTTGAGCCAGGTTAGCGCGGCCTGGACGTTGGCGGACTCGCGCGTGCTGACGATGTTGAGCGCGGTGATGAGCCAGGCGGCGATGATGGCAGCGACCTGCGACCAGAGCAGATGGGCGAAGGCCGGTTGCGAGAGAAAGCTGAGCGCTGAGAAGCTGCCGAGCACGCGCATGAGACCGGCGGCGATGGTGGCGATGGACGCGGGCTTGGCGATGGTGACCCAGGTCCAGGTGTAGAGGAAGGCGGGCAGGTCGCCGTAGGCCTCGCGGATGAAGGCGTACTCGCCGCCGACGCGCGGGCGAAGGGCGGCGACCTCGGCGTAGCTCATCGCGCCGAAGAGCGAGAGCAGCCCGCCGATAATCCAGACCGCATAGACGACGCTGACGCGGCCGGTGGCGGCCATCATCTCGCGCGGGACGAGAAAGATGCCGGAGCCGATGACAATGCCGACAACGATGGAGAGCGCATGGCGCGCGGTGAGGACGCGCGGGAGATCGGTGGGCGTGCCGGCGGACTGCATTGTGTGCAGCGTAGCAGAGCCGCTCTACGGGCTTAGGTGTAGTGGATAATCTTCGCGAAGGATTCGGGGTTGAGGCTGGCGCCACCCACAAGGGCGCCGTCGATGTTGCTCTGGGCCATGAGGTCGCTGATGTTGTCGGGCTTGACGGAGCCGCCGTAGAGGATGCGTGTCCTTTCCGCTGTCTCGTCGCTGCAGCAATTGCCCAGCTCGTGACGGACGATACGGTGGGCCTCTTCGGCGATGTCGGGTGTGGCTGTGGAGCCTGTGCCGATGGCCCAGACGGGCTCGTAGGCGATGACGAGGCGGTGAGCTTCAGCCGATGAGACATTTTGGAGTGCGGTGCGAATCTGGCGACGCACCGTCTCTTCGGTGCGGCCGTCTTCGCGCTCGGTGAGAGTTTCACCCACGCAGACGATGGGCGTGAGGCCGTGGTTGATGGCGGCCTTGAGTTTGAGGTTGACGCGATCGTCAGTCTCGTTGAAGTAAAGGCGCTGCTCGGAGTGGCCGAGCAGGACGTGGCGGCAGCCGATGGCCATGAGCATGGTGGGTGAGATCTCGCCGGTGTAGGGACCTTCGTTGAGCCAGTGCATGTTCTGCGCACCGGCGCGGAGGTTGTGGTCGTCGGTGGCGATGACGGCGGCGGCGAGCGAGGTGAAGGGAGGGAAGATCAGGATCTCGTCGCGCTCGTGGCCGGCGATGAGTGGAAGAAGAGTCTCGATGAAGGCTACGGATTCGTTGGGGGTTTTGTACATCTTCCAGTTGCCGGCGATGATCGGTTTGCGCATGCGGTTGTGAGTGCTCCCGAGGTGAGTTGTTATCGAGGGAAGTATTTCATAGGCGGGCGGCGCGAGGGTTGTGCGTTCAGCTGCGAGCTTTGAGCTCCGAGCTATGAGTTAAACTGAGAGCTCATAGCTGATAGCTGAGAGCTGAAGGTGGGCCCCTTTGCAGGATTTTCGTAATCTGGACGTGTGGAAGAGAGCGCACGAGCTCGTATTAGCTGTTTACAGATCGTCGCAAACACTGCCCAAGGAAGAGGTGTTTGGAGTGACGATGCAGTTGCGCAGAACTTCTGCAGCGATCGCAACGAGAATTGCCGACGGTTGCGGACGGGATTCAGATGTGGCGTTCGCGGTTGAGCTAAGACGTGCGATCGCTGCGTGCAGCGAGACGGAATACCATCTGCTGTTGGCGAGAGACCTCGGCTATTTGAAGCCGGAGATGCACGACAGCCTGAGCGCGGAGACCGTAGAGGTGCGGAAGATGATCTACGGTCTGCTGCGCAAGCTGTAGCTATTCTTTCAAGTTTCTGCTTATTACTTATCGTCGAGGGCGGCGACGCCGGGGAGGACTTTGCCTTCGAGGAACTCGAGGCTCGCTCCGCCGCCGGTGGAGATGTGGGTGATCTTGTCGGCGACGCCGGAATTGTTGCACCGCAGCGACCGAATCACCGCCACCGACGATGGAGATGCAGTCCTCGTTCTTTGCGATGGCGCGCGCGATCGCGTTGGTGCCTTTGGCGAAGGGAGTGAGTTCGGCGACGCCCATGGGGCCGTTCCAGACGATGGTGGCGGCGTCGGCGATCTCGGCGGAGAAGAGCTTGATGGTCTCGGGACCGATGTCGAGGGCCATCGCGTTCTCGGGGAAGGGGCCGTCGCCGGAGAAGATCTGTGTTTTGGCGTCGGCGGCGAACTTGTCGGCGAGGACGTGATCGACGGGAAGGAGAAACTTCACCTCGCGCTTGTCGGCCTTCTGCCATTGCGGCGCGTGCGACGTCGATCTTGTCGAGCTCGGTGAGGGACTTGCCGGTGGTCTGGCCCTTGGCGTTGAGGAAGGTGTAGGCCATGGCGCCACCGATGAGCAGAGCGTCGACCTTATCGAGCAGAGCGTTGATGACCTCGATTTTGTCGGAGACCTTGGCGCCGCCGATGATGGCGATGAAGGGGCGGTTGGCATCGGTGACGGCTTTGCTGAGGTAGTTGAGCTCTTTTTCCATCAGCAGGCCGGCGGCGCACTGTCCGCCCTTCTGCTTGACGAAGTGCGTGATGCCTTCGGTGGAGGCGTGGGCGCGGTGCGCGGCGCCGAACGCGTCGTCCACGTAGACATCGCAGAGCTCGGCGAGTTGTTTGGCGAAGGCGGGGTCGTTGGCCTCTTCGGCGTTGTGGAAGCGCAGGTTTTCGAGCAGCAGGGTCTGGCCGGACTCGAGATTGCCGGCCATCTCGCGCGCGATGGGGCCGACGCAGTCGGGTGCAAAGGCTACATTCTCGCCGTCGGTGAGGACGTTCTCGAGGAGCTGGCGCAGTCGGTCGACGACGGGGCGAAGGCTCATGGTGTCGACGCGCTTGCCCTTGGGGCGGCCGAGATGCGCGGCGAGGATGACCTTGGCCTTGCGGCGCAGCGCGTACTCGATGGTGGGGATGGTTTCGCGGATGCGCGTGTCGTCGGTGATGGTGCCCTCTTTGGAGAGCGGCACGTTGAAGTCGACGCGGATGAAGACACGTTTGTCGGCGAGATCGAGGTCACGGATCGAGAGCTTGGGCATTGCGAAGAGGATATACGACGGACGGGGAAATTCCGCCATTGGGTGAGGATTTTGGGAACTTATTCGCGGGCGAAATGCCGGGCGATGAGCGCGATAGGCAGGCCCATGAAGAGCATCAGGGCAAGCACCCCGTTGAGCAGAACAGCCATGGGCAGGTGATGTGAGCGTGGCGGCAGGCGCGTGAAGGGAAGGACTACGAAATTCATCACGACGTAAATGAGCGCGCCATAGAGAAGGCCGCTGGCGATGGCGTGGCGTGTGAGGAAGAAGCTGATTCGAGTGGCCGCAACCAGAAGGAAGAGAGCAGTCCAGAAGAGCGTAATGGTGTAGTGGATGGCGAGGCCGAGGGCGGCCATTGTCAAGCCGCCGTGGAGGGCGGAGACCCCGATCAGGCAGCCGGCAATAAATCGGAGGAGGCCTGCGGCGGGGACACCACGGAGGCCGTAGAAGATGAGGGCGTCGGCGATGTCGAGCGTGCCCGCGATCAGCAGGCAGAGGAGGAGCGCTTTGAAGAAGCGACTGTTGTTCATGGCCGCGATTCTAGCCGGGCGCGGTGCCGAAGCCAGAAGTTTTGCAGCGAGAAGCGGCTTCTTTTCAGGGGAGGACGGCTTCGGCCTCGATCTCGACACGCCATTTGGGGTTGAGGAGCTCTTTGACGACGACCATGGTGGCAGCGGGGCGGATGTTCGAGAAGATCTCGCCGTGGGCGCGGCCGACCTCCTGCCAGTCCTCCGTGTGGGTGAGGTAGATGCGGGTGCGGACGACGTGCTCGAACCCGGCGCCGGCGTTGTGCAGCGCGGTCTCGATGAGCTTGAGGATCGCGCGTGTCTGCTCGGCGGCTGAGAGGTCGTCGGCGCCTACCGGGCCGGTGCCGGAGACGTGGACGACGTTGCCGATGCGGACGGCGCGGGAGAAACCGATGATGGGCTCGAAGGGCGATGTGCCGGGGATATTCGTGCGGGTCATGAAGTTGATGTTAACCAAACCCGAGGTGGTTCGTTATGGCGGTCGAAGAGAGTGATTCATTGGGGGAGAGCAATGGCGCGAAGTGGTTCAGTTCGGGCAATGGTTGGGTTGACGGTGCTGGCGATGGCGATGGCCACACCGATGGCAGTGCAGGCACAGGCGCCTGTGCAGAATCAGACTCCGGTTGCGGCTGCATCGTCGCAGGATTTGGGAGCGACGCAGCAGAGGCTGATGGAACTGTTGCGCGTGAGCCCGACGCTGGCTGAGGTAGTGTCGAGCGACCCGTCGCTGCTCGCCGATCAGCAGTATGTGGGGAGGAGCAATCCGGAGCTGGCGACCTTTCTGCAGGAGCACCCGGAGATCGGAAGGAACCCGTCGTTCTGGTTGTTCTCGGAGTTGCGCAGTCCGCAGCAGAAATACTACGAGGTGCTGGAGCAGCGGCGGGGATTTGTGCCTGCGCGAGACGCGAGGAACAGTGGATTCGACCGGGCGATGAGCAACGTGGCACCGATGATTGTGATGATCGTGCTGTTGATTGCTCTGGCGTGGATCATTCGAACGTTGGTGGAGAGCCGGCGATGGACGAAGGTCTTCAGCCTTCAGAGCGAGGTGCACGGGAAGCTGATTGATCGGTTCGCCAGTAATCAGGAGCTGCTGGGCTACATGGAGACAGATGCAGGGAGACGATTTCTGGAGGCGGCGCCGATTGTGACCCAGCCGGATTCGCGGCGGATGCCGAACCTTGTGTCGCGCATCGTAGCGACGCTGCAGATTGGATTGGTGCTGGCGCTGCTGGGCGCGGGGCTGCTTTCACTGAAGAGCGTGGTGGGCGATGCGGGCACGACGATGCTGGTGCTGGGGATTGTGGCGCTGATGCCGGGGATTGGACTTATTCTGTCGGCAGGTGTGCTGTGGCTGTTGGGAAAGCGACTGAACCTGGTCGAGACTGCAGCACGTACCGACGGATATGGATGTTCGGGGGCGCGAATGAGCGAGTTTGAGGCCGCGCTCCGGATGAGGATGGCGCGATGACCTGGGATGAGGTTCTCGAGAGTGTGCAGGCGGGTGAGGGCGCTCGAGTCGAGTCGCGCATGGACAGAGATGCGTTTGCAGGATTCTATGAGCGGACGGCGCGTCCACTGTGGGCGTACCTGGCGAGGGTGTCGGGCGACCCGGCGCTGGCGGACGATCTGGTGCAGGAGAGCTTCGTCCGCATGCTGGGCGCGGCGGCTCCGCTTGATGGCGAGGTGCATGCGAAGCGGTACCTGTTCCGCATCGCCACGAATCTGCTGAAGGATCACTGGCGCAGGCCGAAGTCTTCGTCGATTGAAGATCTGGCGGAGAGTGTGTTTGCGAACGAGAGCAGCAATGGCGCAGACGCGCAGATGATGCTGGAGCCGCGGCTGTTGCAGCTTCGTCCGCGCGAGAGGCAATTGCTGTGGCTGGCGCACGCGGAGGGCTATTCACACAAGGAGATTGCGGAGATTATGGGGCTGCGGTCGCCGAGCATACGGCTGATGCTGTTTCGCGCGCGGCGCAGGTTGGCAGAGTTGCTGAAGGATGGAGGTGCGCGATGATGGGCTGCTCGCGCACAGTGGAGGTGCAGGAGTTGCTGCGGCTGGGGCATTGGCCGAACGCTGCGGACTCCGAGCTTGCGGAGCATGTGCGCGGGTGCCGCAGGTGTGGCGAGATGGTGCTGGTGACGCAGGCTCTTGGTGCGGCAAAGGCGAGCTCGATGAATGAGGCGCGCGTGGAGCCACCGTCGCTGGTGTGGTGGCGCGCGCAACTGCGAAGGAAGCACGAAGCGGTGCAGCGGGTAGAGCGTCCGATGCGCGCGCAGATGCTGGTGGTTCTGGCGGTCGTTTGCGTTGGACTTGGACTGGCGTTCCGGCTGAGCGGTGGTTCAAACGCCTGGCGCGCGTGGATGAGTGCAGGCGCGCAAACTATGGTGCGGTCCGGAGTGGGGAACCTTGGGGTGGGGCCGGTGGTTGCGAGCGCGGTGGCGCTGGCGACGATGGCTGGGCTGGCGGTTTATCTGTCGCTGGAACGAAAGTGACCGCAGGCCGACGAGTTACTTTTCTTTGATTACCAATATCTCGCCTGAAAGTTACGGCGGGCAGGGTTGCCACTTCGCGCAGCCGTGGGAGAATCCCACCAATATTCATTGCGATTCCTGCGTAGCAGCTTCGGTTTTGGCCGAAGGCGAAAGGGAATCGCTGTAATCGGGCGTTCGCAACTGACCGCTGGATTGCAATTGAAGCAGTAGAAATCGGGCTACCTTACCGTGAACTAATTCGGCTTCTGCGATTGCCCTTCTGGGGGTGAAACATCCGCATCGGCTAACAACCTAATCAGTGCCTTCACGAGGGCGACGTGCCGTGTGGGCCATCTGTGCTTCGGCGTTGTGAAGACAACGCTGTGCACCGGAACAGTCGACTCGCGTCAAGACGGGTCACGAGGATCTTCCGAATGAAGAAAATTTTGGCAGTTATCCCAGCACTGTGTCTGGGCTTGGTCTCTTTGACTGCAAAAGCTGACCCGACCCTAACCTTTAACAGCTCTTCCGGTAGCATTGGTCCCTACAACATGACACTGTCGCCTGGCGGCAATCTGTCGTTGTTTTGCATGGACGACTTTCTGCATATCCAGAGCGGCGAGAGCTGGACAGTGGACGTGATTCAGGGAAGCCAGCTCAGTTCAAATTCCCTGACTTCGTCGCAGGCGACTCAGTACGAGGAAGAGGCGTTCATTCTGAGCGAGCTCGGCACGTACAGCAATACCGCGGTTCAGGATGCGCTCTGGAAGGTATTTGACAACTCCGATAGCCTTTCCGGGAGCGCGGCGAACTTGTACGGCCTCTTGAGTACTTCCACGTACAACAACTTCATTTCGAGTGGCGGATACGACAATTACGTCTACTACATCTATGACAATGGCACCGTGAATGATCCGGTTTGCAGCGGGGAGGGCAGAGATAGATCCTGCTCAGCGCCACAGAACTTCATCGGGGATCCGCCGCCGGCTGCTACTCCGGAGCCCTCGAGCCTGATGCTGCTGGGATCGGGTCTCGTCGGTCTGGCTGGAGCTGCACGCCGGAAGTTCCGTCGCGCATAACAGTCGATCGCCGCAAAACCAAAACGAGCGCGCGGGAAACCCCGGGCGCTCGTTTTATTTGGATCTCAGCGCCTTGCTTTACAGGCCCTTCTTCGCGAGGAAGAGGACGAGGTCGCGGACGCGGTTGGAGTAGCCCCACTCGTTGTCGTACCAGCTGATGACCTTGCCGGTATTGCCGATGGCCTTGGTCAGCTTGGAGTCGACGATCGAGCTGAGCGGGTTGCCCTTGAAGTCCGAGCTGACGAGCTCCTCGTCGGTGTAGCCGAGGATGCCCTTCAGCGGGCCTTCAGCGGCCGCCTTCAGCGCGGCGTTGATGCGTCTTCGGCGTCGATGGGCTTCTCGGTGACGAAGGTGAGGTCGACGACCGAGACGTTGGGGGTCGGGACGCGGATAGCGAAGCCGTCGAGCTTGCCGTCCATCTCCGGGATGACGAGCTTGAGGGCCTTGGCGGCGCCGGTGGAGCTGGGGATCATGGACAGCGCAGCGGCGCGGGCGCGGCGGAGATCCTTGTGTGGCGTGTCGAGGATGACCTGATCGTTGGTGTAGCTGTGGATCGTCGTCATGATGCCGGAGGTGATGTTGAAGGTCTCGTGCAGAACCTTGACGACGGGCGCGAGGCAGTTGGTGGTGCAGGATGCGTTGGAGATGACGTTGTGCTTCGCGGGATCGTACTTGCCTTCGTTCACGCCGAGCACGACGGTGAGGTCTTCGTTGCTTGCGGGCGCGGAGATGATGACCTTCTTGACGGTCGAGCCGAGGTGAGCCTTGGCCTTCTCGGCATCGGTGAAGAATCCGGTGGACTCGATGACGATCTCGGCGCCGACGGAGGCCCAGTCGAGCTTGGCGGGGTCGCGCTCGGCGAAGACCTTGATCGTCTTGCCGTCGACGGTGAGGGAGTTCTCGGTGTGGGAGACCTGGTTGGGCAGGTTGCCGAGGATGGAGTCGTACTTGAGGAGATGGGCGAGGGTGGCCGGGGTGGTGAGGTCGTTGACGGCGACGAATTCGATGTCCTTGTTGCCGAGTGCGCTGCGGAAGATGTTCCGCCCGATGCGGCCGAAGCCGTTGATACCTACCTTTACTGCCATTTGCGTGCGAGACCTCGCTGGAAAGTGTTTGAGAGTGGCGTAGTTCAGGAATGTATAAGCACGCGCATACTCCCAACTGTTGAGGCTATCAAAGCGCGGTATGCGCCGCAAATGAGGGTGCTTCCGCGAATGCGCCGAAGTGCACCGTTTTGGCGGCATGGCAGAGCGTGTGATAAAAGCAGCGTATGCGCGAATGGATGCGCGAGAAATTCATGAGACGACGTTCTAAGCGTGGGCCAAACGATTCTGAGTCCACAGGCAAGATTGGGCAGGAGATACCCACTAACCAGCCCGCACCGCTGAGGCCGGCCTACCCGGAGCCATCGAAAACGGAGCAGCAGGCTGAAATCAGGGCCGAGCCGCAGCCGGATGTTGCGGCGGAGATGCACGGCCTGCAGCCCGGCGAAGCCTCGAGAGATGCCAGCCGGGGGCCGCAAAGTGTCGCTGAAGCGGCGCCTGCAGCGCCGGAGCCGCAGCGGGTCGAGGAGGAGACGCAGCCGGAGTCACTGGGGACTCCGCCGGCTGAGCCTGTGGCCGTTCCGGCAAGGTCGCCGCGCGGCTATGTCGTGCTGACGATCGGGCTGCCCGGTTCCGGCAAGACCACCTGGTACAAGCGCCGGGGCGTAACGCCGCTTTCGAGCGACATGCTGCGAACCATCCTGTTTGATGACATCACCGACCAGCGATACCAGGGTTTGGTCTTCAGCACGCTGCGCAGCCTGCTGCGCGCGCGGCTGATTGCCAAGATGCCATGGAACTATGTGGACGCGACGAACCTCAGTCCCCATGAGCGGCGCCAGTGGATCAAGATGGCGAAGAGCTTCGGTTATGAGGTCCAGGCTGTGTTCTTCGATGTGCCGCTCGCCGTGTGTCTGGAGCGGAACGCGAAGCGCGACCGTCAGGTTTCGGACGAGGTCATGCACAAGATGGCGGAACGGTTGCGGCCGCCGGCCTTCAAGGAAGGCTTCGACAAGATCACGGTCGTGCGCGTGAAGGGAGCGCAGTCCGGCGGCTTCCGGTGCGAACGCTGAAGGCGAGGCGGAGACGCCGGTCGAGGGATAAACGAGAACAGCAGTGTGCTGGAACCTGTCGCGCAGGTGCGCGACAGCAAAAACAGGAGAACGATGGCCACTCACGGGGTGGAGTTCGCTGGTGTGAGCTTCACGGTGGGTGGCCGTCGTATTTTGCGCGAAATCTCGCTGCGAGTGGAGCCGGGAACGACGACGGCGCTGCTGGGCAGGAGCGGTTCGGGTAAGACGACGCTGCTGCGTACGGTAAATGCACTGGTGCGGCCGACGAGTGGGCGTGTGCTCGTGGATGATCGCGATGTCGCGGCTGAAGATGTAATCCTGCTGCGCAGGCGAATCGGGTATGCGATCCAGGAGACTGGGCTGTTTCCGCACATGCCGGTGGAGCGCAACGTGGGTATGGCGTTGGAGCTTGCGGGCGAATCGCGCGGTGTAATTCAGAAGCGTGCGGCAGAGATGCTGCAGATGGTTGGGCTTCCCGAGGATATGGCTCAACGTTATCCATGGCAGTTGAGTGGAGGGCAGCGGCAGCGCGTGGGTGTAGCGCGTGCCCTGGCGAATGAGCCGAAGGTGTTGCTCATGGATGAGCCGTTTGGAGCGCTCGATCCGCTGACGCGCGCGGAGATGCAGACGATGCTGCGCGAGCTTCTGGAGCGAACTGGAGTCACCACGCTGATCGTGACGCACGATCTGGAGGAGGCGCTGTACCTGGCGGACCGCGTCGTACTGCTGGAGGATGGCGCCGTGGTTGCGGATCTTGCGAGCGGCGAGGTGCGGGAGTCGTCGAATGAAGCGATGCGGGCGTATGTGGCGGCGACGCATCGCGAGGTGACGGCGTGAACGGCTTTCTCGCGCAGCATGGTGCGGAGATCGCGCGGCTCACCTTTGAGCATCTGTGGCTGACAGCGAGCGCGATGCTGTTCGCGTGCGCGATTGGGCTGCCGCTGGGCGTGCTGCTCACACGCAGGCAGGCGCTGGCGAGGCCGGTGATCGGCGTTGCGAATGTACTGCAGACGATTCCCAGCCTGGCGATGTTCGGACTGCTGCTGCCGGTACCGTTTCTTGGCGAACGCGCCGCGCGACTGGCGATTGTGGCGCTGACGGCGTATGCGTTGCTGCCGATTCTGCGCAACACGTATGCGGGAATTAATAGCGTTGATCCCGCGGTGATCGATGTAGCGAACGCGTTGGGCATGACCGGGTGGCAGCGGCTGCGCAAGGTGGAACTGCCGATGGCAGCGAGTGTGATTCTCGCCGGTGTGCGCACCGCGACCGTCACGTGTGTCGGTATAGCGACGATTGCGGCAGCGATCGGCGCGGGTGGACTTGGTGAACTGATCTTCCGTGGTGTGGCGAGCGTGGATAACGGGCTGGTGCTCGCGGGCGCTGTGCCGGCGGCGTTGCTGGCGCTGTGCGCGGATGGCGCGCTGGGATTTGCGGAGAAGCGGCTCGTGGTGCGGCGGTGAGAGCTGCGGCCGTATTGTTGGGACTGCTTTTGCTGACGGCGTGTGCGCCGCCGCGGTCGTCGCACATTGTGATTGGGGCAAAGAACTTTACGGAGCAGGTTGTGCTCGGTGAGTTGCTCGCGCAGGAGATTGAGGCGAGCGGTGGGGGTAAGGTCGAGCGGAGGTTCTGGCTGGCGGGAAGTTACCTCTGTCAGCAGGCGCTGATTTCGGATCGCATCGATGGGTATGTGGAGTACACAGGGACGGCGCTGACGGCCATATTGAAGCAGCCTCTACCAAAACCGGGAACGTGTGATGAGGCGTGTGTTCACGCGAAGGTGGCGCAGCTGTATGAGCAGAAGTACGGCGTGCGCGTCGGCCCGGGGCTCGGATTCGAGGACACCTTTGCGATGGTCGTGCGTGGCGATGACGCGCAGCGGCTGGGACTGCGCACGATCTCCGATGTGGCGAAGGTAAAGCCGCCAATGCGATTAGGTGTAGGGTATGAGTTTGCCGAGCGGCCGGATGGGTTGCGTGGATTGAGTGCGGCTTACGGATTGAAGTTTGAAGGCTCACCGCGGACGATGGAGTTGGGGCTGCTGTATCGTGCGCTGCAGGCGCGGCAGGTGGATATCGTGGCGGGGAACTCGACCGATGGCGCGATCAAGGCGCACGGCTTTGTGGCGCTCGAGGACGACCGCCACTACTTTCCGCCGTACGAGGCGGTGCCGCTGGAGCGAGAGGATTCGCTGAAGCGATGGCCGCAGATCGGTATTGCGATGGAGCGCCTGGCGGGCAAGGTGAGCGATGAGGATATGCGCGCGATGAATCTGGCGGTGGAGTCCGAGCATCGAGATGCGGCAGAGGTGGTGCGCGAGTTTCGTGCGAGAAAGGGGCTGTGATGGAGAAGCAAGTGTCGAACGTGCCAGAGCCGTGGATGCGCGGAACGCATGGTGAACTGGATGCGTTGCGCCGCGCAGTGATCCATGCGCTGGAACTCGCGGAGGAGGATGTTGAGAAGTGGTGCGGCGGGTTGAGTGATGCCGAGATGATGGCCCGGCCCGCTGACGTTGCGCCGGTTGCATTTCATCTGCGGCATATTGCGCGGTCGCTGGACAGGCTGCTGACGTACGCAGAGAATCGGATGCTTAGTGAAGCGCAAATGCGTTCGCTGAAGACCGAGATGGAAACCGCGTCCGCAGAGGAGGTATTGCACGAATTTCGCGAGGGCATTGCGGGCGCGAAGGATCGCGTGCGGGCGTTTTCGCCGGCGAGCTACGAGGAGTTTCGCGGCATCGGACGCAGGCAGTTGCCGACGACCGTCGGCGGGCTGCTGATTCATTGCGCGGAGCACACGGCGCGGCATGTGGGACAGGCTGTAACGACGGCGAAGTTGGCAACAGCGAGAGAGGGGCAGCGATGAAGATCGATTTTGCAGGCAAAGTAGCACTGGTCGCTGGAGGAACGGGTGGGTTAGGACGCGCGGTGTCGCTGGCGTTTCTGGAGGAAGGCGCAAAGGTTGTTGTTCCGTACCGCAGTGAGAAGGAGTTCGCGGAGCTGACGCGTGCGGCGGCTGGGCGAGAGGCCCGGTTGATGGGCCGTACCGTGGATGTGCTGGATGAGGCCGCGATGGCGAAGCTCGTCGAGGAGATCGGCCAGATCGATGTGCTGGTAAACACCGTGGGCGCTTATGTAGGTGGTGTCGAGCTGTGGAAGCTTGCGCCTGCGGACTTCGACCGCATGTTGAATCTCAATCTGCGCACGGGATATCTGCTGGCTCGCGCAGTGGTACCTGGGATGCTGAAGCGCGGGAGTGGCGCGGTGGTTAATGTATCGGCGAAGGCCGCGATGGATCATGGCGCAGGTGCCTCTGCGTATGCTGCGTCGAAGGCGGCGTCGCTGGCGCTGATGGATTCGCTGGCGGCGGATACACGCGGCACGGGTGTGCGCGTGAACTCGGTGCTCCCGAGCATCATCGACACAAAGGCGAATCGCGACGCGATGCCGAATGCGAAGTTCGATGCGTGGCCGAAACCGGAGGATATCGCGAAGGTGATTCTGTTCCTGGCAAGCGACGCAGCAAAGGTGGTGCACGGCGCCGCGGTAACGGTGTACGGAGACAGCTAGCCGCCGAGATGCGTATCAGCTGACAAGATGGCCCATCTTGTCGCGCTTGGTTTCGAGGTAGCGCTCAAAGGTCGGCTCGACGGGAATCTCGGCAGAGAGGCGCTCGACAACCTTGATGCCCGAGGCTTCGAGCGCAGCGACCTTCTCGGGATTATTGGTGAGAAGGCGTACTTCGTTCACGCCAAGTTGCTTCAGAACTGCGGCGGGGAGCTCGAAGTTGCGGCAGTCGGCCTGGAAGCCGAGTTCGAGATTGGCTTCAATCGTGTCGAGGCCCTGATCCTGCAGTTCGTAGGCACGAAGCTTCGCCATCAACCCGATGCCGCGACCCTCCTGCTGCTCGTAGAGCAGGATGCCCGCGCCCTCTTCGGCAATGCGCGCGAGGGCGAGATGAAGCTGGTCGTGGCAGTCGCAGCGCAGCGAGTGAAAGACGTCGCCGGTGGTGCACTGGGAGTGTATGCGGATAATCGGCGGCTTCGAGTGTATGTCGCCCATAACAAGAGCGATAGCGCTCTCGACGGGCTGACGGTTCGCCTCGCCCGGTTGAGTGAGCCCTTCGAATCCCGAGGATGCGGAAGTGGCCCCAGCGTGTGGGAAAGTCGGCATCGGCAACCTTGGATACACTGACGAGCGGCATAACAGGATTATAGATTCGCCTGAACGCTCGGAAGATTCAGAACGCGCAAGGCACACCCCAGCCAGATGGATTCATCAATGGCTGTGAGGGCCCGTAATGACGGAGTGTGTTAGCGCGTGCGCATTGCGGCGCGTCTGCGGAGCGCGAGCGCGCCCGAGACGGTGCCGACGCCGGTCAAGAAAAGAAGACCGGAGGATGGCTCGGGGACGGCAGGCGTCGTCGAGCTGGTGGCAACGAGCGTGCCGGAGACATCGACGGGACCGTCCGAATCCGGCGTGACGCTGCCGCTGAGCGGGAACATTCCGGTCAGCATGGTGGGATCCGAGAGCGAGCCGCTGAAAAGCTGTGGTCCATGGAGCACGTCAACGCCGCTTCCTGCTCCGCCGCCGCCGGCCGTGTCAAAGAAGTCCACATTTCCGGTGAAGGTTCCCTCTCCTTGGATCGTCACGACAAGATTGTCGATTTGAAAGAAGTCGGCTCCGACCGAACTTGGTGTGGGATTGTCGGGAAGGCTGAAGGTTGCCGTGGTACCAAAAGCTGCGAAGGAGTACAGGACGTCAGCGCGCGCAGGCGTGACAGCGAGGCCCAGCAAGAGAATTGGACTGGTGAGCGGAAGGAGTCGGTGCAAGTTCATGGCACCTCCTGGGGAGTTTCGACGTTCAACCCGACTATGAAGTTGGACGCATGCGGTGAGCCCGGCGTCATTGGAGCGATATCGCCGGCCCGGGCTGTTGTTTTGTGAGAGTTTTACGCGTGCGGGAACAAAGTTTGATGAGACGAAGAGGGATTAGAGTAGAGGCGTGCACGCGAGCGACAACCTGATCCTCATCACGCTGCTGGTGAAGCTGGGCGTGGCGGCGGCGGTGGCGAGTTCGCTGGCGAGATCCACGCGCTTCAAACGGCTGCTGTTACGCGGCGCCGAACGTACACGAGCCGAGACGATGGCAGCTGCTGGCGTGGATCTGCGTTCCGCTGACGCTGGGCGTGCTGGTGCGCGTTCGGGTGCCGAACTTTCTGGCGGCGGACCTTTCGTTTGAAGGAGACGACGCTGCTGGCGCTGCTGTTCGGGCCGGCGGCGGCGATTGCCGGCGGCAATCGCGCTGGCGCTGCCGGCGGTGCTGCACCGCGAGTACTTCGCGCTGCCTGTGAATCTGTGCGTCGCGGCTGATCTTCAGCACGTTCCGCGAGTTCGTCGATGAGGAGGATGTCTGGTCGTTCTCGCCGCTGATCGACCTGAGCATCTACCGGTGGATTCGGCGCACGGTGAGATTCCCGCACCTCGACCGGCAGATTTTGCTGCTGGTGTTGATCATGGCGGTGCAGTTGACAGCGAGCCTGATCTCGAAGTTCTATTCCACGCGCTATTTCGAGCTGTACTCGCGAGCGGTGGGTGATCGAGCTGGCGATCTGTGCGTGCGCGCCGGTGGTGGTGGGGATTCCGCTGAAGATCTGGAACGCGATCCGGATCGAGCAGCAAGCTGGAAGAGCAGAGCCGATTGCTGCTGGAGGCGCGGCTCGATGCGCTGCAGCGGCAGATCAATCCGCACTTTCTGTTCAACACGCTCGAACTCGATTGCATCGCTGGTGCGGTCGCGGCCGGAGCTGGCGCGCGAGCTGATTGTGAAGCTCGGCGAACATTCTGCGCGCGCTGCTGCGGGAGCGCGAGGCGTTTGTGCCGCTGGGAGAGGAGCTCGCGTTCACGGACGATTACCTGGACATCGAGGTCGTGCGGTTTGGCGAGAAGCTGCGCGTGGTGAAGGAGATTGCCGAGGAGACGCTGGAGTTCGTCGTGCCGAGCATGCTGCTGCAGCCGCTGATTGAGAACAGCATCAAGCACGGGCTGGAGCCGCGCATCAGCGGCGGCACGGTGACGCTGCGCAGCCGGTTGGAGGGCGAACGTCTGGTGATCGAAGTCGAGGACGACGGCGTGGGCATGGAGCCGGGGCGCGGCTGTGACAGAGCCCGTCGAGCGGGCTGGTGCGCGAGGGCTCGGGCATCGGGCTGCGCAACGTGCGCGAGCGCATGCAGGTGCTGTACGGCGAGCGAGGCGGTCGTCGAGATGGTGAGCCGCCCAGGCCGCGGAACGCGCGTGCGGCTGAGCATGCCGGTGATGGCGCAGCGAGCGCGACGAGAGCCGCAGGGCGAGGTCGACAGCCGCCACAGCGCTCAGCATGAGTGCAGCCGTTGCTTGTTAGAATTGGCGCGGTGGGACCGCTCGATGGCTGAACTCGTTGACACGATTGCTGCGCTGACCGGCTCACCGATTGTGGTGGATCGACCGGCCCGCCTTGCGTCGATCGGCTCAGCACCGGATTCGTGCGACCGGTCCACGAGATCGCAAGAAGAGAGACAGAGAGACTCAATGACTGAGATTGCATCGATTCATGCACGCGAAATTCTGGATAGCCGCGGAAACCCGACCGTAGAAGCCGATGTGGTGCTGGAGGACGGAACGCGCGGACGCGCCGCGGTGCCGAGCGGAGCGTCGACCGGCGAGCACGAGGCGGTGGAACTGCGCGACGGCGACAAGAAGCACTACCTGGGCAAGGGCGTTTTGCAGGCTGTCGAGAACGTCGAGAGCCTGATTGCGCCGGAGCTCGTGGGGATGGATGCGACGAACCAGCGGCTGATCGACGCGACGATGATTGCGCTGGATGGCACGGAGAACAAGGGCAAGCTGGGCGCGAATGCGATTCTCGCGGTGTCGATGGCCTGCGCGCGTGCTGCGGCAGAGGCGCTCGGAGTGCCGCTGTATCGCTATCTCGGTGGCGTGAATGCGTGCGTGCTGCCGACGCCGATGATGAACATCCTGAACGGCGGAGCGCACGCCGACAACAACGTGGACTTCCAGGAGTTCATGGTGATGCCGGTGGGCGCGGAGACCTTCAGCGACGCGCTGCGCTGGGGCACCGAGGTGTTTCACACGCTGAAGGGCGTGCTGAAGAAGAAGGGCTACAACACCGCCGTCGGCGATGAGGGCGGATTCGCGCCGAGCGCTGAAGTCGAATGTTGAAGCGATTGAGGTGATCCTCGAGGCGATCGAGCTTGCGGGCTACAAGGCCGGCGAAGCAGATCGCGATCGCGCTGGATCCGGCGGCGAGCGAGTTCTACGACAAGGACGCGGGCAAGTACGTCTTCAAGAAGTCCGACAAGAGCGAGAAGACCTCCGAGCAGATGGCGGACTACTGGGCGAGCTGGGTGCGGCAGTATCCGATCGTGTCGCTCGAAGACGGCCTGGCGGAGGACGACTGGCAGGGCTGGAAGTATCCTCACCGAGAAGATTGGACGCAAGATTCAGCTTGTCGGCGACGACCTGTTTCGTGACCAACACGAAGCGCCTGCAGCAGGGCATCGACGAGCAGGTGTGGCAACTCGATCCTGGTGAAGGTGAACCAGATTGGCACGCATCAGCGAGACGCTGGATGCGATCGAGCTGGCGCGCCGCAACGGCTACACGTGCGATCATCTCGCACCGCTCGGGCGAGACCGAGGACACGTTCATTGCGGACCTCGCGGTGGCAACGAATGCCGGGCAGATCAAGACCGGTTCGGCCTCGCGCACCGATCGCATTGCCAAGTACAACCAGTTGCTGCGCATCGAGGAAGAGCTCGGACAGACGGCGGAGTTCCTGGGACGGCAGAGCCTGAACGGCGGAGAGTAAGAAATCATGGCAAGACGTAGCGGACCGGTGGTCCTGACAATTCTGGACGGCTGGGGCTACCGGGCCGAGACGAAGGGCAATGCGATCGCGCTGGCGCGGAAGCCGAATTATGATCGGCTGCTGCGCGAGTATCCGAACACGCTGATCCGCGCGAGCGAGCACTTCGTTGGTCTGCCGGATGGACAGATGGGCAACTCCGAGGTGGGGCATCTGAATCTTGGCGCTGGTCGTGTGGTGCGCATGGATATCACGCGCATCGATGCGGCGATTGCGACGGGCGAGTTCTTCGAGGATCCAACGCTGCTGAAGGCGATGCAGGCCTGCGGCGCTCGAAGGGCACGCGCTGCACCTGATCGGGCTGGTGAGCGATGGTGGTGTGCACTCGCAGCAGCGGCACCTGCATGCGCTGCTGAAGATGGCGGCGCAGCAAAAGCTGGAGCGTGTGTATGTGCATGCCTTCATGGATGGGCGCGACACGATGCCGACGAGCGGTGCGGGTTATCTGGAAGAGCTGCAGCAAGCGTTCGCAGAGTATGGCGTTGGCAAGCTCGCGAGCGTCAGCGGGCGTTACTACGCGATGGACCGCGATCTGCGCTGGGAGCGTGAGCTGCAAGGCGTTTCGCGCGATGGTGACGGGCTCGGCAGAGGGCGGAGCGTATGCTGATCCGGTTGCGCGCGTGCGCGAGAGCTACAACAACGGCATCACCGATGAGTTCGTTGAGCCGTTCGTATGCGTCGACGCGCAAGGGCGAGCCGATAGCGAAGATCAGCGACGGCGATGCGGTGATCTGCTTCAACTACCGCGCGGACCGCGTGCGGCAGATTACGCGGGTGCTGGCGCGGCGGTCGGGGCTTGCTGCGGATCGTGGCCTGTCATTGCCGAAGGCTGCCGAGCTGGATGCGGAGATTCCGGTCGAGAGCACGCCGCGCGATCTCACGTACATCTGCATGACGCAGTACGACCCGAAGTTCGCGCTGCCGATAGTGATTCCGCCGGAGAGCATGGACAACCTGCTGGCAAACGTGATGGCGAAGTACGAGCTTCGCAACCTGCGCGTGGCGGAGACGGAGAAGTACGCGCATGTGACGTACTTCTTCAACGGTGGAATCGAGAAGCCGTTTGCCGGCGAGGACCGCGAGCTGGTGGCGTCGAAGAAGGTGGCGACGTACGATCTCGCGCCAGAGATGTCGGCCGAAGGCATCGGCGATATCGTCGAGCGCGCGGTGAAGGATACGGCGTTCGATGTAGTGATTGTGAATTTTGCGAACGCCGACATGGTGGGGCACTCGGGCAAGATTGAGCCGACGGTGAGGGCAGTCGAGACGATCGATGCGCAGCTCGGCAGGATCTACAACGCAGTACGCGGCAGCGAATGCCAGCTGGATCATCACGGCGGACCACGGCAATGCGGAGATGTTGATCGACCCGGCGACGGGCGGACCGCACACCGCGCACACGACGAATCCGGTGCCCTTCATTCTGGTGACGGAGCAGGGAAAAAACATCGGTGTGCGCGAGGGCGGGTCACTGCGGGATATCTCGCCTACTGTGTTGGGGTTGATTGGATTGGAGCTGCCGAAGGAGATGACCGGCGGCGATCTGCGGGTCGTGTAGCGAACTCGGGCGAGCTTACCAACGGAGCCGATGCGCATCTAAGAAATTGCGCATGTCTGCCACTTTTTCTAAGCTCGGGCCGTTGTCCCTGGGGGAGTCCGTGAGCGGGTTTGGCCCTCATATTGAAGATTTGCACGCGTTCTTCAAGACGCGGGGGGTAGCGTACGGGTCGCCGGAAGACCTGAAGCCTTTCGTGGACCGGCTGGACTCCGACGCGAGCTTTCACGATGAGATTGCGTCGATGCTGCGGACGATCATCTATCGAGAGCGCGATGGGTTGTCGTGGGCGGAGTTGATGGAACTGCTGGCTGCGGCGGTGGGCGGCCCTGAAGTCGAGGATGCGGGGGCGCCTGAGGTTCGCGAGGCCGTGCGCAGGCTGATGGCGTTCGTGGAGAGCGTGTTCCGGACGCGGCGGAATCCGGGCGCGGCGAGCGTCGCTGCTGTGCCGGATGTTGCGGTGACGGAGACTGAGGCACCGGAGGCTGCAATCGCGGCCGTTCCACAGGAGGCAATGGCGTCAGAGGCTGCGCAGAGCACAGAGGCAGAGCATCCGAAGGTCGATATGTTCTATCGGGCGCGGATTGTGGCCGAGGAAGAAGCGGCGGAGCCTCCCGCCGGCGAACGACGGGCTGAAGTGGAGCAGCGAGGGGTTGAGGCCGATCCGGTCGAGGCCGAGACCGTGCTGCACAGCGAGCTGAACTGGAAGGTTCCGTTTGAGGATTTTGAAGATCGTGGAACGCCGGAGAGGGGATCACCGGCGTGGCTGTGGGTGGCGGGGTTTTGCGCGCTGCTGCTGGCTTTCTGTGCGGGGCTGTTTGTGCATCAGCGGCTGATTGTGCCGCTGCGTGATCCGAATACGCCGTACGAGAAGATGCCGCCGGAGGCGGCGGATGGCGCGAACGGAGCTCCGACGACGCCGGCAGTGGCAAGTACTGCGCAACCGGCTGCGACAGAGAAGTCAGCTGCGAGCTCCGTGCCAAGCCATGTCCTGATGGTTAAGCCGAGTACAGCGAGTGTGGAGCCGGGCGATTCGAATTTGCGGCCGAAGTACATGGCTCCGGCGACGATCGGAGCGTCGGCGGCGTCGATGGCGAACCGCCTGGTGTATGCTCCCCCGCCGTCCTATCCCATGATGGCGGAGATGACGCGGATACAGGGGAAGGTGACGGTGGAGGCGGTGGTGGGAAAGGACGGCCGGGTGATCCGGGCGCAGGCCATCAGCGGGCATCATCTGTTGCGTGGGGCGGCGGTGCGTGAGGTTTATGGAAGGCGGTATCGGCCCTACACGCTGAACGACCGGCCGGTGAATGTGGCGACGATTGTGACGGTGGATTTCAGATTGCGGAAGTAGACCCCCTCCTCCCTGTTTTTTGCGCAAAGTATTCAGGAAATGGGACTTAGGGGTGGACCTAAGGCACCCAAACGGGCGTTTTTGTGCAAAGTATTGATTCTACAGGGGTAATGTCCACAGGGGATTGCGGTCGGTGTTTGTAAGTTGTCAGGAATGTGTGAGTTGGAGGTAGCGCTGGATTTCAAGGATAGAGGGCCTCCAGGGGAGGCCCTCTGCGTTTGAAATAGTACGGCTGTTATGGGGTGACCTTCGCGAGCCGGGTGTCCCAGTTGCCCAGCACCCCGCGGGTGGCGCTGCATGTGCCGAGAGGAGTGGACGCGAGGTATTGCGTGAGGGTGCAGGTTTGCCCGATGTACTCCTGGGCGAACCAGATGGAGTTGCCGTCGACGACAGCGGCCCCGTAGTCGCCCCAGCGCGGGTCGAAGCCTCCGAGGAAGTATCCAGTGAAGCCGTCGTTGGCTCCGACGCCGGGCGCTGTGATCTGGACCTCGCCGGCGCCGATCCTGGCGTCGAGGCTGGCGTAGGCCACGCTCGGGTAGTTGGATGGACCCGTGGCGGTGAAGGAGATGATGCCACGGCCGCTTTGAGTCGCAGCTACGCTGCCGTAGGTCATGTCAAGGTTGGGGTCGCCGAGATAGCCTTGGAGGTCGACGGTTGCAGTGGGCGTACCGCCGCCGGCTTTGGGGTGAAGGATGAAGTAGGCGAGGCCGTCGGAGAAGGAGCCGTCGTCAAAGACGAGGCCTGTGCCGAGCGAGGCCCAGAGCTTGCCGTTGGAGAAGTAGACCTGCTGCATGCGGGAGTCGTTGCCGGCGAGTGGCGGAACGACTTCGGTGAAGGGATCGTTGTAGCCAAGCAGCGCACCGCAGGATTTGATGTTGAGGCATTGGCCGAGGGGCCAGTTAACGTTGCCGCCGCCGGGAGCCTGGCCGACGCCATCAGTGAATGAACCGGGCTGACGGGCGAAGCCCGGAATGCCGTACGCCTCGGTATTAACGATGGAGCTGGTGAGGTTGGGGGCGGAATTGAACCAGAGGGCGAAGGTGTTGGTGAGCGACCAGAGCTGAAGGCGGTTGTCGACGCCGCTGTCCTGGAAGACGGCGAGCGAACTGAGGAAGTACTCGGTGCCGCCGAACTCAGAGGGGAAGGGACCGGCAGAGACGGCGGGCCAGACGGAGAATCCGGGCAGGCCGGATGCGGTGTTGGTGGAGGGGTCGCCGGTGTTGTATTGGAAGACGGTGACGGAGTGCGCGCCGGTGATGAGGGCGAACTTGGAGATGGCGTAGATCTGCGCGCCGATGAAGCCCCCGGCAAAGAACGGGAACTCGTTGGTGGTGAGGTAGACGCCGTTGGCGTCGACGCCGACCTTGGGAAAGTCACCGAGGCAGGGGCCGCCGGGGCAGTTGTGGTTGGGTGTGCCGTTGGTACCGTCGTCCTGCACGGGGATGCGGTAGATGGTCCAGATGCCGAGGGGATTGGGGGTTTGGCTGACGGCAAGGTCGAGGTGATTCTTGCCGGACTCGGCAGAGGTGGTGCCTACGCGGTCGATGGTGAGGACGAGATGGAACCAGCGCTGTACGGAGGGATCGAAGTAGCAGCTGGGATCGGTGATGGACGGGCCGTAGGCTCCGGTGGAGCGGTTGATGGCCGGAATGTAGCCGTAGAACTGGTTAAGCGAAACGGGTCCGGTGACGGGCGTGCCGTCGCTCTTGTAGACGCGCAGGACGTCATTGACGGTCTCGAGAACATAACCGTTGCCGGCGCAGAGGCCCTGGTCGGGGGGTTCGATGGAAAACTGGTTGCCGTTGTCGGCGTATCGCTGCTGGTAGAAGTCGAGGCCGTCGATGTTGACGGAGACGGTGGGCCTGGATTTGGCACGGAGCGCTTTGAAGGGGGCGCGTACGTTGCCGACCTTGAAATCCTGGCGCATGGGACGGTTGATGGCGAAGGGGACGTGACCAGAGGCGTCATTGCCGCTGTCGTGGTCGGGCACGGCGGCGACGGCGGGGTCGATCTCAGGGCCGTTGCCGTTGACGGAGCCAGTGTCCGTGGAGGTGAAGTAGCCAGTGCCGCCAGAGGGGATCTGGCGCGTAAGAGTTTGCGCGGAGACAGAGAGGTTGAAGGTGAGGAGCCCGAAGGCAAACGACGACAGAACAAGTCTGCGTGAAGGAAACATTTTGTTCCTCGTAGCCGAATCGGAGATGTTGGTGCGCTGACGAAGCTAGCACCGTCCGTCAGCAGATGGCGAGAGGAATAAGCATCGTATGGCGGATGTTGGAGGCGGTCAGAGGGCGCGGCGATTTTCGAGGGCGCGAGTCATGGTGATTTCGTCGGCGTACTCGATGTCGGAGCCGGCGGGGACGCCGGTGGCGATGCGGGTGATGCGGAGGGCGGGGAACTGGCGGTGGGATTCGTCGGCGAGGTAGCGGGCGGTGGCTTCGCCTTCGACGGTGGGAGAGGTGGCGAGGATGAGCTCTTCTATCTCTGAGCCCACCTTAGCCGACGATGAAACCGTCGGCGAAGATGGGGCACCCAGAGTGTCGGTTGATTCTTCAGCGAGGGCGGCGAGGCGGGGCCAGAGGTTGGCGAGGCGGAGCTGGTCGGGGCCGATGCCGTTGACGGGGGAGAGTGTGCCGTGGAGGACGTGGTAGACGCCGTTGTAGCTGCGGGTCTTTTCGATGGAGGCGATGTTGGTGGGCTCTTCGACGACGCAGATGAGGCGCTGGTTGCGGGTGGGCGCGGTGCAGTAGCGGCAGGGGTCGACGTCGGTGATGTTGTTGCAGATGGAGCAGAGACGGAGCGCTGGCTTTGAGGGCGCGGATGGCGTCGGCGAGCGCGGCGGCGTCGGCGTCGGACGAGCGCAGGATGTGGAAGGCGAAGCGCTGCGCGGTGCTTGTGCCGATGCCGGGGAGCTTGCGGAGCTCGTCGATGAGGCGCGTCATGGGTGCGGCGAAGCGGGTCATGAGGCCAGTGGATCAGGGATTAGGGATCAGGGTTAGTTGGCAAAGGCGATCTAGGGAAGCAGGTTACGAGGCCGGGGAGGTTGAGGCCGCCGAGGAGGCCGGCGGCGGAGGATTGCATGGCGTCGTCGGCTTTGCGGGCGGCGTCGTTGACGGCGGCGACGATGAGGTCCTCGAGCATGGTGATGTCGCCGGCGGCGGCTCGAGCGGCGGTGGGGGCGATGGTGAGCTTGAGGAGCTCTTTCTTGCCGTTCATGCGGGCTGTGACGGCGCCGCCGCCGGAGTCGGCTTCGACGATGGTGGCGGCGAGGCGCTGCTCCATCTGCTCGCGCATGGCGGTGGCCTGGGAGAGCATGTCCTGCATCTTGGAGAGGTCCATGGGGGTCCTTTGGTGCGCGTGGATTCGTGGTGATCCGGGTTTGGCGCTATCAGTTTCCAGTTGTCAGTTGTCAGTTCTCAGTTAAGGCGATGCGGTGGTGATCCGGGTTTGTGCGATCAGCTGTCAGCTGCGAGCGTGAGCTTTAGCTCTAGTCTTGTCGCGGAGGTCGATGACGTTGGAGATCTCGGCGGAGAAGAGGCGCTTGGCTTCCTGGACCATGGGGTGCTTTTCGGCGAGCTCGGCGGCGCGAGCCGGATGCGGCGGCGCGTGGCTTCTTTGGGGCGGCGGGGCGGGGGCTGCCGGGGAGCAGCGTGAGCTTGAGGATGGGGGCATTGGCGGAGCGCGGCGGTGAGGATGCGGTCGGCGTCGGCGTTGAAGAGCGACGGGGAGCATGGTTTTGGAGACGGCTGGTTTGGATGCTGAGCGTGTCGCCGGTGAGGGTCCAGGGTGGCGTCGTGCGAGTGGCGTCGGCGGCGGACGGCTGGCCTTTGGCGGCGGCGAGGGCGGAGACGACGGCGGATTGCAGGGCGTCGAGGTCGGGCGTCGGCTGGAGGGACGAGTTGCGGACGGTCTTCGGGTTTTGAGTGCGGGTTCGGGCGCGAGGGCGAGGGAGCCGTCGGTGGTGTGCGATAGGTGGAGGCGGAGCGGTGGGCGGACAGCCTCGGGGTCCTTCGACTGCGCGCTCGCCGCAGCCAGCGAGCTGGCGGGGACCCTCTCGTGCGCCGCTTCGCGAGGATGACGGGATTGTGGTGGTCCGAACCGCAGTGCCCGCCGCGACGGTTCGAGGTGGGGCACCCGGATGTGGCACCGATGCGGATACAGGGGCTTCACTGCGAGGATTCGGCCTCGGTCGAGATGCTTGTCCGCGGTGGGCCGCGAATTGGCCCGGTCGAGATGACCCGGTGTGGGCAACGGATTGCGCGGGCCGACCCCAGCCACTGCGTCGGCGAAGATGGGGCACCCGGACTCATGGCACCCGAGGATGACGGTCTTGTGGGAGTGGTGGAGGGGGTGGGTGGGGATTTGGTGGCGCCGAGTTGGGTGAGGAGCTTCTTCGACGGGGAGCAGGCGCTGGAGGTGGACGAGCTTGAGCAGGCCGAGTTCGAAGTGGAAGCGCTGCTCCTGGCGGTAGCCGAGTTCGTCGAAGGTGCGGAGCATGACCTGAGGAAGCGCGTGAGCTCTTCTTCGGTGAAGAGCGCGGCGGTGCGGGCGGCGCGGCGCGCTCGTCGGGGGAGATCTGGAGGAGTTCGGCGCCGATGCCGTCGGCGGGCTGCCTTCGGGGGCGAGGCCGGCGATCTTGGCGATGAGTGCAGTTGCGCAGGTAGCGGACGAACTGGCGGGCGAGCTGCTGCGGGCCGTTGCCGGCGTCGAGGAGGCGGTTGGCGATGGTCATGACGTCGGCGGAGTGGTTGGCGTCGACGGCGTCGAGCATGCGCTCGAAGACGACGTTGGAGACGGTGCCCATGAGCTCGCGAATCTGTCGTCGGCGGACGAGTGCGGGCACGCCGTTCTTCAGTGGGCGCCGAGGCGATGGCCTGGTCCATGATGGAGAGCGCGTCGCGCATGGAGCCGTCGCCGGCTTCGGCGAGCAGGGCGAGCGCGGCGTCGTCGGCGTCGACGTCTTCGGCGGTGGCGATGGCTGCGGAGCTGGCCGAGGATGTCGTCGAGCTTGACGGCGTGAAAGCTGAAGTGCTGGCAGCGCGAGCGGATGGTCTGCGGGATGTCCTCGGGCTGCGTGGTGGCCATCATGAAGACGATGTGGTCGGGCGGCTCCTCGAGCGTCTTGAGCAGCGCGTTGAAGGCGGCGTCGGTGATCTGGTGCGCCTCGTCGAGGATGTAGATCTTGTACTTGTCGCGCGCGGGGCGGTAGCGGGCGGCGTCGCGGAGCTCGCGGATCTCGTCGATGCCGCGGTTGGTGGCGGCGTCGATCTCGATGACGTCGACGGCGTTGCCGGCGCGGATCTCGGTGCAGGACTCGCAGACGTCGCAGGGCTCGGCGGTGGGGCGGGCTGGCTGCCGATGGCGTTGCGGCAGTTGAGCGCCATGGCGAGGATGCGCGCGATGGTGGTCTTGCCGATGCCGCGGTGGCCGCTGAAGATGTAGCCGTGGGCGATGCGGTTCTGGGTGAGCGCGTTCATCAGGGTCACGGTGACGTGGTCCTGTCCGACGACGTCGGCGAAGCGCTGGGGACGGTATTTGCGGGCTAGAACCTGGTAGGCCATCGGCGGGGTTGATTGTATCCTTCAGGGGTTTGTGGAGAAGGGTCGGGAACGGACGTATGATCGTCAGGCTGGAGGGCGCAAATGGATGTATGGCCGGAGCTTCCGCAGGGCGCGTGGGCTGATAGCTGCACGACGCTGCAGATGTGGCTGCAGATAGTAGGCAAGGTCCGCATGGCGCTGACGCCGGCACTGAATCACGGCTGGAATGTGACGCTGTATCCGACGGCTCGCGGGCTGACGACAATGCCGATGTGGCACGGGACGAAGACGCTGCAGATCGACTTCGACTTCATCGACCATGAGGTGATCTTTCAGTCGAGCAGCGGAGGACACGGGACGATCGCGCTGCGGCCGATGACGGTGGCGGAGTTCTACAAGAGGGTGATGCTGGTGCTGGAGAGCCATGGGAACGCCGGTGAAGATATGGCCGCATCCCGTGGAGGTGCAGGAGCCGATCCCGTTTGAGGAGGACACGACGCATAAGGCGTATGACCCGGAGTATGTGCGGAAATTCTGGCAGGTGCTGCTGCAGACGACGCGGGTGTTCGAAGATCTTTCGCGCGCGGTTCATCGGCAAGGTGAGCCCGATTCATCTGTTCTGGGGAGCGATGGACCTGGCCTGCACGAGGTTTTCAGGGACGGCCGGCGCCGGAGCATCCGAGCATGCCGGGATTGCCGGATCGTGTGACGCGGGATGCGTACTCGCACGAGGTGAGCAGTGCGGGGTTCTGGCCAGGGGCGCCGGGTGTCGAGGCGTTCTTCTACAGCTATGCATACCCGGAGCCGAAGGGGTATCGCGAGTACAAGGTAGGGCCGACAGGAGGCGCGGTTCGACGAGAATTTTGGCGAGTTCATTCTGCCGTATGAGGCGGTGCGAAAGTCGGCGGATCCGGATGCAGCGTTGCTGGAGTTTTTGCAGAGTACGTATGAGGCTGCGGCGAACCTGGCGGGGTGGGACAGGAAGGCGCTGGAGGCGGGTTCGGCTGAGTAGAGGGTGAGATCAGCTTTGCGATCTCGCACCGAAGAAGGTGAACGGGTTGAAGTTAGTGTGGGCGTCGTAGGCGTCGGAGTTTTCGGCGCGCTTGAGAAAGTTGACGACCAGGTAGGTGAGTGGGGTGGCGAGGATCTCGTAGGCGACCTTGAGGCAGTAGCTGGTGACGATGAGCCTGGCGAGTGTGGCAGCGGGGTAGGTGCCTGCGAAGGTGAGGATGATAACGATGGTGGTGTCGACGGCCTGGCCGATGACGGTGGAGCCGACGGTGCGTGTCCAGAGCCAGCGGCCACGCGTCAGGATCTTCAGGCGAGCCATGGTGTAGGAGTTGGCGAACTCGCCGGCCCAGAAGGCGATGAGGCTGGCGACGAGCAGGCGCGGAAGGATGCCGAAGACGGTGATGAAGGCCTTCTGGTCGTGGAAGTTGGGATCCGCAGGGAGGGCGATGATGAGCGCACCGACGCCGTACATGAGAGCGGTGCCGCAGAAGCCGAGCCAGATGGCGCGGCGCGAGGCAGCGTAGCCGTAGACCTCGGTGAAGATGTCTCCGAAGATGTAGGTGAGAGGGAAGAGGATGAGGCCGCCGGAGACGGAGAGCGGGCCGACGCGAACGATCTTCTGCGCGACGAGGTTGGAAACCAGAAGGATGACGACAAAGGCCGTGATGAGCACGTCGAGGTAACGGAACTGGCGGGGCATCGTGGACAAGGGTACTGGAGGAGAGAAAAGAGTGCTGAAAATAGCACGAATTACGTACCGGATTTCCGCCGGAATCTTCGCTTTTCTTTTGCTTGTGTCCGATTTTGCTGCTAGACTCGGCTCATCTCCACCTTGAGCAGTTTGCGTGGTGAAAAGGAGAATCACGTGGCAGATGACCGCAGCCGGGCTATAGATACCGCCCTTTCGCAATTGGAGAAGCAGTTCGGTAAGGGATCGGTGATGCGGCTGGGAGCCAAAGAGGCCATCGGGCCGATTTCGGTCATCTCGACGGGATCGATTTCGTTCGACGCAGCGCTGGGCGTGGGCGGTGTGCCGCGCGGGACGAGTGATCGAGATCTTCGGGCCGGAAAGCTCGGGCAAGACGACGATCACATTGCAGGTGATTGCCGAAGCGCAGAAGAATGGCGGCCTGGCGGCGTTTGTGGACGCCGAGCATGCGCTGGATCCGGCGTATGCGAAGAAGCTGGGCGTGGATACGGACAACCTGCTGGTGAGCCAGCCGGACTACGGCGAGCAGGCATTGGAGATTGTCGAGGCGCTGGTGAGGTCGGGTGCGGTGGACGTGCTGGTGGTGGACTCAGTCGCGGCACTGGTTCCGAAGGCGGAGCTTGACGGCGAGATGGGCGACTCGCACATGGGCCTGCAGGCGAGGCTGATGTCGCAGGCGCTGCGCAAGCTGACCGGAACGGTGTCGAAGTCGCGCACGAGCCTGATCTTTATTAATCAGGTGCGCGAGAAGATTGGTGTGATGTTCGGCAATCCGGAGACGACGACCGGCGGACGCGCGCTGAAGTTTTACTCGTCGGTGCGCATCGACATTCGCCGCATTGGTGCGGTGAAGGAAGGCGAAGTGGTTGTCGGATCGCGCACGAAGGTGAAGATCGTGAAGAACAAGGTGGCGGCTCCGTTCCGCGATGCCGAGTTCGACATTCTGTATGGCGAGGGGATCTCGCGCGAGGGCGATGTGCTGGACCTGGCGGTGTTGCACAACATCGTGGAGAAAAGCGGCGCGTGGTACAGCTACAGCGGCGAACGCATTGGGCAGGGCCGCGAGAATGTGCGCAACTTCCTGAAGGAGAACAAGGAAATCTTCGGCCGGATGGATAGTGAGCTGCGTAAGAAGCTGGGGATCAAGGCGGCGAATGACGTCGAGATTCCTGAGGTGCCGGTGAATGGCACGGCGAAGGCGGCTGAGGCTGTGAAGTCGCGCCGGGCATAAGGGTCGGAGTCGTGCGCTGATTCCTGTGAGGCGCAGTTTGCGGATCGATGCTGCGGAGTGCTCTTCGATGAAGAGCACTCATGCTGGCGGAGCGTTCCGCTGCAGCTCACGGTAAGGTAAAATGGATTGCAGGGCTGGAGAGGTGGCAGAGCCCGGTTGAATGCAGCTGACTCGAAATCAGCCATAGTCGCAAGGCTATCGGGGGTTCGAATCCCTCCCTCTCCGCCATAGGTTTAAGGAACCCGCCAGAGATGGCGGGTTTTGTGCTGTAAGTATCTAGTTTTCGGGCGATTTGTAGTTCGAAGGTGCGATCTATGGCGTTTGGGCTTCGGAGCGACCGGGGGAACCGCTGATGCTGCGCACTGAAGGTGATCGGGTTGTACTCGATGTTTTGTAGCGGAGCGGGCATTATCGATCGGACACTGATTACCGCGGAAGCCCCTGATCCTTGTTGATCGATCTGGACCTCCGCGCGAATGCGAGTGCCATTCATTTCCATCTTTCGAGCTGGAAGTCGACCGCCTTTGCGCTGACAAATACCACGGCGGTTTCGTTCACAGGGGCACATGCATCTCCGGCCTGTGTCGTAGGAGATGCCGCGCAGGTCAGGGTGTTGATCGCACGACATCTTATTGAGCAAACTGCATGGAGATGCTCGAGCGCTTTGGACGGGCCTACGGCCCTTTTCCGCTGGCGTTTGTTGAAAAGATTTCAACCAGATATCAGGAACTGACGATCTACATTCGCCAGTGTCACGCAGAGCGTGACTTAGCGTCCTCAGGAGAACTTGTCGACTCCATTGCGTGAGATATCAAAGCCCTCCCCAAACATGAAACAACACTGAACTGCGAAAGATGGCAGCAGCGCGGGTGGGTAACACCGACGCAGCTTTCCGCATCGTAGATTGGCACGGACACGCTGGTTCGTTGTGTGGACGTGCTCCCGGCGGGAGTCACAGCACGGCACGTTGCGCTACCAGTTCTCGCTCACGAGCTTTCTATTGTGGATGGCTGAATGTACGAAGCTCTTGTGGGTGCTTCGACGAGGAGCAATGCACGACCGCGCGGCGCGCTCGACCATGCCCGCGGGCCCGGGGCTTTCGGGAACTGAGGATTGCAGGTTCAACAACTACATGAGGAGGTCTGGATATGGCGGACAAACTCGCATTGGTGACAGGTGCTTCCAGCGGCATCGGGTACTGGCTGGCGAAAGATCTCGCAAGGCGCGGCTATGACATCGTAGTGTGCTCGGCTGGCGAACGGCTGGATGCAGCAGCGGCGAGATTTCAGCGCTCTCGGAGTCGAAGTAACTACAATCTCCGCGGATTTAGCTACTCGCGACGGGAGTAGAGGCACTGTGGAGAGGAGTAATGGATCTCGGCAGACCTGTCGACGTCGCCTGCATCAACGCCGGCATCGGCGTGGGCGGCCTTTTCGCAGAGACCGACCTTGAGACTGAGCTAAGGATGGTGGAGCTGAACTGCGTTGGCGTGGTCCATCTTGCCAAGCATCTGGTGAAGCACATGCTCGCTTTGAACTCGGGCAGAATCCTGATTACGTCCTCCATCGCGGGGGAGATGGTTGCACCGCGCGAAACAGTGTACGCCGCGACGAAGGCGTTCGATCTTTCTTTCGCCCACAGTCTGCGCTATGAACTACGCGATACCGGCGTGAGCGTCACTGCGTTACAGCCTGGGCCAACGGACACAGACTTCTTTCACCGGGCAGGCATGGACAATACGAAGACCGGAACCGAAGGCAAACATGAGAGCCAGCCGGAAGATGTCGCACGGCAAGGGCTGGATGCTTTGTTTGACGGCAAGGATCACGTCTATGCGGCATCGTTCAAAACAAAGATGGAGGGAATGTTGGCAAATGCCGTGCCGGGCGCGGTGAAGGGTGCCATGCACGAAAAAATGGCCAAGCCTTTGAACGAGAAATAGACCACGCGACAGTTCGCCCAATGAATTCGCGCCACACGGCGCGCCCACAGACATGATCCAAGCAACTTGTGAGGTCGACATGGCTGCTCCAATTACTGAGAAACCGAAAGCGGAAACGTTGCCGCCAGAAAGTGGCGCGGCATCTCTACTGAATGGCCACTACGCTCCGCCGCCCGCAGACAAGGATGGAAAGACATGGATCCGCACGAGCGTCATCGTTCAGGCGCATCCCAAGAAGCTCTACGAGATGTGGCGCGATGTGGAAGCTGCGCCCATGTGGCATGAACGAATCACGGAGGTTCGTTCTACGGGGGCCCGCACGTATCACTGGGTGATGCGCGATGAGCCAGGTGACAAGGTTCTCGAGTGGGACTTTGAGATTCTTGCCGACGAACCGGAGCAGCGCATCGCGTGGCGGTCGGTCAGCGGTGAGCCGGAAGCCGCGGGTGAAGTGATCTTCGAACCTGCTCCGGGAGGACGCGGAACCATGGTGACTGTGCTGGAGCAGTTTCGCATGGGGAAGTTCGCGCGCACATGGGAAGCCATCACTGGTCGCGATCCTAAGCAATCGGTCATTGAAAATCTCAGGCACTTCAAGGCGATGGCCGAGACGGGTGAGATTCCACGAACGGAGCCACAGCCGCATGGTGAACGCGGTGCGGTCGCCGGCATGAAGCGGACGGTGTACGGAGAAAAGATCGCAACGCCGCTTGGAAGCTCCGAGGAAAAGAAGGTAGTGAACGCAACCGGAAGGGGTGGGCGATGAAAGCTGTGTGCTGGATGGGAAAGAGCAAAGTCGAAACGCAAACCGTGGCCGATCCTCAGCTGCTGAATCCTCACGATGCGATCATCAAGGTCACGCGCACAGCTATCTGCGGGTCCGACCTTCATCTCTTTGACGGATTTATCCCAACGATGGAGCAGGGAGACATTCTCGGGCACGAGTTCATGGGCGTCGTGGAAGAGGTCGGCGCGGCGGTTGATAATCTGAAGCGCGGCGACCGCGTTGTCGTCCCGTTCACCATTGCCTGCGGTCAGTGTCTTTTCTGCAAGAAGAAGCTGTGGGCTGCCTGCGACAATACAAACCCGAATGCTCATCTGATGGAGACAGCGTATGGGTACTCAGGCTCCGGGCTCTTCGGATACTCCCACATGATGGGCGGATACGCAGGCGGGCAGGCTCAATATGTGCGCGTGCCATTCGCAAATGTCGGGCCGCTGAAGATCGAGAGCGATCTGCCGGACGAAAAGGTTCTCTTCCTTTCAGACATCTTTCCGACAGGCTACATGGCGGCGGAGAACGCGCAAATCAAGGAAGGCGATACGGTAGCGGTCTGGGGCTGCAGGTCCTGTGGGTCAGTTCGCAATTGCCAGTGCGTTCATGCTGGGCGCGGCGCGCGTCATCGCTATAGACCGCCTTTCGGAGCGGCTCGCGCTCGCGCGGTCTGTCGGTGCCATTACGGTGGATTACTCAGAGGAAGATGTCAGCGTGCTCACCGCGCTCAAGGACCTGACCGGAGGCATCGGCCCGGATGCGTGCATCGATGCGGTCGGCCTTGAAGCTCACATGGGTGATTTGCAGGGTCTTTATGACACCGTCAAGGTTGCTCTGATGCTCGAGACGGATCGTTCCGGAGTCCTGCGGCAGGCGATCCAGGCGGTCCGCAAAGGTGGCACGCTTTCGATTCCCGGCGTCTACGGCGGACTGCTCGACAAGGTACCGTTCGGCGCAGCGTTTGGTAAGGGCATCACGATGAAGATGGGACAGACCAACATGCACAACTATATGAAGCCTTTGTTGGAGCGAATCGAAAAGGGCCAGATCGATCCGACCTACATCGTCTCCCACCGAATCACCCTCGATGAAGCTCCGGAGATGTACAAGGTCTGGCGCGATAAGAAAGACAAGGTCACCAAGATCGTCATCGATCCGTGGAGGGAGAAAGCCGCGTAGAGCGCTCCTGCGGACTCCAGCCTGCCGTCGGCGTAGAATCGTGGCTGGAGATTACTCGATGAAATACAAGAAAATCACTGTCGAACTGATCGTCCCCGCCGATGAGGCCGAGGAAGTCGTTGCGGCGTTGAACTTCTCACTCGATCAGCTTGACGAGAAGCACACGCTCTTCGGTGGCGAAATCGAAACGATTGCTTTCGAGCATCGTGGAACACGGAAGAAATCAGCACTTGCACACACAATCGCGGCAGGAGAGACTGTCGGAGTCGCTCTCAGGACTGCTCGAGAGAGTGTCGCGGTTGCCCTCCGCGCCGTCGTTTGAAGAATCTTCTTGAGACCACAGCATCGGGATCCATCGAGGCTAGCTGTGTTTCGGCTCCGGCCTATGGCGATCCGAAGTTGTCATCGCATTCGATGACACTCAATTGACATCCCGGTGACAATCCGCAGGCAGCGTGTCGTTATTGTTCGACGGGATGGCGGAATCCCAGTGTGAGTGCATCCTCAAACGCGTCCAGGAAAAAGGCTCACAGAATAGTTCACGTTCGCACCCTGCTCCGGCAGATCGTTCGCGAACGAGTCCTCGCTCTGCCGGGACGCCGGCCGAAGCTGGAAGAGCTGCATGTGCGCGATGCGTATCGTCTCTGGGCGCCGACTTATGCTGACGAAACCGCAACCAGTGCTCTCGACGAGGAACTAGCGCACGAGATGCTTCGAGGTCTGCCATGCACGCGCCTGCTTGATGCAGGATGCGGCATCGGAAGACGCATTCAGGATATTCCCGGTGCCATCGGGATTGATTTGAGTCCGGAGATGCTTGCCGTCGCACGAGCAAAGAACGTTGTCGCTGGCGATGTTCGAGAGATGCCCTTCGCTTCAAATCAGTTCGACATGGTCTGGTGCCGTCTTGTCCTTGGTCATCTCTCAGATCCGTTCCGCGCTTATGGCGAGCTTTGCCGTGTCTGTACGCCGGGAGGCTATGTCTTCATAACCGACTTTCATCCGGATGCGGTTCTTGCCGGTCATCGTCGAACCATGACCGGCAATGATGGCAAGGTCTACATCATCGAACATTACGTTCACTCCAATCACATCGAATTGGCAGAGCAGGCCGGTCTCACACCTATCCGGTGTTGTTCCGGTGCAGTGGGCCCGTCCGTTCGTCACTTCTATGAGCAAGGCATTGGCCTGCGAGCCTATCGGCGAGACCTTGGCCTGAAGCTGGTCGAGGCGATGCTCTTCCGTAAGCCTTCCGTCTGATTCACCGATATATCGACCCGACATTGCGGTGACAATCATCTGACCGTCACCTGACAATCCGACGCCTCCAACTCTCTAGGCTCGTTACATCGTTTGGTGAGCAAAGCGGTTGATCGCTCCGACGTGAAGGAGCAGAGGTAAGAAGTCCAACAAGATGGAATTCTTTCGGGCACAAGGCGGAGATCGGATGGCTCTCAGTGATGCCGCGGTGACCCCAGGCTTTACTGGAAACTCAAGTACGCGTCGGCCTAGCAACGTGAGCACGCACACGCCCTTATCCCGCGATCAGCGGATTCGCGAATCGGCCTTTCTCTGCTTTTCAGATTCTTGTTCGCATTCGTTCCTTCAGACTCTCACCGCCAATGAGTGGAAGAAGCTTCTGCATTGGCTGGATGTAAGTGGTCTTGCCTTATATTTTCTCGACCGGTCGACCCAACTCGGGCAGCGAGGTTCACTTCCTACTGCCGTCGTGAACCGGTTGGAACACAGTTTGGAAGAAAACCGACAGCGAACGCAGGGCATGATTGAAGAGTCCGCAAAACTGCAGCGGGACTTCCAGGCTGCGGAGCATTTCTTACGCTGTCATGAAGGGGATTTCGCTCTACCCGGTGTGTGTGCCACGTCCCGAGCTTCGGCATCAGTTCGACCTTGATTTTCTTGTTGCGGATAGTGACGCTCCTGCTGCGAAGCAACTTCTTGAGGCCCAAGGCTACTCGCTGTTCGCGATCAGTGGAAGGAGTTGGGAGTTCAAGAAGGGGCAAACCCCTCGGGTGCGCGCGAAAGATCTCTATCGTGACCTACCCTACCGCGGCGTGGAACTGCATCTGGAAATCAAGACTGCGGACGTGCCCACACGGCTGCAGCGGACAGTGCTTAAGGAAATGCATGGCCTCATGATGCCTGTGCTTTCGCCTGTCGATCTATTTCTTGGGCAGGCCATGCACGCGTCGAAGGACATCTCTAGTCCCTTTCTCCGCGCTTCGCACCTGCTCGAGTTCTATCGCCATGTGCTCGCCCGGCGTGACGATATCCGCTTCTGGGGGGACTTGCGTCTGCGCGCCTGCGAAGACCGCCGAGCGTGTCTCGCGATAGGTATGGTGACGTATCTCATTACTTCCGTCTGGGGCGACTTCGCGCCTCAGGCGCTCACTTCCTGGACTGTGGAGCAGCTTCCTCAACCGATCCGGCTATGGCTGGATCTCTATGGTCGAGCTGCCATCTATCAAGTTCCTCCTGGAACCAAACGATATCTGCGGTTGCGACAAGAGCTGGAGATTGCAAGCGGAGCATCCCATGGATCTTCGAATTCATCGTTGCCCTCTCTGAGTCTGCCCCCCGTGGTGATTCAAGCTACGCCGGGAGAGGTGCTCTCGACGCGACTTGCACGCTATCGCTTGCAAATTCGTTTTCTCGTCTCGCGCTTGCGCTTTCACTTCGTCGAAGGCCTTCGCTTCCTCGTCGAATCGCATCGCTGGCGTCGGCTCAGGAGTGATCTGCCGTGATGAATGCATCGCTTCGGCCCGCAGCATTTGCTTTCGATGCGATCGCTCCTGCGTTTGACGAACGGTTCGGCGCATGGGCCAGCGTCGCGGCACAGCGCCGAGCGGTGCGGTCTGCTCTTCTGCGGCAATTCCCGCCGGGCGGACACGTGCTGGAGCTTGGCGGAGGCACCGGCGAAGATGCGGTGTTCCTTGCCAAGCATGGCTTTCGCATCTTTCTCACTGACGCTTCTCCGGCGATGGTCGATGTCGCCAGACAAAAGCTGTCGTCGTTTAGGTCTTGTGCACAGGTTGTCGCGGGCGAAGAGTTAGAGCGCTTTGCGCAAGAGCGCCACTCGGCTGGTGAAGCACTCTTTGATGGAGCGTTCTCCAATTTTGCGCCGCTCAACTGCGTGAAGGACATTGGCTGCGTAGCCAGCGGCCTCGCTTCGCTTCTTAAACCAAGCGCTGTCGCCATGTTGGTCCTGTTCGGCACGTGCTGCCCGGCCGAGATGTTTGTAGAAACTCTTCGCGGACGCCCGCAGAATGCCGTTAGACGTTTCCGGCGCGGAGCTGCGCCGGCGAGGCTGGCGAAGCGCAACTTTGAGGTCTTCTATCATCGGGCCTCCGATCTGCGGCACGCCTTTGAGCCCTGGTTCGAACTGGAACGGAAGATCGGCATTGGCGTCGCTGTGCCGCCTAGCGCCGCGGAACCATGGATCTCCCGTCATCCTCGTCTGCTGGCCAACATGGAGGCGTTCGATCGTGTGATGGCACACTCCCTGGCTCCGCTTGGCGATCATGTTCTCTATCAATTTCGGAGAAGGGCATGACCCTCACTTACAACAGCGAGGAGCACACGCATTGACTGCGCTGAGAAAGATCGCTGAAGTCAGCTTTCCCACTCGTTGGGCTCCTTTTCGCTTGCTGGCGTTCGAGAGGCAAGGGGAGGGCAGCGGGTTGTGTCATTTCGAAACCGCACTGGCCCTGGTGCTCGGCGATATTCACGTGAAGCCGCCTCTCGTCCGCATCCATTCGCAATGCGCCACCGGCGATATTTTTCACTCTCTTCGTTGCGACTGCCACGATCAGCTTCATCTAGCTTTGCGCAGCATCGCGGAAGCGGGTGCGGGGATTCTGCTCTATGAGTATCAGGAAGGCCGGGGCATCGGCCTGATGGAAAAGCTCCGCGCCTACGAACTGCAGGATGCCGGACTCGATACGATCGAAGCGAATCTGCATCTCGGACATGAGGCTGATCTTCGCGACTATCGCTTGCCGATCGAGATTCTAGCCTTCTTCAAGATTTCTTCTATCCGGCTCATGACGAACAATCCCGAAAAGATCAAAGCGGTTGCATCTTTCGGCATCTGCGTTGTGGAGCGCGTCAGCGCAGAGGTACACGTTAGTCCTCATGCTGCGCGCTATTTCGCAACCAAACGCGACAGGATGGGTCACCTTATCGGTTCTAGTGCCGCAGGTCAGATTTCGTCTGATGGCATTAGTGAAGAGAGGGTGGCTAACTCCGAATCCGCCAGCTGCTGTGGGAAGACAGATGGGGTGACATTGAGGTTACATTCCTGAGACAAACCACCCACATCACGCTGCTAGGCTCCCGAACAGGCGGAGATCCGCCACCGCATCTGAACCTGCACCGGCTTGGCTTCTCACGGTCTGGGGAATTGATGGAAAGGAGGGTGAGTCATGGCTGATGTCTTATTGACACATTCGTATCACCTCCCCTACGACACGAAGCAGTCGCAGAAGATGCAGCCCTACCTTCCGCTGGGAACGCTTTATGCGGCTACAGCTTTGCGTGAGCAAGGTATTTCGAGCGATGTTTTCGACGTGATGCTCGAAGCTCCCGAGCCCGGTTTCCTTGCAGCGCTTCGTCGATCTGAAGCGAAGATTGTTGTCGTGTATGAAGACGATTTTAACTTTCTATCGAAGATGTGTCTTACTCGCATGCGCCAAGTTGCGTGGAACATGGCTCGCGCCGCCAAGGATGCCGGCGCTGTTGCCGTAGTGCATGGGTCGGATGCCACGGATAATCCTGAGCTATTTCTTGATAACGGCTTTGACTATGTACTTTGTGGCGAAGCAGAAAATCTTTTGATCGATCTTTGCAGGGCCGTGATCGACAATGCTGAAGTTACTCTTTGCGACGGATTGGTTCGAAGGGACGCGTCGGGACGGCTTCTCCACGGCCCGCAGAAACTCGCTCGAAATCGCGAATGGTCACAGCTCGCATTTCCCGCACGCGATCTTGTCGCTCTTGAACCGTATCGTGCGGCGTGGACTGCCACGCATGGCTATTTCTCAACAAACATGGTGGCAAGTCGCGGATGTCCATTTCATTGCAACTGGTGTGCGAAACCGATCTCCAGTAACCATTTCCAGCTGCGGTCCGCCACGGGTGTAGCTGAAGAGATGGCCATGCTCAAAAAGGCCGGTGTTGAACATATCTGGTTTGGAGACGACATCTTCGCGTTGAATCACCATTGGGTGGAACAGTTCGCTTCCGAGATAAGGGATCGCGGTGCTGCTCTTCCGTACAAGATCCAATCGCGCGCTGATCTTATGCGCGAGGATACTGTTCGCCATCTGAAAGCGTCTGGCTGCACGGAGGTCTGGATGGGGGTGGAGTCGGGCTCGCAAATGATCCTCGATGCCATGGACAAAGGCATCACTCTCGATCAGGTCGCGGTTGCGCGCGAGCGGCTAGGACTTGCCGGCATCCGAGCCTGTTTCTTTCTCCAGTTTGGGTATCCGGGCGAGACGTGGACGGAGCTGCAGCAGACGATCAGCCTGGTGAGAAGGTTACGCCCTGACGACATTGGCATCTCTGTCTCCTATCCGCTGCCAGGGACGCTCTTCTATGAGCGAGTGCAATCGCAACTGGGCGACAAGCGCAACTGGACCGACAGCAACGATCTATGCGTCATGTTCAAGGCGGCTTACACAACGGATTTCTATCGTGCAGTTCGCGAGGCGCTGCACGCAGAAGTCGACTCGTGGACGGACTCGAATCTTCAAGGCGGGCGGATTGGTACTGACAATCTGTGGCAGATCGTCGAGGATATGGAACCCAACAGCCGTCTCTCGGACCCGTTTCGTTTCTCGCCCGATATGGGCGTCGCATCTTCGGTGTTTGTTCCCGTCGAGTCTCTCATTTCGTCGAGTGGACCTCAGCAATGACAGCGCAATTAGAAATCGGAGTAGTGCCAGAGGATCGTACGATCACATGATTCGGAACATCACTGTGCCATCCGGCTCCGTTGCCCTCTCTGCAAAGGAGATCTCAGCGAGCAACGGAGATGCACCTCGTGCAATTTGCTGATGAAGGAGAAGGATGGGATCGTTTTAGCTCTTGCTCCGGATCGGCTCGCGTACTATGCCGAGTTTGTCGCCGACTACGAACGCATTCGCGCTGCAGAAGGTCGCGGCAGCGGGGAGAAGAGCTATTATCTTGCCTTACCGCATACAGATACGACCGGAAATAACAGCGCTCAGTGGAAGATTCGTGCCAGGAGCTACGATTGCCTCATTCGTCGGATACTAAATCCTTTGTCGGACGGAGAGACTGTTCTCGACCTGGGGGCGGGCAATTGTTGGTTGAGCTTTCAACTTGCGCGTCGAGGATATCGGCCTGTTGCCGTCGATCTGCTTACGAACTCTCAGGATGGACTTGGCGCTGCAATTCACTACCATCACAAACTGGGTTGGAGCTTCCCGCGGTTTCAGGCGGAGCTGGACTGCCTTCCATTTCAGAATGGCCAGTTTGATGCCGTGATCTTCAACGCTTCTTTTCATTACTCCGAAAATTATGAGATAACCCTGCGCGAAGCTCTCCGGTGCCTCAAGCCCGATGGGTTGGTCGTCATCTGCGATACACCCTGGTACTCGCGAGAAGAAAGCGGGAAACAGATGGTTGCAGAGCGCCGTGTTTCCTTTCGCAATCGCTTCCGTACCGCATCGGATTCGGTGGAGAGTCAGGAGTACCTCACCGACGAACGTCTGCGCAGCCTTGAAGAGCTGCTCTCCATTCGATGGACCATATACCGCCCGTGGTATGGATGGCGATGGGCCATGCGCCCGTGGGTTGCAAGACTGCGTAAGCTCCGCGAACCCTCGAAATTTCGTATCTATGTGGCGAGGAAAGATGCCAGCTAGCCCGGTGGCCCAGACAAACGATGCTCTTGTGACAGTGATCAACGGGACTCGCTATGCCACTGGACCGAACACGGCTGTTCGTGGTTCTCTGCAGATAGGCGCCGGCAAAATACAGAGTTTCCATTCAGGGGCCAGCAGCTTACCTGCGGTAACGACGGAGGTAAACCTCGAAGGATTTCTGCTGTTGCCGGGACTCATCAACTCGCACGATCATTTGCAATATGCTCTGCATCCCAGATTGGGACATCCTCCCTACAACAACTATGTGGAGTGGGGAGATGACATTCACGCAACTGTGCCTTCGGTGATTTCTCACTACAACTCTGTACCGAAAGACGTTCGGCTCTGGTGTGGCGGGATACGTAATCTTCTATGCGGTGTCACTACCGTATGCCATCACGATCCGTTCTGGCCTGCGCTGCAGTGTGATGGTTATCCGATCAAAGTGCTACGCGATTGTGCGTGGGCGCACTCCGTCAGGCTTGCCCCTGATATTCACCAAGCGTGGAACGCGACGCAGGATGCTAGTCCTTTCTTCGTGCATGCCTGTGAAGGCACAGATGAACTGGCGTCGAGAGAACTCGCTGATCTGGATAGTTTGGGGATGCTCAATGCGAGAACCGTTATTGTTCATGGTCTGGCGCTGGACGAGGCGGGGATTGCGTTACTGCAGGAGCGTGAAGCTTCATTGATCCTTTGTCTTTCGTCGAACGACTTTCTCTATCGCCGCCTGCCGGATATGAAAGTCCTGAGCACGATAAAAAAGATTGCTTTGGGCAATGATTCGCCGATTACGGCCGCCGGCGATCTGCTGGATGAAGTTCGGTTCGCAATCGAACAAGTTTCTTTGCCGACGGATGAGGCATATCGGATGATCACTGATCTGCCTGCGGTCATTCTGCGTCTCGCCAATGGGGAGGGGGAAATCCGCGAATCAGGCTGCGCCGACTTCATGGCTATTCGCGATAATGGCGAACCTCCGCACAAGAGGTTGCGTGCGCTTTCGTGGCGAGATGTAGAGTTTGTGATGATCGCGGGCAGGGTGCAACTGGCCTCGCAAGATGTGTGGGACGGTCTGCCGCTGACGGCCAGGCAGGGAATGGAACGTCTCTGGATCGACGGAGACGTCCGGTGGGTGCGCGCACCGGTTCGGCAACTCGTGCAGCAGGCTGAAGCTGTCCTCGGAGTGGGCATGGTACGTCTGGGTGAGCGCGTCGTTCAATTTGCGGAGTCGGTCATTCCCGGGTCTCCAACCGTGCTCTATCAGGCGATGCTGCAGGTTGAAGAGGGGCCATAGTGGCGCGTCTTGGCGTGCTCTGCTATCAAGGTGCCGGGCACCTGAATCCTCTCATTGCATTGTCTCGGGAACTAGTGTCGCGGGGGCACCAAGTTACTTTCTTCCTTCCCGCTGAGTTTGAATCGCGAATTCGAGAGCGAGGATTGAATTTCTTTGCTATCGATGTGTCAGATGTCGAGCCGGAACGTCGAGACAATGTCACTCCACCTCAGCGAAGGCTGAGTTGGATCGAAGAGACACGCGTCAGCCTGACCCGTCTCGATCATGAAATCGGCGTGTACATGCGTGAATATCTCAACGCCATGAGGATTGCTGGAGTCGACGCGCTTCTCATGGGGGAAATCACGCTCGCTGGGCCAACCGTAGCAGAGATGCTAGGCACACCGTATTTCGTAGTCTCGACCAGCATCCCTCACAACTTCGGTTGGAGCGCGCCACAGACATTGCTCCCGCATCGCAGCTGGCAGGAACAGCTCCAGAAACGAATCTTTGAAGTATCGATTTTTAGCATGAGAGGTCCGGTGCGGCGGATTCTCGATAACTATCGCCGCAAGGCTGGACTGGGACCAATTGCGGAAATAGGAGCAGCCTTTCCGGAACTCGCGCACATCACGCAGTGGCCAAGATGCCTCGACACGCCGCGCGAGGAAGTGCCTGATCGATTCTTCTACACGGGGCCATTCGTCGACGCAGGCGCACGCTCGTCTGTCGAGTTCCCCTGGCACAAACTCAATGGCCAACCGTTGGTCTATGCATCGTTGGGAACAACCCGGAAGGCTGATCCCGAGATCTACCATCGCATTGCTTCGGCATGTGCCGGGCTTGACCTGCAACTCGTCATCACGCTGGGTGGCCGGCGCAAGCTCGAATCGTTTGCGGATTTCCCCGGGAATCCTTTAGTCGTGGAGAACGCGCCGCAGCTTGATCTACTGCAGCGTGCCGACCTCGTCATTACTCACGCGGGGCCAAATACAGCGCTTGAAACGTTGCTGTCAGGCAAACCAATGTTGGCACTTCCTGTCGCACTGGACCAACCAGCGGTCGCTGCTCACCTTGAAAGGCTAGGAGTCGCAGAGGTCTTGTCTCCGCAGCATCGTTCGCCAGGTGAAATTCGCGAGGCATTGCTCAAGCTCGTGACGGAGAATCGTTACCGGGAAGCCGCCAAGGCGATACAGGCTCAGCTTCAATCCGTTCATGGCACTGCGCTGGCGGCGTCTATCGTGGAAGAAGCGCTAGCCAGCCACACGTCCGTTCTCGAGCCACAGGGGATCTGGTGTTGATGATCACGGCATGACGGTGATGGCCGCGGGCGTGATGTTCCATCCACGCAGCGCGACGACGGGATGAGTGTGCACGGGTGATGACGGGTAGGCGATGTCGATCGTGCGCTGCTCGTTCGGCAACAGCGAGATGTAGTTGTCGCTGTAGTAGGCCGGTAGGATGCGTGGACCGTTGGCGCTCTCGAGCAGCGTGAGCTTCGTGGTGACCGCCGTCGTTTGCGATGGGTTTGTCAGCGTGACGGTGATGTGGTGCTCGGAGTCGGTTGCCCTTATTGATGCGGTGGCTTGCAGAGTGACTGGAGGCAGATCGTTCAGCTTGCGGTAATCCCAGTCGTGGGCGGCGAGCCAGTAGAAGTTCTGCGAGAGTTGTTTGCCGGTCGCGTCGGCCAGTGTGAGTTTGACGAAGACGACCGGATTGCTGACAAGTGCATCTTCGAGCGCGAGGCGAACGACGTTAGTTGCGGCGTTTGCGGCGGCATCAATCGTTGTGGAGCGCTCGAAGAGGAGTTTGCTGGAGAGGTCGAAGACCTGCGCTTGTACGTTGAGCTGCGGCAGTGCGGCGGTCGTGTTGTTGATAATGGCGATCTCGTAGTTGGGCAGATCGAGCTGGACGTGGATGGGCTCGCTGGCGATCTTCGCGCCGTAGAAGGCAGCGTGCGTGTCGTAGTCGTGGGAGAAGATCTGCCACTCGGTGGAAGGCCACGCGGGTTGCGTCATCCAGAGCATGCGGCCGCTATTCGGATTCCAGAGGTGCGCGTTGAAGCCTTCAAACACCGCGCGATGGCCGACATAGTTGAGCAGTTGTGCCTTGCGATCGAAGTCGGCGAGCGACGAGGGCGGACCTAGCTGCTCGTTCATCGCTTTCATGAAGACCGCGGTGTCGCCGTTCCCGCCCTGATGCCAGTCGTGATAGGCCCAGTCGTCGGAGATGGGCCACTGGTCTTCCTTGGGGAGAAAGCTTTCGAACGATTCGAGAGTTGGAGGTGATGGCAGGCCAATCTCGACGGCAAAGCCGAGCGCAAGATGCGTGAAGTATTCCGACGGCTCCTGGTATTTGTAGGGGCCGCTGTCGTGCAGGTTCACGCGGTTGGAGCTGGCGGAGTAGAGGCGAGTGCCATCGAGCTGCGCGATGAGATCGATGAGGCCCTGGTTGACTGCGGGTGCAGGCACGCCTTCGTTGCGTCCGCACCAGACGGCGATAGAGGGGTGGTTGCGGAAGCGGAGAATGGTGTCGCGCGCGTTGCGCAGGAAGAGCGCGGAGTCGTCGGGCTCGAGGTTGTAGTCCTGGGTGGAGTCCCAGAAGTCGTTCCAGACGAGGAGGCCGTACTCGTCGGCGAGATCGAAGAAAGACTCTTCGGTGTTCTGGCCCATCCAGTTGCGGACGATGTTCATGTGCGCGTCGCGCTGCAGACGAAAGAAAGGCTCGAGCCGCGAGCGTGAGACGCGCTTGAGCATGTCCTCCATGCCGGAGGCGCCGCCACGCACGGCGATGCGGACGCCGTTGACGCGAATGACGAGCGCGGGCTGCGTAGCGACGTCGGTGGTGTCATGCACTGCAGCCGAATGCTCGCCGGCAGACGTTAGGCTCGCGACCCAGCCGAGTGGTGTCTCGCGGATACCCTCGTGTGTTTCGTCGACGAGCGGTTCATTGCTGAGGGCAGCCTTGGCGGGGTCGATCTCGACGCGGCGTAATTTGCCAGTGGAATCGAGCAGCGAGAGCTCGTAGGTGAGCTCGCGGATGCCGAAGGTGGTGTGGATTTCGTCTGAGGCTTCTTTGCCGATGTGCAGGGAGGCCGTGAGGTGGTAGAGCTCGGGTGAGCCATAGCCGTTAGGCCACCAGAGTCGCGGGTGCACGATGTTGAGCTGCGGCGTGTCGGCGGGAGTGAGCGTGACGGTGCTGGAGCCGGGCGCAATGGTGATGGGTTTGGAGATCGTTACGCCTTCGAAGGCGAGATCGAGCGTGGCGTGGAGCGTTTCGGAGCTTGTGTTGTTCAGCGGGACGCGCAGCGTGATTGCGGCGTGTGAGGTGTCGGGCAGTGGAAGGGTGGTGATGATCTGTGGAGTGTCGAGCGAGACGGGGCCTTGTGCGGAGAGCGTGACGTCCTGCCAGATGCCCATGTCGCGATCGCGGATGGCGGGGATCCAGTCCCAACCTTCGGTGTCGGCAAAGGTGGGGCCGTCGATGGCCATGAGGCCGCCGTTATCGCCGGGGCCGTCGGCGAGCGACTGCTCGTGCGGTATGCCGGGGTGGTCGGGCGGTGAGATGAGCACGGCGAGAACGTTGTCTCCGGGTTTGAGAGCGCCGGCGACGTCGAAGCGGCCGCGCGTGAAGGCGCCGTCGATGTGACCCAGTGCGTTGCCGTTGAGCCACACGCGCGCGCGGTAGTTGATGCCGTGGAAGGTGAGCGGACGGGTGGCCGTGCAACGTGGCGGGCGGCGCGTTGAAATGCGTGCGGAACCAGAAGCGCTGATGGGCGAGCGATTCGGGGATGGCCATGTTATTGAGGCCGAAGTCGGGATCGGGGTAGACGCCGCGCGCGACGAGCGTGGTGAGCACCGTGCCGGGAACGACGGCGGCGTACCAGTGCGAGTCGTCAAAGCCAGGTGAGGAGATGCGGGCGCCGTCTGCTAAATCGTTTGAGGCTTGCAACATCCGCCAGTTGGCGCGAAGCGTGAGAGTACGGTTGCCGGCGGACAGCGGATTTTCGAGACTGGGGTTCGGGCTGCGCGACGGGCTGTTGCGGCGGGGCGGCGCTTCGCGGAAGCGTGGCAGGATCCTGCGGCGAACGATAGCCGATCCACTGGCGCGTCTGCACGGGCCAGGGCTTGGAGGCATCGTCGAAGACGAGGTCGTCGAGGTTAGCGGGTACGCGAGAGAGCGACTGCTGCTCGGACGGGCTCAGACCGCGCGCGAGGCTGACGAGTGCGAGCAAGCCGCTGAAGTGATGGAAGTCCGGTGTGGGCGTAACTACCGGAGCGATCTGTAGTTCGGGCGTGGCGGGGCCGATAGGGAGTGGACCGTGTGCGATGTCTGCGCCGTCGACGAGGAGGTGGGTGTCCGCGCCCTCCACGAAGACGGCGAGCGAGTGCCATGTGTTGGTGAGCTAGCGGAGTTGCGGTCTCGAGTGTGTGTCCATCGCCGGCCCAGAAGATGGGCTTGCCGTCGCGCAGCCCAAGGAAGCGCGGGAAGCTCTCGAGCGGCTGGCCGACGCCTGCGAGCAGAGTTGTTTGGTTGGCGGCGTCGGATTTGACCCAGAGGCTGAGCGACCAGCCGGAGCCGGAGAGCGCCAGCGGATCGTGGGGGGCCATCGTTTTGGTGACCCCGATGCCGCCGGAGATGGAGTGCACGTTGTACGGGCCGTAGGCTGGTGGCGCGGCGGCGGACTGTGCGGCGGCGCGTGGGGAAAAGAGGGTGGAGAGCAGAACGCAGGTGAGCAGGGCAGCGGAGTGGGGAGCGAACGGATACCAGCTTCATCAAGTGTCTTGGGCTTCTCTCGTGAGGTTCGGTTTGAGTCGGTTGCGGTCGGTCATAACGGTACCACGCACGCACAAGATTTACCGCGGAAGCTGTAATCGGCTGGCGGCGAGGACACGTCTTTCGTGGGCAGGAAAAATCCTTCTCGAAAGCAACGACTCGCCGCATGGAGTATGCGGGCGGGACGCTACTGCCTGAAGCGGCGGACTTCGGCGGGAAGCGAGTCTGAATCGATTTTTTAGCCCACATAGAACAATTTTTCTTGACAGGTTTAGGGCGCTTCTATATCAAGGCTGGTGCCTTCATGATATCGATATCGCCCAAGCTCTGGACCAGGGACACGCGGCGTTGTGATTCGGCGCCGTACAGGTGCGGAATTGACCGCTTCCGCGGGAGGAAGCGGCGTTCGTCGTGCGGGATGCGGCGCAGAACATGCACAGCAAGCGAACAGATTCGGGTACCTGGCAGGAGAGGCTGGAAGGCTGCGCGTGGAGCTCGTGTAGAGCGCAATGCAGCCGGGGCACACGGAAGGAAACCAACGGGAGGTTGTTACGATGACGTCATTTCCCAGGATCAGGCCGGCAGCCGCACTGGTGATGTTCTTGTTGGCGGGGCTGCTGTGGCAATCACCCGTGATGGCGCAGGAGACGACCGGAAGTGTGTCGGGCATTGTGCAGGACTCGACGGGTGCGGCGATTCCGCATGCAACCGTCATCCTGACGAACCTGCAGAACAAGTTCGCGCACAAGACCGTGAGCAACGGCAGCGGCGAGTTCACGATTCCGTCGGTGCCCTCGGATCTGCACTACCAGATCAAGGTCATGATGCAGGGCTTCAAGGCGTGGGAGTCCAAGCCGTTCCCCATCCGGCCGGGCGACCGCGTGGCCTTCAGCGATATCAAGATGCAGATTGGCGAGGCTACGGCAGAGGTGACCGTTGAGGCAACCGAGAGCCAGGCCGTAAAGCCGCTCGACACGCCGGAGCGCAGTGACGTCATTACAGCGAAGGACCTGGAGACGCTGGCGATCCAGGGCCGCGACGCGACGGAGCTCATCGAGACGCTGCCCGGATTTTCCGTCATCAGCCCAGGTGTGAACAACCAGACGTCGGCGAATACGGCTGCGGTCGGTTTGAACAACGGCATCACGGGTGGATTCTCAGCCAACGGCGCCGGCCCAACCGGGCTGGCCACGGTGCTCGACGGCGTGTCGCTTACGGATATTCAGACGAATAGCGGCACGGTGCAGACGGTCGATGCAGACATGATCGAGAGCGCCAAGGTCTCGACCTCGACCTTCAGTGCGGTGAATGCCAAAGGGCCGGCGGTGTTCAATGCGACGACCAAGCACGGATCGACTGCATATCACGGAGAGCTGTACTTCTACGCGCGCAATACCGTGATGAACTCCAACGACTGGGACAACAACTACCTGCAACAGACGCGGCCGGATGGAAGCTACTACTTCCCGGGTGGCACGATTGGCGGACCGGTGTGGATTCCTGGCACAAGGTTCGGACGCAACAATAACAAGCTCTTCTTCTTCTTCGGGCTGCGAGTATCTGAACCAGCGGTTCTCGCCGACGACGCTTGACTCGTGGGTGCCGACGCTGGCCGAGCGCTCCGGCGATTTCAGCGTCTCAAGCCTGAACGCGCAGCTCTGCGGCACGCGTCCCGATGGTCTGCTGAATCCGAACGCGATTCAACCGATGTGCTATGCGGAGAACTATCTCTCCAACGGCTCGATGGTTGCCGACGGCAACGCGAAGCCGTATGCCAACGCCGGCGGAGTCGCGCTGGTGAACTGGCTCCCTCTGCCGAACGCCGATCCGTTCCATAACTTCGGCGGCTACAACTACATTCAACCGGTGGTGGTGTCGCAGAACGGTGACATTCTTCATGCGCGCATCGACTATGCGATCAACGACCGCAACAGTGTGTACGCCGCGTATGGACGCCAGACGCAGATCACCGATCAGCCGGTGAGCCTTGGATACATCCCGACCAACTCGGTGCTGTATCCGGGTGGCGTAACGACCGGTGACATCTCAAACATCGGCTCGCTCACCTACACGCACACCTTTAGTCCATCGTTGACGAACGAATTGTCGGCTGCCCTGTCCTTCATCAGTGACCCGGCCAACATGGGCAATCCGGCCGCGGTCTCGCGCTTCACCATGAACGCCTACAACGGCGGCAATGGCAACTTCAATTACCTGGGCGAGTACAAGAATGCGGGCGACTACTCCGTGCCTGCATTGAATGGTTACGGCTCCGTCGGATTTCCGAACGTGCTGATGCCTGGCGGCTTCTATAACAACCAGATTCACATGAAGAAGGTTGTGCCGGATGTGCAGGAGGTCCTGAGCTGGACCAAGGGCGCCGCACTTCTTTCAGTTCGGCGTCTTACTTTGAAAAAGGAATTCTGAACGGCAATGCGGTGAACGGAGCTTATCCGCAGGGTGAGTACTCGTTCAACCCGGGCAACTCCTTCTACGAGTACAGCCCGGCTGTGGGACAGGTGGCGCAGTACATTCCATGCATCAATCCGCAGACGACGGGAAATGCCCGCTCCTCTGGAGCGGCCTCGCTGGGCGAGTGCATCAATCCGGTGGCGATGATGTATATGGGCACGCCGGACAGCTTCACACAGACGAACTTCACGCCGGTCGTGGACATGCAGTACCTGACCTTTTCGGGTTTCGTGAACGATCAGTGGAAGATCCACGCGAAGGCATTCCACGAGATTACGCTGATGCTCGGCGCGCGCATCGAGCACCTGGGCCCATGGACGGACCGGCATAACAACGGCCTCGCCACCTTCTCGCCGACTCTTTACCAGCAGGCCTGTACGCAGACGGCCGGATCGCCGGTGTCTTGTGCGCAGACGTCGGATTATCCCGGCATCGTCTGGCACGGGTCGCAGAGCTCGATCTCAAACTCGGTGAACAGCCCGCAGACGGTTTACTTCTCGCCGCGCCTCGGCATGGCATGGGACATCTTCGGTCACGGCAGGACCGTGCTGCATGGCGGGTGGGGCGTGTACCGCCACGAGGAGGAGTTCGCTCCCTACGCCGCCGCCGCAGCGACCGCGCAGGGGTACAAGACGACCTACCAGCAACAGCAATGGAACTTCGATGGCGTGGACGAGCAGTCGCCGATCAATCCTTCGGACTTCAGTGTCGATGTACTCTCGCCGAAAGATACAGAACGGCCGGTGATCTACGAGTACAACGGAACGGTGTCGCAACGGCTGAAGTGGAACTCGCTGCTCGAAGTGGCGTATGTCGGCACCAAGATGCAGAATCTTAGCTCGTTCAACCAGGGCAACAGCTACAACGAAGCCTCGGACCTGAACCTGATTCCCGGCGGCTTCATGTTCGGCAGCAACTTTTGCCTCTGCACTTTGCCGGCGCCGGGTTCCGGAAGCATCGGATCTCTGACAACGAATCAGGCGGACTACTACCGTCCGTATCCGTTCTACCAGCACGTTTTCGCGCTGAACCACAACTTCTACGGCAACTACAACGGCCTTCAGACGAGCTGGAACAAGTCGACCGGCTGGATCAACTTTGGCGTGAACTACACGTTCTCGAAGACGCTGGCGACGGCGGCCTCCTATAACAACCAGCTTGTCGACCCAGTCAATCTGCGCAACGACTACAACCCCGTGCCCTACGATCGCACGCACGTCTTCAACGCGCACTACACGATCGATTTCGGCAAACGCTACAAGGGTGACAGCGCGTGGTTGAAGCAGGCGGCGAACGGCTGGCAGCTCTCCGGTATCTCGAACTGGCAGAGCGGCGTCGATCTGCCCTCGGCGCAGGGCGAGAACTTCGGCTTCGGTTACGGATCGCTGCAGGTCGCACGCGTCTATACGGTGCAGCAGACGCAGGTGACGTCGATTCAGGGACTATGCATTCAGCAGAACAATGTGCCTCCGGACAAGAACGGAAACCAGTTCTGCGTAAACAATCTGAACCCGACGGTGTGGCTGGGAACGCCTGACTATCAGTTGATGCCCACGCTCAACTGCAACCCTGCAGGCGGGCCGAAAACGAATCAGTACATCAATCCGACGTGCTTCGGTGTGCCGCTTCCCGGAGGTCCCACGACCGGGCCTGAGGCGCTGTCGACGAACCCGAGCGGCCAGGGCGTGTACAGGCTTCCGTACATCCATGGACCGGCATATCAGAACCACAATCTTTCGCTGCTGAAGAACTTCACCGTAGGAGAAGGAAGGATCCTCCAGCTTCGCGCCGAGGCCTTCAACTTCCTCAACCACCCGCTGGTCTCGTTCAACAACAACGATCCCACGAACCTGAGCATGGGCAACCTGAACTTTGCGGTCGCGGGACAACCGCTCACGGGGTCGCAGCTCAGAGCACCGAACTTCGGAATCGCGAATATCAAGTATGGGTCACGGCTGGTTGAGTTAGGAGCCAAGTTTACGTTCTGAGCGATTGCTTGCGGCCGCTCCTTTGTTTGCGGCCGAAACTGCGCGAGGCTCTCGGGCCGGGCGTTGGGATCGACTAGGGATTGATTCAGATTTTGGAGGGGGTCTTATGGCCATCGAGTCTGCAGCGAATCTCCGGGGGCTGCTGCGCGCCGGGTTAGTGATTGCGCTCGGAATGTTCTCTCTCAGCGGCGCCTCGAAGGCGCAGAAGGAACTGGTCTCGACCGGCTCCGTCATTCCGCTGCCGCTGAACATTTCAGGTTCCTGCCAGGTCTACAAGATCATCAACGCGCCCAATGGCGACACGGTGATGCTGGATGTGTGTGGCGATGGCGGATATGGCTCCATCTATCAGTTGAAGCAGGGATCAACCACCTTCCAGACCATCGTTGCTCCCATCGACTCCTCCGGCACCTACTGGAACGAGGGCATGACGATGGACGCCAAGGGGACCCTCTATCTTACGGACCGCTACAGCGGAAGCCAGCACATCTACCGCATCCCTTACGACCCGTCGAAGGGCACGTGGAATTTCTCTCCGAGCGGAAGCAACTGGTATCCGCAACTTGCGGGCGGCTTCGCGGGCGCAGGCACCGTGGGCATTACGTTCCTCGACAGCCCGGCCAGGGACGGCAGCGGTCTGCTGTTCGTGTCCGAGGAGACTGCGAACGCGATTGTCATCGTTCCCGTGAACGCTGATGGAACGATCACGAACTTCCCCTCGGGACCGAAGTCCGGAGCTTCTGAATATCAGTACCTGCTCACCGGCCTCACAGCAAAGGTCATGCCGATGGACGTCGACGTCAACGGCAACCTCTACTTCATCGAAAATCCATACGTCACCTCAGCGAACCGTACGACCGGCGTCTTCTTCGTTCCGGCGAGCGCGTATGCGAGCTGCGTGACGGCGATGAAGGCCGGCAGTCCGACTCCGGATACCGCATGCATCTCGGGCAGTGAGTCGTCACTGTCGCGCATCGATCCCGGCAACCCGGAGAAGTTCAACGGCATTACGCATGACGCCTGCCGGAAACATCTACGTTAGCGACTCGACCGACAGCTACAGCGGCACGCGATACGGCCTGCTGATGATTCCGAACGAGAGCGGCAGCCCCGTCGGCGTCACCGCCACCAGCTTCAACTTCCTGCACGCGGAGTACCTCGCTCCGGTCGCAGTCAATGCGAATCCTTCAATCGACTATCGCGGCTTCATATGGCTGCCAACCGGAACGGTGAACAACTGGTCGCCCGGCGGATCCGGCCAGATTCCTGGCACGGGAAACTTTGTTGTGTGGCAGCCGGGAACAGCCAACCTCGGATCGACTCCGGTGGGAACGGCGGGCACACCAGGCCTCGTCTTCTTCACCTTCAGCGGCCCCGTGACGCCCAGCGGCATCGCACTCACGCAGCCCAATGGAGGCGGCGACTTCATTGCCTCAACGACGAATCCGTATCCTCCGCCCAACGGAACGACACCCGCCGTTCCGTGCACCGCGGGCACGGCCTACGTCACGTACGGGAGCTGCCAGTACTGGGTCTCGCTCGATCCTTCGGGCACCAACTCGGTCGGCAGCGTGCAGGGTCAGATCTCTCTGCTCGACAACAACAGCAACCCGATCGGCGGAAGCACGGCGTACCTTCAGGGCATTGGTCAGGGACCCGCGGCAGCGCTGCTCTCTCCCGTGATGCAGACACCGCTCGCGACGAGCCTGACGCAACCCGCGCAGGTTGCCGGTGACTCGCTGGGCAATGCGTACGTTGCGGACCCCGGACAACACACCGTGCTTCTGTTCCCCGCCGGCTCGACGACGCCCTCCGCCGGAATCCCCGTTATAACCGGGCTCACTGCGCCGACTGGCGTTGCGGTCGACGGCTCAGGCGACATCTATATAGCGGACTCCGGCAAGGTCATCGAGATTCCGTCAGTCGGCGGTTCGCCGAACCCTGCCGGCAAAGCGACCGCTGATGACCGGGCTGGGAAGCAATGTGCAGCTCGCAGTGGATGGTGCAAACAACGTCTACGCCGCCGATCCTTCCAACGCGCGCGTCGTCCGAATTTACAACCCGCAGACCGCGGTGATGGAAGGCAAGGGCACTGTCGGCTCGGGCTTCACCAAGCCCACCGCCGTTGCGGTTGACAATAGCGGCAACGTCTTCGTCGCTGACGGCTCCAACCTCGTCGAGGTCAACGCCTGGGGCGGACAGACCTCCATCACCAGCAGTCTCGTGCAGCCGGTGACAGGGCTCGCCGTTGATCCATCCGGCTCTGTCTATGTTGCGCAGAGCGGCGGCATCCTCCGCATCCCGTTGACGAGTTCGGGTCTGAATGCCAACAATGCTGCGTCCATCGACAACACCAACGTGACCGCACCCACCGGCCTCGGCCTCGACGCGCTCGGCAACCTCTACGTCACGGCGAACTCCTACAGCGTGACGACCATCAACACGAGCGGCACACCTCTCGGGCCCGTCACGAATACCGTCAATACGCCGAATGTCCTGTTGCTGGCCAATGCCGCGCTCAACTTCGGCATCGTGGACACCGCCACCACCAGTGATGCGGTCGACATCAGCGTCTTCAACATCGGCAACGCTCCGCTGATGTTCTCCTCTACCACGCCGCCGAGTTTCTCCGGCACGAACGCCAGCGACTACGCCATTGAGCAGGATGGCCAGAATCCCTGCGACGTATCGGGCGCGACTCCCATCACCGCCGGAACGGCCTGCACGCTCGGCGTTACCGTCACCGCAGCCAACACTGGCCTGAGCCAGGCAAGCATGAGTTTCGCAACGACCGCGATCAACGCGCCGACGTCCTCCGCGACTCTCGAAGCTTACTCTGAGAACAATCTCTGCCGCACGTCAACGGCGATCACGCTGACTCCTTCCACTGGCGTGATCTATCCGGGAAGCACCAACGTGGCCGCGACGGTTACGGCGCTCGACCCCACGTGCTCGCCCGGCAATACTCCCACCGGCGGCAAGATCTCGCTGACGCTCGCACCCCAGACCAAAGGCGCCGCGCAGATCCAGCTCAACTCCACTGTCTCGAACGGCAAAGCCAGCTTCACTGCGAACAGCTTGAATGGCGGCGCCTACAACGTGTACGCGAGCTACAAGGGCGACCCGATCTTCGGAGGAAGCTCGAGTTCGAAGACCTACACCTTCACCGTTGCGCAGGCAGCCTCTACCGCCACGCTCTCGACGCCCGCAGGTGTCTCGCCCATCAACGGCGTCTACTACGTCCTGAAGGGCTCGAGCACCGTCATGACGGCGACGGTAACTTCGAAACTGGGATCGCCGACCGGCAGCGTGACGTTCATGAACGGATCGACTGTGCTCGGCACCTCGCCGCTCAACGCGAGTGGAACCGCGACCTTCAATACTTCGAGCCTCGCAGCCGGTCCGTCGACGCTGCAGCTCGGTCAGGTCTACAACATCACCGCGGTCTACAGCGGAGATCTCAACTTCGCCACAGCCACATCACCAGCTTCGCCCATTGAGATCGTTCCGGCGAGTGCACTCATCACAGCTACGCCGCCGAGCATTACGACAAAGGCCGGCACCCCGGTGCAGAGCACGCTCACGATCACTCCGCTCGAAGGCTACGCGCCCAAGACCGGAGCGCAGCTCCTCTGCGACAACACGACGTTGCCGCAGTATGCAGAGTGCACCTTTGATGTCCCGACGCTCGACATCTACGACGCCAACGGTGCGCCCGTCACCAGCCACGTCACCATCAGCAGCAATCTGCCGGTCAACGTCGGCGCGCTGCACAAGCAGCCATCGGGGCCATCGCCCATTGAATACGCCGGCCTGTTCGGTCTCGGCGTTCTCGGTCTGGCGTTGCGCAAAAAGACCAGGACGAATGTGAAGCTGTTCACCGTCGTCTGCCTCATGGTGCTGGCAGGATCGATGGTCGGACTCGGCGGATGCACGAACTCCGGCTATACGCATACGCCGCCGGCGCCGCAGGTCACCACGCCGTCGGGAACGTATCACGTGAGCATCTACACCGTCGATCTGACGAACAATCAGCGTTCATCGCTTCCGTTCACGCTGACGCTGACCGTGCAGTAAAGGGATCACGCAGGAAGGGCAGGCAGGGAAGGTATGAGTCCTCTAGGGAGAAATGGAATGTTCACCAAGTCCTTCAAGTCGCTTCGCCGGTTCTCCGGGCATGTAATGATGCTCCTGCTCTTCTGTACGGTTGCCGGCAGAAAAGTCGAAGCGCAGACGACGCCTCCCGTCACCGCAAGCGTTACCACGAGCCTGACTACTCCCACTGACATCACGGGAGGAGAGAGCATGCTCGAGACGAACCTGGACCGAAACGGCAACTGGATCGTCTCCGATTGGATAGACGGCGGTCTCTACGAGTTTCCGGCTGGCGGAGGCGCACCAATCACCCTGGCTCCTAAAGGAACCACAGGCGGAGTGCAGGCCTACCAGAACAACAACGTCGTCTTCGACAACAACAACAACATGTTCATGAATGGCAACTACAACAACTGTCTGTTGCTGTTCCCCTACGATCCGGCAACGAAAACGTGGACCGGCCTATCGACATTGACAACAGGAAATCCCGCATCTGGCCTGTGCGGTTCCGCGCCTTACAGCTTTGCGCAATACGGCCTGATTACTCCCGTCGCCCCAATGACCAACAACTACTTTCAGCCGTGGGGAACAGCGCTTCTGCCCGGCAACGTTCTTGTCATTGGAGACCAGGGCGGCAAGTTCATCTTCACCCTGCCGATCATTGCGGGTGGCGTTCCGAGCTGCAGTTCCGGTAACTGTTCGCCGACCGCGACGCCCGGATCGAACAATGCAAGTGCGGCAACACCGATCCTGCTTTCAATGACGAAGCGGCCGAACACGGTGGCGGCCGACAAGTTTGGCAACATCTATTTCACGGAAGATTCCGGCGGCCTGCCCGGAGCCTACATGATTCCCGCCGGTGACACCCAGGTTCCATCCGACACGGACTCACGTATCGTTCGTGTCGATCCAAACCTCGGCAATGTAACCGGCGTTGCGACGGACGCGAATGGAAATGTCTACGTCGGCGATTCGAAGGCCGGCGTGTACATGATTCCCAATCCTTCGGGAACCCCGAACACGGCAGGCGCAGTTCTCCTCACGACAGTACCTGCTGCCGCTGGCGTGAGCGTGGATGCAACGCGAGGGTTGATTTACATTCCATCGAGCAACAACACCTTTGCGATGGTGAGCTTCAATTCGGCTCAATTGGGGGCGACAGCGATTGGCGTGCCGACATCGCCGGTGACGACCGTCAACTTTACCTTCAATGCTGCCGAGACACCGGGATCGATCGTCATCCAGGAAGCCGGAGCGTCCACCGCGGACTTCACGATCGCATCGGGCGGAACCTGCAAAACTGGGACCGCTTACGCCGCGGGTGGCAGCTGCAGTGTGAATCTAACGCTGAATCCGCATGCTGCTGGGGGTGTGTCGGCGAAGCTGCTGATGTTGGATGGTTCGGGCAACGTCCTCGCATCGATGCCTCTTGCAGGGATTGGCTCAGGTCCTGCAATTCAGCTCGCGCCCGGTGCGCAGTCAACGATTGGCAGCGGCCTGAAGACGCCTAGCCAGATCGCTGTCGACGCAGCAGGGAACACCTATATTGCAGACTCCGGATTCAGCGCCGTGCAGATGTACGCCAAGGGTTCGAGCACAGCGGTCAATGTAGGCACGGGTCTGACCTCGCCGACGGGCGTTGCGGTTGATGGCGCGGGCGATGTTTTCATCGCGGACAGCGGCAGCGGCACAGTGGTCGGAGTTCCGAATGGCCCGAGTGGACTGATCGCTGGAGCACAGGTCACCCTGAAGAGCGGACTTGGAACCAAACTCAAGCTCGCCGCCGATAATGCCGGCGATCTGTATATTTCGGATCCGTCGAACGCGCGCGTTGTGAAGCTGAGCAACGCCGCAATCACAGCATCCATCTTCCCGCAGACAGAAACCGACATACCAGGATTCACGGCGCCCTCTGCCGTCGCAACCGATTCCAGCAATAACCTGTACGTCGCCGATGGAAGCAATCTCATTGAAGTGACACCCACAGGGACGAAGACGACCGTGCTCACCTCACTCGGCGTCGCGGTTGGACTTGCCGTTGATCCTTCCGGCTCCGTGTACGTAGCGCAATCGGGTGGAACCATCCGGATTCCGAACGAGAGCGGCACGCTCAATCCTGGCGACCAGACGGCCGTCCTCCCCAGCGTGACGACTCCCTCCTCTGTTGCGCTGGATAGGAAAGAGAACGTCTACATCGCCGACTCTACCGCTAAGGTTGTTCAATTCATCAGTGCCAATTCGTCCGTGAACTTCGGCACGCTCAGCACCACGACGGCGACGGCGTCTGCAAACTTCACCATCCTCAACGATGGCAATACCGCGCTGAACATCAGCGGCTTCACTGGAACTGCCGACTACAGCGGCGCATCCTCAAACTGCAGCTCGCCGGTCGCCATCGGAGGCACATGCGCCGTGACCGTGACGTTCAGTCCCGGACCTGGCAATCAGGGCACGCTGACCGGACAGGTTGTGGTGCAGAGCAACTCCGCGAACGCGCCGAACAGCGTGAGTGCGACTGGCGTCGGAGCTCCGCTGGCAGCCTCGACAACCAAGTTCACAGCGAACAATCCGACGGTCAACGGAGCGCCCGCGGTGATTACCGTTACCCCGGCCACGGGCACAACCCCGGTGCCGACTGGTCAGGTGACACTGACGGTCACCGGCAACGGAATCACGCCGGTGACGTTGAACGGAACACTCTCCAACGGCACTGTGACGCTCACGCCAACGAATCTCGCAGCGGGGACCTACCAGTTCGCCGTTGCCTATCAGGGCGATCGAGCATTTGCCAGCTCGAACTCAACCTCTTCAGTGAAGGTTGGCGCGGGAGCTGTGACGATGACGCAGCCGACGCTCACGCAGGTGAAGACGAACAATCCAGCGTATCCGTTGGTCCTCGGTAATTCCGCGGGTGCAGCGGAGCCATATGACGGATCGGCCCAGCAGTTCATCACGATCTCCTACTACACGGTGAAGGTCATCCCCTCGGATGGACAGCCGCTGATTGGACAGACGGTTTACGACAGCACGGGCACGAAGGTAGTCGGCACGAACTATGGCTCGGTCACGTTCCAGGGAGCGTCGACGGCAACCTGCGCGCCGATTCCGGTTCAGTCGGACGGGACCGCGCAGTTCGATCCGAGCTGCCTTGCGATCGACACAAGCAACAGCTCGATTCCGAACATCATGTCCGCGTACACCGTGACACCGATGTACAGCCCGACGGGAACGGGAAGCGCGAGCACGTACACGAACCCGAACTATACGGCGTTCACCGGAACAGCGCTGAGCTACACATCCCTCCGCAACCCGCTTGTGGCGATTACGTCGAACCCGGCGACGCTGACCGTCGCGAAGGGATCGAGCGCGACGGCGACGATAACGATGGCCTCAGTGCTGGGCTTCGGCCTCGCAGGGCAAAACGCCCTGCTGAACAACTACTCTCTGCCGGTGCAGCTCTCGTGCGATGGCCTGCCAGCCTACGCAACCTGCACCTTCGTTTATTCGAAACCGGATCCGTCGGATGCGAACTCGGTGCATGTGGGGCCGGCACCGGGTACGGTGCTGTCTGTTGGCGGCGTGACGGGGCCGTGCACTGTGGCACAGGGTTGCAGCGGGCCGGTGTCGGTGGCGATGACCATCACGTCCAACGTGCCGACCGGGATTGCCAAGCTGGAGTCGCGGCCGACCGGGACGGTGTTCCTGGCGATGCTGGGGCTGGGAACGCTGGCGTTCGCGTTCCAGCGGAGGCGGTCGTTGCGAAGCAGCCTTGGGACGCTGGCGGTGCTGGTAGTGTGTTGCGGGATGCTCGCCGGAGCGAGTGGCTGCAGCACCACGCAGCTGGGCGGGAACAGTCCGCAGGTGACACCGTCGGGAACCTATACGGTGATCGTTACGGCGAAGCAGGTCGGAAACCAGAACATCACGCAGTATCCGGGAATCGTCTACGGGAATGGGAACCAGATGTCGCTGCCGTTCACGATGCAGGTGACGATCCAGTAGCAGGCAGGAACTGAGGCGGGAGCGATTCGTCGCTCTCGCTTCTTTTTTGGCCTTTCACCTCACCCCTCCCCCCTGGCACTTTTTTGCGCAAAGTCTTCAGAGGATTTGGCGTTCAGCTTTCCAGTTTGCCAGTTAAGGAGTGCCGAGGTTGAGGGCTTTGGCGATGGCGGGGTCGACGGTGGAGTGGCCGTTGGTGCGGGTGACGAGGCCGAAGTTGCCGCTCCAGTCCCACATTGCCCAGCCAATGTGGTTGGCTTCGAGGGCAGAGCGGACAGCTTCGATGTAGCGGGCCCGGGAGTCGGGTGGGGCGGTGTCGCGGAAGGCGCCGAACTCGTTGCAGAGGATGGGAACGTTGTGCTCGCGGCCCCAGTCCGCCGCGAACGCGATGCGCTGGCGGACGAGGCCGGCATTCCAGTTACCGGAGGCATAGAGGAAGAGCTGATAGCGGGCGATGTCGCTGGGGATGGATTTCAGCGTGGAGTCGAGTTGGTCGACGGTGGCCGGGAAAGGAATGTCTTTGTAGTAAAGCCATTCGGGGGAGCCCCAGGTGGCGCCCTGATGGGTGAACTGGTAGGGCTCGTAGAAATGAAAGGTGTAGATGATGTTTTCGTCGGCAAGTGGTTGTGTGACGAGGAGATCGTCGAGTGAGTCGTAGTGGGCACCGGAGGCAAGAATGGTGTGGTTGGTGTCAATGCGGCGGATGGCGGTGACGACGGAGCTCTCGATGCCGATCCAGCGGTAGGGGTCCTGGACCTCGGACTCGTTCATGAGCTCGAAGAGGATGTGGTCGGGGTCGCGGTTGGCGAAGTGTTTTGCCAGTGCTTCCCAGAGGAAGAGGAATTGCGTGGCGCCGTGGTCATTGGCGAGTTGCTGCTTGTAGTCGTCGCGAGGGAAGACGCAGAGGTCGACGATGAGGCCGTTTTTGATGGTGAGGTCGATGGCGTCGTCGAGGCGCTTCCAGAGGGCGGCTTTGGATGGGTCGTCGGCGCGTCCGTAGCCGAAGTAGACGGGGTCGACGCCAATGCGGACGTAGGTGAAGCCGAGCGAGCGCATGAGCTTGAGGTCGTCGTCGGTAATCCAGGTGGAGGTGCGCTCCGGCTTGTAGTCTCCCCAGCCGCCAAACCAGCCGGAGGCGTTGATGCCGCGGGTGAGCGTGGCGGCGCGGCGGAAGGCCGTGGAGCGGGCGGCGGAGTTTGTTTGTGAGGATGCGGAGAGGGCGAGCAGGCCGAGGGCCGAGATAGAGAGAACGCGGAGAAGGGATCGCATGATCGAAGGAGAGTTTAGCTTGCGCGAAGCGGGGAGGGAATCATCGGCCTTCTTGCGATCAGCCTCCGGCGGGTTGGGGCGTCCGGTTTTTCTTCTTCCTTATCCATTTCCAGAGGCCGGTTGCGATGCCACTGAGGAAGATGAATCCGGCGCCGCCGGGAAGGCCGTATTTCAGCCAGTAATCAGGGTCGCCTTCGAAGAGACGTTTGACGCACTCGATCAGGCCGGGCACGTGTACGTTGACGACGGTGCGGTAGACGGGGAGTTCGCGCTGCGTGTTCGCGTCATAGATGACCCAGGCCTGCACGACGAGCCTCTGTGCCGTTGCCGTATAACGCGGAGTGACGCTGAAGTGCCAGGTCGTGGGACCATCTTCCGGCACATATTGCTCCAGTTGCGTATCCGATTCAGGAGCGATGGTGAACTCGTCCGGGTTGTCGGGCGCGGTTACGAGAACCTTCATGCGCCTTGCGACCCGAATGGCCTGCTGATCGGTTTGATTTTCGATCGGCCCAGGCGGAGGAGCTTTCTCGCCCGAGATCTGGACAGTGACGGTGGACGGAACCTTCCAGAGCATGGTGGACGGGACGCTGTATTGCAGGAGTCCGTTCTTGAGCTTGTTGAACCACGTCGTCTCATCGGGAGTACTGGGTGCCGCGGGACTCGGTGTCGTGTCGGATGCTACCGGGGGAGTAGTGCCAGTCGACGGTGATGGAGATGTGTCTGGTGTCGGCGATGGTGTCGGCGATGGAGTCGGAGTCGGCGACGTAGGCTGCGTTGGCGATGGTGTCGGAGCTGGCGATGGAGTCCTCGCGTTGGCGATGGGGTTGGAACTGGCGCAGGGGGAGGAGGAGGCGGATGTACCGCCGGCGCTTCGTCCGCCGCGGCGCCGGCATGCGACCGGTCGATGGGGTGCTGTCGGGTGGGCCCGACGGTGATCGACTGCGGAGGCTTGCCTGGCTGGGCCGAGGAACGGTTCAGATTGGCAATCGTCGCGTTTGCCATCTCGGCGCCTCGCTCGGCGTCGGCGTGAGCCACAGTGGAGAGCTGCGCCCATTGATTGGTCTGCTGTGCGAGCGCGGCGATCTTGGCATCGGTGGCGGTGGGTGAGTTCTGGGGGCTGCGAGCCCAGGCGGCTTGCGATCGCTCGATCTGGGCCGATTGCTGTTGGATCTGGTTGAGCAGATTCTGAAGCTCGGAGATCGTACGCTCGAGATCGGGCGAGTTCGGGTAGCGGGAACGCAACTGCTGCAGGCTGGCGATGCTTTGTTTCAGTTCGAGCTCGGAGGATTCCGTCTGCTCTTCAGCGATGCGTTGCTGTTGGGCATATTGCGAGAGTCTCTGGGCATTCAGCGACTCTTCGCGCTGGGCGAGTGCCGCCTCATTCTTTGCCTGGATGGTCGCGCTCGACCTGGCGACGGCGAGGAGTGATCCGAGGCAAACGGCTGTCAGACCGAGATGGGTCAAGGCCCGAGACATTCGCAGGGCTCCGCAGATGCGAGGTATTGTCGCACTGAACCGGGGGCTGCACCACTGGTCTTTGTGCCGGAGAGCCGGCGCGTTCGACGGGCTGACGAACGACAGTGAGCGAGGGTCGAAGGATGTCGGCGAGCGCAAAGTCGTCGAAGGCGTTCCAGCTTTGAGGCCGATGGCGTGCACGGCCCTGTTGCAGCCGACAGGGCCCATCTCGCTCCTGTTGAGCGGCGACGGGCCCTGGGCAGCGTGTTTCGCAGGATGTTAGAGGCGTATGCGACGGCGCATCGCGCCGGCGACGCCGAGCAGACCGGAGCCAAGCAGAATCAGCGAACCGGGTTCAGGAGTGTTCGTGACGCTGCCGCTGGTCAGCTCCCATGATTCTCCGCCAATGCCGCAGTCGCCGAAGTTTGTGCCGCTCTGCCGGAAGTTGCAGGTCGCCGGACCACCTATTCCACCGTTCGCGACGTCCCACCCGACCGTGCCGGAATTCGCCGAGTCATTGCCGTTGCTCAGCGAGAGCCAGTAGGAGTCGCCAGAGATCATCGCCAGAGAGGTGACGGGAATGGTGATGGAGTAAACGTCATAGCCGAATGAGTTGGTGAAAAGAAGTGTGCTGTTCGTACCGTTGAGGCCAACGGATCCGGAGCCGAGGTCAGTGCCGAAGGCAGAGGTGCCGATCTCATAGCTGATGGTCGTCGGTGTGTTGCCGGTGGAGACCCACAATCCGAATTCCAGCGTCGTGGGTGTGGCGGACGCGCCGGCGGTAAAGCCGTTCGAGATGTCCTGAACACTGCCCAGGAAGTTGGGATTGCTTGGACCAGTGACAAAGAACGCGTTGTCATGTCCATCGACGGCGCCGTCATTGAAAATCACCGTGTCGGCTGATGCGTTAAGAGCAACGAACAGGAGTGGCAGACAGAAAGTCGCGAAACGTAGTTTCACAGGGAAACCCTCCATAGATTTCACACAATGACCAGGGGACGAGACACAGAGGTGCAACTCTGCTTCCAAATGCATCTGTCGACGGATCAATGACTTAGCACCTGAGCGAGAGGTGATTGTGCAAACCGTTGCGAGGGGAAAAGAACAATTACTGGTAACAGGCCCGCAATAACGCTACAGCTCTGGATGATGGGGAGCTCGGGCGATGACAAGCGTCCCGGGCAAAAGGAAGGCGTGAGATCAGGAGGGATGACAGCCGCAGGAGCGGCGAATGATGAGTTCGACGGGGAGGTTGAGTTTTTGGGTGGGGAGGTCGGCGCCACCGTTGAGGCGGCTGAAGAGAAGTTGCGCGGCTTGTTCGCCGGCGCGTTCGACCGGCTGACGGACGACGGTGAGCGAGGGGCGAAGGATGTCGGCGAGGGCGAAGTCGTCGAAGCCAATGAAGGCGAGCTCTTCGGGGATGTGGATGTCGAGCACGGCGACGGCGTGGAGGACGTCGCGCGAGGCCAGGCCGTTGGCGGCGAAGATGGCGGTGGGCGGGTTGGGGCGGCCAAAGACGGAGCGGAGGAAGTTGAGAGTCGCGGCTTCGTCGGCGGCGTTGGAGAAGGATTCCGGCTTGAGGCCGGCGGCGTGCATGGCCTTGTTGTAGCCGGTGAGGCGCGCATGCATGGTGTAGATCTTCTGGCTGAGGCCGATGAAGCAGATGCGCTTGTGACCGTGCTGAATGAGATGTTCGGTGGCGATGATGGCGCCGCGCTGGTTTTCGACGAGAACGGTGTCGATGTGGGAGCGGGGGATGGAACGGGCGATCGGGCGATCGATGGCGACCATGGGCGTGGACTGGAACTCGGGGTCGCGGAGGTGTGAGCGGCCGTTGCACGCAGGGATGACGATGATGCCGTCGACGTGGCGGCGAAGGAGGTCGCGGGCGGCTTCGGTCTCGGTGTCGGCGCGCTCGTCAGAGGTGGCGAGAAGGACGGAGCAGGCGTGCTGCTTGGCGACGACGCTGATGGCGTGCGCGCACGAGGCGAAGAAGGGATCGTAGAGGTAGGGGACGATGACGCCGATGGAGTGTGTGCGATGGCCGCGGAGCGCGCGGGCCATGAGATTGGGCTGGTAGCCGAGCTCTTTGAGCGCGCGAGACACGCGGGCGCTGGTTTCGTCGGCCACGCGGGCGTTGCCGCTGAGCACGCGCGAGACGGTCATCATGCCGACGCCGGCGCGGTCGGCTACATCACGCATGCGGACCGCGCGTTGTTTTGGATTGGGCGTGTTGGAGTTGGAGGGCCGTTTGGATTTCATCGTACGGACCTCTTCAGGTAAAGGTTTAGCTGATGGGATGGCTTTGCGGATTTGAAAAGTTGGTGTTGGTTACGATTAAGAGTTTTGTCGGATTACGGCCACATGAAGGTGGAGGCGGGCAGGCCGGCGGCGTTGAAGAGATTGGCGTCGGTGAAGCTGGCCCAGGCATACCGGACGCGAGTGGGATGCGGAACGGTGTCGGAGCGGACGAGGACGGCGGTGCCGTCGATGGTGGCTTCGGCGGAGTGGAAGACGCCATCAGGGCCGGCGAGTTCGAAGCTTTTCGGTGGACCGCCTTCAGCACGGAGGCCGTCGGCGTGCGAGAACCAGACGCGAAGGGCGTCGCCGTTGGGCGTTGTGGTGACGGAGAGCGGTAGCGGGCCGGAGTCTTCGACGTGCTCGCCGTAAACCAGATTGCGCGCGCCGAGCGCGAGGCGGGCGGCGACGGTCTGCTTGTCAGGTGGGTGGACGTTGTCACGAGTGCCGACGTCGATGGAGACGGCCATCGCGGTGTTGGCGACGGAGAGCGTCTGGCGTTGCGCGTCGCGGATGGTGCCCCAGTCTTCAGAAGGTGAGTAGAAGTTGGAGATCTGCACGTAGAGGAAGGGGAGATCGCCTTCGTTCCATCGGGTGCGCCAGTCGCGAATCATTGTGGGGAAGAGGCGGCTGTAGAGCTGCGGATTGTGGACGGCGGGGTTGGAGTCTGTTTCGCCCTGGTACCAGAGGAAGCCACGGATGGTGTATGGAACGGCGGGCGCGATCATGCCGTTAAAGAGGAAGGATGGTTCCCAGGAGGTCTGGTTGGGGTGCCAGTCGAACTTGGGCGCAGGCTGGTTGGCGGCTTTGGCGGCGGCGATAGAGCGCTGTTCGTAGGCCTGTTGCGCGGCGAGGTTGGTCTGGTGATCTGCGAAGCGTGCGCGCGCGGCGAAGACCGGCATGAAGGAGTTGTCGGAGGCGAGAGCGTTGAGCGAGAGCCATGAAGAGATGGGCGTGCCGCCCCAGGTGGAGTCGATGAGGCCGATGGGGATGTGCTCGCGCTGGTGAATCTCGCGGCCGAAGAAGAAAGCGACGGCGGAGAAGTGGGCGGCGGTTGTGGAGTCGCAGACTGTCCAGGAGGAGGGCTGATCGTTAAGGGGAAAGTCGCTGGTGGCGTGGCTGAAGAGGAGGAGGCGGGTCTGGCCGCAGACGGCAGGGTCGTTGGCGGAGGCGATCTCCTTGTCGGCGTCCTTGATGACGGCGGAGTGAGGAAAGCCCAGGAGAGGGATCTCCATGTTGGACTGGCCGGAGGCGAACCAGACGTCGCCGACGAGGATGTCGGAGAGCGTGATGGTGCTGGACTCTCCGGCGCCAGACCCGTGGAGGGTGAGGGTGTCGGGACCGCCGGCGGATTCGGGCGATAGGTAGACGGAGAAGGCGCCGAGGTCATCGGCCTTTGTGGAGACGTGCTGATGGCGGAAGTCGATGGTGACGGCTGCGCCGGGTGCGTCCCATCCCCAGATGTGGATGGGGCGATCACGCTGCAGGACGGCGTGATCGGAGAGCATGTGCGGGAGGCGGAGCTGCGCTGGAGCTTCGGTGGTTTGGGCGTCAATGTATCGGGCGCAGACGGCGCAGAGGAGGAGCGCGAGTGTGAGTCGCGCGAAGTGCGAGTGTTTAGTGACTGGGTGTGGGCTCATGGTGATCGGGGCTGTGCGAGAGAGTGGGAAGCATGGCGGCGCCGAGGAGGCCGGCGTCGGCGCCGAGTGTGGCTGCGGTGATGAAGGGACGGCCGGGCTCGCGGCGTGCGAGCTGCGAGGGTTGTTGGAGCCGATACACGTAGCTGAGCTCGCGGAGAGTGAGGTACATCTCGGGAGCGAAGAGGTCCCAGGCGGCGGCGACGCCACCACCGATGACGTAGAGCGGGAGATCGAGCGTGTTGACGAGAGTGGCGAGGCCGCGGCCGATGTAGCGGCCGACCTGGGTGTAGATGGCGCGGGCATCGCGATCGCCTGACTGCGCGAGCTCGGCGATCATGCGTGCGGTTACTGCGCGGTTGTTGGCGAAGAGGTCGGCGAGCTTGCCGTGCGAGTGAGCGGCGAGAGAGCGGGCGGAGCGTTCGATGCCGGTGGCGGAGGCGTAGTACTCGAGGCAGCCGCGGCCGCCGCAGGAGCAGGCGGGGCCGTCGTAGTTGACGGAGACGTGGCCGACCTCGCCGCCCATGCCGACGATGCCGTGCCAGATGCGGCCCGCGATGATGATGCCGGAGCCGACGCCGGTGCCGAGGGTGAGCATGGCCATGGAGTCGACGCCTTCGTTGCGTCCGGCGCCGAGCTTCCACTCGGCGAGCGCGGCGGCGTTGGCGTCGCCGTCGAGCGTGACGGGCAGGCCGGTGAGCTCTTCGAGTGCGGAGCGCAGGGGGAAGAAGTCCCATCCGGGGAAGTTGGGGAGCTGGCCGAGGGTGCCGTCGGTGAGGTTGAGCGGGCCGGGGCTGCCGAGGCCGATGGCTTCGGCGCGGGCGGTGGTCTCGTCGAGGAGTGAGGCGATGGCGTCGGCCATGTCGGTGACGACAGCCTGCGGGCCGGAGCGCACGCGGGTGGGCATGACGCGGCTGGCGAGGAGTTGCATGTCGGCGTCGAATGCGCCGACGCGAAGGCTGGTTCCGCCGAGATCGATGCCGAGGTGAACGAGCGGGCGCTCTTCGTGCGGCGGAATCGGGTGAGGAGTCAACAGGCCTCCGAGATGCTGCGCGAGCGCAAGGGATGCGCAACCAGTTTGATCATTTAGAAAGGCATGATAACGGTATCATCGGGGAATTTTGAGGGGAAGAGATTTGACTTCGCAGACGGCGAACGTGATTTTGAGGTGGAGTTTGCCGGTACCCCCCTCCCCCGGGGTTTTTGCGCAAAGTCTTGGGAGGAGAGACTTTAGGTCCGGACTTTAAGGACCTGACGCCGGGGGCTGCGTGAGGAGGGGTCTGGGAGGTCGAGTGTTGTCAAGGGTGGTGAGTTGTTGGAAGGAAGTGTTCGGCGGTTGAGGCGCGACTGGCGTCCTTGGGGTCCTTCGACTTCGCGTCACTTCGTGACGCTTCGCTCAGGATGACGGTTTGTGTGAACGATCGGCGGCGGTCGGGGGAGGGTCGCGCGCCACCACGCGCGATGCCCACCTTAGCGCACGATGAAACCGTGCGCGAAGATGGGGCACCCGGTTCTCGGGTTATTTCGAGGCGGGCTGGAGGGCGGAGGGGCGGAGGGTGGCGATGCGTCCGTGGGGGCCGACGGCGTAGGGGAGCGAGAGGGCGTTCCAGTGCTGGTCGGCGTCGGGGGCGTCGTTGAATTTGGGGTCGGGTTTGAGGGCGCGCCAGTTGCGGCCGTCGTCGGTGGAGATGTCGGTGCCGTTGGGGCCGACGGTGATCCAGGTTTTTGTGGTGGCGTCGTAGGCGACGGCGGAGCGGTAGCCGTGGGGCGGGGTTCGAGTAGCCTTCGCACTCTGCCAGAGGGGAACTCCGACTTTAACTACCGTTGCAGAAGTACCCGTCTTCTCGCTTGGGAGTGTGTAATCGCCGCCGACAATCACTAGTGTGTCTGGGCGATTGCTGCGATCTCTGTAGTCGGGGGCCGCGCCGACAGCGAAGGCGCCCGATGATGGTCTACCACTCGCCAACGGAAGCTTGAGATGGCGGATGGACTCGTGGCAGAGTGCACCGTCCAATGAGAAAACATCGTTATAAAGAAGCCGGGCTTCCGATCCGCCAGTTACGAACAGAAGGTAGTCCCCATCAAGAGCAATCAGGGATTGATTGCTCGCGGCGAAGGCAGCTTCGTTTGTGTCCGCCTTGAAATCATCGACCTTGCAACCTTCCCCTTTAGGGCCTCGTTCGGTGGCAAGCCTCTCGTGCCATGTCTCTCCTCCGTCTTTCGTCGAAAAAAGACGAAAGGTTCCGCCCACTGGATCGCCCAGTACATAACCCCAACCGTGCGAGCTCTTGAGCGGATGCCCAAGAGCATCCCGCTTCGGAGCGTTAAGACTCAGCGCATCGAAGAAGCCGTCTGGGTCGGGATTCGTAAAGAGGAGTTTCCAGGTTTGGCAGCCGTCGGTGGTTTTGTAGAGGCGGGAGAGGTCTCCTTTGCCGCTGCTCATGATGATGGCGGTGTTGTTGTCGAAGGCCTGGATGGCGCGGAAGTCGAGGTGCTCGCCGCCGGGAGGCTTGGCGCAGAGCTGCCAGACGATGCCGGCGTCCTCGGTGCGGAGGATGGTGCCGTCGGTGCCGGAGGCCCAGGCGACGCCGTGGCCGACGTTGTCGATGCCGCGGAGATCGGCGGTCGTGTGCGCGTCCTGCAGTTGCCACTGGGCGTGCGCGGCAAGAATGAAGTTCGGCAGGCAGAGGAGAGCCAGGACGTACGGGCGCATTGTTGGAGCAGTGTACAGGTGAGGAAGAGTTCCTACATCCTGGCAGAGCTCAAGAGTCTGAACGCGGTCGGCCGCACAGGCCTTTCGATCCGATTCCAGAAACCTCTGGATTGCCGGTAACACGCCCAGCATGCGAGTAAAGTGATTCGCATGAAGATTCAGTTCGCCGGACTGCTGGTTTTTATGGGGCTGCAGAATATTTCTGCAGGGCAGCAGCCTGGGGCCAGTTCGCGGGTCAGACCGCCCGAGTGCCCAGCGGCCGCACTGGACGCGAACCTGGCATTCAGCAACGATCCGAGCTACGAAAACACCGTCGCCATCAACTATCAAAATATTTCTCAGTACGCGTGTACGTTGAACGGCGGTGTTGGAGCTATGTTCGACAACTGGCATGAAGGCCATAACATTTGGGCTAAAGAATGCCGAAACTGCGATGCTTCGGGAACGTCGCAGCCGGTACCGCCATTGGTACTCGAACCTGGCGAGAGTGGATACTTTCTCCTGCGCTGGAAAAACGTCTCAGATGGGATCACGCCCTGCGTCGATGCCGATGGATTGAATACGAAGGACGAAACCATCGTGGCGCCAAGTCTGCTCTCGCACCTTTGTTCGACCGTGGACGAGCGCTCGTTCTTTCCTGGGATATTTCCCGCCGGCGGGGACGCAGGCGGAGGACAGAGGGTGGCCGGGGCGGGGTATTCCGTAGAGTTGACAGCACCGACTGACACCCTTTACGCCGGCGATCGATTCCCGTTCCGGGCGCTGTTGAACGACCCGAAAGCGGAGTTGCCGCTCGATGCTCACTCGTGCCCGACCCTGTTCATACGCACCCGTGATTCGCGCGGCTTCAATTCATTCCAGCAGATCTCGCAGTTTCTCAAATGCAAATTGAGTCCTGCTCCCAGTGGTGGCCGATCCATTGATGTCGAGATGCAGGCTCCCGGCCTTGGGGTCCTGAACATACCGGGTTCCACAAGCGTTCGGTTCTTCCTGCTTGCGGCGCCCGCTCAAGCAGGCGATGACCCTCGTCGCCTCCAATGCGCTTGCGATGACCATTGTTGACCCGGCTACGATTGTCCCTGCCTGGGGGCCGGAGGTTGCAGGCCTGGCGGTCAGCCTGGTTCTCGACAAGCAAGATTATTCCGTGGGCGAAGATGTCCCGCTGCGCATCAACATTGAGACTTTTCGCGCAGCTCAAGATATTGGAAGCGGGGAACTGCCGTGCTTCGCTGGTGTCTTGGTCGAAGTCCGGGATTCCGCGGGAGCGGTTGTGCGGTCGCGTGAGCGGAACTGGTTCTGCGCGGGTCACGGGCGGCAAACACGGTATCCCGTCGGCAAGCAGGTCTACGTCCAGGGTCTGACTCTCTCGGCGAGCGGAGCATTGCCCGATCGCCCTGGTGACTACAGTGTTACGGTGACGTGGAATGCGAATAGCTTTGCAGGGCAGGCCAACGAATTTGGCAGCCGGCCGCTTCAACCGTATGCAGTTGTCCACTCGCAACCGGTGAAATTCCGCATTGACCACTAGCGCTTGCGCCGTGGAAAACCAGGACCTTCTGTCAGTTCCAAGTCCATCGTCGGCGATTCGGAAGTTGGCGTCGCGGAAATCGTTTGGTCAGGGGCGGGTGGCGAAGAGGGATTCGAGGTGGGTGATGGCGGCGGTTGCTTCTGGAGATTGGGCGGGGACGGTGAGGTGGCCGACTTTGCGGCCGGGGCGGGGGGATTTGCCGTAGTCGTGGCGGGCGATGGAGGGGAACCGCGCGGTCTCTGTGAGCGGGAGCATAGCCCCGATGCAGTTGAACATTACCGTGGGGCGTGACGCGGTGCTGCCGAGGGGGAGGCCGAGGATGGCGCGGAGGTGGTTTTCGAATTGCGAGGTGTCGGAGCCTTCGATGGTCCAGTGGCCGGAGTTGTGGACGCGGGGCGCCATCTCGTTGGCGAGGAGGTGCCCGCTGCGCACGAAGAACTCGACGGCGAGGACGCCGATGTATTCGAGGCGCTCGAGGAGGTCGGTGAGGTAGTGCTCGGCGAGTGATTGGAGCTCGGGATGCGAGGGTGCGCGCGAGATGCGGAGGATGCCGTCGCGATGGAAGTTTTCGGTGAGCGGATAGAAGGCGAGTTCGCCGACGCGGTTGCGCGCGGCGATGAGGGAGACTTCGGTGTCGAAGGCGACCATGCCTTCGAGGATGCAAGGGACTTCGTGGACGGCGGCCCAGGCTTCGGCGGCCTGGTCGGCGGAGGTGAGGCGGAACTGGCCTTTGCCGTCGTAGCCGAGGCGGCGCGTTTTGAGGATGGCGGGGAGGCCGATTTCGCGGATGGCAGCGTGGAGAGAGACGAGGTCGTTGACGGGAGCGAAGGGAGCGACCTCGAGGCCGCAGTCGAGGAAGAAGTGTTTTTCGAGGAGGCGGTCCTGCGCGGTGGCGATGGCGCGCGCGTTGGGGAAGAGCGGGAGGCCGTGGAGGACGTGCGCGTCGATGTTCTCGCTCTCGATGGTGAGGAGGTCGACGGATTTCGCGAACTCGGCGACGGCGTGCGGGTTGTTAAGGTCGACGGGGAGGACGGGTGCGACTTGCTCGGCGCAGTCGCCGGGGCGGCCGGCGCAGAGGATTTCGCAGCCGACGGCGGGCGCGGCTTCGGCGAGCATGAGGGCGAGCTGGCCGGCACCGAGGATGCCGACGCGTGGAGGGCGGGCGGTGGTCACCGAGAGATTCCCTCAGCGGCTAAAGCCGCAGAGTTGGTGGCGCGAGTTATGGACGGGCTGAAGCCCGTCCCCTTCAAGGCTCCAGAGATTCCCTCAGCGGCTGAAGCTCGGAAGGACATGGGTGAGCCGGACGGAAATGCAGGTCCCTCGACTACGTTTGGCGCGAGCGCGCCAAACTTCGCTCGGGATGACAGACCGTTGTTGATGAGACGCGAGTTGCTCATACGCGAGGGTCTGGGTTGGAGAGGACGGAGTCGGTTTGCGAGCGGCGGAAGGTGTTGAGGGCTTCGGCGATGTGTGCGTCGGTGAGGGCGAGAATTGCGGCGGCGAAGAGCGCGGCGTTCTTTGCGCCGGAGTTGCCGATGGCGAAGGTGGCGACGGGAACGCCGCCGGGCATCTGCACGATGGAGAGCAGCGAGTCGACGCCGTGGAGCGCGTGCGATTGCACGGGCACGCCGAGGACGGGGAGGCGAGTTTTTGCGGCGACCATGCCGGGGAGGTGCGCGGCGCCGCCGGCTCCGGCGATGATGACGCGGATGCCGCGCGATTCGGCTGTGGCGGCGTAGTCGAACATGCGGTCGGGGGTGCGGTGCGCGGAGACGACTTCGGCTTCGTAGGGGATGTGAGAGCTCGTCGAGGACTTTGGCGGCGTGCTCGAGTGTGGGCCAGTCGGAGCGCGAGCCCATGATGATGCCGACGAGCGGCGATGCTTTGGTTTCTGATTTCGCCACGAAGATGATTGTCCTCCGTTCGGGTGTACCTCAGGGGCTAAAGCCCCCGTTCTTCTATGTCGATAGACGGCACGGCTAAAGCCGTGCCCTTAACAATCCGTTCTTCTTTTCGCATCGAGCGAAATAACCTCTCATGCGGTCTTCCACTGGCGGAGGACGTCGATGAAGGCGATTTGCTCGAGGGCCTGCACGCGGTCTTTCAACGTGTCCACGGTATCACCGGGGAGGACGGGGCAGCGCTTCTGCAGAACGATGGGACCGCCGTCGACCTCTTCGGTGACCTGGTGGATGGTGCATCCGGTTTCGGGTACGCCGGCGGAGAGGACGGCTTCGTGGACCTTGCGGTTCATGAGGCCGGCGAAGGCGGGGAGCAGCGAGGGGTGGACGTTGAGGAGGCGGCCGCTCCACTCCGCGACGAAGTGTGGCGAGAGGATGCGCATGTAGCCGATGAGGAGGACGAGCTCGACGCGGGCTTTGTGGAGCTCGGCGGAGACGCGCTCGTCGTATTGCTCGCGGGTGAGGCCGGTGGGGTCGAGGAAGAGCGAGGGAACTTTGTAGAGCTTGGCGCGATCGAGGATGGGCGCGGTGGGTTTGTCGGAGATGACGATGCGGAGATCGACATCGAGTGTGCCCGCGGCGATGGCGTCGAGCACGCCTTTGAGCGCGGTGCCGCGTGTGGATCCGAGAACGCCGACGCGGAGACTCATGCGTGCCTCGCGGGATTGCGGAGAGCGTGCATGTGGTCGACGCGGCGGGCGATGAGTGCGGAGGTGCCGATGTCGGAGCGATGGAAGAAGGGGCCGTGGATGCTGGCGAGGACGAGCTCGCAGAGGGACTCGGCTTCAGAGAGCGAGGAGCCGCGAGAGACGACGGCGAGAGTGCGGGAGCCTGCGGAGACGAGGGTCTCGGCAGCGCCTCCATTTGGTTCAGCTTGCTTCATATCGACTGAGCCGAGATAGACGGTGGTTGCGGGCGGGAGGGTTGCAGGAACGGGCACTGGGTCGCCTTTGCGCGGGTGGTCGGGATAGCCCTCGGGCACGAGGTATTTGCAGACGGTGGCAGCGTGCGCGAAGTTGACGTCGACGTTGTAGAGAGTAGACGAGACGATGGCGCGGCAGATGGCGACGAGGTCGGACTCGAGGAGCGTGAGGAGGTTAAGGCACTCGGGGTCGCCGAAGCGGGCGTTGTACTCGATGAGGCGGACGCCGTTGCGGGTGGCGATGAAGCCGCCGTAAAGGATGCCGCGGTAGGGCTCGTTGAGCTCGTGGTGGAGTGCGGCGATGACCTGCTCGTTGGTGTGGCGCGCGGCGGCGATGTCGGCGGGCGTGAGGAAGGGAAGTCCACCGTTGGCGTCGGTGTAGGAGCCCATGCCGCCGGTGTTGGGGCCGCGGTCGCCGTTGAAGGCGCGCTTGTGATCCTGCACGGCGGGCATGTGGCGCAGGGTGGTGCCGTCGGTGAAGGAGAGCAGAGAGAACTCTTCGCCTTCGAGTTTCTCTTCGATGACGAAAGGATGGCCGAGGGCGAGGAGTTCGCTGCAGAAGGCGAGAGATTCGGCGCGCGAGTGCAGGTGGTCGCCGAAGACCTTGACGCCTTTGCCGCCGGCGAGGCCGTCGTCCTTGATGACGTGCGCGTCGCCGAGGCGATCGAGGAGAGCTTCAACTCCGTCGAGCGAGGTGAAGCGCTGGAAGATGGGATTGCCGGGGATGTGATGGCGATCGAGGAGCGAGCGCGTGAAGGATTTGGACGACTCGATGCGCGCGAGGGATTGCGTGGGACCGACGGTGGGAATGTGCGCGGACCAGAGTGCGTCGGCGACACCGGCGGCGAGTGGGGCTTCGGGGCCGATGATGGCGAGCGTGGGTTTGTGCTCGAGTGCGAAGGCGATAACGGCGGCGGGGTCAGTGATGTTGCCGGTAGCGTAGGCGCTTGTGAGTGCGGCGATGCCGGGGTTGCGGGCTGAGCCGAAGCAGAGGAGTTCAGGGCGCTGCGGACTGCGCGCGAGAGTGGCGGTGATGGCGTGCTCGCGTGCGCCGGAGCCGAGGATGAGGATGCGTTCTTGCATGACGGGCGTTGCAACTCCAAGCGAAATACCGAGGTCCTTCGGCTGCGCCTCAGGATGACGGCTTTTTCAGAGGGTGTTTCAGGGCCGCGAGGATGGTGGGTTCGAGTGGACGGAGGTCAGGCTCGAAGAGGTTGCCGGTGATGGCTTCGTAGAGCTGGATGTAGCGCGAGGCGAGCTCGGCGATGAGGTCGGGTGGAGGTGTGGGAAGCACGGCGTCTTTGTAGGGATCGCAGCGCTCGCGGAACCAGAGACGGAAGAATTCCTTGTCGATCATGTCAGGCTCGCGGCCTTCAGAGAGACGCTGCTCGTAGGTGGGCGCGAGCCAGTAGCGTGAGGAGTCGGGTGTGTGGATCTCGTCGATGAGAATGATCCTGCCGGAGGGCGTGACGCCGAACTCGTACTTGGTGTCGACGAGGATGAGGCCGTGCTGCGGCGGCGCGCTGCTGGCCGAAGGCGAAGAGAGCGAGTGCCTTTTTTGAGGCGAAGTTCCACTCGTCGGGGGTGAGCCAGTTTTCGGAGATGATTTCGCCGGGCGTGATGGGGCGGTCGTGCGCGGACTCTTTCGTGGTGGGAGTGATGAGTGCGTGTGGGAGTTTTTCGTTTTTGCGGAGGCCGTCCGCGAGGGTGACATCGCCGAAGGTGCGCTCGCCCGCGGTGTACTTGGTCCAGATGGCGGTGTCGGTGGAACCGGTGAGGTAACCGCGAACGACGAACTCGATGGGGAGGACGCGGCACTTGCGCGCGAGCAGAGCGTTGGCGTGCGGCGAGGAGATGACGTGGTTAGCGATGATGTGCTTCGTCGCTTCAAACCAGTGCAGCGAGGTACGGTTGAGCACCTGGCCTTTGTAGGGGATCGCGCCGAGCATGCGGTCGAAGCCGGACTGGCGGTCCGTCGTCACCAGGAGGAGGCGGTCGCCGAGGTCGTAGGTGTCGCGCACTTTGCCTGGATATTTGTTGGGCAAGGGGAGATTGGTTTCGGTGAGGCAGTGCGGGATGGCGTCGAGGAGCTGCTGGTGAGAGAGCATGGTCAGGCTCCCGCGAAGGTGACGCCGCTGTGGTTGGCTTCGATGCGGCCAATCTCAGTGACGGAGAAAGGAGTGAAAAATCGGGCGAGAGCGGAGTGATAACCGGCAGGAGCGACGACGACGAGGCCGATGCCCATGTTGAACACGCGATGCATCTCTTCGTCGGGGATGCGGCCGAGTTGCTGGAGCCAGGTGAAGATGCGCTGCGGCTTCCAGGTGGAGCGGTCGACGATGGCGCCGAGGCCTTCGGGAAGGATGCGGGGAGTGTTTTCGATGAGGCCGCCGCCGGTGATGTGCGCCATGCCCTTGATGGGAATGTTGTGGTCGAGCGCACGGCGGATGGGTGTCACGTAGTTGGCGTGCGGCTCGAGGAGCGTGTCGGCGAGATTGGCGCCGTCGAGCTCGGGGCGCGGTTCGTGGATATCGAACTGGTTGACGTCGAAGAGGAGCTTGCGGGCGAGCGACCAGCCGTTGGTGTGGAGGCCTGAGGAACTGACGCCATAGAGGACATCGCCTGCGGTGATGCTGGCGCCGGTGAGCAGTCGCGAGCGGTCGACGACGCCGGTGACGAAGCCGACGACGTCGAGGTCGCCGGGAGCGTAGACGGACGGCATCTCGGCGGTCTCGCCGCCGACGAGCGCGATGTTGGATTCGGCGCAGGCAGAGGACATGCCGCGAACGAGCTCTTCGACGATGTCTGGGTCGACCTTATGAAGTCCGAGGTAGTCGAGGAAGGTGAGCGGGCGCGCGCCCATGACGGCGATGTCGCCGGCGACGGCAGCGACGAGATCGCGGCCGAGGTTTTCATAGCGGCCCGCCATGACGGCGACGAGGGTCTTGGTGCCGACACCGTCGGTGCTCTGAACCATGACAGGATCGGCCATGCCCTTGATGGCGTCCTGAAGGCTGAAGAGAGAGCCGAATGCTCCGAGGCTGGTGAGCACGGCCGGCGAGTGCGTGCGCGCGACGTGCGCTTTCATGCGGCGAACGGCTTCGTTGCCGGCTTCGATGTCCACACCGGCGGACTTGTAGTCGATGGTCTTTTGCGAGTCAGGCATCCGTCTATCGTTTCTATTTTCGACTGGTTTTCTTTCGTCTAGTTTTTCTTTACCCACGCGCGGGCGTTGTCGAAGAGGCGCTGCCAGGGGCTGTGCTGGAGGGTGCGGGTCCAGGTGTGTTGGACGCCGAGGGAGGTGCGCTCGGGGTGGGGCATGATGATGAGAGCGCGGCCGTCGGCGGAGGTGAGTGCGGCGGTGCCGCCGGGCGAGCCGGAGGGGTTGAGCGGATAGTGCTGCGTGGGGCGGCCGTAGGTGTCGATGTAGCGGGCGGCGATGAACTCGGCGGGTGCGAGATGGGTGGCGTGGCCTTCGCCGTGCGCGACGACGATGGGCATGCGCGCACCGGTCATGTCGGCGAGGAAGAGGGAGGAGGTGGGTTGGATTTCGACCATGCAGAGGCGGGCCTCGTAGCGTGAAGAGATGTTGCGCACGAAGCGTGGCCAGTGTTGCGCGCCCGGGACGAGATCGCGGAGCTGCGCCATCATCTGGCAGCCGTTGCAGACGCCGAGTGAGAAGGTTTCGGGACGCGTGAAGAAGGCGGCGAAGGCGTCGCGGAGCTGCGAGTTGAAGAGGATTGTTTTGGCCCAGCCGCTGCCGGCGCCGAGGACATCGCCGTAGGAGAAGCCACCGCAGGCGGCGAGGCCGATGAAGGAAGCGAGGTCGGCGCGGCCGGCGAGAAGGTCGCTCATGGTGACGTCGATGCATTCGAAGCCGGCGCGGTCGAAGGCGGCGGCCATCTCGTACTGGCTGTTGACGCCCTGCTCGCGCAGGATGGCGACGCGCGGTCTGGTCATGACGAGGTAAGGCATGCCGGGAGCGCGCGGCGCGGGGTTGGTCCATGGCGCGCAGACGCGTTCGGCGAGGTCGAAGGGGACGTCGACGAAGAGGCCGGGGCGGTTGGCGTCGTCGAGGAGATCGAACTCCTGCTGCGCGGACTCGGGGTTGTCGCGCAGCGAGGCGATGTGGAACGAGGTCTCAGACCAGATCTTGTGGAGCGTCGTGCGGGAACCGGAGTAGATGACCTTGTCCGGATGGCGGATGGTGAATTCGTTGCCAGCGGTCGCGGCGCCGATGAGATGTGCGGTGAGGCCCGCGGAGTGGAGCTGACCGAGAATTGGCCGCGCATCTGCCGTGCGGACCTGCAGGACCGCTCCGAGCTCTTCGGAGAAGAGCGCTGTGATTGCCGTGACCGTTGGAGGAAGACCGATCTCAAAACCGCAGCGGCCGGCAAACGCCATCTCGGCGAGCGTGACGAAGAGGCCGCCGTCGGAGCGGTCGTGATAGGCGAGGAGTTTGTTCTCGCGATTGAGCTGTTGGACCGCGTTGAAGAAGGCGAGGAGTTTTTCGGGCTCGGGTGTGTCGGGCGTTTCGCCGCCGGTGAGGTTGTAGACCTGCGCGAGCGCGGAGTTGCCGAGACGGTCACGGCCATTGCTGAGGTCGATGAGAAGGAGTGCACCGTCGGGCTGGAGTTGCGGCGTGAGGGTGCGGCGGACGTCGGTGACGGGAGCGAAGCCGGAGATGATGACGGAGAGCGGCGAGATGACGGAGCGAGGCTCGCCGTTTTCGCGCCAGTTCATCTTCATCGACATGGAGTCTTTGCCGACGGGGATGGTGAGGCCGAGGGCGGGGCAGAGCTCCATGCCGAGCGCGTGGACAGCGTCGAAGAGTTTTTCGTCTTCGCTCGGTTCCGCAGCAGATGCACGCGCGCCGGCGGCGGCCATCCAGTTGGCGGAGAGCTTGATGTCGGAGAGTTTGTCGATGGCGGCGCCGGCGATGTTGGTGATGAGCTTCGCCGACGGCCATGCGCGCGGAAGCGGCGGCGTCGGTGACGGCGAGTGGTGTGCGTTCGCCGATGGCCATGGCTTCGCCGGCAACGGAGTCGAAGGTGCGGAGGGTGACGGCGCAGTCGGCGACGGGAACCTGCCAGGGGCCGACCATCTGGTCCTGCACTGTGAGGCCGCCGACGCTGCGGTCGCCGATGGTGATGAGGAAGTTTTTCGCAGGCGATGGTGGGAAGGCGAAGCAGGCGCTCGACAGCGTCAGAGATGGTGATGCGCGAGAGGTCGAGTGATTGTGTTTCGGTCTTCGTGCGCGTGAAGGAGCGCTGCATCTTCGGCGGCTTGCCGAAGAGGAGAGATTGGGGGAGATCGATGGGATGCGTGGCGCCGTCTGGATCGTTGGAGTTGATGAGAACGATTTCGAGCTCTGGCGTGGCGCGGCCGACGACGGCGAAGGGACAGCGCTCGCGCGTGCAGATGGAGTCGAAGAGGGCGAGGTGTTGGGGCGGGAGCGCGAGGACGTAGCGCTCCTGCGCTTCGTTGCACCAGACCTCGAGCGGCGAGAGGCCGGCCTCGGCTTGCGGGATGGCGGCGAGGTCGAAGACACCGCCGACGCCGCCGTCGTTGACGAGCTCGGGGAAGGCGTTGGAGAGGCCGCCGGCGCCGACGTCGTGGATGAAGGAGATGGGGTTTTCGTCGCCGAGCTGCCAGCAGCGGTCGATGACCTCCTGGCAGCGACGCTCCATCTCGGCGTTGTCGCGCTGCACGGAGGCGAAGTCGAGATCCTGTTGCTCTGCGCCGCAGGCATTGGCTGAGGCCGCGCCGCCGCCGAGGCCGATGAGCATGGCGGGGCCGCCGAGAACGATGAGGAGATCGCCGGGACGGATGGCGCGCTTTTCAATGTGCGGCGTGCGGATGTTGCCGAGGCCGCCGGCGAGCATGATGGGCTTGTGGTAGCCGAAGGTCGTGTCGCCGAGTTGCTGTTCGTAGGTGCGGAAGTAGCCGCAGAGGTTGGGGCGGCCGAACTCGTTGTTGTAGGCGGCGGCGCCGAGCGGGCCGTCGATCATGATGTCGAGCGGCGAGGCGATGTGCGCGGGGCGTGAAGGTGCGCGCTCCCACGGCTGCGGCGACTGCGGAAGGTTGAGATTGGAGACGGTGAAGCCGCAGAGACCGGCCTTCGGTTTTGCGCCGCGGCCGGTGGCGCCTTCGTCGCGGATCTCGCCGCCGGCGCCGGTGGCCGCGCCGGGCCAGGGAGAGATCGCGGTGGGATGGTTGTGCGTCTCCACCTTCATGAGGATTTCGATCT